>CAVZRB010000023.1:0-123273 GCA_963777585.1 uncultured Gammaproteobacteria bacterium | reverse complement strand
TATTTTTGATTTAATTGAAGGAAAAGGGGTTATTCAAGAAACAACAATGACCATGTTAAAATCCTTCTTCTGGTATTATGGAATCCTGTTCTTCATTGGTCTCTCTACAACCTTGACAGAATGGAAAAAAATTCATTGTTCTGGATGGAAAAAAATCGCTTATACCATCACTTTTCCATTTTTTATGTTTACCTATATTCCGATTTCGATCGTAGCGCTATTTAAGAATGTGGAATGGAAACCAATTGCACATACTGTGGCAAAATCTCTTGATGAAGTACGATAATGTCATTCGAATAAAGTAACTAGAAGTAGAATGTAGCCCAATCGAATTGATTGGGTTCTTTTTTCACGAATAAACCTCTTTAAAACAATTATGTGAAACTCAATTTTTGGGCGTTTTAAGGGCATTTTTTAAGATATAGGATAAATCAGAGAACTATGTTTAGCTTTCTAACGATAAAGATGTTATTTTTGAAATAGATGTAAATATTATTTGGTTCGATTAATAGACTAATACTTCGATTATTAATATTTGTTTGAATGGCGTTGCATATACATATAAATGAAAACATTAAGTAGAGGGATTGGATTGTATGAAAAAGGAGTTAATCATAAATGCCGATATTTGTTATATGATGGCTGAACAGAAGGCTGCTGAATATTTTCAATCACTTTCTGCGGAGTGTAAGAAAAAGAGCTTTGTTCCTACCTTAACAAAAGATATACAATCTTGGAAACAGAACCATATCCATTCTGTTTTTTCCTTTTTATCGCGGGGGAAGGGAAGGCCAGATACAAAGGAGTATCAAAAATATATCCAATGGTTGGATTACACCGGCAAACTAGAACCTTATCTAGATCGAAGTATTTCTTATCTTTTTATGCGAGATCTAGGCAAAAACCTGAACTCTCCTGATACACAGAAAAGAGTTCGCCATGTCGTGGAAAATTTGAAAAATCATCTGACTCATTCCTCGAAAACAGATCGTGAAGATCAAACGGAAATGTTTAGCCTGTCTAGGTTGTACCGGAAAGCTCAGGAAGAGGGCATTGAAGCTACTTTTATATGGTTGATCGAAAAGCTTAAGACGGTATCCTCCCATATTCCAGAGGGGATGGATGCTGAGCAAGCACAACGAAAACTGATTAAAATTATCGCAGGTGTCCTCATGCACGTGGTTGAAGAGATGGACGAGGAGATAACTCCTGAAGAACGTACTCAGAAACTGGACGAAGCGATAAGGCTAGGCTATTCCTATGGTCTTACCTATCCCTTCATTGACGATCTTTTGGATGCTAAAATCTTATCCTCTCAAGAGGAAAAACAATACTCCGATCTGATTCGAACCACTCTGATCACTGGAACTGTTCCAGAATTGGACGAGTGGGCTGGAAATAATAAAGACCTGATCATCTATATTCATTCAGAACTGCGAGAGGCTTTTGACTATATTAAGACCCATCAGCGACAAGTGACAAGAAAAAGTTTTTTCGAGCAGGCTTTTGTATTTTTTCAATCCCAGGAAGAAGACCGTGTAAAGGATCTTTCCTATGCAAATTACACGAATGAAGAGCTTTATATCCCGGTCATTTTAAAATCATCTTCATCACGATTGATCATTCGTTCCGTTCTAAGTGCCCCTAAAGATGAGGGCTTTGACCAAAGAACATTCTATTATGGTATTTACAATCAGCTTGCAGATGATTTTGCGGATATGTTTGATGACTTGAAGGACGGTAGTGTAACACCATATACCTATTTTATAAAATATCATGAACAGCGTTCGGATCTGATCAATCCCTTTGAATTATATTGGACGGTTATTTCTCATTTGATCCACCATGTGTATCACTCCGATCCCAAGACCTGTGAGGTGATTTTGGATCGTGCGATAAATGGTCTGAAACGATTTAAAGAAAAAAGGGGAGCGGAAAAATACAACGAAGTGATGGAGCTATTCTCATCGGGGAATCCAAATTTCAACAAGCTTATCCAAAACATGGTGAGAAAAGCGGACGATGTTGACTTTTTTGATAAACTGCTTCGAGACCATATGATCACCAGTCTGAAAAGGGAAAGAAAGGAACAGGAGGATTTTATGGATACGATTGAGACTGTTAGAGATAGTATCAATCACATCTTACCTATTTCTAAAGCCAATCAGGATTTTGACCCTATTGTGGATGCGGCAAACTATAGTCTCGAAGGTGGTGGGAAGCGGTTAAGACCCATCATCACTTGGGTTATGGGTGTTCATGAATATGGATTAAAAGAGTCAACCATTCTGCCCCTTCTCAGATCATTGGAATATATGCATACGGCTTCCTTAATCTTTGATGATCTGCCTGCCCAGGATAATGCGTCCATTCGTAGGGGACGTGCAACACTTCATGAGGTGTATAACACGGCAACAGCAGAATTAACTGGACTCTTTCTTACCCAAAAGGCGGTGGAGGAACAAGCATCACTTGATGGTTTTGCTTCGAAAACAGTCCTTGAATTGATTCAATATACGGCACAAAAGACATCAGATATGTGCAAGGGACAGGCAATGGACTTGCAATCCAAAGGGGAGCCATTGACGCTGGAACAATTGAATAAGATGTGCTTTTATAAAACAGGTATTGCCTTTGAAGCCTCTCTTATCATGCCTGCCATTCTCGCCCATGCAAGGGAGCCGGAAATGGAAGCATTGAAACGATTTTCCTATCATGCGGGCATTGCTTTTCAAATTAAAGATGATCTGCTAGATGTAGAAGGAAATCAAAGCACCCTTGGAAAGCCTATCGGAAAAGACGCTGAAAACAACCAATCCACATTTGTCTCCATCCTAGGTGCGAATGGTGCCAAAAAAGCAATGTGGGACCATTACTGTCATGCAATGGAAACCTTACAAGAAGTCCCACGCAACACAACATTTCTAAAACACCTAATGAATTACATGGTGAACCGGGATCATTAAGGTTACAAGGGGACGGTTCTTCTGTCTCTTTTTGTTCCGTTTTCTTGGAACCAAAAGAACAAGTGTGAAATATTCATGTTGCTTCAGCGAGCTGTGCTTCTTTTCACAATTCGAAGGTTGATACTTTTGAAAAAGTTTGGAATAATAAAAGAAAAAAGGAGTTCATCTCAATGGAAAAAACGAAGGCATTTTTTGAATTATATAATTTGATTAACTATTATTATGAGCATAGAGACCAACCTACTGACGATTTTGATTTTTTTAACAATGTAGAAAAGTATTGTGAAACTCTTGACTTAGACTTTGCAGAGTTTAAAAAAGAGTTCAATCTTCAGCAGGATTATCTATAAAAAAGTTTCGATCGGGGCTCTAACATGTCGTTCTTTTTAGACATGTCAGAGCCTTTTTTATGTGTTCGTGCGAGAGATTAGGGTTCATTATCCACCAATCGAAAAGTCCCAAAATAGGGGACTCCATTATCCACCAAGACCCTTCGTGACCAATTGAATCACCATTGGCCCAAGGATGACGATAAATAAAGATGGAAAGATGAAGAAAACCATTGGGAACAGCATTTTTACAGGTGCCTTCATGGCTTGTTCTCGTGCTGCCTCACGGCGTTGTTCTCTAATTCGGATGGTCAGATTCCCTAAGACTTTTGCCATCCCGATCCCTAACTGGTCTGCCTGGATCAGTGAGGTGATGATACTTTGAAAGGAATCAGAAGGAATACGTTTTCGAAGTTTATAAAATGCTTCTCGTCTTGATTTTCCTAGCTTCATATCCTCTAATGTACGTTTAAATTCATCTGATAATGGACCTTTTGTATTCTGGCAGACTTGGGCGATCGCTGCATCAAGTCCCATACCCGCTTCAAGCAAAAGATTGACTGTATCAAAGAAATCGGGCATTGCTTTATTTATTTCTTTGATCCTTGCTGTTTTCTTTTTTCCTAAATAAAACATAGGGTAACGGAAACCAAGTAATGCAACAGTCAAACCTAATAACCAAGCCATTTTTCGATCATCTGAAAACGGAACAACTAGTAGGATGATAGGCAAGCTAAGTCCAATACTTAGTACAAACTGAAACAGACGAAATTCAACTGCACTCTTAAACGGGTTTCCAGCTTCTTTCAAAACGGCATCGAGCTTTTTTCGTTCTTCTTTTGAAACCTTTGGATTTAGATTTTCAATCCCTTTATCCCAAAAGGATTGAAATAACTTGTATTTTTTCTCTTTTCACTGAACGTGATCCTTCTCTTTATGGATACGATGATCTCCTAAAAAACGGTTTGCTCGCTCCGAAATCAGTATTTCCTTTTTATATAGAGTGAACAAGAATCCTGCTATGCCCAATGTGATACAGGCAAACGTGAAAAAATATAAAATGACATTTAGCAACTGCTCACACCTCAATTCGTATAATCTTTTGAATGAGTATCCAACCCAAAATAAGGGAAATAGCTGAGATGAAAATCATCATCCAACCAAGCGGATGCTCTAGCATTGGGCTGAAATAATCTTTGCTCATAAAGTTTAAATAAAGCCCAAGGCAAACGGGAAGAAGCGTAATGATCCAAGAAGACATCTTTCCTTGGGCTGTCAGTGTATTTAGTTCTTCCAATATTCTGACACGTCCTCGTATGGTATCTTCCATTTTTTCCATTAACTCAGCTAAGTTCCCACCGCTTTTCCTTTGCGATAAAATGGCTTGAACAACGACTTCCAGTTCTTTATTAGGCAGACGGTTTGCTAAGTCGAGCAAAACTTGTTCAAGAGGAACCCCCAAACCAGACTCACGAACAACTCGTTCAAATTCAGGACCTAACGGTGCGGGCATTTCTTTACCAGCCAGCTGCATAGCCTGCATGAAACTAAAACCTGCTCGCATGGAGTTAGCCATCATACCTAATGTTTCGATAAGCTGGTAGGAAAGAAGATTCAGACGCTTTGTTCTTTTTTGCTTCATATATAGGCTTGGAATAAAAAAACCAATGAATATAGCCAATAAACTAAACAGTCATGAGCTCCAAAGCATGAATACAAAAGATCCGAATCCAGCGCCAGAAAGGATCTTTAAAGCTAAGAAATCCTCCGGCTTTAATGTGCTACCGGATTCTATTAAAAGTTGTTCTGTTTTTTTGCTGAAATGGATCCCTTTAAACATCTTAGCCATTGTTAAAATAAGTCTTTTAAAAGGATTGATCTTTTTTACTTTTTCCTCCTGCTCTATTTCTAAACTTGAATGAGGAATAAAAACCTCAAATCGTCGTTTCATTCGATTTTTTTTCGATACGCCTATTATTACTGTGCATAGAAATAGACTAGATCCCAAAAAAATAACCGTTAAATAACCAATTGTGTTCCATTCCATCATTACCACTCTCCCGTAAACCATGATGAAGGTAATTTAAAGCCATTAATCTCCATCTGTTCTGTAAAACTAGGACGAATTCCAGATGAAACAAAATCGCCATTTATAATTCCATCTGCAGATACACCTGTCTCACGATACGTATATAAATCTTGAAGAACAATAGTATCGCCTTCCATCCCAAGTACTTCTGTTATATGGGTGATTTTACGAGTACCATCTTTAAAGCGAGATTGTTGAACAATGAGGTCCAGTGCATTTGCAATTTGTTCTCTTATGGCCCTGATGGGTAAATCGAATCCGGCCATTAATACCATTGTTTCCAACCGTGAAATCATGTCCCTCGGTGTATTGGCATGACCTGTACTCAGACTTCCATCATGGCCCGTGTTCATTGCCTGCAGCATGTCCAATGCTTCTGCACCTCGAACCTCACCGACCACAATTCGATCGGGTCGCATTCGCAAAGCGTTCCTCACTAAATCCCTAATTTGGATCTGGCCTTTTCCTTCAATATTTGGTGGTCGTGATTCTAAAGATACAACATGATCTTGGTTTAGTTTTAACTCTGCAGCATCCTCAATCGTGATAATCCTTTCTTCATTTGGAATAAAAGATGAAAGAACATTTAAAGTAGAGGTCTTCCCTGATCCGGTTCCACCACTAATGAAAATATTTAGTCTGGATTTAACACATAAATCAAGAAATTCAGCCATTTCCTTGCTCAATGTTCCAAAGCGAACCAAATCCTTAATGGTAAATGGGTTATTGGAAAATTTTCGAATAGTCAAAGAAGGCCCTTTCAAGGCAAGTGGTGGAATAATCGCATTGACACGCGAACCATCAGGTAAACGTGCATCAACCATTGGTGAACTTTCATCCACTCGTCGACCAATGGGGGAGACAATCCTTTCAATCACACGCATGACATGCAGATCATCACGGAAAGTGATCGAGCTTCGTAAAATTTTTCCATTCTTCTCATAATAGATTTGTTCAGGTCCATTCACCATCACTTCACTAATAAATGGATCCTCTAATAACGGAGTGATGGGACCATAGGCCAAAAGTTCATATTCAACAAAGGAAATAATCTCATTTTTCTCCTCAAATGTTAAACGGCTACCTTCTTGTTCAAAGAAAATTTGTCCAAGCTCATGAATCTTCTTGCGTTCTTGATCACGATCCTGTATGGGGTTTTTCTTCATTTCTTCGACAAGATAATTATGAAGTCTGGATTCAATGTCCCAAAATTCTTTTGTTTTTAATTTATCCCGTTGAACCGGAAGCTCTGTTTGTATTTCTGTTGGTTGATCTCCTAGGTATTTATCAAAAAGTGACAATCATATTCCTCCTTATCTTTTCAGTAAAAACCACCGTTTTTCTTCTTTTTTTCTTGATAATGCTTCTTTTTCATGACCAGAAAGCTTTTCAGCAAGCAATAACACTGCTTTAGCGATGGAAGTTCGAGAATGAGAAATGACGAATGGGATTCCGTGATCAATGGATGAAGAAGCTACATCTTCTTGGTCTGGAAGTGAAGCCTCGATTTTTAATCCGAGAATTTCTTCGATCTTCTTTGTATCAAAATTTTTATTTTTAGCATCACGGTTAATGATAAACTTTACCTTATCTTTGAGATTAAGTGTTTCTAAAGTATCAAGATAAAGTCTACTGTTGCGCAAGACCGAGAGTTCCTTGATGGCAAGAAGTAGGACGATATCAGACTTCTTTACGCAGCTTAAATGGATTTCCGACAAATAAGCGGGAGTATCGATCAGCACAATATCAAATATTTTCTTCATTTCCTCTAGGGCCACTTCTATATGCTGGCCTTGGATAGATTCAAAAAACTCCGGACGAGACGGTGCAGCCAGAATGGATATGCCACTCTCATGCTTTTCCATGAATTGATCGATCGAATAATGAGTTCGACCGTAACCTTCTTTTACCCAGTCATAAATCGATTTCTTTTGTTTTAAATCACAGTAGATTGAAACATCTCCAAACTGTAGGTCCGCATCTACAACGGCCACCTTTAAACCTTGTTTGGCAAATGAAGCTGCGAGGTTAACCGTTAAAAGTGTTCGGCCGACCCCGCCCTTTGGACTTGATAGTGATATTACTTTACAATTATTTTTCGATAGTTTAATGGAATGACCATTCTCTTTATTTGAACGGAGATTCATATATTTCTCCGCTTGAAAGATGGCTTCACGAATTTCTTCAGCATTACTTGAAAACCTGAGAATATCTGAAGCTCCAGCTTGCATCGCTTTTTTAGCGTTTTCCATATTATCAGGAACCATTAAGATAATATAAATCTCTGGGTAAAGAACGGACATATTTTGGCAAAGTTCAAATCCGTTATAGAGGGTATTGGCTTTAAGAAAAAGAACGAGATGGTCGGACTTTAGAGCTTGTTGGCGCAAATCCTCTATTTTTTGAATAGAAGTTAAAACGATGTTTTTCCGATCTAGAGTAGCCTTAATATCTTCAGCGGGAGAATTGGTATCGGAATAGTAAACCCAGTTTATGTTCATTAATTACCCTCCTCTTTGATCACTTCACGTGTTTGTTTATAATTTAACTTTCCTGTAGCACTATCTTTGGTATTTCGCAGCATAAAGTAGAATCCGTCCTTATCCTTTGCAGCAAGGCTAAGCATGACTCCTTCTTCAGGTGTAACTTCCAATGTAACGGTTCCAGGTCGATGCGGCGGCCAATCTCGCCGCCGACTCGGACTTGGGCCGGATCGATCGAGCGAAAACTTGCCCACGCCTTTCTCGGTTTCGGCTGCCAATACAGACGTGGTGAAACCGAAAGCCAAGACAAAGAACAGCGATAATCGCATCAGTATCTCTTTCAAGGTAAGGGAATCTATGGGGCCGGGTGCGCATGGACAATTCGTCCTCAACGCCCGCCTTCGGATCGTCGCTGGGCAAGTAGGTCAATTCTCCGGTCGGATCGATAAACTCGGTGAGCAAGAGCGTCAGGTCGGCCGGCTTGTTCCGGTCGCTGGCGGGCCCCCAGGCGCGAACCTCCAGGGCCAAGCCGTCGGGACGGATCGTTGCGTCCGGCACGGGCGCCGCGAGCGTGGTCCAATCGAACTTCGTCTGGCCGACGGCTTCGTCGACGCTGCGTTGAATCTCGGCCGGGTTTGCGCCTTGGCCGGCGTACACGGGATACCGGCCGGCCTGACGCGCGGGGCTGAAGCAGAAGACCAGCGGACCGCGCATCACGGCCACCTTGCCCGCCTGCAGCTTGCGGCCGCGCACCAGCCGAGTCTTCATGGGCATGTCGAGCGTCACCACGTCGCCGGCCTTCCACGATCGCTTGATCGAACACCAATCGCCGGGTTTGGCCGGACTGCCGGCCGGTTGGCCATTGACGGAGACGGCGGCCGACTCGCACCAGCGCGGAATGCGCAGCGTCACGGGAAACTCCGCCGATCGCGACGGCTCGACCGTGAGGACCACCTTGCCCGAGTTCGGATAGTCGGTCTCCTGCCGCAGTCGCACGGAGAGGTCGTCGGCAATGGGCACGTCGGCCGTCGAGGCCGTGTAGAGATTGACCAGCACGCCGCCGTCGGCCGAGCGGTAGTAGATCATTTCCGGCAGTTCGGCCACGATTCGCCGCCAGTTGCCGGGGCAGCAGTAGGTATCGTCGGGATAGTACTTGCGCGGGCCGTCGATGGCGGTGAAGTAGCGCAAGCTGCGTCCGTCGGGCGACTGGGCGGCGAACAGGGCGTTGTAGATCGCCCGCTCCATGATGTCGCCGTCGAGCGTCTTGCCTTCCAACTGCAACAGGTAGTGCGCCATGCGGATCAGATAGGCCGTGGCGCAGCTTTCGCCCACGTCGCCGCGAGTCTCTTGGTTGTTGCGAAACCTCTCGGCCAGGCTGCACGTGCCGGTGATCATCAGGCCGTCGTCTTTGGTCAGATAGTCGATGACGCGACGGCTTTGGGCCAAGAGCGACTCGTCCGGCTGCTCGCGATACAAATCCAACTGCGCCAGGCAAGTGTTCATGAACGTGTAGGCATGGCCGTCGCCGCTGCTGTACTGGCCGGCATTGACCACGTCGATCGGCGAGTTCCAGCGGCGCAGATTCTCGCGATCGACGATGTAATCGCGGTATCGGGCGTCGCCGGTGGCTTCGCTCAGCGCGATCATGGCGCGTTCGATGTCGATTTTGCATACCAGTTGCGGATCCCGCGTTGCAATGGCGCTCTTGTAGTTCTTGAGGATGTAGTCGGCCAGTTTTCGAGCGGCGTCGAGCGACGGCTTGTCGTGGAAGCACCGATAATTGTTCACCAGGGCGTGGATGTTGTAGGCCATCTCATGCTCATCAAAGACGTCGCGAATTCGCGATCCCGGCCGGAAACGTGCCGATGTAGCCGTCGTCGAGTTGCGTGGCGATCAGTTCCTTGATCAGGCGGTCCTTCAGCTCGATCACCTTGGGGTCCTTGCTGTATCGCGCGAAGCTCACCGTGGCGTCGATCAGTTTGCCGAGGCCGATGTAGTCGAACGGCCGACTCTGCTTCTGGCGAAACGGCGTTGAGGAACTGGTTCTCCACCTCGATCACGAGAAGATTCTTCTGGATCGTCAGGTCGATGCGGCGGCCGATCTCGCCGCCGACTTTGACCTGGGCCGGATCGATGGAGCAGAACTTGCCCACGCCTTTCTCGGTTTCGGCTGCCAATACAGACGCGGTGAAAGCGAATGCCACGACAAAGAACAGCACTGATCGCATCAATATCTCCTTTAAGTTACGCCCTCCAAGGGCGAGTCCGTTGGACTTTGGCGAGCGCGTCTCGGGTGATCTGCACGTCCTCGGCGATTTGGAAGTCGAACATGCCCGCCAGCACGAAGTCGGCGCCGTTGTCGAACGAGTAGCGAAACGCTTCCTTGGCCGGGATGGCGCCGGCCGCCATCACCTTGAAGGCGATCCACGGTTTTTGCACCGTCTTCATGATCTCCGTGACTTCTTCCGCACTGGTGCACCACGCGTTGTCGTAGTCGCCGAAAATCGCGTTGTCGTCCGGCTTTTGCGCGGTCGGGTAATTGCGCGTGTGGAACGTCTTTTGATAGAAGTCGACGTCGAGCTTCGCCTTTTCGCACTCGACGATACACTGCGCCATGTGGGCGGCAATGCCGATCGGCAGGCCCGTGCTCCGCATGCGGTCCACCGTTCGCTTCATCAGGTCCATGTTCTTCTGCTTCACAAGGCCGTCGGCGGCGACGCCCCAGAGATAGATGGCGTCCGCGCCGGCCTTGGCGGCGCGGTCAATCTCCTCGAACGGATTGTCCGACATGGGCGAGGCATACACGGCCACGATCCACTTCATCTGTGTCGCCGTGATCCTTCCGGTACTGCGAGCAATGCCTTGTGGTCGGCTTGGCTCGATATGGATGTTGAGCGAGTTGATCCCGTGCTGCTCAGCCAGCGCAGAGGGTCTCGATGATCTTCGCGTCGGTGTTGTAGTGGCACATCAGTTGCGACACGTACCGCAGATCGCGGGCGTGCGCAGAAGCCGGTCAGCAGGTTGCCGCCGAGCATCAGGCGACTCAATTCCAGCTTGCCGATCTTGCCGGTCCACGTGGGCCCCGGCGGTGCGGGCGACTGCCGGCCGGCACCGCAGGCTGATCGGCACAGCGATTGGGCAGCAAGCGCCGCGCCGAGCAATGCCCCGGTCGATGCAATCGCCGATTCTTTCACAAACACGCGTCGTGTAACTTCGTGCGACATTTCTACTCCCAATCGCTGGTCCACCAAAGGGTTGGGCTGATGAAAACGCGATGAAAACGGGGACAGGCACCACAACTGGTGGCATTTTGGGTAGCACGAGGGTACAAGCCGTTGTGGAGCCAGTCCCCGTTTTCATCAGCCCACCAAGGGGGACAGTCCCATTTTCGCGGCGGTCAAGCCGATTCGCGTCGCAACGTTCTCCTCGCCGCGAAAATCGGGACAGTCCCCCCCTATTCATCTACTTGCGCCGGGCGCGGTGATGGAATGGGCCAGCATCGCCTTGAACAGCGTTTCCGCGATGAGTGCCATTCCCTTGTCGTTGGGGTGGCCGTAATCGCCCATGTTCGACGGGTCTTTGCCCACGCTGCTCAGGTCGACAAAGACGCGATGGGTCGGATCTTCCGCACAGATGTTTCGTTTGATCTCGTCCACGGTCGCATTCGCTCCGAGGATGTAGCTGGGCATGAAAATGTGCGGATTGCTGCTTGCCTTGAGGTCGGCCACGAGCTTTTTCAGGCTGTTCTTGAAGACGTCGGCGTTGAAGGTCGCCGGCGGTATGTTCTCGCCGAATTGCAGGACGACGATGTCGGCCTTCCAGGCGAGCTGCTTCGATATCTTCGAGGCATCGTAGGAGGCGTAGCCGCGCTCGAAGACGTCGGCGATATTGATGACGTTGGATTCGCACTGGTCCACGCTGCCGTCGGGATTGGTGTCGGCGCGGTCGTGGGGATCATGGTCAAGCTGCCTCCGGTCTTCGCGTCGATGGCGCCGGCCAGCAGGTGAGCATAGTCCTTGGCCGCGGTGCTGGCGGACAGGCCCCACCAGATTGGCTTTGCGTTGCGGAACGGCCGTAATGCTGTTGCCGAGAAACAGGATTTTCTCGGCTTTCATATTGCCCAGGCGAATCTCGGCCGTCCGGGCGACGCCGCCCTGCAACCCGACGCACGCACACACGGCCATCACGAGTAACTTGCCAATGCTTTTCATCGTTTTCCTTTCAAGCCATTCAAAGATCCGTCGGATGGTCAACGTGTATCATATCATATTCCTTTCCAAACTCAAGAGAATCGGTTCTGGCCATGCGAGAACCTCGTTTCGATTAGCTGCTTCCTTTTCAACCTGCCCGCCGTCCAGCCATCCAAATGGCTTGTTCGAATAGTATCAGCTCTTGGCAAGTCAGCCAATTGGAGGAATTCAAGAAAATCGACTTTCAAAATCAGGACATGACTGACAAATTGATGGCCGAAACACGTGACCGACAAAATCAATACGCAGCCAATATCGAAAATTTTCAGGAAAGCCGACGGGTTTTTACTGTTCAGGCCAAGACGCTGATTGATTCATTCGCCAAAGAAAAAATTGATGCCATCATCAAAAGCACCAAACATGACATGTCGAAGAGCCTGACAACCTATGGCATGAAGCAAAACATGCGTAAATTGTTTGACGAATTGCACGATCTGTTACAGGACTCGGTCGATAATACCAATGAAACGCGCCGCCTGGTAAAAGCCATACACAAAAAATTTAAGGACGAATGCGGTTTTAAAGAAATTGAACCACAACTCTTCTCTATCAAACAATATCAGTTTGAACTGGAACAGATTTTTGAAGAAGGTGAAGCATTCAGAACCAGCGCCAAAACAACGATGTCTGGACAAAGCATTGTTATCAACAAGCTTTACAGTACGCTGATCGCCAAAGCCAGAACCATTCTCAAACAGGCACAAACAGATGCAGCGACATGGAGCAATGGTGTTTTGACGCCGTTAATGCATCAAATTAAAGATCATAAAAAACAAATTGAAGGCCGTTTGCAAATGCTGAGAAAAATTAACGAGTCTAAGGGCAACATCACAGAAAACATTGCCGCCCTTGAAAAAGAGCTGGAACCGTTAAAACGGCAACAAAATGAATTAGCGACCATTATTAAAGCCATGCAACTGGATGCTTACTGTTAACTGTAGGGGAGGATTTATCCGCCCCTACAACGATCCCTTTATTATTCCTTTCTAAAAATCAAATCCCAAACACCGTGGCCTAAGCGTATGCCGCGTTGCTCAAATTTTGTTAATGGGCGATATTCCGGGCGCTCACAATAATCATCGGTATTGCTGGTATTGCTTAAACCGGAGCCTGCCGCCGACAATACTTCCAGCATGGCTTCCGCGTAATTCTGCCAATCCGTTGCCGCATGAAAATAACCGCCAGCCTTTAATTTCCTGACTAACAAGTCCACAAAACTGGGCCGCACTATGCGTCGTTTATGATGCTTCTTTTTTGGCCAGGGATCGGGAAAAAACAAGATGCACTCCGGCCAGACTGTTATCGGCAATCTTGTGCTCCATAATCTCGATGGCATCATGACAATAAATTCTGACGTTATTCAAGACCCTGCTGATCCAGCAGCATCATCAAATGCCCGACGCCCGGCCGATGTACTTCAATGCCAATATAATCGTTATCAGGATTAGCAGCGGCCATCTTCGCCAGACTGTCACCATTGCCAAAACCTATTTCGACAAACAGTGGCGCATCACGGCCGAAGACCTGAGCAAAATCATAATCCACTTTAGGGTCAAGGCAGTACTTGGCCCAATGATTATCCAAAGCCAGTTGCTGTCCCTGGCGTGACACGTCCTTGGCGACGAATAAAACTACGGATTCTTTGCGGGAAATTTTGTTCGGAAGAGAGCATGGTAACTAAGGGGCATTAAGGGCGCCCAGTCCGGCGCCCTTACAAAATTAGAAAAACAAACCATCGATAGGCGATGACGCGGAAGCAAACCGTTTTCTGGGCATACGTCCGGCTAAAAACGCTTCCCTGCCGGCCTCGATGCCTTTGCGCATCGCCGAAGCCATCAGTATCGGATTTTTAGCTGCGGCAATCGCGGTATTCATCAATACGCCGTCACAGCCTAACTCCATGGCAATCGCGGCATCCGATGCCGTGCCGACACCGGCATCCACCAAAATGGGTACATTGGCATTTTCGACAATGGTCAAAATATTATAGGGATTACGCATGCCCAAACCCGAACCGATAGGCGCAGCCAACGGCATAACCGCCACGCAACCAATATCTTCCAGCCTTTTGGCGGCAATCGGGTCATCATTGGTATAAACCATGACATCAAAGCCATCTTTAACCAATAATTCAGCGGCTATATAGGTCTCTGCCACATCAGGAAACAAGGTTTTCTGATCGGCCAGCACTTCCAGTTTGACCAGTTTGTGACCGCCGAGCAATTCCCTGCCCAAACGGCAGGTTCTTACCGCATCTTCGGCAGTATAACAACCTGCGGTATTGGGCAGAATCGTGTATTTATCCGGTGAAATAACATCCAGCAAGTTGGGTTCGCCCGGATTTTGGCCGATATTGGTGCGGCGAATAGCTACAGTAACAATTTGGGCGCCACTGGCTTCAATGGCCAGACGGGTTTCTTCCAGATCTTTATATTTACCTGTACCGACCAGTAAGCGTGAATGATAAGTGACTCCTGCAAGTACGAATGAATCCTCCTGGCCGCCGCCAATGGCATGAACAATTTCCAGACGATCTTCAGCCTGTAACAGTTGGGTATCGTATTGCTGAAAAGGCAAAATTTCTTTATTCAATTCAATTGCGATTTTTTTACCGGTCAAGCCCATGTCCGCGATAACATCGGCAACACTGGTTTTTTCGGCATATTCACGCGTTTCACCATTAACATAAACAATCATGCGTTTAAACTCCGGCTTTGATGTCTACCTTTCTGCGTTTTTGCACGGCTACAGCAAGATTTCGCAGCAGCGGTACCGTATCATCCCAGGACAAACAGGCATCAGTAATACTTTGCCCATAAGTTAATTCTTGCCCCTCAACAACATTCTGACTGCCGCCTTTGAGATGGCTTTCAATCATCACACCCATAATTCTGTGATCGCCGTTCGCTATTTGTCCGGCAACATCCTCGCCGACAATCAGTTGACGCTGGCATTGTTTCAAGCTGTTGGCATGACTAAAATCAATCATGATATTGGGTCTTAGATGTGGCTTTTTTCAGACCTTCCGCAACCTGCTCGACACTGACTGCATCATAATTGGGGCGACCATTGCCGCCTCTTAATATGATATGCACATCTTCATTACCGGTGGTTGAGAAGATCGCTGAATGTCCTGCTTTGGTCAGCGATAAAAAATGGTGCGGGCTCATGGCCGCTCTTATCGCATCAATGGCAATTTTTATCGTACCATCCGTTGAGTTTTTAAAACCGATCGGACACGATACGCCCGAAGCCAGTTCACGGTGCCCCTGGCTTTCTGTGGTTCTTGCGCCAATCGCTCCCCAGGCAATCAAGTCTGAAACGTATTGCGGGGAAATTAAATCCAGATATTCAGTTGCTGCCGGCATGCCGAGTGTATTCAACGTCCAGTAATAACCTGTCTGGCAATGCGTAAACCTTTATTGATATTGAAACTGGAATCAAGATCGGGATCATTAATCAAGCCTTTCCAGCCCACTGTCGTGCGAGGTTTCTCAAAATAAACACGCATAACAATCACCAGATCGTCTTGCAGTTCATCTTTGATTACTTTCAAACGTTGGGCATATTCCAAAGCGGCTATTGGGTCATGAATAGAGCAAGGACCCACTACAACCAGCAGTCTGTCATCCTCGCCAGTCAATATTTTATGATATCTCTGCTCTTGCCTTAAGAGTCGTTTGTGCTGCCGTTTCATTAATCGGCATTTCATCGTGAACCTGAACAGGCGCTATGACTTCTTTTGTCGCACAAATTCTCAAGTCATCAGTGTTGTATTTAGTTTGCATGGATAGCTACCAAGCTTTTGCTTTCACAGAATTATCGTTAAATATAATCATTTTAACTGTTTTCATCATCTTTTTGTTAGTTTTTGCCACAGACGAACCCGTATGCCACTGTTCCACACCGCGTGAGTTCTTTCTGCTTTTATCCTGCCTGCTTAATATTGATACGCTTCACTACGTTCAGCACTTCCTACGCACTTTGTAAAACATGATGGCTGCCGGAACAGAAATTTTACAAAACCGTGTTATTTAACATACTAAAGTGTGTCATATGCCGCACTTTTATTAACCCTCCCTCCGATAAAAATCCTGTAAGCCAATAATTACAAGGCATTAGTAACCTGGCATGCAATGTGCAATATTACCAAATCATGAATTACTCATGAAGCATTGCGCTGACAAATATCTAGAGAAGAAAATGAAAAAATACGCACTATTACTGGGAGTCAGTTATTTAGGCAGCGGAATTGCTGCCGAACCAGTGACACCGACAAATCCAACGTCAAATCCGGCCAGAAAAAAGAAAGTGCAAAAAAGACAGAGGAGCCGCTGGTTTTAGACATGCTGACCATCAAAGCTCAAAAAGCCAATATCGATCAGCCGTTCGGCTCCTATCTCGACCCTTCCAAAATTGCTCTGGCCAGAACCGCTACCAGCGATACCGCCCAAATGCTTAAAGGCACGCCCGGCATGAGCTTCTCCGGCGGTGGCGGCATTTCCAGCCGACCGATTATCCACGGCATGGCGGACGACCGTTTGCGGACTCAAGTCGATGGCATGAATTTGATTTCGGCTTGCGCCAATCACATGAACCCTGCCCTGTCTTATGTTGCCCCCTCCAGCGTATTGAGCGCCCAAGTGCTTGCCGGAATCACGCCGGTCAGCATGGGCGGCGACAGCATCGGCGGCACTATTCGCGTTAATTCAGCCGATCCCGAATTTGCCGAGGCCGGCGAGGCCCCGTTGATAAAAGGACAGGCCTCAACCTTTTATCGCAGCAACGGCGATGCACGGGGCGGCAATATTGCCGCCTCGATAGCGAACGAACATGCCGAGCTCAAGTACACGGGCTCAACAGTAGCAGTCCCGTAATTACAAAGCGGGCGGCAATTTCACTACCCTAAATACAAAAAACGGCAATGATGTGGTGGGTTCTTCGGCCTATAAATCCGAAAACCAAGTCGCTGTCGCTGGCCTTGCGCAACGACGATCATCTTGCCGTCATCAAGGTCGGGCAGCAAAACATCCCTTATCAAGCCTTCCCCAACGTGCGCATGGACATGACCGGCGATGACAGCTGGTTCGCCAATGTCTTCACTAAAAGCAATTTTAAGTGGGGTAATATGGAAACCCGCGCTTATCACGAGGATGCCCAGCACAAGATGAACTTCCTTAAAGATAAGAGTGCACCAACCCGTAACATGCCTATGGATACGCATGGCGTTAACCAAGGCCTGTCGGTAAAAGCCAATATCGATATAACCGACAAGCATTTGCTTACCGTGGGCAGCGAGTATCAGCGTTATCGTTTGGACGACTGGTGGGATCCGGTCGGCCCAACCCGATGAAATGATGCAAGGCCCGGGACCGTTCTGGAATATCAATGAAGGAAAGCGCGACCGCATCGATCTTTTTGCCGAATGGGAAGGCCGCTGGAACCAGCAATGGCTGACTCAACTCGGCGCCCGTGTCGGCGCTGTGGAAATGAATGCCGGCAATGTCATGGATTATGGCGTAATCACCCCGGAAGCACGGATTGTTAACAGCCAAAACAGAAAGCAAACCGACATTAATATCGACTGGACCGCATTAGCGCGCTACACCTCGAACGACATGCAGACTTATGAACTGGGCGCAGCCAGAAAAACCCGTTCGCCTAATCTTTACGAGCGTTTTGCCTGGTCTCGCGGTCGTGTTATGGGCATGGGAATGATGACTATGACGATGCCTATGGCGATGTTCATGAACAACTGGGTGGGTGACGCCAACGGCTATGTCGGCGACATCAACCTTAAGCCGGAAGTCGCGCACACCGTCAGCGCCACAGCCAATTGGCATGATGCCAATCAGGAAGACTGGGAAACCAAAATCACGCCCTTTTACACCCACGTCGAAAACTATATCGATGCGAGACTCTGTCAGCCGGCAAATGGCGTGACGTGCACCAGCCCAACGTCATATCGGCTTTAATTTACTGCAACTGGCCAACTTCGATGCGCACCTGTTCGGTGTCGATGTTTCCGGATCCAAGCGTTATTGGAAAACGCAAAATACGGCAGCTTCACCGGTAAAACCGTCTTAAATTATGTCAGAGGAAAGAACAACGACACCGGCGGCAACCTGTATCAACAGATGCCGTTCAATGCGACGGTAGCGCTCGAGCATCAACGCGGCGGCTGGTCCAACACCATCGAAACGCAAATAGTCGCGCCTAAAACAGACGTACAAGCCGTCCGCCTGGAACCTAAAACCGCAGGTTTCGCGCTGCTTAACCTGCGCAGCAGCTATACCTGGAAGCATTTGCGGATCGACGGCGGCATAGACAACCTCCTTGACAAGAACTACGCCCTGCCGTTAGGCGGCACTTATATAGGAGAAAGAAGCGTTCCGGGAACTGCGGTACCCGGCATGGGCCGTTCGTTCAATGTCGGCATGACTGTAAACTACTAGCAAACATAATCCGATAGAGCACGTTAAACCTGAAGTAATTCCAGACACGAATTATTCAGGTTTAGCCGCGCCCTATCCAGACTTCATCGCCGATACGCGTATGCGTTATCTATTCACCAAACTACCCACCGCCTCCGCGAATATTAACAACGTCAAGCACTGGCTCTACCACCTCGTTATCATAACGGACTTATTATAGCCACATTGAAAGTATCAAAATATTTTCTTTCTATTAGGTTTTCCCCTTCTATGCCCATAGCTTTCTCTTTATAATTCAGTTCGACTATTTAATTCAGTGCAATCGAATAAGGCTCTTATTTCTTTTCTATGTCTCGCAATTTTGACAATTTAAAAGACAAGACAGCAAAAACCTTCATGCGATGCCAAACAAAAACAAACACACGATCACTCTGAAGCAATAGAAGGGCATCTGCGCCAATCCCATAAGGCGCTGCCATCAAACAAATGCTCCGAAACAGTGAGCGCTTCTTTTGATAGCAAAGGCACGTTCTGGATTACCTGAGTAAATTATGCCTGCATTTATATGTAATCATCCGCTAATAAAGGACTGGCATTATCAACGCCTGATACAGTGAATACCGCCGCTGAAAAAGTAGAGCCCAAAAGCGTATATCGCCCGAAAATAAAACTGGATGCAAAGGGCTATATTTATTTAACCCGGAGGCTTAAATTGGAGGGTCGCCATAGCGGTCAACTACGCTTGAGCCGTTTGACTGACGGCAGTCAGAATTTTTCTGACCCTGTTACCGTTTATAATTGATAATAGACAGAGTTGCCCAGGCATGAAGCGCAATCTGTTTTTTTACTTTATGCTTGTCCATTTTAACGATATAAACAACTTACCTTTATGGAAATTATTTACTTTTTATTGCACTTACTCAAAGACCCACTGACGACGCTGCAAGATTTTCTGATGCATTACGAGATGCTCACCTATGCGATTTTAGCGGCGATAATTTTTGTCGAAACAGGCTTAATCGTCATGCCGCTGCTACCCGGCGATTCTTTGCTTTTTGCGGTAGGTCTATTGGCGGCTTCGACCGGGAAATTAGATATTCAAATCATCATTCCGTTGCTCATTGGCGCAGCTTTGCTGGGCGATAATGTCAATCATTTCGTCGGGAAGCATTTTAGTAATTTCGTCAAATCCCGAGAGCAAATTTTATTTTTTAAACGAGAATACATTACACAAACCGAAGAATTCTACGAAAAACACGGAGGAAAAGCCGTTATTATGGCCCGTTTTGTCCCGATCATCCGCACCATTGCCCCATTCGTAGCCGGTGCGGGCAGCATGAAATACTCAAAATACATTATTTTTTGCATAATCGGCGCCACATTATGGGTTACCAGCATAACCTTAACGGGGTATTTTCTCGGCTCAAATGAATGGGTAAAACACAATTTCGAGAAGATCGTTTTGGGCATTGTTTTTGTGTCGTTCATGCCAATGGTTTGGCAGTTTGCAAAGGTTAAATTGCTAAAACAACCTCAATCCCTTTAAGCCATTCATGTTCTGCAATTATTACCGTGACCGTGCCAAGTAAAATACAGCTCTGCCCATAATCTGAACATAACAAACGCACCATCGATGTTTAAAAAGGTAATATTCTCCATGTTTTTATTTAACAGCCACGAAGGCGGCTTGGCCGACCGGAATTTAACACCTTCGGGTGATGAGACGAGTCCGATAGTGCAAAAAAAGCGATCATTATTTGCAGCCTTAAGCGGCGAAGAACAACCACGCTTTATGGGTGGATTATTATTGATTTTAGTGCTGCTGTTGCACTTATGGCGGGTATTTGGCTGTTAAAGCCAACCGAGCTCCCCAAAACTCCATCGCTGGTGATAATGGAGGTATCGCTGGTTTCTGCGCCGAGTCAAAAAGCCGAAATTACACCGCCAGCGCCACCAAAACCAGTACCGCCAAAACCTGAACCGCCGAAAAAACAACCTGTCAAACAGCCGGTCAAGAAAAAAATGCCGGTTATTCCTAAGCAGGTTGAACTGCCAAAACCGCAGACTATTGCCGAGGAAAAGCCGTCGCTTCCTACTCCTGCACCGGCAGCGCCGGTTTCAGCACCGCAACCCGTCAGTCGGCCTGCACCTGCTGGCAGTCAGCAGTGAGCCGAAAATCAGCACCGATGTCATTCCGTTGGAACGAATTCCGCCCAAGTACCCTGCGCGTGCTGCTAATCGTCATATCGAGGGCTGGGTTAAAATTGAATTTACTATTACCACGAACGGTACAGTTGAAGATGCCGTAGTTGTTGAGGCGGAACCCGCCGAAGTTTTTGACGATGCAGCGCTGAAAGCCATTAATCAATGGACATTCAAAGAAAAAATAGTTAACGGTGTCGCTGTTGAACAGCGTGCTGTTCAGACGCTGCAATTTAAATTAACAAGATAATTGCTTCCACAAATTTCATTTTTAATCATTAAAACTAAGGAGACCTTAATGCCCTATCATATTGCGCCGGAAGTTATTATCGACGGTACCTTATACACACTGCTGGCTTTCTCGGTGGTGACCTGGACGCTGATTCTTTTCAAAATCTGGCAGTTCACAAAGAACAGTTATTATAACCGGAGCTTTAACAAGGCGTTTTGGGATGCAGCCAATCTGGAGCAGGCAAAAAACTTGCCCGCAGAGTTAGCCAGAGGTCCGCAAGCGCGAATTGCACAGCAAGGGTTTGCATGGATGGACGAAAGTCAGCAGTCTGACGGCAAGAACCTTAAATATCGCGGCGTTCCGGCTGAATTACTGGAACACTCGCTGCTCGTGCAAATGCAGCAAGAGCAACACGCAATGGAAAGCGGCCTGACCATGCTTGCCAGTATCGGCAGCACTGCGCCGTTTGTCGGCCTGTTCGGCACGGTGTTAGGCATCATGCACGCAATGCATGAGATCACTGAAAGCGGTTCGACCAGCCTGGATGTGGTGGCCGGCCCCATCGGCGACGCGCTGGTCGCCACTGCAATCGGTATCGCGGTCGCCGTGCCGGCGGTATTGGCGTATAACTTTTTCTTGCGTCGTGTCAAACAGCAACGTGCCGGCCTGGAAAATTTTGTCGTCAGTTTTATGCATATCGCCTCAACTGCTAACGGTAAGGAATAAACATGGCCTTTAAACCGCAATCGGAAGACGAAGGAGCGATGAGCGAAATTAACGTCACGCCGCTGGTCGATGTGATGCTGGTGCTGGTGATTATTTTATTGGTGACCGCACCGCTAGTCACGCAATCGGTGCATGTGACCTTGCCGAAAACCGCCGAGACCACAGCGGATGTTAAAGAGCAACCGTTGCAGCTGGGTATTGATGCGCAGGGGGTTATAACACTGAATAAACTGCCGCTCGCCGACCTTGCCGCACTGGAAACAGCGTTGAAGGCCGAGCTTTTAAGAAATCCTGAAATTGGCTTGCATTTATACGCCGATCAGAATGTCATTTATTCAAAAGTCGCCGAAGTCATGGCTGCCGTGCAACACTCCGGGATCACTAAAATAGCCTTCGTGACTGAGAAACAGTAGCTCTCTCGCGTCACTACATAAAACCACGAAGAAACACACAGGAGACTACCGTAAAAATCCATCTTCTTCGTGGTTTGTTAATGATTTATTTACACTCTATATACAAAATAATACATTGATCAACGAAGGCTTCCAGCTTACATTCTGACTCATTTGAATGGGGCGGTGGTTTCGCTCCCGTTAGCCATGTAATTTTTGATTTTTTAGACTTTTTGCACGAAAAACCCTATGCCTACCCCTATCATTCCTTTTTCACCCGTTGGGCTTATCGTTCTGAGCGTATTCGTTATCGGCCTGGCGATGATCATCTTCGAAGTCCAGTTGGCGATGGACAAGTTCAAGCCCGCTTTGATGATGATGTCCTCGGTAGCCATCATTGGCATTTACTATTGGTTCAGCGGCGACGATCCTGAGCGATTCAAGCCCTTGATTGCGATGCAGGCGGCGACCAAAGAATCACTGTTCGGGTTGATTGCCTTCATGGCGTTCATGTGGATGATTGTTGAGATTCTCAACGAGCGCAACGTCTTCGCTGCCATGAATCAAGCGTTGATGAATAAGGGACTGGGAGCGAGAGGTTTGTTCTGGGTGATGGGGTTGTTATGCGCTCTGTTGAGCCCTTTCATCAGCAGCTTGACCACCACCATGATATTCGGTAAATCCATCAGCAACGTTTCAGAAAATCCGCGTTATACCCATCTGGTCTTGTGCAATACGATTATTTCGTCTAACAGCGGTGTTTGGTTTATCGGCACATCGACCAGCTTGATGGTTATTTTGGCTGACAAAGTCAATATGACCGACTTGCTCATGTTGTTTCCGGCAGCGATTTTCGGCTGGTTTCTAAGCGCCCTGGTGCTGGATCTGTTCTACCTGAAAAAACTCGATACCGACACATTGCTTAAACCCAACACAGCAGCAGAAGGCATCAAACCCGGCGGGCTTAGCCTTGCATTCGTTTGCGCCATCGCGATTATCGGGGCTGTGGTGCTGAACATGGTGCTGCATGTCGATATTGAGTTCGCGCTGGGTAGCGGTTTGGGTTTGGTGGTGATGTATATTTGGCTGTTAAAGACAAAATGGTGTAATGTTGAAATTAACCTTGATGTTCAGCTACAGAAGGTTGAATGGGCGACTTTAATGTACTACATCGGCATTATCACGGGCATGGCGGCCCTCAACCATGTCGGCTGGCTGTCCTATGTGCGTGAGCTATACGAAACTCTGCCGCCGACTTGGGTCAATTTTATATTAGGCATGGTATCCAGCTGCATTGACAATAACTTGCTTGAGGCAGCGGCGATTATGTCGAATCCGAACTTAGGCGTCGATCAATGGATGCTGAACGCGATGATGGTAGGCATCGGCGGCAGTTTGACCGTGGTGGGTTCATCGGCGGGTGTCATGGCCATGTCCATCGACAAAAGCTATACTTTCGCCACCCACTTACGATTCCTGCCGGCAGTGCTGGCCAACTTCCTCGGTTCTTTTGGTTTCTGGTATTTGCAATTTGAGGTATTCCACTGGGTATAACGCTGCCTTAAAAACAAAGCAGCACCCAGTCAATTTCTTGCTAATTTTTCATCTATTCAATATTTGCCATGTCGACAAGCCCACAGAATCATTCCAAACAACCAGTAACCGTTTTAGCGCTAAGCGCAATCGGTGTTGTATTTGGTGATATTGGCACCAGCCCCTTATACGCCGTTAAGGAAATCTTCGGCAGTCATTTGCCAATTGATAAACTCCATGTACTGGGCGTGCTATCGCTGATTTTTTGGGCATTAACCCTGGTTGTAACAACCAAATACGCCACTTTTATTATGCGTGCCAATAATAAAGGCGAAGGCGGCATCATGGCGCTAATGGCTTTGGCCCTGCAAAGTGCTAAGGATAATCCGAAAAAATCACGCTTTATCATTACCATTGGTTTGCTCGGTGCCGCCTTGTTTTACGGTGACGGCATTATTACCCCCGCAATTTCAGTATTAAGCGCAGTCGAAGGCTTGCAAATCGTTGCGCCTACCTTGGGGCATTATGTAGTGCCGATTACCATTGTGGTGCTCTTCGCTCTTTTTATTTTGCAGGCTAAAGGGACAGGCACCGTCGGGAAAATGTTTTCACCCATCATGTGTCTCTGGTTTGTTACTTTGGGCGGTCTTGGTGTAATTAATATTAGCAACGCTCCCGGCGTACTGGCTGCGGTTAACCCTTATTACGCGCATTCATTTATTGATGGAATTGGGATGGCACGGTTTTTTAATTATGGGGGCGGTGGTATTGGCAATAACCGGCGCTGAAGCGCTTTATGCCGACATGGGACATTTTGGCCTGAAACCCATTCGCTACGCCTGGTTCAGCTTTGTTTTCCCTGCCTTATTACTCAACTATTTTGGACAGGGAGCGTTACTCCTTGAGCACCCTGAGGCTGTAAAAAATCCATTCTATTTGCTTGCACCAGCATGGGCGATGTATCCGCTATTAATTTTGGCAACATTGGCGTCAGTCATTGCCTCTCAAGCAGTAATATCCGGCGCATTCTCAGTCACAAGACAAGCCATACAACTGGGATACTGTCCTCGCATGGATATTTTACACACTTCGGGTCATGAAGTGGGACAAGTGTATATTCCTGCGGTCAACTGGTTACTGATGGTTTCGGTATTCGTAGTGGTATTGAGTTTTCAGTCTTCATCGGCACTCGCTTCTGCTTATGGCATTGCCGTTACCGGTACCATGATTGTCGATACTGTTTTGGCGTTTATCGTCATTCAAGGGCTTTGGCAATGGAAAAAATCGGTTAGCGTTACCTTTTTGACGACTTTTCTAACCATAGATTTTTTGTTTCTTTCTTCTAACAGTTTAAAAATACCATCTGGAGGCTGGTTACCCTTGGTTATCGGAACTGTGCTGTTCTTAATGATGACCACATGGATTAAAGGCCGTGCCTTGTTGGCGGAATATTTGGATGAGAGGCGTCTGCTGTTTGAGGATCTGGAAGATAAGATAACAAATCATCAGCCCGTAACCGTTAAAGGTTCAGCCATTTATCTGGCTAAAAGCCTGCATGGCGTACCGCAGGTATTTTTACACAATTTTGAGCATAACCATGTACTGCATGAACAAATTGTTGTATTGACCATTGTCACTAAAGATGTGCCCTACGTTGATGTAGCACACCGGATCAAGGTTCGCGCATTTGGCAATAATCAGAATTTTTACCGGGTAAAACTTTACTATGGTTTCCAGCAAAGTCCTGATGTAAGACAGGCTTTAGAGCAGTGTACTCAAGAAGGATTGAACATCGATTTCAATCAGGCATCATTTTTTATCGGTAGTGAGCGAATCTCTTTCCGGAAAAAAAGCCCCATGCCTCAATGGCGCAGACCCTTATTCAGGTTTTTATTCCACAATGCTTCAAGCGCGATAGAATTTTTCAAAATTCCCATCGAGCGTGTCATTGAGCTGGGTATCCGCATCGAACTTTAGCCGCGCAAAGAATGCCTTCTGCTTGGTAAGCTAGCTATTTACTGAGGGCTACCCAGAAACTGTGTTTCCACAAAAGACCGATAGATAGACCACCATCATCTAACGTGAAACCTTCGCTTTTATTATCAGGATCAAAATCAAATACGCTTATACCGCGTTTAAATTCTCGTCATCATAAAGCCGGTGTTTTTTCCAACCAACAAATTTGTTATCGTAAAATTGCATGTCATTATCAATTGCAAACTCATAGCAGCTTCTGAACAGACGGGCCGTACGAAATGCATGCAATTCATCATCTGCTGTGACTTTTTCTACATTGCCAACCTGAAAGGTTTTATTTCTGGATTTGCCGTTGCTGACCCAAAAAACGGTATAGCACAGATAGCTTTTATCTTTACGATGATCATATTTGATGGTTCTGGATACACCAGTGACGCCGGTCGTGGTTTTATTTTTGGGCGGCTTAAGAAAGCGTGTTTTACTGCCTTTTAAAACGACCAGCATTTGATCACGCCAGGTAATTGCGGCCTGCAAAGACTTGCCTTTGTTGCCCCACAATTTATGAGAAAAATAACGGCTGCTTTCTTTGCCGCGTCTTACGATACGCACCTGATAACCAAACACATCCGGTTCAGTAATATGTTTATTTTTTGCCATGGAATAACCCCCTCGAAAGAATTATAATTGAATTTAACGGCAAAGCTTCGCTGACAACTTTAAAGCATCTTTAAAAAATAAAGCTTTACTACTCTTGTAATCCTTTTGCTATTCGTGTAATCCTATAATTACAAATTATCGCTAAAGTTACAATAAAAGCAAGCTAAAAATATCAACAATATTAGACAATTACCGACTAATTTAGTGTAGAATATCGACTATACCACTGCCTCAGTGGCTAATAATAAGTCAATAACCTTTTGTTTTTTCAATATTTTTGGAGATAATCAATGAGCGTATTAGTCGGTAAACAAGCACCTGATTTTACAGTTCCTGCCGTTCTGGGCGATGGTCAAATAGTTGATTCATTCAGCTTTTCTGAAGCCACTAGCGGTAAATATGCGGTCGTATTTTTCTACCCGTTAGATTTTACATTTGTTTGTCCAAGTGAGCTGATCGCTTTAGATCACCGTATAGATGAATTCAAAAGCCGTAACGTTGAAGTTATTGCGGTATCTATAGACTCTCATTTCACCCACAACGCATGGCGCAACACACCTGTCAACAAAGGCGGCATAGGCCCTGTCCGTTATACAATGGCAGCTGATTTGTCTCACTCCATCTGCTAAAGATTATGATGTTGAAGCGGATGGCGCCGTTGCTTACCGCGGCACTTTCCTGATCGACCGTAGCGGCGTTGTTCGTCATCAGGTTGTTAACGATCTGCCTTTAGGCCGTAATATGGACGAATTGCTGCGTATGATTGATGCGTTACAATTCCACGAAGAACATGGCGAAGTATGTCCTGCTGGCTGGAATAAAGGCGATTCAGGCATGAATGCAAGCCCTGCAGGTGTTGCTGAATACCTGGATAAAAATGCAGATAAACTGTAAATAAAGCAGTTAATCTGATTAAAGGCGCATTGTGCGAACACAATGCGCCTTTTTTATGTATGCTGGTTATTTTTCAGCGAATATCCGCCAGCATTTTTTTTCTGATTAAAAAAGCTGCACCAACTGCGCAAAGAGCGGGTATCTGAATAACTATAAATATGGCCATACCATTTTTGGCAACGAGTCCGATCAAAGCGAGAAACAACAGTCAGCTTAACCGCCCACCACGCAATCCAATAACCTATTAGTCCTACAATAGCCCACTTAAATGGCTGCTCGCCTTTATCTTTTGCGGTTAAATAAAACCAGACAAGAACAGCAATTCCGGCAAATTTAGCTAAAAACAACATATTCCACCCCTCTTTAATAATTATTACCCGATACAAAATCATTGATTTCGGCTAGAATTTAACTAACAACGACTGTCATAAACTGGAATCATATTCCATAATGCAATCATTATCACTTTTTTAACACAAGGAAAAAATTGTGGGAAAACCTTTTAAAATCGTACTGGCAACAATTTTACTCATTGTAATTGCCATCGGTAGCTTGCCATTTTTCATTGATCCGAATAATTTCAAACCCGAAATTTCCGCCGCTGTTAAAGACGACACCGGTCGAGAACTGACACTGGAAGGTGACTTAAAATTATCCATGTTCCCCTGGATTGGCATTTCAACAGGAAAAATCGCACTTGGCAATGCTGAAGGTTTTCAGGACCAAGCCCTTTGCAACCGCAGCAGAAAGCAAAGTAAAAGTTAAATTGCTGCCGCTACTGTCAAAAAAAATAGAAGTCAAGCGTATCGTCTTAAAAGGTCTTGCGCTGAACCTCGCAAAGAACAAACAGGGCATTACTAACTGGGACGATTTAACTAAATCTGATGACTCTAAACTAATAACGCCACCTGCCACTAACAGCGGCATACAGGATGAGCAATCAAGCGCCTTTTTCTATCGGTGGCATTTCCATAGAAAATGCCCATGTTAACTGGGACAACCAGCAAACCGGAAAACACATCGAAATAAAGGACCTTAATCTTAATACCGATCAATTCACCTTTGATGAGCCGGCTGATGTGACTCTTTCCCTGGTTGTTTTGAATGACGAAGCCAAACTTAAGGAGTCCATAAAACTAAGCACCGAGTTCACCGTTAATGAAAAGCTCGATACTTTTTTGCTGGTTAATACTGATCTGCAAACAACAACGGAAGGCGAAACCATTCCCGGCAAATCGATTATTACGACATTATCCGCCAAAGATGTTGCACTGGATATGGCCAAACAGACTGCCAAAATTTCCGGATTACAACTCAAATCGGGTGATGTAACGCTCTCCGCCGAAATTACCGGCACCGATATTAAGGATAAACCCTCTTTCCAGGGGCCTGTTACCATTGCACCATTCAGCCCTGCGAAGCTCATGCAGCAACTGGCCATCGCGATGCCTGCCATGCAGGATGCCAATGCCCTGAGCAACATGGCCAGTCAACTTTGACCTGCAAGCCACGGCAGATTCGGCGAATCTTCAAAATCTGGTAATGACGCTGGATGATACCCATATTAAAGGTTCCGCCAGCATTAAAGACTTTGCTTTACCGGCTATCGCATTTAATTTGGAAGCTGATGCTATTGATGCTGACCGCTATTTGTCCGCTCCCGATAAATCATCCAAGCCAATAGCAAGCCCGGCCATCGCCTTGGCGGCAGGAGCTAACGCTTTGCCTGTCGAGACCTTGAGAAAACTGGATGCCAACGGCTCTGTGTCGCTGGGGAAACTTAAAATCCGCAACTTAAACATGCAGGGCATCCACCTAAACTTAAGCGCTAAAAACGGCATTGTTAACACGCAACAATCCGTTAATCAGTTTTATCAGGGGGCCTATTCCGGCAATCTCAGCATGGATACTCGCAATAACAAGCCGACTCTGGCTGTAACCGACAAATTAGACCATGTGCAAATTGAACCCTTACTGAAGGACTATAAGGGCGAAGCGAAGCTGAGCGGCATGGTTAACGCAACCTCGCAATTACAGGGACAGGGCAACAAGAATGATGAACTTAAATCCTCACTCAATGGCCAATTGAGTTTCCTGGTTAAGGATTCCGTTATTAAAGGCTTTAATCTGCAAAAAATAATTGATAGCGGCAAAGCACTTATTAAAGGTTCCGCTTTGCCCACAGACAATAAAAATGACCAGACGCTATTTTCAGAAATGAGCGGTACGGCAACCGTCACCAACGGCATCATTCAAAACAATGACCTTGTTGCCAATTCCTCCAAATTACATGTTAACGGCAAGGGCACCATAAACCTGAACTCAGAAGCGCTGGACTATAAAGTCGATGCCAAACTGTTGAAGGCAGAGGCCACAGCCGCCGAACCGGAACAAATCAAAGCCGCCGCAACTATCAATATTGACGGAACACTCAGCAAGCCGACTTATTCCATTGATATAGCGAATCGCTATTAACCGATAAAAACAAAGCCAAGATTGAAAAACTGATCAATAAAATCGACAAGAAATTAGGCCCTGGTGTTGGTGATCTGTTAAAGGGCTTTTTAAATAAGCAGAAATGACAGGTTGCTTTTATAACTGCAAGGGACTAGCCCTTGCGGTTACACTTTATAACTACCATCAATGAATCCATCAGTATTCCAACACAACGTCCTTGCCTGGTTTGATCAACACGGCCGCAAAGACCTGCCCTGGCAACAGGACATTACGCCTTACCGCGTATGGCTTTCCGAGACAATGTTGCAACAAACCCAGGTCACTACCGTTATTCCTTATTTCAATACGTTTATTGAAAAGTTCCCTGATATAGCCAGCCTGGCGAATGCGCCTGTTGATGAGGTCTTGCATCTCTGGTCCGGTTTGGGCTATTACGCGCGCGCCCGCAACCTGCACAAAACTGCACAGCTTATTTTTGAACGAGGAAACTTTCCGGATACGCTGCACGAGCTCATCGAATTACCCGGCATAGGCCTGTCAACTGCGGGAGCAATATTGAGCATCGCTTTCAAAAAAAGCCACCCGATTCTTGATGGCAATGTCAAAAGGGTGCTGACCCGGTTTAAAGCCGTTTCCGGCTGGCCGGGGAACAGCGCGATCAATAAACAGCTGTGGGCAATCAGCGCCCACCTGACCCCCATAGCTCGCGTCGCGGATTATACCCAGGCCATGATGGATTTGGGCGCAACCATCTGTACTCGCACTAAACCTGTGTGCGAGTCCTGCCCGCTTAATACCGACTGCCTGGCCAGAATCGCCAATAATATCTCGGCATTCCCAACGCCGAAACCCGCCAAGACCTTACCTGCTAAACAAGTTACATTTTTATTGGTGCGTGATAACAACAACCGGATATTACTGGAAAAAAGGCCGCCCACCGGCATATGGGGCGGTTTATGGAGTCTTCCGGAATTTGACAGCATTGAGGCGGCACATGATTGGTGCCTAACAAAAAATATTCCCATTGTTGGACAGCAATCACTGGCAACCAAGCGCCACACTTTTTCCCATTACCATCTGGACTATACGCCGCTGCTTATCGAGACCAATAACCCTATAAATTTTGTGATGGAAGCCAATCAATCTGTCTGGTATAAAGTTGAACAGATTAATAATCTTGGCTTGGCGGCGCCGATTAAGCTGCTGCTCGGCAATTGCTCCTGCATTGCTCTACCTCCTGCATCCTTGCAGTCGTTCAATCACACACGAGAATAAAATGACTAGAATGGTTAAATGCGTAAAATTGGGAATAGAAGCCGAAGGTTTGGATGCTCCGCCATTTCCAGGACCTAAGGGTCAGGAAATATTTGAAAAAATCTCCAAACAAGCCTGGAAAGAATGGTTAGCCAAGCAAACCATGCTGATTAATGAGGGAAAATTGGCCAGTTTTGACCCCAAAGCTAGGGCATTTTTGGCAGAAGAAAGAACCAAGTTTCTGTTTGAAGGTAACAATGAAATGCCGGAAGGCTATGTGCCGCCAAAGGCCTAATCATTAGCCTTTAAGCCCCCCTAGGCTCGTAACTTTATTGCGAAACTGCCCTACAGTACTGTTGGCCTCGACCAGCAAGGATTGCATGATCGTTTTTAAATGCTTAACAGATCCAACGGACTTGTTACACCCTTGCCGCCTTTGTTAAGAACGTGCGTATAAATCATTGTTGTGGAGACATCGCTATGCCCCAACAATTCCTGCACCGTACGGATGTCGTAACCCGCTTCCAGCAGATGTGTCGCAAATGAATGCCGCAAGGTATGCGGCGTGGCCGGTTTGGCAATCCCCGCAGCTTGCACCGCTTTTTTCATCGCCCGTTGCAATAATTTCTCGTCAATATGATGGCGGCGCTCCAGGCCACTGCGTGGGTCAACCGAATAACTGCCGGAAGGAAAAATATACTGCCAGCACCATTCTGTTCCCGCATTCGGATATTTTCGAGCCAGCGCGTCCGGCAAAAAAACATTCGCCTTGCCGATACGTTTGTCATCTTCAAACAACGTCCGTCGCTGTTCCAAATGCGTTTGCAATCCTGTTACCACCGAAGACGGCAACATCGTTACCCTGTCCTTACCGCCCTTGCCATCACGGATCAGAATCTCGCCCCGTTCAAAATCCACATCCTTAACCCGCAAGCGGACGCATTCCATCAGGCGCATCCCTGTACCGTACAGCATATTCGCCATCAGCCCATACATACCTTTAATCCGCGCCAGCACCTCCCGCACCTCAGAGCGCGTCAGCACTACCGGCAAGCGCTGTGGTTGCTTAGCCCGCACCACATTATCCAGCCACGGCAAATCTATCGCCAACACCTCCTTGTACAAAAACAGTAGCGCCGATAAAGCTTGATTCTGCGTCGAAGCCGATACATGTCCATCCACCGCCAAATGCGTTAAAAACGCCTCCACCTCCGCGCCCTCCATTTCTTGGGGATGACGTTTGTTATGAAACAAAATAAACCGTTTGATCCATTGCACATATTGCGTTTCGGTACGGATGCTGTAGTGCTTAACGCGAATGCGATCACGCACTTGGTCAAGCAGTTTAGGAGGTGTATTTTTATTTGGCATTAAAAGGTTGCTATCAATAATGTAATTACTATAGAATCTAGCCTAACGGATTGCCGAGGTGACATTATACACCGCCAATTTAAATTTAATATACACCTAAAAAGGTGTCTACTAACGTTATGCCTTATAAGCCGAGGTACTAATTGTGCTATCCGATATTAAAATGGATGTTGTATTTACTGACTACCAACAAAGATTTGTAGCTCATAAAGAGTTAGCCCAGCTTGTCCAATCACAGAATATAGATGGATACGCAAATTTAGCACTTGGTATATCCCGTCCAGAAGGCAATTATAGTGCTTCCGAGCATAATCTTGGGCCTCATGTTTTGAATAACAACAGCAAAGAATCTGTTTTCAACCTAGCTAACAACCTCACAGCTCTCCATGATGCAAATCATGTTCCGAATACAATTTATCGAGCTAATATGCCATATCTTAAAATCAGTCTTGGCTCAGAAATCGCAATGATGCTAAACCCAGATAGATATTGGGTCGGTAATGTCAGAACAATATATTCACATTTATTACTCAAGCATCATGGCAATAGAGCAAGAGCTGACGAAGAGCTTAAACTATATAGAGAACCAGATGGGCGTCGCCCATCTGAAATGGAGTACCAAATATGGCGGGATATATATTTATCGCTTAAAAATAGTCTTCAACAGATTGCAAGCATGGGAAATGAAGAAGCCAACAAGCAAGGCACTCCTGTTGGCGAGCATGTTTTTATGTGGGCAGACGTTATAAGTTCGCATATCTATGCTAATCACGCATAACAAGTCAGTCAAAGGGACGCGCCGCCCGTTGGCGGTTTTGGAGTTCTGTTTTTATTAGGTTCCTCGGCTTCCTTTAGCGGCACGCCCCTTACCGTAACGTTAGGCACTCGGATTTAATCCAGTTGTAATGGAGTAAAATGAATACAAAACATGCTGTAATTATTGCTGGTTTAATTTTTGGTTTGCTATTTGGCTTGTTTTGGGTTGTGCGCCCTAACATCGGAAGATAAAGTTGCTAGCTGATTGCTTCTGAAAATACTGACCGCCAATGCTTCGACTACTATAAAAAAGAAAGGGACTACTTTAAAGACCCATACCTGCTTTATGAAACTACCGCTTCATCGAATCAAAAAATTCTGCGTTCGTTTTGAAGTCTCTAAGTTTTCCTATCAGGAATTCTGAAGCCGCTGTTTCATCCTTGGGCTGAAGAATCTTGCGTAAGATCCAGGTTTTTTGCAAGGTGTCAGGATCGACGAGATATTCTTCCCGACGAGTACCGGAACGATTGATATTGATCGCAGGATAAATTCTTTTCTCGGCAATTTTGCGAGGCAACCAGATAGTAATCCAGATGTTGGAGGAACTCAGTCATGAGAAAAGTTATTGTGCTTGAACATATCTCCCTTGATGGTGTCATACAAGCCCCAGGCGGGCCAGACGAAGATACCAGCGGCGGCTTCGCGTATGGCGGGTGGATAGCGCCATATTCCGACGCGATTCTTGGAACGGCCCTGAGAAGGCAGATGAACATGCCGTTCGACCTGTTGTTAGGGCGCAAAACCTTTGAAATTTGGGCGCCGTACTGGCCGCAACATGCGGACGCATGGCCTGGCGTCAACACGGCGACCAAGTACGTCGCCTCGAATACCATGACGTCTGGCGAATGGCAGCCGTCCGTGTTTTTAAACGGAGATATTGCAGAAAAAGTCGCCAAAATCAAGCAACAGCAAGGGCCGGATTTGCACGTTTGGGGAAGTGGTAATCTCATTCAGACGCTTATCAAGCATGATTTGGTCGATGCGTTCTGGCTGATGATATATCCGATAACGTTGGGCGTTGGAAAGCGGTTGTTTGCCGATGGCACGATCCCGATGGCGTTCAAGGTGACGGAAAGCAAAGTCACCCCGAATGGCGTCATTGTCGTGAATTACGAGCGTGCAGGCGCAATCACAACCGGAAGTTGATGAATATTCGCGCCGTGTCGGGCCTCTGAAGGCAACGCGATAAGACGCAATCATAGGGCGCAATAGGGCCGTAGGATGCGGTGACGATAGGAACCGCGTCAATCGCGAACAATGCGGTCAAAGGGACGCGCCGCCCGTTGGCGGTTTTGAAGTTTTGTTTTTATCAAGGTTCGGCGGCTTCGTTTAAGCTCAGTGAGCGGCGCGCCCCTTACCGTAACGTTAGGCATCGGAATACTAGAATGGATGAGCAGCTTAAAACAGGCCGCAGAAAATGGGGCGTTAGCCGTATTGCACCGTATGTTTGGGCGCAATACGCTATAGCTATCGCGCCCTGCAAACTACCGCTTCATCGAATCAAAAAATTCTGCGTTGGTTTTAAAGTCTTTAAGCTTACCAATCAAAAATTCTGAAGCCGCTGTTTCATCCATGGGCTGAAGAATCTTGCGTAAGATCCAGGTTTTTTGCAGGGTATCGGGATCGACCAGATATTCTTCCCGACGTGTGCCGGAACGATTGATATTGATCGCAGGATAAATTCTTTTCTCGGCAATTTTGCGATCCAGATGCAATTCCATGTTGCCGGTACCTTTAAATTCCTCGTAGATCACCTCATCCATTCTTGATCCGGTATCAACCAGCGCAGTGGCTATAATGGTCAAGCTGCCGCCTTCTTCTATATTCCGTGCCGCACCGAAGAAACGCTTGGGTTTTTCCAGTGCGTTAGCGTCAACACCACCGGTTAATATCTTTCCTGAAGAAGGAACGACGGTGTTATAAGCTCTGGCCAGACGGGTAATCGAGTCTAACAAAATAACTACATCGTGTTTATGTTCAACCAGACGACGCGCCTTTTCGATCACCATTTCTGCAACCTGTACGTGCCGGGTTGCCGGTTCATCAAATGTACTTGATATGACTTCGCCGCGAACACACCGCTCCATTTCTGTTACTTCTTCAGGACGTTCGTCTATCAGTAAGACAATGAGATAACACTCGGGATTCTGTTCCGCAATTGCCTGAGCCAGGCTTTGCAGGATCATGGTTTTACCGGCTTTAGGCGGCGATACAATCAAACCGCGCTGGCCTTTTCCGATAGGGGCTATTAAATCTATTATTCGTCCGGTCAAATCTTCGCTGGTGCCATTGCCCTGTTCAAGAACAAATCTTTGTTTGGCAAATAGCGGAGTCAGGTTTGAGAAGGTGATTTTATTTTTGGTGTTTTCGGGGGGTTCAAAATTGATCTGATCAACCTTGAGCATTGCGAAATAACGTTCGTTATCTTTAGGCGGTCTGATCTTTCCGCTAATCGTATCGCCGGTCTTTAAAGAAAATCGTCTGATTTGACTGGGTGAAACATAGATATCGTCAGGTCCTGCTAAATAGGAGCAGCCCGGCGTTCGTAAAAAACCAAAACCGTCCTGTAAAATTTCCAGAACACCATCGCCAGATATATCGTCGCCTGCTTTTGCCTGTTTTTTCAGAATGGCAAAAATCAAATCCTGCTTGCGGGATCTGGCAACATTTTCAAGTCCAAGGGACTCGGCGATTTCAATAACTTCACTTATTTGTTTTAGTTTTAACTCAGTTAGATTCATAAAAGGACAACTCAAGGAAAAGTATATACGGTATTAAACCGTAACGACCAAGATAGGATAAATTCAGGGATGTGGTTTATCGGACGATATAATAGATTGAGTGCGCATGACTATCGCACGGTGTAAGTGTAACTCAAGTACTCAGCCCCGTCCAATATTTTGTGAAAGGCTGAGTATGGGGCAATGATTGCTCCCGGTAATCATTCTGCATTCGCTCCATCCATGGAGGTCATGTTTTATATATTGCTATCGAGAAAAGCTGCAAGCTGGGATTTTGACAAAGCGCCAACTTTAGTCGCTTCCACTTCGCCATCCTTAAACAGCATTAGCGTCGGAATGCCGCGTACACCATAGTGTTGTGGCGTTTCTGGATTCTCGTCTATGTTCAATTTAACAACAGTCAATTTGCCAGCATAGTCCTTAGCAATTTCATCCAGAATCGGTGCAATCATTTTGCAAGGTCCGCACCATTCAGCCCAATAATCAACCAATACGGGACCGTTAGCTTTAATAACAGTTTCGTTAAATTCACTATCACTTACATGAAGGACTGAATCGCTCACACTATTTCTCCAAAATTCTAAAAATTAAAACTATAGGAGGGATGGCCTTGCTAGTCAATCAATTTCAGCCAATTTGATTTTTACGTTATGCTATTAGCCTATGAAAAATACACATTTAACAGAAACTCGCTTCAGCAATCTTGAATTGTCTGATTCTATCTTACGCAGCTTGAAAGATGCCGGTTTTGATCACTGTACGCCGATCCAGAAGAAAGCCTTGCCCTTAGCATTGCGGGGCAAGGATATTGCAGGGCAAGCACAAACAGGGACAGGAAAAACCGCCACTTTTTTGCTGGCCACTTTTCAGTATTTAATTAATGATGCCGAAGACGACGATGCAGAAGATAAAACCGATGATGCTATCGAAGTAGACAAGTCAGCGCCAAAAGCCGTGGCCAAAAGCAAAAAAATTAAAAATCCCAGAGCGATTATTCTTGCGCCGACACGGGAGCTGGCCATTCAGATCCATAAGGATGCCTTACAACTGAGCAAGCATCTTAACTTTAAACTTGCGCTGATTTACGGCGGCACCGACTACCAAAAACAGCTGGATACCATAAAGTCCAATGTCGATATTATCATCGGCACGCCCGGTCGAATTATTGACTTTTACCGGCAGAATGCCTTCACCCTGGACAACGTAAAAGTCACGGTGATGGATGAAGCCGACCGCATGTTTGATTTGGGCTTTATTAAAGACATACGCTATTTATTGCGCCGCATGCCGCCGCCAGACCAGCGTTTAAACATGCTGTTTTCGGCGACTTTGTCCTATAAGGTGACAGAACTGGCTTATGAACACATGAATAATCCGGTGCTGATCCGTATCGAGACCGAAAAAGTCACCTCCAAAGCCATACAGCAAAGCGCGTTTTGCCCGTCTAATGAGCAAAAAATTCCCTTGTTAATCGGCATATTGAATCAGTACCAGCCACAACGCAGCATAATTTTTGTTAACACAAAACGATGTGCGGAACGGCTTGATGACACCCTCAACGCCAATGGCTATAAAACCGCAGCACTCAGCGGTGATGTACCGCAAGATAAACGTCAACGTCTGTTGAATGATTTTCAGGAAAACAAAATTACCCTGCTGATTGCGACCGATGTCGCCGCCAGAGGCCTTCATATTGCAGATGTTTCCCACGTTTTTAATTACGATTTGCCGCAGGATGTGGAAGATTATGTACACAGAATCGGCCGCACCGCGCGCTTTGGCGCCAGCGGTGTAGCCATCAGTTTTATCTGTGAAGAATATGCTTATTCAATGCCGGACATCGAAGAATACATTGGCCAGAAAATTCCGATTCAACCCATTACAGCCGATCTTTTAGCTGAGGTCATAAAGCCGGAAAAAAGACCCGAAAGAATAAAAACCGAATACCAGGGAAAACGTCCCCATCAGGACAAAAGCTGGAAACCTAAAGTCCAGTCATCAGCTCCCGAAAGTCCTCAATAGCGGGATAATCGGTTATTTCTTTTTTAGGCAGCTGGGTATCAGGCCTGCTCACCGAAATTAAATGGGCGATACCGAACTGCCTGGCGGAATTCAGCACCGCCAGGCTGTCGTCAATCAAAAGCGTTGTTTGCTTTTCAAAGTAATGCTGCTTTTGCAACAACTGCCAAAAACCGGCGTGTTCTTTGGGCGTGCCAAAATCATGGGAGCTGATAATTCCATCGAAAAACTGCTGCAAGCAGGTTTTTTCCATCTTAAGCCCCAGGCTGTCTCGATGCGCATTGGTCACCAGTAGCACCTTTTTGGGCGATTGGTGAATTTTTTCCAGAAACTCCGTGACATGCGGCAATACCGAGATTAACCCGGAAATTTCCGCTTTCAGTCCGGCAATATCCAGCTGCAAAACATCGCTCCAGTAATCCAGACAATACCATTCCAGCTTGCCTTCCATGAGCTTAAAACGCGGCTCCAGCTGCTGTTTTGCGGCTTCTATCGACAGACCATGCTTTTCGGCAAACTTAAGCGGGACAAACTCCTTCCAGAAATGATTATCGAAATTCAAATCCAGCAGTGTTCCATCCATGTCCAGTAAAACTGTTTCAATTTTTTTCCAATCAATCATCAGAGTGCGCTATATTTGCAAAAAATTACTGAACACAATACCAAAAAATGGCTAAAAAACCGACCATCCTTAACAAAACCACGATCGCTACAAGCCGTTTATTCTGCATTGAATCGCTGGAACTTCAATTCAGCAATGGCGAACAGCGCAGCTACGAACGCCTGGCCCGAAACAGCCAGGGCGGCGCTGTGCTGATTGTGCCGATGCTGGATGCTGAAACCGTTTTATTAGTCAGGGAATATTCCGCCGGTGTGCACCGTTATGAACTGGGCCTGCCCAAGGGTAAAACCGATGCCGGCGAATCATTTCTGGATGCCGCAAACCGGGAGCTTAAAGAGGAAGTCGGCTTTGGCGCCAGAAGCTTGCATCACTTAAGCTCTTTTTCCCTTGCGCCTTCTTATCTGGAGCACATGACCGAAATAATCATCGCGCAGGATTTATATGCCGAAAAACTGGAAGGGGATGAACCGGAAGAACTGGAAGTTATCCCCTGGAAACTAAGTGACATCAACGGTTTATTAGCCACCGGCGAATGCACCGAAGCGCGCTCAATTGCCGCACTGTTTATGACGCTGGAATATTTTAAGGCGCAGTAAACCGAAAACGCCCATCCTGCGCTATGCTTGTCAGCCTTATTCCGGCCTACATCACAACCGATAAAGCGGCTCTAACTTATTATCATCCGTGGTCACGATCTTTTCTCTGGCTTTGTTTTCAACAAACGCCTGAAATAGTTTTTTCCCATGCCACTGATCAGCCCCCTTGCCATACAAAACCTGATTCAAATACAGGATTTCATCCCTTAACCTTGCATCGCTTTGCGCTGCAATAGTTCCCAGACTAATTACATTCGTCGAGCCAGTTCCTGACTGGCTTGCGGCATACACACCATCCCTGGCGATAAGTTTTTGCCGTCCCCATTCAAGCAAGGCATTTTTTGCGGCTACCGCATCATTATTGGCACAGGCTTTTTTTAGGGCCTTAACGCTATCTTCTAACCGTATTTCTTTATGCCTGTCCTTGTTTTCGACAACCGGCTTTTTGGCAGGGCGCCTGGTTAAAAAATAAATCAGCGTTACCAGCCAGCCCGAGGCCAAAAACACTGAAACCCATAACCATAACTTGTTTGGTTGTGTCTGGGTAATGGGGTTGCCTCTATTTTCTGTGGTTGCTCCACCGCCGTAACAGCCGGAGTTTGGGGGACGGACTGAGTTCCTGCAACCGCTACCGCTATTATGGTTGTTTCAGGAATCGTGGCGATTTCCATTTTTTGGCTTTGCGTATTGAACCAGGGAACCTCTATTGCCGGTAATTTATAGCTGCCTGCCTTTGATGGAATGATGGCTATTTTTTCTTCCCTGAAAGCAATCAGGCCATCTGCTTTTTTCTGTTCCTGCAATACCGGCTGATCCGGATAGGCTTTCAACTGATCATCAATTTTAGCGGAATTTAACTCAGGCAACTGGCCGACCGTTGCACCTTTTGCCAGTAGCGTCAAAGTTCTGGTCAATGGTTCGCCGACTTTCATTTGCTGGCTATCGCCCGACCATTCCTGCTTTAGAACCAGCTGTTCCGCCGATAGCCAATGCTGCCCGGTAAAAGTTGCCGGCACCGGTTTTACCTCCAGCGTCACCGACTTGGATGATACCTTTTTGGTTCTGGTCGGCTGGGAGTTAAAAAAACCATTAAAGGTAGGACGCCTATGAGTCACTACTTCCGCCGTTAGTACCAGCGGCTTGATGGTTACAGAACCGCTTTTTTGCGGGAACACGGCATATTTGCGCTCGGTAACCAGATAATTCAACCCATTGATCTGGGTATTATAGTTGCTGTCTTCGCCCAGTTTTTCAATCACGGCATCGGCAAGTTCCGGTTCATTCAAACTGGCCTGAGCAATATCAACCCTTCTGTATAAACGCATGGTATAGAGAACCTGGGATTGCACATAAGGGCTTTCCGGTGTCGCCTCGACCTCCAGAAACAAATCGTCATCTGTATTGACGGCTTTATTCGCGGTGCCTTGAGTAACCAGAATACTTGCCGTCTGGCTCACGTCATCACCAAATTTCACCGGCGGAATAATCAGGCTGCCGGGATGTTTGGCCATGACGTTAAGCGTCCACTGTATGGTCTTGCTGGATTTTCCGTTAATCCATGACGAATTGCTGCTCTGGCTTTGACTGAGTATCTCGAAATCCTGTTCCAGCGGGCTGAAATCAGGGGCACTATCCGGCGACTCGGTAGCGGTAAAAATGATCTCAAAGGATTCATCAAGACTGACCGGACTGCGATCAACCGTAACATTAATTTGTGCGGCGAATACCGCCTGTGGCGCAAGTAACAATAATATGCTCAGTACTAACAGACTAGAACACCGCTGCATCTTCTGCAATTTGATCATTAATAAGTTTAAGTTTCTCATTTGTGCGTCATTACTCATTTTTGTAATTGCGATAATACGTTCTTGCGTACAGCCTTTATAAAAGAGCTTGTTCTAAGACGTCGACCTTCAGTGTTTAAATGTAAATCAGTATTAAAAAAATATTTTCTATCGAAAAACACATCTTTTCGTTGATCTATCATAACCCCGACTGAAGACAACTCTTCAAGAAAGCCTGATTCACCTTTTTCTATCTCATTCCTATCAATGTCCGAATTAATATACGGGGTGTTTGCAAAATACACCCGCACACCCTTTTCTCTCATGTCATTAACGAATTCAATCAGGTAATTTTTTGTTCCTTCGCAGATATGCAAAGGCTTCCTTACATCAAAACTTTGTCCGGAAAACTGCGAGCCTACTGCTTGCTGCATATCTCCCAAATGATCAAGCTGATACGCCGAATATTCAAAAGTGCTTGATATGACGCGGGAATGAAATCTGGATAACACCATTGTTTGATTGGTCGTAGCCAATCTATCAGAAACCGCAGAGGGGTAAAATCTTTTTTCAAAATCCGCCAATAACATGCTTGCGAACAATGTAGGCGACACCGATGAAATAAACCGGCTCTTTTCCAGATGACTCATGTCTTTCCAGGCATCATGATCCCAGCCGACTATATTTTTAACCTGCCATGCGCTGAATTGCGTATTACAATCATAATAATAAGGTTCCAATGTAAGGATCAGGAAGTCGCCGCTCTCAACCACCGCGCTCACTTCCTTGAAGATTTTATCCAGCCTCAATCCCGCATGTAAACCGAAATTAATCACAGGCATACCCAGCTGTTTGCTTGCATAATCAGCATCTATCCCAAACAGGGTACTTGATCCGCCCGCAACAATTATTTTGCTTTTTCCCTTATACGCCTTCACCAATTCTTTCTTGACGAAAATCATTTCACCAACCCAGTATTCTGCGGGAACCGGGGCGTCAATCACCGTTAAAACCGCAGAATAATAGACAACAGACGCCACAAGAGCCGAAATAAAAAATGACTGGATAAACTTCATGATCAAAACTGGAAATAAAGAAATTCTGATTTGTTTGCGGATGCCAGATAGCTCAATAATATGAAAAACAACGCGCCATAGATTGCGCCTTGCATTTTCGTAGCTTGCCACTTCACCAATTTCAGTATCTTATTTTGAAAGCGGGCGGCCAGACTGATTGATGCTTTCGCGTTCTCTTGTCCATCCTCCAGAGCAGGATGTAAACGCCTCGCAATTTGGCAGCTATTGGGGAAATAAAAACACAGAATCAATCCCATCATTAACAAGCAAATTGCTTTGCCGAAATCCCGGCCTGTCAGCGCCATTGTTCCGATAAACTGGACATCAAAATTTTTCATGAAAGCGCCAAATGCCGTTGCCCCCATATCTTGTGAAAAAGACCAGCCGTTCATACCCAGCATACCGCTTATCATATCAATAGCAGTCGCAAGGTTTTCCGCTCGAAAAAACACCCAGCCCACGACTACCGCCAAAAAAGTAAGCGCGCCTGCAGCAAGATTTGACCATGCTCCTCCGTCCCCCCAACCCATGCGCTGTTTAAATTCACGCCAGATATGATTGGCTATCAGGTAAAACCCGTGCAAACTTCCCCATACAACAAATGTCCAACCCGCACCATGCCAAAGTCCGCCCAGCAGCATAGTGATCATAAGATTCAAATAGCGCTGCGCTGTACCGTTACGATTGCCGCCCAGAGGAATGTACAGATAGTCGCGCAAAAAACGCGATAAGGTCATGTGCCACCGCCGCCAGAATTCGATGATGCTGGTAGCCTTGTACGGGGAGTTGAAATTCATTGGCAAACACACGTTAAACATTAACGACAAACCAATCGCCATGTCCGAATAAGCGGAAAAATCAAAATATAACTGCAGTGTATACGCCAGCGCCCCGATCCAGGCTTCAAACAACATAGGCTGTCCGCCTGCGTGAACGGCATCAAAAACCGGCGAGGAAAAATCTGCCAGCGTATCGGCGATAAACACTTTTTTGGCGAGCCCGAGCACGAAGATAGTCAAGCCAACAGCTACGTTTCCCCAGTTAATGTTACAAGTGCTGAGCCTGGCAAACTGGGGCATCATTTCCTTATGATGCAACACGGGACCTGCAATCAAATGAGGGAAATAAGTGACAAACAGGGTGTAGTGAACAAAGTTGAATTCCTTCACTTTACCTTGATAAGTATCCACCAGAAAAGCGATCTGGGTGAAGGTAAAAAAGGAAATGCCCAGCGGTAAAAGGACTTCACCAAGCGGCAATGTTGTACCCGCCAGCTGATTCAGGTTTTCAATAAAGAAATTGGCGTACTTAAAATAACCCAGCAGAATCAGGTTGGAAGCAATCGCGAAGGTTAACAGCAGTTTTGGCTTGCTGGAGTATCTGTGTCCTATCAAAAACCCCGCGCTGTAATTGAACACGATAGAGCCGATCAGCAAGCCGACAAAACGCACATCCCACCAGCCGTAAAAAAACAGCGATGCGGCAGCCAGCCACTGCGAAGCCAAATTGTGACTGTACCGCCCGATAAGATAAAACCCGAAAAAAACAACTGGAAGAAATACAAGAATAAAACCGCAGGAATTAAATAGCATGAACTAAGGTATGATTTTTAGGTATTTGGATAGATTTCAAATTTGTCGCTTTCTCCTGCTTTCCTTTGTACTGGAAGGACAAATAAAGACGCAAATGGCGGCTGGAGAATCTTGTAAATCTAACCATCTGCTTGCAAAAAAGTGACCATCCTTCCTGATTTGGAATGGTCTTCTGGTTGGCTGAAACATTAACCCTGACATTATTAACGTATTTGCTAATGGTAGCATAATTGGGGACGCAGGATTACGCTCGCGAGCGACCTAATCTTGCATTTATTATTGTGATGTCACTACCGCTAATTCTCCCTACCACTCATCGACATTACTACCTGATTGACGGCCACGCTGCCCGTATTGATATTTAAATTTACGTTTTAACAAGCCGGCCGGATCATCGGGAATTCTTTTAAGCCATTGCTCATTGGCCTGTTGTTGCTTCATCCGTTGGCTGTGCGTTGGCGGGGGTTGCTTCAGTTTGTTGTAGGTTGCTCCTTGCCTTCGTCTTTCTTCTGCTCGGCTTGTTGAGCCTTATCGGCTATCCGGTTTTTTTTCTTCCGGCTTTATTTTGTTGTTCCTTATTTTCAGGAGACTCTGTTCATCTGCTTGTTGCTGCTGGGGTTTCTTCTCTTCAGACTGCTCAGGCTTTTGTTCAGAGCTTTTCGTTCTTCGGATTTTTTCGGTTCTGTTCAGATTTTTCTGATTGTATCCCCCTCCTTTTCCTTGCTGGGAATCCTCTTTGGACTGTTGTTGCTTATCGTCCTGCTTTTGCTGATCTTGTTTATTCTGCTTGTTTTTGCTCCTGCTTTTGTTTTTCCAGTTCTTTTTCTACCAGCTCTTTATTGTATTTGGCATCCGTGCGTCATCAGGATTCAACGTCAGCGCTTTTTCGTAGGCTTTTATGGCCTGCTCCAACTGACCCGATTGCGCCAGTGCATTGCCCTGATTGTAAGCGCTCCGTCGCGGTCTGGTTGTTTTTCAGGTTTTCAAGAGCTTTGTCATACTCGCCTGCTTTGTAGTGTGCCGCCGCTTTCCAGTCAGGATTTTCAAATAATTTTGCCGCCTTGCTCAAATTGATTGTTTTTGTAAGCCTGTTGCGCCTGTTGATCCTTGCTCTGCCATAAATCCTGCCATTCAAGGGCATAACTGTTTTTAGGCAGAGGCAATAACAGCAATAAGGCAAAACATAACAGGCCTTTTCTGAAACTCAATGCCGCCAGGGGTAAAACCAGCAACAAAAGCCACGGGCCTTTGTCTTCCCACTGATCCAGCAGTAAATTTTTGTTCTCCTTGCCTTGCTGTTGTACCGGCTTGTCCACGGCTGCCAGCAAGGTTTGAATATCGGCGTCATTTGCCGTTATGGTTTGATAAACGCCCTTCCCTGCCTGAGCCAGCTTTGCCAAATCATCGGCATTTAATTTAGGAATCACAATAGTGCCTTGCTCATCTTTCAAAAAGCCGCCCTCGGGCAGCGCTATCGGCGCGCCATCAGCTGTTCCCACACCCAATATTGATAAGCGTGTATCCATCCAGCGCTTTTACTGCGGGCAGCGTTTTATCCACATTAACGCCATCGGTCACCAACAATATCTGGCCTTTTTGCAGGCCTGCCTGCTTGAACAATTCAACGGCTTTTTCCAGTACCAAGCTCTGTATTGCTGCCTTCACTGGGCATAATATCGGTAGTGAAGTGCTGACAGCTGGCTGTCTATGGTTTCGGTATCATCGGTCAGCGGCGTGACGGTAAAAGCATCGCCGGCATAAACCAGCAATGCGGTCTGGCCGTCTTTGCGCTGTTTTAGAATATCGGCAATTTTGTAGCGCGCCCGGATCAAGCGGCTGGGTTTAATATCCTCTGCATCCATGGAGCGCGACAAATCCAGTGCAATCACCAGGGCCGATTCATTTCTGAATACGGGCGAAGGCACGCGTTGCCAGGTGGGTCCTGCCAGCGCAATAATCACCAATAAAGCGGCAATGGCGCCTGTTGTTAATGGCCAGCGGCTTTGGTTGACCGCCTTTTCCTGCAATAAATACGGCAATAATTCCGCATCGCACACCGCCGACCAGTTGCCTTGGCTGAGTTTGTTTCTTAACATTAAACCAACTATCACAACGTAGGGAATGATAGCCAGCAACCAGTAAGGCCTGATAAAGTGAAATTCAGCCAGGTTCATGACAACCTCACGCGGGACAAGCAGATAAAGGCCGACCAGAGCCAATGCCAGCGATAACGGCCAGTAATACAATTCGCTGCGCGGCCTGAAGTATTGTTTGTCTTTTTCAACAGGTTCAAGCTTGTCCAGTAACATATAGATATTATTCAGCTCATCGGCATTTCTGGCCCGGAAATAACGGCCACCGGTACTTTCAGCCACCTTGACCAGGGTATTTTCATCCAGATCCCGCGATGGATTAACTTTGCGGTTACCAAAAAAACTGCGCACGATCATTTCATCTGCGCCTACGCCGATGGTATATATTTTCAATTGGTTTGCCGCGGCCAATTCAGCCGCTTTTAAGGGCGAGACTTCGCCTGCGGTATTGGCGCCATCGGTTAACAGAATCAAAACGCGGCTATTGGCGGGTTGATTTTTAAGACGTTTAACCGCCAGACCGATGGCATCGCCTATTGCGGTATTGTCGCCGGCAAGACCGATAGCTGACTCATCCAACAAGGTCTGCACGGTTTTTCTGTCAAAGGTCAACGGCGTTTGCAAATAAGCCTGAGTGCCGAATAATATTAATCCCACCCTGTCGCCGACACGCCGGTTAATAAAATCGCTCGCCACCCATTTGATTGCGGTCAGCCGATCCACAGGCTTCTTGTTAATTATAAAATCCTGCTCTTCCATACTGGCGGATAAATCCACGGCCAGCATTAAATCCCGGCCGCTCACCGCCTGTTCAATCGGCTCTCCCAGCCATTGCGGCCGGGTACAGGCTATAACCAATAAAAACCAGGCGATTGCCGCCAGCAATAACGGCCATTGTTGGGTCTTGGGAAACTGCTCTGTGTTTGACCATCGGAAAAATCATCCAGAAACGGGACTTTTAATGCCGCCTGTTCCACAGGGCTATTGGCCGGAAGCAGCCAGCGAATTAATAAAGGCAAAGGTAAGGCAGTCAAGAGCCAGGGCCACTCAAAATGAATCATGATTTTTGTTTTCTTTTGGCTGTTTGGTTTGGGCTTTAAGCCAGTCTTCACACAGACTGATGAGTTGGGAAATTTCCAGTTCGGTAGGCGGGGTGTTTCGATAAGGTGCTTCAGCCAGCAGCTGGCCACAACCTTCGCTAAAAGGCGCACCTTTTACCGATTTATCGAGAAATGCCAGCCATTGCACGCCCTGTTAAACTCGCAACTTCGGCTCTCGGTGAACACTGATGGCGACGCGGCGAATCAGCATGGAAAGTTCACGCAGTTTCTGGTTGTTATCCAGTGCAGGATTCTGTTTGATAGCCGCCAGATTTTTTTTGGCGGTTTTAATGGCGGTTTTGCGTGTCAGGCGTTTATAAAACCAGTACAAAAACACTATTAACAAAGGAATCAAAACCGCCAGAAGCCACCAGCCGATAGCCGGAGGCCACCAGCCGATTGCTTCGGGCAGGTGTATGTCTTTAAGGGGAAGTTGAGTCGGTTGCATTTATTTGTGCCCTAAATTAGTCATCTTAAGCTTTGTATGGGGTCTTCTACAGTACTGCATTGAATGAATACCAGACCTCTTTTTTTGGCTAATAATTCCAGCCGCTGTTGACGCTGAACAAAACGCTGTTGATAACTTAATAACCGCTGTTGATCGCTGGTATCAATGACTACATCGCGTTCATCATCGGTAAAACGATAGCGGCCTTTAGTGGGTAAGCTGCTTTCCAGCGGATCGTAGATAAAAATCAACACTACCTCACAATGCTCGGATAGCTTTGCTATATGCGTTTCAGCCTGATCATTGATGCCGCGAAAATCACTGATGATATAAACCAGGCTGCCCGGGCGCGCATGCTGGTTAAGTCTTGCCAATACCTGATCCAGAGTAAACAGCTTTGTCTATCGGATTCTGAGGTTTAACCAGAGCATTTAAAAATCGCAATACCGCATGTGTGCCATTTTGCGGTTTTAATTCACGGCACTCATGTTCGGAAAATATCTGTCCGCCTATCCTGTCGCCATGATAGTCGGCTGTCCATGCCAATAATCCGGCAAGTTTTGCCGCCAATACCGATTTAAACACACCGCGTGTAGCAAAGTGCATGGCAAGACGGTTATCCACGGAAATAAATACCGGCCTTTCGCGTTCTTCCCTGAACATCTTGGTATGGGTTTTTCCGGAACGCGCCGTGACTCGCCAGTCGATACTGCGAATATCATCGCCCGGTTGATATAAACGGGCTTCATCAAACTCCATGCCGCGGCCTTTAAAACGGGACACATAAGCGCCGCTTTGCCGGGAACGCTATTGGACTGTGATGCAAATTTAAACCGGCAGCCGGTTTTGCCAGATCAATCAGCGTTTTCAACGATACAGAAATCAGCTCATTGGCTGACTGGGATCAGCTTGTTTACTGAACAACATCAAGGTACAGCAACTCTGGAAATGAGTTCTTTAATAAAATGATCGGTGGTGATGCCTTCCGCCTCGGCTTCATAAGACAGAATCAGGCGATGTCGCAAGACATCAAAGGCCATATCCTGAATATCTTCAGGGCCGACAAAATCCCGTTGCGCCAGCCAGGCCTTGGCTCTGGAACAGCGATCCAGGGCAATGCTGGCTCTCGGACTTGCGCCATATTGCAGCCATGACGCCAGGTCTTGTCCATAGGCTGCCGGGTTACGGGTTGCCAGTATGATTTGCAGTAAATAATCTTCAAGGCTTTCCGCCATGTAAATATCCAGCACTTCATTACGCGCGTCGAACAAGGTGCTTTGACTGATCGGTTCAAATTTATCACTGATTTTCAACGATTCCGAACGCGCTTCTGATCTGGCCAGATGCAGAATGCTTTTTTCATGCTCGGCTTTGGGATAATCCACTTTTACATGCAGTAAAAAACGATCCAGTTGCGCTTCCGGTAAAGGATAGGTTCCTTCCTGTTCGATTGGGTTTTGCGTTGCCATTACCATAAACAATTGCGGCAATGGATAAGTTGCCTGACCCACTGTTATTTGCCGCTCCGCCATCGCTTCCAATAACGCCGCCTGCACTTTCGCGGGTGAGCGGTTGATTTCATCAGCCAATATCAGATTATGAAATAAAGGTCCTTTTTGAAATTCAAAAGTGCCTTGCTGGGGGCGATAAATTTCAGTCCCCGTCAAATCAGCGGGTAATAAATCGGGCGTGAACTGTACCCGATGAAAATCGCCGTGGATACCTTTGCTTAAGACATTAATTGCTCTGGTTTTGGCCAAGCCCCGGCGCGCCTTCAACCAGAATATGTCCATCGGCCAATAAACCGATAAGCATCCTTTCAACAAGGACATCCTGGCCGATTATTTCCTGGTTAATAAAGTTTTTTAACTTGATTAACAGGGATTGAGTGGTGTTTTTATTGCTGTTTTGTTCTGACATGATGTTGTTATTTTTAAATCCATAGTACGAAAGCCTACATATTATGCAATAGGCGGTTTTTTATCTGACAAATGTATTATCTACAAATCATCTTTTCAACGAAAGGTTACCTATTCTATACAGTAATGACCCGAGGTAACATAGAGCAAACCTGTTAAGTTATTCTTAATAAGTTGTGGATAATTATGTGGATAACATTCAGCCTTCACTTATCCACAATTCACACACAAGTTGTGGATAACCTTAACCGCACTTTATTGTATATATCAAGCTATTGATTATATGAATGAAAAATGACTTATCAACAGCTTTAGAGTTATCTAGTAATAGTAATTGATTTTTAATTCTTTTAATTTGTTACTATTAATAAAAACAAAAAACTGCGTAATAGCCTTTTTCACTTATACTTTTTCGAACTAATTTTTATTTACGATAGAGCAACTTAGCGAAAACAGGCTGCTCGACCAAGCAGTAATTAGCCAAGTAGTTGCCTAAATGAGTTTATCAAAAACAATATTAATTACCGGATGTTCCTCCGGCATCGGTTACACCACTGCCATTGAATTAAAAAAAAGAGGACATAATGTCATTGCTACAGCAAGAAAACCAGAAGATGTAAGCCGTTTAACACAGGAAGGATTTACCGCAATACAACTGGATTTGGCTGATAGTCAAAGCATACAACAAGCAGTCAACCATGCAATTGAATTAACAGACGGCAAAATTGATGCGCTGTTTAATAATGGCGCTTTTGGTCAACCGGGCGCTGTTGAAGATTTAACCCGTGATGTACTCCGCTTTCAGTTTGAAACCAACCTGTTTGGCACTCATGAACTGACTAATCTTCTTATTCCACTGATGCGTAGACAAGGTCATGGCCGGATTATCTATAACAGTTCGGTATTGGGTCTGGTTGCCATGAGGTTATCGCGGTGCGTATAACGCCAGCAAGTTCGCTCTGGAAGGTTTGGCAGATACCTTACGCCTTGAACTTTATGGTACTAATATTCATATTTCACTGATAGAACCGGGGCCTATCTTAAGTAACTTTAGAAAAAATTCGTACGCACTGTATAAAAAAAATATAGATCCCACGCACAGTTTTCATAAAGAAGCCTATGAAGCTATGGAAACCCGCTTGCAAAAAGAAGGCGCAGCCGTAGCATTTACCTTGCCTGCCAAAGCGGTTGCCGAAAAAGTCATACACGCGCTGGAAGCCAAACAACCCAAGATGCGTTATTACGTCACTTTTCCAACGTATTTGTTTGCCTTTCTTAAACGCATTCTGCCCATGTCCTGGCTGGATACTCTGCTCAGAAAGGTTTAATCATGCACGAACTCGATGAAATCATTATTTATTGCCCCTATTGTGGCGAAGCGCTCGATGTATTGGTGGATACATCGGCGGGTCCAGCAGCAATATTATGAAGATTGTGCGGTTTGTTGTGCGCCGATTTTATTTATAGTGTCGGAAGATGATGCAGGAGAAATGGTTATTGATGTCAAAAGAGATGATGAATAATTTGTTATTCTCATTCAGTTTTAATTAATTTTTTCTGTGCTAGAATCGCCTCGCGGTATTAGCCATTATTAATTTGAATGCTTGCATTTTTGCATAAAATCTCATTTTAATTAGCTTATGCCTAAATAATAAAATATCAACAATGAGGTTTAATAAACAATGAAAGTATTAAAAAAAATCCTAGTTTCTCTTGTTATGGCAGCGTCTATGGCTGTAGTTTCATCATCCGCTTTTGCTGCACCAAAAGGTGAAGCTGAAGTTAAAGCAGCTATTGAAAACACAATTTCTTCAATAGAAGCAGCACAAGCAGTCAGCAAAAGCTGGCGACTTGTCAGGTGTTACAAAATCTATTAATGATGCTCGTCAAGCGCAAAAAGAATTTCGTTTTGAAGGCACCGAACGTCAACGTCAAAAAGCAAATGATAAATTAAGAGCGGCTCGTGAAGCTTTTGAAGCAGGTGATACTGCAAGCTGGAGAAGCAGGATTAGAAGCGACTTTAAAATCATTTACAGAAATGAAAGCTAACTTACGACGTAACTCACAAATAACTATATGCTCTAAATCAGATTCGATTATGTCTAGCTAACGTTAATTGAGTCTGATTTTCAAAGTTTCATAAAATAAAAATATTTCTTAACATCAGTCTTTTCCCTATCTTAAACGGTTAAATACTTGTCAAATGTGTTAGAATTGTCTCCGGCAAATATTTTTAATAGTTATATTGCCAAATAACTAAAATAACAACAACTTGAGGATTAGTGAAATATGAAAACATTGAAAACAATCTTGCTATCTTTATTTATTGCAGCTTCTATGGGTGCTGTTTCAACTTCAGCTTTAGCCGAAGTTGATCCAGGTAGAATTACCTACAAACCTGCTGAAGCAATTGATATTATCTAGTTGCTAAAATACAAGCTGCCATTGACGGAATTAGCCATGGTGCAAGTGGTGAAGAAGCTGCTGCTCTTATCAAACAAGCAGCTGATATGAGTAAAGAAATCAATGCTAATGATAAAGTAGATAAGCGCGCGCAAAAGCTAACAGAAAGTTGAAATCTGCACGAACACACGCTAAAGAATCTGCTTTACAAGAAGCTGAAGCAGAATTAAGAGATGCCAAAAAAGATTTTGAAGCTCTGAAAAGCTTAATCTAATAGCAATACGATCCTATCAGGATACTTCCAAGTTTCCTGATATGGAACTTTAGTTGAATCCAACACGTCTAAAGATCTGTTCCGTTCCCCATCCAACTTGTTTGATCAATATTCAAACATCTTTCCGTAAGTCCTTTCTGGACGAAGAATAAAACGATCACTTTCCGATACAAAAACTGGAAAATATTTTTCCCAGTAAATCATCCGAGGTAAATTTTCCGGTAATTTCTGCAAGGCTGTTTTGTGCCTGCCTTAAATCTTCGGCGACCAATTCTCCAGCCTGGCTTACCTGTAATTGATTTAATGCACTTTCGACAAACTCATGGCCTTTTCTTAAGGCTTCTATGTGTCGTCTTCTGGCAATGAAAACATTGTCTGTAGCCTCATTAAAACCGACACTTTGTTTGAGATGTTGTTTTAATAATTCCATGCCGTTGCCGGTTTTAATCGACAGGTAGATCTGCGTGCCGTGTTCTGTTTGTTTTATTTCTGGCGCTATGCCTAGCAAGTCTATTTTGTTGTAGATTTTGGTGATGTTGATATCTGGTGGAAGCGTTTTTAATATCGACTCTATTTCCGGTTCTCTTGCATCAATAAGCAATAAAATTTTATCGGCTTTCTGGATTTCTTCGTGAGCTCTGCGTATGCCTTCTTTTTCTATCGAATTGTCGCTTTCCCGCAAACCGGCCGTATCAATGATATGCAAAGGCATACCATCCAGCTGGATACGTTCTCTGAATACGTCTCGGGTGGTTCCGGCTATGTCGGTGACTATCGCGGCTTCATGTCCGGCGAGCGCATTAAGCAGGCTGGATTTTCCGGCATTAGGTTTACCGGCCAAAACAACGGTCATGCCATCGCGCAACAAGCGGCCTTGTTGGGCTGTTTTTTGTATTTGTTCGATTCTTTTTAATAATCTGATTATGCGATTTTCGACGACGCCATCGGTTAAAAAATCGATTTCTTCATCGACAAAATCGATAGCGGCTTCTACATAGATTCGAAGTTCAGTCAGTTCAGTAACCAGTTCATTGATTTGTGCTGAAAAAACACCTTGCATGGATTTTTGTGCAGAACGGACTGATTGTTCGGTGCTGCTTTCAATTAAATCAGCAACAGCTTCAGCTTGTGCCAAATCAAGTTTGTTATTCAGAAAAGCACGTTCGGTAAATTCACCTGGATTGGCTAATCTGGCACCTAGTGATAAGACACGCCGTAACAGCATGTCCAGTACGACTGAACCACCATGTCCTTGCAGTTCAAGTATGTCTTCACCGGTGTAAGAAGCCGGTGCGGGAAAATAGAGACGTGATGCCGGAATCAATCACAGAACCGTCATCATCTATAAAGGATGAAAACAGTGCGTGTCTGGGAAGTAATGATTTATTGAGGAGTTGTTTGGCGATTTCAGTAACCAGAGCTCCTGAAATGCGAATGATACCAACACCGCCATTCCCTGGCGGTGTTGCAATAGCTGCAATGGTATCTTGGTTTTCAAGTCCACTTTGTACCTGGTGGATTTGAGCTATCCCGCTTTTTCTATTTGCTTGGTGATATAGGTCTGTTGAATAATAGACAGGGTGTTATTAATAACCCAGTATAAAACCAAACCTGCCGGAAAAAACAGGAAGAAAACAGTAAAGACGATAGGGAACATCTTCATCACTTTAGCCTGAATAGGATCAATCGGTGCAGGATTCAGACTTTGCTGAATTTTCATGGTAATGCCCATTATCAACGGCAAGATAAAGAAAGGATCCTGTATTGATAAATCCTGTATCCATAACATAAAGGGCGCTTGACGAAACTCAACCGTTTCACTCAATACCCAATAAAGCGCCATAAATACCGGAATCTGTATCAGAATGGGCAAACAGCCACCCAGCGGATTGACTTTTTCTTTTTTATACAACGCCATCATTTCGGTATTGAAACGGGGTCTGTCATCAGCAAAACGCTCTTGCAGTTCTTTAAGGCGCGGCTGAATCTTACGCATTTTAGCCATTGATTTGAAACTGGCTTGTGATAATGGAAAGAACAATAGCTTAATACAGAGTGTTACACCTATGATGGCAACGCCCCAGTTACCAATCACATTGTGAATTTTATTTAGTAACCAGTAAATGGGTTTACCAATAAAAGTTAAAACGCTGTAATCAACCGTAAGCTCAAGGCCTGGTGCTATTTCTTCCATCATCGGCTGGATTTTAGGGCCTGCAAATAATTGGGAAACAAATTGGGCTTCTGTATTTGCTTCAACTGTTACCGGTGGAGAATATGTACCAATAACATAACGTCCGTCTTTTAATTCTTTGGTATAAAAATGGTTTTCCTGCTCAGCAGGTGGAATCCAGGCAGAGGCAAAATAATGTTGAATCATTGCTGTCCAGCCACCTTTGGTGGTGACATCAAGATTCTCTTCAGCCATATCATCAAAACTTATTTTTTGGTATTTTTCTTTTTCGGTATAAATAACACCACCATCATAAGCTCTCATGCCACCTGTCAGCATATTACCTTTACCTGTTGTATCCGGCACTCTTAATAACTGACTGTATTGTCTGCCGGACCAGGCTTTTCCGGATTTATTGCTGACTTTTTGATCCAGTGTTATCTCGTAACTTCCACGTTTAAAAGTGAATAATTTGGTAATCAACAAGACCATTGTTATCGGTCCATGTTAAAGGAACTGTCAAACTGTCTTGGCCGGGTTGCAATGTGTAACTGTCTTGTTCGTTGGAGAAAACCGTATAATGATTTGGCGCAGCAGCTAAACCGCTACCCGCTATCAGACCACTTTGAGCAACAAATAATTTTTCTTGATCGCTATTAAACAAACGCACGGGCGCAGTGTTTGTTTCAGCAACGTCCATGCCAACCATTTTACGTAAACTGTTTACAACAGTATTCGCTTTTTCTACCGGATAGTTTAACAAATCCAGATTGGTGATTGTGCCGCCTTGCATATCAATTTCAAGCGCAATAACATCCGTTTTAACTTTCATACTGTTTTAGCGGATGATGCCGTTGCAACAGGAACAGACACTGGATTTTGCTCTGCTGGTTTCTGGTTGTGAGCTGATCCTGCTGCTATTGGTAAATCTTCTTTAGCATTAGCAACTTCGGGATTTACAATTGCAGCAACTTCGGGTTTTGGGCCATAGTCTAGTTGCCAGGCCTGCCACAACATAAACACAAGCATTGCAAAAGTAACGACTAGTATAAATCTTATATTATCCATTCTTATTACCAAATTTTTCTGGAACGGGATCAATGCCCCCTTGATGAAAAGGGTGGCATTTTAATAATCTTTTGAGAGTGAGATAGGAGCCAATAATAGCACCGTGGCGCTGAAGTGCTTCTAAGGAATAACTTGAACAGCTTGGATAAAAACGACAGTTAGAGCCAAGCAAAGGGCTAATAAAGTATTTATAAAACTTTATAATTGCTATGAGCATGAAGCGCATCGGGATACCAACCTAAGCCAATGCTTTTCCAATGACTTTCTTAATAATTCCAGCGGAGCATCTACTGCTTCCCTGCGAGCCAAAACAACAATATCTATATTTCCCAAACTTTGTTGTTGCATTCTAAAATTTTCCCGCACAGCTCGTTTAATCACATTTCTGTGTACTGCCTTTTTTATATTTTTTTTAGCAATTGCCAAACCTAGCCTCGGATGATCAAAATCATTCTTTATGGCTAAAAGAGTAAAATATTGATCACTTGATTTTACAGGTTTAGCAAAAACTTTTTTATATTCAGCCGGTTTTTTTAACCGTAACTGCGGGGGAAAACTAAAACTTCTTCGTCACACAACTGTCAACTAAACAGTCAGCTTTGCACGGCCTTTTGCTCTGCGAGCATTTAGAACTTTACGTCCACCTCCAGTTGCCATTCTTGAACGAAAACCGTGAGTTCTTGCACGTTTAATTTTACTTGGTTGGTATGTTCTTTTCATATTACTAAAGCCTAATCAGATGAGTGTTAACAAAAACAGATAAAAAAGACAACGGATGATAAAATAATCTGTTTAGCCTGTCAATTCTGTAGTGCAATGTTTTATTGCTGTATAGTAGCAAATAAAAGAAAATCATTCGTTACACAAATCAATACCTTAAATATACTTCAATGAGCTCAATTTGGGATAACTGTCTTTCTAAACTTGAAAATGAAATTGCCGGTTCTGATTTTAGTACATGGATACGGCCTTTACAAGCCATTGAAAGCGATGGACAAATAAAACTACTGGCACCTAACCGATTTGTTCTGGACTGGGTCAAACAACATTATTTTGCAAAAATTGAAGAATCCATTCATGAGTTTTCTAACGGAACATTAGATTTAAATCTTGAAATTGGTTCAAAAAAGTCAACAACTATCGCTACTATAAAAATAGCAAAAACGGTTGAAGGAAAAAAAACCAGCCCTAACTTTCTTAACAAAGCATTTACTTTTGATAATTTTGTTGAAGGTAAATCCAATCAGTTGGCAAGAGCTGCTTCAATTCAGGTTTCTGAAAATATAGGCAAAGCTTATAATCCTTTACTTATCTATGGCAGTTCCGGTTTGGGTAAAACACATATGATGCATGCTATAGGTAATGCTGTTTTTCAAAAAAATCCGTCAGCAACAATCGTTTATCTGCATTCTGAAAAATTTGTTCAGGATATGGTCAGGGCATTGCAACAAAATTCCATTAACTCATTTAAAGAATATTACCGTGGTAGTTGATGTACTTTTAATTGACGATATTCAATTTTTTGCCGGTAAAGAACGTTCCCAGGAAGAATTTTTTCATACCTTCAATACGCTTTTGGAAAAAAAACACCAAATTGTTTTAACCTGTGACAAATATCCCAAAGAAATTATTGGTCTTGAAGATCGTTTAAAATCAAGATTTGGTTGTGGGCTTCCCGTTTCAATTGAGCCACCTGATATGGAAACCAGAGCAGCCATTTTAATGAAAAAAGCAGCTCAGGTTAATGTTACACTTCCTCAGGAAGTTGCTTTTTTTATGGCTAAAAAAATTCCTTTCAATGTCCGTGATCTTGAAGGTGCTTTAAGACGTGTGATAGCCAATGCACAATTTACCGGCCGTGAAATCACCACTGAATTTACCAAAGAAGCATTGCATGATCTGATCTACCTTGAAGGATAAACTCGTCAATATCGACAACATTCAAAAAACGGTTGCAGAATATTTTAAAATTCGAGTTGCTGATTTATCGTCCAAAAATAGAAAACAAACGGTTACCCGTCCACGACAAATGGCTATGTGTTTAGCCAGAGAATTAACTTCACACAGTTTTCCTGAAATTGGCGATGCGTTTGGTGGACGTGATCACACTACCGTCATGAATGCCTGTAAAAAAATTAATGAATTAAAAGAAGCGGATCATAAAATTGCAGAAGATTATTCCAATCTGTTGAGAACCTTGTCACATTAACAGGGAGAAACCTGTGGATAAATTGGATTTTTATTAACATCCTCTATTTGACTACAAGCTGTACACTTTACTTTACAACCTTAACCACATTGTTTATAACAATCTAGCTAATTGATTATTAAGGATAAAAATCAGTTTTCAACAGCTTTCCTTTAAGCTAATAGTAATAATATAAAAATATTCTTTTATGAAATTTATTATTAATAGAGAAGAAATCCTAACTCCTTTGCAGCAAATAGTCAGCGTTATAGAAAAAAGGCAAACCATGCCTATTCTTTCTAATGTGTTGATGGTTATTGAGGATAATCAATTAATTTTAACGGGCACGGATCTGGAAATTCAGATCATTGCTAAAATTAACATTGCAACTGCAACCCCTGGTTCAATTACTGTTCCGGCCAGAAAATTTTTAGATATTTGCAGGCTTTTACCTAGTGGAGCTGAAATCAAATTTGAACAACAGGATGATAAAGTAAAAATATTATCCAATCGCAGTCGTTTTTCTTTAAGTTGTTTACCTGCGAATAATTATCCTGAATTTTCTGAATCTGACTTAGAAAACCATTTTTTTATTAATGCCGGTAAATTTAAAAAAGCCTTGGATAAGACCGTATTCTGCATGGCCAATCAGGATGTCCGTTATTACCTGAATGGCTTATTGCTTAATATCTCCAATAGCAAATTAAAACTGGTTGCATCAGATGGTCATCGTTTGTCTATTTATGAAGATAATTTAGATCAGGCTACAGGTATGAAGCCAGAATTATTCTTCCCAGAAAAGGTGTTTTGGAACTCTGCAGATTGCTAGATGATCCTGAGGCTGAATTGAAAATTGAATTTTCCAGCAACAATATTAGAATTTTTATAAAGAATCTGGTTTTTTCAGCAAAATTGGTCGATTCAAAATATCCTGATTTTGGCAAAGTTTTTCAACAAGAATTTTTTAATCAGATTCATATTCAAAAACAAATATTAAAAGATGCGTTAACCCGTGTTGCTATTTTATCAAATGAAAAATTCAAAGGCGTAACCCTGGATATTACTCCTGACAGTCTAAGAATCAGCACCCATAATCCTGAACATGATGAAGCTGAGGAAGAACTGGTTATTGAATATACTGGTGAACCGTTATCTATTGCTTTTAATGCCCAATATTTACTGGATGCTGTTTCAAATCTGGATTCTGAACTTGCTGTCTTAACGATTGCAAGTAACGCCAGCAGTTGTTTTATAGATGAACCTAATGATTGTGCTTACAAATTTATTGTGATGCCCATGAGGACTCTAAGATTCACTGGAATGACGTTTACTGAAACTGGATATTTATGCAGTTAGAAATATTCAAAAAGAAACTATCATCCCTGCACCGGCAATCAATTTTATTGTTGGAGAAAATGCCAGTGGCAAAAGCTGCAGTTATTGAAGCTATTTTTATTTTAGGACGCGCTAAATCTTTCCGTTCTGCAACCATTAAGTCGGTTATTAATTTTGCGCAAAATCATTTGATTGTTTCCGCGCAAACACTGCAAGCGAATGGCAGCTAACTATCCATTTAGGTATCCAGCTAGATAGTAAAAGTTTTTGTTGTCGTATTAATCAGCAATCAACACAAAAAAGATCGGATTTAGCTTATGCATTGCCATTGCAACTTATTCATCCTAAAAGTTATGAGTTACTTGATGCAGGTCCCCAACTCAGAAGAGAATTTTTAGATTGGGGTGTTTTTAATGATGATGAAAATTTTTTACCTGCATGGCGAAATTTCAAAAAAGCATTATCACAACGAAATTCATTATTAAAAACAAAACGGACCGGAGCATATTAATGTTTGGGATAAAGAACTGGTTTATTACGGTACAATAGTCAATAGTTATCGGCAGCTCTATTTGCAAAAGCTTAAACCGGTTTTCATTGATATTATCAATAAATTTCTTGAGATTGATGATATTGATTTAAAACTTATATCAGGCTGGGATACAGCAATACAATTCAACCAGGTTTTAATCGAGGATCTGGATAAAGATCTGCGTTATGGATTTACTCATAGTGGTCCGCATCGTGGTGATTTTCAATTATTGGTTAGTAACAGATTGGCCAGGGATTTTGTTTCCCGCGGTCAACTAAAGTTATTAGTAATGAGCTTAAAACTGGCACAGGTTCAGTTACTTGCTAATGAACAAAGTAATATGGGCTGTTTTCTAATTGATGATTTTGCAGCAGAACTTGATGTAATTAATCGTGCGAAATTGTTGCACTATTTAGCTGAAATGGAATGTCAGGTGTTTATAACAGCTACTGAAATTGACTGATTTTGGCGATTTGAGTGATACAAAAAACTATAAAATGTTCCACGTGGAACATGGCAATATAAAGCAAGTGTAATGTTCCACGTGGAACATTCACAACAACCAGGAAAAGCAGGAGAATCATGAGTAGCAATAACGATCAATACGATAGTACTAATATTCAAGTTTTAAAAGGGCTGGATGCAGTAAGAAAACGGCCGGGCATGTATATTGGTGATACTGATGACGGTTCCGGTTTGCATCACATGGTTTTTGAAGTTGTAGATAACTCCATTGATGAGGCCTTGGCGGGCTACTGTAAAGAAGTCAAGGTAATTATTCACAGCAATGGATCAGTATCGGTTTCTGATGATGGTCGAGGCATTCCTGTTGATATTCATAAAGAGGAGGGCAGTGTCGGCGGCAGAAGTCATTATGACTGTTCTACATGCCGGCGGTAAGTTTGATGATAATGCTTACAAAGTGTCTGGCGGTTTGCACGGTGTAGGGGTATCGGTTGTTAATGCCTTGTCCGAAGAGTTAAATCTGGAAGTGCGCAAGAATGGTCAGCTTTATAAGCAAAAATATCGTATGGGTAACCCTGTAGCTCCACTTGGCAGCGGTTGGACCTGCTGAAGGCTCTGGCACACTAATTAATTTTAAACCCAGCTCGGAAACGTTTACAGATGTTGAATTTCATTACGATATTTTGGCAAAAAGACTAAGAGAATTATCTTTTTTGAATTCAGGCGTACGTATCAGTCTGCAAGATGAACGTACCGATAGACAAGATGTTTTTGAATTTGAAGGCGGTATAGGCGCTTTTGTTGAGCATCTTAACAAAAATAAAACACCGTTATTTCCTGAAGTATTTCATTTTATAGCCGAAAAAGAAGGCGTCACTGTAGAAGTGGCCATGCAGTGGAATGATTCCTATCAGGAAAATGTTTTTTGCTATACCAACAATATTCCACAACGTGATGGCGGAAGTCATTTGGCCGGTTTCAGGGGCGCATTGACACGGACTATCAATCAATACATCGAATCCAGCGGTTTGGCCAAAAAAGAAAAAGTACAAACTACCGGTGATGATGCCAGAGAAGGCTTGACGGCAGTGCTTTCGGTTAAAGTGCCTGACCCCAAATTTTCATCACAAACCAAAGACAAGCTGGTTTCTTCAGAAGTTAAACCGCTGGTCGAATCGACGATGAATGAAAAGCTTCAGGAATTTTTGCTGGAAAAACCGCAAATAGCCAAAGCCATCGTTGGCAAGATTATCGATGCCGCCCGTGCCAGAGAAGCAGCCCGTAAAGCGCGTGAAATGACGCGTCGTAAAACCACGCTGGATATTGCCGGATTACCCGGGAAACTCGCGGATTGTCAGGAAAAAGATCCAGCGTTATCCGAACTGTTCCTGGTGGAAGGGGATTCTGCGGGCGGATCTGCAAAACAGGGCAGAGATCGTCGCACACAAGCCATTCTGCCGTTAAAAGGAAAAATCCTGAATGTCGAGAAAGCCCGCTTTGACAAAATGATTTCATCGGAAGAAGTCGGAACATTAATTACGGCGTTAGGCTGTGGCATAGGCAAGGACGAATACAATCTGGCCAAGTTGCGTTATCACCGCATTATTATCATGACCGATGCGGATGTCGATGGATCACACATCAGGACCTTGTTGCTGACGTTTTTTTACCGGCAATTGCCAGAGATCGTTGAAAAAGGCTATATCTATATTGCCCAGCCGCCGTTGTACAAAGTTAAAAAAGGCAAGCAAGAACACTACGTTAAAGATGATGCCCAATTGAATGAATACCTGATTCAGCTTGCACTGGATAAAGCCCAGCTTTTTACCGATGAAACAGCGCCGCCTATTCAAGGACAGGGTCTGGAAAAACTGGCCAAAGAATTTACCGGTGTAGATGGTATCATAATCGCTTATCCAGACGTTACGATGAGGTTTTTCTGGAGCAATTTGCCTATATGGAAGTGATTAATGACGAAATCAAACAAGATCAGCAAAAACTCACCGCCTGGTTTGCCAAGATGGAGCAACAGGCTGAGAGATTGTGACAGTAAAGCGATATTCACGATTGAACTGGACTACAAAACAAGCAATGATTTTTCTGCCGTGGTTAATAAGCGACTGCACGGAATAACTAAAACCTTTGTATTGCCATCGACTTTTTTTAACGGAAAGGATTACCAGCAAATTGCTCAATATGCGAATGATACTGCGGGTATGTTTAATGAAGGCTCATTTATGCAAATGGGCGAAAGACAGCAACCTGTCAGTAGCTTTAAACAAGCCTTTGAATGGATGATGAAGGAAATTAAAAAAGGCCAGCATATACAGCGTTACAAAGGTTTGGGTGAAATGAACCCGGAACAGTTATGGGAAACCACACTGGATGCAAATAACCGCCGATTGCTGCAAGTCAGAATTGAAGACGTGATTGCCGCCGATGAGATTTTTACTACGCTGATGGGCGATGTCGTAGAGCCGCGACGGGACTTTATTGTCAAAAATGCCTTGGATGTAACCAATCTGGACGTTTAATTATGCTGACTTATCCTCAAATTGATCCTGTTGCTATTAGCTCTTGGCCCGGTAAAAATCCACTGGTATGGACTGATGTATGTGATAGGTTTTGCCGCTGTCTGGTTTTTAGGACAAAAACGGGCACAACAACCGTGGTCACCGATTAAACCGGAAGCGATAGAGGATCTGGTCACTTATGGCGCTTTAGGCGTAATTTTGGGCGGCAGAATCGGCTATATCCTGTTTTATAATTTTAGTGAATTCCTAAGTAATCCGCTTATCCTGTTTAAAATATGGCAAGGCGGCATGTCCTTTCATGGCGGCATGTTGGGTGTTTTTATCGCCATGTGGTTTTTTGCAAAAAAACAGCACTGCACGATGCTGCAATTAACCGATATTATCGCGCCGTCTGGCGCCGATAGGTTTGGGTGCCGGCCGTATCGGTAATTTTATCAATTCTGAATTATGGGGCAGACCCACCGATGTGCCCTGGGCCATGGTGTTTCCAAATGGCGGTCCGCTTGCCCGTCATCCTTCGCAACTGTACGAAGCCTTTTTAGAGGGCGTCGTCTTGTTTGCCATACTCTGGCTGTATTCCAGCAAACCAAGACCGGTCATGGCTACGACCGGTATGGCGCTGTTTTTTTACGGCTGCTTCAGGTTTTTTGTCGAGTTTTTCAGAATGCCGGACGTGCAATTAGGCTATCTGGCCTTGGACTGGGTGACCATGGGACAGATACTGTCAACGCCGATGATCATTGATCGGCGCTGCGCTATTTTATTTCGCTCATAAGACTGCAAGGAAGCATGAAGTAGAGTAATGCAGGAGCAGCGTAGCGGTGTACCGACGACTGCATGGGCAGATTTTTGCTCCATGCAAAATCTGCATTCCCCACATCCCTGTGGGTTATGCAGGAGATAGAACAACGCATGGAGCAGTTGCCGAGAAAAGCAGCATGAATCAGTATTTACAATTACTAAATAACATTGTTCAAGAAGGCAGTCCAAAAGGCGACAGAACCGGCAGCGGCACCCTGTCCATTTTTGGTCATCAGATGCGCTTTCCCTTAGAGGAGGGCTTTCCACTCGTTACTACCAAGAAAATTCATTTAAAATCAATAATTTATGAATTGCTATGGTTTTTAAAAGGCGAGACTAATTTGGCCTATCTGCATGAGCATAACGTCAGCATCTGGAATGAATGGGCGGATGAGCAGGGTGAGCTTGGCCCCGTGTACGGATATCAATGGCGCTCATGGCCGACTGCCGATGGCCGGCATATCGACCAGATTCAGCAAGTTATTGAACAACTGAAAAAAACACCCAATAGCCGCCGGATGATTGTTTCCGCCTGGAATGTGGCGGATTTACCGGATGAAACCATCAGTCCGCAGCAGAATGTGGCACAGGGAAAAATGGCCCTGGCTCCCTGTCATGCGTTTTTCCAGTTCTATGTGGCCGATGGCAAGCTGTCTTGCCAGCTCTATCAGCGCAGCTGCGACACGTTTTTGGGTTTGCCGTTCAATATAGCCAGTTATGCATTATTGACGCACATGGTCGCTCAGCAGAGCGATTTGGAAGTCGGTGATTTTATCTGGACGGGCGGCGATGTGCACTTGTACCTGAACCATCAGCAGCAGGCCAAACTGCAATTAACCCGCAAGCCCTATGCGCTGCCAACTTTAAAAATAAACCGCAGGCCGGAATCGATATTCGATTATCGGTATGAAGATTTTGAAATCGTAGATTATCAGGCGCACGACACACATCAAGGCGCCGATTTCTGTATGAGAGTTAAGGGGCGGTCTCACTTACAAAATGTTGGAATGTGAGATCTGATCTTCGTCTTTTTCTACTGGTAGCATAAAATCTAGACTTGGCCCCCATCTGTTTTTTTATCGCGTTTTACGGCCTTATACCCGAAAATAGCGCCCGTTATTGCCCCAGTTAATATCAGGACACCTCGTATTCCTAGCGCAACAAAGTAAATCCACCCCTGTTCATTAATTATTGCTTCCCGTATTGATATTTCGTACCAATAAAACGAAATATCATCAGCAATGAACAATATCAGGATAGATGAGAATAAAGCGCCAAGCCACCAACGAAACCGAGCCATAAAAAATAATCCACCACCAATGAAGATGCCTGAGATTAAGACTGTCTGGATAGACGGTACCTTATCGGACACTTCAGCAAAAGAGACCGATGGAATCCAACCAGCGGCTGCAATAGCTATGCTCCATATCTTTTGCCTAATGTTCATTTTACGAATACAGGGATTTTGCCATCGGAATCGTTCATTATGTCATTCAGTAGTTGGTCGGACACTGTATTACCAAACACACCGCCACCGACTGTGCAATCAGCAGACCCAGGAATAGTTCCGCCGTGCAAATAGAAACCAGATCTACCAAAGATATTGGTACCAGCATTAGGTGTCAAAGGCGCTCGCCAATCCCCCCAATCTGGCTTGGAAAAAGCGAAAAAAAGGGGACAAGTTACTTTTCATCAGTAAAGTATCCTGACCCCTTTTCCGGACAGTTGGGATTGGTGCTGTAGCTGTGTAGTGTAGCGTGGTGTTGTCCTTTATATTTTCGGTACGGTTGCCGCTGAGGTTGAAGGTGCCGTCACCGGTCAGATGTGTCAGTATCGCTTTCCGCCGAATGACATTGAAGGCTCTTTTCAATAGCAATAATAACTACTAAGCCAACAAGTAACCAAGGTAAACGGAAAATTGAAAACATCAATAATTGAAATTGCCATTCAGTTTCGTAACCTTCTAAGATTGGTTGTGCCAGAATAGAAGTTACATAAAAGTAAGCATAAATTACAGTAGCTACAATCCACATAGAGATAGTGATGCCAAATAACTTTCTTCGGATCATACTTAAGATAAAGATATAGTCATGGGTTAAACTGATTTATAGAATCAGGAAAAGAAATTGAATTTTTTGGGATATTAACAATTGTTGCACCAGCCTGGGAAGCTCTAGCACCAGCGTGTCCTGGAAGAAGCCTATTTAAATCTCCTGAAGTCCCTGGGTACAAATTTGTTTCTTCAATATCTGCCTTGTCTAAGGCATCGTTTGATAGGTCTGAACAGTTTCCATAAGTGTATGGAAGTCCAATGTATTTATGGTTCTTTTTTAATTCTTCCCATGCTTTTGCATCTTGCTCAGGAGTTGTTGGAATAATATAAATTTTTGTATCTCTACGGCCAACTTCTTTTCTCAAGTAATCAGTAAGATTTGAACCAATCGGTGTACTATCTCCCTGAGCTTGCTATCCCATGACCGGTAACAGCGAGCGCTGTATGCCCTATTGGATTACCATTTGTTGGGCCGTTTTCAGAATTACTGCAATATCAAGCCCGAATGGATCGATATAATTTACCGGATTCCCCCAACATACCCATAAGTATTAATTCCACGAAGGAGCAACTGTGTTAAAAGTCAAGAGCTAGCTATGTGTAGTTAGGATCCCAATCCGTTCCATTTTTTGCCATGGCATTCAAGATGGTGAGTAGTTTTCTCATATCAGGCGACCAGTACTACTTTTTTGAGTTTTCCCCGAGATAATAGGCGATCATAGAATTTCTTGATAGGTTGGTTATAACGCACGGCACTCAGCGTTGCCATATAAAGCGTAGAGCGAACCACCGCGCGGAGGCCACCCCAAATCATGCGTTTGCCTTTCACTCCCCCACTGTCTCTGCAAAAAGGTGCCAACCCCACGAGCGCACTATCTGCCTATTGGATAACTGACCTTGCTCGTCATAGAAAAACTGGGTGATGTTACCGGCTACGGTTTTGGTCACGCGCTGGCTGATGGCGTCGTAGCCGTAGCTGACGGTTTGCCCGGAGGCTACGGCGGCAATACGCCGACCGGCGGCGTTGTAGCTATAGCTGAAGGTGCCGTCGCCTGTGAGGTTACCCGCTGGGTCGTAGCTGTAACTGACGGTTTTAGCGCCGCTCTGGCTTTGCAGCCGGTTGCTGTCAGGGTCGGTGTTGTAGTCCTGTAGCGTGGTGTTGTCCCGCATTTTGCCGGTGCGGTTGCCGCTGAGATCGTAACGGTAGTCGATGCGGAGTAGTGTCGGATTGCCCCGTTGGCTGCCGGTCAGACGGTCGAGTTGATCGTACTCATAACATCGGTTTAGGTTGGGGTCAGTATCGGCGATGGCGTTGATTTGCCTTCCTGCCGCGTCATGTTGTCGTGACGGCTATCGGCCAGCTGGGTGGTCGCGTCAAAGCCCACGCTGGTGAAAACGACGCGCCCAGTGAGGTCGCAAAGCCGCTCGTTCAACTGTTTGTTGCCCCAGGTCCAGCCGTTGACTTGGTCGTCCGGTTCATAGGTGATCTGGGTCATCAGCGGCTGGCCGTTGATGTAAATAGCGGTGATGTGGTTGCCGGTCCACTGGTATTCGATGGTTTGACCGCCGGGGCTAAGGCTACCGGTGCGTTGCCCTGCGGCGTTGTAGGTGTGGCTGACGGTCAGCGGGGTTGCGCCTGTGGTTTGGGTTTTGCTGGTAATGCGGCCATGGTTGTCGTAGCCGTAACTTGTGCTGCTATTGTTATTGGTTAAGCTGCACAGACGGTTGATGCCGTTGGCGCAGTTATCCCAGTTGTAGCTGACAGTTTGGTGGTCATAGGCAATCTGGCTGAGGCGGTTGAGGCTGTCATAACTGTAGTTGGCGGTTCTGCCGCGGGCATCGGTGCGGGTCTTGAGGTTACCGGCGGCATCATAGCCGGCATCGGTAATGCCGGTGTCGGGGCTGGTTTGCTTCAGCAGGTTGCCCAGGCTGTCCACGTTGTAACTGGTGGTGAGGTTGCGGGGGTCGGTGACGCCGGTGACTTGGCCTAGGCTGTCATAGCTGGTGTCGATCTGCCCGAGTGTGTTGCCGATGACGGTCGGATCGGGTTCCAGCTGGCGAACCGGCTGGTTCCTTCGGGTCGTATTGGTAGGTGGTGACCGCCGCCTGCACGAATCCCGGTGTAAATAAGGTTACAAGGAGCAAAACAACCCACATAAAAACACTTTTTGTAGTCGATTTCATGACGGTCCCCTTATTGCGGCAAAATCAGGCTTTGAAGACGCGATAGTGCGTCATAGACTCGGCTTTGGGTGCGTGCCAGTTGTCCGCCGGGATCGTGTGCCTCTTCCTTGAGCCGGTTGCCCATGGCGTCCAGGGTATAGGTCAGGGTGTTGCCCAGGTTGTCTTGGGTTTTTATCAGCCGATGGGCCGCATCGTAGGTATAAGCCAGATAGGCGCCATCGGGACGGGTGACGCGGGTGACCTGGCCTGCGGGGTCGTAGCTGTAGGCAGTGATTTCGCCGCCTTCAGCAAATGACGTGAGTCGCTGGCGGACGTCGTAAACCATTTTGGTCACGAGGCCGTTGGGGTCGGTAAGTTTTTCCAACTGTCCGTGTGCGGAGTAGCGGTTTAGGCGGGTGATATGGCCGAGGGCGTCGGTAATTTGCATGAGTTGGCCTCGGCAACCCAGGTGTCCGCCTGCGCAAGCCGCATCGGCAGGGTAATAATCATAGGTGGTGACATCGGACACGTCGGTGCGCGGGCCGTCTTCGACTTTCTGGAGTAATACGCCGGGGACGGTGGAATAGGTGTAGGTGGTATTCCAGCTGCGAGTGGTATTGGCGGCCAGGTCTTTGATGGTCTTTTGGGTGATGTCGCCTCGTCTGTTATAAGTGTAGGTGGTTTGCTGGTCGGCGTTGATGATTTGCACCGGCAGGCGGAAGGTGGGATGCCATACGGTGGTGACGGTGCGTGTTGCCGGCGTGTTCGCACCTGCCGCGGTCAGTCCTTCGGTGCGACTGGTTTCAAGGTTGCGGGTTAAGTCGTAGGTGTAGTTGGTACGGTGGCCGTTGAAGTCGGTGCGGCTGGCGACATTGCCGTTGGCGTCATAGGTGAACGCCGAAGCTGATGCGCCGCAGCCAGAGCCTCCGGGTTGGGATTGTCCGGTGCTTTTGACTACGCCGAGTATGGTCTGGAAGTTGTAGGTGCGTGCGGTGTTAAGCGCATCGGTGACGGTGGTGCTGCCGTCGGCGTTATAAGCCAGGCTTACCCGCTCGGCACCGCCCGCATGTTCAGTGGACGTTGCGCGGCCTTGGGCGTCATAGGTGTAAGTGGCATAGCGGTTGCCATTCTCGTCGGTGATGCCGGTCAGGGCATGAGGGAAGCCGGTGTTTTCGTAATGATAGGTTTTGCTGTTGCCGTCGGGATAGGTAACGGAAGCAAGGTTATTGTTGGCATCGTAGGCATAGTGGTACAAGCCTCCGGTCGGGTCGGTCAAGGTACTGATGCGGCTGTTGGCATCGTAAGTGAAATTTAACTGGCGGCCTAAGGTGTCGGTGACGCGGATTAGCAGGTCAATCGTGGGCGCAATGGTCAACGGGTGTCGATGCGTCGCTGTAGGTAAGCGTTTGCGTAAAGCCGGAGCGGTCGACGATGGCGTGAGATTACCGGTGGCATTGTAGGTTTCTACCGAATTGTCAGCGGTGGTGTAACGCCAACCTGTGCGAACGTTTGCACTATCTTTGATTTCCTCAAGGCGGTCAGGAATGTCTGCATCGGTTACCCAGAGGCCTGCGCTTTGCTTGAAATTATATTCTTTACCGTCATTTCGACGGATAGTTATCCAGGCGCCGGATGATTGAACTGTATATGAACTCGATCTAGTGTAGGTATGAACCCAGCCTGAGCCTAAGACGGAACTGTTGGCCGTTGTGCTGGCGTTGTAATACCGGTCAAATATTCAGGCCGGATGCAACGCCTGTGAAATCGATCTCGTGTTGCCACTTGTTGCCTGTGCTTGCGTTGATGGGGTTTCCAACGTCGATATTATTACCACAGCCTCCGCCACCATTGCTTTTGCTTTTGGGTGGTAAACCGCAAATACCTGTGTCGCGATCCGGAATCTGTCCGATAGGGCACTGTAAATAATAGAAGTCACCAAGATAGAAAGCAGGACAACCGTTGAACCACTGTGCATAAGTTTCGCAGAGCCATCCAGCTTCCCATAAAGGTAGGTAGTAAGCGTGATGACAAAAACCAGCTGGATCGTATCCGTGAGATGTTGCAAAAGTGCTGCATGCTTGGTGTGCCTCCGATTCTTGACTAAAATATTCTTCGATGTGAGTATGAATTGGTGAAATCATGGTCACTTTGGCTATTGCCCTGTTTGGATAAATCAGGACAAAAGCAAACACGAGCAAACTTAAAGTGGAAAAATACAAATGAATGGCTTCACTCCAAACACGCTGTAATTTCAATATGGTTGAACTCAATTGATTTTGCGACTGGGAATGTCGTGCCATGCTTATACCTATGAATTGTCAATTTTACAAAAGTAGCGGAGTGTAGATTTCAGCAATACTGATTGTTGCCTTACATGCCAGATAAAAAGAAAAGTTTGCGGTTCGTGGGCATAAATTTTCCTAGCAGAAGTTATCGCTTCACCGGTTTGGCAGTAATGGCCTCGCTGTTCACGAGCGCGATCGTTCCATTACGTGATCCGCAGTTATGGATGGTTGTTTGACATGCTCGACTCTAACATATAAAAACAGCTGCCACAGAAGGCTCTCCAGCATCTGTGATGAGCGTCACGTTTATATTTAATACATTATTCAGCGTCGAATATTTCCTACTAAATAACATCAAAAATGACCATTAAAAAATTATTAGCACTTTGTTTTTAGTATTTATTCTTGTGGATAGATTGGTAAAATGAGCATTGATAGTGAGAAATATTGGACGCTACAAATTAGATACTTCCATGACCAGCTGTTTTTGGCCGGTTACCACGATCCTTATCCATAAACGGTCATTACATGAACATACAGCACAAAGCACATCCCTGGCACGGCATCAGTCCTGGCGACAATGTACCGAACGTCGTCACCGCCTTTATCGAAATTGTCCCGTCCGATACGGTTAAGTACGAAATCGACAAAACCAGCGGTTATCTCAAGATTGACCGGCCGCAAAAGTTTTCCAGCACCATTCCCACGCTTTACGGTTTTATTCCGCAAACCTATTGCGCTGAAAAGATTGCCGAGTTTGCGGCAATGAAATCAGGCAGGGACGTTACCAAGGGCGACGGAGACCCGCTGGATATTTGCGTATTGAGTGAACGCAGTATTACGCATGGTAATATTATTTTGCAGGCGATTCCGATCGGTGGCTTTCGTTTGCTGGATGGGGGCGAAGCCGACGATAAAATCATTGCCGTGCTAAAAGGCGATGAGTTTTATGAGCAATGGAAGGATGTGTCAGACTGCCCGCCGTCTTATATCAATCGGCTGAAACATTATTTTCTGACCTATAAAAATCTTCCCGACGAACACAGCACCTGTGAAATAACCAATGTTTATGGACGGGAAGAGGCACAGGAAGTGATTAGAAAATCAATGGAAGATTACCAGTATCATTTTATCGGCGAATAAGATTACGCGGCGGATGGCGCAAAGCTTATCCGCCTATGTCTTTCTGTTTAAACATGCTCCCCGGCAATATCCGTATTAATAAACTCCATTATTTGCTGTTCATCTCTAAAATTTCCGTAAGCCAGCATCAGTTTTACATAGGCGGCTTCAATCGACATATTCCAGATCATTTCGGCGCCCTGTTCTATTAATGCCCTGGTGCTTTGGTAAGCATCAGCTGATTTAATCGCCGGTGCCAGATAAACCTTGATATCTTGTTCCCCGCAACGTTTTATAAACTCAAGTAACGAATAATTTTCGCCCCATTGAGTCGATGCGCAGGCCGTACCGGAATGATACAAGTCATGCAAAACAGCATCGACATTTTCAAGATTAAAATGGGCATAATTCAATCCTGGATAGGGTTTTATCATTAAAATCCGGTCAGAAAAATTGGCTTTTATGTTGGGAATCATGTTTGTGTCTCCCGCCTAGCCCTAGCGCATCGTCTCTCAGGAGAGGGCTGTTCTTGCCAAGGATTGATTTTGCGGATGGATTCAACAGCGAAAACTGCCCATTTTCAAACTGCATAAAACTTTTTCCCTGAACACTGAAAAAATCACCACTTAACTGTAAAGAACAGGCCAGACGAGACCCTCTATGCACCTGGGTAGTTTGCTGTTGATTGCGATAGGGAACAAAAACACCGGCCTGGATTTTTTGCAGGATAAATTCAACCGCACAAATAAAGTTTTCAAGTCCGTTTGCTCTGGGATCATCCAGAGGATAATCACTGGAAACCAGCAGCATGGGTATTTTGATGGCATTGAAATAAAAGCTTAATGCGGCAGCGGTATAGGCCAGCGTATCGGTGCCGTGAGTAATGATAATGCCGTCATACTGATCGGGTTGCTGCGCTTCAATGGCCGCAATAAGCGTTTGCCAAACACAGGCGCAAGGTTCTCGCTTAAAATCTGCAAGGGCTGGATAGTGCTGAAATGGATTTGTTGATGATTTTGGTAATGCTGTTGAAACTGCTGAATCAATTTGAACGGGGCATCGCTGGACGTATTGATTGTTCCTTCAGACGCAGTAGAGCCAATAGTCCCGCCAGTAAATACAACCAGAATATTTTTCATAGTATGATGTTTGGATAATTAATTAATCGTTAAAGAATACAAAGCGCTCCATTAAGAAAATGAAAATATCACTTATCGTCGCGATGGCGAGTAATCGGGTTATTGGCCTGAATAATCAAATGCCCTGGCATTTATCGGCTGACCTTAAAAAATTTAAAAAAATCACGATGGGCGTCGCCTATTTTAATGGGCAGAAAAACCTATGAGTCGATAGGCAGACCGTTACCTGGTCGCACTAATATCATTATCAGCAGAAACCCGGAGTATCGACAAGAAGGCTGTCTGGTTTTTAATGATATTGAAACAGGCGCTGAGAGAGTTGCCGTGACAGCTGAAGAGATTTTTGTTATTGGCGGTTCGGATTTTTACAAGCGATGTTGCCAATTGCCGATACGCTTTATCTGACGCAAATACATCAGGAATTTCCCGGCGATACCTTTTTCCCGGACATTGATTCGGAGCAGTGGATCTGAGGTGGAACGGGAAGATATCCATGATGATCCCGATGCAGCATTCAGCTATAGTTTTTTGAAACTGGAAAAACGAAAATAGCTTTGTATACAGGGCCGCGACCGTTCCTGGGGCATTTCCGCCCTCCATGGCGCTCAGACGCCGGAGCACACTGCATGGGCAGATTTTTGCTCCATGCAAAATCTGCATCCCACATCCCTGTGGGTATGCAGGAGGTAGAGCAAACGCATGGAGCAGTTGCCGAGGGAGCGGGAGCCTTAACTTGCAGTAGCCAGATGATTTTTACTGGGCTGTTTGGCGCCTGGACAATCAATGCTGAAACGCTGCACCTGGTCCCCGAGTTTTAATGCGGTCAGTTGACCGCCCCAAAGACAACCCGTATCAATGCCATAACAGTTAGGCCCTTCGTAATATCCCAACGTAGACCAGTGACCGAAGATAATGCGCATATCTGCATTTTTGCGTTTTGGCACTTCAAACCACGGCATAAGCTGTTTGGTTTGAGTGCCTAAAGGACCGCTATTGACAAAATCCAGGCGCCCATTTACATCGCAATAACGCATACGGGTAAAGCAGTTGATGATAAAACGTAATTGCTCGACGCCCTTTAAGTCGGATGACCAGACATTGGGCTTGTTGCCGTACATTTGTTTCAAAAACGCCTGATAATTTGGGCTTCTTAATGCCTGTTCCGCTATTGAAGCCATTTTTTGAGTTTTTTTAAAATCCCATTGGGGCGGCAGACCGGCATGGAGCAAGCAAAAATCATCGTTATAATGAAACAGTGGCCGATGCCTCAGCCAATCGATTAATTCATCCCTGTCAGGCGCTTCAAGCACAGGAAGCAGCGAGTCTTTTTTATTGGATAATTTGTGTGCACAGGACGCTGCCAGTAAATGCAAATCATGGTTGCCGAGCACGGTAACTGCTGCTGTACCCAGTGATTTAACAAAGCGCAATGTTTCTAAAGATTTTGGCCCACGGTTAACCAGATCACCGGCAAACCAGAGCTGATCTGTGTGTTCATTAAAGGAAATGGTATCAAGGAGTCTTAATAAATCATCATAACAACCTTGAATATCACCAATAGCATAAATAGACATTTCTAATGCAGGGTTCTGGGAATGGATAAGGTAAATTTGGGGACGTCAGCGCTGAAATTATCGCCATCATCCGAATGCATAGTATAGTCACCCTGCATAGTGCCAACGGGAGTTTCAATCATTGCGCCGCTGGTGTAACGAAAGGTTTCGCCGGGTTTCAGATAAGGATGTTCGCCGATGACCCCGTCACCTCTTACTTCCTGAATTTTGCCATTGGAGTCGGTAATGATCCAATGACGATTCAGCAGCTTTGCCGGCACTTCGCCCGCATTAGTGATAGTGATGGTATAGGCAAAGACATAGCGATCCTCATCAGGAGAAGATTGAGCTTCTATAAATTGGGGTGTAGCTTTAACTAATATTTTGTTTTTTTCGTTCATTATTGGATCATATAGGTTATTTGTTGATTATTTCATCGTAACTTTTCATTAAACGCAAGCGACTATTCAGTATGAAACCTAAAGACTGCTTATTTATCGCATTACCAAGTTTATCTCCAGCGGCTTACCCTGAAGACGCTAAGGATTTATTGGCGGCAGCAATGACGGGCAGGGTTAAGGGATACGACAGTCTCTGGCATTGAAGACATGGTGAATTTATTGATTACCGCCGGCGCTGACGTTAACGCGGTTGATAAACAAAATTTAACCGTCATGGTCAGAGCAAAAAAATCAGCCCATGAAAAAATTATTAAAATCCTGGGAACGGCAGGGGCATAAGAGGCTCCACAAGTACCGATTGAGGAGGCTACAGTTAAAGAAAATGATGAAGCCAAGCCAGCAGGACAACCGGAAGAGAAAAAATAATCAGCACTTTAATGAACTTTTAGGATAAGACATTGCATATTCACATCTTAGGTATTTGCGGAACATTCATGGGCGGGCTTGCAGTGATTGCAAGACAGTTGGGATACGAGGTCAGCGGTTCAGATCAGAATGTTTATCCGCCTATGAGCACACAGCTCGAAGAACAAGGCATTCGGTTGATGGAAGGTTATCGGGCTGAAAATCTCGATTGCAAACCCGATCTGGTGATTATCGGCAACGCCATGTCACGCGGCAATCCGGAAGTTGAAGCGGTACTGAACAAAGGACTTGAAATACGTATCGGGGCCGCAGTGGCTGGCAGAGCATGTGTTGCAGGACAAATGGGTGCTGGGCGTTGCCGGAACCCACGGCAAAACCACCACGACCAGCATGCTCAGCTGGATACTTGAGCATCAGGGTTTTAATCCCGGCTTCCTGATCGGCGGTATCCCGTTAAACTTCGGCATTTCGGCGCGGCTGGGCAGACTCCGACTTTTTTGTGATTGAAGCCGATGAATACGATTCCGCATTTTTCGACAAGCGTTCAAAATTTGTCCACTACCGCCCCCGCACCGCCATTCTCAATAATCTTGAATATGACCATGCCGATATTTTTCCGGACCTGGATGCCATCAAAAAACAATTTCACCATCTGGTCAGAACGGTTCCCGGCGAAGGCCTGATTATCAGCCCGGAGTCAGACGCGAATATAAACGATGTATTGGCTATGGGTTGCTGGACGCCGGTTGCAAAAACCTCTATTGACGGGGATGCGCAGTGGAATGCGAAATTGATCAAAGCCGACGGCAGCCAGTTCTCAGTGCTGTTTGAAAACAATGACCAGGGCTGCGTCGATTGGTCTTTGACTGGCCGGCACAATGTTTACAACGCCTTGTCCGCCATTGCCGCCGCCAAACATGTCGGCATCATGCCTGCGGATGCGATAAAAGCGCTGGGGCAATTCAAGAACGTCAAGCGCCGCATGGAAGTGATCGCCAAAATAAATGATGTGACCTTATATGACGACTTCGCCCATCACCCCACGGCGATCCAGATGACGCTGGATGGTCTGCGCAAACAGGTCGGGCAGGAACGCATCATCGCCATCGTAGAGCCGCGTTCAAACACCATGCGTCTGGGCGTGCATACCAAAACGCTGGCAGAATCCTTGGGCAATGCCGATCTGGCCATCATCTACCAGCCGCAAAATATGGATTGGGATTTGAGCGAGCTAAAAAAATACGCCGGTAATATCGAAATCTGCCAGTCGCTGGATGAAATCATCGCCAAGCTCAAATTCGAAGCGCGTTATGGCGGACATTTTGTATTGATGAGCAATGGCAGTTTCGGCGGGATATATCAACGTTTACAGGAAGCGTTGTAAAGGGTGACTCCTTTTGGAGACCCTTTTTCCGTCGGCGCAATATCATACATTTTACCCACAAGGGATGCCTGCAATCAGGAGTGAATCATGAGTCGTATCGTTTGGTTATTATTACTAAGCACGTTATTGTTTTCATCATTCACTCAGGCAAAACCGTTAACCCGGGAACAGGTGCCCGAACCTCTCAAACCCTGGATATCCTGGGTATTGCAGGATAGCCCGGAACCCGAACCCGACTGTCCTTTTATCTACAACAGTTATGAGCAAAAACGCTGCGGCTGGCCTACAAACATGCACCTGGGCTTAACAAATGAAAAGGGTGTTTTTTCGATAAGCTGGAGCCTGTATAAAGATAGTTGGGTTAGTTTGCCCGGGGATAAAAAACATTGGCCGCTAAATGTCACTGTTAATAACAAGACCGCGCTGGTTATGGAAAGAAACGGCATACCGTCGGTTAAACTGGTTGCGGGCCGGGGTAATCCATTACAGTATCAAATTAAGGGTGCGTTCTTATGGGACGCACTTCCGGACAACCTGAGCATCCCCGATGATACCGGACTGATTGATCTGCATGTTAATGGAATGACAATACAAACGCCGACCATTAAAGACGGGCAGCTTTGGTTAAAAGAAAGTGAAACGGGACTAAAAAAGCCGGAAAACATTCAAAATAATCTCGATATCCAGGTATTCAGAAAAATTACCGATGAAGTGCCGGTACAGGTTTTAACCCGTTTGGTGCTGGAAGTCTCTGGTGAACAACGTGAAGTAAAATTGGCCAAGCCTATTCTGGATGGCTTTATCCCTCTGACCATACAAAGTCCATTACCCGCCCGCCTGGATCCCGATGGGCAGTTATTGGTACAGTTGCGCCCCGGTCGGTGGCAGATCGACATAACGGCGAGAAACAGCAAAGAACTGAATACGCTTCCGTTTCCAAATTCCAGCCAGGAAACCCAGGAAAAATGGCCGGAATCGGAAATCTGGGTATTTGAAGCGCGTCCCCAATTTAGGGTTGTTGAAATTGAAAATCTTAGCGCCATAGATCCCAATCAAACCAACTTGACTGATGACTGGAAAAACTTCCCCGCCTATAAAATCAATCAGGGGCAGGCCATGGGTTTCAAAACCATACGCCGGGGTGATCCGGAGCCAGACCCCAATCAACTTAATTTGACCAGAAAATTGTGGCTGGATTTTGACGGCGAAGGCTATACCGTCAATGACACGATTACCGGCAAGATGACCAGCGGTTGGCGGCTTAATACCTTGCCGCAAACGCAGTTGGGGAAAGTCACCTTAAACGGCAGCAACCAGTTTATTACTCAGGATAAAACCGGCAAGCAAGGCGTGGAGGTCAGAAGCGGCACGATAATGCTGAATGCGGACAGCCGCGTTACCGGTGATGTCGGTTTAACCAGTGCAGTGGGTTGGGAGCAAGGCTTTCACAATGTCAGTGCCGAACTTAATCTGCCGCCGGGCTGGCGTTTGCTGGCGGCCAGTGGCGTGGACAACGTGCCGGATAGCTGGATTTCCCGTTGGACATTGCTGGACCTGTTTCTGGTTTTAATTGCGGCGCTGGCGACAGGCAGGCTGTGGAATCCCTATTGGGGCGGTCTCGCCTTGGTAACTCTGGTATTGATCTGGCATGAGCCGGGTTCGCCTCAGTATCGTCTGGCTGAATATTTTGGCTGCCACCGCCTTGATTAAGGTATTGCCGCAAGGCAGGTTTTTAATATTGATGCGCTGGTATCGCAATGTTTTCTGGCTGGTGTTAATCATGACAACATTGCCTTTTATGGTGGAGCAGGTGCGCACCGGGCTTTATCCGCAACTGGAAAAACCCTGGCAAGGCATCGAAATGCCGGATCCCCGATATGGCGACATGGCCGGGAATGTCGCCGAAGCACCAGCGCCGCAAGCAATGAGCGAGATGAAGGAAAAGGCGCTAAGGAAATCGATGCCATCCAGGTATTCCTCAGCTTATCCGGACACGGCCGTCGATTTTGAGCGCATCGACCCCAAAGCCAAGGTGCAGACAGGGCCGGGCTTGCCTCAATGGGAATGGAATAAAGTCATGCTGTCATGGAATGGTTCGGTTGATGCCCAGCAACAGCTGCATTTATGGTATTTGTCGCCGACGATGACCATGCTGCTCAATTTCATCCGTGTGGCTTTAGTTGGGCTACTCGCCTTGCTGATGTTCGGGGTTGCGGAAAAGTTCAGGTTTAAATCAGTTCCGACCGACGACAACCTTGCTGCTGTGGTTTTTGCTGTTGCCGATGCTGTCCATGCCGTCTCAAAACGGTTATGCCGATATTCCGGACAAAGCCGTACTGGACGAACTAAGAAGCAAACTGCTGGAAAAACAGCCGGCACCGGATTGTTTGCCGAGTTGTGCCCAGATTTCGCAGATGAAAATGACGATTACCAATGACAAGGAATTGGCCATTACGTTGCAGATTCATGCCCAGCAATCCGTAGCCATACCTTTACCCGCAGAATATGAGCAATGGTTTCCTGATCAGGTGGTTGTTGATGGTCAAATAGCCCAAAGGCTTTATCGCCACGACAACGGATTGTGGATTAACTTGAGTGAAGGCGAACATCAGGTTGTGCTCGGTGGAGCGACGCCCTTATTAAGCAAATTCACCCTGCCTTTGCCCTTAAAACCGAACTGGGTAAGCATTCAGAGTATCGGCTGGCAAGTCATCGGAGTTCAGGACAATAACCAGGTTGATGATTTTGTGCAATTTATCCGGGTAAACCAGACTAAACAGGAGCAAAGCGACTCCGTTCTGGAGCAGGACGACTTGCCGCCGTTAGTCAAGGTTGAGCGCACCTTGCAACTGGGCCTGGATTGGCGGGTTATCACCCGGATCATCCGGGTTTCACCTGCAGATTCAGCCGTAGTATTAGCCGTGCCCTTGTTGCCGGGCGAATCGGTTATAACTGCAGGCGATTCAGGTTACGGAAGGTAAGGTCGAAGTTAATATTGCAGCTCAGCAAACCGATATGCAATGGGAGTCTACTTTAGAAAAGTCGGAAAAAATTGATTTTGTTCGCTACCGAAACCGAGCAATGGATTGAAGTTTTAAAAGCTGATGTCAGCCCTATCTGGCATATTGAAACATCCGGCATCGCCATGATTCATCTGAATAACGATGCGCAGTGGCTGCCGGAATGGCATCCCTGGCCGGGAGAAAAAATAACCCTGCAAATAACCCGGCCGGAAGCGGTAGATGGACAAACCTTAACCATCGATAACAGCAGGTTAAGCATCAAGCCCGGGCAGCGTACGCAGGAGGCCGAATTAAATATCAGCCTGAGAAGCTCTCAGGGAGCGCAGCATACGTTAACCCTTCCGGAAAAAGCCGTGTTGCAATCTGTTGCCATTAATGGAGCGACACAACCGATCAGACAGGTAGGCAGAAAGCTTACCGTGCCGGTTAATCCCGGCAAGCAGGAAGTTTCAATCAGCTGGCAGGAAGCAACGGGCATAGCCAGCGTTTTAAAAACGCCGCTGGTGGATTTGGGACTGGCAAGCGTCAACACCAGTCTGAATATCGGCTTGGGACAGGATCGCTGGGTGTTATTCGCTTTCGGACCAAAAATGGGGCCGGCAGTTTTATTTTGGGGCGTGTTGATCGTTATTTGTTATCTTGTCGCCAGGTTTGGGCAAAATCCGGCTGACCCCCTTAAAGAGCTGGCAGTGGTTTTTATTGCTGATAGGGCTCAGCCAGATTCCGCTCGCATCGGCAGGGATCGTCATTGCCTGGTTAATGCTGTTAGGCTGGCGCAAGACACAACCGGTTGCCGGCTCACGCTATTTTAATGCGCTACAAATAGTTATCGGCGGATTAACTATTGTAGTCATGGGCATGCTGTTTTTAGCGGTCGAGCATGGCTTACTGGGTTCGCCCGAGATGCAGATTATCGGCAACCAGTCTTCAGCGTTTAATTTAAACTGGTATCAGGACAGAAGTTCACCACTATTACCAACAGCGACGTTGATTTCCGTGCCTTTGATAGTTTATCGATTATTGATGCTAGCCTGGTCGCTATGGCTGGCAGTGTCATTACTCAACTGGCTGAAGTGGGGCTGGGAGTGTTTTTCAAGCAACGGGCTTTGGAATAAAGCCGTAAAGAAAAAGGAAGTGATAGCCGTAGAGCCGGAAGATAAGTGGTTAGCTGATGAGCCGAAAGAGAAGAATCAGTAGGAGCAACCGGTCAGCCGCCTTAATGTCTTAAGTTAAGAAAAGCCGCGTCATCCCTGCTTTCCCTGCAGGGATGACGCATTGCGTGCAATATAGCCAAATTCATAAGCCCAATAAAACCATGTCAACCTTCCGCTTCCAGCAGTTTTCAGTATTACAAAAACAATCAGGGATGAAAGTCTGCACGGATGCGGTTTTGTTCGGCGCTATGGCGCCGGTGAAAAGCGGCGATCACGTGCTGGATATCGGTACCGGCACCGGAGTGCTTGCACTAATGGCTGCCCAGCTGGGGGCGGGGCAAGTGACCGCGGTGGAATTAACGCAACAGGCTTATCAAGAAGCCGGCTTTAATTTCAGCAACAGCCCGTGGGCAGAACGGCTTGAGGTTGTGCATCAGGACATTCAAAGCTTTGCCTTAACGGCCGACCGGCAATATGACCTCATCATCAGCAACCCGCCGTTTTTTGAAAACCACAGCAAGACCACCGACACATTGAGAAATACCGCCAGGCACACCGATCAACTGCCCTTTGCCGATTTGATCAGCATTGCCGGACAATTATTATCCCGGCAGGGTTTGTTTTATCTGTTGATTCCCGCTCATGCGGTCGCCAAGTTTTCTGCCCAAGCGTTAGCGGCGGGATTTCACTTGATCAAGCAAACCGATTTTCGCGGCTATGCCCATAACGAAGCCAAAGTATCCGCACTGACTTTCAGCCGCACAGCGGAAGCGTTTACGGCAAGGCTGTTGACGATCTATGAATCTCGCGGCGTTTACAGCCAGGACAGCGAAGCCTATTTAGCGGATTTCCTGCTGCGGTTTGCCAAAGACCGGCAGCCAAGTCTGATGGAGTAAATAATCTTTTTAGCCTGATTTGGATGATGCTTTCACGGTCTAGACAGTACAAATGACGTCGAATCCTTAAATTGCGTGTTTAGAAAGGCGGCTAATGTCAGGGAAATATTCCCCAATCCCCAAATCTGCAATGAAAGTAATTTATTGTGGCTATAGAGAGCGCTGAGCGCTCGAAAAAAATGGTTCATACCATTACACGATTGGAATCAATCATTAATAGGTTTATGATTGTGTATCAGGACGGAATGTCTGGTTTTGCTGAACGGTGGTTTACACGGGTTATTAACTCTTCATATCTGATACTTTGTTGAAGATGAAGTTTTCCAAATTTGATGGTTGTAAATATGATTGCAATTAAAGCTGTATCACTACGGAATTAAGAATTTTATGGAAGAACTATTCATCGGCTGGCTGAAGGAATACGGTTACGTCATTTTGTTCCTGTGGAGCATATTGGAAGGGGAAGTGGGCCTGATCATGGCTGGGATCATGTCTCATACCGGCGACATGCAGTACTTAGTGACGATTTTTGTGGCGGGTCTGGGGGGGTTCACGGGAGACCAAATCTATTTTTATATTGGCCGCTTTAATAAAGGACTTAATTCAGCGCAAACTGCATAGTCAGCGGCGTAAATTTGCGATTGCGCATTTGCTGTTAAAAAAATACGGTTGGCCCATTATTTTTATGCAGCGCTATATGTATGGTTTGCGTACCGTCATTCCGATGTCGATTGGCATTACCAAATATTCGGCAAGAAAATTTGCCTTGATTAACCTTCTTAGCGCATGGGTATGGGCCACAATTACGATAACGCCCGCTTATTTCTATGGTGAGGAAATATTAGGCTTCTTGGCCTATGCTAAAGAGCATTGGTATTTTGCACTGCCAATAGCGGGGGGATTTGTTTATGGAATTCATGCCTATTTCCAAAAACTGGAGCGGCATTTCTTGCAAAAACGGAATAACCGTTTTTCGAACGCTGAGAGACCGGAGGAGCTGACCGCTCTCCAAAAGATATAGTCGCGTCGGGCATGTTTTTTATGCCCGACATTTCCATACTTAAATACAACGACGGATTTGGGGTTTACCCACTCGCCGCTGCATCATCGGATATCATAATGTCGGACAACAAAAATCTGTCGCCCGACAGCTGGGGCAGTTTTTGAATATTAACCGGATCAGTTAACTACGCGATGTCCGCGGTTTCTCATACAGTTGGAGTAGGCTCTTTTGTAATCGGATTCTGCATCAATACCTTTATAAGCACCGCCGCCGATACCGCCCGTTGCCGCACCGATGGCTGCACCCTTTCCGGGGTCGCCTATGATTGCACCTAATGCAGCGCCGCCAGCCGCGCCGACCAAGCCGCCTACGCCGGCACCGATAGCGGTTTCTTTTGCAGTACCACCAGAGGAATGGCTTGCAAGGTCTTTACACTCAGCCATATCCTGGCTAATCCGGTAGGCATTAGGATCATTATAGGTATCAACGGTTGGCGTCCATCCTCCGTAGCTGTAGCAACCTGAGATCAATGCGCTGCCTACAAAAACGATGCTGGTTGTTAATTTTTTCATATTCGATTTCCTTTAGTCGTGAGGTTTATGGTTAGGGTAGTTCATTATTTATGAATAAAGAATGAACAAAAACTGTTTTTAGATTAGCTAAATTATAGCTCTCTTAAAACTTGTAGCGGGGATTTATTAACCACATCTTTTACCCCCCAACATCCGGCCAGACCAACAAATAAAGCACCGGTTAATGGAATAAGTCCCCACAAGTAGACATTCGTACTGTAATCCAAATGCATGACCTGTGTATAGAGGGCATAGAGGATGGCTTCTGAAATGACTACGGCTAACAGGCCGGAAATCAGCCCGAGCAGGCTAAACTCGATAATGTGGGTTTTTCTTAAAAATGAGCGGTTGGCGCCCAGCGTTCTCATTAAAGCGCCTTCATAAATCCGGTTATCCAACGTGGAATAAACGGCGGCGAACAATACCGTAAATCCCGCCATTAACGCGCAGTAAAGCAGGTAGTTTATGGCTTGAGTTAATTGGGTCAGAATGGTTTTAAATTGCCGCAAAATCAGATCGACTTCCAAAATGGTGGTGCTGGGATATTTTTTTACCAGCGTGTTTAAGAAGTTTTTTTGCGCTCTCAGGCAAATAAAAACTGGTGATAAACGTGCTGGGAAAAGCATCCAGCGTGCCGGGCGAAAAGATCATGTAAAAGTTCGGTTTCATGGTATCCCACCGAAGCTCGCGGATGCTGGATACTGTCGCTTTAAGCTGCTCACTGCCGACGGTGAAGGTTAAGTGATCGCCCAGCTTGATTTTTAAGCTTTTGGCCAGCTTCTGCTCAACGGAAACCAGTCCGGCTTGGTCATCATTCCACCAGTTTCCGGCGGTGATTTTATTGTCTTCAGGCAAATTTTTGGTCCAGGTAAGACTTAATTCGCGATGCGTGGCGTTTTCGCCCTGCGTGTCCTTGCTGACCACTTGTTGCACCGGCGTGTTATTGATTTCTACCAGACGGCCCCTGACCACCGGGTAAAACTGGCTGCCGTTGATTTGTTGCTGTTGCAGTTCCTGCTGAAAAGCCGATTGTTGATCGGGAAAAATATTCAGCGCGAAATGATTGGGCGCATTAGCGGGCAACTGCTTTTGCCAATCAGTGATTAAGTCGGTGCGCACGGTAAAACTGAGCACCATAGCCACCAGCGTAACGCTGAAAGCCAGTATTTGGCTGACGCTGGCGCGGCGGTTTCTTAACAAGCCCTGCAAGCCGAAACGCCAGGTCAGGCTCATGTGCGGCAACAGTTTCCGGCTTGCACTAAGCAGGCCATAAACCAGCAAGCCGAGCAGCAGCATAGCGCTCAAGCCGACACCGATAATGGTTGCCGTCATTTTAAGATCATCGGTATAGCGCCAGATCAATACGCCGACAATGCCGATTGCCAAGCCGTAGATCAGCCATGCGCTGCTAGGCAAAGGCTCCAGTTCGCGGCGCAACACCCGTAAAGGCGAGACTTTTTTAAGGCGCAATAACGGCGGCAGCGCGAAACCCAAAAGGATGGCCATGCCGATGATAAAACCGAAAAAAACCGCCAGCAAACCGGGGCTGGCGACTTGCTGGGGCAATAACGATCTTAATAAATGGAACAGCGCTTCCTGCGCAAACCAGCCCAACAGGCAACCTATAGAGCTGGCTAATAAACCCAAAACGACAAACTGGGTGCCATAAAGCCAGAGTATTTCATTCTGTTTGCAGCCAAGACAGCGCAGGATGGCGGTGGCGTTAAAATGACGTTCGGTATAACGCCGGGTCGCCATCGCAATGGCCACGCCGGAAATCAAGATGACGATAATGCTGGATAAGCCCAGATAACGTTCCGCGCGCTCCAGCGCCGAACCCAGCTCCGGGCGGTCTTCATGAATATCCATGATGCGCTGGGACGGGTTCAACTGCGGTTTGATCCAGTGATTGAATTCAGTTAACGCTTTGCCGTCGCCGCTGAACTGGAAGAAATAATGCACGTGGCTGCCTGGCTGCAAAATGCCTGTCGCCTGCAAATCTTCTGCATTAATCATGACGCGCGGGGAAAAGCTGTAAAAATCGCCTCGCTTGTCGGGCTCATAAGTAATGACGTTGCTGACGATGAGTTTTTTCTCACCCACAGTTAACACGTCGCCGAGGTTAAGTTTAAGTGCGGACAAAATGCGTTTTTCGACCCAGGCGGTTCCAGCTTTCGGGCCGGTGTGTTCGACGGTTTCGGTCAGATAATCCGCGGCCGTGGTTTTTAAAAAACCGCGCAAGGGGTAGGCCGCACTGACGGCTTTAATGCCTGCCAGTAAAAGTTCGTCGTGCTCCATCAACACGCTGGAAAACTCAACCGTTTGCGCTTGCGCCAGATTGAGTTGCGTTGCCTTGGCCAGCCATTCCGCAGGAATCGTGGCCGGGCTTGTGATCACTAAATCCGCTGCCAGAAATTCCGCCGCCTGAGTGGTCATGGTGCGCTGCAGACGGTCTGCAAACAGCGATACGGCGGTTGAACTGGTGACTGCAATAATCAAAGCCAGTACCAGTATGGTTAACTCGCCGGAACGGCTGTCACGCCATAACAGCCGTAGAGCCAGATTAAAACGTGTCATAAGTGTGTCCTTAAAATTAACATCAGTTAGTTACTATGCTGCCTGCATCCAGTTTAATGGTGCGCTGGCAGCGAGCAGCCAGAACCTGGTCATGAGTCACCAGAATCAACGTGGTGTTGTTTTCTTGATTAAGCTCGAACAGCAAATCAATAATATGCGCACCGGTTTTGCTGTCCAGATTGCCGGTCGGCTCATCGGCAAAAAGGATCGAGGGCTTGGTGACGAAGGCTCTGGCCAGGGCCACACGCTGCTGCTCGCCGCCGGAAAGCTGCTTGGGTGTATGCGATAAACGGTGAGACAGGCCGACCCTATCCAATAATGCAGCGGCTGAGGCCTTGGCGTTTTTATCGCCGCTTAATTCCAGAGGCAGCATGACATTTTCCAGCGCGGTCAATCCTTGCAGCAGTTGAAAAGACTGAAACACAAAACCTATCAGCTCATTGCGCATTGCCGCCCTGCCGTCTTCATTCATAGCAGTTAACAGTTTCCCGTTAAGGCTGATAGTACCGGAACTCGGTGTGTCCAATCCTGCCAGTAAACTTATCAGCGTGGATTTTCCTGAACCGGATTCACCGACTATGGCAATACTCTCGCCGGATTTGATTATCAAATCTATGGATGACAAGATATGCAAAGTCCCCTCGGAAGTCATAACCGATTTGCATAAGCTTTTTGTGATTATAATGTTGTTTATTGTTTCAGCTTGAGTTTGCATAATGACCAGATTTTTATTTGCCGTGATTGTTTCGTTAATGTCGATGACCGCTACGGCCAAATCCATTGTTGTATTGGGGGATAGTATCAGTGCCAGTTACGGAATTGAAGTCACACAGGGTTGGGTTGCATTATTGCAGAAAAAGCTGAATGAAAAACACAGTGACTGTATTATCAGCAATGAAAGCATCAGTGGCGATACCACTGCCGGTGGTTTAGCCCGTATAGATAACGTTTTAAAATTGCATAAACCGAATATCGTGATAATTGAACTCGGTGCCAATGATGGTTTGCGCGGCCTGTCGCCTGTACTGATAAAGAGTAATCTTGCCGAAATGATTCGACGCGCACAGAAAGCCGATGCAAAAGTATTGTTGCTGAGCATGAAAATTCCACCCAATTACGGCAAGCGCTATACCGATATGTTTTATAGCGTTTACTCACAGCTATCAAAGGAGTTGGGCGTTCCGTATGTGCCTTTCATTCTGGAAGATGTCGCGCTGGTTAAAGAGTTGATGCAGCAGAAGGGATTACACCCCAATGCAGACGCGCAGCCGATTATTGCGGATAAGATATGGCCGCATCTGTTGCCGCTATTAAAATAAAGATTTCAACAAGAAGAGAATGACGGATGAAAACACTAACATTAGAAAAAGCCAACCTTATTGTAAATACAGCTATCAACAAGGCAAGAAAACTAAATTTGGCACCGTTGACCGTAGTGGTATTGGATGAAGCGGGCCACTTAAAAGCCATGCAAAGAGAGGATGGCGCAACCATGATCAGGCAGGAAATCGCAACCGCAAAAGCCTGGGGCGCTGTCAGTATGGGCGTATCATCAAGAAATTTGGCAGGTGTGGCAGTACACCGACCAGATTTTATGAATGCCTTGATAGGCATGACAGATGGGAAAGTGATGCCGGTTCCGGGCGGGGTTCTGATTCGTGATACCAAAAATAACATCATCGGAGCAGTAGGTATCAGCGGTGACGTGTCAGATCAGGATGAGCGTTGTGCGATTGCAGGCATAGAATCTGTAGGTTTTGTTGCGGGTATTTAGATTAATAAACTGACCTGAATATTTTTACGTTTAGCGGCGTAGGGCGGGTTACACCCTGTAGGCTTACCTGATTTACGTGGGTTCCGGTCAGGCTTCACGAATGTCTGGCGTAGGCAGTTCTTGGCGAGGAAGCAATATTAGGCCTTAGAATTCAAAAATCTATGGCTACAAAGCCTTAGATGACGCTATTAGCTGCAGTATTGCGCTATCTTTTTTCAAAGACGATTTTCATCGCTGCAATAGCGACCGAGAGCATTATCATTATGGCATTGGCGATGACCAGCGGTGCATCGCTTTTGAGGATGCCATAAAGCAGCCATAGCGTTAGGGCAATCGTCAGAATAACGTACGTTGGCAGCGATATTCCGCTTACATCACGGGTCCTCCAGCTGCGCCATATCTGCGGTATGAACGACGATGTGGAAAAACCTGTGGCTATTAAACCTAAAATATCCAGTTCGCTCATGTGGTTATGCGATATATTTTTTGTTTAAAGGCCAACGCAATAACTAAGTGGGCCTTATTTGGTAGCTGGTGTTTCGGGTACTGGTACTGGCGCAGAAACCGGAGCTGGATTTTGAGTGGTGACCTGTTTGGTTTCCTCTAGTTTTTTTTGCCGATTGCCTTCCCCAAATAGCGTGGCGGAGATCATGAAAAAAACGGTCGATATAATAAGGATTAAAAATCTGTCCGGTTTTTTCAAGAAGAATAACGCCCATTTAGGCTTAATCATTCCGACAATGAAAAAAACTATTGTGTATATTCCAATATGGAAAGCTGCAGTTATCATTATATTTACTCGTTAAACTAACATTTAGATTATTATTAAGTGAGCGGCGGTTTGCAATATGCCTCGGTATCATTTTAACGGTTTTGCTTTATTAAAGTCTCTATTGTTGCTGTTGATTTTTTCAGGTGACCCGTAAAGTCAGACGTATAAGCAGTTTAAACCATTTAAAGGATGATATATTCCGTGTTAATAAAAGCTCTGATTATCGCGCTTTTCTAATATCAAAAATCAGGAGGCTCTATGGGCGGCTTTGGCGTATTTGTTTTAGTGTTATTTATTTTTGCTGTTTTGCTGGTGTTTATGAGTGTCAAGTCGGTTCCTCAGGGCATGGAATACACGGTCGAGCGGTTTGGTAAATATACCAATACACTCACACCCGGCTTGAACATTATCATGCCGATTATTGATCGTATTGGCACCAAGATGGTCATGATGGAGCAGGTGATGGATGTGCCGTCGCAGGAAGTCATTACCAAAGATAACGCTATGGTGACGGTGGATGGGGTGATTTTTTATCAGGTAATGGATGCAGCCAAAGCCGCTTATGAGGTCAGTAAGTTGGATTGGGCCGTACTCAATCTGGTGATGACCAATATTCGTACTGTTATGGGGTCGATGGATCTGGATGAGTTGTTGTCGCGGCGGGACGATATTAATGCAAGGTTGCTTGTCGTTGTAGACGATGCAACAACCCCCTGGGGAATCAAGGTAACCCGGATTGAAATCAAGGATATTGCCCCGCCAAAAGATTTGGTTGAGGCGATGGGCAGACAAATGAAAGCCGAGCGTTTAAAACGTGCCTCTATCCTTGAAGCGGAAGGCTTGAGACAGTCTGAGATTTTACGCGCAGAAGGTGCGCAGCAGGCGGCTATTCTGGAAGCGGAAGGTCGCAAGGAAGCCTCCTACCGGGATGCGGATGCACGGGAACGTCTGGCTCAGGCTGAAGCAAAAGCGACATATATGGTGTCGGAAGCGATAAGCAAGGGCGATATACAGGCCATTAACTATTTTGTGGCGCAAAAATACATTGAGGCATTAAAGGGCATTGCGTCTGCTGAAAACAGTAAACTGATTTTTATGCCGCTGGAATCATCCAGCGTGATCGGGGCTATCGGTGGAATTGCGGACTTGGCAAAAGAAGCCATGAACAAAAATACGCAAGTCCCACCACGGGCATAAATACCCGCACGGGGCACTAGAAGCACAAGTAAAGGTTAACTTATGGCTGAACTGGAATTTGTTTTTTGGTATTGGTGGGTACTGGCTCTGATTCTTTTGGTTATAGAACTACTGGCCCCAGGCTTTTTCTTTCTGTGGATGGCGGTATCGGGATTTATAACTGGATGCATGGTATTGCTTATACCTGCAACTAGCATGAATATACAGGTATTGGTCTTTTCTGTGTTGTCGGTTGCTGCCATCATCGCCTGGAAGTTTTATGACAAAAAACACCCCACAGAATCAGATCACCCCTTGTTGAATAAACGAGGCTCTCAGTATATCGGCAGAGTCTTTAGCTTGTACAAACCCATAGAAAATGGTGAGGGGAAAATAAAAGTAGATGATTCCATTTGGAAGGTTCATGGAGAAGATTGTGATATTAAAACCAAGGTGAAAGTCACCGCTATACGCGGAACCGTTTTCGATGTGGAAAAAGTTGAATAATTGATATTAAAAGGATTGTTGTGCATCCATGACGGATCAAAAAATTGTGATATAGGCGACTGAGTCGTCCGTGTATAAAGCGAGTTACTGGATTCAGTAGCACTCAAAAAATAAAAAAGAGCAGGGTTGGTTATGAAAGAGTACGAAGAAGTACGTAGTAATTTGATTGAAATGCTGGAAGAACTTAATGATCGTCTGACTAAAATTACTGATGATGTTAAGCATTCGAAAGAGCCTTTAGACAAGGATTTTGAGGAGCAGGCAGTACAAGCGGAGAACGATGAAGTTCTGGATAATCTGGGTAATGCGGCCAGAACGGAAATAGAGCTGGTTAAACAGGCTATCGCCAGAATAGACAACGGCGAATACGGTATTTGTCAGGTTTGCGGAGAACCTATCAGGGAAGAACGATTGAAGGCGATACCCTATTCTTGTATGTGTATTAAATGCGCCAGCCAAGCGGGCTGCTGAAATAAAAGAAAGGGGTTTTTCCAATATCACTAATTAGAGCTATTGGAGAAACCCCCTGATTGGAGTGTTTTGTTTTACGGCTGTATTTGCTTTTATCGCAAAAAGTTTGAGCTTTATTAAACAGGTGCGCGTACTTCGCGACCGGGTTTTGGATAGGAACACAAACTGTTCCTTTCGGATTTCTACGTTTTTTCATCATTTATCTCTTATAATAGGACAAGTTAGTGTGACTTCACACAACAATAATATACCATTTTTTAAGAGTACATAGCGCTAGTGAAATTTAGAAAAGACTTTGATGTCATTGTGGTTGGTGGCGGTCATGCGGGCACAGAAGCTGCGCTGGCATCGGCCAGGTGTGGCGCGAACACATTGTTGTTGACGCAAAATATCGATACCCTCGGCCAAATGAGCTGTAATCCTGCCATTGGCGGGATAGGCAAAGGACATCTTGGTTAAAGAGATTGATGCGTTAGGCGGGGTGATGGCTCAGGCCATCGATCATGGCGGCATTCAGTTTCGTACCCTGAATGCCAGCAAAGGCCCGGCAGTTCGGGCGACTCGCGCTCAGGCAGATCGTCAGCTCTATAAACAGGCGGTAAGAACGCGCACTGGAAAACCAGCCTAATCTGGCGTTATTTCAGCAAACCGTCGTCCGATTTGATTGTTGAGGGCGGTAGGGTTGTCGGGGTTAAAACCCAAATGGGCTTGAATTTCATGGCAAAAGCCGTGGTGTTAACGACGGGCACGTTTTTAGGCGGCAAAATTCATATCGGTCTGGAAAATTATAGCGGTGGTCGTGCAGGTGATCCGGCCTCCATTGCTTTGGCTGACCGGTTACGCGAATTGCCGTTCCGCATCGACCGGTTAAAAACCGGCACGCCGCCGCGTATTGATGGCCGAACCATTGATTTCAGCAAGCTGGAAGAACAGCACGGCGATGATCCGGTGCCGGTATTTTCGTTTATGGGCAAGCGCGAACAGCATCCGAGACAAATACCCTGTCATATAACCCGCACCAACAGTAAAACCCACGATATTATCCGTTCCGGCCTGGATCGATCGCCACTGTATTCGGGGATTATTGAAGGTATCGGGCCGCGTTATTGTCCGTCGATTGAAGATAAAATCGTCCGTTTTGCCGACCGGGATTCGCACCAGATTTTTGTCGAACCGGAAGGCCTGGATACCCATGAAATCTATCCCAACGGCATATCGACCAGCCTGCCTTTTGATGTGCAGTATGAGTTTGTGCGCTCGATGCTGGGTTTTGAAAATGCCGAAATTGTGCGTCCCGGTTATGCCATTGAATATGATTTTTTTGATCCCCGGGATTTGAAAATGTCGCTGGAAACCAAGCACATGGATGCGCTGTTTTTTGCCGGACAAGTCAACGGCACGACCGGTTATGAGGAAGCGGCCGCTCAAGGTTTGATTGCGGGACTTGAATGCGGCGCGTTTGGTTCAGGGGCTGGACAGCTGGTGTCCGGGACGCGACGAAGCGTATATCGGCGTGATGATTGATGACCTGATTACACGCGGCACGCAAGAGCCGTATCGTATGTTTACCAGTCGTGCCGAATACCGTTTGTTGTTAAGAGAAGATAATGCCGATTTGCGCCTGACCGAAAAAGGCCGCGAATTAGGGCTTGGTTGATGATGAGCGTTGGCAGGCTTTTGAGACTAAACGTGCGGCTATTTCCGCATTGCAGGATGATTTGAAAAAGAAATGGGTCAGAACGGAAACCGAAGAAGCCCGTCAGGTCGAGCAATATTGGGGCAAGCCGTTGTTGCGGGAAGCCAATTTGATGGAATTGCTGCGTCGGCCGGAAGTGGATGTACAGCAGCTGTTGTCATTCCTGGAAGGTGGCGAGGCTATTGATCCGAACAGGTTGCTGAGCAGGTTGAAATTCAGGCCAAATATGCAGGTTATATTGTCAGGCAGCAAACCGAAATTGATAAGGCCTTGCGATACGATCATTTGCGGCTGCCTGATGATCTTGATTATAACGGCGTTCCCGGTCTGTCCAATGAAGTGAGTCAAAAACTTAAAGCGCAGCGGCCGGAAACCTTGGGACAAGCATCACGAATCCCGGGTATGACCCCCGCCGCTATTTCCCTGTTGCTGGTTTATTTAAAAAAGAAAAGCGCCTGATGGAAGACGTGTCGAAAAATTCTGGTTTCCGGGATAGCCTCGTTAAATCTTAAATGTAACTGATGAACAAGATAGAGCAATTGCTTGAGCTTTATAAAGCTGATTGAAAAATGGAATAAAGCCTATAATCTGACCGCGATACGGAACAGGGAAGATATGGTGCGCCTGCATATACTGGACAGTCTTGGCTATTGTGCCCTTTATTGAAGGTAAGCGAGTCATTGATATAGGCACCGGCGCGGGTTTGCCGGGCATTCCGCTGGCGATTTATTTGCCTGAAATCGGGTTTACTTTGTTGGATAGTAATGCCAAGAAAACCCGGTTTGTGCAGCAAGCGATCTTAGAGTTAAAGCTTAAAAATGTAAAGTGTCTGTCATAATCGTGTGGAACAATATCATCCTGAAAAAAGTTTTGATACAGTCATTACCCGGGCGTTTGCCGGTTTATCTGATATAGTGGAATTGACTGCGCATTTGCTTGGCAAGGATGGCGTGTTGCTGGCAATGAAAGGGCAAACACCTGATGTCCCCAAGCTGGAATCACGCAAAAACAATCTGATCCCTGTCAACGTTCCAGGGATATGACGCAGAAAGATGTCTGGTTAGAATACAATTGATTAAAGAATCCGAGGTAAGTTAGTGGGAAAAATAATTGCCGTAACCAATCAAAAAGGCGGCGTAGGAAAAACGACAACCAGCGTAAATTTGGCGGCTTCACTGGCGGCCGCCAAGCGTCGCGTGTTGCTGGTGGATCTTGATCCACAAGGTAATGCGGCGATGGGCTGCGGTATAGATAAACAGGAAGTCAAGTATTCCAGTTACGATTTATTGATGGAAGACGTGCCTGCATCAGAAACAGTTATTTATCTGCCAAACATCGGTTTTTCGGTGATTCCCGGAAATGCTGACCTGACTGCGGCTGAGGTAAAATTGATACATGCCGATCGTAAAGAACTGCGGCTTGCCGATGCGTTGATTCCGATAAAATCACAGTACGATTATATTCTGATCGATTGTCCGCCATCGTTAAATATGCTGACTTTAAATGCGATGGTGGCCGCAAACAGCCTGTTGATACCGATGCAATGCGAGTACTATGCGCTCGAAGGCTTGTCCGCACTGATGAGTACGCTGCACAATATTCAAAACTCCGTTAATCCGGATTTACACCTGGAAGGTATTTTGCGGACGATGTATGACGATAGAAACCGCCTGACCAAAGACGTTTCCGAGCAACTGATCCGGTATTTTGGCGATAAAGTATTCAGAACCTGTATTCCAAGAAATATTCGTTTAGCCGAAGCTCCGAGTCATGGTTTGCCGGTGCTAAGCTACGATAAATCATCACGAGGGACTGTGGCCTATATCGCCCTGGCGGGTGAAATGATTAGAAAAGATAAGGACATGACTTTAAAAAAACGTGGACTGGGCCGGGGTCTTGAAGCGTTGTTAGTTGATGTTTCTACTAAAGAGGAAAAACATCAACTGCAAACCCTGCCGATTGACAATCTTCAGCGGGGGAGTCATCTGCCGCCCGACGATATGAATTCAGATGAATTACAGGAATTAGCTAATTCCATAATAGCGTCAGACACAGTTGAACCCGTCGTCGTGCGAAAAATTGCCGAAAGCAACTATGAGATTCTTGCGGGCGAAAGCCGCTGGCGCGCTGCACGGTTAGCAGGATTGCAAGAGGTGCCGGTGATCATCAAGGAGATGGATGATCGAGAGGCTATGGCGATTGCGTTAATTGAAACTATTCAAAAAGAAAACCTTAATCTTTTGCAAGAAGCCGAGGCTTTAAGAAAGTTGATTGATGAGTTTGAAGCTATGGTTCGCCACTTTGATAAGCTGACTTTTAAGATCGTGGTGACAAACAATGTATTACTACAATAAAGCATCGCGGGGCTGTGGTGCTATTGTCCCGGCGGGTGAAATGATTAATAAAGAGAAAAAATGTCTTCAAACAAACGCGGATTAGGTCGTGGTCTTGATGCCTTATTAGGCGATGTTTCTGTTAAAGAGGAAGAAACATCATCTGCAAACGCTGCCAATTGAATATATGCAGCGGGGCAAATATCAACCGCGCAAAGATATCAATCCGGAAAAATTACAGGAACTGGCGGATTCCATCAAGGCGCAGGGCGTCATACAGCCTATAGTGGTGCGACAAATTGGCCATGAAAAATATGAAATAGTGGCTGGAGAACGTCGCTGGCGCGCAGCACAATTGGCAGGCTTGCCGCAAGTGCCGGTAGTCATTAAGGAAATAGATGACCGCGCGGCAATGGCTATCGCGCTGATTGAAAATATTCAACGAGAAGACCTTAATCCTTTGGAAGAAGCCGAAGCTTTAAGACGCTTGCTGGATGAGTTTGAGATGACGCATCAGCATATAGCCGATGCTATTGGCAAGTCCAGAGCCACGGTTACCAATTTATTGAGATTAATAGATTTGCACCCAGAAGTAAAAAAGTTATTGCTCAGTAAGCAGCTGGAAATGGGGCATGCGCGAGCGTTGTTGTCGTTAGACGGGCCTAAACAGGTGGCTGTAGCCAATAAAGTTGTCAAGGAAGGTCTAACGGTAAGAGCTGCTGAGCGCTTGGTTAAAGAAAGTCAGGCGGAACCGAAAATTCAAAAAACAAGAGTAATAGATAAAGATACCTTGCGTTTACAGGACGATTTAACCGCAAAATTGGGTGCAAAAGTAATCATAGAGCATAAAGAAAATGGCTCCGGAAAACTGGTCATTACCTATTCCAGCTTAGAAGAACTGGATGGGATTCTCGGACAAATAAAATAGCCTGATGAGAAAACGCAGGTAAATGGATAGCAATAAAACTTGTGCATTGATTTTAATCTTCCTTGATTTAATGAAGGTCGCTAGATATAATCCACTGGCTATTGAGTATGGAGTTGGTTGTGGCAGATAGAAAGCGCTCTACTGTCAGTAAAATCATAAGTTATCAAGTTCTGATAATAATAATAATGACGGCGGGATTTGCCCTTACATGGGGTCGGTCTGGAGCCCTATCGGCGGCCTTAGGCGGAGCGTCGGCATTTATTCCAAATCTGTATTTTGCATTGCGGGTACATAAATCTGCAGGGCAGGAAGCAAGAAAGATAGTAAGATCTTTTTATGCTGGGGAATCAGGCAAGCTATTGTTAACGGCTGTGCTGTTCTTTATGATTTTTCAACTTCCAAACATAGAAATATTACCGCTGCTAGCAGTATACGTAGCAGCATTATCGGTTTTTTGGTTTGCGCTGTTGATGCGCTGACACTACTAATATTTAGAGAGGAACGATGGCTACCGAAGTTCATGCCGCCGAAGGTGCAACCGGTTATATTATTCACCACTTAACTCCGCTAACCGTGGGCGAGGGTTTCTGGGCATTGAATCTGGATACGTTGTTTTTTTCAGCGATATTGGGTGGCCTGTTTGTCTGGTTTTTTAAGAGAGCAGCAGAAAAGGCTACAGCAGGCGTTCCAGGGTTAGTACAAAATTTTGCAGAAATGCTGATTGAATTTGTCGATAACCAGGTTAAAGATAGTTTTCACGGTAAAAATGAATTAATTGCTCCTCTGGCACTGACCATCTTTTGCTGGGTGTTCATGTGGAACTTCATGGATTTATTCCCGGTTGATATATTGCCGTTAATCGGTTCAGTCATGGGTATTGAGTATCTGCGAGTCGTTCCAAGTACAGATTTAAATGCGACATTCGCAATGTCCATATCAGTTTTCTGTTTGATTATTTTTTATAGCATCAAAATAAAAGGCCCATGGGGCTTTGCTAAAGAGTTGATGTTTCAGCCGTTTGGCCCCTGGTTGTTACCATTCAATCTACTATTAAAATTGGTAGAAGAAATTGCAAAACCAATTTCATTGGCACTTCGTTTATTCGGAAATCTGTATGCTGGTGAATTGATTTTTATTTTGATTGCATTATTGCCTTGGTATATTCAGCCAGTGTTGAGTTTCCCTTGGGCAATCTTTCATATTTTAATTATTACCCTTCAAGCATTTATATTCATGGTATTAACCATTGTTTACCTGAGTATGGCGCACGAAGATCATTAATTTTTTAACTGTTTTTTATAACTTAACAATACCTTTGGAGGTTTCATGGAAATTGCAAAATTAATTGCTGATGTACAAGGCATGACTGCTATCGCAGTGGGTCTGGTTCTAGGTATGGGCGCTTTAGGAACAGCGATAGGCTTCGGTCTGTTGGGTGGCAAATTCTTGGAAGGCGCGGCTCGTCAACCAGAAATGGTTCCTATGCTGCAAGTAAAAATGTTTGTTGTTGCTGGTCTGTTAGATGCGGTAACAATGATCGGTGTTGGTTTGGCTCTGTTCTTTACTTTCGCAAACCCATTCCTGTCTGCTGTACAAGCGGCGGCAGCGGGTTAATCAAGCTGTCTAACTTTAATAGCAACAAGAGGAACGCATCGTGAGTATCAATGCTACTCTGATTGGGCAAATGATTACCTTTGCACTTCTGGTATGGTTTACCATGAAGTACATCTGGCCGCCTTTATTTGACTCTTTAGAAGAACGTAAAAAGAAAATTTCTGATGGTTTGGCTGCGGCTGAAAGAGGTCAGGAAGAAATGCAATTGGCTGAGAAAAAAGCCAAAGGTGTTTTAAAAGAAGCCAAAGAACAATCTTCAGAGATTGTGAATTTAGCTCAAAAACGTGCCAATGAACTTGTTGAAGAATCAAAAGACATTGCCAAAAAAGAAGGTGATCGTTTGATTCTCGCGGCAAAGGCGCAAATTGAGCAAGAAATACAGCAAGCAAGAGAAGGCTTGCGTAAAGAAGTGGCAGCTTTGGCCTTGCGTGCAGCAGAACAGATTCTGGGTGCGGAAATCGATAAAGCAAAGCACCAGGACATCGTAAGCAAAGTCTCTAATCAACTAGGTTAAGCATAATGAGCGAATTGGCAACATTGGCAAGGCCTTATGCGTCGGCAGTGTTTAAAAGGGCCAAAGAAACTGCTTCTACTGAAAAATGGTCTGAAGAGTTTGGCGTTTATGTCGGCTGTCCTGAGTAATAAAGAAATTTCTGTCTTAGTGGATAATCCAAAAGTAAGTAAGACAAGCTTGTCAGCATTGATGCTCGATATTTGCCACGGACAAGTTGATGAAGAAGGTGAAAATTTTCTGAAATTGCTTGTTCAAAATAATCGGCTGACCTTGGCTACCTGCATTGCGAAGATTTTCGAAGAATACAAAGCAGAAGATGAAGGTTATATCGATGTTGAAGTAACTAACTGCTTATGCTTTCTCTAAAGAAGAGCAAGCAGAAGTTTTGCTTCAACACTGGAAAAAACGTTAAGCAAAAAAGTTCATATGAATGTGACCGTGGATAAATCATTAATTGGCGGCGTTCTGGTACGTGCAGGCGACAGAGTGATTGACGGATCTATTAGAGGCCAGCTTCAACAACTGCAAAAGGCTCTACAGTGAGAGTGAGAAATAGAACATGCAATTAAATCCATCTGAAATAAGTGATCTGATTAAAAAGAAGATCGAAAACTTCGATCTGAGCGCTGAAGCCCATACAGAAGGTACCGTTGTCAGTGTGACTGACGGTATTGTGCAGAGTACATGGTCTTTCCGAAGCCATGCAAGGTGAAATGCTTGAATTTCCGGGTAATACCTTTGGTATGGCGCTTAACCTTGAAAGAGATTCAGTTGGTGCGGTCGTATTAGGTGCATATCAGCACATCTCGGAAGGCGAAACTGTAAAATGTACCGGCAAAATTTTTGAAGTTCCAGTCGGTGAAGCTTTATTAGGTCGTGTTGTTGATGCGCTTGGGTAATCCTATTGATGGCAAAGGTGCGATTGAAACCACAGAAACATCGCCGATTGAAAAAATTGCGCCCGGCGTTATTGCTCGTCAATCAGTTGATCAACCTGTGCAAACAGGTTTGAAATCAATTGATGCGATGGTTCCAATTGGTCGCGGTCAACGTGAATTGATTATTGGCGACCGTCAAACCGGTAAAACAGCAATTGCGATTGATGCCATCATTAATCAAAAAGGTACAGGCGTTAAATGTATTTATGTTGCGATTGGCCAAAAACGCTCCTCCATTGCTAACGTAGTACGCAAACTAGAAGAACATGGTGCAATGGATCACACCATTATCGTTGCGGCTTCTGCTTCTGAATCCGCTGCGTTACAATTTATTGCACCTTACGCGGGTTGCTCGATGGGTGAATATTTCCGTGATCGCGGTGAAGATGCACTAATTATTTATGATGATTTAACCAAACAAGCATGGGCTTATCGTCAAATTTCTTTGTTATTACGTCGTCCGCCAGGTCGTGAAGCGTATCCTGGCGATGTGTTCTATTTACATTCACGTTTGCTGGAAAGAGCTTCACGTGTCAATGCAGCTGAAGTTGAGAAATTAACACGGTGGCAAAGTGAAAGGTAAAACAGGTTCATTAACTGCATTGCCGATTATTGAAACACAAGCTGGTGACGTATCGGCATTTCGTACCGACCAACGTAATTTCGATTACCGACGGACAAATTTTCCTGGAAACTGATTTATTTAACTCAGGTATTCGTCCTGCGATGAATGCAGGTTTATCTGTATCTCGTGTCGGTGGTGCTGCACAAACCAAAATCATTAAAAAACTGGGCGGTGGTATACGTTTTGCTTTAGCGCAATATCGTGAATTAGCGGCTTTCGCACAGTTTGCTTCGGATTTGGATGAAAGCACACGTAAACAGATTGAACGCGGTCAACGTGTTACTGAATTGATGAAACAAAAACAATATTCACCGATGTCGGTTGCTGCAAATGGCAGTTGTCATTGTTTGCCGCTAATCAAGGTTTTTTTGATGACAGTAGAAGTTAAAAAAGTACTTGATTTTGAAGCAGCGTTACAGTCTTACATGAAGTCAGAACACGCGAATTGATGGATAAAATTAATGCAACTGGCGATTTTAATGATGAAATCAAGCAAGGCATTGAAGAAAGCTATTGAGACTTTCATTAAAACGCATAGCTTGGTAATAAGGGTTTAATGGCTGTTGGTAAAGAAATACGCACTAAATTGCGCAGTATTAAAAATACGCAAAAAATTACTCGCGCAATGGAAATGGTTGCTGCGAGTAAAATGCGTAAAACCAAAGACAGAATGCAGGCAACGCGTCCTTATTCTAAAAAAATTCGGCCAGATTATTAAGCATCTGGCTCAAGCAAATCCTGAATATAAACATCCTTTTCTGGTTGAAGCGTGAAGTTAAACGAGTTGGGTATCATTGTAGTAAGCTCCGATCGGGGTTTGTGTGGTGGTCTGAATTCAAATTTATTCAGAAGAACGCTGACACAATTAATGCAAGTGGGACAAAGCAAATATTGAAGTAGACGTTTGCGCTGATCGGCACAAAAGCCGCTGGTTTTTTTGGCAATCTGAAAGCGACAAATCTGGTTGGCCAGGTTGCCAAATTGGGTGATGCTCCGCACCTGCATGAAATTGTCGGTATTGTTAAAATCATGTTAGATGCTTATGACCAAGGCAAGATTGATGAATTGTATGTAATAAGCAATGAATTTGTTAATACCATGACGCAAAAGCCTACCATTGAAAAGTTGTTGCCTGTTGTTGCCGGTGAGCTTGACGAAAGTTTGAGCAATCATTGGGATTACATTTATGAACCTGATGCCAAAGAAGTTCTAGATCATTTACTGACTCGTTATATTGAATCCAAGTTTATCAGGGTGTGGTTGAAAATAATGCCTGTGAACAAGCGGCGCGAATGGTGGCAATGAAAAGTGCTTCGGATAATGCCGGAAATCTTATTGGGAGTTACAACTGGTTTATAACAAAGCAAGACAAGCCGCGATTACACAGGAAATTTCAGAAATTGTTGCCGGTGCCGCAGCGGTTTAAGCCCAAGCAAAACGAATTAATATTTATAGAGGACGAAACAATGAGTTCGGGTAAAATGTTCAAATTATTGGTGCGGTCGTTGACGTGGAATTTCCACGTGAATGCCAAAAGTTTATGATGCATTAAACGTAGAAGAAAAGATCTTGTACTGGAAGTACAACAGCAATTAGGTGATGGCGTAGTGAGAACCATTGCGATGGGTACGACTGATGGCTTAAGCCGTGGTTTGACAGTTAATAATACCAAGCGCCTATTGCAGTTCCGGTTGGTAAAGAAACATTAGGCCGTATTATGAACGTGTTGGGTCATCCCATTGATGAAAAAGGCCCTATCGGCGAAAAAGTAACATGGGGCATTCATCGTGAAGCACCAAGTTATGCTGATCAAGCCGCTGCAAATGAATTATTGGAAACAGGTATTAAAGTTATCGATTTAGTTTGCCCATTTGCCAAAGGTGGTAAAGTTGGTTTGTTTGGTGGTGCTGGTGTTGGTAAAACCGTCAACATGATGGAACTGATTCGTAATATTGCGATTGAACACAGCGGTTATTCCGTATTTGCCGGTGTAGGTGAACGTACTCGTGAAGGGAATGATTTCTATCACGAAATGAAAGAATCCAACGTAATCGATAAAGTATCGCTGGTTTATGGTCAAATGAATGAACCACCAGGAAACCGTTTGCGCGTTGCGTTAACCGGTTTGACGATGGCGGAATATTTCCGTGATGAAGGCCGCGACGTGTCTGTTCTTTGTTGATAATATTTATCGTTATACATTGGCGGGTACTGAAGTATCTGCGTTGTTAGGTCGTATGCCTTCTGCGGTGGGTTATCAACCTACACTTGCTGAAGAAATGGGTGTACTGCAAGAGCGTATTACCTCAACCAAAACGGGTTCTATTACCTCGATTCAAGCGGTTTATGTACCAGCGGATGACTTGACCGATCCATCACCAGCAACAACCTTCGCGCATTTGGATGCGACCGTTGTATTGTCTCGTCAAATTGCCGAATTAGGTATTTATCCTGCGATTGATCCGCTGGATTCTACAAGCCGTCAGTTGGATCCATTGGTCATTGGACAAGAGCATTATGATGTTGCTCGTAAAGTTCAGGGTATCCTGCAACGCTATAAAGAATTGCAAGATATTATTGCGATTTTGGGTATGGATGAATTATCTGAAGAAGATAAATTGACCGTATCAAGAGCACGTAAAATGCAACGCTTCTTGTCACAACCTTTCTTCGTTGCTGAAGTGTTTACCGGTTCTCCTGGTAAATACGTTTCACTAAAAGATACCATTGCCGGATTTAAAGGTATTATCGATGGTGAATACGACGCTATTCCTGAACAGGCTTTTTACATGGTAGGTACCATTGATGAAGCGCTTGAGAAAGCAAAAGGAATGAAATAAGTTACATAACTTATAGGTAACAAAATGACCATGACCGTACATGTAGATATCGTAAGTGCAGAAAAGGAAATATTTTCCGGATTGGCGGAAATGGTATTTGCTCCAGCTGAACTTGGCGAAGTGGGTATTTCACCCCGTCATGCTCCATTAATATCAAGACTTAAACCCGGCGAAGTTAGGGTTAAAGTGAGTGATAAGGAAAGTTATCCGTTCTATATATCGGGAGGCATGTTAGAAGTACAGCCTCATCTGGTTACCATTTTGGCCGATACTGCTATTAGAGCGAAAGACATTGATGAAGCAGCCGCACTGGAAGCTAAAGCCAGAGCGGAAGAAGCCTTGGCCGATAAGTCTAGTAAAATCGAGTACGCAACAGCTCAGGCGCAATTGCTTGAAGCCATGATGCAATTGAGAACATTAGACAGACTTAGAAAGCGTGGCGAATAAAAGTAATATGGCTTAGGCCTGTCAAAAACCCGTTAACGTGTTCACGTTATCGGGTTTTTTTTTATTTTAATAAATGGATAATGGCTATAATTCCGTACACCACAGTTTCAGGCACAATCGCTTGAAATTATAATGAAACTAAGAACAATAGATAGGCTCTGAAAGCACGTCGGATAAATTAATATGGGCTATACCTGTCTGAAAGCCCTATAGCGTAACCGTTATCCGGTTTTTTATTTAAAGGAATATATACATGAAAATTAAGACTATCATTCTTGCAGCAGGCAAAGGAACGCGTATGCGTTCCAACATACCGAAGATCTTGCATAGAATTGCCAATAGACCGTTGCTGCAGCATGTTTATGATATGAGTAGCCAATTGGAAAATAACAGTATCAAGATTGTTTATGGTCATGGCGCAGAGCTGGTAAGGGAAACGTTAAAGGATCTGGATGCCGACTGGATTGAACAAGAACAACAGTTAGGCACGGGTCATGCGGTGCAACAGGTCAGTGATCAACTACAGGATGCCGATACCGTTTTAATACTTTACGGTGATGTGCCGTTGTTGAAACTGGCAACAGTAAAGTCGTTAATCTCAAATGTAAACCAGCAGTCCCTTGCGCTATTGACAGTAAATCTTGAAAACCCGACTGGTTACGGAAGAATAGTCAGAAATGCCGCAGGCAAGGTTACAAAAATTGTCGAAGACAAAGATGCTACCCAAAGCGAGAAACTGATCAATGAAGTCAATACCGGCATCATGGCGGTGCAAGGCGACAAATTAAAGAAATGGCTGAGCAAGTTAAGTAATAACAATGCCCAGGGCGAATATTATTTGACGGATATTATTGAAATGGCCGTTGCAGACCAAGTGACTATAATAACCAATCAGCCGGAAACCGTTGATGAAGTTTTGGGCGTTAATGATCGTATTCAGCTCAGTCATTTGGAACGGGTCTATCAACAAGAGCAAGCCAATTTACTGATGGCGCAGGGCGTAACTTTAAAAGACCCGATGCGCTTTGATCTTAGAGGTTCAGTAGAAAGTCTGGGTCAGGATATTGAAATTGATATCAACGTGATTCTGGAGGGCAAAAACAGCATCGGCAGCAACGTTAAAATAGGCGCAAATACCCAGATAAAAAATTCTATCATTGGCGATCATGTGGAAATATTGGCGAACTGCATAATAGAAGATGCAGTGGTAGGGCAAGGCAGCAGAATAGGGCCTTATGCCAGACTTAGGCCGGACAGTGTCCTAGCCAATGATGTTCATATCGGCAATTTTGTAGAAATCAAGAAATCAACGGTAGCGGCAGGCAGCAAAATAAATCATTTAAGTTATATTGGTGATGCCACCGTAGGCAGTAAAGTTAATATCGGAGCAGGCACCATTACCTGCAATTATGATGGGGTTAACAAGTTTAGAACGACCATTGAAGACGGCGCTTTTATTGGCTCAAATAGCCAGTTGGTCGCCCCGGTAACCATTGGAAAAAATGCTACGATAGGTGCCGGATCAACAATCACCAAAGACAGTCCTGAGAATCAATTGACCTTAGGCAGGGCAAAACAGATTTCTCTTTCAGGATGGCAACGACCCGTTAAACAGGAAAAATAATATGTGTGGAATAGTTGGTGGAGTAGCGCAGCGAAATGTAGTGCCAATTTTATTGGAGGGTTTAAAACGTCTGGAATATCGCGGTTATGACTCGGCAGGATTGGCGGTAATAAACGACCAGAAAATATACCGGAAAAGAGAGCTGGGAAAAGTAAAAGGTCTTGAAGCATTGCTGGAGACTGATCCTATTTCGGGCAATATTGGCATAGCGCATACAAGATGGGCTACCCATGGCAAACCCAGTATAGAGAATGCACATCCGCATATCTGTCGGAATAAGGTGGCTGTAGTCCATAACGGGATTATTGAAAACCACGAACAATTAAGAAATATACAGATAAAGAATGGCTACGAGTTTGATTCGCAAACGGATACCGAGGTTATCGTGCATGAAATTTATCACGCACTCGACTCTACGGACGGCTTATTGAATGCAGTCAAACAGACCGTCAAAAACCTCGATGGCGCCTATGCATTAGGCGTAATGAGCATTGAAGATCCTGATACCCTGGTGGCATGCAGAAAAGGCAGTCCGTTAGTTATCGGCGTCGGCATAGGCGAATATTTTATCGCATCGGATGTTGCTGCATTGCTACCAGTTACGCAACGATTTATCTTTCTGGAAGACGGTGACATAGCCAAGATAACCTTAGATGAGCTGGTTATTTATGATGCGAATGATCAGGTCGTTACCCGTCCGATAAAAGAAAGTCTGTTAAAAGCCGACTCAGTCGATAAAGGCAACTATCGCCATTACATGCTGAAAGAAATTTATGAACAGCCTTTCGCTATTTCACAGGTTCTGGAGGGAAGGTTTATTAATAACCGATTGCAGGAAAGCTCAATTGGGCACAATGCAGCCGAAATTTTCGACAACATAAAAGCTATCCAAATTCTGGCTTGCGGTACCAGCTACCATGCAGGTTTAGTAGCTCGATACTGGTTTGAAAAACTGGCAGGTGTCCCTTGCAATATCGAAGTAGCCAGTGAATTCAGATACAGAAGCCCGGTATTAGCAGCGGATACTCTGATTGTAACCATCTCCCAATCCGGGGAAACAGCCGATACGCTTGCAGCGCTGCAAGAGGCTAAAAAGCTGGGTGCTAAATATTCTTTGGCAATCTGCAATGTGCCGGAAAGCTCATTGGTCAGAGAATCCGATCTGGTATTAATGACACGGGCAGGGCCGGAAATTGGCGTAGCATCAACCAAGGCATTCACTACCCAGCTAGCCACATTGATGCTGTTAGTTATTGCTGTCGGAAGGCGATTTCAACTGACCGAACAATTAGAGCAAAAAATCACCTCGGAATTATTCAGTCTGCCGGGGCAAATAGAGAAAGTATTACAGCTGGATGATGAGATTAAGGTATTAGCCGAGCAATTTGCAGAAAAACAGCATGCCTTGTTTCTAGGCAGAGGAACGCATTATCCGATAGCCATGGAAGGCGCGTTAAAATTAAAAGAAATATCCTATATTCATGCAGAGGCTTATCCGGCCGGAGAGTTAAAACACGGCCCTCTGGCATTAATCGATGCAGACATGCCGGTTGTTACCATAGCGCCGAACAACAATCTGCTGGAAAAACTGAAATCGAATATACAGGAAGTGAGTGCCCGGGGCGGGCAGCTGATAGTCTTTATGGATGAGACACTAGTCTCGGCAAATGACGAAAATGTACAGATAGTGAAAATACCTCAAGTCGAAAATGAAGTTGCCCCGATTGTGTACACCATTCCCTTGCAGCTATTGGCCTATCATGTCGCTATTTTAAAAGGCACTGATGTTGATCAGCCCAGGAACCTGGCAAAATCGGTTACTGTAGAATAGCTTCGTGGACTGCCTGGCAACCCGACTTTTTTAGGCTTCGATATTGGGTTAACGATAAAGTCGTTAACCCAATCTACGCAGCTTAACCAAGCCACGATGTGTGCCGATGATGTTCGTGCTGAGCAAATAGCATATTTGTTAGTAAAACAAAAAGTTGGAAAAATGCAGCACCAGCTATCGCAAAAAGAGAAACTAATAGGATCATTATCTTTATAATTTTCATGATTAGTCACCTAATATTTGATTGAGTTGAGTGTGATAATCCTCCCGTTAAATAAGCAAAACAAGTGATTTAATTATTAGTTCAGTAGGGCTTTTAGGTGCTTTGTTCAGTGTTCCAATAGCCAGTGGCTAGTCTGCAACAACCTATTTAGGGTTACTTTAGGCGCTAGTGAGGTGCTTACTAATTGGTCTCTCATATAGTTAAGCAAACAGGTGAATTTTGACTGCTTTGTATGTTTTTTTGTTTAAAAACAACAGAATAATCAATGATTATTCAGCAATAAATTAGTAAATTAATAAAGTAAAGTGCTGATATTAACCGCAATCACTGCCGAGCATTTTGGTTCTATTTTGTCAGATTCATTTCAGCGCAATTGTCGAAGAACGAACTGCACGGTTCACATTTTTCGATTGACGAAGTTCACTGAGTTTACTGTATCCTACGAACTGCCTAATGGTGCGGAGTTGAACATTAATATTAACCCAATCTTCCGGTTTTGACTTCTGGAGAAGCGCATAACTCAAACAGCACTTCTAATACAGTAATCCAGTAGTCTTCAGGATTTTTGCCGCTTAAAAATATGAGTCGAACATCAGTGTCAGAAAATCCAACGTCGATATAACGCCACCGTTATTGGCCGAAATATGCTGAAGGGCTCTTTTGCGTACATTGTCAAAGCTACGCCAACTCGTGTTATGCCTTTGAAACTGAAATATCAATAATCACGAATTTATCTCGTATAATCGAAATTTGTTTCAAAAAGGCTTATGAGTTCTGATTTGTTTAAGGTTTGCACTCCTAATGAATAGATACGACTCAACTTTCTTCCCAAAAAAGGGTTGATAAAGCCACGTGCAACATGGCAATGCTCGAGAGTAATATCATTATTCTATGCCCTGCGATGTTGGCGGAGTATCGATTGCAAACAGTCTGCGCATATGCCGATTGGCCAACCATTTCAGGCTGATAAATAGCAGCATGGTCGGGACGGCGTAAGCAATGGCAACGCCGGTTGCGCCGTAGTGGGGGCCCAAAGTATAGCTCAAGCCTATCATGCTAATCGCAGCAAATGACATTAAACTGACGACCAGACGGTTACGCCCCATAAATTGCAGGTAGTATGGCGAGTCGGAAAACAGGGTACTAAAAGCGGCTCCGGCCGCGCCGATGCATAACGCTTGATAACCTTGGGAAAAATCGGAACCAAACAGGTTGAGTATTTCTTGCCCCCAAATGCCAGTAATGCTCAGAAAAATCGCGATAAAGCCCGCGATCAAGCACATGCGTTTACGGAGCAACGCTTTTGCGCCGCGCTGGTCCCGGCGTTCCAGCAAAACTACCAGCATCGGCAGATAATAACGATTGGTGGAAGTGCCGATCAACGAAATCAAGGCCGATGTTTTCATGGCAACAGCGTAAGTTCCGACCACCGCTTGCGAGGGGTGTAATATTTCCAGGATGATAATGCCGGCGCTGGTGAGCACTGTCATCATCAAACTGCTTATCAACAACGGCAGTGAATTTATCAGCCACCAGCGTCGACCTTTTGAGTTGGCTTCTGCCTGGCTGATCTCTCCTGGACTGGCAGCTCGCACCGCGATTAGCATCAGCATCAGCGTCAAACACCAAGCCGAGCCAAAACATAGCACCGCAGAAACAGCCGTCAGTTCGAGCTGAAAATTGTGCAAACCGGTAATCAATAGCAAAAAAACCGCAGGCAGAAAAAAGCGATATAAAGCAAAGGCCAGAATCTGCATGCCGTAGACGGTAATTATTTCAACCAAAAACAGGCAAAGCGCAATTACGGGTAGGAAGCCGGAGTAAATCACAATCGCAATATGAAAATCGGCATTGCGTAAGACTAAAAAAGTTTCCAGGCCCAAGCTGAGCACACCCAGTAGCAATATGCTGAAAAGGACGATGGCGCGTAACGAAAACAGCCAGAAGCCGCGCAGACGCGGCCAATTTTCGCGCTCGATATAGAGGGATACCAGTCGCAGAGCGTATTTTTCCAGCCCTAATGTTGCCAGTGTCGATAGCAATGTGACAATGGAAATTGCTACGCTGAAGTCAGCGAAAGCGTCGATAGCCAGATGCCGGGCCAGAAAAATATTCGCCCAATACATCAGTCCATAATTAGTCAGGCTTAAGCAAAATAGCATCAGGGAACTGAAGTTATTGGGCTTGACGGAAAAGTTGGGGTTCAATATAAATCCATTAAATTGATTGTTTTCATTGGTTGAGTATAAAGCAACAGTCTGTTAACAGGGTAATGAACGACAGCTTTGGTCGGGTGTTGCGTTTGGTCAATTTATTGAATCCTAATAGCAGTGCGCATCATAATTTCCTGCCACAGTTCATTGTAAGCATCAATGGATCGGCTTTTATGGATAAAGCCGCCCAATGGCATGCGTTCCAGTCCCATGCGTTCTATATCACTGGCATAAGGAATAGCGGCATTTAAAATCTCGGGATGAATCTTGACCAGATTTTCCATAATATCCAGGTGCATTTTTTTGCGCCGGTCAACCATCGAAAAAAACGGAATAAGCTCCAGATTTTGCAGGTTATTATCTTCGATGAATTTTTTCAGTTGCTCAAGCGTTCTTAAAGACAGCGTGGTAGGAATAATCGGCGACAATAAAATATCAGAGGTTTCAAAAACGGCTTCAGACAGTAAGGAAATATTCGGCGGACAATCCAGAAAAATAAAATCGTACTCTTCCGCTAATGGCTTAAGCAGTTTTTTAAGTTGCTGGGTCGGTTTTTTCTTGGCATCCAGAACCAGATCCAGATTTCTGAATGAGAAATCTGCCGGTAACAAGTCCAGGTTTTCAAAATCAGTGCCTTTAATCAGTCCGTCCAGTTCGCGTTTGCCGGCGATTAAATCTTTACTGCCGCCTTTTACCTTGGGCTTGATACGAAAGTAATAGCTGCTGGCTCCCTGTGGATCCAAATCCCATACCAAGGTGCGGTAACCGTTGCAAGCAGAAATAAACGCCAAATTGACCGCGCTTGAGGTTTTGCCAACGCCACCTTTGATGCTGTATAAAGCCACTATCTTCATTGCATGCTCCTATGTTCATACCGATAGTATTGTATTTTAGCCCTAGCAGCACGGTAAACTTCTTTTATTTATTGCTCTCCCACACCTAATCAGAGACGTGAATTCCTTTAGTCTCTGGTGGCGAACAGCGACTTAAAAGCAGACTGGTTTTCTTCCTGTTTAAAGTCTTCAAATTTTGATGCGAAGTCTTTGCGGGCGCTGCATCTACGGGCATCAAGGTTCTGGATTAATACGCCCATGGCTAAAAAGGTATTGGATGGTATATTAAGAGTCATCATTTCTTCGCTGAACAGTTGCAAATTGTGTTCTTGAACTGCGTAATCCTGAAAGTCGCCTAACACTTCCTGGAGTCCTTTCAGATTTTTAATCAGGTGTTTTATTTGATGCTCCGGATAAAGGCTTTGGAAAAATTCCATTAAGTAACGCAGTTTTTTACAGGTTTTTCTTAATGTATGTAACGCTTCGGCCGGTGATTCCCGGTTAATCGCATCGCCTTCATGCAAAACGCGGTTAAAAACTTTCCATATTCTCTTGTCTGCCAGTTCTTTGATGGTCAGGTGTGCATTTTGTTCTATCGGTTTTTTGAAAGACGGTTTTTTAAGGTATTGCTCCCATTCAGACAGGGTGGTTTTGTACTTGGTTGATTGCAGTTTTGTTGCCAGTTCCTTGTGGGCTTTTTTCTTTTTGGCGAGAAGAAAGTCATGCAAAGGGTTCAGGTCTTCCCTGATTGAAGCGGGTAAGCAGCTTTTGTAATGTTCAAAGTTTAATAGGTAAACATCCAAATCACGATTAGGCCCTGTGATCTGGCCCAGCCAGGAAAAAAAATCGGCATAGGATGAGCAAATGTTATCGGGCAGTACGCTTTTGATCTGACTGAGCCCTGATCGGGTTCTTCTGACGGCGACTCTAAAATCATGCAAAAACTCGCTGTCGGTATCGGCAATGGTTCCCTGTTCATTGTCTTTGATAGCTTTTAGCAGGTGGCTGTAGATATATTTGCTGGCAATATCGGCGCGCATGGTCGGGTCTAAGTTGATATTCAGTTTTGATGAATATTCGTTAGGCCTGCGACCTTGTAATCTTAATGCAGCTAACAGAACTGGTTTGTCAGTGGGTATTAAGCCCAGTTTTGTGGTGAGTATTTCAACGATATGTTTAGTGGCTTTATCGTAGCCTTTTACCGGCTGTAACACGAGGCGGTTATTGAGTAGTTCGTGTTCTTCAATAAGCAGGCGAACTACGATTTTTTCATCTTTATTGGTTATGTTCAGATGATAGGATTCATAAGTTAGTGTGCAAACAGGTAAGAGTGCGCGTATTTCCAGTATGGGCTCAAGGGTGCTGCGTACCGCCCCCGGGGGGAATTGTTTACTGAACTTTGGAACTTCATCAAGTTCTGTGCTTGCAATGACCAGCCCCGTTTTAAGGTTTGTTAGCGTTAAAGATGATACGGATTTTGATCGGTTAAGCTCGCAAGTGATGTCGTTTGAATATAAGCGCCAGTCAAAGCTGTCGTAATAGGTTCTTATGGAATAGTGTTGGGAAACCAGTTGTGCGCCTGCCTGCTTTATTGCTGTGTTCGCAATAAATTGTTCAGCGGATAAGTTGGCGGGAAACTCAAAATGTAAGGACATAATTAACAAAAGGAGGTATGTGCTTTATCTGGTAAAGCGTCGCAAATAATTATCGCCAGGGATGGTGTATATGCTGCAAGTCTGTCAGGAACAGGCGCGGCGAATGAAACCCAAACCAATTTGTACTCCGAACAAACTTATTCTGCAACTGAATAAATAGTGGCCGGGAGTTTCATTTTCTGAAGGAGGGCTTTAAAGCTTATCATGGGAGTTAGTGATTTTAAATGAATCGATGAGGATGATATTTTTAGGCTGATAAGCACTGACTTACGATTAAAGCAGTACCCTATCCTGAGCAATGGATAGATTGTCTTTATTTGGCGAGAGTTTACGGCAGAATCCGGGAAACGATTAACCTAGCCGAAATAATTCTTTGACCAATAACTCAATGCCCCAGGTTACAAGCAAGCTAAAAGCAGCCAACGCCAGTGATGCAACCATTATGCTAGGGTTGTTGAGCCAGTGATTGCCCAGTGTTGGTTTATTCATGGCAGCTAGCCCTTTATAAATAAATTAAGAGCTCATTCTGATCACGACACGTTAAAATATGATGACGTTTCCATGAAACTTTCATGACATGGAAATGATGCCCTTATTTAATGCAATGCATCAATCGCTAACTGACCCAGTTGCGTATGATGCAGGATTTTTGCAAAGGGTCGCATGGTTTGTTCCGCGCCTTTAACAAAAACGTACACCGGCGTACTGGTATGCGTTCCGGTTGCCCAGACAACTTGCTGGCTGGTGGCGACTGCTTGCGCCAACAGATTTTCACGGTTCTCTTTTTGATAAACAAAAAATGCGCCGTTGACCTCCATTTTGGGCACTGTTTTCTCGCCCAGCGAGATATGCCCTGCCCGGTAAAATGGATTAGCTTCGGTTGCCAGGATTTTTACTGCTTGTGGCTTCGGTAATCTTGAATTCGGTGTAGCGATTAACCAGTTCAGCCAGTTTTAACGGTGTTTGCCGGTCTTTGGGCAAGGCATCAAATTGATTGAAAATATCGTGATAACTCAATTGTTGTGCATAAATTTTGTCCAATACATCAGGACTGCCAAAATTAAAGTTGGGCTGGAATAATGTGCCGTCAGCAAATGCGGCTCCCGGCAATCTGTGCGGTTTTGGGATATTTTCGCCGGAATAACTAAAGCCAAAGCCGCCTGTTTCATGATCGGCCGTGACTATAACCAAGCGTGTCCTGCCGATTGGCAGCCCAATCCAGCACGGCGTTCAAGGTGTCATTGAAACGCAGCATTTCATGCAGCAACAAGCCGGTATCATTACGATGAGATGCCCAATCAATTTGCCCCGCTTCAATCATCAAGAAAAATCCCCGCTCATTGCGGTCAAGAATCTTCAGGGCTTGTACCGACATTTCTTTTAAAGTCGGTTGAACATGCATGCGCATCGTCACGGTTTTGAGTTTCAACAATACCATTTTGCCATGCCCGGAGTCTGCAAACAAGCCCAGCGTTTTACCTGTGGCTTGCTGCAGTTGCTCCTTGTTAAACGCCAGTGTGTAGCCTTTTTGTTGCGCGATGTTTAACAGATTCTTAGCGTCCTTGCGGGATGATTTAATTTCAAGGCTATTGCCTGTTAACTGCGCCAATTGTTGATGAAGCACAGAGTTTTTATCATTGGCCTGCTCGGGAAGCCAATAACTTAAACCGCCCGACAACATGACATCGGCCTCAGTTGTCAGCAAATCTTCCGGAATTTGTTTTCCATGGCTGCGGTGAGTCTGGTGCGAGGCAAAGGCGGCGGGGGTTGCATGGGTAATGCGCGTATCTGAAACCAGGCCGGTCGCTTTACCCAGGCGTTTGGCTTTTTCGATAACATTTTCCTGAGGATTGCCGTCTTTATCCAGACCCAGCATTTCCGCGCCGGCAAACTTGCCGGTTGCCAGTTGTGTTGCCGATGCCGCAGAATCAGTCACCAGGGTATCAGCGGTATAGGTCATGGAAATACCTAATCGACCCTGTTCCATCATACGGTCTAACGCCGTAGTACGATTGACGATAACGCTATGCGGCGCCTGTCTGGCATAAGACAGTAATAATCCGACCTGCTGCGGCCCCATGCCATCACCAATAATCATGATGACATTTTTAACCTTGGTTTCAGCAGGCTTGACGCCTGTCCAGGGTTGTGCAACTCAAAAGTGCAACGCTGATAAGGCAATAAGCCCATATTTTCTCGCATTTGTATTTTCATAACCGCTCAATTTGTGAATCTTGGTGCGCATTGTAGCTCAAATAAAAATCGCAAATAGATTGTCATAAAAATTTAACCATGCTGTCATTTGATGGTCATCAATTCGACACGAAACTGACACCTTGGATTGATTAATGTATCCACATCTTTATTGAGCCATGTGGTTGCCCATGAAAAAAACAGATGCAGAAATACAGTCAAGCCTGCCAAACCGGTTGGAATGTTTTATTATCGCCATGGATGGTGTGTATGCTGCAAGCCAGTCGGGAGCTGGCGCGGCGGCAGACTCAGAGGCGTTGATAAAAGAAGCCCAAGCATTACGTTACCGTGTTTTTGCCAAGGAAATGGGAGCCAAACTCAAAACCGAATCCGAAGGCCTGGATTATGATGAAGTCGATAGCTATTGCGATCATTTGATTGTGTATGACAACGTCAATAAGAAAATAGTCGGTTACACGCGTTTGCTTAATCAATGATCAGGCGAAACGACTGGGCCGGTTTTATTCGCAAGATGAATTCAATCTGGATCAGGTCCTGGCATTGCCCGGCCGTTTTCTGGAAATAGGCCGGACGTGCGTAGATCCTGATTATCGCGGCGGTGCAGTGTTAACAACGCTGTGGTCGGCATCTGGTGCAATACGCGCTGGAAGGCGAGTTTAATTATTTGCTGGGTTGCGCCAGTATTACTCCAGGCCCCAGCGGTTTTGCCGTGGATGCGGTTTATCGAAATATCGATGCCAAAAATATTGCGCCCGCCACTATTCAAGTCAAACCCAGCATTCCAGTGCCCGACGCATTAAGATGCCAACGCGATGAATCGGGTATTCCGCCTTTGCTCAAGGCGTATTTACGTTTCGGCGCGCTGGTTTGCGGCGAACCCTATTGGGATGAAGACTTTAACTGCATGGATTTATTTGTGTTATTGCCGCTGGATCAATTGAAAGACCGCTACAGCAAACACTATATGAGAGACTATATCGCCAGGGATGGTGTGTATGCCGCAAGCCAGTCGGGAACTGGCGCGGCGATCGCCAGGATGACGCAAGCGCGCCGGGAGCAACGCGCGGCGCAGGCTGCTAATGAAATTGAAACTGCGGCTGCTTCTATAAACTTTTTCTCATCATCCTGCTGTTTATCTATGGCTTAATCATTGCCGGCAGGTGTTTTTCCCAGCACTTGATCTGTTGTGTTCGGCAAGCAACGCCAAAAGCAAACGCGATGCGCTAAAAACCCACTGGCTACAATGATTCAGCGCTATTGTTAATCTGCATATCACCAAAGAAGGCGAACTGCCGGAACCGGCGACGCTCCTCGTTAGCAATCACATTTCCTGGCTGGATATTATTGTTATCGGCCAGTATTTACCCGCTTATTTTGTCGCCAAGAGCGACATTTTAAGCTGGCCGGTCATCGGTTATTTGTCCAAACAGGGCGGCACTATTTTTATCCGCAGGGGCGACAAAAAGCATATCAAGGCGACTACTGAAAAGATGGTCTGGGTGTTAAAACAAAACAGCAATATTATTGCCTTTCCTGAAGGCACAACGACCAAGGGCGATGAGGTTCTGCAGCTTTCATGCCTCTTTATTTCAACCTGCACTATTAACCAGATCGGCCATTCAACCGGTAGCCCTTCAATATCAAGGTGCAGCCAAAGCAACACGCACCTTTTGTCGGTGACGATGATTTTATTCCGCATTTAATCAAGATGCTGAGTCTGGATAAAATCGAAGTGCGGCTTAGCTTTCTTCCGGTCATTAACAGCTCAGGAAAAAATCGCCATTCGGTCAGCCTTGAAACAAGAGACATGATATGGGAAAAAATTTCCGAAGGCTTGCCGGCTGATAATTCAGAGCAGCAGTGTTTAAAATTGTCTCAAGGTTACTAGGTCGCTTTATAGGGTTACGCCGTCGGCCATGCCGGGTTGATGGTTAGTATCACTATTTCCGATAGGTTTGTTGCGACATCCATTTGTAATTTTTTCATTTCCGTACGCTTATTCAAAGTACCTCAATTTCCTGGCCATTAGCCAGGAAACTAATATCTGCATATTGGCAAACGCCTTCCTTATGCTGAAAAAGGCTGACCGCAATCAGCCAGACCTTAACGATATTACCTGGCATTGCTCCGCCTATGGCGTTGATGTAGTCCTGATAGACATCCCGTTCTTCATTAAACCATTCGCCCAAGCCTTGCGGGCCGGAACGGATGACGACATGAGTCTCGCGGGCAGTCCAGGTCGGGATCGGGCATCGATAGGACGTTTCGGGCGGCAGTTCGGCGCTCCAGTAATAAGTAATGTCCTGACCGTTATCGAATTCGACCGCGATGCTTAAATAGTCGTGGGTGGGCAGGGTATCTTCACGAACAGATGAGGGTAAGACATCCATTTTCCACGACCAACGCAGTCGGGTATCCGGTTTAAAAGGCAGAGAAACCGGTCTTCTGCAACAAGCCGACATCATTGTGGGTATGACAGCATATCGCCGACTCTTTTGCCGGTACTGTACAGGATTGGTAAATTTCCGCAGGCCCTGCGAACCACAGATAATCCCAGCCTTCCGGCGTAATAACCGGTGAAACCAGCCGGTCGATTTCCATTGCGATCAGGTTATTTGCGTCACCGTATTTCGGCAATGCTTTTTAAGCCATCCAGCGTATCGCCCTGCCAGCATATGAGCAGTACGGCCAGATTGCCTGTGACCATGTCGTACACTTCATCCGGCGTTACCAGTTCGCCTGTCTTGCTGGCCCATTCCCCCGGAAAATAACTGGCCAGATAAAGCCGTCCCGATTGCTCTGCGGTAAAGCTATGGCTGTCACGGGTGCCGCGGAATATCTCGCCGTCCTGGCCGATACGAAACCACAGCTGGAAGTTGGGTTCCAGCGTGATGGGCAGATCTTTAAACCGGGTTTGCCCGGCGGCGAAAGACGTGAAGCTATCGCCTGCTTCAACATCAAGGCCGGTATCGAACCAGGGCTTTTGGTCGGATGGAAGTATCAAAAAAACGATGCTCGTAAATAACGTCCTCCGCAACATTGCCCAGCAAGTCTGTAAAGCGCTGATTTAAACTCAATAACATTCATGGCAGGTTCCTTGTTTATGGTTTGTAAAGCTCTTGAAAATCAGCTGGAAGGATTATAATCAGGTCATCGAAATTAAATCTTGTATGAACTGGCTATGCTAAAACTTTATCCTGCTTATATGCGCCTGTTTATCTGGCGAGGTCGGTCGCTTTATTTCGGCCCGTCAGTGCATCTGGATGCACATGCTTATGCAACGGTGACATTGCATGTCGGAGTCTACCGGCCTTTCAGGATAAAAATCGCAAACGGTGCATGGCAAAGCTGCCGCTGTGCGATTGTTCCCGCCGGTACCCGGCATGAGCTTGATTTTGAAGGCGGCATACACGGCAAGATATTTATTGAACGGGACAGTTCCGATTTCCTGTATTTCAAGCGTCGGTTTGCTTGCCCGGAGCGATCGCCGGCAGTTTTTCAGGATGATGAACTGATCGAGCAATTGCGCTGGATTTATGAAACAGATCCCGATAAAACCGTTATTGAAAGCTGTCTGGACGACTTGCTGCGCTGTGACGGAGAGCTGAACCTGGTGGTCGATCCGCGGGTACAGGCCGCTATCGACCTGATTTGCGATGAGCCGGATTGCAATTTCTCGCAAGAATATCTGGCCGATAGGGCCGATCTTTCGCCGTCCCGATTTCTGCATTTGTTTAAAGCAGCACACCGATGTCCCTTATCGACGTTTCAGGGCATGGAAACGGCTGTTTCTAGCATTGGAAAGTTTAAGCGCCACCGATAATATGACCATTGCCGCACTAGATGCCGGATTTTCAGATGCGACCCATTTCAGTCACAGTTTTCGCGATACCTTTGGAATAAACCCGGCTTATGTATTCCGGGGAATTAATCGCTTTGACACTTGATTGCTTAATTTGCACCCACTGAGTTTCATCATTCTGTCACGAGCCTGTTATATGCTTGCAATAGTTATAACGTTAACCACAGGGTGCGATATGAAAATTTTAAGTCTAATGAAAATTGCTGATATTTTTACTGTTGGAAATCTGTGCTGCGGCATCCTTTCGATTTTGCTGGCAATTGACGGTCTTTTTGATTTAAGCGCATTGCTGCTGTTTTTGGCGGTGGTGTTTGATGTGCTTGACGGAAAAATAGCCGGTCTGCTGCATCAAAAGAATCTTTTCGGCAAACAAATCGATTCCATGTCTGACCTGGTATCCTTTGGCGTTGCTCCCGCCTTGTTATTTTATTCAATGAGTTCTCCCGGTGTTTTAGGTATCGCAGTAGCGTTGTTTTTTGTCGCCTGCGGCATGCTTCGGCTTGCACGCTATAATATTTCTGAAGGAGCAGGTTTCGAAGGCGTGCCTATTACCGTGAATGGTGTTCTGTTTCCCGTACTTTTTCTGCTTTTTGGCAGCTTCCCTCAAAGCCTGAATTATTGGCCGATGGTCTTTTTAATTCAGGGTTTCCTGATGATTTCTACTTTTAAAATATCGCGGATATTCTGATCTTCCCTCCATTTGAATGAATCCAGTCGGAAAAAAGAATTGCTATCGGAACCTGTTTTTCCGGAAATAGGGTTATATTGGTTTTTCGTAGACTATAACTGCTGATTCGGATTATGACTGGCATTAAATTCCCTGAACTCGAACAACTTGAACGCATTATTGAGCAATTAGGAGACCGGGCTCAAACTGAGGTGATAGAACGGATTCAATACCAAGATCATGAATTTCCCATTCATTGCATTACTCTGGGGTCAACTCGGCCCGATGTGCCTGTATTAGCCTTTTTTGGCGGTGTGCATGGACTGGAGAAGATCGGTTCTGAAGTGATCCTGTCTTATATGCAAACCATCAGTCAGTTGCTGGACTGGGATGAGGAATTTCTGGCCCGGCTTGAAAAATCCCGGCTGGTCTTTGTGCCCATCGTCAATCCGGTGGGCGTTTATCTGGGCACGCGCTGCAATGGCAACGGCGTCGATTTGATGCGCAATTCGCCTGTGGAAGGCGTGGGCGCAACCCGCATTTACAGCGGCCACCGCATCACCCCTCGCCTGCCCTGGTATCGCGGCGATGAATCCAACATGGAAAAGGAAGCGCAAGCTTTGTGCCGCGTTGTCGATCAACATCTGTTCAACTCGCCTTTGTCCATTGCCCTGGATTTGCACTCAGGATTCGGCATTCAGGATCGTTTATGGTTTCCCTACGCCTCACGTCATACCCCGTTTGCCTTTATTGCTGAAACCCTGGCCTTAAAAGAACTGTTTGACCGTTGCTATCAACACCATATCTATAGGATTGAACCGACCTGTCGGGAATATGTGATTAACGGCGACCTGTGGGATTATCTGTTCGATGATTTTGTGCAGCGGTTTGAGGCCGAACGTCTATTTCTGCCGCTGACGCTGGAAATGGGTTCATGGCTTTGGCTGCGCAAGAGCCCGATGCATCTTTTCTCACGGCATGGCTTGTTTCATCCGCTGCTTGCCGCACCGCCAGCAACGGATTTTTCGGCGGCATTTCATGCTGTTTGATTTTTTACACCGGAGTCTTTTGTATCCGGAACAATGGACACAGCTTAAGCCGCAACAAAAGACAGCCTATGAAAAAAAGGCCTTAGGTCTTTGGTATGAATAAAGCGCTGGGGCAAAACTGGATTCTGCTTAGAGGCCTGGCGCGTGAGTCGGCGCATTGGGGCGATTTTGTTCCCCTTTTGCAATCGACATTTCCGGATGCTCAAATAACGCTGCTGGATTTGCCCGGCACCGGTTGTTTTCATCAGGAAACCAGTCCAAGCTCGATCAAGGCGATAACCGACAGCGTGCGCCGTCATGCCCTCGATAAGGGTTTCCTACAACAACCGGTAACGATTCTGGCGCTTTCGCTGGGGGCGATGGTCGCCTGGGAATGGATGCGCAGCTATCCCGAAGATATTTGCGGCGCAACCCTGATGAATACCAGCTTTGCCGATTTGAGTCCTTTTTATCAGCGGCTACGCTGGCAAAGTTATAGGGACTTTGTCGCGTTGGCGATGACGCGTGACGTGCATAACCGGGAATCGGGAATTTTGCAGCTGATAAGCAACCGCCGATATATCGCCAGGGATGGTGTGTATGCCGCAAGCCAGTCGGGAACTGGCGCGGCGCAGGATGAACAAATAACTCATGCCTGGGAAAAGATACAAGACGAACGCCCCATCAGCCTTAAAAACAGCTTCCGCCAGATTATTGCGGCTGCAAGCTATCGGCCCGGTGACATAAAACCGAGGCAGCCGGTTTTATTATTAAACGGACTAGGCGATCGTTTGGTGGCGCCAGCCTGCTCTGAGGCGATACACAAAAAATGGCAATCTGGAACTTCGCCGCCATCCCTGGGCAGGCCATGACCTGACTCTGGATGACGGCGCATGGGTGGCATTGCAACTGAAAGATTGGGTGGCCGTCGAAGCAGGTTGCTGAAACTTAATGAAAATGTCATCAAACAGTTAACTTCCTGTAATAATTCAAGGGTATTTTGGCAATCATCGAAACTTTTTGAAGATGGCTAAAATGACATTACACTATCGTTCAATCTGGATTTCAGATACCCATCTGGGCACTAAAGGCTGCAAGGCCGAACAGCTCAGGGATTTTCTTGATAACGTCGAATGCGACTATTTATATCTGGTCGGCGATATTATCGATTTATGGAAATTCAAATCCGGCTTTTATTGGCCGGCCTTGCACAGCGACATCGTGCAGCGGGTGCATCGACAAGGCCAAAAAAGGCACGCGCGTCATTTACATACCCGGCAATCACGATGAGCAGTTCCGCAAACATGCCGGAATGCATTTTAACGGCGTCGATATACAGCTGAACGCTGTCCATACCACCCAAGACGGACGCAAGTTCCTGGTTCTGCACGGCGATGAGTTCGACAGCATCGTCTGTCACAATAAAAACCTGGCTTACATCGGCGGCGAGGCCTATGAAGTCTTATTGGTACGTCAACCGCTGGTTTAATATCCTGCGCTCAAAAATGGGCTACAAATACTGGTCCATATCCGCATTCTTAAAACACAAGGTCAAAAACATCAGTCAGCTTCATGGATAACTACCAGCATATCCTGAGCCTGGAAGCGCAAAAAAGACATGTGGACGGCGTTATTTGCGGGCATATCCATCATGCCGACATTACCGAGATGGAATTCGGCAAAACCTACTGCAATTGCGGCGACTGGGTGGAAAGCTGCACCGCATTGGTCGAAGATGAAACAGGACAGCTTTCCATTATCCGCTGGCTGGAAGAAAGTCATCAGTTGCTGGATCAGCAGCTTGAGCCGCAACCGGATTATGCGGAGGCGGCTTGTTATCTTTGCTTCAAACAACTTTGTCACGAAATCTTAAACAAACGTTCATTTCTTTGTCACAAAAGAGCTTTACTCTTTGTCCTGTAAGCTAGGGATAAAGAGTAAATGGAAAATCTATGATTTTCACCTCTGCAAAAGATCGCGATCGACTTTTGCAGAGCTTCTCTCAAGAGGATAAAGAAATGAAACTGCTCTATTCCATCCATAAATACGACGTTTTCATGTTCACCTGGCTGATCAATGCCAGAATGCACGCCAACTTGACCAAGGCTAGCCGTTATATGTCGAAAACCGGCGATGGCCATCTGTATCTGGTCATCATAGGCTTGTTATATTGGCAGTGAAGGCTTTGAAAGCCCCTTTCTGCAAGCTGTTCTATTGGCCTTTTTAATCGAAAGGCCGGTTTATTTTGTGCTGAAAAACGGCCTGAGGCGCAATCGGCCGCAAGCAGCCTTACAAAACTTCCGCAGCACTATTACACCCTCGGATAAATTCAGTTTTCCATCCGGTCATACGTCCGCCGCTTTCATGATGGCGACTTTGCTTGGATATTATTTTCCCTCCCTTAATGATCCTTCTTTATTGCTGGGCGGCATTGGTCGGCTTCTCCCGTGTGGTACTGGGTGTGCATTTTCCGACCGATACGTTGGTAGGCGTCATTTTGGGGGTCAGCACAGCACTCTTTAGTTTGGGACAAATCGCAACATGAGAATTTTTTATGGTGTACAGGGCACCGGTAACGGCCACATCACTCGCGCACGGATTATGGCAAAAGAACTTTATGCTGCCGGAATTGACGTTACCTTTCAATTTACCGGACGTCCTGCGGATAAGTATTTCGATATGGAAGTCTTTAATGGCTATCAATTACGCACCGGCCTGACCTTTCATACCGAAAAAGGACAAGTCAGTTACCTGAAAACAGCGCGTGATGCCAAACCCATTACCTTCATCAAAGATATAAAATCGCTTGGATTTAAGCGGCTATGACCTGGTGATCAGCGATTTTGAACCGGTCACCGCCTGGGCGGCAAAAAGCCAGAAAAAGCCGGTTTTGGGCATCGGTCATCAATATGCCTTTAATCATAAAATACCCAGAGAGGGATCAGATCCTATCGCCGATCAGGTCATAAAATATTTTGCCCCTGTAGATAATGGGGTCGGTTTGCACTGGCACCATTTTGGCCAGCCCATTTTGCCGCCCATTATCGATACGCCCGAAACACCCAAAAATATCATCAAAAACAAGATCATTGTGTACCTGCCTTTCGAAGACCAGCATGAAGTCGTCCGGCTTTTGTCGCAGTTTGAGAATTTCCAGTTTCATATTTATTCGCCGGAACCGGTTCCATCCAGATTCGAGCACATCACCTGCAATCCGCTGTCGCGTGACGGTTTCCAGAAAGATTTATACGACTGTGCGGGCATTATCAGCAATGCCGGATTCGAACTGGCCAGTGAATCGCTGCAACTGGGCAAGAAAATCCTGGCTAAACCGCTGCATGCGCAAATGGAGCAAATTTCCAATGCCGCCGCATTACAGCAGTTGGGTTACGGCCATGTCATGTATGATATGGATGCAGCCGTTATTGATCATTGGCTGCATGACAACCATGCCGTCCATATCACCTATCCCAATATCGCCAAAGTGCTGGTGCAATGGATACAGGACGGCATGCCGAAAATGGACACGGATTTTATAGAATCCGTCTGGAATACCGTGGAAGTGTTACACATTAAGCAGTAGTATTTCAAATTTTCATTAGTTCTCCCGAACCGTAGGTGAGTAGACCATCGCAGTCCATTCGTGGATGGTCTCTCGGCTTCTTCAATTGCTCAACAAATAGTTATGCCAGGCCTGCAACTTCTTTCTGAATAGCTAAGCCGGTTAAGCAGTCATCATGTCCCGTTGTTCTGAAGTCTTACATTACGGCAAGGCTTCAGTCGCCACTCAATTATTTCTATCTGGCAGTCGGGTAGAGACAGCGCATTACTGCGCCGTCTCGCCCTTATATCTTGATTCTGACCTCTCAAAGAGCCAGAATCCCCGACTGATCATCGGGAGGGTAGCGGGGAAGTCGTGTTCTCCCCTTAGGCTTAAAGCCTGTTTCGTAGATTGAACTCCCCGCTATCCACACCTCGCTATTGTAGTTCGAACGGTATTCTTAGGCTTAGAGCCTGTATTCATAAGGTTGAACATAGCGGTGGTTCCGATCATTAACTTTTTCATTATTTTCACGTTTTGGAGTGTAGCACATGATTCATGTCTCATTAAAATCACCATCGGCGTTGATATTGCCAAGAAAAAGTTCGATGTCGCCAGCTTGATTGCATGGAAATACAAACATAAAACATTTACTAACGATGAACCTAGGATACATCGCTTTTGTAGTTTGGTTTCTTCAGCTTGTGGTGATGATAAGCCGCTGATTTGTATGGAAGCAACCGGTGCTTATAGTCTTCCCGCTTGCCGATTTTCTGGTCAATCAAGGTTATGCTGTCAGTGTGGTTAATCCGGCTAAAATCCATGCCTTTGCCAAAAGCGAGTTAAGTCGAGCCAAAACCGACAAAGCCGATGCTAAGCTCATTGCCCGTTACGCTTTAACGATGCAACCCCTTTGTGGACACCTCCACCAGCCAATATTCGTGAGTTACAAGCTTTGGTACGCCGTGTTGAACATCTTCTGGAAATGATTCAAATGGAGCGTAACCGTCTAGAGACAGCGGATAAAACACTCTTGATCCATTAACACCGTTCTGGAAACTTGAAGCAGAACTGGAGGCAACACGTAAAGCCATCCATGACCATATTGATAACAACCCAGACCTCAAACAACGTCGCGATTTGCTGAACACCATTCCAGGTATCGGTGACGCCAGCATCGCTCATTTACTCGTTGTGTTGAGTGAGCATCATGGTTTTAGCCAAAACAAGTCGTTGCGTTTGCAGGACTTGCTCCGCACTGCGACAATCTGGGCAATGGTCAGGCAAAACACATATTGCCAAAAACGGTGATTCAGCCTTGCGTAAAGCTTTGTATATGCCAGCTCTCTCTGCTTGGCGACATAATCCCTTCATTCGCGAATTTTGCGAACGACTTAAAGCCAATGGTAAGAATGGTAAAGCCATTGCCTGTGCCGCCATGCGTAAGCTTATTCATATTGCCTTTGGCGTACTTAAATCAGGTAAGCCTTTTGATCCAAATTATGCCGTTTAATTATCGCTTGCATTTCGGAAGCAAGACGGTATCTAAGAACCGTGCGTGCAAGTTTCCCCGCACACGGCTCAAGCCTCTACAAAGGCGCCTTTCGACACCCGATTTCACCACTGTATTTATCGATGGACTGATGCGTCCTACGACAATTGAGATGGTGCATCAGAAGATTGCCGGCAGCGTCCGTACCGCCCTCTGTTTTCTTCACCCGATGGCGAACATCCCAAGCGGTGCTCTTGGTGATGGGCTGCTGACAATCAGGACATCTGCCATCTTGCCTCAACCAGACCCGATAGAGCTTCCCACGCCCCCTCGACGAGTTCAGCATTTTCTTGCCCCAGCGGGATTCGAAATACTGCGCCCATTGGGGATCATACGGATTAGCATTCGCTTTAATCTTGATATGCCGCCGTATGGGTGTGTCCGACTCCTTGAGCAAACCCCATTCTCTTTGCACACCTTCTTTTTCTTCGGTGGCGGCAAATACCCAATTTCGGGCGCCTCTGGTTTTAAAGTATTTCTCTTTAACCCATCGGGCGCTCTTATTGGGATGCCTTCTTGTCGCCCATTGCCATAGCATTGACCAGATAGCGTCATCATTCCGAGCAAAGGTCTGTTTGGCGACGACATGGCTGTGATAGTTCGCCCAGCCCCGTAGAATAGGGTTGAGCATTCTGATCAGGTGTGCCTGTTTAGCCGTCTGATTGGCCTTGATGACTTCCCTAATTTTATCAAGATGGGCTTTGACGTTCGCTTTCGATGGCTTCATCAACAACTTGCCGTTGTATTTACGAATATTCCAGCCAAGGAAATCAAAGCCCTCCGTAATAGGCGTTATTTTGGTTTTATCCGGCGATAGGA
>CAVZRB010000022.1:0-110907 GCA_963777585.1 uncultured Gammaproteobacteria bacterium | reverse complement strand
TGAAGGTTGAAAATATCAATGACATTGTTTAACAAAGCGTCAAAATCAAACGCCTTAAAGTGCAGTTTTATTTTACTGGATTCAATTGAAGCAATATCCAGTAGATCGGTAATCAGCGTTAAAAGGTTTTCACCGCATTGTCTGATAATACCGATTTGTTTTTTATCTTCTGCGGACATTGACGATTTTTTTTGCAACAATCCGGTAAACCCTAAAATTCCATTTAAAGGGGTACGTAATTCATGGCTGAGATTGGCCAGAAACTGATTTTTCGCTTTGTTGGCGGCTTCCGCTGCATTTTTTGCCTGCATTATTTCAGTGATGTCGGTAAGTATGCAGTGAGTGCGCAAAAAATTCCCCGTGCTATCGCGGGCAATTTGTCCATTTACACTCAGCAGGCGTTTGGTGCCGTTTTTACAGACAAACTCGAACTGAATGCCATCGTGAGGACCTTCTTTTTTGAAGCATTCTAATGAATTATCCAATGTTTTTAGCGAGTTAGCAGTGATAAAATCGCCGATAAAATGACCAATGACTTCATTCCTGCTGTAGCCCAGCAGCGACAACCACGTTTCGTTTACATCAAGAATATTGGCGTTAATACTCAGTGACTGGTAGGCCAATGGCGCTTTTTCATACAAATTACGAAAGCGGCTTTCGCTTTCGCGCAGAGCATCTTCGATGTTCTTTTGCTCAGTGACATCGAGATGTGTACCGCACATTCGAATGGGCCTCCCATCCTGATCGCGCTGGACAATTCTTGCGCGATCCAGAATCCATCTATAAGTGCCATTTTTGGTTTTCATGCGGTAGGTGAGTTCGTGTAGCGGCGTTCGTCCTTCAAGGTGATCATTTATTGACTTCCATGCGTTGCACTGGTCGTCAGGATGAATCAAATCCGCCCATTGTTGCGGAGTCGATTCTATTTCATCAAGCGTATAACCCAATATTTCAGCCCATAGATGGCTTCGTTTCACTACGCTTGTAGTGATGTTCCAATCCCAAAATCCCAGCTGACTGCCTTCCAGTACGAACCGTAGTTGTTTTTCACTTTCTCTCAGGGTATTTTCTACCTGCTTGCTCTCAGTGATGTCATCTACCATTGCTGTCACATAATTGACAGACCCATCCTGTTTACGGGCGCATTGCACAACCAGTTTGGTAGGGATAATTTTTCCGCTTCGACTGATAAATCGTTTTTCCAAGGCATACCGATCAATTTCATTGCCAAGTAAACGTTGAAACTGTCTAACATCTGCAGCCAGGTCTTCAGGATAAGTGAGCTGCGCCCAAGTCATGCCGCGTAATTCCGATTCTGAATATTCCAGCATTTTGCAGAGGTAATCGTTGATTCGAATCCAGCCCTTTTCTGGAGAGGTAATAGCCAAACCAATCAGACCCAGGTCGTAGATAGAGTGTAATCGTTCCTCGCTTTCGCGCAGAGCCTCACCTGCCTTTTTGCGCTCGGTAATGTCTTCGATCATGCACAGGTGACGCAAATGCTCTTTATCCTCGGTCTCCACCGTCGCAATTGTCATCTTGGTCCAGACAACAGAACCATCGGGATGTAGATAGCGTTTTTCCATATCCAAGTGGTTGATTTTTCCGGCATTCAATAGCTTCATATTATTTAAGCCTACCTGCACATCATCGGGATGGGTAATGCTCATCCAGTTGATAGTAGACATTTCTTCCAGTGTTCTGCCAACAATCTTGGCAAACATGGGATTCGCTGTATAGATATGCCCCGTCAATGAATCAATTAAAGCGATGCCCAAGGGTGCTTGATTAAATATGGATTTGAAGCGTTCTTCGCTACTTTGTAAGGCATTCTCGGTCTGCTTTCGTTCAAACACCAGCTGGACTAGATTTGCATAGCGTTCAATAAGGGCGAGCTCGTTATCTGATGGTCGCGATGGCTGTTGATGGTAGATGCTGAACGTGCCAAGAACCTCTCCAGCACTATTTTTAATAGGTTGTGACCAGCAGGACTGCACACCTACTAGACGTGCGAGGCCACGGATTGATTCACAGTAGGGGTGTTGTTGTATATCTTCAATAATCACCCGTTCGCCAAGGTATGCCGCAGTGCCGCAAGCACCAATGCCATCACCAATCGCCAGGCCATCTATGGCGTGAATGTAAAAATATGGCAGGCTGGGTGCGGCAATATGCTGAAGATGTTGTCTGTCTTCATGCAGTAGCAAAATTGAGCACAGCATACCGGGATGTAACGTTTCAATTCGACGCAGTAATTCATCCAGTATCGCGTGTAAAGGATCACCTTGATTGATTTGACGGAGAATTCGGTTATGCAATTCCAGTTCGCTGGTGCGACTGCGCAGTTCGGCTGCTATAGCAATGCGTCGACGGTTTTCACGTTTTACCGATCGATAGGCTGAGTAGAGAATTACTGCAATAAGGCTGGTGATTAAGGCAAAGACTGCAGAAATCTTTGAGTATTTCATCAGAATTTTTCTATCGGCCACTGGATCCGGGTCGTAAATAAAGCCTTGCAGTAACCGGTCATTTTCAACCATGCCTGCTTTTATAAACGTTTCAGCCATGTGCTGCCAACGCCAGGGATTCATGTGTCCCATTTCCATCAAGTCAGGAAATATCAGAGTTTGCATGGCCTCAGCTTCAAATTCGAGATGTGCTCTCGATTTCGAAACGTGATATTTGTTGATCAACAGATCAATGATTTCCTGTGGGTGTTCCATGGCGTACCGCCAGCCTTCAAGACTGGCTTCGCGAAATGCTTCCACTCGTTCAGGGTGTCGCTTGATCTCTTCTTCAGAGGTGAACAGGATGTCGCTGTAGAAATCTATGCCGTAGTTGCGCGGGTTAAGCGCCGTATATTCAATGCCCTGTTGCTTGAGGAAATACGGTTCATTACTGATGTAGGAGTTAAATGCAGCGACTTTGCCATCTACCAGGTCCTGAATTTCATAACTGCTTGGTATGATCTGAATACGGCTAATATCAATGCCTTCGTTGTTGAACATGGCAACAAAATCGGCGTCAAGCGCTTGATTCAGCATCATCACTTTTTTGCCGATTAAATCCTCGGGTGCAAGAATGCCGGCATCTTTGCGCGCCAGTAATATCGAAGGGGAATGCTGAAAGATCGAAGCCAGTGCAACCAGCGGTGCGCCACGCAAACGTTCCAACAGCAATTCGCTATTTGCCTCGCCGTATTGGGCATGGCCTTGGAGTACTTCCTGTATGGGTGTTTTGCCGGGAGCGCCTTCGTGGAGGATGACTTCAAGACCGGCTTTCCGGTAATAGCCTTTTTCAATAGCGGCATAGTATCCGGCGAATTGAAACTGATGATGCCAGCGTAGCTGTACATGAACGGGTTCGGCGGATACGGAATTCGAACCGGCGATTGCTGCGCCAGTTCCAGACTGGCTTGCGGCATACGCTGCATCCATGGTGGTCGCCGAGCCTGTTCCCGGCAGGTTTCCGGCATACACGCCATCCATGGCGATAATTCCGATTAAAGCCAGGCATTTTGCTGCGCGGATAATTGAAAGACTAATAGTCATTTAAGTAGTATCAGCATGCGCTATGGCTCGTTTTATAAGCGCAACGGAATGTGCATTTAATCGCGCGGTTCTGTTGTGCTGCAGACATAATGCGCCTCTAAAACCAAGATAATCGGGCTGGTAGGTCATGAGTTCAGGGATATCTTCCAGTCTGAGCGAACCGGCCAGTCCGCAGATCAATTGATGGGCTTTGGCTAAGCTGACAAATTGCGCTATGTCGGTCTTTGCCATGACCTGAGTTAATGAACCGTTTCTGTTTGTCCATGGTATCCAGCATGACGCCTTTAAAACCGGCTTTTTTCAGAGCGCTCATGATGCCAAGATCAGGTTGCGCATCGGCGAATAACACCGCGATTAAGGCAAGATTTTGTCCTGCGTTAATGCAGACTAATTTTTCTACCGTTCCCTGCCAGTCCCCGTCAGGGAAAAAACCGATTTTTATATAATCGACACCCGTTTCGGCCATCGCCTTGACGGCATTAAAAACCGTATCCGGTTGCATGGGCAGGTCGCCAATGGTTGCGCTGACAGGACAACGTCCATCAATCTCGGCGACAATTTTTTTAACGAGACCGGTTTCCAGAGCGCCCAGAGCACCCAGAGCAGGTTGTTTCAGATCAATAATATCGACGTCTGCGCTCAACACCAGCAAGGCTTCTTCAACGCTGTTAACGCTGGCAAGCATTCCGGTCATGCGTTGGCCTCATCATCGCCGAACCTGCTCCCGGCAGGTTTCCGGCATACACACCATCCCTGGCGATATGATTTTCAATGACCGCCATCAACCAACCCCACGCTTCCAATTCCCGGTCACCCGCTGTTTTCTCAAGACCGATACGCAGATAGTCGATTTCCGCCTCTATTTTTTCCAGCGGCAGCCTGTTTAACCGGCTGATTAAAATAGCCGCTTCCAATACCGAATACTGGGCGCGGTTAAAGCCTTTAAATGGAGCGTGATTAACGGTATGCACGGCTTTACAGAATAATTTGGGCCGGGTTTCGTCGTCTTCAATTCGCACCAGTTCAACTTCGGTATGCGCCAACGCACAATCAAGCACCTGGCCGTTGATTTTTTCCGCCGGTTTTAACGGCCAGTCCCGCCGTCCGGTTAAACATCCGGCAAAAACGCGCACATCATCGCAATAGTTGATGCACTGCTGTTTTGCTTTCCAGCAGATTATTGAGTGTTGTAGAAGGACGAAACGGCAGGATAATAAAGTCATCGCCGCTTGCTGACATGAATGCCCATCGGCGCAATATGGGCGATGCCTGAACTGTTCTGGGTGGTAACTATGGTTTCCTGAATCATTAGTGCTTTTTTGTCGCCAGGGATGTGTGTATGCCGAGGCCCGTCGGGACGGGCTTCGCGAAGGTGGTTCCAGCCGGTTTAAAGGTGTGCAGATCAACGGTGGGTTCTGCCTGATCGGTTGCACAGCCCCACTTCAGCGCTTGATCCTGCGTATAGCGTTTGCCCAATTGCCAGGCTATTTCAGCGCGAGCCAGTTCAACGCCCAGATAAAAAGCATGACCGCCGTCATTTTCAACATGCAGTTTGGGAAATAAAGTCAAACGGATCAGTGGCGCTGTGCATGCCATCACGGTTAAAAATATGCACGCCTTCGGCGCTGATTTGAATGCGAAAACTGGGGTCTTTGATTTGTCCGGCCAGTTCCTTGATTTCTTCCAGTGATATAAGGAAAAGGCGAAATCTCATGCAGAGCCATTAAGCCGGGATCGATATGTTTGGGCAGCGTGTCATGTTCTTTTGCCGCAAACATGATGCGCCGCGCCAGATCCGCTTCTTTTATCGCCCGGCAGGCGTGTTTGCTGACTTCGGTTGCCAGAATACTGTTGATATTAAGTTCCGAACAAATACCCAGCAACAAGGCATTCATACCCGCAGTATCGGCATGGGTCAGTTCGGTGATATTGCCGACCCCCATCATTATTTCAACGTCCGGATGATTCTTTCTGACTTCGTGATAGCGCACAATGGATTGCGTGAAGCCGAAATGCAGCGGATCTAAAATCGGATCGACGATAAAGGCGCGATTCTTTGCCTGCATAGCCTTGATGGCTCTATCCAGTGAAGCCAAATCTTCATGTTTTTCCGGAATCAAAATCGGCGTTGCCGCCACTTCATCGGCAATCCACAGCGTGCTTTCATGCAGACTGAGCATATAATCAGCGCCCGCTTTGCCGCCTCTGAGCAAATCGCTTTCGTCCAAGGAATCGATGCTGACCGTAAAACCTTCCTGTTTCAAGGTCCGGATGATGTCTTCCATGTGCGGAAAATCGGTGCTGGGTAAACAGCCTATATCAATGACATCAGCGCCATTTTTTTTATAGTAGTAGGCGCGTTTAACCACCTCTTCAACACTGACATTCGGCGCATCGACAATTTCGGCAAAGATTTTGACGCTGTAGCGGCTTAAGTCGGGCTTTTGTGCGGCTTTGCCAAAATATTCCGGCAAGTCTTTGAGTTCTTCCGGGCCGCGTTCTATAGGTAAGCCCATTGTTTTTGACAAGGCCTCCAAATCACCGCGGCAACGTCCGGGCACAAGAATCCGGTCAGCCCCAAAGGTATCGGTCAACCTGCGGCCTATCATGTCCGCGGTCATTAATGCCGCGACTTTAAGCCCCAGTTGATGCACGGTATAGGTGAATTCCGGCTGCATTTTTTCCAGAATATTACGCAGTTGTTTTTCCGCCAGTTTGCCGGTAAGAAAGAGTATGTGTTCCTCTGCTGCTAAATGCTCACTAATGACGGCTCGTAGAGTTGGAAACAAAAGCCAGCCGTTCTTTAACCGTAACAATCAATTCATCAACACTTTCAACGACCGTCGTGTATTCAAATGTGCTTAACTTGCTCGTGCCTTCCAGATCGATTTTGCGTGGATAAACCATCACTTTTTTACCCCCCGGTGCAGTGGTTTCCATTTCCGGCGCAATGTCACAAGGATAAACAATGCTGGGCACCCGGCATTTTCCGGCCTGGGAATATAAATTGGTCACCAGTGAGTCGGCAATCCCCACCACGCATTTGGCCACCGTATTTGACGTCGCCGGCGCCATCACAAAGGTATGGTAATAACCTTTATAAAAATGTCCAACCGGTGGTGATGAAGCGGTTTTATCACGGTACACCGGCATTTTTTCGCGGATGTCATTGAGATTGAATACCGTACATTTTTATCACTTCTTCCGCCGCCTGACTGAGATAGAGATCAACATCATCCAGGGTTAGCAGGAAATCCAGGCATTCTTCTATATAATGACCGGAGCCGGTAATCGCCCAGGCTAATCGTGGTTTATTCATTAAAGGTTCCATTAAATTCAATCAGAGTCGAAAACATTGAGTCATTATACCCGAATCTATACCAATCTCGCGCACAGGAGCTCAAGGACATGTTCAGTCAATTCAATAGCCGCGCCAGTTCCAGACTGGCTGGCGATATGCACACCATATCGATAAACCGCTGATTATGGGTATTTTAAATGTTACGCCGGACAGTTTTTCCGATGGCGGCAAATACACAGGTACTCAATGACGCTTTACAGCAGGTTGAGCGGATGCTGGCTGAAGGTGTGGATATTATTGATATAGGCGGTGAATCAACGCGGCCCGGATCAGATTCAGTTGCGGCCAGAGATCAAATACAGCGGGTGATTCCGGTTATAACAGCCATCAGGCAACAGTTAAAAAGCGATATTTTAATCAGCATTGATACCACCTCCAGCGAAGTTGCCAAAGCGGCGCTGGCAGCCGGAGCCAATATAATCAATGATGTTTCCGCTGGACAGGATGATGAAGCCATACTGGCATTGGCGGCTCAGACCGGTGTGCCGATTATTTTGATGCACAGCCAGGGCACGCCAAAAACCATGCAGGATAATCCTTATTATGAGGATGTTGTTCAGGAAGTGATCGATGCCTTGAATAAAAGCATCAATGCGGCATTGAAGGCGGGGATTAAAAAAGAAAACATAGCCCTCGATCCGGGCATAGGTTTTGGTAAACGTAAACAGGATAATCTTGATTTACTGGCGCATCTTGATGCGCTGGTGGCATTAGGTTTTCCGGTTCTTTTAGGCACCAGCCGCAAGCGCTTTATGGGCACACTCTGCGATGTGACCGAACCCTCGGAACTGGTTACAGCGACCGCAGTCACTACCGCTTTAGGCGTTATGGCAGGCGTGCAGATATTTCGGGTACATGATGTCAAGGAAAACCGGCAGGCGGCTGATGTGGCCTGGGCGATCAAACAGAGCAGGTAGCTTCAGATCAAACATTTCTCATCATTATGAAGCGGATTGTTGACCCGTGTGCTGATCGCTGTAAGTTGCATTTTACTGTAAGCATCGGCGGCTAAAAAATCGGCTATTTCGGGGGCAGTATTGCTCTTATCCAGCCAACGGTCGTAATCATCGGGCGTGATAATGACCGGCATTCGGTCATGTATAGGCGCTATTTTGTCGTTGGCAGCGGTGGTAATAATGGTGCATGAATAAACCGTTTCCTGATCATGTTCCCAGTGCTCCCAAATACCTGCAAAAGCGAATAGACGGTTATCCGGGTAATGGACATGATACGGCTGTTTACCGTTATCGCCAGGGATGGTGTGTATGCCGAAACCTGCCGGGAGCAGGTTCGGTGCGGGTTGTCTCTGCCACTCAAAGAATCCGGTAGCAGGAATCAGGCAGCGCCGATGCTGGTAAGCATTTCTAAATGACGGTTTTTCGGTTAAGGTTTCCGCTCTGGCATTGATCAGGTGGCTGGAGATTTTACTGTCATGTGACCACGATGGAATCAAACCCCAGTGCAGGTTAACGGCTTTGTTGCTGCCGTCTTCCAATTGCACTATAGCGAGAATTTTTTGTCCTGGCGGAATGTTGTAGTCAGGATTATGTGCGGGTAAACTCAGTAAACTGAAATGATCAATAATCTGCTGGCTGGTTGCGATCAAGTTAAAACGTCCACACATACATGCACCCTGAACTCATTAAACTGGAAAAAACCTTTCATCAATCAATTCTAACAAAGATAGATGATGCATTGCTTGATCAATATCAAATCGAGCTATGGATGAAGCGGGATGATTTGCTGCATCCGGTGATTTCCGGCAATAAATGGCGCAAGCTTAAATATATACTCGATCATGCTCTTTCATTAGGTGCGGATACCATCATCAGCATGGGCGGCGCTTATTCCAATCATTTGCATGCTTTGGCTTATGTGGGTAAGGTGTTAGGATTAAAAACCATCGGACTTGTTCGTGGCGAGCAACCGGAAGTCTTAACCCCGACTTTGCAGGACATGAAACTGTGGGGCATGGAGCTGAAATTTGTATCCCGTTCTGATTACAGACTGCTCAGACAATACAGAAACTGGCAAGACTTGCCCAACTTAAAACCTCGGCAATACTGGTTGCCGGAAGGCGGGGCGCAGGCACTGGCGTTAAACGGTGTAGCGGAACTGGTCAGCGAGATAGAAATTCCTTATGACATCCTATGTGTTCCCTGTGGAACCGGGACGACCTTGGCGGGTATTATTGATGCGGCTCCAGAACAGGTGTCAGTGCTTGGGATTTGCAGCGTTAAAAAACGCAGGTTTTTTAACGACGGAGGTTGAAGCCATGCTGTCACGGCCTCGTAATAACTGGCGGATAAATCTGGATTATCATTTCGGCGGTTTCGCCAAAACCAATGCCGAATTAAGCGCATTTATTGAAGACTTTGAATTAAAAACTACAATTCCTCTTGAACCCGTCTATACCGGAAAAATGATGTACGCCATCTACGATTTGATCGGAAAACACTACTTCAAGCCCGGTCAGCGAATTATTGCGGTACATACCGGAGGCTTGCAGGGGAAAAGAGGGTTTAGCTGATGAAATCACACAAAAATAATACCAACTGATTTTGAATCTGAGTACAACATGGACATAAACGAAACAGAAGACCTAATCGATCTTCAAAAACCGGAACTTTATATTAATCGTGAACTCAGCCTGCTGGAGTTCAACAAGCGTGTTCTGGCGCAGGCAAAAGATGAAAATGTACCGTTGCTTGAGCGGCTCAATTATTTGTGCATCTCCTGTTCCAATCTTGACGAGTTTTTCGAGGTTCGCGTTGCCAGTGTTATACAGATGGCGGCCATCGATCCAAAAGCCGTCGGACAGGATGGCTTGACGCCAAATGAGCAGTTGGAGCTGATTGCTGTCAACGCCCATCAACTGGTTGATGAGCAATATAAAGTTCTTAACGAGATTCTGATTCCAAAACTGGCCGAGGAAAATATTCACTTTATTCGCCGCAAGGATTGGACCGAAGCGCAGCACAAATGGCTGGAAGCCTATTTTAATAACGAATTATTACCAATTTTAACGCCTGTCGGGCTGGATTCGGCGCATCCTTTTCCGCGCATACTCAACAAGAGTTTGAATTTTATTATTTCCTTGACCGGGAAGGATGCTTTCGGCAGGAATAGCGGTCGGGCTATCTTGCAAGCGCCCAGAGCACTGCCGCGCATCATTCAATTACCTGCCGAGGAAACGGGTAGCGGAACAACGGATTTTGTATTTTTATCATCGATTATTCATGCCTTTGTAGATCAGTTGTTCAATGGCATGAATGTCAAAGGCTGCTATCAATTCAGAGTCACCAGAAACAGTGACTTTTTTGTCGATGATGATGCCATTGACGATTTATTACTTGCCGTGGAAGGTGAGCTGGCCATGCGTAATTATGGTGATGAAGTTCGTCTTGAGATTGACGCCAAATGCCCGGATGAAACCGTAACATTTTTGCTGGATCGTTTTGAAATGAATCGTGATCGTTTGTTTTTGGTTGATGGGCCGGTCAATCTAAACAGGATTCAGGAAATTAATGATCTGGTCGGCCGTCCTGATCTTAAATTTACCCCTTTCAAACCCTCTGTTCCGCCGCAACTGGAGCGTAGCAAAGATATTTTTGCTGCTATTAAGCGCCATGATATTTTGCTGCATCATCCATTTGAGTCTTTTTCACCGGTCGTTGAATTTGTTCGTCAGGCGGCGGTTTCCCCTGAGGTGCTGGCTATTAAACAGACCTTGTATCGTACCGGAGCTGATTCGCCTATCGTAACTGCGTTAATCAAGGCGGCAAGAACCGGCAAGGTGGTGACGGTGGTTATCGAATTGAGGGCGCGCTTTGATGAAAAAGCCAATATCGATTTGGCCGCTAAATTACAGGAAGCTGCCGTACATGTGGTTTATGGCGTGGTGGGCTATAAAACCCATGCCAAGATGTGTCTGGTGTTAAGAAGGGAAGGCAAGGAATTGCGCAATTATGTGCATCTGGGTACAGGAAACTATCATCCGAAAACAGCACAGATATACACGGATTACGGCTTATTTTCCTGTGATAAAGAATTAGGTGAAGATGTCAGGCGTGTATTCGCTCAACTGACCAGTTTGGGAAAAGTGACCAGGTTGAATAAATTATTGCAATCACCGTTTACCTTGCATAGTGGACTGATGGATAAGATTGAAAGGGAAATACTTCATGCCAAAAATGGAAAGCCGGCAAAAATAATTATTCAAGTGAATGCTGTTGTTGAGGAACAATCTATTCAGGCTCTTTATCGTGCGTCACAGGCAGGGGTTGAGGTTAAATTAATTGTCAGGGGCGTATGTTGTTTAAGGCCGGGTATTCCGGGGGTATCTGAAAATATAGAAGTGCGCTCAATTATCGGACGATTTCTGGAACATGCACGGATTTATGCTTTTGAAAATGACGGAAATAAGGAAGTTTATGCATCCAGCGCGGATTTAATGAATCGCAATATGTTCCGGCGTGTTGAAATCTGTTTCCCGATTGAAAATAAAAAATTGCAGGGCCGTATTTTGCAGGATCTGAATTTGTACTTGAGGGATAACACGCAATCCTGGCTGTTGCAGCCTGATGGCAGTTATCAGCAGTCGCTGAAAGCTAAAGATGAAGAGCCGGTTCAAGCCCAAGCCGTGCTTATGCATGAATTACAAACTTGATTGATTTAAAAAATGACTATGTTACGTGAAATTGCTCAGCTAGGTGCCAACGTACTCAGACAAAAAGCGGAAGCGGTTGATGATGTATGCGCTGTTGAAATTCAGCAGATCATCGAGGATATGCTGGGTACATTATCATCGACTCAAGGTGTCGGCTTGGCTGCGCCTCAGATTGGCGAATCAAAACGGATTGTTATTGTTGCTTCGCGCCCTACGCCTCGTTATCCATTCGCGCCGCTGATGGAACCTACGGTTATGATTAATCCTACGTTTCAAGCCTTGATGGAAACTCAGGAAAAGGGCTGGGAGGGGTGTTTGAGTATTCCCGGGATACGTGCCTTAGTGCCAAGGTATCAGGAGATATTGATTCAATATATGGATCAAAAGGGGGATTTGATCGAATCAAAATTAAGCGGGTTCGTTGCGAGGGTTTTTCAGCATGAAGTTGACCATTTGGAGGGCAGGGTATATCTGGACAGGGTTGAGAATAATGAGGATATTTTTGCCGAGAGTGAATATATTAAATTAGTTGATGGTGAGTTAAGCACTATTTCAAACGTATAATTATTCATTGATAAATCGTGCGCTGAATGTCTGTTTAAAAACATAATTACTATATCAATCCACACACTTCTGTTGTTAGAAATCAGCTTATGTTATAATTCGCGGTTTTAATTGCTTGAGACAAAATACAAATGGCTAAAGAAGATCAAATTGAAATGGAAGGTAAAGTGATTGACACCCTTCCCAATACCATGTTCCGCGTTCGAACTGGAGAACGGTCACATTGTGACTGCACATATTTCAGGAAAAATGCGTAAACATTACATCCGCATTCTTACTGGCGATAGCGTTAAAGTTGAAATGACGCCTTATGATTTAACTAAAGGCCGTATCACCTTCCGTATGCGCTAATTCCATTCAGCTTATGGGTAATCCCATATCAGCAATGGAACAGCGCAAGCTTTCTGATTAACAATTAGCTGGACCCCTATTAAAAATCGGCTTCAGAAACAATCAACTCATTGCTTTCTATAGCAAAAGCAATTTCATCATTTTCCACATAAATTCGACATGACCACCGTGCGCGAGCTTGCCAAACAGCAAGTCATTAGCAAGAGGTTTTTTGATTTTTTCCTGAATTAATCGCGCCATTGGTCTTGCCCCCATTTTTGGGATCACAGCCATGTTCAGCTAACCACAATCGGGCATCAGCATCTAACGCCAGCGTTACATGCTTCTCGGCAAGTAAGGCTTCTAATTCAAAGATAAATTTATCAACCACATGCCCGACAATTGAAATATCCAAGCGGTTTAAATTGGATAATAGCATCCAAACGGTTACGAAATTCGGGTGAAAAACCTTTCTCTATAACTTTTAAACTGTCGGTTGCATGATCCTGCTGAGTAAAGCCTATCGAAGCGCGACTGCCCTCCTCCGCACCTGCATTCGTGGTCATTACCAAAATAATGTTACGAAAATCGGCCTTACGCCCGTTATTGTCGGTCAATGATCCGTGATCCATGACCTGTAATAACAGGTTAAAAACGTCAGGATGGGCTTTTTCCAACTCATCAAGCAATAACACAGCATGAGGATGCTTGGTAACCTGCTCGGTTAGTAACCCGCCCTGATCAAAACCGACATAACCTGGAGGCGCCCCTATTAATCTGGAAACGGTATGACGCTCCATATACTCAGACATATCAAAACGAATCAGCTCAACACCCAATACTTTAGCCAGCTGCCGTGTCACTTCTGTTTTACCTACGCCGGTAGGGCCTGCAAATATAAATGAGCCAATAGTCTTCTGGGAATCCCGAAGGCCTGCACGCGATAATTTTATCGCCGAAGCTAATGCCGAAATCGCCTCATCCTGACCAAAAACCAGCATTTTCAGATTTTTTTCCAGGTTGGCCAGCTTGTCTATATCATTGGAAGAAACCGATTTCGCCGGAACTCTGGCAATTTTTGAGACGATTTCTTCTATTTCAGCAACATCAATAACCTGTTTGCGATCAGCCTCCGACATCATGCGCTGTTTTGCACCCGCCTCATCAATAACATCAATGGCTTTATCAGGCAAATGTCGATCGGTAATATAGCGATCCGATAATTCGGCCGCCACACGTAATGCTTCAGCAGAATATTTAACATTGTGATGTTCTTCAAAACGTGACTTAAGACCTTTTAAAATCAGGATAGTATCTTCAACTGAAGGCTCCAGTACATCGATTTTCTGGAATCGGCGCGCCAAGGCATGATCTTTCTCAAAAACCCCGCGATACTCCTGATAAGTCGTCGAACCAATACAGCGCAATTGACCGGAAGCCAGCACCGGTTTAATTAAATTGGATGCATCCATAACCCCGCCCGAAGCAGAGCCGGCACCAATAATGGTATGAATCTCATCAATAAATAAAATGGAATCCGGCTCTTTCTTAAGCTGATTCATCAGTGCTTTAAGACGCTTTTCAAAGTCACCCCGATATTTGGTGCCGGCAACCAGCGCCCCCAAATCCAGTGAATAAATCACACTATTCATCAGGATTTCAGGCACATTTTCTTCAACTATTCTTTTCGCCAAACCTTCAGCAATAGCTGTTTTACCAACACCCGCTTCACCGACCAATAAAGGATTGTTTTTGCGGCGGCGGCAAAGCGTCTGAATGGTTCGTTCAAGCTCAAGTTCCCTGCCGATTAATGGGTCAATCCGGCCCTGCAAGGCTTCTTCATTAAGATTGGTCGTATATTTGTCCAATGGACTGCCCGCATCAGTATCGGAATTGCCTGCTTCCGATGTCGCGGTCACTTGACGCTTCATTGTCCTGATCGATTTTTGAAATCCCGTGCGCCAAATAATTAACCACATCCAGACGTGATATATCCTGTTTATTCAACAGATAAACCGCATGAGAATCCTGCTCACTAAACAAGGCTACGAATAAATTAGCGCCTGTCACTTCCTTTTTATCGGATGCCTGGACATGAAAAACAGCCCGTTGTAGATACCCGCTGAAAGCCCAGAGTAGGCTGAGTCTCGCGCTGGATGCCTGGAGGAATCAACGACATCGTCTCATCAATAAATTGGGTCAACTGCCCGCGTAGCGTTTTAATATCACAACCACACGCCTTCATAATGGCTTCTGCAGCAGCTATTATCAAGCAATGCCAGCAATAAATGCTCAACCGTGATAAATTCGTGACGTTTATCATGCGCATTTTTAAAGGCATGTATTTAACGTAATTTCAAGTTCTTTACTTAACATAAACGCTCCAAATTTACACTTCTTCCATCGAGCACATCAACGGATGTTGATGTTCTCGTGAATATTCGTTGACTATATATACTTTGGTTTCAGCAACATCTTTAGAATACGTTCCGCAAACACCAACACCTTGCGTATGTATTTGCAGCATAACCTGTGTCGCCTTTTGTTCAGACATGGCAAAAAAATCCATCAAAATTTCAATCACAAAATCCATAGGCGTAAAATCATCATTTAACAAAATAACTTTGTATAAAGGCGGTCTTTTTAGCTTGGGTTTGGCTTCCTGAACAGCCAAGCCGTCATCATTATCTTTGAACGGATCAAAATCGGACATAATAACCAAATAAACAAAAATACTTTAAGTGCTTAAGATAGTGCCAATATTAGTGTATTTCAACTCTATGTACATAACAAATAATGGATAGTGGAAAATTTATTGTTGCTGTACGACTAAATCTGATGCATCGCTCTACGCATCAAGATCAAATCTTTACCAACATAATTTCCCTATTTCTAGTAAAATATTAGCTTTATTAAAGCCGGAAATTATCAATGGTTTGGAAACCACACGTTACCGTTGCCGCCGTTATTGAACAAGATAATCGTTTTTTACTCGTTGAAGAAGAAACTGCCAAGCGGACTTCAATTTAATCAACCCGCCGGACATTTTGAAGAAAACGAAGACCTGATTGCTGCTGTCAAACGTGAAGTGAAGGAAGAAACAGGCTGGCAATTTGAGCCGGAACACATTGTTTCTATTCAACTTTGGCGAAGAAATCCTGATTTTCCCACTTTTGTCCGGATCTGTTTTTCCGGTCACTGTCATTCGCATAATCCGGATCAAAAACTGGATGAAGGCATCGTCGCAACACACTGGCTAACCCGTGACGAAATTGCCGCTAAAGAACATCGATTACGCAGCCCTTTGGTGCTGATTAGCGTAGACGAATACCTGAGCGGACATCGTTATCCTTTATCCTTACTGAAATCATTTCTCGATCTTGACCATGAGTAAAAACATAATCGTCGGCATGTCCGGCGGTGTCGATTCATCCGTAACAGCGCTGCAACTATTGGAACAAGGTCATCAGGTTACCGGTTTGTTTATGAAAAACTGGGAAGAAGATGATGGCACCGAACAATGCACTGCCATGGAAGATCTCGCTGACGCTCAACAGGTTTGCGATAAATTAGGCATAGAACTAAAAACCGTCAATTTTGCCGCCGAATACTGGGATGAAGTATTTGAAGTATTCCTGTCTGAGTTTAAAGCAGGTCGCACGCCTAATCCGGATATTCTGTGCAACAAGCACGTCAAATTCAAAGCCTTTCTAAATTATGCCATTGAGGATTTGGGTGCAGAGTATATCGCTACCGGTCACTATGCGCGGGTCAGTGAAAAAAATGGCGAATTCTTCTTGCTAAAAGGCCTTGATCCGAATAAAGAGCAAAGCTACTTTCTTTATACGCTGGGACAAAAGCAGTTGTCGCGCACGCTGTTTCCGATAGGTCATCTGCATAAGCCGGAAATTCGGGCCTTGGCCAAAAAAGCAGGCTTTGATAACTATAAGAAAAAAGACAGCACCGGTATCTGTTTTATTGGTGAGCGCAAGTTCAAGGAATTCCTTCAACGTTATTTGCCTACCCAACCCGGCGAAATGCGCACCCCTGAAGGGCAGTATATCGGTCAGCATTCCGGCTTGATGTATTACACCTTGGGCCAACGGCAGGGCTTGGGCATAGGCGGCGTTAAAGACGCACCGGATGAGCCGTGGTACGTGCTTGAGAAAGACCTGAAAAACAATGTACTGATCGTTGGACAAGGTCACGATCATCCGCTGATGCTGCATAATGTACTCGAAGCCAGCCAACTGGACTGGTGCAGCAACCGGCCATTAACAGAAATCCTGCGCTGTACTGCCAAGACGCGTTACCGGCAGGAAGATCAGGCTTGCCGATTGGAACCTATAGGCCGATGACCGCTGCAAAGTCGATTTTTGACCAGCCGCAAAGAGCCATTACGCCAGGGCAGTCCGTCGTTTTTTACGACGGTGAAATATGCCTGGGCGGCGGGATTATTGAATCCAAAGCTTCCGTTCCTAACTCACGCTCCTTACCTACATCCCTGTAGGCAAAGCTAACGAATAACCTACACACTTAAATACCCGGACCAACCCATGACTAATTTTGCTCTTACCGCTATTTCACCTATCGACGGCCGCTATGCCGGCAGGGTTGAAGAATTACGTCCCGTGTTCAGTGAATACGGCCTGATTCGTTTTCGCGTACAAGTTGAAGTACGCTGGTTGCAGGCATTGGCCAAGCATCCGCTAATTCTTGAAGTCAGCCCGTTCAGTGATGCGGCAACACAATTATTAAACAATATCGTCAGTAATTTTTCAGAGGCTGATGCGCAACGCGTAAAAGACATTGAGAAAACTACCAATCACGATGTAAAGGCAGTTGAATATTTACTGAAGGAAAAAATTGCAGGCTGCGCCGAACTGGAAAAAGTCAGCGAGTTTATTCATTTTGCCTGCACCTCGGAAGACATCAACAATCTGTCTTACGGGTTAATGCTTAAAGAAGGCCGTGAAGTTATCGTTGCGCAAATCAGCGATTGCATAACCGCACTCAAGAAAATTGCCGTAGAAACAGCCGATCAACCAATGCTGTCTCGCACACATGGTCAATCTGCCAGTCCAACCACAACCGGTAAGGAATTCGCCAACGTAGCCGCTCGCATGCAACGCCAGAAAGACCAGTTGGAAGCCGTGCAGTTATTAGGAAAAATAAATGGTGCAGTCGGCAATTATAATGCGCACTGCGTCGCGTATCCTGATGTCGATTGGGCAGAATTTGCCAAAAATTTCGTCGAATCGTTAGGGTTGCAGTGGAATCCTTATACCATCCAGATTGAACCGCACGATTATATTGCCGAGTACTTCCACGCCTTGTCGCGTTTTAATACCATCCTGCTGGATTTTGATCGTGACATCTGGGGTTATATATCCTTAGGCTATTTTCGCCAGAGAACCATCGCTGGAGAAATTGGCTCATCCACCATGCCGCATAAAGTCAACCCGATTGATTTTGAAAATTCCGAAGGCAATCTGGGTATTGCCAATGCCTTGTTTTCATTTTTGGCCGAAAAATTACCTGTCTCACGCTGGCAGCGGGATTTAACCGATTCAACCGTGCTGAGAAATATTGGCGTCGGCATCGCTCACACCAGCATCGCTATTCAGGCGAGTTTAAAAGGTATTTCCAAATTACAGATCAATGTCGACGCAATTGAGGCTGATCTCAATGCTAACTGGGAGGTATTGGCAGAGCCTATACAAACCGTAATGCGCCGCTACGGTATTGAAAAACCTTATGAGAAGCTAAAAGAGTTGACCAGAGGCCAGCGTATTACGCCGGAACAAATGCAGGCTTTTATTGAAAATCTTGAGATACCGGCTGAAGCCAAAGCAATCTTGCTGGAACTGACGCCGCGTAATTACACAGGGTATGCGGAAAAGCTGGCTAAGGAAATTTAAGAAGTAACGATTTGATAGTAACGGCGGCAATGATTTTAATCATTGCCGCCGTTTTTTTATGGCCTTAAGGATTTGTGTCTTCATTATCCAATTCTTCAGCGGCCAAGGCAGATTTATTTGACCCATAGTTTGGCGCTATGCTGATAAGCAAGGTTAACAAAGCAGCAACATAGGGAACTGCCTGTACTGACAATACAGCTATCCACAGTCGGCCGCTAAAATTGTCGAAATGTTCCAAGGAAGCCATCGAGCCAATAGCTAAACCTAACAGTATTAACAGTAACAATTCCTGTCTTATCGTCATTAAACCAGTGAATAACGGTCCCTGTTTTTCATACTTGGGCGTACGCATGAACGGCTTTCCTGAAGTAAACAGCCCTTGCACAGTACCTTTGGCGACGGTATGAGTTAAGGCCAGTCCTGATAATGCGGCGCCTAAAGATTGCCAGACGGAACACGGCACACGAGCCTGATATAGCCATAATCCACGGATGATTTTAAAACTGAATATACCTACAGTCGGCAATAAAAAGGCATTGGCAGGGAGTTCACTGTGTATCGGATCGTACAGGATTACCGCAGTCAATAATAAGCTGGTAGTGGTAAATAACAGAGCTAAAGCATCTGAAAACCAGGGTAGCCATCCGGCAATAAAATAGTACTTTTGTGCTGACGTTAACGGTGATTTTTTAGTGGGTAAAAAGCTGCGCCAATGTGCCTTGATGATTTGCATTGCGCCATAAACCCAGCGAAAGCGCTGCGTCATATAGCCGGACATCGTATCCGGCATCAGGCCGCGACCAAATGAATCCTTGACATAAACAGAGTCATAACCGGCCTCATACAGGCGTAAACCTAGTTCGCTGTCTTCACAAATACACCATTCCGCCCATTTACCGACTTCCAGCAAGGCTGATTTTCTGATCATGGTCATCGTGCCATGCTGAATAATGGCGTTGTATTCGTTGCGCTGCACCATGCCGATATTAAAAAAACCGGCATATTCCCAGTAACAAAAGGATTTAAAGGTACTGAGGTGGCGATCACGATAATCCTGCGGCGATTGCACAAAGCCGACATTTTCATTGTCGAAATAAGGCACCATCGATTTTAGCCAGTCAGGAGATAATATGTAATCGCTGTCAATCACTGCAATAATTTCAGCATCGGGGGCGGTTTGCTCGAGCGCGTGGTTGATAGCGCCCGCTTTGAACCCAGGCCAGTTTTCAAGATGGAAGAACCGGAACTTCGGCCCAAGGCGTTCGCAGTCATCACGTACCGGCTCCCAGACAGCAGGATCTTTGGTGTTGTTGTCCATCACCAGCACTTCCAGATTCGGATAGTCTACTTTTGCCAATGCTTCCAGTGTCTTGCGCACCATAGCAGGTGGCTCGTTATGGATAGGTAAATGTAATGATACCTTTGGGTATTTAAAATCCGCGGTGGGCGTTAGCGGCTTAAATGTTCTTGCGGTGTTTCGATGCCATATAACTTCCGCAATTTCCAGACTTTCTATTAATAAGATGACCGCAGCCATTACCTGCATTAATATGAGGATGCCCCAGAATACAATGGTAAGGTTGGTTTGATATTGTTGGGCGCCAATTGAAGCCGACCAGAAAATGACTGAGACCGCAAGATTGGCAATCAGGCCGAAAAACAGCAGGCCTGGTAATTTTAAGCTTCGCCGGGTAAATAAAAATAAAACCATGAGTACCAAGCTGAAGGCAGCCGCACCTGTTGCCCAGTTCTCCCATCCGGGCATGGCCAATACGTCCTCATCCATGGGGTATTTGGGTTGGCGATCCGCATCAAAGACACCCCAATAAGCTCCTGCTGAACCTTCTATGGATTTTTTCCATGGCTGGTCAAAGGCTTCGACAACATAATAAGTGATGCCTTCCTTATCCGCACGGTTCAGGAATTCGCGCAGAAACTTTGCCTGGTTAGGCCTTGATGCTGTGGCATGTTTAAAAGGCTGTCCATCAGAAGGCCAGCCAACTTCAGTGATAATCACAGGTTTGTCAGGATACGCTTTTTGCACGTCATGAAAACGGTCAAAGACATAGTCAACTGCATCGTCTGCGGCAATGCCTTCCCAATACGGCAGGATATGCACCGCTATAAAATCGACTTCTGCAACGAGTTCAGGGTGTTTAATCCATACATCCCAGGTTTCAGATGTACTTACAGGCCGCCATGTGTTGCGTTTTACTTCCCGGATATATTCAATCAGTTGTTCTGCAGTAATATCAGCGCGGAGCAGAACCTCGTTGCCCACCATAACGCGAACGATATTGGGATTATTCTGGCGACTGACATTGATTAAGGTTTCGATTTCCTGTCGATTTTTTTCCAGATTGCCGTCAATCCAGGCGCCAACTGTCGTATTCAGATTGTGCTTGGCGGCCAGTTCGGGAATCTTGTCCAGTCCTTTGAGTACGCTATAAGTACGTACGGCATGGACTTTGTTGGCAAGCAGAGCCAAATCGCTATCGATATCAGCTTCGCTAGGAAACGTATTGCTTGTCTGTGTATCCTGCTTCCGGTGGGGGTCATAGGTAAGCCCCATGGTCGTCTTAGTCCACGGCTGTATTTGCAAAGGGTTATTAACATAGCTCCAAATGCTGAAGTTAATAACAACAAGCGATACGAGTACAATTAGAGCGACTAACGTTTTTTTCATCTGAGTTTGAGTTAAGTGAAAAATATTGGGTTGATAGAGAAATTTAAAAGAGTCACACAGGTCGTGCTCTTAATTCAATTGATTTTTTAGATATACCTCATCTTTTTTAAGAGGGTAATGGCGCTTATTAGCAATTATTTTACACATGTTGCAAAGCTAACAAGAATTTATTTAATTAAGCTGAAGCAGTTATAAATCCTGCTTTACATCGTCTTTTAAGTTTGGCCAATGGGTAAATGCAAAAACCCAGATCATGATGATATTTACAACGGGAATCAACAGGCAAAATACCCAGCCCTTATGGATTCCGGCTTTATCCAATATTTTGGCGCCCAGCCATAGAGTGAAGGCTATAAAAGCGGCTATCAGAATAAATTCCACTATAAACTTCCTTCATGATCTTTCGCCGAGCCAGCTCCCGACTGGCTCGCGGCATACACACCATCCCTGGCGATACGAGTAGACCATGGCATCAAGGCCAGTTGCAAGAATATCAATAATAAACCGAAGCCGGGTAAAAACACTAATAACGCCCATGCAGGGTGGAATCCGGCTTTTCTGTATATTAACCCAATTGGCAGGATGATCATTAAGCCAACGATAATAATGCGACCGAATTCTGGAAATAAATACATGCTGTTTTCTCGTATGTTTAAATGACTGAATTCGGTTGCCGGTTATAAATCAATTCTTTTTTATATAAAGATCGGTAATCGTGCCGGTAATCATTTCAGCGGCAAAACCAAACGTTTCTGACAGCATCGGATGCGGATGGATAGTTAAGCTGATATCTTCCGCATCAGCGCCCATTTCCAGAGCCAGTACCGCCTCAGCAATCAATTCACCGGCATTGGGTCCGACCATGCCTGCGCCGAGAATTCTGCCGGTTTCTTTTTCACAGAGTATTTTGGTCAAGCCTTCCTTGCGTCCTAAAGCTCAATGAACGTCCACTGGCTGCCCAAGGGAAAACCGCTTTGTCGTATTCTATGCCTTGCTGTTTTGCCTGATTTTCGGTCAGTCCCATCCAGGCTACTTCCGGGTCAGTATAGGCAACGGAAGGAATGGTCAAGGCATCAAATCCGGCTTTGTGTCCGGCAGCGACTTCGGCGGCCACTTTGCCTTCATGTACGGCTTTGTGGGCGAGCATGGGGTTGCCCACAATATCGCCAATGGCAAAAATATGAGGCACATTGGTACGCTGTTGCTTATCAACCGCAATAAAACCGTGTTCATCGACATTAACACCGGCCAGATCGGCGCCGATTAACTTGCCATTGGGTCTGCGGCCTACGGCAACCAAAACTGCATCAAACATCTCTGATTCCGGCGCGCCTTTACCTTCAAAAAAACTTTCAGGCCTTCTTTGTCGGCTTCAATCGAAGTGACTCGGGTTTCCAGCCAGATATTTTTATATTGTTTTTTAATGCGTCGATATAACGGAGTAACCAGATCGTTATCACAGCCGGGAATGATTTGATCCATCAGTTCAACGACGCTGATTTCCGATCCGAACGCATGGTAAACCGTTGCCATTTCCAGACCAATAATGCCGCCGCCGACAATCAACAGTTTTTTCGGGATTTCTTTCAATTCCAATGCATCGGTTGAATCCAGCAAGCGCGGGTCATCGTGAGGGAAAATCGGTATTTTGGTGGGTTGTGAGCCTGCTGCAATAATGGCCTGATCAAAGCGGATGGTTTTAACGCCTGCTTCGGTTTGCACCTCGACAGTGTTTCAGGAGAGGTAAATTTTCCTGTACCCTGAATCACGGTTACTTTGCGCTGTTTTACCAGTCCAGCCAGTCCTTCATTTAAGGTTTTGGTAACGCTTTCTTTCCAGCTCTGATTTTATCGATATCAAGTGTCGGTTTGCCGTAACTGACGCCGTGTTGTTCGAATTCGTCTGCTTCATGAATTATCTGCGCGGCATGCAGTAAGGCTTTGGACGGAATACAGCCGACATTAAGACAAACACCGCCCAGCACCGGATAGCGTTCAATCAACACGACCTGTTTGCCTAGATCGGCCGCGCGAAATGCAGCACTGTAACCGCCGGGACCGCCGCCCAGTACCAATACTTCCGCATGTAATAACTTCTTCATTCATCTCTAGTATTTCCAGTGATTAAAGTAACAAACGGCGAATATCGCTTAAGTTTTGCTTGACGGCAGCCATAAAGCGCGCGCCTTCTGCGCCGTCAATCACGCGGTGGTCATAGGTCAAATCGAGCGGCAACATCAGGCGCGGCACAAATTCCTTGCCATTCCAGACCGGTTGCATTTTTGCACGCGTAACGCCCAGTATGGCGACTTCCGGCGCATTGACGATGGGCGTAAACGCCGTGCCGCCAATACCGCCAAGGCTGGAAATAGTCATACAACCGCCTTGCATATCAGCGGGCAATCAACTTGCCCAGGCGGGCTTTCTCGCTTTTCTCGGCTAATTCAACGGCCAGTTCATTGATACTTTTGTTGTTGACATTGCGTAAGACGGGCACGACCAAGCCATTGGGCGTATCAACTGCGATACCGATATTGAAATACTTTTTCAGAATCAAACTTTCGCCATCGGCGGATAAGGAAGCATTAAAGTTGCGGAAACTGCTGCATGGCCGCAACCAGTGCTTTAATGATAAACATCAGGCCGGTGATTTTTAACTCGCCTTTGGCTTTTTCGGCATTCAGTGCATTGCGAAACGCTTCCATGTCGGTAATATCGGCCTCTTCATGGTAGGTCACCATGCGGCAAATTCAGCCAGACGCGGCTCAGGTTTTGCCCGGTTAGGCGTTTAATCTTGCTGAGTTTTTGGATCTTCTGTCTCGCCAAACGGAGAAAAATCAACGGCGGGTATGCTCGGAATGCCGGCTCCACCTGCTACGATGCCTTCAGTCATTACTTTTTTGACAAAGTTTTTTACATCGTCTTTTAAGATACGTCCCTTGCGACCACTACCCGTTTTTATTTTGGTTACGTCAACGCCCAGTTCACGCGCAAAAAGACGCACAGACGGTGAAGCATGGGCTTTTTGAGCGGTGACTCAGTGTCTTGCAGTCTCGACTACCGGTTCAGGTGCCGGTTTAACCGGTAGGCTGACAGGCTCTGGCGCTTTTTCTACGCTGACGGCGCGGCAGCTTCGGCTGACTTGGCAGTTTCTGCCGGCGATAACAGGTGCAGTCGCTTGTTGACGGCTGCTCGGTTCAGCAATGCTGACCTGTTCGCTGCTTGCCAACACAGTTGCAATCAGGGAGCCTTCTGATACTTTATCGCCGGGCTTGATATAGACCTGTTGTACTGTTCCTGCGGCACTGGACGGTAAATCCATACTGGCTTTATCCGTTTCAAGTGTGGCAACGGTCTGTTCCAGTGCTACCACATCACCTGGTTGAATCAACACTTCAACGACGTCAATTTCAGCAACATTCCCTACATCAGGAACTTTAATTTCAATTAAAACAGTCATGTGTGTTCTTCCGTTAAATTAGCCAGGGAGCTTTAGCATCCGCAGCTATGCCGTATTTAGCTATGGCCACATCTACTTTAGCAGGATCAAATTGACCTAAGTCAGCCAGACTCTTCAGTGCTGCAATGGTTACATGGTACCGATCCACTTCAAAAAACCGCCGCAAGATTTTCACGGGTATCAGAGCGGCCAAAACCATCGGTACCCAATACTGTATAAGGAGCAGCAATATAGGCACGAATCTGTTCAGCAAAGGCGCGGGTATAATCGGTCGCGGCAATTACAGGACCTATTGCATTACCCAGGCAGCTGGCAACATGAGATTGTCTTGCAGGTTCGGTTGGATGCAGTCGATTCCAGCGCTCACAGGACTTGACCATCCCGGGCCAATTCGGTAAAGCTGGGGCAGCTCCATAAATCGGCTTCTACACCCCAATCGTTTCTCAGCAATTCAGCAGCAAACTCGACTTCACGGAAAATGGTTCCAGATCCCAATAATTGTACCCTGGGCGCTTTGCTTTTTAGCGCCTTTGCTAAAGCTATACATGCCTTTGAGGATATCCAGCTCTATCCCTTTCGGCATAGCCGGATGACTATAATTTTCGTTCATCACGGTGATGTAATAGAAAATATCTTCCTGCTCGACATACATGCGCCGCAAACCGTCCTGAATAATCACCGCCAGCTCATAAGCATAGGTTGGGTCATAGGATACGCAATTGGGTACGGTAGCCGCCATCACAGTGGCTATGTCCATCTTCGTGCTGAAGTCCTTCGCCATTCAGCGTGGTTCTTCCCGCTGTGCCACCCATCAAAAAGCCACGGGTGCGTTGATCGGCAGCGGCCCAGATTAAATCACCGACACGCTGAAAACCGAACATGGAATAATAAATAAAAAACGGGATCATCGGCACGTTATGGGTTGAATAGGACGTACCTGCCGCAATCCAGTCACACAGTCCGCCCGCTTCATTGATGCCTTCCTGCAACACCTGGCCATGCTTGTCTTCTTTGTAGAACATCAGTTGATCGGCATCTTGCGGCGTATACAATTGCCCAACCTGTGACCAGATACCCAGTTGTCTGAACATGCCTTCCATGCCGAAAGTTCTTGATTCGTCAGGAACAATCGGAACGATGCGTTTGCCGATATTTTTATCTTTAACCAGAATGTTAAGCAAGCGCACAAACGCCATGGTGGTAGAAATCTCCCGGCCTTCGCCGCTGGCTTCCAGCAAGGCTTTAAAATCACTCAATACGGGCACATCCAGCGCGTAGGATTTTGTTCTTCTGGACGGTAAATGTCCGCCCAATTCAGCGCGGCGCTGCTGCATGTACTGAAGTTCCTTTGAGCCTTCTGGAAAGGTCAGATAAGGCAGGTTTTGCATTTCTTCATCCGTTACCGGTAACTCATAGCGATCCCGGAAATGGGTCAGCGAGATTTCGCTCATTTTTTTCTGTTGATGAGAAATATTCTGGGCTTCTCCCGATGCACCCATGCCATAACCTTTAATGGTTTTAGCCAAAATAACGGTAGGTTGTCCCTTGATGATTCACCGCCGCATGAAAGCTGCATAAGTTTTGGCCGGATCATGGCCGCCTCGGTTCAGCTCCCAGATATCACGGTCAGACCAGTCGGCAACCATCGCCTTTAATTCCGGCGTATTAAAGAAATGTTCGCGCACATAAGCGCCATCTTTGGCTTTAAAGGTTTGATAATCACCATCCACACATGCCATCATGCGTGCTGCCAGCAAGCCGTCTTTATCACGAGCCAGCAAGGCATCCCAGCGTTGCCCCCAAACCAGTTTAATGACATTCCAGCCGGCGCCGCGGAATTCACTTTCCAGTTCCTGAATGATTTTGCCATTACCACGCACAGGGCCATCCAGACGTTGCAGATTGCAGTTGACCACAAAAATGAGGTTATCCAGTTTTTCCCGTCCAGCCAGGCCGATGGCGCCCAATGATTCAGGCTCATCGGTTTCACCATCACCCAGAAAACTCCAGACTTTACGCCCTGAGGTATCAGCAAACCACGATCCTGCAGATAACGCATGAAACGTGCCTGATAAATGGCCATAATCGGACCGAGTCCCATTGAAACGGTCGGGAACTGCCAGAAATCCTGCATCAGCCAGGGGTGCGGATAAGAAGACAAACCATTGCCATTGACTTCCTGACGAAAGTTATCCATTTGCTCTTGCGTAAATCTTCCCAGCAAGAAAGCGCGTGCATAATCACCCGGCGTCAAGTGGCCTTGCGTAAAAATCAAATCGCCATCATGTTGATCTGAAGGCGCATGCCAAAAATGGTTATAACCGACATCGTAAAGAGTTGCCGCTGAGGCAAAACTGGCAATATGTCCGCCGACATTGGTATGCTTGTTTGCCCTTAATACCATCATCATGGCATTCCAGCGCACATAGGAACGGATTTTTTGTTCTATAGTTGCATCACCGGGAAACTGGGCCTGCCGGGCAACGGGAATGGTATTGAGATAGGCGGTATTGGCGCTAAAAGGGATATCAAATCCTGAATGTCGCGTTACAGCAACCAGCTGTTCAATCAGAAAATGCGCGCGTTCACTGCCATCCTGTTCTAATACCGACTTGCAGCGCTTCAATCCACTCTTTGGTTTCTGCTGGATCAATGTCATTCTGTCCGGTAATTTCTGAAATTAAGCTGTTGTTCATGTGTTGATCCTGTTGGGACGGGTTGTGCATGACTTAAAAAATTATTTATTGTGAAATGCAATTCAGTCATTTTGGTCCAACAATTATCTGATATTCGAGGTCACCTACGAAACTGCAATTATGAAAATAAGACCAGAGATGCCCTGGTTATTATGCATAGTATATACAAATCAACAGGTGCAATGCACCCGTTTAATAAAGGTAAATATATTTTTGCTGCCCAAACGCAATTGCTTGACCAAGTCAGCGCAGGGTATATTACGCCATGCTAATGCGCCGGATGGAAACACGCCTAAGCAATCAGGGATTCCGTTGATTTGGTACAAGAGACTGTATTTTTAAAGGTTTTCGGCGTTTAACAAAATAACCTCAATTTCTTCGGTAATTTCTTCCTGACGATAAATCTGGGATTTTCGGCGCAGATTCACCGTTTCATCATCCAGATGTTTTACGGCACCTTCCAGATGCTGCAAACGGCGATGATTTTCGGCCATCAGCGAAATGTAAAAGATTTCATGCAGCACTGCGAACAGGTAATGATCTATCAAGTCAGAAAAAAAATCGGCAGGTTCCAGGTTGAGTACCGGTGGATTTCCGTAACGAAGTGCTCCCGACTTGTTGCTCAGGGAAAGGCGGAAGTATCTGCCGTTGGGTGATTTGATTGAGTACGTTATCGTGATAAACAACGGTAACTTAGTGTAGGTGCAAATAAGCTGCTCTGTCACCATTTCGCCCTGGAAACCGCTAATGAGCTGATCGTATCAATCAGCCGGTTAAGGACAGCCGGCACTTCTTCTGCGACATTGGCGCCTTCAATTGAGGCTAATGACTTCAAGAGGATTATCTTCCAGCCTGTTACAAAGTCTGCTGCCGATGGCAATAACGCCTGAATAAGCTTCCGCCTGCAATAGCATTGATCAGGCTTTCATTAAAATCACCGCAAAAACCGCGCTCAGCCCCCACCAAAATACAAATATGCGTGGCGTTATCATCAGCGACTGGTAAGGGATAAAAATCCAGGAAATCCATAGCCGCATTTTCAATATTTGCCACAGCCTGCCCCTGCATGGTTTGAAAACGCATCAGTTTATGAATTTCCATAAACGCCAGATTTTTCATCGAATTTAAAATGGTGCGTATCTCCTCCATCTGGGTGATATGCAATTGCAGTTCGCGGCTTTGGCTCATGACGGCTGACTGGGGTCGGTGTTAAGCCAGTCGCTGATTGCCTGTCGCCATTGTTCATGGCTGCTGTCCAGTGTCAGTGTCGTGGTTTTAATGCCTTGATCAATAAGTTCAAGATATCCCGCAATTTCTTTAGGTTCTGCCTTATTAAAAAAACCTTCATTAAAAGCAGTCAGCCAGGCCAGTTGAAAAAGACTACTTAAGCGGAAGCAGTCGATCCTGTTTTAGTATTTCCCGTAACAGGCGTCCCCGTTTAATCCGTGCTTCCATGGATGCTTCCAGGCGCTGGCCAAAACGGGTAAAGGCCTCCAGCTCCAGAAATTGCAGATAATCCAGTTTCATTTGCCCGGCTTGATTGCTGATACTGGGATGCTGGGCTTTGCCGCCTATCCGTGATACCGATTTGGTGATGTCGATGGCCGGGACGAAATCCTGAAACAAACAGATCATTATCCAGATAAATTTGCCCGTCGGTAATGGAAATCAGATTGGTTGGAATGTAGGCGGCAATTTCACCCTGCTTGGTTTCGACAATCGGCAATGCGGTCATGCTGCCGCCGCCGTTTTCGGCATTCAAACAGGTTGAGCGTTCCAGCAGGCGGGAATGGACAAAGAAAATATCGCCGGGATAGGCTTCGCGTCCGGGCGGCCTGCGCAGCAACAAAGACAGTTCCCGATAAGTTCTGGCATGGGTAGACAGATCATCGTAAATAATCAGGGTATCCCTGCCCTGCGCCATCCAGTATTCGGCCAGCGCACAACCGGCAAACGGGGCAATATATTGCAAACCGGGCAAGGCGCTGGCTTCGGCGACTACGCATACGGTGTAGTCCAGCGCACCATGATTCCGCAGGGTTTCCATGGTGCTGACGACGGCAGAGCGTTTCTGGCCGATCAGCACGTAGATACACAGCACATTCTGGTCTTTTTGATTAATGACCGTGTCGATGGCGATTGAAGCTTCTGCCCAAACCTTCATCACCCACTATCAATTGCCGCTGACCTTTGCCAATGGGAATCAGGGTGTCGATAATTTTAATGCCGGTGTATAGCGGTTTATGGACAAAATCCCGCGCGATAATTGCGGGCGAGCCTTTTTCCAGGTTTTCCCGCCCTGTCTGGGCTGGTGGCGGCAGGCCATCCAGCGGCGTTCCCAGTGGATCGATAATCCGGCCTAAAAACTCGTCTCCGACCGGTATGCTGAGCGAGTGCCGGGAAAGACGAACCGTCGTGCCTGCTGTCAGGGCTTCGGTTTCATACAAGTAAAATAGCGCCGATTCTGTCGCGGTTAAGGTCAAATACCATGCCCCGGCTGCCATCGGCAAAAATCAGGATGTCTTCGATGGCCGCCGAGGGCAACCCCTTAATCCAGCTAATCCCGTCACCGATGGAAACCACAGTGCCTTGTTCGGTAACACGCAGCCCCGGCTGATAGTTCGCAAGCCAGTCTGCCTGCTTGTCTAATAGAGCAGCGGAATTTTCTGGCTTATTCGGACTCATTAGCAATCTCGGCAAAACCAATCAGTTCATGTTGCAGGTTGGCGTTTAAAACCCAGGCACCGATATCGATGCGCAAACCGGCGATCAGCTCCGCATCCTGATGATATTGAAAATTGATTGGACTGTTGATTAACGAGCCCAGTTTTTGTTCCAGCTGTTGCTGCAGATCAGCTGTTAACGGATAGGCGCTGGTTATTTTGATGGGTACCGATTTTTTAGTTCCCAGCATTTGCAGACACAATCTGCAGGCTTCCGGTAAGGTCTGTAAGATTGTCCATCACTAGGGTAATCAAGCGTGCTTCCAGTTCAGGGCCTGGCTGACTTGTTGCAGCAGCATTCCGGCAAAGCGGGCGCCGTTTTGTAATGCCTGTTTTTCGGCTTGTTGCTGAAGTTCCTGCTGCTGGCGTGATAAGTGTTACTTTGGCTTTTTGCCGTTCCTGTTCAAGATCGACATGCAGCTTGATCCATTTGAGTTTTTCTTTCGGCTTCGATTTGCTGATGCAGTGCGGCGAGAGCCGCCTGTTTTTCCTGCTCCCACAGCTTTTGGCGGTTTTCATAAAGGCTGCGTTGTTCTTCCGCCTGCTTGATGCAGTTTTTTTGCATCGGCAAGTGATTGGTCAATAAACTGCTTACGCTTGGCAATCACTTCCAGTAACGGTTTGTAAAAAAGCCGCTGCAAAATCCAGATCAGAATCAGGAAATTGATGATTTCAAGGATAAAAGTGGATAAGTTGAATTCCATAGCTTTATCTTAACGGATTATTTGAGAATGTATTCAAGCAACGGATTTCTAAACAGCACGATCAAAATAATAACCAGACAATAGATGGCCAGTGATTCGATCATGGCCAAACCGATAAACAAGGTGCGCATAATCGAACGTTCCGATTCCGGTTGCCGTGATAAGGCATCAAGCGCACTGCCGATGGCTTTGCCCATGGCCAGGGCAGGCAGCATTACTCCCAAGGCGATTCCGATAATGGCGGCGACGCTAGATCCAAGGACAATCAAGGATATATCGGTCATAAGTTACTCCTGTGAGTTAAGTTGTTGGGATTGAATGGCGCCGGCCAGATAGATAAGTGCGAGCATACCGAAGATATAGGCCTGTACCAGCGCCTCAATGATATGCAGCATCAGAATCGGAATCGGTGCGAGAAAGCCGGCCACCAGCAAAATCAGCATGGCCGCCATATCCAGACTCATCATATTGCCGAATAAACGGATGGCCAGCGCCAGGGTGCGGGTAAATTCGCTGATAATATGAAAAGGCAGCAAAATCGGGCTGGGTGTCAGGTAATGATGCAGATAATTTTTTAAGCCCTGCGTTTTTATGCCAAACCAGTGCACCGAAAAAAACACCAAAACAGCCAGTGCCGAGGTCACGGAAAGATCACGGGTAGGCGAATGCAGTTCCGGTATCAAGCCCACCAGATTGGCAACGATCAGAAACAGCCAAAGGGAAGCAATAAAAGGCATGATTTGCCGTCCATGTTCCGGCGCGACTGCGATAATGGCTTCGTCGATGGCCGCAACAATGCCTTCAACGGTAGTCTGCAGCGAACCGGGCAACATGTCCAGGTGCCGGGTTGAAAGCCAGGCTATTACCGTAATCACCAGCATAATTCCCCACGTGGTGATGATCGATGCACCTAATCACCACCGGGCCTATAGCAAAAGAAAATTCGTTTTCCATCAGAGTGCCTCTTTACTTTTATAATGCTTGTACAATAACAAAACCTATAAGCTTAATACACTCCAATCTTTCAGGGGGTGTTTATTCCGTTCCCTTAATCCGTATCAAATTCATAGTTAAGTTTTATTCTTTGTGATGTGCCTGTTTGTGTTTCAACATTAAAGGTATTGGTCAGTTTATGCTTTAGTACCAATACAGTTTGTTTATTAAACAGGCCGACTTTGGTTCCCACATAAAAATCCGGTGTCAGGTATTGGCCTACGGCAAGCAGTGTATCTTGCAGCGTTTTTCCCTCTTGAACTTCAAATTCGTCTACCCCCAGTTTGTCGGCAATCCAGGATACCTGGCCTACCCCGTAAGATAATGCCGCGCTGGCAACCATACTGCTTTCCGATTTGCTCACCTGGTTTAATGGTCCGCCGGTAACTAGATAGGCAAGCACTTCTGCTTCCGGCAAGGCAGGCTCCGAAGATAGCCGAGTTTGAGGCGCTTCTAGCGGGCCGGTCAGGTGAAGAATGGCGGTAACTTGCTTGCTTTTTGATACACGTATGGCTTCTACGTCCAGCCAAGGCTTATCGACCGGGCCGTTAAAGAGGAAACTGCCTTTGCGCACGGTCAGATCCTGTCCATAGCTTTTATAACGCGCCTTGTTCATGTCGACATTGCCATACATGGCTATTTTTTCTCCGGTTTTGATGAGCTTCATGTTGCCTGACAAGTCGGTTTTCAGTCCTTGTCCTGAAAAGCTGACCTGTTTGCCAAGTTCAACATCTATAGCTGCATCAATGTTGACGGCTGCCGCGGCTTTTTGCTCGTCTTTTTCTTCGCCAAGAATAACTTCATCAGGGCTGACTTTCACGGCTTTCTCAGGGATTTCCTTAAGCTGCATGACGGCTTTTGGAATCTTGAGTTTGCCGGTTACTTTGCCTTTCCTGTCGGCAAATACCAGTTTTAATTCGGGTGAAACGGCTATTTGCGCCTCCGGTAATTTGGCGATTTCAAAATCCGCACCGTTCAGCATTAACTCTGCAGTCCCTTGCAAGTCAGCAAAGCCGTTGAGCCTAATGGAACCTTGCCCGGATTTTGCCGACCCGCTTAGCTGAATGGGCCGGACAGGGTCGGCTGATGCAAGCGCCAGTAGGGTGATTTCCCGGATTCCAAGTCCATACTCAGGCAGGTCGACAGATCCCCGGGTGAAACGTATAGCACCGTTGACAACCGGTTTGTCGGTGCTGCCTGTTACCGCCAGATCCGCGTTAAGATTGCCCTTCATGTTCGATAACTGCGGAACAAAAGGGTTTAACAATGCAAATTCAACCACTGAAGCCGTCACTTGACCGGATAGCACTTGAGTTTTGCCAGTGTCCAGTTGCAGCCGGGCGCGTAAATAATCCCGGCCGGCCAAGGCCAGATCAAGATTGGCTGAAATTATCTCCCCTTTAATGTTGCCTGACAGGGACGATGCGCCCAATGGAATCTCTGTGATTGCCTCCCTGGACTTTAGAGTAATGTCTGCATCGGGCATAGTCCAGCCGATAAGTGCCGCTAAGCAAGCCCTTTTGCTGTTGTATGTCGGCATCGGCATTGATAATGCCTTTTAACTTCATCTGTTCAGGCAAATAGGCCTGCATCAAGCCCGCCGGCAGCTCCCTGGCCTTAACTTGAAATTTAAAGTCGCCGTTGGCTGGATAACGTCCCTGCATGCAAAATGCGGCGGTCTGCTGGAGCAGGCAGGCTTCCGCCAGCGTTACATCCATGCCGGCGGGGCTTTGTGCTACGCGAACCGCCACATTATCTTTAAGTTGCCAGCGACCAAAATCCGGCGTATTCATATCCAGCCTGGAAAAATCGCCCTGCCACACACCGGCCTTGAGACGGCCTGTGAGCGCGCTGGATACATCGCCATAAGAAGAACTGAGATCGGCGTTAAGGCGATGCTGCTCGAATGTGCCGGAACCATCAATCAGCAATTTTGCGATTTGAGTTGTGCCGGTTTTGATGGCGCTGGCTGACAGTCGTATTTTGGATGTTTTTTTTGCGTCGGCAGAGTAGTCGATATCAATGGCTAACTGCCCGGCGCTGTGTTCGGCATAGCGCAAACGCTTGCCGAGAGCCTGCAATGTTACCGACGGGTTTTTCCATGTGCCTTGCAAATGTCCGTCTGCCTTCAGGCTGCCGCCAAGACCTGGCCATAAGGTCTCCAGAGCAGGGGCGTCGATGGCCACGACAAGAGCCGCTTGTTCCTGTCCCAGTGTGCCGTTAACTGCAATTTTATTGATCCCCGAAACGATCTTAAGGGCATCGACCTTGAGTTGCTCGTCAGCCAAAGCCAGTTTGCCGCTTGCGCTAACCGGATAGCCGCGCAACTTGCCGGACAGCTTGTTAATATCGGCAGCCAGTTGCAATGACTCGTCAGCCAGTTGTCCTTTTAGGCGGGTGTCAAAGTTCAGGCTGCCGGGCAGCTCGGGTAACAGGATGGCGGGATTAAAATCTTGCCCTGTGGCTTTTAGATCAAAAACCGTAGCGTCTTTCCATGCAACATCACCGCTGACCAGGAAAGCCCCCGCCGTTGATTTGAGCTCAAGCTTTTCAATGGACAGGGCGTCCATGTTGCCTTTGCCGTTAAACGCTAACCGGGCTTTTGGCAAAGTCGGCCGGGTTAAATCGCCGTTTAGCCTAACCTGATAATCACTGAGCAAACCGGTCAACTCAATCGATCCTTGTTCACTGGTCACCTGCGGCTTGCCGCCGCTGAGCGGCCAGTTAAGTTGCTGCCAGTCGCCGCGTGCGGTTATACGCGGCTCATCCTGCAAATTATCCAGATTGCCTTTCAGGGCTAATTTGAAGGGTGTCGACAACTGATTATCGAAAAACAGCTGCTTCATGTCGCCGGTGACTGTCGTAATCGCTTGCCATAAGCCATAGCCTTCTGTTTTGACCTGCCAGTCGGCAGTCAAGTTCAATGGAAAGCCCTTGCCCAAGCCCATTTGCCCCTTGGCTGTCGCAGCCACGGTTTGGGCATTAATAGCCAGCGAGACAATGTTAAGCCGGCCGTGTTCGGTAAACGCTGACAACTGCAGTTTTTCCAGTTGCTGGATCTGTTCGCCTTGCTGAAATCTGAGATTCGTCACCAGCAGGTTTTCAATCACGATCTGCACCGGTAGCCGTAACTCGGCGTTAAGGTCAAAACTGCTTTCTGCTGCTGGTGATGATTGTCTCAGCCAGACTAACGGTTACCTCTTCGAGGGTAATATCAACAATTTTTAAAGTATCCGAGAACAGTCTGGAAGGTTGCCAGACTAACACCAGTTTTTTAATGGCGACCGTTTCCGTATCGCTTTTATAGTACAGATCAGAGAGTACAATACGTTCAAGCAACCGACCATCAATGGTTTTAACTGAAGCCTTTGTCGGCAAACTTGAGAAAATCGACTGCAACAGCCAGCGGCTGCCGATTGTGCTGTTCATCAAGCCGAGCAAGCCGACAGGAATCATCAGCACGAGCATCAGGCTAATCAGAAGTATGCGTTTCTTCATAGCCTTGCGCCTGCGGCAAAATGGATTTGAAACGAAGAATCCGATTCGTTCAAGGGGACTGCAAAATCCAGCCGAATCGGGCCTATGGGCGAATACCACCTGACGCCCAATCCCGCACCGGTTTTGATGCTGATATTCTCTGGATTATAAGCATTGCCACCATCAATAAATGCCGCAACGCCCCAGTCATCGAGCACAGCTTGTTCGTATTCCGCGCTGACCACGCTTAAGAACTTGCCGCCTATAACGTTACCCTGATTATCCTTAGGCCCCAGTTCCTTGTAAGCGTAACCGCGTATGCTGTTCATGCCGCCGGCATAAAACCGGTACGATGTCGGCAGCTTGTCAAATTGATCAACCAGCGTTGCGCCTTGCTCGGTTCTGGCGATAAATTTGCCGCTCCAGGGTAATGGATGCATCCAGACCGCAGATACCGAGCCTTGTGCAAAACTGACCTCGGAAATTGGGTTTTCGTAACTGCCTGCCAGATTAAATTCCAGGCGATGGCCTCGGGTAGGCCGCAGTGTGCTATCGGAAACAGAACGCAACCAGCTGCCGCCGGGCACCAATAAAAGCACCTGATTTGAGGTTGTGCCGATGGTGAAATCTTCGTAGACGGAGTCGATAAAAAGCGTCTGCTTCCAGCCGCTGTCGAAATCATGTTTTAACCGCGCGGAAAGTTTTGCTGACAGGGACTTATAAGTGTCGGTATCTTCCCGTTTGAATCCGCCGCCGAAACTGAAAAAATCGCTGGCCGGATTGTCCAGAGGTATGCTGTATTCAGCATCTGCAGTTGACAGCACGGGAGCAAGGTCAATATTGGCGTTAAGAAAATGGCCCCGGCGATTCAGTCGGCGGTTTTTATAAGAAGCATTCAGCAAAGGACCAATGTCGGTGTCAAAACCTATGCCGAACCCGTAATGATGGATTTTTTCAGGGGAAAGTTTAACGCTGACGGGGACTTGTTTTTGGTTGATATTTTCGGTATCCGGGCGTATATCCACCCTCTCGAAATAGCCGCTTTTTGACAGCGCATTGTGGGTTTTAGCCAACTGTTCGCTGGAATAATAGTCTCCGCTTTTGAATGAAATAAATTTCTGCACAAACTCGGGGTTCAAGATGTCCTGTTCAACAATAACATCGCCAAACACCATGCGTTTCCCGCCATCAAACACCAGCTTGATGTACGCCTTGTTGTTGGCTTTATCGATTAACAGCTGTTTTTCTGAAAAAACGCCTTTTAAATAACCTCGTTCCAGTGCCAGTGATTCAATCCTCCTTTTCATTTTTTCGTATTGATCGTGACGCAGAGGTTTGCCGTTTGAGGCCAGCAGGGTATTGCGCAGTTTTTGAAATTCGGGGTCATCGTGGGCATCGCCGGTCAGGGTGATGGTGATATTGTCAATGATGACCTGCGGACCGGGATCAATGGCAAAGTCCGCCTGCCAGCATGCATCATTGAAAGCCAGTGATTTTTTGATAACGGGATGGTAATAACCCAAAGCCCGCAAAGCCTGATCTATTTCCTCATCGGCTTTGCCAAACAAGCCGCGTATTTTCCATTCCGGTGAATCGCATTTTTCTTTTGCCAGCGACAGCATGAGTTGAACATTGTCTTTAGCTTCGCCTTTAAGTCCGTTAACAGAGACTTCCGCAATAACTACAGGCGCTGCCAAATACAGTAACAGCATGAATGGGACAATTCTGATGATTGCAGGAATTAGTCGCATTACATACGGCATTCGCATTTGAGAATTAGATGCTGTTTGGTTTTGGATGCATGGTAACGAATCCTGGGTTCAGCGATTTCAGAGAATGCTTCGAAATTTCCTGTTAATCCAGAAAAATCTGTTGAAGTATTCGCAGTCAGATTTAAGCCAAGAAATAATCAATGCATTATACAAAGATAACGGATCGCCCAAATGATGTGAATATTGCCGTACACAGAGGCAAAAAGGGTGCTACGGTAGCTTTGATATATCAAATCTAACTGATTTTTGTAGCTTAATCGACGAAAATGATTTTAAAAAGAGAATGCCCGCGCAACATCCGGCAATTCGATGGACAAGTCGGATATTATTCGTGCTGCGAGTTAAAAATGAAGCTTTAATCTTTAATCAAAAAATACACGTTAAAAATCCCGATCACCAGGCCAGTAAACAATAAGCTGAGCGTCCAGCGCGTCGAATAACCTGCCATCAGACTGTCCAGCCAGTGCCCCAGATAAACGCCGCCAATAATCGGCAAAACCATGACTAAACCCAAAGTGCCGATATAGACGGTCTGTGATAACAGGTTCGGGCGGTCATGTTCCGCCTTTTTAATACGCTTGATCTGGCTTTCAATCTTCTTTTTGAGCTGCTGTTGATTATTCATGATTGCCATATCGTTTTGCGTTTAAGAGTCAACATGCGTTTAAGCATGGCCTGTTCCATCCGGTGCAGACTTTCCCTGGTTGCACGCAGATTTTCTTCCTCTGCTATCAATTCCTGCTCCAATAATGAGCTGATCCGTTCAAGGTCAGTGTCGATTAAAAAATGCCGGGTGCTGATGGTTAATTCATTATTGTTGAAATAGACCACTGCTCCGGGTAGAGCCAGATATTGCCAGTCCGCTGTGGCCAGGCGAAAACGCGCCAGACCGAAAACCAAGGTAGTCATAAACCGTGCATGATTGGGCTGGATTCCGAAACTGCCCGAAGCATCTTCGCCGACAAAGGAGGTGACGCCGGTAATGCGTTGTTCATGGGTTGCATCAAACAGGTTCAACACGAATTGGTTCATTACAGTTCCTGCATGGATCCGCGCATATAGCATTGCTCTTCGGATAAGTCGTCATAGTGCCCGGCCAAAAAGGCTTCGCAATCAGTCAAAGTCTGCTCCAGCGGCACTGAAACCCCGGTTTGTCTGGTGTGCTGGGCTAAAACCGAAAACGGCTGGGTGAGATAACGTTGTAATTTGCGAGCACGCATGACAACTTTGCGATCAACCTCGGACAATTCCTCAATACCCAGCATGGCAATAATATCCTCCAATTCACTGATAACGCGCCAGATGTTCCCGGACGCCTTTGAGCCACGGCATAATGGCGATCACCCAGTGTATGCCTGTCCATCAGTTTGCTGCTTGAGCGCAACGGATCGACGGCCGGATAAATGCCTTTGCTGGCCTGATCTCTGGACAGGATAACGGTAGTATCCAGATGACTGAGTATGGCGCTGACCGCCGGATCCGTCATATCATCCGCCGGCACATAGACCGCCTGCACCGAGGTGATAGCGCCTTGTCGGGTGGAAAGTATGCGATCTTCCAGTTCGGCGACTTCTGTGGTCAGTGTCGGCTGGTAACCCACTGTAGCGGGCATGCGGCCCAGCAGGCTGGATATTTCACTGCCGGCCTGGACAAAACGAAAGACATTATCCACTACAAACAGCACTTCCTTATGCAAGGTATCGCGCAGGTATTCTGCATAGGTCAATGCTGACAGGGCGACACGAAAACGCACGCCGGGTGATTCATCCATTTGTCCGAACACCATCAAGGTATCAGGCATGACCTCCGCCTGCTGCATTTCCCGCCATAACTCGTGGGCTTCGCGGATACGTTCGCCGACGCCGGCAAAAACTGAAACACCTTTGTGGATGGCAGAAACAGCATGGATAAACTCCATGACCAGCACGGTTTTGCCGACCCCTGCCCCGCCGAATAATCCGGTTTTTCCGCCTTTTACAAAGGGACATAATAAATCGATGACCTTAATACCCGTCTCCAAAATCCCGCTCATGCCTATGGCTTCGGATAACGGCAGCGGTTTCGCATGAATATTGCGGAATTCGTTTTGCACCAAAGGCGGGTAGGCCGTCCAGCGGTTCACCAAATATATTCAATAACCGGCCCAGACATTGCTCGGAAACCGGAATCTGCAAGGGTGCGCCGGTATCAAATACGATCATGCCTCGACTCAACCCGGCAGTACCATGCAGGGTAATCGCCCGGATATGCCGTTCATCAAGATGCTGATGCACCTCGAACATATAGGTGGTGTGATCAAAACAGGTGCATAAAGCCTGGCGCAACGGCGGCAACTGGGTGCAATCAATAATCACTACCGGACCATGAACTTCAACAATGGTTCCGATAGCTTGTCGATCTTCTTGGTGTGCCAGCGAACTATTCAAGGTGCATGTTCCTGTAGTTGTGAGGGTAACGTTTTCAGTATTGCGAAATAGGCCTCATCTGGCAAGCGGTTTTCCAATCGGCGATTAGTCTGACGAGTTTCGGGTGAGTTCTTTAACGGCGTCTTCGGTGCGGAAAAAGACCTTGCCGGGCTGTAGCTGCTTAAGAAAGTCGGTTTTCTCGAGCTTATCGAGCACAGGGCCTTTTGCTTCTGATATATGAAGTGTTTTTTTTGCGGCTTGCAAGGCATGGTTTAAATTTTCCAGCACCTCCAGCGCCGTGGTGTCTATATCACTGATTGATGTAAAGATAAGGACAATATGCTTAATGTCCGGCTGCCGCCTCAACTCGGCGTTGATGAAGTCTTCGATATAATTGATATTGGCAAAAGTGATGCTTTCATCGATTCGAAGTAAGAGCAGGTCGCTCCATGTTTGAACGCTATGGCGTTTGATATTACGGTAATGCTCAGTGTCGGGTATGCGTCCGACCACGGCGATATGCGGTTGGCTGGTTTTACGCAGATGGCTGATGATGGTCAGGATAATGCCCAGAGTAATGCCTTCCTCAATGCCTAAAACCAAAACGCCAAGCAAGGTAACGGTTTCTGCGATGCCATCGCCGCGATCATAATCCCAGGTGTGGAGGATGTTTTTCAGGCGCACCAAAGGGAAAATGGCGATCAGAATGATGGCGGCCAGCGCCGCTTTGGGGATGTTTTCAAACCATGGGCTGAAGAAGATGACCGCAAGGGCAAGGATGCCGGCAGCGATGAGCATAGCCATTTGGGTACGGGCGCCAGCGTAAAAATTCACCATGGTACGGCTAAAGCCGCCTGCAACAGGCATTCCTCCGGACATGCTGGCGGCTATATTGGCGGCGCCCAGCGCGATCAACTCCTGATTGGGGGTGATTTTTTCTCCTCTGAAATTGGCGGTGACTTTGGCAATCGCAACACTTTCCACATAAGCAATCAAGGCGATAAAGCCGGAGTAGGGTAGTAACAGTTCCCATTTTTCAGCAGAGGCAAAGTCAAAGCTTAACTCAGGGAAGCCGGAAGGAACCTGGCCGACAACTGCCACATTTTGTTGACTGCCAGATCAAAATAATCGACTGCCAGGGTTGCCAGAATGACGGTCAACAACGGTCCGCATTTGCTGATGGCAGTGATTAGGTAAGTTTGCATGCCCATTTTTTTAAGTAAAAAAATCAGCGGTCTGCCGAAAAATACCAGCAAGCCTAGTGCTGTAAAACCGATTAATAGCGTGACCGGTAAGAGGCCTGAAAAATAATGGCTGTAGCAGGTAACATCAAAGCCGCATGCTGGCGTTTTTAAGCCGAACAACTGTGGTAATTGGCTGCCTATAATCAATAGAGCAGCACCGCTGGTAAAGCCGGTAAGCACCGGATGGCTGATAAAATTTACCAGTCCGCCCATGCGCAATAGCGCCATCAGCAACATGATGATTCCGCTTTCTGCCGACAGAATAAGCGCGCTCTGGACAGGATTGCCTAAAACGCTGATTTCCGGTGCCGTCAAGGCGCTGGCAATCATGATGGCGGCAATCGAAACCGGCCCGACCGACAGGGTGCGGCTGGTGCCGAACAAGGCATACAAGATTGGCGGCAGGATGCTGGCATAAAGCCCGAGTTGCGGCGGCAGGCCAGCCAGTATGGCATAGGCTATACCCTGCGGAACCAGCAAAATGGCGGTGATGATACCGGCGAACAGGTCGCCGTTAAATTCCTGTCGGGTATAGGTTTTTAACCAGCCCACAATAGGAAATAACCGTGTTAAGCGTGACTCGTTGTAATTTGGGGAAGTCATTTCAGTTTTGTGAGTGTTTTATCTGGATAAAAACACAACAGGAATGTGATTCATGCAGGGTGAGCAGATGTTTTTCGTGCCCACCCTGCCAACAGTTGAATATCTATTCTTCATCCATAAAGGGTTTGGCATAGGATTCCAGATGCGGAATATCAATCCGGTAGCCTTTGAGCATCAAATACCAGTACAACCATGGGAAGCCGAATACTTTGCCTAACCACCATATATAGCGGTTTTCTCTTGGATCCAGCTTAGGGAAGGAAGGCGTTACTTTGCCGTCGTAAGAAAATTCAGCCAGCATGACAGTACTGAGTGAAGTGGTTAACGGGCAGGAACCATAACCGTCATAGCCTTCCTCAAGGTTTTTGTTATTGATCAGGTTGAGGATATTATCAACCACGACCGGAACCTGTTTGCGCACCGCAGCGGCGGTTTTGGCATTGGGCGTTGACGTTGCATCGCCCAGTCCGAAAATATTGCTGTATTTATTATGTTGTAGCGTTCTGTTATTCACATCAACCCAGCCGGCTTCGTTAGCCAAAGGGCTTTTTTTAATGAAATCCGGTGCGCTTTGGGGCGGGGTGACATGAATCATGTCAAATGATTTGACTACCTGTGTTTTCTTGCCTTTGCTGTCCACTACTTCAAAAGTGGCCTTTTTAGCCGGACCATCAATAGCAACGAGGTTGTGATTGAAATTGGTCTTAATTCCGTAGTCGGCAACGACTTTGCTTAGTGCTTTTGCAAAAAAAGGCACACCGAACAAGCTCGGTCCGGCATTGCAGAATTCGATATTAAAATTATCAAGAATGCCTTTTTTACGGAATCGATCCGCAGCCAGATACATGATTTTCTGTGGTGCGCCTGCGCACTTGATAGGCATCGGCGGTTGGGTGAACAGCGCGGTTCCTCCCTCGATGTTCTGGATGCACTCCCAGGTATATTCCACAGTATCCGGCAGAATAATTACTGCAGACGTTATTTTTGCCCAGCGTTTTCTTTAAGCCTTCAATTTTGTTCCAGTCCAGTTGCAAGCCCGGGCAGACAACAAGGTAGTCATAAGTGACTTTGTCACCAGAACGTAAGGTGACGGTATTTTTAACCGGGTTGAAGGTTCTGGCTGCATCTTTAATCCAGGTGAAGCACAGGTTGATTAAATCCGCCTCGTTGCGGGTAGCTCTTTTCAGTGTATAGGCACCACCACCGATAATAGTGAAAGCAGGCTGGTAATAATGTGTTTCAGATGGCTCAATAATAGCAATATCAATATTTGGATTTTGGCGATGCATATTGTTTGCTACTGAAATACCGGCGGCTCCGCCTCCGACAATGACTAGGGTGTGGTGTTGCTGTGACATGATCTTCCTCCAGGTGGTGTTGTTTGGTAATTATTCTGCACGATGGTTAAACCGCGTCTGGAATTTACCTTATTGTTATAAATTTTTTATCAGCGTCAGTGATGCCAGTGAATATCTGAAGGCATCACCTAGCGGCCTACTTTTGACCGAATTATGGCTTAAGTCAACCCATCCTTGGGATATTGCACAGTTTAGACGCTTTTTTTCCACGCTTCGTAACCACCTGCCATGGACAGAACATTGGTATAACCCATTGACTGCATCGTTTGTGCCGCCAGCGCCGAGCGATTGCCCGAACGGCAGTAAATGAGCACCGCTTTCGACTTGTCAGCCAGTTCCGGTGTGCTGCCGATCTTGAATTCCAGCACGCCGCGCGGCAGTAATAACGCCCCGTCAATGTGTCCGGCGGCATATTCGCTTTCTTCGCGGGTATCAACAATAACGAGATTGCCTTCAGCAATCAGCTGTTTTGATTTGGCGACATTAATTTCTGTAATCTGCTGTTTTGCAGCGGCGACCATGTCATCAGTGCTTGTTGTTGCGCGAACGGGGCGCGTGGTGTCCCTCAGGACAACTGCATCCTGGCGTTCATCTTCATCCAGGCCGCAGTAACGGTTAGCCGGTACTGCCTCATCAATCAGTCGGGGCTTGGGTAAGTTCAGATTGTTCATAATCTCGATGAACTGCTCGCGGGTCTTGCCTGCCAGTCGAGGGTTGGTGGTGCGTTCCTGCATGATGCAGCTGACCCAGTGTTGCTGGTAGTCATGGCCGGGATAAACCAGTGTTTCATCCGGCAAGGTAAATAAACGCTGGGTAATGCAGTCATAAAGTGCTCCGGCATCGCCACCCTGAAAATCGGTACGCCCGCAACCGCCGATTAATAAAGAGTCTCCGGTAAACAGGCGATCACGCCATAAAAAAGAAATACTCCCGCGGGTATGGCCGGGCGTGGCTATGACTTTAATCTGTTCGCCGTTGGCGAATTTAAAAACATCGCCATCCTGAATTTGAATGTCCGCTGTCTCGGCGCCGCAGAATTGGCTGACCGCGGTTTGCGCGCCCAAGCGCTGGCGCAGCAGGCCACTGGCGGTGATGTGGTCGGCATGAACATGCGTTTCCAGCGAAAACTTAAGCTGTAAGTCATGTTCTTCAAGCAGGGTGATGTATTCATCAATATGGGTATTGACAGGATCGATGAGGACCGCATCCTTACTTACCGGGTCGGCGATCAAATAGGTATAAGTCCAGGTTTCCTGATCAAATAGTTGTTTGAATATCATGATGTCTCTCCGGGTGGTGCGAGTGGATTATCGGATGTGTCTGCTTGGCTTAAAAGCAAAGCTTGTGCCAAAAGCAAGTGTAATCATCAACTTGTTGTTTTCATTATGAATTACAATTTTCTAAATAGTGCTTGCTTCAGTCTTGTTGTTTCATGTACTGTTTTATTGAAACATGTTCAGGTTTAAATGAAACAATAGATGAAACATTTGAAACAAACCGCCTTATTTTCCGAAAAATTGTCATATTGGCTGGCGCAATTCGACAGTACAACTATTTTTTCCAAAATGCTCGATCTTTGTGATTGCGCGGGCATCTATGTTGTAGACAAGAATCAACAGGTTCTTCATTGGAGTCCTGGGGCGGAAAAGTTATCGGGACTCAAATCTGAGGATGTCATTGGCAAGGCTAGCTTGCAAGACTATGCGATTACAGATGCCAGTGAAAATAAAGAACAGTTTATAAAACTAACCCGGGCTGATGGCCATAAAATCGAAGTGAAAAAAATTGTCCAGGTCTTACATGATAAAACCGGTATTTTTGCAGGCGGCATCGGTTTGCTTTTCTCCTGTTCGGAACAGGCGTCAAACACCGTTTTACCTAAAGCCCCGGTTGAAGCCATGCAAAGTTTTCACGGGATATTAAGCCGCTCACCGGCCATGCAAGCGGTTTTTCAGATTATCCAGAATGCCGCAGAAACGGAAGCAACCGTATTGGTAAGAGGCGAGAGCGGTTCCGGCAAGGAGTTGGTGGCGAAGGCAATCCATGATCTGAGCGCTCGCCATAACGCACCTTTTTTAGCAATTAATTGCGCGGCCTTGTCCAGCAGCCTGTTGGACAGTGAACTGTTTGGACATGTACGTGGCGCATTTACCGGAGCAATCAAGGATCATAGTGGCTTGTTTCAGCGTGCGCATGGCGGAACATTGTTTTTGGATGAAATAGCTGAACTGCCCCTTGAATTGCAGGCCAAGCTGCTCAGGGTTATACAGGAAAGAAACTATTTTCCGGTGGGCGGGGACCGTTCAATTGATGTCGATGTTCGCATAGTCGCTGCGACGCATCGTTCTTTACGGGAAGAAGTGAAAAGCGGACGTTTCCGTGAGGATTTGATGTACCGGTTAAGGGTAGTACCTATTTTTATCCCGCCCTTACGGGAGCGCAGGGAAGATATCAGTTTATTGATATGGCATTTTATCCAGCAGCATAATGCAGCCAGTTTCAGGAAAATTGAAAAAATTGATCCCCAGGCCATGCGGGTTTTGTTGGACTACTCGTGGCCGGGTAATATCAGGGAGCTGCATAATGTCGTGGAATATGCTTTTGCGGTGGGTCGTGGCACGGTTTTACGCTTATCTGAATTGCCCCCTGAATTCAGGGAGCCTCAGGTGGTTACTCAACCAATCAGGCTCAATTCGCATCTGTCAGCAGAACAAGAATCTGCTGCAATCCGGCGGGCATTGGAGCAAAGCAATGGCATGATCACACCCGCCGCGCAGTTGCTGGGTGTGAGTAGGGCCACTTTCTGGCGTAAACGCAAGTTTTATGGGGTGTGAATCTTGATATCATTGGAAAGTATTGTTTTGACAGGTAATATAAGCGGTCTTTGCCATATCATTAAACGAAAAAGGTAGTTGCATTACCTTAGCATTTCTTTGTTTATCTTTAACTTATTGAGTACTCTTGGAAGTTATTTAAAGAAAATCATGAGTTATCGTAATCCTAATAATTATTTAAAGATCAATATATCAATGAGTTCAGTTAACTAGTGCGGCTACTTATTATTGAAGATAATCGGGATCTGTCTTTCGAGCTGACTGATTTTTTTGAACAGCAGGGCGATATTATAGATACAGCTGCGGACGGAATTACCGGCTTGCATTTAGCCGTAGTCAACCAATACGACGCGATAGTTCTGGATTTAACGCTGCCTGGTATTGACGGTCTGGAGCTGTGCAGACGCTTACGACATGATGCCGGCAACTGGGTTCCGGTAATAATGCTGACGGCGAGAGATACCTTGGCAGACCGGGTTAGTGGTTTTGAGCACGGGGCGGATGATTATTTAGTTAAACCGTTTTCATTAAAGGAATTGAAACTGCGGCTCAATGCTTTAACCCGTCGCAATACCGGCGTTAGTCAGCAAACAACATTGCGTATTGCCGATTTGAAACTTGTTCCGGAAACCCGTGAAGTCACACGCGGCAATGAGCTTATCGAATTGACCTCGATTGAGTTTCAGATTTTAGAACTGCTGATGAGGCAGTCGCCGCGCGTGGTCTCAAGACAGAATCTTGAATACAGCATCTGGGGTGATACTCCACCCGAAGGGGAAGCGCTGCGTGTACACATTCATCACCTGCGTAATGCCATTGATAAGCCATTTGCAGATACCTTATTGCATACCGTACGTGGAGTCGGCTACCAATTAAAGCAAAGTAATGCGTTATCGTCATAAGATCAGATTCAGGATTTTTCTGACCTACCCGGTACTCGCGCTTTTGCTCAGTATCTTCATGGGGTTATTTCTGAAAATCGCCTTTAACTCTCTCGAAAGCCAGTTTATGAATTCCTATTTAACGGAAGAACTGGAGCATTTCATCAAGCTGACAGAGCAAAACCCTGAGTTATCGATGCAGCGCTCAAAAAACTGGGTGGTCTATAAAGTCGATGCGAACAAACCAGTGGATGAAGTGAGCTTCCTGTCTGGTTATCCTGAAGGCATACATGACGTTGAGCATAATCAACACGAATATGATGTCGCCATCAAAGACCTTAACAAGCTGCGGTACATTATTGTTTATGATGATACCGATTTTGAAACGCTTGAATACAATTTGATGATCTATTTGGTCGCGGCTGTATTTATTATTCTCTGGCTGGCCACCTGGTGCGGCCTGTGGTTTTCAAAAAAAGCGCTGGAACCGGTAACATCGCTGGCAGCAAGCATCAAGATGCTTAACCCGGAAAAGGCTGTCGGCTATTTATCAGAGGACTACACGGATGATGAAGTCGGTATTCTTGCCCTGGAATTTGATGCCTACAGTCAGCGCTTACAGGCATTGATTCAACGCGAAAGAGAGTTTACCGGCAATGCCAGTCACGAATTGAGAACGCCGCTGGCGGTTATTATGGCAGCCAGTGAAGGTCTGTTGCTAAGGCCGGATCTACCCAAGGATATCGGGTTGCGGATAGAACGTATCCAAAGGTCGGCGCACGAAATGGCAGAACGCCTGGATACCTTGCTACAGCTGGCGCGTAATACTGCATCGCTGAACGATACTATTGATAAAACCGAGCTTGTTGCTGTTGTCGAGCAACTGATTGAAGATCACTGTAGCCTGCCAGGCAAGGAGGTAAAGGTAATCAAAAGAATTCAAGGACACCCAAGCATTAATGCATCTGGTCCGATTATCTCAATGTTGATGGGCAATTTAATAAAAAATGCAGTCACTTATACCGATAAAGGCTCAGTGACCATTTTCTTAAATGAGCATGAGTTTTCGGTTACTGATACGGGGCAGGGTATTGATACCGACGAAATTGGGCAGATTTTTGAACGGGGTTATCGTGGGCAATCCAGTCAAGGCAGCGGCCTGGGACTGGCTATATCGAAACGGATCTGTGATTATTATGGCTGGCAGTTAAAAATTGAAAGCCGTAAAAATAAAGGAACTTATGTGCAATGGGTGTTCAATCCGTATTAATTTCAATGCGGTTGATTTAAGTTAAGACGAAAAAAGCTCTCACGGCAATTGCCCCTGGCTTTGCCTTAGGCTATCTTGTCATGAAACAGTCAGGTTTCGGTGGCGCGCTGGCAGAAGACATTAATTATTTGTTTTTTCAATTATGAAATAAGGAGCTTTCAAATGAAACAATTACACAGAAAAGACCTGTTTGGCTGGTCTGAGTTTAATAATGAACGAAATCTGGATTTTCACAGCATACTTTGGGTGCGTGAAGGTGGCAACGTCCTGATTGATCCCTTGCCGTTGTCCGAGCATGACCACAGCCACTTGCAAAAGCTGGGTGGAGTCAACTTCATCGTTATTACCAATAGCGACCATTGCCGTGACGCTGAACATATTGTCGAAAGTACAGGCGCATTGGTTTATGGTCCGGCAGGTGAGGAAGATACTTTTCCGATTTCATGCGATCGCTGGATTTATGACAATGAAGAGATTGTTCCGGGTTTAATGGCTTATCGGATGGAAGGATCTAAAACGCCGGGAGAGCTTGCGCTGCTTTTGGAGCACACCACGCTGATAACCGGTGATTTAATCCGTTGCCATATTGGCGGTGAATTGTGTTTGCTGCCGGATGCAAAGCTTGCGGATAAAAAAAAGGCGGTTCAATCCGTCAAGCGCCTTGCAGAGTTTCCCGGCATTATAGCCGTTCTGCCCGGTGACGGCTGGCCGCTGTTCAATCATGGTGCTGAAGCGCTGCATCGGTTGGCCAGATCGATTTAATGGCGAGCATTCAGGAAATTAATTTTATTCCTGCAACAACCCCAATACCCGGGCTTCCAGCTCGGGGTAAGCGCCAAATGCACAATCCCTTAGCATGCCTTTTTTATCCACCAGGATATGCGAGGGTGTGCCTTTTAAGTCGAAACGCTCAAAGGTTTCGGCGTGGTAATCAAGAGACTGAAAATAATCCTGTACTTGTTGCCGGATTTTTTGCTGATGTGGTTCCGGCTGCTGGTCAAAGCCGGGAATACGGTCTTTGATAAAAGCTGCGATTTCAGCATCGGTCACTTCGGCCTGGCGTTTGTTCAATCGATCCATCGCCAGCGGGAAAGGGATGCGATAGGACAGGTGGCCGTCTTCTGTTAATTTTCCTTGCTGGCTTAACAAGCGCAGCGTTTCGCCAACAACCTCACCGTTTTCAGCCAGCCGAATCAGGTTTTTCAGATTGTTTTTGTCAAAATCCTCAAACGCTGTAGCGACGCCCAATACAGATAGACCCTTGTCCGAATATTTCCGGTGCAGTTCAATCGCCTGCGGCAAAGAGTACAGGAAACAGCCCGGACAGTTCACCTGAAACACTTCCACCAGCACGACCCGGCCTGATAGCTGATCAAAATTGATCGGTTCACCCTGAACCCAATCAGAAACTGATAATAAAGGGGCTTTTTGACCTATTTGCGCTTTCATGGATTTTATCTCCTAAATGGCCAGGGCGCGGATCAATTCGAGTTGTGGCGCGGCAATTTCATTTCTTCTTCCCAGGCACATAGTTAACGGAACGATTTCGACATCCCCTTTGTTAAAGGCGGTAACGTGAACCTGCTGGCCTTGATGAATGGCGTGTACTGCGGCATAACCCATTTTTGAAGCAACCAGGCGATCCAGAGCAGTCGGGCTTCCGCCGCGTTGAATATGTCCCAAAATGCAAACGTGGACGCTAATGTTGTATTGCTTCAGCAATACATCCTTTATCTCATAGGACAAGCCTGGCTTTCTCACCTTCAGCAACGATGATAATGGATGACGTTTTGCCGCGCGCAACGCCTTTAGCAATATCGTTAGTAATTTTCTGGTAATCAACCGGCTGGTTCGACAAGACAACATGCTCGGCGCCGGTACATACGCCCACCTGCAAGGCAATTCCGGACGATTTGTGGCCCATGACCTCAACCAAAAACGTCCGCTCATGTGCTGATGCGGTATCCCTGATGTTGTCAACTGCATTAGTGGCGGTCTGTACGGCGGTATTGAAACCGATAGTATATTCGGTGCCCGAAATATCATTATCTATGGTGCCGGGGATGCCCACCACAGGAATGCCATGCTCTTGATGCAAGTAGCATGGCGCCCGTAAAAGAGCCATCGCCGCCGATAATGATCAGGCCATCAATATGGTTCTTTAATAAAATCTGCGCGGCTTCCTGTCTGTGTTCGGCGGCGTAAAACTCAGGACAGCGAGAGCTGTCGAGAATAGTTCCGCCGCGCTGGATGATGTTGCTGACCGAGGATAAGCTGAGTCTTCGGATATTGCCTTCAAGCAAGCCGGAGTATCCCCTGTAAATACCGAAAACCTCAATGCCGAGTCCGATAGCTGTTCTGACCACCGCACGCACCGCCGGATTCATGCCGGGGCTGTCGCCGCCGCTGCAAAGTACAGCTAATGATTTAATTGTTTTTGCGCTGGCTTCCATGTTATGCCCCGGTCATTGTTTTTGTTTTACTCTTCCACTACTTGCTGACGCCGTTGCTGCTTGGCTACCCGTTTTTCGACTAGCGTCCTGGCTGCATCGGCACCCATATGGGCTTCGCCGCGCTTCCTGGCTAATTCCATTTGCTTTTCACGCTCCATGAAACGGATTTTCTGCTCAGGCGTGATTTTATCGTAACAATGAGGACAGCTGATACCTTGCTGGTATTTATCGCTGGCCTTATCGGCTTCGGTGATGGGCAGGCGGCAGGCGTTACACTGGTCGTAATTGCCTTTTTCAAGCTGGAGATTAACCGTTACCCGGTCGTCGAAGACAAAGCATTCACCTTCCCAAAGCGTTTCCTGGGCGGGGACTTCTTCCAGATATTTTAAGATCCCGCCTTTGAGATGATAGACCTCGTCAAAGCCCTGTTCTTTTAAGAAGGCTGTGGATTTCTCGCAGCGGATACCGCCGGTGCAGAACATCGCCACTTTTTTGTGTTTTTCGGGATCGAGATTTTCTTTTACGTACTGGGGAAACTCCCGGAAGCTTGTTGTGTTCGGGTTAATGGCGTTTTTAAAGGTGCCGACTTTAAATTCATAGTCGTTGCGGGTGTCTACCAGGATAACCTCGGGATCGGAGATCAGTTTGTTCCAATCTTCAGGGCTGACATAAGTACCCACCACGCGCTTGGGATCGATGCCTTCCACGCCCATCGTCACTATCTCTTTTTTGAGTTTAACTTTGGTGCGGTTGAAAGGTGGTTTGTCGGTCAGCGATTCCTTGTGATCGATATCTGCCAGACGCGGATCGCTACGCAACCAGTCCAGCACTGTATCGATGGCCTGGCGTGATCCGGCTATCGTGCCGTTGATGCCCTCGCTGGCCAGCAGCAAGGTGCCGCGAACCTGATTGGCTTCCATGACATCATGCAGCGGTTGACGCAAAGCCTGATAATTTTCCAGGGTGACAAATTTGTACAGGGCACAAACTACTATTTGAGACATTATGATTCCTTGTTGCGGGCCGGAACGTAAATCCAGTGCAGAAAAAGAAACTATTATACGCACACAGACGGGGCTTGTCGGTTATAAGAATTGTTGAGTGTGGTGGTTATGGTGCTATGATTCGGCTAACAGAATTTGTTTTTATATTTTGATTGCACTTAAGAAAAACTAATGAAATTGAATCTCGAAAAAATGAATGGTTGCAGTGTTATATTCATTCAGGAAGAAAGAATAGACGCGCATAATTCAGGTGAATTAAAGGAATATATTCTGCACATGATAGAACAGGGCGAGGTCAATATTATTGTCCAACTGGAAAGTGTACGCTTTATAGATAGCTCCGGCTTGGGTGCATTACTATCGGGTTATAAAAATGCGGCGGCCAAATCCGGTAAGCTTGCTTTAGCATGTTGCAAGCAACAGGTATTATCAATGTTTGAGTTAACCCGGTTAAACAGGGTTTTTGAAATTTATGCTGATTTAAATGAAGCTTTTGAAAACGAAGCCTAGAGGTTGTGTATGTGTAATTCGATTCTTCAGGTAGATGTAATCATCCCGACACAGACCAAATATCTGGATTTGATCGGTAGTATTGGTGAGCATATAGCGAAAGATCTGGATGATTTTTCCGGCGATCGAGAGGCTTTGGCTTATCATTTAAATCTGGTGTTAACGGAAGCAACCACTAATGCCATCAAACATGCCACACAAATGACCCCGGAAGACACCGTCAGAATAACCATTCATATTCAGGATAATGAACTGAATATCAAGGTTTATGATCACGGGCAGGGCTTTGATCTGGAAAACGTGCCGTTACCGGATTTTGACCAGCCGAAAGAAAGCGGGATGGGCATCTTTTTCATCCGGACACTGATGGATTCAGTCACTTATACCAGACAAGGTGATTGCAATGTTCTGGAAATTATAAAATATCTATAACTGAAACATCCTGCCAACAATGACAGTGTAAACTTTCGGAGACAGGCAATTGAATAGACTTACCAAATCCTGGATGGTTTCTTTCCAGCAACATAGCTGAACGAGCTTTGGGCAAGGAAACCGGTCAACAGTTGTGGCAAAAATATCAATCAGCATTTCCCGACTGGCTATCAAGCCCTGGTTTCGCCGCGTTATGCGTTAAAAGACATACTGCATCTTGAGCAGCTATTGGTATCAAACAATCAACGTATCAGTCTACTTAAGCCCTATAAGGGAATAGATGCATTATCGGCTGCATTTTTACAGTCAACAGGAACGTTTTCTGGATGAATATATTCCGGTTCTGGAAAATATGCACTTAAGGGTGATGGATCAGGTACAGTTTCCTATTACAGTTGATGGCACCACGCAATTTATTAGAAGTTTCACCATTAAATAGCAACAAGCCAATGCGTGAAAATTGCAACAAGCCAATGTGCCTCTTTAAGTAGTGTAAATAGCCAGCTGCTGAAAACCATTCAAGTAATATTGGATGGAAAAAGTGAAAATGATGCTCTCAATAAACTGTTAGTTTTAACCGGAATGAGCCTGGCAAGAAATTGATGTGCTTCGGGCTTATCGAAATTATTATTTACAACTGGGTCATCAAACCACCCGAGACACTGTTCATCATGCCTTGATTAACAATCCGCAGGTTGCACTGTGCCTGTTTAAATACTTTGAAGCCCGCTTCAGACCTAATCCGGAGTGGGATGATCCGGTACTCAGAGAAGAACAGGCCTTGTTTCCATTGCGTCTGCAATTACTGGAAAGCATGGCATCGGTTTCCGACATTAATGATGACAGAATATTACGCACCCTGTTTAATCTGATTGATGCGACGATGCGCTGTAATTTTCATCTAGCGACGTAGCTTCTGATGATTATTTTGTCGCTTTCAAAATCAACAGCCTGGGTGTTATCGATATGCCCTCCCCCAAACCGCAAAACGAGATTTATGTCCATGCAGTCGATATGGAAGGCATTCATCTGCGCGGCGGCAAAATTTCGCGAGGCGGAATACGTTGGTCCGATCGTCCCGATGATTTCAGAACCGAAATTCTGGGACTCATGCAAACCCAGATCAGCAAAAACGCCTTGATTATCCCGACCGGTGCTAAAGGCGGTTTTGTATTAAAGAAGAACGGCCTGAAATTCTCGCCCCAAGTTCCAGCCTGGAAACGAGAGAAGCCGGAAAAAAGGCTTACATCACACTGATACGCGGCTTGCTGGATTTAACCGACAATTATAGCGATGACAAAGTCGTTAGGCCTCAGAACATCGTAAGCTATGATGATCCCGATCCGTATTTGGTGGTGGCCGCAGACAAAGGCACGGCAAAGTTTTCAGATATTGCCAATGCAGTGTCTGCCGACTATCAATTCTGGCTGGGAGATGCGTTTGCCAGCGGCGGTTCCCGTGGTTATGACCACAAAGCGCTGGGCATTACTGCTCGTGGTGCCTGGAAATGTGTACAGCGGCATTTTCGTGAAGCGTCGTCTCTGCAGGCAAAGATATACAAAACGAAGCCTTTACCGTCGTCGGCATTGGCAGCATGGACGGCGATGTTTTTGGCAATGGCATGTTGTTGTCACCCTGTATCCGGTTATTAGCCGCTTTTAGCGGGCAACATATTTTTATTGATCCGAATCCGTCTGATAGTGATGCGCCGTTCAATGAACGCAAACGTTTGTTCGAATTACCGGGATCAAGCTGGAATGATTATGACCGGACCCTTATTTCCGAAGGCGGCGGTGTTTATCTTCGATCAGACAAGGATATCCCGGTTTCTCCCGAGTTGAAAAAATGGCTGGGCATACGCTACAAATCGCTGGATGGAGAATCCCTGATACGTTACCTGCTGACGGCACCGGTAGAATTATTATGGCTGGGCGGCATCGGTACCTACATAAAAGCCAGCACTGAAAAACACGAAGAAGTCGGTGACCGAAGCAATGACAATGTGCGAGTGGATGCCACCAATCTGGGCGCTCGTGTTGTTGGCGAAGGCGCAAATCTGGGTTTCACCCAAAAAGCGCGCATTGAATACAGCTTGCGCGGAGGCCGCATTAATACCGATGCAGTCGATAATTCGGCGGGGGTCGATACCTCCGATCATGAAGTTAATTTAAAAATCTTGCTGACGGGTTTGCAAAAGAAAAACATTATTGCTGACTATCAACCGTTATTTATCAGCATGACCGACGAAGTTTGCCGGCAGGTATTGGCCAATAATTATGCGCAGAGCCTTTGTTTATCATTGGACCAGTTGCGCAGTGCCGATAATTCAGCGGTTTTTTTGCAACTGGCTGAACGTCTGGAAGCCGCTGGTTTTTTCGATCGAGTAGTTGAATCTTTTCCACAAACCAAAGACAATTTTATCCCGGCCCGGACAAATAATAACCCGTCCTGAGCTTGCCGTATTAATGGCCGCCAGCAAAATGTACTTAACCCAGCAGATAGAGAATCAGGCTGCCTTGTTGCATGATGAATGCTGTGACTGTTATTTGCAGGCCTACTTTCCTGATCAGGTCAATGAGCATTATAAAAATTACTTGTCCGCTCATCCTCTGGCCAGCGAAATTAAAGCAACCATCGTCAGTAATAAAATAATCAATCAGGCGGGGTGTAGTTTTTTAAGCCTTGATAACGACAACGAAAACGCGCAATATACTGGATCATGTCGGTTGTTATCTGACCTTTGACCGGGTTTTGGACGGTGATGCGCTACGTCATGCGATTTATGCGCTGGACAATAAAATTGCGGCAGATAAACAATATCATTTATTGCTACAGCTTGAAAAAACGCTGGCCGGTTTTTGTCGCTGGGCTTTATTGCATGACAAAAAAATACGTCCGGATGCTCAGACCATCAACTGCTATAGCCGTTATTTACAGGACTTTGAACATTATTTTAATGCAGCAAGATAGCATTCAATTTAAACAGCAACTGGAGCTATACCGGCAGGATGGTGTTCCGGAAGAGCTGGCACAAAGGATGGTGTTTATTTCCAGCCTTAATGATTTCCCGTTTATCGTTTCTTTATCCGCTGAAACCGCGACGGACTTTGTCACTGTCTTCGAACTGTTCAATGAAATTACCCATTATCTGGGTTTGCATGAAATCTACGAACAGTTGGCAAAAATGCCCCCTCATGATTATTGGGAGCAAAAAGTATCGACTGATTTACAGGCGGATATAAAACGCATCATAGGTCTGTTGATTAACAACATTCTGTTAAGCAAGTCCTCAACCTGTGCCGACTATTTTGATTTGCCTCCTGAAAAGCAAAAAATCAATCGATACCGGCGGATTTATCAGGAAATTAATACTGTTTTGCCGGTCAATTTATTGCCTTATATTGCTTTAACCAAGGAGTTGGAGAAATTGGTCAATAGCGGCTCGTAGCTTGCCAATTACACTTCAGGGGGAAGGCCATGAACAAGATAGAAGACATCGATATTGAAATTAAACAAATGCAACAGCAAATGCTGAATTATTTGCAAACGCATTGGAAATTGTTTCTTGCCGAAGGCATTTTTTTCATCATCCTTGGACTTTGTGCAGTGGTGATACCTCAGTTTTTTACAGTGGCCATAGTCGTTTTTTTGGGCTGGATTCTTCTGTTTGGAGGGATAATTCATATAGGTCGGGCCTTGTATGTTTTCGGATATGCCCGGTTTTGGATTATGGCTGTTTATGGGTATTTTGCAGATTGTAGTCGGCTATTTGTTTATTGCCGAGCCTGGCGCTGGCGTTTTGACCTTAACGATGCTGGTGACGCTATTTTTTGCTTTGGAAGGCGTTGCCAAGATTTCTTTGGCACTCATGATGCGTCCTTTAGCCAACTGGGGCTTTATTCTGTTCAGCGGCATTACTGCTTTGGCTTTTGCGCTCATCATCTGGATTAGCTGGACTGAAACTGCGAATTGGTTATTAGGCATGCTTTTGGGTATTAATATGATTTTTATGGGGTGGTCGCTGGTTAAAATAAGCCTGCATCACAGGGAAAAATAGTAGTGCATTCATAACCATTAAGCTCATCCGGCCATCAGACCCTGCGCCATAGTTCATTGAATAGATACTGATAATTTTTCAGGGAGTAAACAGACCGTGCAACTGCAAAACATAGGGCTTATCAAGAAATTAGCTATGGCTTTGATTTTTGTCGGGGTTGTATTGCTTATTGGGCATGAACTGGAACTTTATCTTCCTGATCTGGAAGTCTGGATTCAGGAGCTGGGCGCTTTTGCGCCGCTGGGTTTTATTGCGCTATTTGTCGTTCTGACACCTCTTTTTGCATCAGTCGATGCGCTCTGTTTTGCTGCCGGCTTGTTATTCCCAATCGGTGCCGGGGAATTTTATATCATCATCGCAACCTATCTGGCATCAGCGCTTATTTTTTTTCTGGGACGTTATTTATTGCGCGACAGAGTCCTTATGTTCATTGCTGAACATAAACGTTTTTCTGAGCTCACTACAGTAGTCAATGACAATGCATTTAAACTGATGTTTTTATTGCGTCTGACACCTTTGCCATTTGCAATGCTGAGTTATGCTTTATCGGTGACCCAGGTCAGGTTCTGGCCTTATTTGGCCGCTACCAGCGGTATTTTAATTTACAACACCAGTCTGGTTTATTTTGGATATACCGCTAAACATCTGGCCGGGTTAATCAACGGAGTTTCACCACATAGCAGCGTTTCATATCCGATGCTGGCAATGGGTTTAGTTATTTCCTTGGCGGTGTTGATCTATGTGGCAAAAATTGCGGGTGATACTGTAAAACGACTGAATTTAGAAAAAATTGACCAGGAAACTCCTTAAGGGGATTTCAAAATGTAGCCGCGTACAATTTATTATGAATTTAAAATTTTTGAGGGATGTTATTTATGGAACATAAAAGCAATAAAAAACTGATCACAAAAGTGCTGATAATCGGCGGTATTATTGCCATACTGAGCTATTTATTTCATCCTGGTGTCGGGCAGTTCAGCGTTATGATCAATGGCGAGCCTGTCGCGGAACCGTTAGCTCGTTTTGCCGCTATCCCGACATTTCTGGTGATTATGCTAACCACCGGCTTACTCATGGTGTTGCTGTTTTTAGGGGTGGGTGTGCTTATGTTTCTGGCCGCCATGCTTTTTGCATTTGCGGTTTGCGTCATTATTGCGCCTTATTTCTGGCCGGTGCTGGTTATTATTTTTCTGATCATCGCGCTGATGGCTTTTAGCAATGGTAATAAAGGCTGAGTGATTACGGCGCAATCATGCCGTTTTGCAGATAACCCTCTTCATAATTGAAAACGATATCTGCGTCAGGAAGCAGCAGCCCATCACTCTTGCCTTTGTAATCGAGACGAAACAACATATCTTTAATAACGTTGATGCGGGCGGATTGTTTGTCGTCAGCCCTGACAATTGTCCATGGTGCGGTCAAATGATGGGTTCTGGCAAACATGATGTTACGGGCCAGGCTGTATTCAGCCCAATGCTTATGCGCCGATTTATCGATGGGACTGCTTTTCCATTGCTTGAGCGGATCCTGCTCACGGTCCTTCAGGCGTTTCTTTTGTTCATCCTGAGCTGATATCCAGATAATATTTCAGTAATTTAATGCCAGACTGTACTAGCATCTGCTCGAAGTTGGGCACGGTTTCAAGAAACTCATGGTATTGCTCATCCGTACAGAAACCCATTACCCGTTCCACACCTGCGCGGTTGTACCAGCTTCGGTTGAATAACACCATTTCCTGGGCAGCCGGAAGATGTGCTGCGTACCGTTGAAAATACCAGCTACTGATATCCCGGTCAGAAGGTTTTCCCAGCGCTACAACACGCGTTTCACGAGGACTCAGATGCTGGGTAATGCGTTTTATAGTGCCGTCCTTGCCACCGGCGTCCCGTCCTTCAAAGATGACCAGAATCTTATCGTTTTGCTTGATAAAATGATTCTGGAGTTTAACCAGTTCGATCTGTAACTCTCTCAGGGTCTTTTTGTAATCTTTCCTGTCGATTGTTTTTTTATCGTGCTTTTTTGTCATGGTTAATATGCCTTTGCTATGCCTTTGCAATGAAAACTAAATAACTTGCGAAAAATCGTAGCGACAAACGGCATGACTGCATGGAGCCATTGACGAGGTTGCCACTACAGGATAACGTGGAAGTTATTGGGTTTTCGTTCCTTGTTGAGGATTGAAACATAAACTGATTTTTTATGTTCCATGAATAACAATCTTATTCTTTTTCCATCTCCGCTGAGTAATTTCCGTAGCGCGCAGCGCCATTGAGTTTTGCACGTTTATAAAGCGCATTTTGCGCTGCCTTGATATTTTCCGGTTTTCCCTGCCACGCCTGCAGCACCGGTTGCTGCAATGCCCGGCCGTAGGAAAAGCTTAATTGCCACGGTGCATTGCCAGCCATCGCATTCATGGCATTAAGATTTGCGGTGGCTTCCTCTGGTGTCTGCCCGCCGGAAAGAAAATTAATCCCCGGCATTGCCGCAGGGACTGAACGCCGCAACTGTGCCAGAGTTTTTTCGGCGATTTCTTCAGGATTTGCCTTGCGTTGAGCATCTTTGCCCGGCACGATCATGCTGGGTTTGAGCACCATATATTCCAGTTCCACCCGATGTCTGTGCAAAGCATGAAATACCGCATGTTGGACAGCTTCCGTCACTTCAAAGCAGCGTTCGATTGTGTGATCGCCGTCTAACAGCACTTCCGGTTCGACAATAGGCACGATGCCCAGTGACTGGCAAATAGCCGCGTAGCGCGCCAGCACCTCAGCGTTAGCGTCTATGCCAAGCGGAGTCGGATTAAGAGGGCTGATAGAATAAACCTCACGCCATTTGGCAAATCGCGCACCCTGTTCTTTGTAGCCTGCCAGCCGTTCAGGCAGTCCGTCCAGACCTTGGGTAATCAAATCACCCGACGCATTTGCCAGGGCCAGGGTGCCTTTATCCACTTTGATGCCCGGTACTATGCCTTGTTCAGTTGCCACTTGCGGGAGTGGCTTGCCGCTGTCTGTTTTTTGCCCCAGCGTTTCTTCAAACAGGATAACGCCGCTGATGAATTCGCCTAACCCCGGCGTAGTCAGCAGTAATGAGCGGTAGACGCGGCGGCTTTCTTCGGTTGATTCTACATTGATCGCTTTAAAGCGCTTGGCCATGGTCGGATGGCTCTCATCGGCGGCAAGTATGCCTTTGCCCTTGACGACCAGATCAGCAATAGTGGATTGTAGTTCGATTTGTATGCTCATGATAAATCTCCGGTTATGACTTCAATCTATTATAGGTTAGGTTACGACTGCATGGATGCAGGAGGTAGAGCAATGCAGGAGCAATTGCCGAGCATAGCGCAACCCGGCATTTTGTTACAGTAATAGTAATATTACATTTTTACCAGGCGATAAAAAATGTGTTTTGCTATTTCAGCCGTTGAGATATAAAGCATAACGATTACGCCAAGCAAACCGAGTAAACGAAGCGGCAGCGGTTCAAAACCTATTAAGGGCGCAATCGGCGTATAGGGTAACGCCAAGGTGACGGCGACGATAGTGAGCGTTGCGGCGACCAGATACTTGCCGGGGCGTGTGGAAAAAAACGGCTTGCTGCTGCGCACCACAAAGACGATCAGTGCGGCTGAAACCACGGATTCCAGAAACCAGGCGGTGCGGAATTGTTCGACAGAGACATCCAGCCACAAGAGCAGGCCGAAGGTCATGAAATCGAACAGCGAACTGACGATGCCAAAGGTGATCATGAATTTACGGATGAACTTAATATCCCAGCGTCTGGGTTGCGAGACCATTTCCGCATCGACATTATCCGAGGCGATGGTCATTTCCGGGAAATCAGTCAGCAAGTTGGTCAGCAGGATTTGCTTGGGCAATAACGGCAGAAAGGGCAGGAACAAGGATGCGCCCGCCATGCTGAACATGTTGCCGAAGTTGGAGCTGGTTGCCATGAACACGTATTTCAGCGTGTTGGCGAATGTGATGCGTCCTTCACGGACACCTTGCACCAGCACCGCCAGATCCTTTTCCAACAGCACAATTTCGGCGGTTTCTTTGGCAATATCAGCGGCGCTTTCGACAGAAATGCCGACATCGGCGGCATGCAGTGCGGACACGTCATTAATGCCGTCGCCCATATAGCCGACCACAAAACCGGCTTTTTTCAGGGCGATGATAATGCGTTCTTTCTGGTTGGGTTCGACTTCGGCGAATAAATCGACATCGGCCACTTTATTCATCAATGCCGGGCCGCTCATTTTCTCAATTTCAGGGCCGGTAAGGATTTCGTGTTCTGCAAGCCCCAGTTGCTTACTGACTGTGGCCGCTACCAGGCGATTATCGCCGGTAATAATTTTGAGCGTCACGCCCAGTTCACGTAATTGATTGATCGTCTCGGCACAGTCTGCTTTGGGCGGATCGAAAAATAACAAAAAACCTAAAAAGCGCATTCCAGTTTCATCAGCCTTATCAATCCGTGCCTGAGCATCCATGGGCTTATAGGCAAGTCCCAAGGTGCGAAATCCCTGGCGACTGAAATCTTCGTAACGCTGCTGAATCTGATCGCTCGCCGACGCTATAGGCAGCAGAGTGCCATCGGCATTTTCCACTTCAGAGCAGGCGGCAAGCACATTGGTCAGGGCGCCTTTGGTGATCAAAATGCTTTCGCCCTGTTTTGAAATTAACAGGCTTAACCGTTTGCGGTAAAAATCATAGGGAATTTCTGCCAGCTTTTTGCAGTCTTTTACATCGAACTGCCGATATTGTCGGATCGCTTCGTCGATGGGATTGCTGAATCCGGTTTCATAAACAGAATTAAGATAGGCATAAAACGATACCTTCTCGCTGGCGTTGCCCGACAGATCAAACGCATCGTGTAAATGCACGATACCTTCGGTCAAGGTGCCGGTTTTATCAGAACACAGCACGTTCATGCTGCCGAAATTTTCAATGGAGGCCAGTTGTTTGACGATGACTTTTTTCTCCGCCATACGCTTGGCGCCGTGAGCCAGATTGATACTGATGATTGCGGGCAATAATTGCGGCGTTAAGCCAACGGCAAGCGCCAGCGCGAACAAAAACGAATCCAGTACCGCTTTTTCAAGATAGACATTCACGGCAAAAATAAGCATAACCAGTATCAGCGTGATTTCCATCAGCAGATAACCAAAGCGCCTGATGCCGCGTTCAAACTCGGTCTCAGGCGCTTTTAACTTAATGCGCAGGGAAAGTTTTCCGAATTCCGTTGTTTGTCCTGTTGCAACCACCAGCGCTGTCGCATCGCCGCTTTGCACATGCGTTCCCATCCATAAGGCGTTGGTGCGCTGGCTTAATGCAGTATCTACCGGCAATACGCCGGGCAGTTTTTCGACCGGATAGCTCTCCCCGGTCAGTATGGCTTCATCGATAAACAGGTTGTCGGATTCCAGGATCAAACAATCCCCCGGAATAACGTCTCCGGCCTTGAGTAATATAATATCGCCGGGAATCAGGTTTTCGGCGGCAATCTCCGTTGCAATTCCGTCGCGAAGCACGCTGACCTTGATCTGCACGATCTCAAGCAGTTTTTCTATGGCGCTGGCTGCACCTTTTTCCTGCCAGAATCCTAACAAGCCGCTGATCAGTACAATCGTTAAAATGATCGCAGCATCCACCCTGTCATGTAAGAAGAATGACAAGCCGGTGGCAAAAAGCAGTATCAGAATGATGGAACTTTTAAACTGGGCAAAAAACAGTCGCAGGTTCCCTGTTTGCTTTTTGTTGTTCAGCCGGTTTGCGCCATAGCGTTTTATGCGCTGATTGGCTTCTTCATTGCTTAATCCTTGAAGTGTCGTAGACAGCTGCTTGAGTTGTTGTTCAGCCGGGATATTCCAAAAAGCGTTAAGAGTTTCGGTTTTATTAGGTTTTGAAGTTTTTTTCATGACTAAATCCTTGTGCGGTTGTTATGTTAGTTCCTAACATAGCTTTTAAGAACGGAAACCAAATAACATCCAGAATTTTCTGGTTGTCGCTACGGATTTTGCAAGTAATTTTATTTTTATTCTTGAGCAAAAAACACAGCCTGATTACGTCCTTGTTTTTTTGCATGGTATAAGGCTTCATCGGCTTTTCGCACCAGTATCTCCGAAGTTTCACCGTAACTGGGGACAAAAGCCGCTACGCCGATGCTCACCGTTACATGTCCGAAAGGAGACAGCGCATGTGGTAGTTGCTGGTTTTGCAACGCTCCACAGATGTTTTCTGCCATTCGTAGCGCAGTCGCCCCCTCGGTTGCCGAAGCAATGAAGGCGAACTCTTCTCCACCATAGCGTGCAACTAAATCGCCGGGGCGACCGGCATGCGCGTCGAGAAGCTTGGCGACACTACGCAGACATTCGTCGCCTGCCTGGTGGCCGTAGTGGTCGTTGTAGTTTTTGAACAGGTCAACGTCGATCATCGTCAGTGCTATGGGTTGGCGCGAGCGTGAAGCACGGCTCCATTCGCTCACTATGAACTCGTCGAAGCGTCGGCGGTTGGCGATACCGGTTAATCCATCGATATTTACCAGCCAAGCCAACTGCTCCCGCGCACGTTTAAGTTCGATTTGGTTGTTTACCCTCATTTTAACCACGGCTGGACTGAAGGGTTTGGTGACATAGTCTATCGCACCTAATTTCAGACCCAGAGTCTCCGTTGCGACATCGCCCAGTGCGGTGATGAAAATAATTGGGATTGCGCTGGTTTGGGGATTTTTTTTTAGCAGCCTGCATACTTCACAGCCATTAATACCAGGCATCATCATATCTAACAGAATTATGTCAGGCTTGGATATTGCGGCAATTTCCAATGCCCTTTTGCCTTCTGTTGCAAATAGAATCTCATGATCATCACCGAAAAGATCGGAAAGTATCTCAATATTTAATCGCTCGTCGTCAACTATCAATATTCGTGCGTTCGTTTGCGGGATCATGATTTTTTCCAACTAAATTGAGACTGCTAATTAAAAATTTTAAAGCTACCTCTGCGGCCAGAAAGTCCAAACGCTCCAAGCTATCTTCCAGTTTTACAACGTCAGCGTCAACTCCATTTCCCATCAGATTATAGCGTATTGAAGCAAAGAGCTTACGCGCTTTCAGATTATTATTGAGAATGTGGCCTTGAAGCTCGATTAAAACTGAAGCGAGCGCTGCGTTGTCAACAGGTAGCGGCTGCGCGGCCGTGGTCGATGGTGTGGATTTATCTATATCTAACGTATCGATTGCGGAGATGGCGCTCATCAGCGCCAGATCCAAGGCGTTGATGAGCGGGGTCATTTCTGGAACATTGCCATTTAGTAAAGCGGATTCGATAGCGGCAGCGGCATCGAGCAGCTCCTTGGCTTCCAGCGATCCCGCAGCCCCTTTGAGCGAATGGGCGAGCCTGTGAGCATCTTCTTCGTGGCCATCGACGAGTAACTGCCTTAATTCAGGCACTGCATTGAAGTAGGTGTCACGAAAGATCAGGAGTAACTTGCGTAGAAGTTTGGAATTACCTTTCGCCCGTAGCAATGCGGCGGGGATGTCGAAGGGGGGGAGATGAGCGGGAATGCCGTCATTGTCCGTAATCGGAGAGCCGGGTGACTCAATTGGATTTTGTGTCATATGATGTAGATGATCTTTTGTGTATGGTTGCGGCGGTTTTGCCTTTAGCCAGTGGCTCAATATTTCTGCCAGCTTGGTTGGATCAATCGGTTTGGTGATATGGTCGTTCATGCCCGCTGCCAAACTCTTTTCCCGATCGCCACTCATAGCCTGGGCGGTTATGGCAATAATGGGCAGGTCACGCAAGTGTTCTTCGGAGCGAATCAGCCGGGTTGCAGTTAGTCCGTTCATTCCTGGCATTTGGATGTCCATTAGCACCAAATCGAATGCCTCGGAGGTGGCGCGTGTAACCCCGGTCAACCCATTTTCCGCGATCTCGACGGTAATGCCTAGATCAGCCAGTAATTCGGTCGTCAGCTCACGGTTAATGACATTGTCCTCGATCAGCAGTATCCGATGTCCCGCCAGGTGAGCGGCAACGTCCATTTGCTCCCGGTTTTGTTCCAGGTGTATCGAATGGCTGGGGAGTGGGGCGAGTAACTCGGTAATGGTGTCGATGAAAATTGATTCGTCGATGGGTCTGATAAGCTCTACTTCTTTTTCGGAAGGAAAAAAGGCCTCGGCGACGTAAAAGCTGGCAGTAAAAGAAAAAGTGCTTCCTTTGTCCAGTTCACTGTCTGCCCAGATGCGACCGCCCATGGTTTCTGCAAGTTGTTTGCTTATTGCTAAACCCAGGCCGGTGCCGCCGTAGTGACGGGTGATTGAGGTGTCCGCCTGAGAGAAGGGCTGGAACAGGTTGGATACTTGTTCTGGGGTCATGCCGATCCCGGTATCCGTGATCGAGTATTTTAGCAATACGGTTTCGCCCCTTTGCTCTTCCAGCATCACTGCAACGGTGACCTCGCCATGCTCGGTGAACTTAATCGCGTTATTGACCAGATTTATAAGAATTTGGCTTAATCGCAGCGAATCGCCGAGCAATTGGCAGGGGGTATCCGGGGCAATCGAAAACACAAGTCCAATGCCTTTTTCCTCGGCTTTTAGACCAACGATGTCGGAGAGAGTGCTTAGCACGTCGTCCAGCGAGAATGTCATAAGCTCCAGCTCCAGCTTACCGGCCTCAATCTTGGAAAAGTCAAGAATGTTGTTGATGATCCTGAGCAGGGATTGTGCCGAATTGTTGATTTTTCTTAAATAATTATGTTGTTTAGGGGTTAGTTCGGTACGCTGAGCCAGATGGGTCATGCCTATGATGGCATTCATCGGAGTGCGAATTTCATGGCTCATATTGGCCAGAAATTCGCTCTTGATCTGGTTCGCAGCCAAGGCTTGATCGCGCAGTTTTATCGCCTCTGCGCTACGCTCCGTGATCAGATGTTCGAGGCGTATTTGATTGCGCTTAAGCAGCCGGATACGCCAATAATAAAGATCCAGCAGTAATCCGGCGGCCAGAGTGAGGAACCACCATGTTTGCCAAAAAGGCGGTGTGATAGTGATGGGTAATGTGACACCTGTCTCGTTCCAGATACCTTTGTTGTTGGAAGCCTTTACATGGAAGACATAGTTGCCTGGGTCAAGATTGGTGTAGGTTGCAACCCGGTGGGCGGCGTCAGTTTCCATCCAATCCTGATCGAAGCCTTCAAGACGATAGGCGTAGCGGTTGTTGCTGGGGTCGGCGTAATGTAGCGCAGCAAACTCCACAGAGAACACGGATTCCCGCCAGGAAAGCGTTAACGCTTTGGGATTCGAAATCGTCCCATCCAGTTTGACGCCTTCGGCGTTTGATCTAGTTCGCAGTGACTGGTTAAAAACGCTGATGTCGGTGATTGCCAATTGCGGCAGCACGGTATTTGTTTGAACCTCTTCAGGGTGCACTTCTGTGATGCCTTTAATACCACCAAAGTATAGTCTGCCATCGTTGCCAGAAAAGGACGAGCCAGCCCATAAGATGTCATCAGTGAGTCCATCCGAAGCAGAATAACGGGTGAATTGATCGGTGACAGGGTCAAGGTTGAACAGTCCGGTATTAGTGCCTAGCCACAATTGTCCTGCGTGATCGGTCTGCATAGATGCAATATTAGTAGAAGCAAGCATGTTTGACGAAATGTAAGAACGGAATTCCAAGTCTCCGTCGGACGAAGGAATGACTCGATTGAGACCTTTAGCCGTGCCAACCCATACTGATCCGTTTTTGTCTTCGAATAAAGAGAAAATGCGGTTATCGCTCAAACTGGCTGGATTGAGTGGATCGTGACGATAGTGCCTGAATTTCCCTGTGGCCGGGTCTAGGACATCCAGTCCGCCTCCATCAAAATTTCCGCCGATCCATACCCTTCCGGTACGGTCTTCTAGCAAAACAAATATAAAATTAGTTGCAAGACTGTGCGGATTTTTCGGGTCGTGAGTAAAGTACTTGATTGATTCAGAGGCGGGATCGTAGTAGATCAGGCCATTAGCGGTACCTAGCCAAAGACCGCCTTCACGACTGGGTTTTATCGTATTGATGAAGTTATTGCCGGAGCCGTTAAAGTGAATCACGCGAAAGCGTCCATTGGCTGGGTCAAGGCGATTTAAACCTGACGGTGTGCCGATCCAGAGCGGGCCATCTGGCGACTGGTATAAGCTGAATATGTAGTTATTACTAAGCGTATCGTGGCGTTTGGCGTCGGCGTGAAAACTTTTGATAAACTGACGTGTTGCAGGATCGAAAAGACTCAATCCATGAGTGCTTCCCAACCACAGGCGACCATTAGCATCTCCCTCAATGCTGGTAATGGTATTGCTCACATTAGAATTGTTCGGAGCGACATCGCGCGGAATAATGCGCTCGAATGCCTGATTCGTTAAGTTGCCCCGGCTAACGCCATCTGCCAAAGTGCCTACCCACATGATACCAGTGCGATCCTGCATGATGGCTCTAATGTCGTTGCTAGGCAGGCTGTGTGGATCTTCCGATCGATGCTGGTACATGGAAAATTGCTGACCGGTGTTATTCCATCGCAATAAACCTGCTCCCAGGGTAGTAACCCAGAGGTTTGCCTGGTTATCTTGGTAAATAGTGTTAACCCTGAATTCATCCTCACCAGTCGGCGTAGCAAGGCGTTTTCTTTGCGACCAATCAGTCCCTGATTGCCAGACAACAACGCCGGATTCGGTGCCTATCCACAGTTTTCTGTGGTTATCAAAATGCAGGGCTCGCACGGTGTTGGTTTTAAAGTCGGAGTGAGTGGAAGTATCCACCCTGAAATGCTGGAAAGTCGATGCGCCTGGCTTCAGATAGTCGAGGCCGTTGGGCCAGGCGCTGATCCAAACTCCACCTTTCTCGTCCAGCGCCAGTGCGGGCACGTCGTCGCTGGCAAGACTGCCGGAGTGGGACGGATCATGTCGGTATATCTCGAAGCGGTTGTTATTTGGGTCGAAATGCTGCAACCCTGATCGGGTTCCCAGCCACATTCCTCCTTTTTTATCGCTTATAATTTTTTGTATGAATGTATTGTTAATCTGTTCTGATTCGGGTTTGAGTACTGTGAATTTATTTGTTTCCGGTTCAAACCGAACGAGGCCTTTTTGCGTTCCAACCCATATCACACCAGAATCATCCTCCAACAGCGCTGTAACTATGCTATCAGGCAGACTGTATGGGTTATCGGGATTATGCCTGTAGTTTGTAATGCGGTATCCATCGTAGCGATGAAGACCATTAGCTGATCCCATCCAAATAAATCCTTGGCGATCCTGCATGAAGGCCAGGACGGCCGCATTACCTGTTTCCTCAGCCAGATCCTGGAAGCGCGGGGTACGTGACGGTTCAGCCAGCGTTGAAAATGACTGTGCTGCTAGACAAATAAAAAAAACGATGCGAGACGAGGCTCTAAGCTTGCTGTGGATAAAAGAAACACTCGGCTTAATCATGATGAGAAATTTTAAGGTCAGGATTAATGTGGATGTTTAGTGGTGGCAATGGAAAGTATAGTCATTCACGCTGAAAGTTTTTGATGCGCCAATATAGTAAGAGGGTGGATTGCTCCCTGCGTCTGAGGAGTATAGCTGCTGAGGCCGCTTAAGTTAATATACTTCATCTCTTAATGCGAAGGGGGTATCAGATTTGCAATAAGGAGTGCGAGATTTTTATGTATGACGTGATGTTGCCAACAGATACTTTATTAATTTCTGTGAATGGAGGTACATTAATAGAAATTATTTTCTGGCAGGAGGGATCTCCGTTTTTTGGGGGGGGCGGGAAAGATGTGACTAATCTAGCCCCGTTTAAAGACCATCAATGTAATATCATCGTTAAATGACTCGCTTTGGCGAAATTGTTTTAGCTGTTCCAATAACGCATCAATGATTTTTTGTGGCGCTTGTTGGGAGTGTTGAATGAGAAGGTCACTGACACGTTCAATGCCAAAAAATTCACCATCGGCGTTTTCCGCTTCGGTTAGGCCGTCTGTATAAAGGAGGATTAAGTCGCCTTTGGACAGCGTCGTTGTTTTCTCCTCAAAAATCACTTTTTTGTTTATACCCAGTATCAACCCTTCGGCGTCAAGCTGCCTGCATTCACTCTTGAAAAGGGCTGAGTAACAGTGGCGGCGGATGTCCTGCATTGGCAAAACTTAATTGGTTTTTGGTGATGTCATACTGCAAATAAAACAAGGTGATGAAGTAGTCCGCCTTATCTAAATCCTCAAAAAGGAAATTATTGAGTATGGTCAGTGTTTCTGCGGGCGTTCCAAGCCCATTTGCCTGAGTTCGAATGGCGCTGCGGGTTTCAACCATAAACAGGGCAGGGCCGATAGAGTGACCGGATACATCGGCAATAATCATGTCCAGTTGGTCTTCATTGCGAAAAAAATAATCAAAATAGTCGCCACCGACCTGATCGGCAGGCAAACAAAATCCGGCGACTTCAAAATGTTCCGATTTAATCGGCGCTGATGGTGAAAGGGACGCTTGGATTCGTTGGGCAATCTTGATTTCGCTCTGGGCAATCGCTAAATTGATTTGTGCCTGACGAACTTTCGCTTCGGTAGCTTTTCGTGTTGTGATGTCGTGTATGAAGCCGCTGAATATGTAGGTATTGCCCAGTTTTAATGGTGAGATGCTAAGTTCGACAGGAAATTCAGAGCCGTCCCGGCGTATGGCGACCTGCTCGGTCACCTTATTTAACAGGGGGGCAATGCCGGTTTGCAGGAAATGTTGCAATCCCTGGCGGTGGGCTTTGCGAAACCGTGGCGGGATGATTAAGTCTTGAAGGCGCTGGTCTATGGCCTCATTACGTGACCAGCCGAACATCTTTTCAGCTTGAGGATTCCAATCGGTGATAATGCCGTATGAATCCATAATCACGATCGCACTTAATGAGCATTCAATAATAAGGCGGGTACGTTTTTCACTTTCTATGAGCGCATCCTGAAAATGCTTTCTGGCAGTAATGTCCCGATCGACTCCGCGCCATTTAACCAGATCGCCCTTTGCATTAATTATTGGCAATCCGGTCGATTCTGTAAGAACCTGATGCCCGTCTTTATGTTGATAGTGATTAATCAACGCATAAAAAGGTTGATGAATTGTCGCGTAAGGTTGCTGGTTTGCTTTATCTTGAGGAGTTAAAAATTCAGTATAGTGTTTGCCGATGACTTCCTCCGGGCTGATCCCAAGTATCTGGTAAACGGCAGTGCTGCTGTAAGTATAATAACCGCCGGGGTCTTGTTCCCATAGCCATTCACCGGCCATTTCCGCCATTTGTCGAAAACGTTCTTCACTTTCAGCCAGTGCCGCAGCACTGCTGGAATCTCCATTGAAAATAGACGCTGCAGTATTGCCGGTGTCATCATGAGGATCTGTTGTTATGTGCGGATCTGAACCCAACCCAGTCATTGTTAAGCCCCCACTTTTCATTATGATTTGCTTTGATGATAGGAAACTCAATATCACTTAGCAATTTATATTTAATGGCACATCCATGAGTGTGAGGCTTGATTGACTGGATAAAATCGTTACTTTAAGGTTATAAATCAATCAAAAAACACATATCTAACTTTAGGGTCGATATTTCAAATTAGAATACCAGACGGCTTTAGCCAACCTGTATAACAAGCCAATTAAAAAAAATTTTCTGAAACTTGAGTAATGATTTGTATTGACTTGTAATTGCAGTTATCTTAAGCAACATTTATAATTAAAATAATAAGGAGAAATCGGATGTCAAAAGGTCAAAATTTGCAGGATAATTTTCTAAATACGCTTAGAAAGGAACATACGCCTGTATCAATTTTTCTTGTTAATGGTAATAAAGTTACAAGGGAAAGTCGACTCATTTGATCAGTATGTGATTATGCTGAAAAATACCATCAGTCAAATGGTCTATAAGCACGCCATATCAACTATAGTGCCGAGTAAAGCCGTAAAAATGATGCGTGAATGACGAAGCCAGGCGACGAGTAGCAGGCAGCTTCCTGGATTGCATGACATAAGTATTTTTATAGCCCATTCATGGAGTATTTTATTGTTTGATCGTCCCGATTCAGGTGAACGAGCTGTTCTTGTTCATCTAACTTTTCATTCCGGGCAGGAAGATCTTTTAGAATTAAAAGAATTGGCTAAATCAGCCGGAACTGATCCTGTTTATGTCGTCACTGGCAGTCGCAAACGTCCCGATCCAAAATATTTTGTCGGCAAAGGCAAGCTTGATGAGCTTAAAACGGCGGTAGAAACCTATTCTGCCGATGTTGTTTTATTTAATCACCCGCTTGCACCCAGTCAGGAAAGAAATCTCGAAGGCGCTTTGGGCGTTCGGGTAGTTGATAGAAACGGCCTGATTCTTGATATATTTGCCCAACGCGCACAATCCTTCGAAGGTAAGCTGCAGGTTGAATTGGCGCAATTAAAACATTTGTCAACCCGGCTGGTTCGAGGCTGGACGCATTTGGAGCGCCAAAAAGGCGGTATTGGTCTGCGCGGTCCGGGTGAAACCCAGTTGGAAACCGATAGGCGACTATTGGGTTTGCGTATCAAGCAGATTCAGCAGCGTTTGGACAAGGTCGATAAGCAACGGCATCAAGGCCGTAGTAAAAGAAAAAAAGCCGAAGTTCCATCCGTTTCTTTAGTGGGTTACACCAATGCAGGTAAATCCACTTTATTCAATACGCTGACAGGCGCAGATATTTATACGGCGGATCAGCTGTTTGCTACCCTGGATCCGACATTACGCAATTGTCAGTTGCCGAATAGCAGCGAGATTGTTCTGGCTGATACGGTGGGCTTTATCCGTCATTTACCGCATGAATTGGTGGCGGCATTCAAATCGACGTTACAGGAAGCCAGTGAAGCCGATTTATTGCTGCATGTTATTGATGCAAATAGCGAAGACAGGGATGAGATTATTGTTCAGGTCAATCAGGTTCTGGAAGATATAGAGGCTGATAAAATCAGGCAACTTGAAGTTTTCAATAAAATTGATTTATTGGATAACATTCAGCCGCAGATTGATCGAGATGATTCCGGAAATCCGATTCGGGTCTGGTTATCCGCCGAAACCGGAGCAGGTGTCGATCTGCTTTATCAAGTATTAGCAGAACTGTTTTCGATTACTAAAGTTAAAAGACGATGTTATTTACAACCCGATCAAGGCGATATCAGGGCAAAATTATTTACTTGCGCAAAAATAATTGACGAGCATATTGATGACTTCGGCGCCAATGAATTAGTCATTGAAATTGATGTAAGGCATTTGGGGTTGTTAAGAACTGTTGAAACTGAAGAAATACCTTAGTCTAGGTTTGTATTGAGTGTCTTTTTTTAGGATAATTCCCAGTTAAACGCTCAGAATTTGTTTATTTGCGATAGAATGTTGCGTGCAGGCCTGTCTAGAGAATTTACGATAGAATACTCGAAAATATCCTGCGGGATAAATAATTAAATTCAAGTAATCCAATATGGAGCATAAGTATGTCGTGGAATGAGCCTGGCGGCGATAAGAAAGACCCCTGGAGTGGTCGAGGTGGTGACCAGAAAGGACCTCCTGATCTAGATGAAGCAATACGTTCATTGCAAGAAAAATTAGGCAAATTTTTTGGCGGCGGCAAAGGCGATAATGAAGGCTCGTCCGGAAATTCTCTCTGGTCAATGAAAACCCTTGGCTTTCTTGCAGGCGGTGCTGATCGTTTTGTGGGGCTTAAGCGGTTTTTATATCGTTGATGAAGGTAATCATGGTGTTGAAACCCGGTTTGGTAAATATATTGGCACCACACAGTCAGGTTTAAATTGGCACTTACCCGCACCTATTGAAGCGGGTTGATATTGTCAATGTAAAACAACAACGTTTTATCGAAGTAGGTTATCGTAGCGGCGGCAGTGAGCAAGTCACTGGTTCGGTACCTAAAGAAGCCTTGATGTTGACCAAAGATGAAAATTATGTGGATGTTCGTCTGGCTGTTCAATACCAGGTTAAAGATGCCAAGCAATTTATCTTTAATGTTGTTAATCCTGCGACTACTTTAAAGCAGGTTACTGAAAGTGCACTGCGTGGTGTAGTTGGTAGCAGCACAATGGACTTTGTATTGACCCAGGGCCGTAGTGAAATTGTCACTCTGATTAAAAAGGAAATCCAGGATGTCATGGATAGCTATCAATCAGGCATTCAAATTACCAGTGTCAACCTTCAGGATGCTCAACCGCCGGAACAGGTACAAAACTCATTTGAAGATGCCATTAAAGCGCGTGAAGATGAGCAACGTTTGATTAATGAGGCGGAAGCCTATTCTAATGACGTCGTGCCGAAAGCTCGCGGTGCTGCCGCCAGAAAGATACAGGAAGCTGAAGGCTATAAAGAACAAGTGATTGCTCAGGCACAAGGTGAAACCAGTCGTTTTTCCAAATTACTTGCTGAATATATTAAAGCCCCTGAGGTGACCCGCAAACGTCTTTATATCGAATCAATGGAATCCGTAATGGCTGAAACCAATACCATTATGGTTGATGTTAAAGGCGGGAATAATTTGCTTTATTTACCGTTGGATAAAATGATGCAGCATCAACCTTCATGCAGCAAACGAGTGTTCCTCAAGGTACTGCAGATCAACCTCATCAAGCAGGGGCTCAAGCATCAACCTCAACTCCAACCGGTACAACCGAGCAAGCCTGTTGAGCGTACTTCAACTCGTAGTCGTGACGCAAGGGGACGCTAATGATACAGAATAAAATTTTAGTAGGCTTGGCGCATTGTTGCTTATTGGCATGATGTGTGTGTTTACCGTTAATCAAACAGAAAAGGCGATTAAATTTCGTTTAGGTGAAATCGTAAAAGATGATTATGAGCCTGGACTGCATTTTAAATTGCCGTTTATCAACAATATAAAGAAATTTGATGCACGCATTCAAACCATGGATGCGAAACCTGAACGTTTTTTAACCGCTGAAAAGAAAAACGTCATTGTTGATTCTTTCGTTAAATGGCGTATTGGTAACGTGAGCACTTTTTATACCGCTGTTGCGGGTGATATAGATCAGGCTAATTTACGTCTGGATCAAATTATTAAAGACGCTTTCCGGAGTGAATTTAGCAAACGCAATATCAAGCAATTGATTTCAACGGATCGTAGTGCTATACGTGAAATTTTAACCAACAACTCCAAACCTCTTGCGGCTGCTTTAGGTATGGAAATTGTTGATGTTCAAGTAATGCGCATTGATTTACCACCCGAAGTCAGCAGTTCTGTATTCCGTAGAATGGAAGCTGAACGTGAACGTGTGGCGCGTGAATTCCGTTCGCAAGGTGCTGAAGCTGCTGAAAGAATTCGTGCTGATGCCGACAGACAGCGCGTTGTTACGCTGGCTAATGCATTTCGCGATGCAGAAAAACTGCGTGGTGAAGGTGATGCAACATCTGCAGAAATTTACGCCAAGGCTTATGGTGCAGATACTGAATTTTTTACTTTTTATCGTAGCTTGAATGCTTACAAAAAGACTTTCTCAAGTTCAAGCATGATGGTGCTGGATCCTGATTCTGATTTCTTTCAGTATTTTAATAAACAAAAATAGGCTAAGATCGAGATTCTTAAGCCTGGCTTGGAAACACAAAAACGCTCCGCTTGCGGGGCGTTTTGTTTGAGTGGACACACAAAACATGCAACAAAAAGATTCCTGGCTTTTGCCCGACGGCATAGAAGAGATTTTGCCGGAAGAAGCCAAACATCTGGAAAACTTGCGACGTAAGCTACTGGAACTGTTTGCTTGCTGGGGCTATGACCTGGTTATTCCCCCGTTTATCGATTTTCTGGATTCCTTGCTGACTGGTTCAGGTCATGATCTGGACTTGCAAACCTTTAAACTGACCGATCAGATTAGTGGTGAAATGCTCGGAGTAAGAGCTGACATGACACCGCAAGTTGCCAGAATAGATGCCCATAATCTTAAGCATGAATGGCCAACCCGTCTGTGCTATGTGGGCACTATATTGCATACCCGCGGCGACCCGCTGGAAAAGACCCGTAGCCCCATGCAAATTGGCGCGGAACTTTATGGTCATGCCGGCAAGGAAAGCGATATAGAAGTCATTCGCTTGATGCTGGAAATGCTGGCCATAACAGGATTGCTAAATGTTCATCTCGATTTAGGGCATGTTGGCATTTACCGCGCTTTATCCAGGCAGGCAGGATTAACCGAACTGCAGGAAAGTGAATTATTTGATGTATTGCAACGCAAAGCCAGACCTGAACTTCAGGAATTGATGGACAGTTATAGCTATCGATAACGATCTTAAGGCCATGTTCTTGAAGTTACCCGAACTGAATGGTGGCAAGGAAACGATTAACAAAGCCCGCGCAGTATTTTCGAAAGCTAATGATGACGTTAAAAATGCCTTGGCGGATTTGGAAGCGATTGCGGAAAAGCTGGCGGCGCGTTTTCCGTCGTTGCCAATCAGTTTCGATTTGGCTGAATTGCGTGGCTATCATTATCATACCGGTATGGTTTTTGCGGCTTTTGTACCGTCAGTCGGCAGAGAAATTGCCAGAGGCGGTCGCTATGACAATATCGGTGCCAGTGTTTGGACGTGCGCGTCCTGCGACCGGTTTTAGTGCGGACTTGAAATTATTGTCATCACTCAGCAAACAATCCTGTCAAGTAGAGCTGCGAGAGCTTATTTTTGCTCCGTATTCAGACGATGTCGCGTTAAATGAAAAAATCAGAGACTTACGCGCTCAGCAACAGGCTGTTGTTCAACAATTGCCGGGACAAACCGGAAGTGCAAAAGAATTGGGTTGCACCTCTATTTTAGAACAAGATAATCAAAACTGGGTCGTCAGACCCTTAGCTTAAGCCTGGAATAATTATGGGAAAAAATGTCGTTATCATCGGCACTCAATGGGGTGACGAAGGAAAAGGTAAACTGGTTGATCTGTTAACCGAACAAGTGGAAGCAGTAGTGCGTTTTCAAGGTGGCCATAATGCCGGACATACGCTGGTTATACGCGGAGAGAAAACAGTATTGCACCTTATTCCTTCCGGCATACTCAGGGATAATGTGCAGTGCATGATTGGTAATGGCGTGGTTTTATCGCCGAATGCCTTGATGGAAGAAATTGAGTTTCTGGAAAAAGCGGGAATTTCTGTTAGAAACCGTTTATTAATCAGTGAGGCCTGTACCCTGATTTTACCCGTGCATGTGGCTATCGATCAGGCGCGAGAAAAAGCGCGAGGCGGCAAAGCCATTGGTACAACGGGACGCGGCATTGGCCCTGCTTATGAAGACAAGGCAGGACGACGAGGCCTGCGCGCCGGCGACTTGCTGAATGCCGAGAGCTTTCGCCGAAAAACTCAAAGAGCTGGTTGAATTATCATAATTTTATGCTCACCAACTATTATCATACGGATGCAGTCGACTATCAGCAGACATTGGATGAAGCGCTTCGATTGGGTGAGCAAATCAAGCCCATGCTGACCGATGTCAGCGAAGCAGCTCTATAAACTATCAGGCACAAGGAAAAAACCTGTTATTTGAAGGCGCTCAAGGTGCTTTACTGGATATTGATCATGGTACATTTCCCTATGTCACCTCATCCAGTACCACCGCAGGCGGCGCGGCGACAGGTAGCGGTATAGGCCCGCTTGATCTTGACTATGTACTGGGGATTACCAAAGCTTATTCAACACGCGTAGGCAATGGCCCGTTCCCATCCGAATTGCATGATGCCAATGGTGAGCATCTGGGCACGAAAGGTCATGAGTTTGGCGCCACGACCGGGCGCAAACGCCGCACCGGCTGGTTTGATGCAGTAGCCATGCGCAAATCCGCAAAACTGAACAGTTTAAGCGGTATTTGTTTAACCAAGCTGGATGTGCTTGATGGTCTGGAAAAAATTGGCATTTGTACCGCTTACAGACTAAACGGCGGAGTTACTGAAACCGCTCCTTTAGGCGCGGATCAATATGAACAATGTCATGCAATTATTGAAGAAATGCCCGGCTGGACTGGAACGACTGCCGGTGTAACTGATTTTAATGATCTGCCTGAAAATGCCAAAGCCTATATCAAGACGACTTGAAGAACTGGTTGGCGTTAAGGTGACTATCGTGTCAACAGGGCCCGATAGAGACGAAACAATTATTCTGGAACATCCGTTTGCTTGAATGGCTGTTGCCAGGAGCAGGGGCGACCGGCTGGTCGCCCATTGCGCAAAATTTAATTATCGTTCTTAAGCACTAATTACCAGGAGTTAATATGGCTGAAACTGTAGATGAATTGACTGTAACGTACGAAGATGGCGGCATTGAAACAGTCAAGGAACTGGACAAAAAAGTGCTGACCAAAGGTGCATGGGCTACGGTTATGTACCGTTATCAGGACTGGAATCGTGCCAAAGAAGAATATGGTCCCGATAAATACACCATTCGTCGTTATCAGAAGCAAAATGGCGAATATCAAGCAAAAATCAAAGTTCAATATTTCCAGTAAAGATCAAGCGAAAAGCAATCATCGCGGCGCTGGAAGATTGGACTAAATTGGATTGAGTGTATAAATGTTGTCTTTTGTAGGTGCGAAAAATCCGCACCTACACTTGATTGCCGTATGAGCAAAAAAGCTTAAGTCAAAAGCATTAGGCCTATGAATAGGGCGTATCACGCGCGCCTTTTCGATACTTGATTAATCTTCCACTCCTTTGAGGCTTATGGCACGCCCTACATGAGTATTCGTACCGCTGATTCAAAACTTGAACGGGTATGTTTTAAACGCGTGAGTTATTAATAACTTCCTAAATGAGGATTGCTCTGATTCCCCCGTCTTCAGACCTCCAAGGTATTCATGATTAAATCCACAGCCCCCTCCGTTACGCGTATCGCCTTAGCCAGTTTTATCGGCACCGCTATCGAGTTTTACGATTTTTATATCTACGGCATGGCAGCGGCCTTGGTTATCGGTCCGGTATTTTTTCCCGGCGGCAATCCGACAACCCAAGCGCTCAGCGCCTTTCTTACTTTTTCCGTGGCTTTTCTCACCCGACCTTTGGGCGCGATGCTGTTCGGACATTTCGGCGACCGTATCGGACGCAAAACAACCTTGGTCGCATCGCTGCTGGTCATGGGTATCTCCACCACATTGATCGGCGTGTTGCCGGGTTATGATGCTATCGGCGCATGGGCGCCGGCCTTGCTGTGCCTGTTGCGTTTTGGCCAGGGCATAGGCCTGGGCGGAGAATGGGGCGGGGCGGCGCTGCTGGCGACCGAGAATGCACCGGCCGGGAAACGCGGCTGGTACGGTATGTTTCCGCAGTTGGGGCCTCCGGTGGGGTTTCTCTTGGCGACCGGCAGTTTTCTGCTGCTGGCGCATTTTCTAAGCGAACAGGAGTTTAAAGACTGGGGCTGGCGACTTCCGTTTCCTTGCCAGTTCGGTGCTGGTGATGATCGGTTTATATGTGCGTCTGGCCTTGGCCGAAACCCCGGTGTTTGCCAAAGTGTTACAGCAGCACCAACAGGTCGGCTTGCCGCTTCGGGAAATGCTAAAGTCTCATGCCGCCTCGTTGGTGTTGGGAGCGCTGGCGATGGTGGTATGTTATGCGTTGTTCTATATTTCTACCGTGTTTTCCCTGAGCTACGGCACCACTACGTTGCAAATTCCGCGGCAGCAATTTCTCGGCATGTTGTGTGTGGCGGTGCTATTTATGGCCGCCGCCACGCCGCTATCGGCATGGGCAGGCGACCGATTCGGACGGCGACCCGTTTTGCTGATCGCCGGAAGCGCCGCATTCCTGTCCGGTTTCCTGTTAAAGCCGATGCTGGAAAGCGGCTCACCGTTGATAATTACCGCTTTCCTGTCATTGGAGCTATTCCTGATGGGAGCCACCTTCGCGCCGATGGGAGCCTTGCTGCCGGAGCTGTTTCCCTCCGAGTTACGCTATACCGGTGCGGGAACCGCCTACAACTTAGGCGGCATACTAGGCGCTTCGTTTGCACCCTATATCGCGCAACGTCTGGTCACCGAGGGAGGGCTGGCCTGGGTCGGCGGCTATGTCTCACTGGCTGCGGCTATCAGTTTGCTTGGCGTATACCTGATGCGCGAAACCCGTGATAACCGTTGGGTGTAGTAAATTATTTAAGAGAGACGTAGAGCCGTAGGATGTGGTGAGTTTACGAACCGCATCACTCGCGTTGCCGCGCCGACTATGACGATCAACAATGACTAATTACCGTCGTACCTACACGCCAAGCCACATGGTTTTTTACCGTAAAACTTGGCTGAGTGAAGTGGAAATCAACTTCTGGTGGAGCATATTGTTGATTTGCGGAATGCTTTTGATATTGTACGAACTCGACACCCGTTTATAATTGATGCCGTGGCGATTTTGCCAGATCATTTGCATTGCATTTTGAGTTTGCCGCATGGTTTCAAAATACAATCTGGTAAAAATAGTTCGGCACAATCAAAAATGCGCAGCATACTTGTGTGCAACCCATTGAATGGGTCTTATACTTCGCCATTCCTGGCTCAAAAAACTATTAGGGGGTTTTATGAAACACACAGTTTTATTTACGATACTGCTGGTGATCTTGAGCAGTTTGGTAATCTCAGGTTGTGACCGAGGTCAAAAAACGGCAAAAGTGAGTCAAGCTGTGGTAAAAAAATACGCACAAGCGACCACTTTAGAAGGTGTGGTCAGCAATGACAAGGGCGTGATTAAAATGGGCAGGGTGGAAGTGACCGATGAAAATGGTCGCCTTATTACTCATGTGGCTGTGGATAATGGTCATTATCGCGTGGAAATTCCTGCCAATACGATTTTACCAATTCTGTTGACGTTTTCTTCTGAATTGATCACGGAGAAATTAGTCTCTGTCGTCATTGATGACTCGATTACGCAAAACTATATCAATCCATCAACGACGGCGATTGCTAAAGCGGCAAAAGCAATGGGTGGTTATACTCATGCCAATATCGTTCGCGCTGCGGAAAATACCTTACATACTCCCGATGCTAATAAAACCACAACTGGCTGGAAGGGTGATCCGACCAAGCAATACGGTGGTTGGCATTAAAGGATTTCTAATCAAGTCTTTCGTGTTTGACGGGCTCAGAACATAGAGCGAAACCACGAGCACTTTGCTGCGTGGTTATGCAACACATCACTCCAGCCATTCAATAATGTGGTCTTCCAGGTTATCAATTTCAGATTCTTTCATGGCGTAACTGCTGATTGCGACGCCGGCGTCCTGAACGCTATCGGGGCTTCCTGATAGCAGGGGATGCCAGGACGGAAGCGGTTCACCATCGGTCAATAAGCGGTAGGCGCAGGTTGCCGGTAGCCAGTTGTATTCGGCGAAGTCGTGTTGTTTTAAGTCGAGACATTCCGGGACTAAGCGGGTGCGTTCGGTATAGCGGGTGCAGCGGCAGGTATCCAGGTCGATGAGATTGCAGACGACGCTGGTAAAGTAGATATCGCCGGTGTCTTCGTCTTCCAGTTTGTGCAGACAGCATTTGCCGCAGTTATCGCATAATGACTCCCATTCCTCGGTGGTCATTTCAGATAGTTTCTTGGTTTCCCAAAAGTTCATAAATGGTTTTTCCCATTAAGTAGGCTGAAATTATGGCTGGGCATTAATTGAACAGCTCCCATACTGGTTTGATGCCTTTGGGTAAAGGTGCAAGTCTGCCTAGTTCTACCCATTGGTTGGCCGGGCTATGAAAATCAGAGCCGACCGAGCCGGCCAGTTCAAAACGCGTTGCATAACCGGAAACCAATCTTATTTCATCGGGGTTAATTCTGCCGGTTATGACTTCTATTCCCTGGCCTCCGGCTTCCTTGAACGCTGCGAGTAAGCGTTTCATCCAGCTGGCGGTCAGTTTGTAGCGCATAGGATGCGCCAACACGGCAATGCCGCCGGATTCAGTAATCCAGTTTATGCCCTGGATCATTTCGGTCCAGGACGCGGAAACATATGCGGGCTTTCCATCTCCCAGATAACGGTCAAAAGCCTCTTGCTGGGTGGATACATGATTTTGTGAAAGCAGGAAATCGGCAAAATGGGTGCGGGTGATCATACCGTCGCCTGCGGCTTTCCTGACGGCTTCCAATGCGCCAGGGATGCGTTTTTTCTCCAGTTTATAGGCCATCTTTTCAGCGCGTTCGATCCGCATGAGGTGCAAGTTGTGAGTGGCTTCAACCAGTTGCGGATGAGCAGGATTGATGCCTAAGCCAACAATGTGCAGGCATTTATTTTGCCAGCTGGTTGAAAGCTCAATGCCGGGGATTAACTTGATGCCTGTTGCAGTCGCCGCGACTTGCGCTTCGCCAAGTCCTGCAGTGGTGTCGTGATCGGTTAAGCCCAGCGAAGTAACACCTTTCTCATGAGCGCGTTGCACTAATTCCGTAGGCGATAATGCACCGTCAGAGGCTTTTGAGTGGCAGTGCAGATCATAGTTTTCAGACATGGTTATTGGTATTCGCCATAAAGTTTTGCATAAAGGCCTTTTTGATTGAGTAAGGTTTCATGTCGCCCCTGTTCGCAGATTTTACCGCCTTCAAAGACATAGACATGATCGGCTTGTTTAACTGCACTAAGTCGATGGGCGATGATGATAGTGGTGCGGCCTTTTAAGAAATCGGTCAGTGCCAGATGTAGGTTGTGTTCGGTTTCGCTGTCCAGTGCCGAAGTGGCCTCGTCCAGTATCACCACTTTGGGATCTGCGACTATCATTCTGGCAACAGCCATACGCTGTCTCTGGCCGCCGGAAAGCCTCATGCCTTGCCGTCCGACGACTGTATCGAGGCCTTTTTCCAGATCTTTCACCGCGTCTTTTAATTGCGCGATTTCCAGGGCATTCCACAATGCTTCATCTGTCGCAGGTTTACCCAGCGTCAGGTTGGCTCGAATCGTATCATTAAAGAGAATGGGGTGTTGCAGCACAGTGACGACATTTTCTCGGACGACTTCCAGGCCGATGCGGTCAATGGCAACATCGTCAAAGTAAATTTGGCCTTCGCTTGACGGGTAGAGGCCGATTAAAGTCTGTATCAAGGTAGATTTGCCGCCGCCGCTGGCGCCAACCAGGGCAACTTTCTCTCCGGCTTTAATCTTTAACTGGATGCCGTTCAGTATTTTTTCATCGCCGTAGCTAAAGTGCAGATTGTCTACGCGGATGGACACGGTTTTTTTATTCAGGAACGGGTTTTCAAGGTGAGGGTAGTGGGGTTCCTGTTTCAGCGCATTGAGCCGGTTGATGCGCATTAACGCAGCTTTAGCGGCATAAAAAGAGTATTGAATGTTTAATATTTCCTGCACTGGAGCCATCATAAACCAGAGATAACCGAATACCGCCAGCATTTGACCTATACTAAGATTAGAATAAAACACCATCAGCATGGCGCAGGCGCGGAAAATATCAAAACCGAACAGGAAGACCAGAAAACTGATGCGGGTTGCCGCATCACTTTTCCAGGCAAAAGCGATAGAAAAATCCTTAACAGACCGGGCGGACTCGATCAGTTGTTGGCAATAGTGTTTCTCGCGGTTGCTGGCGCGAATTTGGTGAATGGCTTCCAGTGTTTCGGTTAAGGATTGCTGGAAAACTTCGTAAGCAGAGTTTTCCCTGGATTTGAGGTCTTTAACGCGAGACCCGATAACGCGAGTGAAATAAATGACTACCGGGTTCAATAACAGGATAAATAAACCCAATTGCCAGTGCATCCATAACAGGATGACGGCGGTGCCTATAATGGTCAGGCTGGCTACCAGCAGTTTGCTGACGGTATTGCCGATAAAATTATCGATAGTATCAAGGTCGGTTACCAGATGGGTCACTACAGTGCCGGTGCCCAGGCTTTCGTACTCGGACATCGAGATGGTTTGTAAATGCCTGATCAGGTTTTTGCGGATGCGAAAAATGATGTCTTTGGAAATACAGGAAAACTGTCTGGCCTGAATGATGTTAAAAATAATGGCAATAATGCGCAGTAATACACTTGCCAGCAAAATAACGCCGATATAAAGAATCGGGATTTGCCAGTCCGCAGGAAACAGTGGATTGATGGTGTGAATTAAAGCGCCGGGTTTATTGAGTAAGACTTCATCGACCAGCAACGGCATGAGCAAAGGTACTGGAACGCTGACAATCGTCGCCAGAATAGCGATGAGGTGAGAGATAACCAGTTCTTTTTTGTGCTCTAAAGCTATTTGGTATATATAATTCCAACTGTAAGGCTGTTTGGCCTGTTGTGAGGGATGCTTTGCTTGCACGGGTATAGGTAGGAATATTTTTATAAGCACTTAATTATAACTGTCTGAAACATCTTTAGGAATAAATTAAAGTTTTGATAAAAATATGAATATGAAATACCTGTGTGGAAAGTTGTTGTTGTGTTGCCTGGTTTTTTTTCCAGTCGTAGCTTCGAGTAATAAGCTGGACAGGCAAAGAAGTGATTTTTTACAGGCAGAAAAGCTGATTGCTCAGGGAAAAATCGAGCGCATTTACAGGTGCGAGCGCTTCTTTGACAGATTACCCTCTTTACCCTTATCTGCAATACCAGTGGTTAAAAGATAATTTGCAAGATACCGATAAGATTCTTGCTTTTTTATCGACCTATAAAGAAACGCGTTACGCGGAATCGTTAAAGTTTAGATGGCTGGGGCAGCTTGCCAGTAATGAACGCTGGCATGAATTTTTGCAGCATTATATACCGACTGAAAATAGCGCCCTTGAATGCCAGTACAATCTGGCACTCTATAACACTGGTAATAAACAGCAGGCCTTGGATGCAGCTAAACGTTTGTGGGCTGGGAGGAGATTCACTAATTAATGAATGTGATCCTCTGGTGTCGATATTGAGGATGTCGCCTCTTTTTACAACTGACTTGATCTGGCAGCGATTTGCAGTGGCTTTAAAGAAAGATAATGTCCAGTTGGCCGAGTATGCCCAGCGTTTGCTGGATAAAGGAGATCAGTACATTGCCGATATTTGGTTGCAGGTTCATAACAAGCCTTCTTTAATCGAAGATAGTGATTTTTTAAATAGTGATATTAAGCAATCGGGGCTTATCTTCGCTCATGGCGTTGAACGAATGGCAGAGTCCGATCTGGATTTGGCGGTTGAAATCTGGGATGATAGAAAGCAGCATTTCCAGATAGATAATCAAACCGCCCAGCAAATGGAACGCGACCTTGCGCTCAATCTGGCTCACAAAAGACATGTAGGCGCATATCAGCGTCTTAGTAAATTGATTGGGTATGATGCAGAAGTAAGGGAATGGAGGGTCCGAGCGGCTTTGTACGAACAAAATTGGCGGTATGTCGCCGATGCCCTGGCCGGTTTAACTGCAGAAGAACGACAAGAACCGAGGTGGCAGTATTGGCAAGCACGGTCACTGGATAAAGCAGGGGATACACTGCAAGCCCAGACTGTCTACAATAAGGTTGCTGAAGACAGGAGCTTTTATGGGTTTCTGGCGGCTGATAGCGCAAGAAAATCCTATTCCTTGTCCAATAAGCCTGTTTTTCTGGCTGGAAATAAACTAGAAGAACTGGCCAATGAAACTGATTTCAAAGTAGTCCGTGAGCTTAGATTCCATGAATCGAGACATGGAAGCTCAACGGCAGTGGTGGTATGCGGTAAAAAAATTGACCAAAGAGCGACTCATTGATTGCGGCTAAATTAGCCCAACAATGGCAATGGGATCAGATTGCCATTATCACTTTAGTTAAAGCAGATTATTGGGATGATCTGGCGTTGCGATTTCCTGTTCAATTATTTGAGATCAGGTTCAAAACAATGCCTATCGACAGAATCTTGATCCGGCCATTATTTTCGGCCTGATTCGTCAGGAAAGCTATGCTGGATAAAGATGCCGAGTCAGCTGTTGGCGCTCGGGGATTAATGCAAATCATGCCGGAAACAGGGCAGCAAATAGCCAGCAGTCTTAATGAACCATGGCAATCAGAAGAAAGCCTGTTTAACCCGGATGTTAATATTAAGTACGGCGCTTTTTACTATAAACAATTATTGAACCGGTTTGATGGTCATTTTGCACTGGCAACGGCGGCTTACAATGCAGGACCAAATCGGGTAGTCAAATGGTTGCCGAATGATAGGCCAGTACCAGCGGATATCTGGATAGAAACAATTCCTTATAAAGAAACCAGGAAATATGTAACCTCAGTTCTGTCTTACGCCATTATTTATCAGCAACGGATACAAAGAAATGCATTAAAAATGAAAAAATTGCTGTTTGATGTGCTGCCCCGCTAAAAATTGAGCTGATTTTTTTCAGTGTCTGTTAGATAATATGAAATTATATAATAAGAATAATTACCAAGGTACACGAATAGTATGGAGAAACAGCATAGTTTTACGCGCGAAGAACTATTGAAGTCCGGCAGGGGGGAGCTATACGGGCCTAAAAATGCGCAATTACCCCTACCAAACATGCTGATGATGGATCGTATTACCCATATATCGGATGAAGGTGGCACATACGGTAAGGGCGAAATCATAGCTGAGCTGGATATAAATCCCGATTTATGGTTTTTTGCCTGTCATTTTCAGGGTGATCCGGTGATGCCGGGCTGTTTGGGATTAGATGCCATGTGGCAACTGGTGGGTTTCTATTTATGCTGGATGGGTGGCCCGGGAAAGGGACGTGCTTTAGGTGTGGGGGAAGTTAAATTTACCGGACAAGTATTACCCACAGCTAAAAAAGTAACATACAGAATCAATTTAAAAAGACTGATTATGCGGAAACTGGTTATGGGTATAGCTGATGCCACTATGGAAGTAGATGGTAAGGTCATCTATGAAGCTACCGATCTGCGAGTTGGTTTATTTACTTCTACAGAAGATTTCTAGGGGTCAAAAGTAAAATGAAAAGAGTCGTAGTAACCGGTTTAGGCATTGTTTCCAGCATAGGGAATAACCGGAATGAGGTTGTCGATTCCCTAAAACAAGGCCGTTCAGGAATCACTTTTGCAAAAGTTTATGAGGATTTGGGTTTTCGCAGCCATGTGCATGGACCCATTAATATAGACCTGGATGCATTCATCGACCGTAAAATAAAACGTTTTATGGGTGACGGCGCTGCTTTTAACTATATTGCCATGCAGCAGGCAATTGATGATTCAGGTTTGAATGAGATCAGAAGTGTCAAATGTCAGAACCGGCCTGGTGATGGGGTCTGGTGGTCCTTCAACCTCAAACATTGTTGAAGCGGCTGATATTTTACGTGAAAAAGGCATTAAAAAAGTGGGGCCCTATATGGTGCCCAGAAGCATGTCCAGCACCAATACTGCTTGTCTGGCGACACCTTATAAAATTAAAGGCGTAAATTACTCCATCAGCTCAGCATGTGCGACCAGTGCCCACTGTATTGGTCATGCCATGGAATTAATCCAGATGGGCAAGCAGGATGTGGTGTTTGCCGGTGGCGGTGAAGAAGTACACTGGACCATGTCGGTGTTATTTGATGCGATGGGTGCATTATCTTCCAAATATAATGATACCCCCACTACAGCCTCCAGGCCTTATGATGAAACCCGTGATGGTTTTGTTATTTCCGGTGGTGGCGGTGTTTTAGTCATTGAAGAACTGGAACATGCCAAAGCGCGTGGCGCCAAAATATATGCTGAACTGATCGGTTACGGCGCAACCTCTGATGGCTATGATATGGTTCAACCTTCAGGCGAAGGTGCTGTGCGTTGTATGCAGCAAGCTATGGCCACTGTGGACGGCAAAATTGATTATATCAATGCACATGGCACCAGTACGCCAGTTGGCGATACCAAAGAATTGGAAGCCTTGCGTACTGTGTTTGGTAAAGACAATGTGCCTTGGGTCAGTTCCACTAAATCACTGACCGGTCATGCTTTAGGCGCTGCGGGTGTTAATGAAGCGATTTATTCATTGTTAATGATGGAAGAAAACTTCCTCAGCGCTTCGGCTAACATTACCCGGCTTGATCCAGGTGCTGAAGGTATTCCCATTGTCCGTGAACGTAAAGATAACATTACGTTAAATACCATTATGTCGAACAGTTTTGGTTTTGGCGGCACTAATGCAACATTAATTTTTCAGCGTTACAACGGCTAACGACTTTCTTATCGGGGTTCAACAGACATGAACCCCGATCCTTTTTCTTTATTCAATACTCCGATATATCTGACCATGTCAGATCCAAAGCAAAAATCCAGAGTTCAATTTAACAAATTACAAAAACGTTTACGGCACAGTGTCGGTGATGCGATTGCCGACTATAACATGATCGAGAATGGCGATAAGGTCATGGTGTGTCTATCAGGAGGTAAAGATTCCTTTACGCTATTAGACATCCTGATGAATTTACAGAAAACCGCACCTGTTGATTTTGAGCTGATAGCGGTCAACCTGGATCAAAAACAACCCGGCTTTCCTGAGCATGTTTTACCCGCCTATCTTGAATCCCTGGGTGTGCCGTATCATATTATTGAAAAAGACACTTACAGTGTAGTCAAGCGCGTTATTCCTGAAGGCAATACCACATGCGGGCTGTGTTCGCGCTTACGGCGCGGAACATTATACGGGTACGCCGAAGCCAACGGTGTCAGCAAAATAGCTTTAGGACATCATCGTGATGACATACTTGAGACGTTTTTTCTGAATATTTTTTATGGCGGAAAACTCAAAGCCATGCCGCCCAAGTTATTGAGTGACGATAAAAAAAATATCGTTATCAGGCCGCTGGCTTATACGCGTGAGAAAGAAATTGAACGCTTTGCTGCATTCAAAAATTTTCCTATTATCCCCTGTAACTTGTGCGGCTCTCAGGAAAACCTGCAAAGACAGGCCATGAAAGTCATGTTAAAAAGTTGGGATAAACAATTTCCAGGACGCCTGGAAACCATATTTACCAGTCTGCAAAATGTTGCACCTTCACAGCTGGCCGATAGGCAATTATTTGATTTTGCAGGACTGATGCGTAGTCAACAAGTCGAAGAGCAGATTATGTCATTTATCGCCAGGGATGGTGTGTATGCCGCTAGCCAGTCGGGAACTGGCGCGGCGGATGCCGGTTTGGACGTATTGGCGCAATAACAGGCGATGTCCTGTATTGTTCTTTTTACCGATTTTGGGCCGTCCGGTCCTTATATCGGGCAAATGGAATCGGTGTTACGGCTGACGGCGCCAAATGTACCGGTTATTAATTTGCTGAGTAATGCCCCAACAGCCGATCCCCGTTTAAGTTCCTATTTATTGGCCGCTTTGCGGCACAGTTTTCCTGTAAACAGTATTTTTCTGGCCGTGGTTGATCCGGGCGTCGGCAGTGAGCGCAGAGCTGTTGTTTTACGCGCAGATGGGCAAACTTTTGTCGGGCCAGATAACGGCTTGTTGAATACTGTTGCAGTACAATCCGAGGATGTGCAATGGTCGGAAATTATCTGGAAACCGGAACATTGCTCAACGAGTTTTCACGGGCGTGATCTATTCGCCCCCATTTCCGCAAAGCTGGCTATCAATGCTGCAGATGATTTATTGCAGCCAGTTGACAAGCATGATTTAAGTGAATGGCCTCAAGATCTGGCTGAGGTGATTTATTTCGATTATTACGGCAATGCGATGACCGGATTGCGCTACCACGAAGACTATTTCGGCAGGATTCTAAACATTAACGGGTTTGCTATCAAACAGGCTGATACCTTCAGCGCTGTCGAAGAACAACAAGCTTTCTGGTACAAAAACTCCAGCGGTCTGGTCGAAATTGCGGTCAATAAAGGCCGTGCAGAACAGCAACTGGCTCTGAAGCTAGGGGCGCAAATCAGTTTTTCAGTCGTTTGATAACAGGTGGCTGACTTAAAGTCATTGCCCCAATGGTATTAAGCCGGTAACTTGGGATGAACAGGCCCGGCTTATGGTTTATAATCACACCCTCTAAAGTTTTCATCGACCGGCGTTCATGTGTGCGCTTGGTATCGACTGTCATTGGTTAAATACACCTCATGCAAGAAATAAATCCGATTAAAAATAAAATAGCCGACCTGAAAAGCCGTGGCGATGCCCTTAGGAGGTATCTTTGACTTTGATGTCAAGAGCGAACGTTTAGTCGAAGTTTTAAGAGAACTGGAAAACCCCAAAATCTGGGATAATCCCGAACAGGCGCAGGCCTTGGGTAAAGAGCGCGGCCAGCTGGAAGTCATTGTTAATACCATTAATGAATTGGAACGCGGCCTTAGCAGATGCAGAAGAACTGCTGCTGATGGCGGTTGAAGAAGACGATGAAGAAACCGTTGATACCGTCGTTGATGATTTGGCGCATTTTGAAAAAAGAGTGGCAGACCTTGAATTCCGGCGCATGTTTTCCGGTGAAATGGATGCCAATAATGCCTTTTTGGATATACAGTCCGGTTCCGGCGGCACCGAAGCCCAGGACTGGGCATCCATCATTGAACGGATGTATTTGCGCTGGGGTGAGCGCAAAGGCTTTAAAACCGAATTGATTGAAGAATCGCAGGGCGATGTGGCCGGCATCAAAAGCGCCACCATCAAGTTTGAAGGTGAATATGCCTTTGGCTGGTTGCGCACCGAAACCGGCGTACATCGCCTGGTCAGAAAATCGCCGTTCGATTCCGGCAATCGCCGCCATACCTCGTTTGCCTCGGTGTTTGTTTCGCCGGAAATTGATGATGATATCGACATCGACATCAACCCTGCCGATGTCCGCGTGGATGTTTATCGTGCCAGCGGCGCGGGCGGTCAGCACATCAACAAAACCGAATCGGCCGTGCGTATGACCCACAACCCGACCGGAATTGTCGTGCAATGCCAGAGCGACCGCTCGCAGCATAAAAACCGCGACACTGCGATGAAGCAATTGAAAGCCAAATTGTACGAACTGGAAATGCGCAAACGCAGCGAAACAGCTCAGGCACTGGAAGATACCAAATCCGATATAGGCTGGGGCAGCCAGATTCGTTCCTATGTTCTGGATCAGTCGCGCATCAAGGATTTGCGCACCAACGTGGAAACAGGCAACACCCAGGCGGTTCTGGATGGCGATCTGGATCAGTTTATCGAGGCCAGCTTGAAGAGTGGCTTGTAAAAGTTATTAAAATAAAGAGTTAACAAATAAAATGTCAGAAATCCAACAAGACGAACAAGAACAAATCAAACAACGCCGCAGCAAATTGAACGAGTTGCGCGAAAATGGCGGCATTGCCTTTCCTACCGATTTTCGCCGCAATGTGGTTGCGGGCGAACTCCTGGCCGAATATGGTGAAAAATCCAAGGAAGAACTGGAAGCGGAACCGGTACGGGTAAAACTGGCTGGCAGGATGATGACCCGCCGGGTGATGGGCAAGGCCAGTTTTGCGCATATTCAGGATATGTCCGGCAAAATTCAGCTTTATGTGACTCGCGACGCCTTGCCTGAAGGATTTTATAACGAGCAGTTCAAGAAATGGGATATTGGCGACATTATCGGCGCGGAAGGCGTGTTGTTTATCACCCAGACCGGTGAACTGAGTGTCAAGGTTGACGATATTCGCCTGCTGACCAAAGCCTTGCGTCCGCTTGCCTGAAAAATTTCATGGCATTGCCGATCAGGAAATCAAATACCGACAGCGTTATCTGGATTTGATTATGAGCGAGCAATCGCGCAATACCTTTTTAATACGTTCAAAGATAGTTGCCTATATTCGCCAGTTCCTGATTGATCGCCAATTTCTGGAAGTTGAAACGCCAATGATGCAGGTGATTCCAGGCGGAGCAACGGCGCGTCCTTTTACCACTTATCATAACGCGCTGGATATGGAGATGTTTTTGCGTATTGCCCCTGAGTTGTATTTGAAAGCGGCTGGTCGTTGGCGGTTTTGAGCGGGTGTTTGAAATTAACCGCAACTTTCGTAATGAAGGTTTATCGACACGTCATAACCCTGAATTTACCATGCTGGAGTTTTATCAGGCTTATGCCGAATATCACGATTTAATGGATTTAACCGAAGCGATGCTGCGCGGTTGCCGATAGAAGTGCTGGGACAAACGGTGGTCACTTATCAGGGCGAGCAATACGATTTCGGCAAGCCGTTTGATCGGATGACCGTGGTTGAGTCGATCCTGCACTTTAATCCTGATTTAACGGCAGAGATCTTGAAACCCGTGAGGCGGCCGTTAAAGTCGCTGAAAGTCTGCATATTCCGGTTAAAGAAGGTTACGGTCTGGGCAAAATACAAATCGAGATTTTTGAAAAAACCGTGGAAAGCCGCTTGATGAATCCGACCTTCATTACCGCTTATCCGGTTGAAGTATCACCACTGGCACGGCGTAATGACGAAAATCCGCATGTGACCGATCGCTTTGAGTTTTTTGTCGGCGGACGGGAAATTGCCAACGGCTTTACCGAGCTGAATGATGCCGAAGATCAAGCCGCGCGTTTTCAAAAACAGGTGGAAGAAAAAGAAGCCGGTGATGATGAAGCCATGCACTTTGATGCTGATTATATCGTCGCGCTGGAACACGGCATGCCGCCCACAGCAGGCGAAGGCATTGGTATCGACCGTTTGGTGATGTTGTTTACCGATGCGCCTTCAATTCGCGATGTATTGCTGTTTCCGCATATGAGGCCTAAGGGCTAAGCTGTTACCCCCTGTGGAGACGAGTACATTCGTCTCCATAATCCGAAAAAATCAGGCGATTAAAAACTGTCTTTCAATCGCCTGACTTCTGCAAAAACTTCCACCGGTTTTCTGTTCACCATCCTAATGGTTTCCTGCAACGCAAGCTGTTTTCCCTGAAAAACGGATTGGTCGCCAGTTCCTGTTCTATGGTCGATGGCACAGTCGGTTGGTGATTTGCCCTCAGCTGATTGATAACCTCCATTCTTTGCTGTAACTGCTGGTTATCAGGCTCTACCGTTAAAGCAAAACGGCCATTGGTTTGAGTGTATTCATGGGCGCAATAGATTTTGGTGACTGCGGGCAGCGCCTTCAGTTTCTGTAACGAATGCCACATCTGCTCGGCGGTACCTTCAAACAACCGGCCGCAGCCCATTACAAACAGCGTATCACCGCAAAACAGCGTGTTGTCGTCAGCAAAATGATAAACGACATGGCCGCTGGTGTGTCCCGGAGTCGCGATGACTCTGGCGGTATGCGATCCGAGTGTTACCACGTCGCCGTCAACAACGCCGCGATCAATTCCGGGGATTCGATTTTGGTCAGAAAGGGGCGCAACAACTGTGCAGCCGGTTTTTTGCTTCAGCTCCAGATTGCCGCCAACATGATCCCCGTGATGATGGGTATTTAAGATGGTGGTTAACCGCCAGCCTTTTTGCTCCAAAACATCCAGAACCGGCTGGGCAATAGCGGGATCTACAGCAGCAGTTCCACCCGATACAGGGTCGTGAATCAGATAAATGTAGTTATCGTTTAAGACGGGGAGTTGTAGGATGGTCAGCATTTTTAAGTCCTTACGAGTCAGTGGGGTACGCATCGTGTACCTTTAGTTGAGCTTGGCTGGTATTTGGAAAATGGTACATGATACGTTCCCTACCTTCTTATAAACAGCTAAGCCAAGCACAAAGATACCAGAATGAGATATTAAAACCCATAGGATGTGCTGATGACTGCATGGATGCAGAGCAGCGCAGTAGCAGTTGCCAAGGATCGATAGCGCATCAATCTGCGAATGATGTCAGTCACATCCTACTTAAACAGTCTTTCAAGTTTCAAAAGTCTAAGGTTAAGTAAGGCAAGCATTGCGTACCTTACGGCAGGTATAAAAAAAGGGCGACCATTTGGTCGCCCTTTTTGTTTGGCTGTTACTCAGTGTATTTATGCGCAGAACTTCTCAGTCTGAGCAACAATTCCGTTTTTATCCAGTCCGCACATAGCCAGCAGTTCCTCGCGGGTGCCTTGCTCAACAAAGCTGTCAGGCAGGCCGAGATTTAACACCGGCATCAGTATTTGTTGCGCATGCAGGAATGTGCTGACCGCGCTGCCTGCACCACCGGAAATGACATTTTCTTCCACGGTGATGAATATATCATGGCTCTTGGCCAGTTCAAGAATCAGTTGTTCATCGATCGGTTTGACAAAGCGCATGTTGACCACGGTTGCGCCCAAATGCTTGCCTGCTTCCATGGCCGGTGTCACCATGCTGCCCCAGGCCAGAATAGCAATACGGCTACCTTGATGACGAATCTCGGCTTTGCCGATCGGCAATGCTGTCATGGTTTTATTGACCGCAACGCCAGGGCCTTTGCCGCGCGGATAACGCACGGAAGCCGGGCCTTCATGCATAAAGCCGGTATACAGCATCTGGCGACATTCATTTTCATCGGCAGGCGCCATCACCAGCATATTGGGGATGCAGCGCATATAGCTGTAATCAAAGCTGCCGGCATGGGTAGGGCCGTCAGGACCGACTAAACCGGCGCGATCCAGTGCAAACAAGACATCCAGATTTTGAATGGCGACATCATGAATCAACTGGTCGTAAGCCCGTTGCAAAAACGTGGAATAAATCGCCACCACCGGTTTGGCGCCCTGACAGGCTTGGCCTGCCGCCAGCGTTACTGCATGTTGTTCGGCAATGGCGACATCGAAATAACGTTTTGGAAAGCGCTCGGAAAACTTCACCAGACCGGAGCCTTCGCGCATGGCCGGGGTAATGCCCAGCAAGCGCTCGTCCTGTTCTGCCATATCGCATAACCAGTCGCCAAACACTTCGGTATAAGTCGGATGCGGTGACGGTGCAGACTTGGGCAAGGAATCCTTGGTAGGATCAAACGCCGGTACGCCATGATAGGCCAGCGGATCTTTTTCGGCCGGTGGATAGCCTTTGCCTTTTTTGGTGACGATATGCAAAAAGCGCGGGCCGGAAATTGCTTTCAGATTTTCCAGCGTCGACACCAGCATATCGATGTCATGGCCGTCAATCGGGCCGATATAATTAAAGCCCAGTTCCTCAAACAAGGTGCCCGGCACAATCATGCCTTTCATGTGTTCTTCAGTCCGGCGTGCCAGTTCCCAGACGCTGGGCATCTTGCTCAAGGCTTTCTTGCTTTCTTCGCGCATCGAAGAATAAAACTTGCTGGATAATATCTTGGTCAGATAATTGTTCATCGCCCCGACAGGCGGCGAAATCGACATGTCGTTATCGTTCAGAATCACCAGCAGATTGGCATCCATAGAGCCGGCATGATTCATCGCTTCATAAGCCATGCCGCCGGTAATGCTGCCGTCACCGATAATCGCCACCATCTGCTTGTCTTCGCCTTTCAGTTCAGAGGCAATCGCCATGCCCAAGGCGGCGCTGATCGAGGTGCTGGAATGGCCGACACCAAAGGCATCGTATTCGCTCTCGGCGCGGCTAGGAAATGCCGAAACGCCGCCTTGGGTACGAATCGTGGTCATTCGGTCTTTGCGCCCGGTCAGAATCTTGTGCGGATAAGCCTGATGGCCGACATCCCAGACCAACTGATCGGACGGCGTATCAAACACATAATGCAACGCCACCGTTAACTCGACCGTACCCAAACCTGCCGAAAAATGGCCGCCGGAAATACTCACGGTATGCGTTAAATACTCGCGCAGTTCTTTCGCCAACGGTTTTAGCTGGTCTTTGGTTAGCTTGCGGACATCGGCGGGGGTGTTGATGTCTTTAAGCAGTGGGTAATTATGTAATGTATTCATATTAGTAAAGGGGTTCGCGATAGAACATCAGGATGATGCCAATCTGAAACAGGGCGGCAACAGAAATAAAACCGGCAATATCCTTGCCCGGTCTGTCCAGTTTTAATTCCAGCCAGCGACCGCATGCCAGAATGAGAGAAAAAATACCCATTGTGGTGTGCCCGACCTGGATAAGAAATGCACTTTTAGCTTGAAAGCCGACATGTGAATGGGTAAGCAACATTAAACCGCCGAAAGCCGCCAGCAAGGGAAAAACGAAGGGTAGTTTGCTGTCCGGATTTTTGGTCATTCTGGCACTCAGTTCAATAATGCCAAGAACAAACACCAGCAAAGTCGCAATTCTGTGCTGTAACACTTCACCGTTATTAAAAGTACTTTCCCAGAAGCCTATCGGCCCCAATGGCCAGGTTTCAGCGTCACTGCGGAAAAACAGAAAAATACCCAGCAAGACAAAACCCAATGGCCAATACCGGGTTAATGGCAATATTTATCAAAGCTGACAACGGGACGGCAAATGCTTTACATAAGAAAGCATGGCAAAGAAACTCATCACCGTCAGAAAAATACCGGCAATGTTGTGATTATAATTTGACCATTCGGTTGCCGCTATTGAAGGCACTTGATCGATAATAGCAACCCGTCCGGCTTCACCGGCTAATCAGTGCAGTATGGCTGGGAGAGCTGGTTTGGGGGATTTGCGGGCTAAAGGTGTTTAACACTTCCTGCCAGCTTGCCGTCAGGGTTGGAATATCAATCGCCGGAGGCTGCGAAGCCAGACTGGCAGCGGTAAATAACAAGGTGACCAAGACAAAAGTTTCCGCTTCAATGTAATAAGGGACGCGGTTATTTAGTGCATAATGATTGCCGGAAATCACCGTATTCCAGTACTGCGCTTTTATTCAACCAGGCAAAACCCAAAGCAAGAGCCAATAAAGTTATTTTTACCATTAATAAATTGCCATAGCCGGTACCGATCAGACCGTTCCAGGTAGTCGATGTATTGCAAGGCAATAGGCAGGCCCGAGATCAGAATCATGGCAACCGAGGCTATGCCGAAACTTGGAGAACCGGTTTAGCATTAAAGGCCATAATTCAGCCGGAACCTGTTTACTGTGACGTAAAAGCCAAAGATTGACCAGCTGAAAAATGCCGCCGATCCAGGCCGCTGCGGCCAGTTGATGAATGACTGTCAGCGACATTAAAATAAACTGATTTTCAAAACGTCCCGCCGCATGCACCAGCCATGCGCCTGAAATAATCATGGGCAAGGCCACAACGCCGGCAGTTATCCAGTGCTGTTTTGGAAAAAGGATTTTTACTCAGATACTGATAACAATAACCCGCTAAAAACACAGTCAGTATCGTGCGAACAATGCCGCCAATGAATTGAGTAGTATCGGCGAATTCAGGAAATGGCCAGCGCTCAAGTACGGCAGTCATCAACCAGATTTTAAGAATTATTTTAAAAAGTTGCGCAGCAGCCAGTAAAAAACCACCTTTGTAGAGAAGAGTTATGGTTTTTTGCAGCAATACGGCATTGTATCCATCCTTGATTATTCCAGGGACGTAAAACAAAAAGACCCCAGAACAGGCCGCCGATTGTTAATGAATAACAAATCAGATCAAACCCGCCTATCAGGGAATCGAGAAAATCAGCTATACCCGCCATTGCTAAAACCTATTGAGATACTGAAAAATGAATAACGTCTTCAGTTAAATGACCATCAGCAGCGAAGACTTTAAATCTGAGGGCATAATCACCTGATTCCAGTGCCGGAATATGGACAATAATCTGGCCCTGTTTACTGCCGTTTTCTACTTGTAATAATTCATGTTTATCGCCTTTACGCACTAAAAAAATTTGCGATAGGCCCAATTCTATTTGGGAATTAAAAGTAAGCTCTACTTTGTCTTGCTGGTTAGCATGAATGGGCGTAATTTTTAATGAATAATCCGTCACAACCGCGTGAGCAGAAACCCAATGCTGTTTGACACAATGTTAAAAATAATAAAATTGATCGGAATCATTTTTTCATTATCTTTACCTCTTAGCTGACTTTTTTTGCTTTTTAAGGCATGACCGGCCAGATTTTTACCTAAATCCCAGATAGAACCGGGAATTTGATGGGTATCGGCAATGGCTTTATCAAATGCACTGACAATATGGTCGCGGTCTTTTTGCGTCAGGTTTAACGGCGGCAACAGTTTGACCACGTTCATGCCGTGTCCTGCAACCTGAGTCAGTATGTGGTGTTCCTTAAATAAAGGTATGGTAATCATTTGACAGAACAAGCCTTTATTGGCGGCTTCCAGCATCGCCCAGGCCGCTTTCAGTGTCAGGCTTTTAGGTGATTGAAATTCAATGGCGATCATCATGCCTTTGCCGCGTGCTTCTTTCAGGAATTCATATTTTCCAGACATGGCGTTTAAACTGTTGATAATATCAGTGCCGATTTTCAAGCTGTTTTCCACCAGTTTTTCTTCTTCCATAACATGCAACGTGGCAAGACCGGCCGCCATCGCCATATTGTTTTTGGCAAAAGGTTGAACCATGCACGACGGCTCTATCCATACGGTTAAAAACGCTATCCATGATTTTATGCGTCATAGCCACTGCGCCGACTGGAACAAAACCGCCTGATAAGGCTTTAGCCATGCAAATCATATCCGGTTTAACGTTCCAGTGATCGATTGCCCAGAATTTGCCGGTGCGTCCCAAGCCGGTCTGAACTTCGTCAGCGACAAACAAAGTGCCGTATTTTTTACATAAGCGTTCAACTTCAGGCAAATAATTATCATCCGGTACATTAACGCCTTTACCCTGAACAGGTTCGACGATAAATGCCGCAACGTCTTTATTGCTTAACGCTTTTTCCAGTGCCTCAAGATCATTAAACGGTATGGGGCTGCAACCCGGCAGTAGCGGGCCAAAACCTTCACGGAAAATCTCTTCGCCATTCAAGGATAACGCGCCCATCGTCAAGCCATGATAACCGTGCTCACAAAAAACAATTTTTTCACGTTTGGTGGTGTAACGGGCAAATTTGATCGCCGCTTCTACCGATTCGGTTCCGGAATTGCAGAAGAACATCTTGTCGAGATTATCCGGAGTCGTTTTCAGAATTTCTTTAGCCAGTAAGCCGCTGAGTATGGAAACGTCCAATTGCACCAGATTCGGCAATTCCAGAGTTAAAGTCTCTGTTAATGCGCTGATCACGGTAGGATGGTTGCGGCCAATAGCAAACACGCCGAAGCCGCTTAACAAATCCAGATATTCAGTACCATCCTGGTCATAAAGATATTGTCCAACAGCTCTTTGGTAATGACGGTCATAGCCTATGGTCTTTAACATTCTGACCATTTGATTATTGAGATGCTGTTCGTGCAGATCAAATTTATCAGTGCTATGTTGCGCAAAAAGTTCGGCAATGCTGAAAGTCATGTTTACCTCATTGTATGTTCTTTTATTGTCACTAAAAGCAGGTAGGACAATTAAAGAAGTAATAATGTAAAAGAAATGTTCATGCCCGGTTATTTACACCAGCAAATAAAGAGTTTGAAAAAATAAGACGCTTTGTTTGTCATACTGGTTTTATAAGGCTGTCGTGTTTGATTGGTCAAAACAGGCCATCTGTCAAGTGTTTTGCAACCAATTTCAGTGTGTTCTTTGCGGCATTAAAATGCAGCCCCAATTTTATTAATCCTGGTAACTCAGCAGGGTGTAGCAAAATAAATAATAATAATTTTCTTAACACCATGTCACCCTGATCATTAAGAGAATAATTAATGGCCCTTGGCAGATCCATATTAACCGGATCGGCAATTGCACGGATAGCTAAAAAGGGCAGTGCGTGTTGTTTGGCAACTTTGGCAATAGCGATGCTTTCCATATCCAATGCAATTGCACCCGTTTTGGACTGCAGCTGTTTTTTGTCCTTGCTGGATGAAACAATGCTTTTACTCTCAGCCAAGCAGCCAGTATGAACGGTTAGAAATTTTGACAGACTGTTTTTGGTGTGACGATGCAAGTCAGAGTCGATGTCAATATCGGGCATTGTCGGCATCTATCAGTTTATCGGCCAGGATCAGGTCGCCCGGTTTTAATGTTTCACTGAGAGCTGCGGCACAACCCCAGCTGATTAGCCGGGTTGCGCCTTTAGAGGCGAGTAACTCAGCTGCCGCCTGTGCATTTACAGGGCCGGCACCTGAATAAGCGACTAATAACTTATCAGCAATGAAGACACAACGCCCTTTATCAATTTTTTTTGACGTCAGGGTAGTCAGTTCTTCAGGTAAAGCAACAACAATTCCGGTGATCACTTTTTGTTAAGTTCGTTGCGGTAACGAGCCAATGCCCAAAGCGGGAAGAACTTGTCGTAACCGTGGTATTTGAGATAGAAAACCTTAGGAAAGCCGGGCGCGGTAAAACATTTATCATTCCAAACGCCATCGGCTTGCTGGTTGTGCAAGATGAAATCAATCCCTGCTTTTACTTCAGGGCTATGGGCTTCGCCTGCCGCCATCAGTCCTAAAACAGCCCATGCCGTTTGGAAGGCAGTGCTAAAACGATATCTTCCGCTATGACTTTTATCATGATAGCTGTAGTTATCTTCACCCCAGCCGCCATCTTCACGCTGCACGCTTTTTAACCATTTTGCAGCTTTGGTATACATCGGATCATTTTTTGGCAGGTTGGTTTGTTCCAGTCCGAGTAAAACAGACCATGTGCCGTAAATGTAATTGGTTCCCCAGCGACCAAACCACGAGCCGTCAGCTTCCTGTTCGTTGCGTAGATATTCGATAGTGCGCTCCAAAGCAGGCAGATATTCGGCATGATTCTTAGCGACTCTGGCCATCAGCATGGCACAACGCGCACTGACATCCGATGTAGGAGGATCCAATAAAGCCCCGTGATCGGCAAAGGGAATTTCATTCAGGTAATAATAGGTATTATCAACATCAAATGCCCCGTAACCGCCGTTTTTGGATTGCATACCCACTATCCAGCGGGTTGCTCGGTGTATCGATTCATCCAGATTGGGCAAACTGGATTCGGCCATCGCAAAAGCAACAACCGCCGTATCATCAACATCAGGATAATAGCGGATTTTCAAACTGAAATGCCCAGCCGCCGCCTGCCAAATCAGGTTTGGAAATACGCCAATCGCCCGGTTCGTCTGAGAATTGTTTGCTTTTAAGCCAGTCGTATGCGCGCGTCAGGCGGTTTAGACATGCGGTTAGCCGCGTCACTACCTTTATCGGCTTCCTGTAAAGCCAATGCTGCAAGTGCCGTATCCCAAACCGGAGATAAACAGGGTTGGCAATAGGCATCATGCTCGTTGATAACCAATAACTTATCAATTGCCTTGCGTGCAGTAACGACATAGCTCATGATCTTTAGGCATGCCCAGCAGCAACATGGCTTCATAAGCTGCCATCATGGCAGGGGCAATACCGCCCAGACCATCTTCGCCGTTCAGCCGTTCAATAAACCAGTCTTTTGCTTTTTCGATCGCAAGAGTCATGTGATTTTTTTGGGATTAAGTGGGCGCGTTGTGCGACCCAGATAATCCAGTCCCAGAAAAATTTTATTTAACAAGGTTCTTTCAGGAAAATAGTGTTTTTCTTCGTCAGGATGTGTAACAAAAAGCTCCAGTATGCCGACTTTATTCGGGTTTTTAGCAGTCGCTTTTAAGCGTGCAAAGAATGAACAACGGCACCATAACGGTTCTGGACCAGTAGGCAACTTTGTCCAAATGGAACGGAAACCAGCTGGGAAACAGCATGATTTCCACAGGAATGTACGGAACGCCGCGCCAAGGCAGTTGCTCAAATGTTGCCAGCGCAATGCGCGTAAAAACATTGGCTTTTGCTGCGCCGCCCTTGCTGAGGATATAATTTCTCAAGTCGGGTCATATGTGCGCGCATCGAGAGAGTCACCGGCCATTTTTAAGGCATAATAGACCTTGACACTGCAACTGATGTCGCCTGGACCGCCGGTAAATAGCGGGTAACTGCCGTCTTCAGATTGACGGGATCTTAAGTAGTTGGCTATTTTGGCTTGTAACGGCTCATCAATCTCACCGAGATAGTGCATCATCATGATGTATTCTGATGGAATCGTGCAGTCTGCCTCCAGTTCAAACACCCAATAAGCCGTCTTTGTCCTGCAAGCTTAATAATTTATCCTGCGCTCTGCTAATGGCTTTATTGAGATTGTAGGCCTTGGAATAAATAGCTGTTGATGAACTGGAATGAGATTGCCAGTATGTGTTTCTGTATTTGCGTCGTTAAACATAAGTACGTCCTTAAAGGTCTAACTTGGCTTTTGAGGAAGGTATTGAATATGTCCAGTCGGGGGTTTTCAGTTCTCGACTGGTTAAATTAAAAAGTAAAGTAAGCAAAGCGTTGCTGCGACCTGCTAACCTGGTCGCAAGAATTGTTGCTTTAACACTGTTGCGGGTGATTTTGACCTGATCGGAATGGTTGAAATCCAGATTTTGTTTGATTTTTTTTAAGGTCAAAACAGCCATGCCTAACGCCCACAAGCAGAAATTGCGGATGCCTGTTTCATGAGCCGGAATTTTTTGAGTGTATATCAAGGCATTGTGCAAATGACCATGAGCAATACTGATCAGATGTTCCAAGCCCTTTCTGAAGTTTTCATCATTCGTTTCAGGACTTAGGTTTTTAAGATCAAAACCTGTTTCCGTAAAAATATCCTGCGGTAACCAGCAAACCCCACGTTGTGCATCATCCCAAATATCTTTCAATATATTGGTCATTTGCAATCCTTGTCCAAAAGAGACGGATAGGGTAAGCAATTCATCTCTATGTTGTGCTATTTCAGGAGAGTAATGGCAAAAAAGCTTGGCCAGCATTTCGCCCACGCAACCGGCGACGTAGTAACAATATCTGTCCATGTCGGCAAGTGTCGCCAGGCCTCATGCAGATTCTGGGCCTGAAAGATCGGCATACCTTCGGCCATGGTTTCTACGCAGCAAGCCAGCGCATCAATTTGATCTTCATCAAAGTTATGAGTAATTTGAATAACTCGAGGTAACACATGGATTAATGTGTGTTCAGCAGGAATGGTTTGTTCGGAAAGTAATGGCGCAAGTTCTACGGCAAATGGTTCAGCATTGACGCCTGTTTTCACAACATCAATAAACTCTGAACAAAAATATTTTTTTTGCGCAGCCGATAAAGAAACTTCATCTTCAATAGTGTCGACTATACGGCATAACAGATAGGCGTTGGCGACTGCGCCGTAGAGCTTTTCCGGTAACTGTGGAATAGTTAGAGCAAATGTTCTGGATACACCTTCAAGCAATAGCGTCTGAAAGTCATCATCAGATAATTGGCTCAGTGATTTGGGATTATCCAGAGATATTCGGGTTTCGCTCATGATATATTTGATGTCGGCCCAAGTGGGTTTAGTAAAATGTATGTTGATGGCAATAATAGCCTGTTTGTTGGTATTTTGCAAAGCAATGTTGTTTTATTGTCAACATCCCTGTTTAGTTGGGCTGTATAGCAATTTATTAAGAATAAAAACAGTGATTTAAGTGATTAATGTTGTATTTGTACAAATTGCAAATAAAGTGCACTCGCTTGTCTGTAGATTATAGATAATTTAGCGTAAAAACTGGAGTCGTCAGTTAAAAGATAGTATTCTAGTCAACAATAGATAAGCGATTGTATTATATGGCAGGCCTGTTTGAATATTGACCTCTAAGACTGAAAAGTCTGTAGAAGATTGTATTTAAGTGAATAATGTCCGATTGTTGTTTTATTGCGACACGCTTATTGTTCCACATAATTATGTGGTTTCAGGGTGGTCAATGTAACTGGCCATTATCAGTTTATTTAGATTTTTGGAGGGTTTGCTCGTGGGTGTTCCTTTACGTCAGCAGTTGACAGTAGGCAGTTATCTGATTAAACAAAAGTTAAAAGGAGTTAAAAAATATCCTTTGGTACTGATGCTGGAACCATTGTTTCGTTGCAATTTAGCCTGTGCGGGCTGTGGTAAAATTGATTATCCTGACGATATTCTCGACAAGCGGCTTGTCATTTGAAGAATGCATGCAGGCTGTTGATGAATGTAATGCGCCCATGGTGTCGATTCCGGGTGGTGAACCGCTGATTCACAAAGAAATGCCGCAAATTGTCGCAGGTATTATTGCACGCAAAAAATTTGTTTATTTATGCACGAATGCATTGTTATTGAAAAAGAGAATTGATGATTATAAGCCCTCCCCTTATTTGACCTTTTCAATCCATCTGGATGGCATGCAGGAAAGGCACGATACCTCTGTTTGTCAGGAAGGTGTTTTTGACCGGGCAGTTGAAGCAATAAAATTGGCACTGGGAAAAGGCTTTAGAGTCACCATAAACTGTACCTTGTTTCAAGGTGAAAATTCTCAAGAAGTTGCTGATTTTCTGGATTATGCCATGGAGCTTGGTGTTGAAGGTGTAACCATTGCGCCAGGATTCAGCTATGAGCGAGCTCCGCAACAAGATGTCTTTATTAAAGGCAAAGATGTTAAGGATTTATTCAGGGGCATTTTTAAAATTGGTAAAAAACGCAACTGGAAACTAAACCATTCATCACTTTATCTTGATTTTCTGGCCGGCAATCAAAGCTACGATTGTACGCCATGGGGTAATCCGACGCGTAACGTCTTTGGCTGGCAAAAACCCTGTTATTTACTGGCAGATGAAGGTAATGTCTCAAGTTTTCAGGAACTTCTGGATACCACGCCTTGGGAAAAATACGGCACAGTAAATAATCCTAAATGTGCTAGCTGTATGGCCCATTGTGGTTATGAAGCGACGGCAGTTGAAGATATGCTAAAGCATCCGTTGAAGGCATTGCTCACATCTATCAGAGGCCCTAAGACTGAAGGCGACATGGTACCTGAACCTACCCCTGAGTATGCAAGACAAGAGCCGGCATCAACAATTGCAGGAATTCCTGTGAGAGTAGAGATTGCCGATTAAATTACCTGATTTGGCTATTGCAATAATACCACTATAATATCTAGTGGTTTATTGCTGCTGTAGCGACTCAAGAGCATTAAAGAAGCTTATGAATAGGCTATGTTTTTACGAGGTTTTTTGATTATGGTTTTAAAAAATATGAAGTTAGCTGTTGTTTTCATGTTCTGGTTGTTTGGAACAGTGAACGCTTTTGCGCAGGATGAAAGCGGGGCAACCGCAAAACAGGTAGTAGAGAAATTTCAGGCAGAACTGATAGCTGTCATGAAGAATGGCAAGCAATTGGGCTATGCCGGAAGATATGAAAAGCTATATGAGCCGATTGCTAATAGCCACGAACTTACAAAAATTGCCCGGATTGTCGTTGGTAAAGAATGGGAAAAGTTATCAGAGGAGCAGCAACAAAAACTGGTCGAAGTATTCACTCGATTGAGTATCTGCTTCTTATGCGCATAACTTTAAAGATTATTCGGGAGAATCATTCGTATTTGATTCAGAAGAAGAAACAGCAAGAGGAGGTGTTGTTGTTCATTCCCACCTTGTAGTTCCTGATGACAAACCTGTTAAATTTGATTACATGCTTAAGGAAAAAGGCAACAGCTGGCGGATTATTAATATTATTGCTAATGGCGTGAGTGATTTGGCCTTGAAAAGGTCAGAATACACCAGCATTTTGCAGCGTGAAGGTTTTGATGCCTTAATAGTCAAAGATAAACGAAAAAATTGATAATTATTCAAAACAAATAGGTTTTAGGCAATGAACAAACCATGTAACGGCAGTTGGGATAGCAAAATCCAGCAGATCTTTCTCAGGTATGCTGATTGGAGCGGCTATAACTTTGAGCGGCTGTGCAACAACTGGCGTTGTAGAACCGCAAGCTACCGGGTTGAACCGCAAACTGCAGCGAATGAAGTTGATCCCTACGAAAACTTTAACAGAAAAATGTTCGGTTTTAACGATAACGTTGACAACTATGTTGCCGAACCTATTTCAAATGCCTATAAACGGATAACCCCCCAGTTTATGCAAACCGGCGTATATAACTTCTTTAATAACCTGAAAAACATCAATGTGGTTATTAATGACGTTTTACAGGCCAAATTTCAGCAAAGCGCTCAGGATACCGGACGCTTTGCAATTAATTCAACAGTCGGACTAGCAGGTTTGGTTGATGTTGCAAAACATGTAGGCCTTGAACAAAATGAGGAAGATTTTGATCAGACTCTGGCGGTATGGGGCGTTCCTCGAGGATCTTATCTGGTGCTTCCTTTTCTGGGACCATCAACGTCACGTGGTATTCCAGGGGCAGTATTTGATACAGCAGCAAATCCGGCTACTTATGTAGGTTTTGTGCCTGTACATGCGCTGTCTGCGATAAATTCACGTGCAAACGCGGAAGGCGCATTGAAATTTATTGATGAGGCAGCGCTAGATCCTTATGTCTTTACTCGCGAATCTTTTTTACAGTGGCGTAATAATCTGGCTACTGATGGGAAAGCCGAAGCGTCAACAGATATGGATGATTTCGAAGCCGAGTTAGATGAAAACGTTAACGCTCCTGCTGCTAAGGCTCCTGCTACCAAGAAAGAGGCGACTAATGCCGCCGATGCAAATAATAAAGCGGATATTAAAAAAGCAAATCATAGCAGTATCGCTCGATCCTCTGATGATACTGCTAGTAAAATAGCCGCCCCGTTGAAAGTCAATAAATAGTATTTCAGAAAAAGAACTACAAGGATGTAGTTCTAATAATGCAATAAAGAATGGACTTCGTAATCCTACTTAGCTTTTCCCTTCCTTCCAGAAAATCCAGCTCCACTACAAAGGCGCAGGCTTCTACTTTTGCCCCCAGCTTTTCAACTAATTCACAGCTTGCTTTTGCTGTTCCGCCTGTAGCCAGCAGATCATCAATTAATAAAACGTGATCGTTCGCATCAAAAGAATCAATATGCGCTTCAAGTGTGGCTGAGCCGTATTCAAGATCGTAAGATACGCTTTGAACATCATATGGTAGTTTGCCCGGCTTTCTAAGCGGTACAAATGGAAGGCCTAATTCCCACGCGACCAATGAACCAAAAATAAAGCCGCGTGCTTCCATGCCGGCAACCACTGTAATATTTCGGCCTAAAAAAGGCTGTAGTAATTGATGAACGGAAAGTCTTAAAGCGGCGGGATCTTTTACCAGTGGCGTAATATCCTTGAAGATAATGCCTGGCTTGGGGAAATCTGGAATGTCACGGATTTTGTCTCTTAGTCTATTCATTGTTTTGTATTGTTGTTTTAATTTTAGGGGGTTAAATTTAATCAAAATGCCAAATCAATTATCATTTTAGCATTAATGATTAGAATGAAATATTTGAGAAGGCACTGTTAGTTAAAAATCATGTTCACAGTATAAGTTTGAATATTTGGTCGCTACAATTGATCTCAAAATAAGCTTAATTATTGATTTAGGTGCTAAATTGCGAGTTATGAAGGATGTAAGAATGCATCAATAATCAAATATGAGGATAGACTGCAATGATTAGACTGACTTATGCAAGTACGGCAACTAAAGACTTCAAAACTGAAGAGCTGTTGGAGCTATTAAAATCATGCAGGATAAATAACGGCGCTAAAAATATAACCGGGATACTGCTTTATTCGCACGGCACTTTTTTTCAGGTATTGGAGGGTGACGAGGCAGTTGTTGATATACATTTGAAAGCATAAAAAAAGATAAACGCCACAAAGATGTTACCTTGATTGAAAAACTGCCGATAACGGAACGGGAATTTCCCTACTGGAGCATGGGCTTTGAAAAGCTGGAAGGCAAAGAACTGAGCGAAATGGAAGGCTTGAATAACTTTTTTGAAAAAGATTTTACGCCAGCCGGTTTTGCCTCCAATAAAAACATTATTGGCCCGTTATTGACCCATCTGCGCGGTAAGCTGGTAAAGCAGGTCACTGTGGAAAGTCACGAAGAACTGCCCATGCAGCATGAAGATCCGTTCATACAATTTCTGCACCGTACCATACGACTTAGGTGTCAAATTTTTAGCCTTGCTAATGGTTATAGTCATACTGTTTGGCATTATTGATGTTGTTTATGTGATTTTCGAAAAAATCACTCAGCCGCCATTTATGCTGATGACCATTAATGACATGCTGGAAACATTCGGGGCTTTTTTGGCGGTGTTAATTGCCATTGAAATTTTTCTGAACATCACCTTGTATATCAGGAGTGATGTCATTCCTGTAAAACTGGTTGTAGCCACTGCATTGATGGCGATTTCACGGAAAGTCATTGTCTTTGATTACAAGCATTTGCCTGCCGAATATGTCAGTGCTTCTGCCTTGGTTTTGGTGGCTCTGGGCATCACCTATTGGCTAATTCAAAAAAAGGAATAGCGCGATTTTGCTACAAGACGGCTAACAGATCATTCATTGCCGATTAACTCCAGATAGCCGTCTTTATAGCTCGGATATTGGAACTGGTAACCCAATGCTTTTAAGCGGGCATTGCTGCACCGTTTATTCATGCCTGCATTATCGTCGGCCGCCTTAGCAGTCGGTTGCTGACGATGCAGCCGTTCTGCCAGCCAGGTCATCACTTCCCACATCGGTGCAGGATCATCATCGCTGGCCAAATAGCATTGTTTCAGTGGAACGCCCGCTAACCGCTGATCCAGTAAAAACGACAGCACGCCAACGCAATCCCGCTGATGTATCCTGTTAGTAAAATAAGGCGGAGTTTGTTGTATCGCTGGCGCTTGCCTCGCCATTCTTAAGAGATACTCGCGTCCAGGCCCGTAAATGCCGGAAAAACGCACGACGATATTAGCCGGATTTAAAGCCATCAATTTTTGTTCCGCCAGCCTGATCAACCGGCTGGTGATATTTTCCGGTTGCGCGACTGAATCTTCATCCACCCATTCGCCTTGCGACTGTCCGTAAACGCTGGTGGACGAGACCATTAGCCAGTGCGCGTCCGGCAGCTTGGCGAGCAGATTATTCAAGCCGGTTTCATAAACCGCGCGATAGCTTTGTTCATTGCGCCCGTCAGGTGAAACAATGAAAAACGCCTGCTCAAAATCGGTGTCCAAATCTGCCAGGTCGGCGGGCGAGCTTATGTCGGCAGTGAAGTATTGAATGTGGCTGGCCGCTGATGCTGGCGGGTTACGTTTCAGTCCCGTTACATCATGACCCTTGGCCGATAAGACCCCGGCGAGTTCCAAACCTATGGCGCCGCAGCCGACAATTAGTATTTTTGCCATGGTTACAATTGATTGATGAGTTGCAGTTCTTGCGGATAAGGCGACATGTAATAGGACTCTTCTATATACGGATCGGGGCTTTTGCGGAAATGATGCTTGAGCAGGGTTAACGGCACTATCAGCGGGACGTAGCCTTTGCGATATTGTTCAATCACTTCGCAAAGTTCGGCTTTATCGTCGGCACTCAAGTCCTTTTTTAGATAGCCCTGGATATGCTGTAAGACATTGACATGATTTTTGCGGGTAGCCGGTTTTTTAAGCGTATTCATCAGCTGCAGAATGTATTGCTCTGAGATTTGCCCAAGGTTGGCTTTGGTGAGTCCAGCCAATAACTGCCCTAGGTCTCGATAGTCTTCATGGCTCATGATGATGAGCTTATGGCGGGCATGGAAACGGGTTAGGCTGCTTGCCGTCAGCCCCTCGGCCTGCATCGCTTTCCAGCGGTGCAGCACATAAACGCGCTGGATGAAATTTTCGCGCAGACCGGGATCGCCAAGCCTGCCTTCTTCCTCTACCGGCAACAGCGGGTTCAGACGCATCATTTCCTCAGCATAAATGCCGATGCCGTCAGCACGCGACCGGTTATCGGTATAAACTTTGACCCGCTCCATGCCGCAACTGGGCGAGTTTTTTTTCAGAATATAGCCGCACAAGTCGGCATGCAGGTGTTTTTGCTGTTCGGCATAGTCGCGTAAGGGTTCGGTGACATCCCAATCCGGGTTTTTAATGCCTACGCAATGGATCGCATTATCGATTTTTACCAGATGCAGGGTAGGGCGGGGGGCGCCAAGGCCAATGCCCATTTCCGGGCAAAACGGCCGAAAATCAAAATATTCACTCAGCGTGCCGGTGATATAGGCATCCAGCCTGTTGCCACCGTCAAAACGGACATTCTCGCCCAATAAACAGCTGCTGATACCGATAGGAATTTTTTTCATAGGGATTTGATGTAGGTGCAAAGTTCTTTTTGACTTTATCACTAAAACTTTGCGGTGTGGATAGTTTTTATGTTGGCTCTGCTGGCATTTGCGTCTGATTGGTGAGATGCTTTTAGTTCAGCATAACTTTTTTAGGGGATGCACTGATGAAATTTTCAACCATACTTTATATTCTCGTTATGACAATAAGCACAGCAACTCAAGCAGAAGAAAAGAAATTGGCGTCATGTCCAAGCAGCCCAAACTGCGTGTCCAGCCAGGCGACAGATGCCGGTCATTTTATTGCGCCGTTTAAAATTACCGGCAATGTTGAAGAGGCCTGGGCGGCGCTGAAAAAAGCGCTGATCAGCCAAAGCCGCACCGTGATCACCAGCGAAACCGGCGACACGCTTCATGCCGAGGCAACCAGTCTGGTGTTTCGCTTTGTCGATGATGTTGACGCGATACTGGATGCCGATGCCAGGTTAATCCATATCCGTTCCGCATCGCGTACCGGATACGGCGACTTCGGGGTTAACCGCAAGCGGGTGGAAATGCTCCGCTCGCAACTGCAACAGGCGCATGTGATTGAATGATGTAGGTTAAACTTTACGGTGACTCAATATTCAACCTCGCTGTTCATATTCCGGCGCGACCTGCGTCTTCATGACAATACCGCGCTGCTTGAAGCCCTGCGGCTTTCAGGGCAGGTGATCCCCTGCTTTATTTTCGATCCCCGGCAGATTGAGCCGCATCCTTACCAGAGCAAGCCGGGCTTGCAGTTTATGTTGCAGTCTATTGATGACCTTCAGCAGCAATTGCAGTCAGCAGGCGGCAAGCTGGCGCTTTATCATGCGCTGCCGGAGCAGGTCATAAAGCAGCTGGTTGAACAGCAACAGATACAAGCCGTGTTCATCAACCGCGATTACACGCCTTTCAGTCGTCAGCGTGATGACGAGCTGGCCGCCGTGTGCAAACAACTGGGTATTGCGCTGCACTACGTTTCCCGATATCCTGCTTAACGAGCCGGAGCAGGCCGTAAAAATTGATAAAACACCCTATAAAGTGTTCACGGCGTTTTATAACCATGCCAGACAGTTCCCGGTTGCCTTGCCGCAGGCTTTGGATAAGTAGAATTTCTTGTCGGCAGATTCCGGCTTTACTATTGATCAGCTTGGTCTACCGAAGGCAGAACCTGCAATCAAAGGCGGCCGCAATCAGGCGCTGGCGATACTGGACCGGCTCGGCGACTACGCCGATTACCAAAATACCCGCGACTTTCCGGCGCTGGATGCGACCAGCAAACTTTCCGCGCATTTAAAGTTCGGCACCTGCTCGGTACGGGAAGTTTATTATGCCATTACTGAACAACTCGGCAGCGAACATCCGCTGCTTCGGCAACTGTACTGGCGCGATTTTTTCACCCATATCGCCTATCACTTCCCTCAGGTTTTCGGACGGGCTTTTCTGGAAAAATTTGCCAACCTGCACTGGGATAACAATCCCGATTATTTTCAAGCCTGGTGCGATGGCAAAACCGGCTTTCCGATAGTCGATGCCGGCATGCGCGAACTGAACGCCACCGGCTTTATGCATAACCGGGTGCGGATGATCACCGCCTCATTTCTGGTCAAAGACCTGCATATCGACTGGCGCTGGGGCGAGCGCTACTTTGCCCAGCATCTGGTCGATTACGATCCCTGCGTCAATAACGGCAACTGGCAGTGGGCTGCCTCAACCGGCTGTGATGCGCAACCGTATTTCAGGATTTTCAATCCCTGGCTACAGCAACTTAAATTTGATCAGGACTGCCGGTACATTTATCGCTGGCTGCCCGAACTGCAAGCCTTTCCGCCCAAAACCATTCATCAATGGGATAAAAAACACAGTGCTTGCAGTTATCCCGCACCGATTATCGATCATGCCCGTGAGAGCCAATTAACCAAGACCCGGTTTAAGGAAGCAATCAAGATCAAGCAGCGCTCCGGATCTAATGTCCAAGCTCTTTGGCCTAAGTTCATGCGACAACGCCTCATTTAACGCAGCAGCAAGATTCGTCGTACTGAAACTTGAAACCCTGCGCCAACAGCCGTTCCGGCATCACGCGCTGACTGCCCAATACCAGCTGCGACATTTCGCCGAGCAGCATTTTTAACAGACAGGCCGGAACCGGCAGCAGGGCGGGGCGTTTCAGGCATTGCGCCAGTATCCGGGTGAATTCGGCATTGGTGACAGGGTTCGGAGCGGTCGCGTTATAAGCGCCCTGCATCGTTGAATCGGCAATCATGGTCTGCGCAATATTGATCCAGTCCTGACGGTGAATCCAGGACATCCATTGCCGCCCGTCGCCCAAGCGCCCGCCCAATCCCAAACGAAACGGCGGCAACATCCGTTGCAGAAAACCGCCGCCGCTGGCAATGACCAAGCCGGTCCTGATCAGGCAGACCCTGACGCCGAATTGCTCGGCCTGTTTTGCGGCGGCTTCCCAATCGGCGCAAAGCTGCTGCGAGAAATCTTCATAGGGCGTTGATTGTTCGGTTAACACCGTGTCGCCCTGATCGCCGTAATAGCCGATAGCGGAACCGCTGATTAACAACTCGGGTTTAACGGTCATGCGAGCGATGCAGGTTATCAAGTGTTCAGTCAGGCCGATACGGCTATCCCGGATCAGCTGTTTACGGTCCTCGCTCCAGCGGGCGTCAACAATCGGCGCACCGGCAAGATTGATGATGACCTGATAGCTGTCTTCCGCTTTAAGTTGCGTGAGACTGCCCAGCGCATTAACGCCCGAGCCGCATATTTTGGCTACCTTATCGGGGCTGCGGCTTAACACCGTAACCGCATGGCCTTGTTCGATCAGGCTTTTAACCAAGGCACTGCCAATAAAACCGGTACCGCCGGTAATAAGTATGTTCATAATCGTGTCCTCATAACCATTAAGATTGATTTGGAAAACTTTTATCAATGCGTAAACAGCATTAACCCGATAGTGACAGTAAAGCAGGGGATAAACTAATAAAAATTGCGTGGATTTACAAATTAATGTTTTTGACTTAAACAAGTGGCCGTTTGGAGCTTGAGG
>CAVZRB010000021.1:0-81407 GCA_963777585.1 uncultured Gammaproteobacteria bacterium | reverse complement strand
CTTCCAGCAATAAAACCTGGCCTGAAACCAATTCAAAAGCCAGGTTTTCAAATAACACCCGGTCATCGCGAATACAGCTTAAACCCGTGCCTTCAAGAAAGTGTGTTGATTTTGTTCGCATTGCTTTAAAGTAACAATCAAACAGCGAGCAACCGCTGCCGTACTGTTTCATAAAGCAGCACGCCGGTTGCAACCGACAAATTAAGGCTTTCTACCTGCCCCATCATGGGCAACTTAACCAGCACATCGCATTGCTCCTTGGTCAACCGTCTTAAACCTTTACCTTCCGCTCCGACGACCAAAGCCAGAGGTACCGTGAAATCTGTTTGATAGGCGGTCTGCGTGGCTTCACCTGCCGCGCCCATTACCCAGATGCCCTGCTCTTTGAGCCAGCGCAAGGTTCTGGACAAGTTAGTCACCTGATAAACCGGCACCGTTTCTGCAGCGCCGCTGGCCACTTTACAGACTGTCGGAGTAATCCCCGTGGCATTATCTTTGGTGATAATCACGCCATGCACGCCGGTAGCATCAGCGGTTCTAAGACAAGCTCCGAAATTATGCGGATCCTGAACATTATCCAGCACCAGAAATAAAGGCGTTCCTGACAGCGTTAATAAAGCGTCCTTTAGATCACTTTCCGATAATTCACCGGGCATTTCAACTTCAATAACAATGCCTTGATGATTATTGCCATCCGCAAAACGATCCAGTTTTTTCCTGTCGACTTTTTCCGGTTCTATGCCCAAGTCCAATAAATCATCGACCAGTCTGCGTCAAACGCTTGTCTTGTCTTTGGCTGTCAACCCAAGCCTTATCGATTTTTTTAGGAGAATAATCCAAAGCCGACTGTACCGAATGTATGCCATATATTTTGCTTAATTTCATTTTTTACGGCGTCTTTTTTTAGGTTTGGTTCGTTGCGGCTTGTTTTTGCACCAGCTCAAAATCAATCTTCTTTTCATCCAGATCAACACGAGCGACCCTGACCTTGACGCTATCGCCCAAACGAAAATTCATACCGGTGCGCTCACCTTTTAACTGGTGACTGGTCGGATCAAAATGAAAATAATCCTGCGCCAGATTACTGATATGAACCAAACCTTCTACATAGATTTCGGCAAGTTCAACAAAGAAACCAAACGAGGTGACCGCTGAAATAATGCCGGGGAATTCCTCTCCGATCTTATCCATCATATATTCACATTTGAGCCAGCTCACTACATCGCGGGTGGCATCATCAGCACGTCGCTCATTGGCCGAGCATTGCTCGCCCAAAAGAACCATATCGGGAACCCCATAGAAAAAGCTTTCGACCGTTTTGCCCTGCAAACAATGCCGGATAGCGCGATGCACCAGCAAATCAGGATAACGGCGGATAGGCGAAGTAAAATGCGCGTAAGCATCCAACGCCAAACCAAAATGGCCTTTTAACTCGGGACTGTAGACGGCTTGTGACATCGAGCGTAACAATACAGTCTGGATTAAATGCGCATCAGGCCTGTCTTTAACGGACTCGACCAGGTGCATATAATCCAGCGGCGTCGGTTTAACACCTCCGCCAAATTTTAAGCCCAGTTCACCCAGAAAGGTTTTCAGATTAAGCAGCTTATCCGCACTCGGCCCTTCGTGTATCCGCAACAGCTTGGGCATTTTTTTAGCATTTAAAAAACGCGCCGCCGCCCTGTTCGCGGTAATCATAAACTCTTCAATCAGTTTGTGCGCATCGTTACGCACCACGGGCACTATCTTTTCAATTTTACGCTCTTTACCGAAAATAATCCGCGTTTCCTGAGTGTCAAAATCCATTGCACCGCGTTGTTCACGGCTCACCCGCATGACCTTATAAAGCGCGTATAGCTCCCGTAAATGCGGCATCAAGGCTTTATATTTTTCGGCCAGCGCCTGATCGCCATCGACCAGCATTTTTGCAACTTCGGTGTAGGTCAAGCGGGCATGAGAGCTCATCACCGCATCAAAAAAGCGTGACCGCGTAACTTGGCCTTGCTCGTTTATAGCAGCTCACAGACCATGCATAAACGGTCAACATTGGGATTAAGCGAACATAAGCCATTGGACAAAATTTCCGGCAACATGGGGATGACTTGTTCCGGAAAATACACCGAGGTACTGCGTTTTTGAGCTTCTTTATCTAATTCCGTATTAATCTGCACATAATGCGAAACATCGGCAATCGCTACCAGCAATTTCCAGCCTTTAGGCGTTTTCTGGCAATAAACGGCATCGTCAAAATCGCGCGCATCTTCACCATCAATGGTGACTAATGGAATTTTCCGCAAATCAACCCGATTTTCCTTTGCTGACTCAGGCACCTCCTTTTTAAGCGATTTAATTTCTTCCAGCAACTCCTCAGGCCATTGATTAGGCAATTCATGAGAACGAATCGCCATTTCGATTTCCATTCCCGGCGCCAAATGGTCACCCATTACTTCGATGATTCTGCCAATGGGCTGCCGTAATTTAGTCGGTTGCTCGACAATTTCGGCAACAACAATCTGCCCTTGCTTGGCTTTGCCAACACCGCCTTTTTGAACCAGAATGGTTTGCGCTATATTTTTATTATCCGGCACAACGTAGGTAAAACCGTCTTCCTTATAAAGACGCCCTACAATCTGGTGGGTATTTCTTTCCAGAATTTCGACAACCGCGCCTTCCCTGCGGCCTTTTTTATCAATCCCTGCAACACGCACCATCGCCCTGTCATTGTGCAGCAACGGATTCATTTCCCGTGGCGATAAGAACAGGTCATCCGAACCATCATCCGGCCTAACAAAACCAAAGCCGTCCGCATGGCCGATAATACGCCCAACAATTAAATCCTCGTTATTAACCAGACAATATTTTTTGCCGCGATTAAATAATAATTGCCCATCCCTTTCCATTGCCCGTAAACGACGGCGTAATGCCTCCAGCTGGTCTTCATCTTCAAGAGAAAACGCTTCTGCGATGTCTTCACGGCGCAAAGGTTTGCCAGCATGTTCGATCAATTGGAGAATTAATTCGCGGCTGGGAATGGGATTCTCATATTTCTCAGCTTCGCGCTGAGCATATGGATCTTTTGTTGAATTAAAATCAACGTCTTTTTTAGACTTCAATGTCATTTAAATAATGAAATAAAAGAGTGATGGATACAATAAACATATCTTAATATATAGGCTTAGTATATCGATTAGAATTGAAAGAGAAAAGTTTTTGGGTCTTATGCAAAAAACCATTTCTCCATTAGCTCGAGATAACACCATCACGTCTAACTCGAAATCATTTAAGTTTAGGTAAAAACTTCGCGCTTAATTGACAAAACCAAAGAGGATGGGTATAGTGCGCGCTCACTTTAGCTTTTACAGCTAACCTCTGCCGAGGTGGTGAAATTGGTAGACACGCCAGCTTCAGGTGCTGGTGGGGGCAACCCCGTGGAGGTTCAAGTCCTCTCCTCGGCACCATCACATCGTTTCGTTTATATTTCAATAACTTAACCAGACACCTAACTTTTAGTTATTGTACATGTATATTTTACGCGAACATGTGTGTCTGTGATGATTATCACACAATTTGATAAACACGCAAAGACAACTGATGATCTCTACCTGTTTTCTTTCGGTTTTACCTAGGTAATGTTACTCCCATGTCAACTTACGCTTCGGTTAGAGGCATACCTTTTGGTTTCAGACAGTACCTTATCCTCACATAGCTGACCTGTAAAATTCACCCCACACTGTGCCAAACGCACATCCTCAACGGTTCGCTCGGTCTTTCGGGAAGGTCTCAATCGTGCCAGAAGCGGTCAACCGGGTAGGTCGAGCAACAGCTTAACATTGTCCTTACTATTAGTTGTATTAGTTTGGCTCATTTCGCTTTCCATATGCGTTTGTACCGCACGCTGCATGGCGGCATCATATGCCCTCTGTGCGTTTTCCGCCTCACGATTAAACACGAGCATCTCATCATGCTGTTTTTTAGCTCCAGCACTTTGGTTTTCTGTTCAACCAAGAATTGGCCACTATCTTGTCACGTTGATTGGAAGAAGCAACCCCACTGGCGATATTGCTTAACACCATTTTATTTCGGACTGAACTTTCTGTTACAGGCTGTTCACTTCGGCTTTCGCTTAACTTGTATTTCGGATGATTTATATCAACCCGCTTGGACAATTCGGCAAAACTAGCTTCTGCTCGTGCCAATTCCGACTTGAGTGATTCAATCAAAGGGTTGCTCAATACCTCCTACCACGATTCGGATGAGCCGCTTGCCTCTACTTCACCGATTAGCGGAAAGGTAATCGGCCATCGTCTGACACGCGGGCTTCAGTTTTTTAATCCTTATAATCATATACAGAGATGAGCAAGGCATCATCCGGGCCAATGTTATAGGCTGCGATGCCTTACTGAATGGGCAACAGCAGAAGCAAAGCCATTAGCAACCAATAACGTTAATCAAACCACTGATTTTTTTGTTAATACGCATTCTTACCCTTAATTACCACACAGATGGTTTTAAATATGATTGATAAGTCGAGAAATAATGACCAGTTGCGCAGGTAATCAAGATCGTAATCAATCCGGGCCTGCATTTTTTCAATAGTTTCGGTTTCACCACGAAAACCATTAACCTGCGCCCAACCAGTAATGCCAGGCTTCACCTTATGCCGGATCATATACCCTTTGATTAGGCTGCGGTATATTTCGTTATGACTGACAGCATGCGGTCTCGGGCCAACAATGCTCATGCGCCCCTGCAGTACATTGATAAACTGCGGCAACTCATCCAGAGATGTTTTTCGTAAGAAACTACCAAACCGGGTAATTCTTGGATCATTTCGGGTTGCCTGGTTAACCTGTTCACCATCTTCCATCACAGTCATGCTGCGAAATTTATAAACCACAATTTCCTTGCCGTCTAAACCGTAACGACCCTGTTTGAATAGCACCGGGCCGCGTGAACTGAGCTTTACGCCAATGGCAATCAACAGCATCAACGGAGCGATCAATAGCAAAATCAAAAACGATAACACCACATCGCTGATCCGTTTAATCGTGCCGTTGATACCAACAAACGGACTTTCGCACACCGCCACTATGGGAATGCCCTTTATGGTGCTAATGTTGGCCTGAATTAAATCAAACAAAAATATATCCGGTACAAAGTAAATCGACGCGGTGGTATCGCGTAAGTCATCCAGTAATGCCAAAATCCGCGGCTGCGCAGGCCATCGGTAAAGCGATGTAAATGTGCTGAACGTTATGGGTTTTAACGAATCCGGCAACCGATGCAATACTGCCCAGCAGTGTTTCTGGCTGTTTTTGGCTTTTTTCTGACAAGCGTTCCGACCAACGATCATCAAAAAAACCCATGCAGGCCACCCCCAAAAACGGGTTTTGCTTAAATTCATAGGCCAGTTTGCGACTTAAATCGCTAAGTCCGACTATGACTGCTTTGGACCTATCGCCCTCGGCAATTGACCATCGATGCAAAGAAAAGCGTAACAACCAGTGCGCCGTGATCAACACTACTGGCGTAGTCAAAATCCAGGAAAACAACAACTGTCGTGAAAAATATTCAGTCACTTTAAAAGCAAAGCCAATCAACAACAGTAGGCTGATCACCCAAAACCATTGCAACACTAAGCCACCGACGGTTTTCTTCCAAAAGATTTTGTTGTCCGATTCAAAATCCACACCATCCATCAATCGATGGACCAGTAAAAATGACAACGCCAACAACGTAAAATAGCCTTCTTCAAACCTCCCTAAATAAAACCACGTATAGCCCACCAGCATCAGTGATACCAGCACAGGATTAACCAGGTTTTTTAAGGTGATCAATAGCGTTCGTTTTTGCGGCATATAAAGCGCTGAATTATCTTTAAGTTAACAAGCTTGATTGGTAGTTTAAAAAAGGTTTTTTCGATCAATTAAATTATAACAGAGATTTTTGTCATCCTCCGCGACCTGAAGGCATAGGCAATTACAAAACTTTTATATTGCACATTGGTAAACGCAATTTAAACACCGTCTATTTTTAGTTTTCAGCCCTTGTTAATCATTTTCTTACGATATGCCATGGCTATAGTTTTCAAAGATTTCGCTTTTGGCAGCTCATTAAAAACATGACGCAAGTAGCGGTAAGGTTCCAATTCCTTGGCTTTCGCGGTTTCGATCAGACTTGTACAGCTTTGACAACTTTAACCGTATCTGAGAACAATCAGTTACGCCGGCCGATAACGAAGGAACGGATGGCGTTTTCGCAGGCGTGTTATCGATAGCCAGTCGATCATAATCACAGTAGCAAATAAGCTTGTGCCATTGAGGTGTCAAAATAGGCCGTGGAACTTGCTGCAATACGTTGTCCACCCAGTTTTTATTCGCCTCCAGTAGGCACTCTCAGTTGCTGACGTATTTGATAGCGCTGTTCAGGCAATTGCTCTTTAATCTAACGCTCGATACGGTTTTTGAATGTAACCAGGCCTTTGCTGGCTTTCCCGGCCTTGGGCGGGTCTACATGTGCCTTTAGGGTTTCAGCGAATTTACGACAGGCACGCGCAAAGCAGCCGACATGCTGCAGCTTTTTGCTCATACAGACAGCATAGTAGTCGGCATAACTAGCACTTTTAGATAACAGTAATAATTTTCCAACAAGTCTTCGGCAATCGTTTTGGCACGCGTAACAGCATACATAAACAAAATAACCTGTTGTTTCGGTGACCCTCCACGCTGCACCCACGGGTACGTTTGGATTTCGGCCTTTTTGCGGGCTTCTTTCAGCACCTGTACCGTAATTTCATCGATTTGTTCCCTCATCAAGTTGATCAGCGGCTGAATCAAAGCGCTGCTTTGTTTCTTAATTTATTCATTAAAAAACGCCATTTCCTCAGGCTTTGAAAATAGCCTACCCAACCCCATTGACTCAAGCCAAAAAGGAGAGCTTCTTTAATGGATATACTTGGTCACGATTGCAACAATATTGCGCTGACCTCAGCCGCCAAATGAATCCAAGAAAGCTTGCACGACAGTGATACTCCTGAAGCTTTCTCAACCATGCCGATGATGCCATGCATACAGCCAAAAGCAATGACGAAACCAGACTATCCTCGCCAGATAAACAAAAAACGCTCACTCCCTAACCTGCCGGGAACAGTCTCACACTGAGACCATACTCCTGCTAGCTTCTTCTAGGCCTGTTACCTTTAAATTCCGGTTTGGCTGTACTTGTCCGCTTTTCGTGCTCCATTCCGGCAAATTCGAATAACAAATCCAACTCTTTATCAGTCAATTCATAAAAAGTACGCGCTTTTAGGCGCTCTGGCAATACCACAGGCCCGTAGCGGACACGCATTAAGCGGCTAACGACAACTTCCTGGGATTCCCATAATCGCCTGACCAGCCTGTTGCGTCCTTCGCTAACGATAACGTGATACCATTTATTGGCGCCTTCACCACCGAAAAATTGAATAGCATCGAATTTGGCTTTACCATCCTCAAGCTCTACGCCTTGTTTGAGTTTTTCCAGCGTTGCCTCCGACACGTCACCTAAAATTCGCACAGCGTATTCACGTTCGACCTGGGTTGACGGGTGCATTAATCGATTGGCCAGTTCGCCATTATTGGTGACCAATAATAACCCCGACGTATTAATATCCAGCCGGCCAACTGAAATCCAGCGGGCTCGTAGTAAGTGTTGGCAATTGTGTAAACACCACTGGACGACCTTCCGGGTCACGGCGCGTCACCACTTCGCCGGTGGGCTTGTGATAAAGCAGCACTCGGGTAGGTTGTACAGCAAATTTTTCCCAGTGAACCACCCGGTCATTGAGTTGTAAATAATCGCCTGCTTTTAATCGATCACCCAGCTTAACAGTATTGCCGTTAAGTTTTAGCCGGCCTTCATCTATCCAGCGTTCAATTTCTCTTCTGGAACCGACGCCGCCGCGCGCCAGCACTTTTTGAATGCGTTCACCTGCGTCCGCCTGACTGCTTGTCAGCGTTTTTTTCGATGGCTTGAGTTCGCTTGCTTGTTTCAGTGAACTATTCGCCTGTTTGTAACCGGTGTCTTTCGGCGTATTCTCTTTTCCTGATTTTACGTCTGTTGTTTCGGTGACTTGTTTGTTCTCTTCGGCGAACTGCTCGGCTGCTTCGATGAATCGTTGGTTGGTTTCTTGCTTTTCACTCGTTACCTGCATAGGTTGTTGCGTATTATCTATCGACCCATCGAGATGCTGTATCTCCTGCAAAGTCGGTAGTTCATTTAATGATGTAATATTGAAATAATCCAGAAATTGTTTGGTCGTGCCATATAAGCCGGGTCTACCGGGCACTTCCTTGTGTGCCACTACCCTAACCCACTCACGCTCAAGTAAAGTCTGAATAATACTTGAACTGACACTGACGCCACGTATATCCTCAATATCGCCGCGTGTTACCGGTTGTCTGTAAGCAATAATTGCCAATGTTTCCAGTAACGCACGTGAATATTTTGGCGGTTTTTCTTCAAACAACCGTGATACCCAGCGCGACAAATCCTGCTTAACCTGAAAACGGTAGCCGCTAGCCACCTGCTTTAATTCAATCGGGCGAAATTTATAATCCTCAATAATCGCCTCTATTGCCGTTTGTATCTCCTGCAATTCCGGCTGTTCCAGTTCAGGAAAAACCTGCTGTACCTGCTTGGCTGTCATCGGACGCTTGGCAGCAAATAGAATGGCTTCGACTATACGCTTGGTTTTCACGTTGATTTCAAGTTGTTCAGTTACTGGAGAGGGACGTCATGTTGTCGACTTTAACTGCCTGCGTCGGGACCTGAGCCTTTGGCTACGCTCAGGATATCCTTGGCGTAGGGGCGAAGCTGACGGCGCATCGACGGCTCTTCGAAGGGCTCTCCTGAGCGGAGTCAAAGGACTCAAGAGCAGCCGGTTTGATCAACAACATTGGCTTTACCCGTGGCTTAGTTACCTTCTTCGGCGGAGCGAAACGGCGCTTCTGACTCGTATTTCGGTAAAGGGTTCTGACTGGATGATTTCGATGAGTCCTTCTTTGCCGAGTTCGAGGATGGCCAGAAACGAGACAACGACTCCGTGTCGACCTTCTTTTCGGATAAATAATTGCGAGAAAAGGAGACTATCTTCTCCTTTAAGGTATTCCAAAATGGTTGCCATTCGTTCACGGACAGATAAAGCTTCTTTGGTAATTTGGTGGTGGCTAAGTTGGTCGAAGCTCGTTTAAGGACATCCTGAAATGCCAGCAACATATCTCTTAATCGAATATCCGGTAATTGTTGTTCAACATTTAATGATGATACATCGACATCTATGGCAAATATATCACGCTCAACTCTGGACAATAAATCGATCTCTTCAGCAGCGCCTTGATACATTCATATTCCTGTAACCTGCGAATTAACGTTGCCCTGGGGTCTTCTTCGTCATCATCTTCTTCAGACTGTCTCGGCAACAGCATTCTTGACTTTATTTCTGCCAATAGCGCAGCCATAACCAGATATTCTGCCGCCAGCTCCAGATTTAATTCACCCATAATTTGAATATAAGCGATGTATTGATGAGTAATCTGGGCGATAGGAATATTCACAATATCCAGATTCTGCCGTCTGATCAAATACAGTAATAAATCCAGCGGCCCTTCAAACAAGTCCAGAAACACTTCCAATGCATCCGGCGGAATATAAAGATCGTCCGGCAGTTGATTAAAAGGCGTTCCGTTGACTATTGCGAAGGCTGGCGCTTGCTCCAGAATAGCCGCAGTTATGTTATCACTCATTCTGTAATCGCTTGTGTCGGTAGCTACGGCTCATCGCATTGCAACTCTGCAACCATGCAATGTAAGCTGCATCGTCAAAACAGGATTCCCAAGTGGCGCATGAAAGTGCGATAAAACTTACAACCCGGCAATTGAAAAAAACACTTTCTGAGCGACAAACATCGGATAAGCCAAAATTGCACCCAACAAATTGGTATATAACAATACCAATAAAATAATAAACCCGAACCGCTCCAGACGATTATATTGCCACGCCCAGTAACTCGGTAAAATACCGGTCAAAATACGGCTGCCATCCAGCGGTGGAATCGGCAACAAGTTAATCAATGCCAAAACCAGATTAATTGAAATACCCGCAACGCCTGTATAAATCAACGGTAATGAGATAGCTCTCAGCTCCTGCACCAATGGTAACGCCTAAACGGGCTGATTAATGCCCAGCCGACAGCCATCAACAAATTTGAAACAGGTCCAGCCAAAGCAACAATCGCCATATCACGCAATGGATTTTTAAAATTTCGAGGATCAACAGGAACCGGTTTTGCCCAACCAAAAATAAAACCTGTGCCCGTAATCAGCAATAATCCGGGAAGAATAATGGTTCCAAACAAATCAATATGCTTGATCGGGTTTAAGGTTAACCGGCCCAGACTAGAGGCGGTATTATCACCGTATTTTTTTGCTACCCAACCGTGCGCCACTTCATGCACGGTAATCGCAAAAATCACCGGTAATACCCAAACCACTATGCGCTGAACTAACGTCAATTCATCCATCATATTGTATCTCCTCTATCAATCCAGCATGGGGGCAAGACCCTTGCCCTGTCTGATGATCTCTGCACCACTACTGGAAAATTCGATCATAGTCGTCTCTTCATATTCAATAATACCCGCATCAATCACTAAATCCAGCTCATGTTCAAGCTTGTTTCTGATCTCGTAAGGATCGGTCATCGCCTCACTTTCCCCAGGCAATATCAGGGTAGAACTAAACAAAGCTTCGCCTAGTTCCTGAAGCAGCAATTGCGTAACCGGATGATCAGGAATACGTATGCCTATGGTTTTTTTCTTGGGGTGTTGCAGCCTGCGCGGCACTTCTCGCGTAGCATCCAGAATAAACGTAAAAGGTCCCGGCGTTAACGCTTTAATCAATCGATAAGCATCATTACCGATTTTGGTAAACATTGATACTTGTGTCAGGTCTTTGCAAACCAGGGTGAAATTGTGTTTATCATCCAACTGCCTGATACGCCGTATCTTATCCAGTGCCTGTTTATCGCCGATATGGCAAGCAAGCGCATAAGATGAATCGGTCGGATAAGCAATAACGCCACCCTTGCGAATAATTTCCACAGCACGATGAATCAGTCGCAGCTGCGGATTTTCCGGATGTATTTCAAAAAACTGAGCCATCATTACTACGTAAGTGAAATTAAATAACCTCATATTATACCTTACATCCACACAAGCTTGCAGTATGAATACAACACGGGCGTCAAACACCACTCACACTTTAATGCCAGCCGAAATAATAACGAGTACAAACACAACGCCTGTGAGCAGAACTAAGCTTAAGGATCTTACTAACCAGAACCGGGAATTACATACCCGGCAGCGGTAAGGTTTGTATAAAAGAATGCGGAACAATTTGTCTCTTGAATAGTGCGGTGAAGAATATTTTGCACTTCCATTGCCCACTGATAATAAGTCCTAGTATTAATGGAGAAAAGATTACGCTTTTTATGATCTTTACCGTTTCGGTTTAAAGTCCGGACTCCTGCCTTTTCTTCAATCTCATTATCTTGATGCTACGCGCATTTTTCGGGATATAACGCATTATTGCCCGGTTGCGTACGTACACCTGAATTAAAAACCATAACCCACTATTCAAATCAGGTATTTTCTTAGTTCTATTTCAGGTATTCACCCTAGTTTGTTTGATTTGCTTTTGTAATACATTGCAAAAGCAGTAGATTCAAAGCGGTTGCCATCGGGGTTCACAATAACAGCTTGCTAAGCCTTGATATCTATGCCGGCCATCGACCGGGCACAACGCCAGTCGAGAAAGGCGCATAAATTAATGATCCAAAAATCAGATCACGTTCCTGCTTATCGTCGGTGCAAATCATCAAAGAGGGGGATTTATCATGAACAAGACTATTAACTTCAGCTATAGGGATAAGGCTGAAAAACAATATAGGGACGTGACCGGTAAAGCCCAAAAACCTGGGCTCGATGACCCATCTGATTCAATTAACCGAAGTACGTTCGCTATGAATGTCAGCAAACCAGCTTCAAGGTTGGCTGTTGCAATAACAGTATTGTCTGGATGCTTGGTTTCTGTGGTTCCAGCCTATGCGGGGTTCAACATTCCGACAGACTCGACGGCCAGCCCGCTATGCATCAATGGTCAGTGCGCTACACCCTTTACCGCCAAGATGTTGATGTTTGAAGAATTCGGAATTCAGACTATGCCGAGTTCGGGTAGCAATTCTTCAGCGTCAGGATTGCCGGTACCTGCCGATTGCCAAAGCACACCGGACGGTCAGGCGTTGGATAATTTTCTTCAGCAGCAAATTCAACCATTCCCGACCCGGGTTGCAAACGACAGCCTGCCAAATGCCTGGGAGGCTAAAGCGAAATCCTGTAACGTAGGCTTATCGGCTAATGCGTCCACGGTCGCCGAAGGCCGACCCGGTGGTGAACAGTTTGCCCATCAACGCTGGGATGAGTTTTTTCCGGCACAGACCTACTTTCAAACGCCATGACCGGAGCGCGTGTCAATGGCGGTCTTCGTGACGAGTACCAGACTGCACCAGTACAAAGTGGGGAATTTGGTCCCGGCGGGCTTTACTACCCGCACGGATGGCACGAACAGCGGGAACGGAATAAAGATGCATCCTAATTTGCCCGCCCAGGATCCCAATTCGGTGTGGACGTTTGACGGCACCCTGCCGCCCAAACTGCTGATGGCGCGTTATGGGGAATCCATTTTGTTCCGCCATTACAACGCGTTGCCGATCGATGTTGCGGCAAACAACGGTTTTGGCAAGACATACCATCACTACCCACGAGCATAACGGTCATAATCCGGCCGAAAGCGACGGTTACATGCATGCCTACTTTTATCCGGGCCAGTTCTATGATTACCACTGGCCGATGATTCTGGCGGGACATGACAGTATTAATACCGGCGCGACCGATATCAAGACGGGCGCTCCTGATGGTAACGGCGGTATCACATACGTTCCCGGCGACTGGCGCGAAACCATGAGTACCCATTGGTTTCATGACCATATGCTGGATTTCACCGCGCAGAATGTCTACAAAGGCAATGCCGCCATGATGAACTATTACAGCGCGTTGGATCGTGGCCGGGAACCTAAGGAAATGAAGGAAGCCAATGGCGATCCTTCCAAGCCGGGTTACGGTTGTCATTACGCCGACCCTGACCCTGCTCACCCAAGCCCTTACAACGTGAATCTTTGTTTTCCTAGCGGTTCGGGACTCGATTGGGGCAACCGCGATTATGATATCAATCTGCTGCGTTGCCGACAAGGCGTGGGATAATAACGGCCAGCTTAAATTCAATATCTTTAACACCGATGGTTACCTGGGTGACCGCATTACCGTCAACTGGGTTTACAAGCCTTATGTTGATGTTCGCGCCCGCCGCTACCGTTTCCGTATCTTGAACGGCAGTGTCTCGCGTTATTACAAGATCGCTATCGTGGATGAAGCCGGAAAGATAGTACCCTCCTACATGATCGCCAACGACGGCAATATCATGCAACATGCGGTACCGTTCCCCAATTCCGCGTCTGCCCAAGGCGCTTGGCCAGAGCAAGGCATTGCCGAACGCTACGACATGATTGTCGATTTTAAAGGCATGGCTGGCAAAAAGTTGTACCTGGTTAATTTGCTGGAGCATGTCGACGGCAAAGGTCCGAACAAAGTGATTGCATTGTCGGATGTGCTGAGTGGGAAATATAGAGCCGATGGCAATAATGGCGATCCCGGCGTTGGCAAGTTCCTTGAGTTCCGGGTGCAAGAATTACTCAGCGGTACTGATCTTGCACGGATTTAAGCATGAATCCTGCCGATTACGTGGAAGGCAAGAAACAGATGATTCCATTGAATAAACCGACGACCCAGGAACTGCAAGCCGCCGTGCAAAGAACCTTCGAGTTCGGCAGATCCAATGGCACGGATCTAGTAGCCTTGGACTATCAAAACCGATGGCGGTGACGGCTTCATCTGCGATCCAGCACCGGGTTTCTGCGGCTCCAAGCTTCCGATGCGTCCGACGGCCTGGGTAAAGCCGAGATCTGGCATATCAAGCTCGGTGGTGGCGGTTGGAGTCATCCGGTGCACGTTCACTTTGAAGAAGGGCAAATTCTTTACCGTGGCGGTAAAACGCCGCCACCCTGGGAAAAATATGCCCGTAAGGATGTCTACCGTATAGGGTCGCTGGCAGACAGTACGGCCAGCGTCGATATGGCGATCCGTTTTAGGGAATTTGCCGGCACCTATGTGGAACATTGCCACAATACCCAACATGAGGATAAGGCGATGCTGCTGCGGTGGGATATCCAAAATCCCGGCCAAACTTTAGCCATACCTACGCCGATGGCGGACTGGGATGGTGTTGAATACGATCCTAGCATTACTTTACCGACCGATAAAACCGGTGATTTGGCTGCAAAGAAATCGTTTGTTTTACCTAAATAGTCAGGAAACAGGAGAACAATGATGAAAACCCATAGCGCCCTTGGATATTTTAGAAAGTGTTCTTTATGTATTCATAGTCGCTATGTTGACCCTTGGAGGTAGTCCAGCCTGGGCTGCCCCCAAGGGTTCTCCCTGGGGAGAAAACTATTTTCCCAATGTCGAATTGGTCAATCAGGATGGCAAAACCGTTCGTTTTTATGATGACCTGATCAAGGATAAAGTCGTCGTCATTAATTTTATCTATACCCACTGTGGCGATACCTGTCCGCTGGAGACGGCCAGTTTACGCCAGGTGTACAAATTGTTGGCTGATCGCATGGGAAAAGATATTTTCTTTTACTCGATCAGTATTGATCCGGAGCACGATACCCCCAAGGTACTCAAAGAATATGCAGAAAGCTTCAAGATTGGTTCCGGATTCCGGCTGGAGCTTTCTGACTGGAACCAAAGCAGATACCACGCTTCTGCGAAAAAAATTGGGTTTATTCAGGGACGGTGTCGAAGCCGACAAACTCGGCGAACATAACACCAGTTTTATCATAGGCAATGAAAGCACGGGGCAATGGATAAAACGTTCACCTTTCGATGAACCCAAGGTTTTGGCTTGGCTACTGGGCCGGTCCTTGAGTCATGTTTAAGGCGGATCAAAAGCAGAACTGGCACAGTTATGCGGAAGCAAAACATAATACCCAAGATAAGCCTGGGCGAAGACCTCTTTCGCTCCCGTTGTGACTCCTGTCATAGCCTGGGCAATGAGGACGGCTTAGGGCCGGGACTGCTAAGTGTAACGGAACGGCGCGATAGGGTATGGCTGGCTCGCTGGCTGAAGACACCTGATAAATTACTGGCCGAGAAAGATCCCATTGCGCTTGATCTCTTCAACCAATATAAAAAAATATTGATGCCTAACTTAAGGCTCAGCGATGCCGATGTGGAAGCTCTTATTAACTATATGGAAGCAAGTAGTAAAGCCTTAAACAATTGAAACGATCTTGCCCGGATTTCCAGCTCACTTTGCTAAGAGACCATTTTGACCTCAAAAGCTTCCGGGCTGAGATAGCCTGATTTTAAGAGTAGCCTTTTACGATTGTAATACACTCAGACATGACGCATTACCTCTGCGCGAATCATGAATTTCCGCAGGTATGGCTTCGACCGTAAGGCTGTGATTCCAGCTTTCCATCACGGCGTGGTCGTAACAATCGCCTTTCTTGCTCATTCTGACTTCTCTACAATCTCGTCACGCGGCGGCTGCGCGCATTTTTGCGGGATATTACGCATTATTTTCTGGCTGCGTACGGACACCTTAATTAAAAATCATTTCCCGCACTTAAAATCAGGTATCTGCTTAGTCCCAACTCAGGTGTTCACCCGAGTGTGTTTTATTTGCTTTTCCTCTATTTTGAAACCACTAGCAGTTGCAAAGCGACTGCTAAGGTAGTCCTCAACAAGAGTTTGTCTAATCCCTTCCATGTTGGACATCGATCAGGCCAATTCCTGTTGGGAACGGTACCGAAAGATTAATCGCCCTAATGAGAGCAAATCTTACTGTGAGGTGTAAAATGAAAACGAAACACATAGCTATTGCAATAGCGCTCGCTGCGGCAAGCTTATCCGCTCACGCCGATCTGGCGCGGGTCGGTCCGACTAACTTACCTTCTCCGGCGGGACATGGTTTCCCGATCTGGTATCAGGATCTGAACGGCATGGTCCTCGATCTTTGCTTGCCTGACGCCAGCGATCCGGGCGCGTTGCAGCAGAACGCCTGTTTGCTGGTCGGGCCCGGCTTGCCCGATCCGCCTTACAGCTTCCCCACTAACTTCCCCGACGAGGCCTTTTACTTTAATGCCACGTCCGTGATGGATATGCCGAGCAGGCAAGAAGGCCACCCTGGTTTTGGCGCTGGAAGCGGCTTTCTCTGTAGGTCCTGTGGTGGTGGGCGATCAAATAACATTCACGCGCATCCGCTTATTTGCAGGCGTTCCTGAACCCGGCATTTACACCGTGACGCATCCTTACGGCGTCGAGACATTCCCGGTTGACGCAGTTTCTGCCGGCAATCGCGACATCGTGTTCAGCGAAGACGTCGGCGTGGCGCGCGGCGTGTTTGACGGCGCGCTCCACAGCCGTCTCGGGCCTTTCCTGCAACGGTCCGCTCAGCAGCGGCGGGGCTCCTGAACGAACCGGTCACCCTTAATGGCGCTCAATTCCTGTCGGACGGGGTCGCCACGGAATTCGTCACCGGCAGTCCCTTCGGCACCAACTATTTCGAGATCTGCGGCGAACACGCCGACGGCACTCCAATCTTACTGGGAACCGAGGGAGCCAGCGGTACGTGTATTCGCTCCGACCAGTTCAGCCTGATGGGCCGCCTGCACAATTTTGTGGCAAGCCCGATTCCCAGTCCGCTGGAGATTTACAACGGGTTCTACAAACGTGATGACCGCCGGCACGCAGGTTGATGTGTATGCCCGCGACACCAAGGTATTGGCCTCTCAGCCTAATCCTTCGTCTGACGGCGGCGGCAGCGAACATACCCCCTGTCAAGATGATCCCGTTCGGCCCCGCTGCGCTCGGGCAGTATTACACCCAGGGCATGGTGGATCCCAGTGGCAATTTGCCCGGCCCGGTATCGGTCATCAACAGTGCCGACACACCGCCTAGCATCGTTCACGAAGCATGTGGTCGATGTCGTGACAGCGGCTTCGGCGAATTACGATTATTCCACTGATACGCTGACCGTAATCGCGACCAGCAGCGACAAGGGCTTTCGGAATCGATCAGCCAGCCTGCACTGACTCTCGAAGGTTACGGCGGAACAGGCGTGTCAACCAATAACGCCATCGATCCAGCCGAAGTGACCCTGACAGCGACCGGTATCGGCACACCGCCGGATACCGTTACCGTTAAATCGGCTGCCGGCGGCAGCGGGACATTCACCGTGGCGCGCAACCAGGCATCAGCAGGAACCGCTGGTGCTGCGCTAACGGCTGGTGTGCCGCTTGCCCTGGATGACGCCGCAGCGGCAGAAGCGGCAGGTCCGGCAGTTGATATTCCGGTTATCGCTAACGATGTCGCGAACGCGGCTGCTCCCATCACGTCCTTGCAATTGGTTGGTCCGGCGATCCCGGCCGGCTCTGGCTCAGCGGCCATTAATGGCACATCCATCACTTACACGCCGGGTTCTGTAAATGGCGATGTGACTTTCCAATATACGGCATCCAACAGCGTCGGCCAGTCCAATGTGGCGACAGTGATCGTCACGGTCGCGCCGTCCGCAGCAGGGACTGTGCCGATTGCTAATCGCCGATGGACCGGTCAATGTGGCCGTCAACCAGTCGGTAGTGATCGACGTGCTGGTCAACGACTCCGGCAACGGCGGTACGCTGAATCCGGCATCGGTATCGGTATCCAACGTCACCGGCGGCACGACAACTGTTGATGCGCAACCGGCAAGGTGACTTTCACAGCCGGTGCCACGGCTGGCACTTTCGGCTTCGATTACACCGTAGCCAATGACAACGGCAGGTTTCACCGCTTGCGCATGTCACGGTAACGGTCGTTAATCCTGAAGATATCCAGATAACCACATCGCAGTGCAAACCCATCAATGCCACTTCGGGCGAATGGCGTGTCGCTGGAACCAGCACAGTGCAGACTAACAACAACATCCAGTTGTACCTGACAGCATCTGTGCCGGCCGATCTGAATACCAATAAACTGGGCGCAGCAGTCCCGTTGTCGCCGGTGCTATGGGATTTCAGGGCAAAACCAGGACCTGCCTGCAAAACGCCGATCAGCTTGCGGTCATCAGCGACAGGCGCCACGAGGGCAAACATAGCCGTTGCCCCCAAGTAAGCGCAGGGAATCAGAAACCGGCTCCGCAAGGGGCCGGTTTTTAAAGCTCATTGATTTAAATAACAAACTTATCGACCAACAGTATGGCGAGGCCATTGAGCAGAACAACTGTTGAGCATCGAATAAAGAACGGTACTTAATATAGTTCTTAGTGCGGTTTTTAAAAAACTGCAGTGAGGTGTGTCATGTTAAAGAAAATAATCAAGGTCACGAACTTCAGCCAACGCGAGAAGGCTGTTGCTCGCTATATGCAGGAAGTTAACGACATTCAAAAGGCCGGCATTACCCGGCGCGAACTATTCAAAATGGGTTTAACTGCGGGTGTGGGTGGCCTGACCGCGATTGGCGGCCGTAACTTTCTGCCCAATCTGGCTGAAGCAGCGGATAATGGTTTGATCAGTCCGCCCTGCAACAAGCCCTGGACGGAGCCGCTGCCGATCCCGAAAGCCTGCCAATCGGTCGGATCTTTTACCGGCCCTACGCCGGAAGAAGGCAAATGCGGTGAAAAACAGACGCTTTGGAATCCCGGAAAAAATGATTTCGACGATTTCGTGGAAGCGCGCGACGAGAAGCATCAGCGCTGGGCGGAGATGGGCGGACTGGATGCCTGCACGAAATACGAGCTGATGGATAGGGAAATCGACTGGAATTTTTATTCGGCCGAGGAATACCCGTCCTTTAACTCCAAGGTCTGGACCTATGTCGATATGAATTCGGATGCCGTCGGCGTGCTGCGTATCAATGCCCAGTACGGCAAGCCGGTACTCATGCGCATGTACAACGGCCTGCCCAAGGATAGTAAGGACAACCAGGGGTTCGGCATCAACCAGTGCTCGCCGCACCTGCACAATGCGCACAATCCTCCTGAATCCGATGGCGGGCCGACCCGGTTCTACGATTCAGGCAAGTGGTGGGACTACTGGTATCCCAATGTTCGGGCAGGCTTTGCCAGCACGCACAAGACCGGCACTTACTACAATGGATCATGGTGTCCGGGCGACTGGCAGGAAACGCAAAGCACGCTGTGGTTCCACGACCACCGTTTCGATTTCACCGCCGCCAATGTCTATAAAGGCATGGCCTCGTTCTATACGCTGTTCAGCAACGATATCAACCTCGATACCGGTGATGAAACGACCGGTCTCAGGCTGCCCAGCGGTGAATACGACATCCCGCTGCTATTTACCGACAAGGTGTTCGACCAGACCGGCCAGATGTTCTTCGACACCTTTAACCTTGAAGGCATCGTCGGCGATCAGCAAACGGTCAACTTCAAGATCAAGCCCTATATGAACGTCAAACGCCGCAAATACCGTTTCCGCTTCCTGGATGCCGGTCCCTCGCGTTTTATCGAATTGTTTCTGAGCAATGGCGCCAAGTTCACGCGCATCGCCAATTGCGGCAATCTGCTGCCAAAGGCGCAAATTGTTTCCAGCATACGGCTGGGCGTGGCCGAAAGGGCGGACGTGATCGTCGATTTCAGCCAATATGCGCCCGGCACGGTGATTTACCTGGAAAACCGGCTGGAGCAGCTCAACGGCAAGGGAACCTCCGGCAAGATTCTGCCTTCCAGCAGCCAGACCCAATTGCTCAAGTTCATCGTATCCGGCGATCCGGTTGAAGACAACAGTGCCTCGCTGAGCACGCTCCAGTCCCAGGTCATGGTGCCGATGCCGGCCAGGACCAATCCGGTCAAGGTCCAGCGCCGGTTCAAATTCGACTCAAGCAATGGCGCCTGGACGGTCAATGGTCAGTTATTTGATCCCTCCAAAATCAGTGCCTATCCGGCAGAGGGTACGGCGGAACAATGGACGCTGGAGTCGGGCGGTGGCTGGTCGCATCCGGTGCATACGCATCATGAAGAATTTCAACTGCTCACCCGCAACGGCAAAGCCGAGAATCTGGCGATCGATGATAAGTCCCGCAAGGACGTGGTAAGGATTGGCGATGGCGCCGTTGGCACGTCGGGAACGGGCTCGGTCAGCTACTACATGCAATACCGTGACTGGTACGGAGACTATCCATTGCACTGCCACAACGTCGTGCATGAAGACCACGCCATGATGATCCGCTTCCGCATCGTGCCTCCCGATGACTCCAAAGCCGGCACTTAACTACGATGAACTGAACGAGGATACAGCCATGAACAAAAGAAAATTTATCAGAAGTTTAACCACTGTTTCTCTTGGTGCAGTGGTATTGGGTGCAATGCCCTCTTTATCAACAGCCGAGGAGCGTCCCCATTCAATCAGTCCGGGCCGATCCGAGCGCCGCAAAAAGTCCTTCCCGAATGTCCCGCTGGTAACGCATGAAGGCGAGACAGTGCGGTTCTATGATGACCTGATCAAAGACAAGACCGTGCTCATCAATTTTATGTATGCGCGTTGCGCCGATATTTGCCCGGGCATGACAGCGAATCTGAAGCTGGTGCAGAAAGAGTTCGGCGACCGAATGGGGCGCGATATCTTTATGTATTCGATCACGCTTGAGCCGGAACATGACACGCAGGCAGTGCTGAAAGCCTATGCCGAGCTCTTTAGAGTCAAGCCGGGCTGGAAGTTTCTGACAGGCCGAAAAAACGACATTGAGCTGCTGCGCAGGCAATTGGGCTTTACCTTCTCGGATCCGGTGCTGGATCAGGACAGGACCCAGCACATCGGCGTCGTCAAATACGGCATCGAGCCGTTGGAGCGGTGGGGAACATGTCCCGCCCTGGGCAATCCCAAATACATCGCCGAATATATTTACTGGATGGAACCAGGTGGGCAGAGACCGAAGCAATCGGAGATGATGGGTTGAATGCACATAAACAGGGAAGACATCGGTTCAGAGCCATGGATGGCGTAGCCCATCCTTTCTTTTTAGACAGTGAAGTATATTTTGAGTCAGAAATCCAGCAAAATGCGTATAAATTCATATCTTCAGGCGCATAACTATTAATTTAGCAGCGCATCAAAAAGGCCGCTCAGAGCTGCCATCTTCTTCTTGCGCTCCGTTTCTGGCGGAAATATGCGGCAAATTGTCGCGTGCACAGAAAAAAAGCACCCATAATTAAATAAATAGATACTTTAAAAACAAGCTGTTATGTCGGCATAAGTAACAATACTTATTTATTTATTTAAATTATGTCAATAGCATAACTAAAAAATGTGTCAAGGTTAAAATAATGAAATGCAGCTATATTTTCTAAAATTGTGAAGTAGATCTCAATTTTATGATCGACAATGATACAATGAGCACTGCGTGGTGTCCCTCATACCTGCATAGTGCGATGTATTTTAGTCGCATTTTATTAAATTGACCTTAATACTTATCAATATTTACTGAAGTATCGCCATAAAAGCGGAGCATAACAAATGTATAAAATAGCGATAATCGAGGATCAAACGATTATAAGAGCAGGATTGTATGCAGTATTGACTCAGGAACCAGAGTTTAATGTTGCCTCTCAATCTATAGATCCCGTTGCCATGCTTCGGCAAACCTGGACTACCCCGCCTGATTTGGTATTGTTGGATATGGTCATGCCAAAGATGAATGGCGTGGAAGCCATAGAGGAAATCAAGAAGCGTTGGAATGGCACCAAGATTCTGGTTTATACATACAAAGATGGAGGAGATTGCATTTCTAACGCATTCCAGGCCGGTGCTGACGGTTACGTGCTGAAGGGTACTTCAACGGATGAATTAATTGCCGCTATAAAAAACATTTTGCTAGGCCATTATTATGTTTCGAGTGCTATTTTATCGAAAATCATGAATCGATATCTTACGGCGGAAAAGATGTTATCGGTCGACCACTTAAGCAGCATTCTGACTACGCGGGAGCGTGAACTGCTTAAAATGATAACCGAAGGTTATAAGAATAAAGAGATGGCTGAGAGTCTTTGCATCAGTTTAAAGACAGTAGAGACACACCGGACCAATCTGATGAAAAAACTTAATGTGCATAATGTTGCCGAACTGATATCAGTTGCAGAAGAGGCAGGCATGGCTATCCACTCTGCAGAACGACAATTGCATTCTATTTTGTCTCAATTCGTCCCCTTGTCAGAATAAAATGACTGCCCTTGGGGCTGCCGGCACCATATTTACCGCCGCTTAACCTATTTACCAGAGGGCACCAAACCTGCGTCGAATTGATAAATGCACCAGTGTACCGATCAGCTTTTTCCTGCTTAATTCCCGCCCAGTCCGTTGTAGGTTCATCCCCATTCGTTTGATCCCGTGATTAAGGTGGAAAGACAGAAAAATCCTATCGCCCCCTCCCTCATCAAACACGTTCTACCCAACCAATGAGCCAGGGACGAAAATCTAAGGTTTCAGCTTTACTTTTCGATCCAAGGACGACTAGACACTAGCGTTCACATAGTTTTTTCTCTTGCCGGGGCTGAGATAGCTCTAATCGGGTTTATCCAAATAACCCTCTCAAACCCTTACACATAAATACAGCATTTCCTTACATCGAACTACAGTATTCACTGTAGTGCATGTTGCCATATATTAAGATATTCTAAAATTACGTTAAGAATTGAACATCCAGTAAGCTGAAAAAGGAAGCGATGTTTATTTTTGAATCAATTCTTAAAGACGTTTGCAACTCCAGCTCAAAGCCGGCTCTACAAGGAACTAAAGGAGCCGGTTTTTTTCTGACAGAGAGGAAATAGAAGGCACCAAACCTGTGTCGGATTAATAAATGCTTTCCAGTGTACCAACCAGCTTTTTCTTGCTTAATTCCGGCCAGTCCGTTGTGGTTCTTCCGCGTTCATTTGATCGCAGGATTAAGGAAAAATCCTGTTGCCCCCTCCCCTATATCAAACACGTCCAACCCCGTCAATGAGCCAGGGACGAATATCTAAGAAGCTGTTTGAAACGCTGCGATGGCAAAGCGTAAAGCGATACTGCTGCACTTTAAAAATGGCGTCACGTTACGGAGTTCATTTGTTTAAAAGAAAAACGACCTTTAGGTCACGCCAAACGGTGGAGTGGAGTTCAGTTCTCTACCGCTCAGTAATTGATTGTCGTTGTAGGCGGAGAGAAAGATCCGGTCTTGCCAGCCACAGGGTTTTGCCGTATTCAAGTTCGTCCAGTGTTTTTTTTAAACGGCAGAAAGTATGAAAACAACGTTGAACCTGACAATTAGTTGCAGCCAAAAATATTGGCCTGATACCCACTCTGCTGAACGGCACTTACAGTCTATTTTGTCTTACTTCGTCCGCTTGACGGAATAAAATGACCGCCCTTTTGGGCTGCCGGCACAATGGTGACCGCCGCTGAACCGATATGTCGATTGGGGCCATAAGACAGCGAGGGCATCACACCTGTGTCGAATTGATAAATGTTTTCCAGCATACTGATCAGCTTTTTCCTGCTTAATTCCCTGCCCGTCCGCTGCAGTCCCTCCGTTAACAGTCTGGCAGCGCTATAGGACACGGCTTGCGCAGTCAGATGCTCTGTTGTGAGCTTGTTTCGTTTTATCAGCCGGAAAAATTCATCCGCATTCGGTTGATCGCGGGATTGAGAGGGGAAAGACAGAAAAATCCTGTCACGAAACATCTCATCAAACACGTTAGAGCCCGTCAATGAGCCAGAGACGAATACGTAAGGTCTCGGCTTCAATTCCCCGGCACTCTTCAGAATCGTACGCAATTCATCATTGGCGCCAAAAAAGAAAATCACTTCGGGAGACTGCTTTTTGAGCTGGGCGGCAAACGCCTGGGACTGGAATTCATACGGCGGATAAGCGAGCCTGGTAACGGGACCTAAGCCACGGATCCCGCTTTGCTTCTCGATGGCTTCGGCTGCCTTCTGGATATTGTTGTTTTCAGGACTGATCACCATCGACGAGATGTTTTTCAGGTGCAATACATCGGCCGCATAATCAACCATGGCGCGGGACTCGTTGTTAAGGCCCGGCAGCAGATAGAAAGCGGACCGGCTACGGGCCGGGTCATCTTCGGGAAACAGCGTATAAGGGCCGATCTGGGGAACGCCCCTGCTCTCGCTCAGCAGCAGAATGTCCTGCTCCATGTTTGCGACGAACGGCGCTATCAGGGCAAATACCGGTTCGGTTTCTAACAGGCGGCGCACATTCTTTATTGTCGAGTCGGCGCTGCCGGTGTACTCGGCGACTTCCAGAAGGATCTTGCGGTTGTAAATGCCGCCATGCGCGTTAACTTCATCAAAATATGCCGACAGCATGTCCTTCATGGCCAGACCCATGCCAGCCAATGGACCGCGTGTCGGCAGCAATGTACCCAGATGAATGGCCGTGTCAGTCAATCCCGGATCAGCGTCGGTTGACAGGCGCTTCAGGTACGCGATCAGATCGGCACTGTCGCTGCCGGACAATGTGTACCTCGGCATGGCGGAATCCAGGCGGTTACCGGCCGGATCAATACCGCCGTTAACAGCCGTGATGATAGTCTCGGCAGTAAACGCAGGATGTTTTCTGCCGTTGTCATGGTTGTGCCCATAGGCCAGGGTCAGATGTTCAAAGGTGATGTCGGTCGGTACGATGCCGCCTTCAGGCCTCCCCTGCCCGTCCTCGCCATGGCAACCGGCACAGGGCACATCCGTGCCGGACAGTTCTGTCGATTCAGGCCCTACCAGCGCCTTGATCGGCTTGCCGGAAGGACTGTCGCCGGTCAGGTAAAGCTGCTTGCCGCGCGCTTCCGAGGCCGTCAATGGCGCGGCCGATAGAGTAGGACAGAACAAAACAGCCGATAACAACATCAAGCAGATCGTATTATTTATCGCCCTATCGCTGTCAGGATTTTTCATGGCGGGCGACGAGCAGTTCATCGATCCTTGCGGCAATGGCGTCCGGACTGGAGAAACCGTTAAAGCGCGTCCACACGCCACGGCTCGGGTCGCCGACCAGAATAACGGGCGTATGGTTGGTGTAATCGGCGTTGTAGACGCCCAGCCCTTTTAATAAGGCATCGACCCGGGCTTTCTCGCCGGTCAGCCAGACCCATTCGGGCCCGGCATGAAAACGCTCCGCGTAGGCTTTCAGCCGTTCAGGCGTATCCATTGCCGGATTGATGCTCAGCGATACCATGCGCACATTTTGTTTCAGTTTTTCCCCCAGCCGATCCTGCAGTTTTGAGAAAATGGCCGAAGCGACCGGACACGCTGTGCTGCAATCGGTATAAATGAAATTGAGCGCAATGATCCTGTCGCCCACGACATCGCTGGCAAATCTGACCGGGGCACCTTTCTGATCCAGCAGTTCGGGATTCAGCAATCTGACCTTAGGCGATGAAACCGGATGCGACATCCACGGCGAATATGAAAGTCCGGCAATCATGGCGCCCAAGGCTAACGCCGCGATGATTGTTTTAGTTTTGAACTTGTTATTCATGGCGCTGATACCTTAATGAGCCGTGGCAATTTCAGGACTGATGGCGCGGAAAGTCAGTACTGGCTGTTGTTCAAACGTGAAATTAAGCGATGGTGACTGGACTAAAACCTGATAAACGCCGGTTTCCGGCGGTGTAATTTCCACCTGGTAAATGCTGTTGCCCAGCGGTTTTGCAAGCATCCGTTGTTGTCCCATACCGGGTACACGGAAAATCAGCAGTTGAAGGTCTGTGACGCCGTCTTTAACCGCATGATTGAGTTTCACCCGGATCGGCACCGACTTTCCGGCCGGAACTTCCCTGTTGTCCATCAAATAGTCAACCGTGACCGGTTGCGCGCTTTGCATGGCGAGTGCAGGGTCGGGAGCGATGCTGGCGGAAAAACAATGATAGACCGGCGGGTTGTCCAGCAGGATAGAGACACTGTAACGCCCTGCCGGCGGTAGTTGCGCGGTGCCCGTATAAACACCGGGTGCGGTTTCCTGCATGCTCCTGTTCACGACCATGACGGCCATCGGATCCAGGCCGGAATTTTCAAAATTACCCATCGGTGCGGCCATGCCTTCCATGTAGTAATAAAGGGTTTTATCGGCCGGATTGGCGACAACCACGGCATTGCGCTCCGGCGTCGACACAATGGCATCGGCCATCATCAGACCAGAGGCACCGGGGGCTGACTGTCCTCCGGGAAAGGTAGTAACCGGCACAGCCGTATTTTTGCCCAGCGCGTCCAGCTGAATCATGCTCACTGTTTCATTGCGTGTCGACCGGACATAGGCAAAATTGTCCGTAAAGGAGATCTGGTCCGGAGCGGCCCCGACATCGACAGTCTGGGCCACGCGGTTAAGCGATGCATCGATAATGAACACCTTGCTGTCAGTCTGGCTGACCGCAAAACCCCAGCGGCCATCGGCGCTGAACCGGACAGTTTTCAGGGGTGAACCGGTATCAATATGCGCGATGGCCTGTCCGTCGGCATCGATGACCAGCAGGCGCCCGTTTTCAGTCGCCGTGTAGACGGATTTGCTCAGCGGCGTAAAAGCCAGCGAGACGGGCGGCGCCGTACTCTTGACCGCGCGGTGACTGGCCAGTTGTGCAGTGTCGATAATGGCCACCGTCTGATCATCCGCATTGCTGACGTAAGCCGTGCGGCCGTCATCGCTGAAGGCAAACTCATGGCGGCCTGCACCGGTTTCTATCGAGGCGGCCACCATGACATTTTCCGTATCGACGGCGCTGACACCGGCAAAGGATTTTTTATCGGCTGCTTCACGTCCCACCCACAGGTATTTGCCGTCAGGCTGTAGCGCCAGCCGTGTCGGCGTAGTATCAAACGGCAAAACTGTGGTCACTTTCCAGGTGTCGGTATCGATCACAGCCACTTCACTGCTCAGCGGCGTGGCGACATAAAGTCTTTTATGGTCTTTGCTCAATGCCCAATCCACCCCAGGACTGTTCAGCTGGATGCGCGTAATCAGTTTACTGCCGCCAAAGCCGTTAATGGGATCGATCACGGAAATGCTGGCCTTGTTGTTCAGCGCCAGCACGAAATAGGAATTGAGATTGATCTCGGGTTGAAAAGCCAGCTGGCTTTGCAGATAGGAATTGATCCGCTCCTTGCATGACAAGTCTTTTTCCTGAGGGTTTTGCCTATCCAGCCAGACAGCAGGATGCAGGCCCTTGACCGGCTCTTTGCTGAACGCTTCATGGACGGTGAATTGCAGGCGCGCCGGCTGGCCCTCGCGAAGATCCGCAGCCGCATTTTTATCGGCCGAAACCGGAGCGATGTCCAGGGCAATGGTCAGTCCTTCCTTGACGATCCGGTTTTCTTCCAGATTGCTAAACAGTGCCGGCAGTCTATTACTGAACAGGAAAAAGAGGCTTGTTATAACTATGGCCAGGTTTCGATAGAGCGTTTTCATAATGATGTCCCTGTTTAATCTGCTTTCGGTATAGACAGAAAAGAGTGCAGCCTTAAGATGGCTGCACTCTGATACGCTTTATGGCGAATTATTCGACGTGAAAAATACCCCATAAGCCGCCATCAACATGGAACGATGCCTGATCCCGATAAAGGTAATCGCCGGCTGTATTAAAGACACCGCCGGCACCATGGGACAGCAGCAGATTCAGGTGGCTGCCCGGCCCTATGCCGTCTTGAGAGCCTTTCCATTCCGACCAGCCATTGTTGCCCATCACCGTTGATCCATTGGTGTAGGGCTCTTCCAGCCAGCCGTGTCCATGCAACTGGAAGACATGGTTGCGCGCGTGACCGCCGGGTTGCAGTACGCGCAGCCGAACCTGCTCACCGGCTTTTGACGTAAACAGCGGTGTTTCACAAGTGCCTTTCAGCACGCCGGCGAAGTCTCTGCCGCGCGTTTGCTCCAGCGGTTCATTCGGCGCAAATCCCATGCGTGCCCACATCGGTTCGGTCTTGTAATTGAAGGCTTTCTGACCGGAGTCCTCGGCATCGTCCGCCTGGGCTGCATTCGGCACGGCAGCGCCATTTTGCTGCAGGTTCAGGTCATCCTGGATGATCAGCACATGTTCCCTGAATTTACTATTTCCGCCAGCCAGTGTAACCGTTGCCGAGGCGCGCGATTCGATGTCCTCGACCCAGGTCGAACCCAATGGCTCGATGATCATCGCTGCGATCGCGCCTTTACTGGTATGCTTGATGCGATCCGACGGCGTCAGGTTGATGGCGCCGTATTCCACCGGTTCGGCAAAAAGTCGCTCCGATTTCGATTTGGCGCCAGGGTCATTTTTGATAATCATCCTGCCGGCATACCATTTATAGTTGACCGTTTTACCAGGGGCTGCGGTCATCGTATCTCCCTGCCATAAGTTCCAATTCTGGCCCACACTCAGACCGCCGCCGGTCAGCGCATCAAACTCCAGCAGTTGCGGAGTTAGACCTATATGGCTGGACGGCAGGATATCGTTGTTATTGAAGCCTTCGACGATCATCGGCAACGTGCTTAAGCCGTCAGTTTGAGTACCGCTTAGATCCGCCGGAAGGTGATTGACCAGATCCAGCGTAATGCAGTCTCCGGCTCGGGCACGCAGAATCAGCGGTTCAATCGGAATGCCTGGTTTAAGCCGGTTGGTTTTTTTGTCGAAATCCTCATCGCGAACAAACAGGATGGCGCCCGGATCTTCAAGCCCGACCCTGTTGGTTGTAGACCAACGGGCCGCCCAGCACATCCTGAGCCAGAAAAGCATGAACCTTGAAGCCAACCTTGGGGGCATTGGTCGGGCAGACGCCGTTCATGCCCGCGCAATTCGGATCGCTCTTTTTGCCTCCGGCACAGGTCATCGGCGGCAACGCTGTCCCCTCCGGATTGCTAGGCAATTTAGCCAGTGTCGGCGTCGGAAATTGGGCCGAAAAGTTTCCTTTGCCGTTATAAGCCCGCATGATGCCCCACAGGCCGTTCCAGATATCGTCTGTCGCCGCACCCGGGAAATAGGCGAGATCAGCCCAAGGTGTGCCCGGCTTGACAGCGTCAACGGCCGGCATCTCGAACTCAAAGTGTTCGGAAATTCCCAGCATTTGCGAGTTTTTATAGCCGGAGTCTTTCAGCGACGGCTCAAACAGCCATTTGATGCCGTGCGCGCTGAAGTTATGGCCCTCCTCGTGGGCGCCCATCAGAATCCGGATCTGGACCTTGTCGCCGGCATAAGCCTTCAGCAGCGGCGTGAACGGGTCGCCGGGCAAAACATCCTGGGTTAACGGCCAGGAAAAATATTCCGGCTGGCTGTTCAAGGCCGGTAATGGCGCGATCCGTGCGCGATTCAAACGCGAACGACAGATCGCCCGGCCTGTCCCGGCTGTCTGCCCACTGATGCCATCATGTACGCGCAGTGCAACGGGTTCGTTGCGGTAGTTCACGGTCATGGTGCCGGGCTCTTCGGCGGAGATGGCTTCGGGGCAGGGTCTGGCCGCGCCGCCTGGACAGGCCGGCGCGACGCTCTACCAGATCATGGAGCCCGGCTTCCTGTTTGCCGGGCGGGTTAACCGGCGGAATTATCGTTTCTGTAGGCCAGCGAGAAATCGCCCATTTCCAGCAGGAACTCGCGGTAGGGTTTTTCCCCGTTGCCGGGTTCGATGATAGCCTGCCAGGCAGTTGGGCCGCCGTCATTTCTGCCGCCCAGGACAGTGCCTGTTTCATTATGCTTCCAGGTCGAATTTGCCGGTTCGATGACCAATCCGGCATAAAGTCCCGGATGCTGATGGGTTGATGGGCCGAAATGGTCATGGGTGAACACCGTGCGCAGGGTGCGGTCCTGGCCGGCATTGTTCAGGACATCATCGGCATACCAGCGTTGTACCGTGGTCTGCATACAGGATCCGTCGCCTTTTTCAAAGTTCCCCAAGGAACAGACTGGCGGCTTGTCGGCATTCCTCACCGGTGGGTTCCAGCCAATGGCCGGCAGGATCATTAATGGCCGCCAGACGCTCATGCACTTCCTCGGGGCTGAAGGTGCCATCTTCATAGTTCCAGCCGTTGCCGGAACCGTCCGAGGAGGTGACGTCGAACTTGACCAGATGGATATGCTGGCCAATGATGTCGGTCGGTGTCGTCACCTGAAAATCATCCTGCTGATAAACATTCGGGATCAGGTTGGTATGCTCGAAAGTAATGCATTCGTCGCTGTTGGCGCGAAAAAACAAGGGTTCTGGCGGCTTCTACTCGATCAATCGTATCGCTGACATCATCCCATAAGGCCAGAATACGCTGTTGCGGAAAATGCCAGCCCACTTTGTTCATCTTGACATCCAGCTGGATGGCGGCGGCATGGTAGAAACGGTCCTTGCCGGTCACGGCCTGCTGATTGTCGCCAATGCAGGGATCGGCAAAGGGCGCTCCGGCAACGGCGGGCAGGCCGTTAACCTTGAAAGCACCGGTGCCACCCGTCCGGTGTTCGGCGTGCTGTAATGATTTTGGCCCCGGTGTTGTCGCCGTCGCCGCCATGGAAAATCATGGCCTGCCTCTCCCACGGCGTACCGGATTCGGGCAGCTTTTTCGGCGGCCAGGGTGTTGAGTATTTTGTTGAAATTGGTCCCGGTCTTGATAGCTGGTGGCTGTGCCGCCGGTGACCACATGGCGCGGCAGCCCGCCGTCAACAACCGTATCCAGTGGCGGATGCGGCGGACGATGGCCGGCAAGGCCGGCGATATAAAACGGATAGCCGGGATTGCCTGAGGCCACATCGGGCAATTTGATCTGGCCGGTGGGCACCGGTTTGCTATCCGGCCTGCGATATATTCAATTTCCGCCTTGGCTCCGGGCTGCGGCGCCATCGCCATTGTCGGCATCGGCACTACAGCCGGTATCGGTGTTCCGGCTTTGATTTCATTGTCCGGCAAGCGCCTGGAGCCTGGCGCCGGTCTGCCGTCCTTGGCATCATGCGCGTGCCTGTTTCCAGTACGTCATGCACGCGCCAGAATTCCCACATGCCCTGGGCAAAATGCGGGTAAAAATGGCAGTGGAAGATCGAATCGCCCGGCGTCCGGTTGCGGTTACCGCTGCCGTGATGGGCGATTTCATAGGTATAGCCGCTGCCCGGCCCGAGACTTTGGCTGTCCAGATAGGCGGAGTTGTCGCTATCGGGCGTATGCAGCCATTGATGCGCGTGCAGGTGGAAGATGTGATGTTCCTTGGGGCCTGCATGCAGATTCCTGAATTTGACCCGGTCGTTGAGATAGCTGTGGTGCACATTGGACGGGTCATCGGGAAAATAGGCCTTGGTCGCGAATACCGGGTTGTCGACCACGCCCATTCCCTTGGCATTGACGCCTGCGGGCATGTCGACGACCATGGCAGGATCGCCGAGCACCCAGGAGGTCAGGAAGAACTCTTCGTACTTGCATTCGACGCAATCCTTCATCGGGCCAAGTCCTAAGCGGTTGGCAATGACTTCCGAGCCGACGCCGCCGGTGCCGTAATTGATCGCAAATCCGTCCCTGACGCCGTGCAGAGTGTGTCTTAAGGACGGGATCGTTAAACCAGGCCGGAAATGCCTGCACCGCCTTGATTTCGTCGTGGAAGATCGACGGTGAACTCACGGAACGGATCGATGACGGTTCGGATACACGGCATTGCTGGGTTCAACTGCTGGGCTGAATTTGCCCCGGTTAGGCCCGGTAATGATGGCGTTGAGATCCGAGTGGACAATGTTTTTGTCGCTGTCGAGCATATTCAAAATAGGTCTGCCGGCCAGAGGATGAGGCGTTGAGCCTTCGATCCGCCAGGTATACGGGCGTACGGGATTAACAGGAGCCGCATCATTTGTTGTAACGGTGGCTGAGCCATCGGCATTAACCTGGTGCTAATAGTGCCCTCAAAGTCGTCGGCGATCAGCTTTTTGCCCTCATCGCCAGGCGTGAAGCCGATATTACTGGTCAGTTTGCTCATCGTCGCCTTATAGGCGCCGTCTGTGGCAATCAGCGTCAGCACTTCCTGCGGCTTGCGGGTTTCAACTTGGGGATAAACAGCCGCATAGTCAATGACCGGATAATATTTTCCATCCGATTGAAGTAGAATTCGTTGCGGCTAACGCTAAATCCTGCTCGGTGACCTGGCTGCGGTACCATTCCGAGCCCCTGTTTTCAACATTGACCGCGCCGAAAAGGCCGTGAGCAAGAGCTCCGCCGTTGCCTTCGCCACCGGTCATGGCCGCTGCGCTATAGGCAAAATAAGTGCCTTCTTTTTCAGCGTAAAAAGTATAAGTTTGGCTTCCGCCAGAACTCGCCTGCCCGTCGGATTGTTGCCGACATTGGAGGCATCGGAAATGATGTCTTTCGGCTGCATGCCGATAACATGGAACGAGGCCGTGCGCGTGGCGGGGCCATCGTCATTTCTGACCGGCGTGCTATTGGGGTTCGGATCGTCGGGCTTAACCGGTTGCGGTAAGGAGCCGTTCCCTGTCTGGCTTAACCAGTTGGTGAAATTAACTTTCAGACAATCGCCTTCGTTAACGCGCAAAACCAGCGGCCTGGGTCTTTTGCCGGGCCGCAACATAGCATTGCCTGGACCTGGTTGCGATCCTCCCGATAAGTCAGTCACATCGGACTTCAGCGCGTAGATCATGCCTGAGGGGTTCATCGCACCAAGGCGGTTATAATAAAAAACCTGGTCCAGTGCGACTATGTCGGCCGATACCGTATTATTGCAGTTAGCCTGTGCCGATCCGGCATACGCCAGCGCTAATGCGAGCAGCGGTAGATTGACGCACCATATAGTCAGCCGTCCTAGTTGCGCTTTGAAATAACCGTTTTCCTGACCATCATTAATGTGCTGAAATTTCATAGCATCGATCTCCCCATTTCTGTTGAGAATTTCATTGTTGCTTAGAAGAAGTAACCTTGGTTCAGTCGCTTCCCTATGATAAATCTTAAGAAACGCTTAAGAATTGGATTGACTTTACTTCATAGAGGGAGATGATGAACATCAGGTGAAACCCTGATCTTTGCTAAGGAAACACCTGAAAAAGATCAGGGTTTCACCTGAGAAACTATTTAGACACAGTGATGGAAAAGCATAAAGCAATACGGCGCCACTTTAAAAATGGCGGCATGTTATGGAGAATTCATTCATTTCAGAGAATTATCGCTCCGATTCTTTTTTTGCGACCTTATCGCGCAAATAAACCGGCATGGCCTGTTCAACCGCAACAGCCAGGCCCTGCTCAAAACCTCGCACTCCCAAACGGGCAATCGCGCCCGCTCTGGGCAAGCTTGTCGGTTTCGCAATAGCTGACTCGACCGGCCAATCGGGTCATTAATTCCTGCCTGTAAACGCCCCAACCTGAACCGACACCCACACCGGTCAAATCGGGAAACTCAACTTCAGTCAGCTGGAGTAACCGATTCGTTGCCTATCAGTTCGGCAAAGCCCTGCGCATCGCGCCGATAAACGCCCCAGAAAATCTCGCCCATTCTGGCATCCATTGCGTGAAGGCAACGTTGAAAGTTGCGACATTGCCTTTTGCCTTCACCTTGCGCCTTATTGTTATCAAAAAAATCCTGAGCGATTGCCGCCAAGGTAGACACCGGAACTACCGGCAAATCGGCGCCCAATGCGATGCCCTGAATCACGCCGGTGGCAATTCGCACGCCGGTAAACGAACCGGGGCCACAACTAAATGCCAGCGCATCGAGCTGTTGCGGCTTTAATCCGGCGTCTGACATTAATGAATCGATCATCGGCAAAATCAGCTTGGTATGTTCTTTGGGCGCTAACTCAAAACGCTCGGTTGACGATACCATCAATATACAAGCTGCCGAACAGGCTTCGGTCGACGTTTCTACCGCCAATAATTTCATTGTTCAGTCTCTTGTTGAAAAAATGCCTGTACATCCACTATATCGCGGGTGCGCTTCATCGGCGGCACGCTGTCTAAAAACATCTGCCCATAAGATCGCTTTAATAAACGCGGATCACACACCATCAATACGCCCCGGTCAGTGACATCACGAATCAACCGGCCTATGCCCTGCCTTAAGGCAATGACGGCAGTGGGCAGTTGATACTCAAAAAACGAATTTTTACCCTGTTGTGTCATCGCTTCCAATCGTGCTTTTAACACCGGATCACCCGGCGACGCGAAAGGCAGCTTGTCAATAATAACGCAGGATAACGCTTCGCCCCTGACATCCACACCTTCCCAAAAACTCGATGTTCCCAACAGAATCGCATTCCCGGCTTCTTTAAACTGTTCCAGCAACAAAGCTTTAGGCCGGCTACCCTGAATCAGCAACGGATATTTTATTTTTTTTTCCAGCAGTTCTGCCGCCTCTTTGAGTGCGCGATGACTGGTAAATAAAAAAAACGCCCTGCCCTTGCTGGCCTGTAAAACGGGTAAGGCAAACTCGACAATCACAGGAATAAAATTGGGATCATTAGGCTGCGGCAAGCCTTTGGGATGATAAAACAGTGATTGATTGGGATAATCAAAAGGACTGCCCCAACTTTCACTGGTCGCATGGCTAAGCCCCAGATTGTTGGCAAAATAATCAAACCTGTTCGCGACACTCAAGGTAGCCGAAGTAAAAATCCACGCCGCCTGATGCTGTTGCATAAAGCCATGAAATTCTGCGGCAATATCCAGTCGGCGTCAGGCTTAAGGTAAACGTCTTTCTATGCGTCTCATACCAGCGTATCCATTTGCCGCTACGGTCATCCAGAATAAGATTTAATTTCTGAACCAGCTCTTCAGCGCGTTTAAAACAGGATTCCAGGCCTTGGTTTTAACGGATGCCAGTTTTAATTGATCGGTCAAGCGTTGCAACTGCTCTTTAACCGCATTTAAGCCTGCCGGATATTTTGGGATTATTTTCAATTTCCCGCCATTCACCCCGTTTAAGCTCAATCCCAAACGCCAATCGCAGATCCTTGATTTCATGTTCCAGGTCTTCACAGGCGGTACGCAAGGCCGGTATATCAGTTGCATCCTTATAATATTCCACCAGCGTATCCTGCGCCAGATCATTAAGCTGTTTGGCGCCTACGGTAACGCCCAAGAAATTTGATGCCGTATCAGCCAATTGATGCGCTTCATCGATAACAACCACCTCGGCATTCGGCAATAACTCACCAAAACCGCTGTCGCGTATCGACCAGTCTGCACACAATAAATGATGATTAACCACCAGAATATCAGCTTCCTGGGCTTTTTTACGGGCCTTGACCAGAAAACAGTCAGCATAATCCGGGCAATCCTGCCCCAAACAATTATCCAATGTACGAAGTCGCCTGATACCAGACCGGATCAGCTTCCGCTACATCGGACATTTCCGAAATATCACCTGTTTTGGTACGTTTCGACCATGATTTTATTTTGGCTAATGCAACCGCATCTTCCTTGCTGAAACCCAAGGTAGACGTTAACGCGTTTTGCAGTCGATAGGTACATAAATAATTGCTGCGGCCTTTTAACAGCGCGGCAATAAAAGGTTTTTTCATGGCTTTGCGGATAACCGGTAAATCCTTGTTAAACAGTTGATCCTGAAGATTTTTGGTGCCGGTCGAAATAATGGCTTTTTTACCGGATAGAATTGCCGGCACCAAGATAGGCAAAGGTCTTGCCCGTTCCGGTTCCGGCTTCCGCTATTAAATGCTGATTTTCTTCAATGGCATCAGCAATCGCTTCAGCCATTTCAAGCTGGGCCGCCCGTGGCTGATAACCCGGTATAACCTTTGATAACGTCGCCGTCACTACTGAAAAAATGTTTCGTGTCTGTCACTTGAGAAATAATAAAAATGCCCGTACGAGCAGACGTAGATAAATCTACACAAAAAGAAGAATGTACGAAACAACCTGATTCAGATTCAAGTTATAACGCGATAAATTTAGTACCGTTTGCCTGTTTAACTTAAATACTGCAGTTTAATGGCATTTTATTGATGCATACTTTATTTATTATAAACGATATTTGGCTGATTTTTCCGGATCAAGGCGGAGACGTTCAGCTAAATAATCCGGGCGGTGCATAGGGCCTATCAGCGCCAGACCGGCCAAAAAACCACCGGCATGCGCCAGGAAAGCGACACCACCCGGTCCGCCTGGCAGCAGGCTGCTGATTAACTGGATAAAGAACCAGTAACCAAGCATATACACAGCGGGGATTGCAGCCGTAGTAATAAAGAAACCTATCGGTATTAAAGTGTGGACATACGCCTTGGGGTACAGTCTGGCATAGGCCCCCATCACCCCGCTGATGGCGCCGGATGCACCAACCATAGGCGTAATGGCCGCAGGATCCGATAGGATTTGCGCGGCAGCGGCCACTACGGCGCATATCAAATAAAAGCCTATAAAGCGAAAAGCACCCATTGCGTCCTCGACATTGTCGCCGAAAATCCATAGGAACCAGAGATTGATGATAAGATGAATCCAGCTGCCATGCAGAAAGGCATGCGTAATCAGGGTTAAAACACTGCCTTTGCCGTCGAGGACACAACCCACGTTTTCGATCAGCGGTATAGTGGTGCCTGCCGGCACAATACCGAGTAAATCACCCGGAATCAGACTGTAGCTGCAAAATGAATTAATCAGCGGCAAAATACTTCCCCCGCCCTCAATAAAAAGCCATACGATTATATTAAGACCGATAATGGAGATAGTCGCTATTGGCGCACGTACTGTCGGATTTTCATCTCTGATTGGAAACATAAAAACCTTGCCTTAATAATTAGCCCGTTTATAAGCTATTGTGCGGCAAATAAAAATGTGTGTCACTACCTATAAGCCAGATTGCCCCGAATACAGATGGGGTTATAGTTGCAATAGATTGGAACTGGCGATAAAGTTCCGATACTTGTTTTCAGTCTGATTCAACGAATCCACCACGAGGTATGCACATGAAAATCCATCTTTACTTGCCCGGCCTGTTAGCCGCATTGTTTTGTCTGTCGGCATCGGCGGCTGATCTTGATCGACCCGCCGTAGAACAGCGTCTTGCCAAGGCGGCAAAGGATCACCCCGCTGACCTGCGCCGAAAGGACCTTACCGGACTGGACTTATCCGGGCTGGATTTTAAGAACGCTGACCTGTGGGGCTCGGATTTGCGCAATGCCAACTTAAGCAACAGCGATTTATCCGGCCTGAATCTGGATTTGACGGTGATGTCGAAAATCAATCTTTCCGGCGCCAATCTTTCCAACACCAGCATTTTTGGCGTCCACATGGGCGGTGCAAACCTCAGCAACGCCAACCTGAGCGGCAGCCGGTTTATTGCTAACCTCGACCGTTCCAACCTCAGCCATGCCAACCTGTCCCATGCCAACTGGGGCGTCGACATGAAGAATCAGCCTATGGGCTTGATGCGGGTTAGCTTGAATAATGTCAATTTATCCGGCGCCAATTTATCCGATGCCAACCTTAACCGCGCTTTAATGCGCCATGCTAATCTCAGTAGCGCCATACTCAAAAACACGGTGCTGTTCGGAGCTGATCTTTCCGGCGCCAACCTGTCGGGCGCAGATTTATCGGGAGCGGACTTGTCCTCAACCCAGCTTAATAACACTGATTTCACCGGCGCCAACTTGGCGGGCGCCCGGTTTACCGACATTAAGGACAAATCCAGCATTAAGGGCTTGAATGCCAGTAAAAATCTTGAGTCCGCTATTTTTGATTGAAAAAACCTTAGCCAAAAAACTTACTGGCATTCATCAGGGTATTGTAAATTCCCCATGACAGCGGAATAACAACCACTGTCCAGGCTACGCAGACAACCACCAATCTGGTCGGTTTATCATTTTCAGCGCCCTGCCCATTGTTAACGTCAGTTATCTTTTCATGGGCAAGACGCTTTTCTTCAGCCAGTTCGTCATCCGTCATAAACCATTTGTCTGCCACTGGCCGGATCAGCAAGTTGCAAACCAGCCCGATCATCAGCATACCTGCCAGAATAAGCATGGTCTGGTTATAAGCCTGATCATGGGGAATACCCAGGCTCCTCTGATACTCACGCATGTAATTGACGATCACTGGCCCAAGGATTCCGGCTGTCGCCCACGCCGTCAGCAAGCGGCCATGGATAGCGCCGACCATTTGCGTGCCGAACAAATCAGCCAGATACGCCGCTACGGTCGAAAAACCGCCGCCGTACATACTCAGGATGATGCACAACGCAGCCACAAATAACAGCTTACTACCCGCCTCGGCACTACCGGGAACGCTGATGTACAACAGGCCACCGACCACAAAGAAAACAATAAAAGTCATCTTGCGTCCCAGCAGATCAGACAAACTGGCCCAAAAGAACCGGCCGCCAATATTGAACAGACTCAATAACGCAGTAAAACCTGCGGCAACAGATGCACAAACTGCAAGTTCCGGCTTATCAAGTTCGCCGAATGTCTTGGCAACGCCTATCAACTGGCCGCCAAAAACCTCCTGCAACATCGGCGATGACATGCCTATCACGCCTATCCCGGCGCTTACGTTCATGCACAACACACTCCACAGCAGCCAAAACTGCTTGATCTTGAATACATTTTTCACATGGACATGGCGCTGGGTAATCATCGCGTTATGTACTTGCGCAGCCGGTGGAGTCCAGCCCGCAGGCTGCCAGCCGGTCACGGGCACACGGTAACTCAAGGCGCCTGCCATCATGAACACGAAATAGATGCTCGCCATCACTACAAATGTTTGCATGACGCCCACATCCGTTGCTGTAGCAAAGTGCTTCATAAGCAGCGCCGCCAATGGAGAGCCGATCATTGCGCCGCCGCCAAAGCCCATGATCGCCATGCCGGTCGCCATGCCACGACGGTCCGGGAACCATTTGATCAAGGTAGAAACCGGCGAGATATAACCTAACCCTAAGCCAATACCGCCAATGACCCCGGAGCCTAACAGCATCATCCAGAACTGATGCAAATAAATGCCTAATGCCGAAAACAGCATGCCCCCACACCAGCACAGCGCACTCACCACAGCGGCTTTGCGCGGGCCGACATGCTCAAGCCAGCCGCCCCAAATAGCCGCAGAGGAGCCAAGGAATACAAAAAACAGGGTGTACATCCAGCCCAGCGTGGAAATTCTCCAGTCACAACCGGTAACAAACAGCTCTTGAAAAAAGCCTACTTCAGGCCCGCATGGGATGCTTTCGGTAATGCCCAGCGCTTTGGAGAGCGGCAACCAGAAAACAGAAAATCCATAAGCCATACCAATGCATAAATGAATCGCCAATGCCGCAGGCGGCACCAGCCAGCGATTAAAACCAGCACCTGCAATGGTGCGTTCCTTGTCTAAAAATCCTGTTGTGGTATTTGTCATAGAGTCTCTTTATTATGCGAAATTACCCCGTTAAACGCTTACAAACTTGTGTAAAAGGGGTATCAATTGATCTATTTATTATCGAGGATACCGCTAAACCTGTAAACCGAATCGACGATCGATACAGGTAGTGACCGTTAGCGCCCGAATGTTGATTGATCATGAGGACTGGAACGTCTATTCGCGTCGATGTCACTATGACTTACAGGTTTGTCATTCGGCTTGCGTTGATCATGCGCCTGAGGCGCATTCCGGTGCCCGTGTGAATCAGGCGCATGATGGCGCTGCTGGGAAGTAAAAAATTCATTAATTATCACGGGTTGTTGCGCCGCCGCTGCGGCGGCGGCAGCCGCTCGTTCCTGAGCAATGGCGCTGCGCTTAAGCGCATTAACGGCTTCCTGCCTGTCCAGCTCCTCTTGCCGCTCCTTGGCTTCTTTAAGCTCTTTTTCTTTAAGCACCTCTTGCTCAGCCTGCCAGGCCTTGAATTGGGCTTGCGCCTTCTCAAGTCGACGCGGATCTTCTTTTTTTATCTCTATTACCCGTTGATGAGCCGCCGGTGGGCACGGCATAGACTGGTATTCGATTTTTCCAGTCGCTGATTTGCACTTAAAAATTTCGGCATGAACTGATGAATTAATAACTGCCAGCAAAAGAAAGATGACTGTTTTCATTGATCAACTCCTCCGTATATAAATAGCACCGTACAAATGTTTAAAGAATTTACAGATGCTTCTTTGCTTCCGTCTGCTGCTGTTTACCTGCAATCAGGATACGCGCCAGCCTGCGCAGTCCATCGGATGAAACATCCAGGCCAAAAGGCGCACCTATCCTTTCAAGTTCATAAATCACATCGGTGGCCGCTATGAATGTTATATACTGCAATCCCTGTATTCCGGGCAATTCTTTTGAGATGGTTTTTAGAACTGGAGCCAGCCGCTGCCAGGTATCGGTAAAAAATACCCGAACCGGATCTGCACCTTCAGCATCGTGGTCCTTTAATCCTGCCTGGAACGCCGCACGGGAATCCATCAGAATTTCCATCAAAGTCTCACGCAGCTCTTGTGATTGTGTATCCTCGGATGCCTGTTTGATGGCTGAACTCAGGAATGCATCCCATTGCTGCCATGCAGCTTCCCATTCTTTTTGTTCCGCTTCGCTGAAAGCGGGCGCGGGTTGTTTTGCCGCAACCATCTTGGCCGGTGCATTGAAGTCAAGCTTGATGCCGATGCTATTATCTCCGGCGTTCACGTCGCTGAACTTGAGTGAATCAATTATATTCTTAACTTCGGCTGCATTCTCTTTCGGTAAAAAATGAGTCAGTGTTTGCTCAATGTTTCCACGGGATTCGTTTAAATCGATTTTTACTGCGCCGAGTTTGGGTTCGGCAAAACGCTTGATCAAATCCTGGAGTCTATCGATGGTCAAATGACGGCCTTCCCGATCATAGGCGCTGGCCTTGGTAATGGGAAAGCTAAGAACAGAACGTCCTGAATCAAGCGTTGGCTGCTGAAAAGTTTCTAAAATACCCGCCCACTCCAGAACGGTTAAGCACTGCCCTCCCATACCTGTCCCGAATCGGGCCTGAACATTATTTAGCATCCGGACCTGGCCATTTTGACCATTGATTTCAGGATCGGATAGCTTCAAATAACTACATCCCTGACGGTCATTCCAAAGCTCTGCAACATTACCTTTGCCGGTATACAACTGGGTAGCCATTATTTTTTGAATCATGCTGTAATCAATCTGCAATGGGACGCTGATTTGATTGGCCGAGCTGCTCCCTGCAAAAATCATGAGCAGGCTGAAAAGGGTAATTACGAAACATTTATTCATAGATTTTCTCCAAAAATCGAATAGTCAACACTATAAAATAACACCGCAAAATGAACTCAAAATGAACTGTATAAAGAAATCTCTTTATCAAATCGGCACATTCACAATTGTCTGCGGAGCAGACATAACTGGCGGTATCTCTGGTATGTATTTGGGTCGTGTAAACTGCTGGCCAATAAATAAATCATTACCGACAGCCGTCACATTTTCCAGCCAGCGAGCAGATACCTGGCAGGCTTCCGAATAGGGTGGCTCTTTGCACATGTCCACTTTCCCGTCACCAAACAGATTAAAATGCAGCCCCGGTAATGGCCGCACACGCATGCCCGTCAAAGGTGCGGTGTAATCCATGATCGTCGGCTCATTGAAATTGAGCAGATCGAGGATAAGCTTGGGTACTTGATAAAGCGGCATACTGCCGATTTTAAGTGGCCCGCGCTGACCATCAATAATAATCATCGGCGTGCGCACATGAAACTTGAACATATCCGGAGTAAATTCACTGCGATTGGCCGTCAGCACACCTGACTCCACATAGCCCGCATAATTCTCGCCCAGAAAAGGCAAGTGATCGCCGAAAACCACGATAATGCTGTCAGGGTCACGTTGCCGCATTTGATTAAGAAATGCCATCAATTCCCGCGACTTGTAATACATCGTGTTGGCGTAGGCAGGCACTTCCTCGACCTTGGATGGCGAAACCACTTTATTCGGCCTGCTTTCACTCAAGGGATAATTCCAGTGGCCGAAATAAGTCACAATGTAATCCAACATCGGCTGCCTGGCATCCAGTGATCCGGAAATTTTCTCCATCACCTGCCGGTACAGCGAGGCATCGGACAGAAATTCACGATTCATGTCATCAAGCACGAAATCCTGCAGCGACCAGTAGGTCTGAAATCCCATACGCTCGTAAGCATTTACACGGTTCCAGAATACCGGCACATTCGGATGCGAGGCAATTGTCCGGTAACCCTTGTCGGCAAGAATGTGCGGCAAACATGGCACGTTGTTGAGTAACTGCCGCTCAAACTTGACATTGTTTTTTACTACAGGAAATCCGCATAACACTTCAAACTCGGAATTGGCGGTAAAACCACCGAATACCGGAGTCAGCGCATGGGAGTAATCCGCGCTCTTCCACAGCTTGCGAAAATCGGTCGACAGAGGATTTTGTTTATAACTTGGCCTTCTTCAGTTCGTTAGGATCCCAAAAAGATTCCAGCAACACGATATGTACGTTGCGTGGGGTAAATGGTTTCGTATCAACAGCCTTTTTCGGCGCCGCAGACAGCAGCTTCTCGGCAGCCTCCTGAGCCATGTCGGAGTCAGGCGGAACGTCGGCTAAAGCAAAATAGCGGGCTCCTTCCTGCAGGGAATAGAGCGTCGCGCCATGCCACACATAATTGGATCGCTGATCCCAAACCGAGTTTCCAAAGTGCTGATCAATCGAATCTGCAATGACAGCCGGTTTATAAGTCAAAATAAGGCCAAAAAGAATCACAACCATGCTGGCAAGATAAGAACTCCAATGACGCATTGTGAAATTGAACAGTACCAAACTGGCGATAGCGGCAAGCGGGATGGCTGCAGCAAAGAAACGCCAGCCATCGAGGATCAGTAACAATGACTGCAATGCATAAACATCGTCCGGCATAATCGGTCCGCCAAAAAACGATATTTTTACGGCATTTCCCACATACAGGATGCCCATCACCAAAGCATGGATCACAAGAAAAATCCACAGTCGTTTCGAGAAAGCAAAAAGTATATAAGCGACGCCCAGTTGCAGCAGAAAATCGTAAGGAACCGCTACGGGTAGTATCTGCACATCAAACTTAATGGTACTGATCAGATAATACAACGCATAAAGCAGAGTCGTAGAAAGTAGCGGCAATAATTTTGATGGCATAAATCGGGAATGAAGGTTGGTATAAATCTAATCTGCTTAAGCGCTTTATACTACCACAAGCCAGACACATCGCCGCCCTTCCCTGGTTCATTTGTTTCAGTACCCTGCCTTTCAGCCTGCTGCATTACAACATATAACTATTGCCCGTCACTCTTCATCCATCATAGAATGGCCGCCCTCTCAATCTCTCTTTTTGGATTTCTTAATGTCAGATAAAATTTGGTTCAGAACCGGCGAAGCAACCGTATTTTCCAGTGAAGGTCAAGGCACTGATGCCATGCCTGAAATACTCATAGGCAGCGTAAAAGGGCCTGCGGGCAACGCTTTTGCCACCTTGATGGGACAAACTGAAGGCCATACCCGTATGTTCGCCATTCGAGCCTGCAATCAGCAAGTCCGCCCTGCGACGATAATGGTTCCCAAAGTCACCATTAAATCGAGCGCCTATGTGGAATTATTTGGCGGCCCCGTGCAATCGGCCATTGCGGATGCTGTTCTGGACAGCGTTATCGATGGCGTTATTCCCGCTGACCAGGCCAATGACCTGTGCATCATTGCCATGATCTGGATTGCTCCCGAATGTGCAACCAACCCTGATCTGGATCGTAAGGATTTATATCGCACCAACTACGAAGCGATGAAACTGGCTATTTCTCGTGCCATGAGCAATTCGCCTAGCATTGAAGAATTAATTGCCAACCGGCATAAAATCGTCCACGAAATGTATGACCCGGAAACCGGCGAGTCTCAGTGGTAAGTAGAGACTAATAATAAATGGCTAACTCCCCCCTCTATTTGCCGCTTACGGTTTAGGGGGGAGTTGTATTTTTGATCAATAATGTAAAGGCAGGATAGGCTCTATACCCTCAAACTCAGCACCCGGATGATGCTTGATAATTTTTTGGGTAATCTCGCCTATTTTATCTAAAGGAATATCAAGCAGGACTAACAATTCCCCGTTCTCAATCGCATCTTCAAACTTATGCAATTTCGAATTACCAGAATTCATTCCAGCCATTCCCCCCATCAGCGAACCAATCGTTGCACCCGCCATTATAATTCCTAATATTACCCCTCCGGCAATAACGAACCCGGAATAAGCCAAACCCGCCAAACCCGCTAATAATCCTGTTGTACCACCCAAGACTACACCACGTTCCAAGGCCGGAATAAAATCGGTTTTTTGTAACACGGATGCCTCAGGCATATCCTCCAGCGGCGTATCTCTCTTAGCCAGTATGTGAATGTGCCGATCTTCTATTCCTTCACTACGGAGTTCCGCAACAATTGCGTGGGTTGTTTTAATATCAGGCGCTAAAAAATATATTCTTCTCATGACTTTTCCTTATTGAAATAAATTTCAAGTTATATTTCATGTTGATTAAGATGATCATGAACAAGTCATTGGCGCGAAAACGGGAAACCTGTAGCCTGAAAATCATCCGAATCTCCGATTTCATGAGCAATGCCGCTATGAAATTAAATCGTTTTTCATTATTTATTTATTGATAACCCATGTCAATTAGTACGAATACTTAAGGGAACCTCTAAAAATCCGGCACACTTTGTTTCTTTCAGAATGTATGATCATTAGCTTTCCTATATAAATAGTGTTGTTTCTTCATACCCTTCGAGGTGTTGTGGTATATTTTTACCATGGCGAAATCGATACTTATACATTGTCAGGAAATTTACAACTTACACTAATAAGTCGTCCTCCCCGGCCCGCAAAATAAATCACTCTCCAAACAAAACTTAGATCATGAGTAAAATAGAATTTGATGCTTGCCCCGAGTGTGATTTGTTACTTAACACTGCCCTGCCTTCCATTGGTGAAAAAGCACACTGTCCACGTTGCGGATATCTGCTTCAGCGTCCGCGCAAACAAAGTATCGAACGAACTTTTGCCCTGTCTATCGCCGGGCTGATATTGATTTTTCCAGCCAATTTAATGCCTCTGGTCGGCATTAAGGTTCTGGGTAATACTCGGGATGGTACTTTATGGTCTGGCGTGATTACTTTATTTGAAGAACACATGTGGGCCGTTGCCGTACTGGTGTTTTTATCGAGCATTTTGTTTCCGCTGCTGAACATTTTCTTATCCTTGCTGGTCAGCGCACATCTTTATTTTAAAAAACCGAATCGATATCTGGCCGACTGGATGCGCTGGTTGCAACACATAGATGAATGGGCGATGTTGGAAGTTTATACGCTGGGAATTATTGTAGCCTGCGTTAAACTTGCTTCCATGTCTGAACTTAAGTTCGGTTTTGGACTCTACGCGTTCGTAGCGTTGCTGATCGTAACCGGTATGCTGGCCAGCAGTCTGGATAAGGTTTTGTTCTGGCGACAAATCGGACAATTAAGAAAATGAAATCCAAAAAAACCGCCCTGGCTCAGGGTTTTATCCGTTGTCATGACTGCGGCTGTTTATCAAAACAGACGAGCAAAAACAGGCTTTGTCCGTTGTGCGGCGGCCGGTTGCACTCACGGATACCCAATAGCTTTCAACGTACTGCCGCATTGCTGTTGAGCGCCTTCTGCTTATATATTCCGGCTAATATTTTTCCGATCATGACCGTTACACGCTTAGGCGCCGGTGAACCGCACACCATTATCGGCGGCATTATTGCGTTAATTCATGGCAATATGATGCCCATAGCCATGCTGGTTCTGGTCGCCAGTATTCTGGTTCCCTTGTTAAAACTGCTGGGGCTCAGTCTATTGTTGCTCAACGTTCATTATCGGTGGCAAGCCCACGCCAAAAAATGGACTATCATGTACCGCATTATCGCTTTTGTAGGCCGCTGGTCGATGCTTGATATATTTATGATTTCAATTCTTGTATCTTTGGTTGACATGGGCGGTGTGGCGCAGGTTATCGCGGGACCTGCGGCAACGGCATTCGCTGCGGTCGTAGTGTTAACCATGTTTGCAGCCAAAAACTTCGATCCACGATTAATTTGGGATAACCAGCGCTAAAATGAATAATTTTACTGACCCTGATGCATCAGAAGTAACCATCAATAAAAAAACCGAATTGCCCCTGGTATGGTTTTTACCCTTAATTGCCCTGCTGGTCAGCGGCTGGCTAATCGCCAAATCCTATAATGAAAAAGGTCCGGTTATCACTATCAGCTTTCCTACGGCAGAAGGCCTGGAAGTGGATAAAACCAAAATTAAATACCTGAATGTGGAAATAGGCAAAGTCACCGCCATCTCCATCAGCGACGATTTAAAAACCATTTTGGTTACCGCGCAAATGAACAGCACTGCGGCCAGTTATTTGAACAAAAATACCAGCTTCTGGGTAGTGCGCCCGCAAGTGGGCCTGGGCGGGATTTCAGGGCTGGGCACACTGCTCTCGGGGCCTTATATAGCCATAAAACCCGGCGATGGCTCCAGAGAAGATCACTTTACCGGATTGACCACCGCGCCCTTGTTAAAAAGCAACATCGAAGGCACCCATTTCATTCTGGAAACCAGTAATCTCGGTTCCATGAAACCGGGAACCCCGATCAATTTTCACGGCATACCCGTCGGCGAAGTACTCAGCCACAAATTATCAGAGGATGCGAATGCGATACGCTTAACCATTTTCATCAACAAACCCTACGACCAGTTCGTCAGAAAAAATACCCGGTTCTGGATAGACAGCGGCGTAGATTTATCCGCCAGCGCTGATGGTTTTAAAGTCAGAACCGGGCCTTTGATTTCCTTGTTAAGCGGCGGCATTGCCTTTCGTGCCACTACCGAGGACACGATTGAAAGTATCCAGCCTGAAAACAGCATTTTTCAACTGTACGATACTTATGACCTATCTACCCAGGTCATATACGAACACACCTTAAAATACGTTATGTACTTCAAAGGATCCGTACGCGGCTTAACCGTAGGCGCGCCAGTGCAATTACGCGGCATTCCCGATCGGCAAGGTCACCGAAATCAGTCTCGAGCTGGACAAGAAAACAGCTGAAATACATGTTCCGGTAATCGTTGAACTGGAGCCGGATCGCATAGTGGAAGTGAATAACAATCACAATGTCAGTGATGAAGATATCATGGCACAGCTGATTAAAAAGGGCTTACGGGCACAATTACAAACCGGCAGTTTGCTCACAGGTCAACTGCTGGTCGATTTAGATTTTCACCCAAAAAGTCAAATTGTGTTAAGTGACAATAAAAGCGTTTATCCTGAATTCCCCACAACCGACAGATCGTTGGATCAGATTACCCATTCTGCCAACATCATCATGGATAAAATCGCCAAACTGCCATTGGAAGATTTAACGGCGGAAGCCAATAAAACCTTACAGTCACTACAAGGCACGACAAAAGCCGCCACATCCATGCTGGGCATCGCTGATAAAACCATGAACTCAGCACACCACGTATTAAGCGAATTAGAACCGGGATCGAATACCCACTACGAACTGGAACAGTTGCTTCAAGAGCTTACCCAGGCAGCAAGCTCAGTCAAACAACTGACCGACTATCTGGAACAAAATCCCGACGCGTTGCTTCGCGGTAAAAAAGAGGAATAAAGCTTATGCTAAATAAAATCTCAAAAAGGTTAATGCTGCTATTAATCAGCACCCTGCTCTCAGCGTGCCTTTCAACGCCATCAACAAGTTTTTATGTGTTGGAACCACTAAGCAAGCCATCAGCACCGTCGGCCGAAGCAGTAAAAAAACGCCTGATCGGCATAGGTCCCGTGTCTATGCCGGCATTTCTTGAACGCAAACAAATTGTGACCAGAATGCCGGATAACAGCATACAAATTGCTGAATTTCATCAATGGGCATCGCCTTTAAAAGACAATGTCACTCAAGTATTAACTCATAACCTGGCAAACCTACAACCCAATGACATCATCAGAGCCTATCCCTGGATTGCATACGGGGCAGTTGACTACCGCATCATAGTCGATATTTTCCGATTCGATACCACTCCTCAACAGACTGTAAACCTTGAAGCCAACTGGGCGATAATGGATGAAAAAACGCATACTTTATTAAGCAATGGTCGCTCCAAAATCGAACATAAACTTGATGACCCGTCCTATCCAGGCACTGTCAAAGCACTAAACAAAATACTCAGTGAATTCAGCCAGGAATTATCTCTGGCACTGGGTAAAATAAAGTAAAAGTCTTATAAAATCGCCTCTGTAAGTGAGGCAGTGGTATTTTATTCTTGGATTTACATAAGAAATCCTTTAGAATTGTTCGGATTACTGGAAATACATTTATCTTAATTTGGGGTGTTAGCTCAGTTGGTAGAGCAGTGGACTCTTAATCCATGGGTCCAGGGTTCGAATCCCTGACGCCCCACCAATAAAATCAAGGGCTTAGACGGTCTTCCGCTACTTCTCGCCAATGTGCCTTGCCTCGTGGACGAGAGGTCCCGGCCCGCGCGATGACGTCGCGGAAATCCGATCCACCGTTCGTGTAGAAGAACGGCAGGAAGAGCGTGACGTTTTGGCCTCCGCCCACGGTGCCGTACCACAGCGTGCAGGCCGCGGTGCTCACCCACCCCCAGAGCACGCAGAACCAGGAGATGATGGTAACGAAGATGATGCAGAGCCAGCCGAAGGGCCCCCACCCGTCGCACGCCTCATGCTGGTCCCGGCGCCACTGCGTGCATTTCCACTCCGCAAACGACCGCGTCCACTGACAACCGGTCGTCCGCGCGTTGGCCCCTCCGTCTCCGCAATCGGCGCGGAGATCTTCATAGCGCATGAGCTGCTCCCGCACGTAGCGCGGCGCCCAGTGCAGCATGCTGGAGCCCCAGTCCTCGTTCGCCCAGTCGTCGGCCGAATACCCGAGCAGCCAGAGGGCGTTAAGCGTCCGCGCCAACGGCTTGCGGATGTTGCAGCAGTCGTCCCAGCCCCAGCCGTCTTGCCAGTAATCGTAGTTGAAGCCGTGTCCAACCCATGCGTAATCGATGAACGGCTGGTTGCAGATCCGCGGTCCGTACACATCGTCGCCGGTGCTCGCGAGGTCGTCGACCCGATAGGTGCAGTCGGCCATTGCGTTACCCTCCAACGGGAGCTCGTGGCACCCGTGATTGATGTGACGTCGGCCCTACGTTGCGCCGCTCGCCAGACGCTGGATCGGGGCGTGCATCGACGGTCGTCGGTTCAGAGTGAAGATGACGCCTGGGATCGGTGATTTGATGGACATCGCGCACGTTAGCCCGAACGATGTCGAGGAGATACAATCGGTCTGGTGAGAGCACGCCTTGCAGTTTCTCGTAGTGCGCGTGGTGGATGTCCGCGTACTTCAGAGCGACGACGGCCGCTGTCTGCACGCCGCGATCAGGGAGGCCGCCAGAGCCAGCAGTATGTCTGCGGCATCTGTGTCGCCCGATCGGGCGATGGCGTCGATACCGTCAACGGCCATCATCTTAACTATAGATTCTTCCGCTGCACGGCCGCCATCGTGCCGAACCGTACCGCTTACGGGTTGACGCGCGACCTCGGAAAGCAGCGGCAACACCGATCTGTGAGCTAGGGCATTCGCCGTGAGGAGCAAGGATTTGCGAACGCCAATTTGCTCGCTGCCTACGGACCTATAAGCAATCTCTATCTGACGGGCAGTGTGTTCGGGATCCTGACGAAGCCGCGCAAGGGCGTTAACGTAGCAGTCCTCCGCTTCAGATGCGCAGTGATGAACCGCATCTACGAAGCCACCGACGATGGGATCGAGCTGGATTACTAGTGACCCGGCTTCGGTCGTGATGTCACGTTTACGCGTCATGGCGATGACTATCAGTACCGCCACAGCCACAAGCACAACGATAAGAATCAGCGTGTTCGACATAACAGTCACCTCAATACCTAACAAGTTATTATCCAGACCGGGTTAACAAACGCCTTTTTAAATCTAGTTGTCAAGAATGAGCTTCAGTACCAGATTTTCTAAACGGGATAATATGCAAATAGGCATAAAAAAACAGTTTCTGGATAACATCAGATCATAGTTAATCATCAATTTTCAATGTGGGGGTTTTGGCCGAAAATGCCCACATATTATCAGATAATCTATCTCTCCAACTGTAGATAAACAGTACATATTTCGAGTTTAAAACACAATTCGTATGAATACCTATACGCACTAACTCTATAAATCAGCGGCTTTTATAACCATGTAAAGAAACCCGTAAAGTTTACCGACCATTCATTGACTGTCCGATTTTGGGCCGCTTAAAGCCAATAGTTATCAGTTTTAATTAAAATTAATTTTTCGAAATGTCAAATTCAATCTGAAGTTTTACATTTGGAGCATAGCGAGATGTGAGGATCCAGTGCTAGGTCTATCCAAATTTCGCATTGAGCTATATCCGGCTAATCATTCTTTCTAACATTCTTAAAGATGATGAACTGATTTAACTGGTAATCGAAAAAATCTAACTGCTGCATCGAATGAAAAATAACGTGTAGTAAATGTGTCACTCGATTGAAATTTAGGTAGTGTTGCGTGTAGTAATTGTGTAGTAGGTAAAGACTGGGCGAGTCTTGTAAGTGATTGATTATTATATACTTGCATTACAAGTACGATACTCTTAATCCATGGATCCAGGGTTCGAATCCCTGACGCCCCACCAATAATATCAAAGGGTTGCAGATTTGCAGCCTTTTTTTATGTCCGACGTTTTGTAAAATATAACCGGTTTGTAACCGCATTTACTCAATAGCGCGGCCAAATCGTCAATATTTAACCGATACAAAACAGTCGCAATGCTTGCCTGAATTTTAGGCACAAAAAAGAATATTTAAACGGACAGTCGACTAAAACATTAGACAAACCGTTCTTTTGGTTACTAACCCGATAATACTTTCTTAGCATCTAACGCGGAAGCGGCTGTATCAATTACAGCCAACGGGTTCTATCTCCGTTGATCCCATTACCGTGATACTCTTGTTGTCTGGATTTGATCCTAACACGGTTGCGCTCTCAGTTGCAGATGCCAAGTGGGCTTTGCAATGTACCTTTATGGTCAGGCCTCCCATTACATTGACATTGCTCCGTAAGCAATACCAACCATTGGGATTCAAAAGAAGCATCGTTGTTCCCCCCATGACGTTGACCCCAGAATTAACCAAGACCAAAGACGGCGAATTGGTAACTTCTAAATCAGCTAGATTCATCTCCAATACCGAAAACTGTAACTGATGTTGCGAGCGTCTTGTAGTTGGGGTTATTTCCGAAGGGATGCTGCCCCCAAGCCTTAAGACAGTTTGCAATGGAATCATTAGTCTTCTGTAGCAAAGGTCGGCATACTGAATAGTATGGTCAGGCTTAAGATTATTAAATTAATCAATTTTTTAGTTATAGCCATTTCGATTTCCTTTTTTTCATTAAAACATGTTAGGAAAATCAGCCAAACCCAACGGATTAGGTGACGTGTGTAAAGGGTTTCGTGTTTCGACTATCACCTTTACCATCCCACACTGTAAAAGAGCGTGGAAAATTTGCCAGATTTATAAAAAAGAGCGTCAAAACTTGCCAGTTGCTAATTGCTATCTCTCTATGTTTTTAATGCGTAAGCAGTTTGTATCGACGGAAATAACAGCGCTTAATAGTGGAAAAAATTGGAAGCTGTTTTTACATCCCATAGCATTGCCTAACGATATTTACTCATACTTGAAACACGAAATCTAGTTAGTACAAATACCTAATCAAAAACATAAAGATATCCAAACACCACCCGCTTTTGACGATTAAACTGTTGACGCCGGTTAAAAATTGATCGTCCGTACCGGTTGAATTTTGATTAGATTAAAAGCTAAGTATATTGACGATTCTGAATCGAAATGATACCAGTCAGACCGATTCCGGAAAAAATCTACTCTAAATGGTCAAGATTTAACAAGCGTCAACATCTTATCAGGCTTTATTTTTCATAACTGAATTGTAAAAGCACATTTCCACAACCCCCACTTTCCTTAACATAAACCCTTAACGTCGATGTAAAATCCTTCAATTAAGTTAACATACCGCTGGTTAATGAATCCAAATGCTGGATTAATCACTGTAAGTGTATAACCACACAAGCAGTAATCACACGCTTTTAGCTACGGACAAGGTAAAACAATGCACCCCGGTTTTTTCAATCAACTCTTGCTCATCAGTCAGTTTGAACTCAAAAGGGGCTTTGCAACCCGAAAAGGCATACTGTCTCTGGTGACCTTTGCGGTCGTTTGGTATTTTATCCTGCTTTATCCGCTTCGATTTGCTGCTGAACTGTTGCTGCAGGAAAAAGGCTTAAGGCAATACTTCAGTTTTTTTGATTTTATCGGTTTTGGGTCAATACAGCATTGGCCCATTCCTGAATTCGGCGTGTTTTGGCAGTTTGCCCTGATTATTTTCCCGATGTTGAGTATTACGCTTGCTGCCGATCAAACCTGTTCTGATCGTGAACGCGGCACCTTACGGTTTATAGTTTTGCGCAGCAGTCGCGACAGCATATTCTTTGGCCGGTTTGCAGGCGTTATGGTTATTCAGGCGCTATTGATCAGTGCTACCGCATTAAGCACCCTTGCGTCTGGTGCTTGTATCGTGATGCCACGCTTTTTTCTTCAGCATTACCCGACCTGCTAGTCATAACCGTTAATTTAATCTTAGCCGTTCTGCCCTTTACCGCCATGATGGCGGCTTTATCCGCTAAGGTTAAATCGGCACGGCAAGCGACCGTCTGGGCTATTCTGATCTGGACATTTCTGGCCGGCATTATCAACGGTTTTGCTTACTACCTGCCGGCGCTTGCTTTCTTTAAATTTCTGATCCCCGGCTATCAATTATCTGACCTGGCGCAACTGTCAGGATGGCAAACGCTGCAATTGGCTTATATTCCCCTCTTGCAAAGCCTTATTTTGTTAGCCTTGGGACGCTGGATAATGGCGAGGCAAGCGCTGTGAGGTCACCGATTATTCAATGTCAACAGCTTAACCACGTTTATTCCGGCAAAGTCGCACTCTCACAATGTCAATTTTGAACTGGACGCGGGTGAACCGATCGGTTTGGTCGGTCCCAATGGAGCCGGTAAAACCACCTTGCTCAGTATCCTGTCTGGTTTTTTACGTCCCACTTCCGGCACCGTCAGGTTGTTCGGTCACCCGCCGGGTGCAGCGCAACTCATCGGCAAAGTCTCGGCACTACCCCAGGATGCAAGACTTGACCCAAGCTTTACGGTTATTGAGCAACTGGTTTTTTATGCCCGTCTACAGGGATTGACTAAACAACAGGCAATCTTTGGAAGCAGGCAGGGTTTTAGAGGAATGTCTCACTAAAAGAGGCCGCTCATGAAAAACCGGGGCGCTCAGTCATGGCATGGCTAAACGTGTGGCGATTGCCCAGGCGCTGATCGGTAAACCGGCGCTGATATTACTGGATGAACCCACCGCCGGGCTTGATCCTGTTAATGTCCGAACGGTGCGGGCAATAATCGCAGAACAATCGTCAGCGACAACCTTTATCATCAGCTCCCACGATTTGGCAGAACTTGATCGACTGTGTCAGAAAATTTTACTGCTGGAAAACGGTATTTTGCAGCCAGAGAACAATTAGCATAAACGAACAACAGGCTGCCACCCGGTTTATTACCCTGCAAATGGAAACCTGTCCGGCACAGGAAGTGATGGCTAAACTCCAGGCTTTAGAAGGTGTCCTGCAGGTCACTAACCCGCAAAAAAATGAATTTATAGTGGCCTATAACCCTGACCTGCAACCCAACATGGATCTGCAACTGATGCAGTGTATCAACACTCATCACTGGCAATATCGGCAGTTGAGCCACGGCAAGACCTTGGAAGAAAAACTGTTTTTTAGAGACTAAAGGTATTTTTTGGAATACCAATTTGAGACTAATTAACCAATAGAACGGTTTGTCCACAGTCTCTCCCGAGTTCTTTATCAACAGTGGCCATTAATATTTTCAATAAGATACTGAAGAATATGAATATTTACTCTTTTATAAGATTCATACTTGCTAATGAAGTTGATTTGTTGTGAGGCGACAGTTAAAAACAAAGATTTTTGTGTCATTAAGCTTCAAATCACTTTTTAAAAACAAATTCGACAGTTTCTTATGGGTCGAGCCTGATGAAATGGACTCATCTCACTCCCACGGTGTCATAATTCATCGTTATTCAACGGGATACAAGAGGAGTTAATAATAAAACCTAGCATCATTGGTTTAGATATAGCAAAGCACGTATTTCATCTGTATACAATTCAAGCAGACGGATATTTATTTCCGAACCATGATTTAAAAAATTATCTGCCTGTAAATTCTTTAAAAAATGGAGATCACAAAAATTATTCTGGGTTATCATCGAGTGTTTTATAGGCCCTTTTTATACAAGGGAAACCTGACAATACGTCTATCTCTATTAGCTTGTAAATGGTTTTCATTATGAAAAGATACAAATTATTGACGACACCTATAATGAAAACTTGGTCTCCTTTATTTTAGATATCCTTATTCATTGGACTAAAACATGAACGTCAAGATAGATTGCTACAGATAAATATGATCCAAATTAAATATTTTTTCGTCAACGTCTATATAGCCTCAACACTGGCGACTGCGGCTATTTTGTTTGTTTTAAAAAATCTCCAATTTGTTTTCGGAAGTTCCCCACCGCTACTGCTCTTTTTAAGTCGTGATCGCTTTTGCCGCCTGGTACGGAGGATTAAGAGCCGGGTTTTTCACTACGATGTTGAGTGCGGCGGCAAGCGCTTATTTTTTAATTGAGCCTTACGACTCGTTTTACATCGCCAACTCTAGCGAAATACTACGCATTATAATGTTGGTTAGTGTAGGAGCAATATTCAGCCTAATCATTACACTCTTGCACAATCAGGAAAAACGGGCGCTACAGACGGTCATGGAACGAGAGGAACAGCTTAAGCAAGAAATTGCCAAACGCAATCGAACACAAGCAGAGCGGAATTTATATATCTCACTCGCTAAAAGCAGCACCGAGTTTATCGGCATGTGTGATACAAAAGGCGTGCCTATTTTTATCAACGATGCCGGACTGAGCTTCGTAGGTTTGGATAGTCTCGAACAGGGTCTTAAAACACCAGTCAAGGAATTCTTTTTTCCGGAAGATCAGGCATTTATTATGGAAGAGTTCTTTCCTGCGGTATTTCAGAACGGCCGAGGTGAAATCGAAATCCGCTTCCGGCATTTCAAAACCGGGAAAGCGCTGTGGATGATCTATAACGTCTTCGCCCTGAAGGACTTAAACGACAAAATAATCGGCTTGGGCACAGTAAGCACGAACATCACCAAGCGCAAGCAAGCCGAAGAGGCTTTGCGTGAGAGCCAGATGGATCTGAACCATGCCCAGGCAGTCGCTCATATCGGCAGCTGGCGTATGGACGTCTGCAATAATATACTGGAATGGTCTGATGAAAATTTTCGAATTTTTGGCATACCCAAAGGCACGCCTTTAACGTATCAATCATTTCTTGATTGTGTCCATCCGGAAGACCGGCATTTTGTCGATGCGGCATGGAAAGACGCCCTTACCGGCAAGCCCTACGATATTGAACACCGGATTATAGTGGGCCAGAAAGTCAAATGGGTGCGCGAACTGGCTGAGCTCGAATTTGACGAGCATGGATCGCTGCTCGGCGCTTTCGGAACCACTGAAGATATTACCGATATCAAAAGCAGCCAGGAGGCATTGCAACATGAACGCGCCTTCCTCAGGCAAGTCATCGATGCGACACCCAGTATGATTTTTGTCAAAGACCGGGAGGGGCGATTCCTTTTAGGTAATGAGGCTTTGGCCCAGGCCTACGGAACAAGACCTGAAAGTTTGATCGGGTTGACCGACGAGAATCTTCAATCCCAACGATGACGAAGTGACGCACTTCTATCAAGATGACCTCGATGTTATAAACAACCGCAAGCCCAAACGCATCCCGGAAGAAAAAGTGACACATGCCGATGGCTCCGTACACTGGTACAGCACCGTCAAGATTCCGCTGCTTGACGATGACGATAGTTGTAACAAACTGCTGGGCGTGGCAACCGACATTACCGATCGCAAACGCGCCGAGGAAGCGCTACGACTAGCGGACCGCCGTAAAGACGAATTTCTGGCGATGCTGGCCCACGAGCTCCGCAATCCGCTGGCGCCCATCCGCAATGCCGTGCAGTTGCTGAAAATGCAGGAAGCGACTGATCCCACGCTGACATGGAGCCGTAATGTTATCGACCGTCAAGTGACTCATATGGCGCGTCTGCTCGATGATCTGCTGGATGTAGCCCGCATCATGCAAGGCAAAATCACACTGAAAACCGAGCGTTTCGAGCTTATCGACATTGTTAATAATGCGGTAGAAACCAGTCACCCTCTGATCGAATCACGTGGACAGGAGTTGATCATTTCAAAGGCTACAACGCCGCAATGGATCGAAGGCGATCGTGTCCGGTTGGCGCAAGTGCTGTCTAACTTGCTGAACAACGCGGCCAAGTATACCAGTGAGGGCGGTAAAATCACGTTGAGCATGATGCGAGGAAGGCTCCAATGCCGTCATCGAGATCAGGGATACCGGCATCGGCATCGCCCCCGATACTCTTCCGCATATCTTCGATCTCTTTACTCAAGCTGACCATTCCCTGGCCCATTCTCAGGGCGGACTGGGCATTGGACTGACTCTGGTGCGCCAGCTGGTCGAAATACATGGCGGCACGGTCACCGCAGCGAGCGCCGGCATCGGTCAGGGCAGCTCATTTACGGTGCGACTGCCAGCATTGTCGATGGATTCAACCGCTACCGAATCCGCGCTGACCCGAATCCGAGTTACCGATGTCCAAATTTCGTATTCTGGTCGTGGATGACTATACCGATGCGGCGGAAAGTCTGACTGATGCTGTTGCAAGCGGAAGGGCATGAGGTCGAAATAGCCGATTGCGGCATGAAAGCGATCGAACTGGCGCAAGTTTTCCATCCGCAAGTTGTGCTGCTCGATATTGGTCTCCCCGATCTGGACGGTTATGAGGTCGCCAAACGGCTGCGCGCATTGCCGGAAACCCGGAATGCGATCCTGATCGCTTTAACCGGTTATGGGCAGACTGAAGACCGTGAGTTTTCGAAATCGGCAGGATTCAACCATCACTTGCTCAAGCCATTGAATTTTGAGGAATTATCGACCTTACTGACGACTTTATAAAAAAGTCAGTAAGGCACAACACCCATCTAAAGAATCATCTACTTATAGCCAGTCTTATGTCATCACTGAGTATTTTTCACAATCCACTCATACGCAAGGAGGTCGGTGATAACATAGAGTCCCCCTTTGAGGCAGTTGGTTAACTGAGCGCTTTGGGCTGAGTTCACAAGATCGGCTGTATTGCCTCGTTAGGCAATTCACGCTTTACAACTTGTCCCAATCAATAGCTGCCCCATCTACCCTCCCCTGTGTGCCTCATTCACCTTCGCTCTATCCAGCGACTGGCTTCGTAAGCGACTCCAATGCACCTACGAGCACTATTTGAACACAGCCAACCATCAGGTTGGCAAGCGGAACACCCAGAAATATTTATTTTGGGATGTGCTTAACTAAGTATTTGTACTAATTTTTTATTTTTACTTTCATCTTTATAATGGGCAATTGCCCTGTGTTGTTGTTCGATAAGGTAATAACACTGCAAAAATTTAACAAAAATAGGCTATGTCACCCACCATTAAAAAAATTAAAAATGAAGCAAGTTCAAATACTGAAGCGTTCAGCATGACGATGCAACTTCAGGATATTGACTTCAGCCACAGTAACAAAATCGCACCAGGGATTAGTCAATCTGCAAGACTTTTCCGATTCCCGATTTTGCTCTGAATCATCACTCGTTACTTACCTTTCCCTTTGATAATGCAGGCGGCTGTTTCGTCCGTATGCGTTATTTAATTAGATACTTTATGAACCGTACCCACAATTTAAAAAATACAACTACGCTAGCCCATCAAGAAGTAAGCAGGAAAATAGCTATCCATGAAGCAGGCCATGCAGCCGCTATTTATCTTGGCAACCAACAAAAGGGACTGCCACCGGTTTTTTTTCAGATTTTTATTAAACCGTTGAATAATGATGTTAAATCATCGGGTTTTTTAGGCAAACCTTCTGATCACTATATCGCTAAAGTAGAAGGCGGTCGCTTAATTCATACCCTACCCTCATCGCTTGATGAGGCCACAAATAATTTTTCAACTGCTCAGAAGCATGCTTATCAGCACGCCTTCGAAGCCGATATAATCAATCTACTCGCTGGGCCCTTAGCCGAAGCTAGATATGTCGCACTGCGTGACAACGAACCGATTAACTCGGCACTGGTGAATGTCAATGCACTACATTATTATGGCGGCTCATCCGATTTGGAAATTGTCAACGAGTATCTCGAGTGCTTGATCGACAGTGATGAATTGAGGGAAAGAAAAATGACTGAGCTATTTCTGGCAGCATTCAATTTTGTCAGTGAGCGGTCGAATTGGCTCGCAATTACAATGTTGGCTGACTCTATTTTGACGAATGAGGAAAATATCATTGAATGCAATGATATTATTGACTTACTTGAATGCGGCGGACGCAGGATGGCTACTTCGCAAAGCGTAGCGAGCTTCAGGTAGAGATTGGGTATAAAACAGCGCTCAAAATTCAATCGGCGCCAACACGCGCGACTCACAATAGCAATCGCTTATAAAGCCTATGAAACATTTCTGTCGTTTGTCTACACTCTCCCCTTTTACGACCTGACCGTCTCGAAACCTCTGGTTTTGGCCTGAAAATTACTTTACCATGCCCGGAATAACCCTACATTCTAGAGAGCATATCTCAATTGTTTGATATAACAACAAAAAAAAATCAACTGCAGGGCGCGCCGAAGCTGGGCAACTACATCGTTACCGAAAAATTGGGAGAAAGCTTGCAGGCCTTGGTATTCAAGGGCTACCACAAACATGTCCCCGACCAACCGTTGATCATCAAACTACTGAAGCAACTGTCAAGCTGGGACGATCAGTCCCGACATCTGCGCCAGAAAATTGAACGCCTAAAAGTGCTGCACGATCCGCGAGTTTGTACACCGCTCGCCCTGGAGTCATACGGCGACCAGCAGTTTATCGTTCAGCCCTGGTTCGCCGGACAACCGCTGAACTGTTGGGCGAAACAGCAAGACAAACTCGATCTCAACGATTTTTTTACGCTGGCCTGTACACTGACCGATACGCTGCAAGCGGTACACGATGCCGGCATTACCCACGGCGGCATCAAGCCCCACAACATTCTGATACAACCGGGGACGCTAACCCTGCGACTGACCGATTTCATCACCCCTCTCGATATTCGTGATGTCAGCCATTTTATCTACGACCCGGAATTTGTACGCCATACCCTGGCCTACACCTCACCGGAACAGACCGGTCGCATCAACTACAGAGTAGATTTTTCCACCGATTTGTACTCATTAGGGATAGTATTTTATGAGCTGCTTACCGGCCAGCTGCCGTTTTTTTCCAGCGATCCGCTGGAGCTGATTCACTCGCATCTGGCCGAGGAAACGCCTAAGGTCAATCAGCTCAAACCGCAAATTCCTCAAGTCTTGGCCAATATTATTGCCAAACTCACCATCAAGCAGCCGGAGAAACGTTACCAGAGCGCCTCGGGCTTGCTGGCCGACTTGATCCGCTGCAAGCAAGAATACACCGCCACCGGCAGCGTATCGGCATTCGCAGTTGGACAGCACGATCGTAGCCGCCGGGTCATCTTTATTTCTAAAATGGTGGGCCGTCAGGCCGAAAGCCAACTGATAAAACAGCAATACAACGAGGTCATCAGCGGCAAATTTCGCTCAGTATTTATTTCCGGCCTGTCCGGCATCGGCAAAACCCGGCTGATTCAGGAACTGCAAAAACCGCTGGTCAAAAATCGCGGTTACTTCACCTCCGGCAAATTCGACCAATACCAGAAAAACATTCCCTACAGCTCGTTGATTCAGGCCTTACGCAATCTGATCCGCATCTTTTTAACCGAAAGCGATAGTCAGGTTCAACAATGGCGGGCCAAAATACTTGACGTCGTGGAAAACAACGGCAGTGTCATCATCGATGTGTTGCCGGAACTGGAATTCATCATCGGTCATCAACCGGAAGTGCCACATCTACCGCCGGTAGAAGCCCGCAACCGTTTCAACAATTTGTTCGGCCGATTTCTGGCCTGTCTGGCCAGCGAGGACAATCCGCTGGTGCTGTTTATCGACGACCTGCAATGGTGCGACAGCGCAACCTTCGATTTTCTACAAAACCTGTTCGACAACCATCAAGAGCATCCCTTTTTGTTTTTCATGGGCGCCTATCGGCACAACGAAGTCGACAGTAGTCATCCGCTCAGCAAGCTGATCCGCAAGATTCAGGAAAACAATAGCCCGTTCGCGGAAATTCGCGTGGAGGCACTAACCGACGCCGACTGCCACGAGATGGTGGCCTACATCCTCAATTCCTCACTGGAAACCACGGCCAATCTGGCGGAATTTATCGCCCACCTCACCGAAGGCAACCCGCTGTTTGTCAGCGAAAGTTTGGCCTGGCTGTATAACGAGGATTTGCTGAATACCGACGCCGAACAACACTGGCACTGGGACATCAAGCGGATTCGCGACACGCAGATGCCGACCTCGGTGGTGGAATTGTTCAGCTCCAAAGTGGGCAAGCTGCCCTCCCAAACCCTGCATATCCTCGACCACTGCGCCTGCATGGGCAACCGTTTCAGCGCCGAAGATGTGGCGCTGGTGCTGGATATTCGCATCGAACAGCTGTTTGAAGATTTGAAGCCGGTTTTGAATCTGGGCATGCTGCTGGAAAACAAATCCGATCTGCAGTTTGTCCACGACCGGGTTCAGGAAGCGGTGCTGCGGCAGGTCGACCCCCAGGCCAAGCCCGCTATCCACTGGCGTATCGGCAACCGTCTGCTGCAGACAGTACCGGCAGGAACCAATCTTGAAACCCTTGACAACCTGTTCACCATTGCCGCCCACCTCAATCTGGGCCGCCCGGCGGACATGGATCAGGAACTGGCGTATCGACTGGTCAATATCAACTTTCATGCCGGCAACAAGGCGCTGGATGCACTGGCTGGCGATGCCGCCAACGATTTTTTCCAGAAAGCCCATGACTATCTGCCGGACGATTGCTGGCAACAGGCTTACGATCTGACTTTTCGCATTTACCAGCGTCTGGCCAAGACTGAGCTGATGTGCGGCCGTTACGAAAGATCGGAAGTGCTGATCAATTATCTGATCGAACACGCCGTCAGCGATCTGGACAAAGCCGAAGCCCTGGCGGAACAGACCACGTCATTGTCTTCGTTCGGCAATTTTAACAAGGCGATAGCTACCGCCAACCGCGGCCTGGCCTATTTCGGCAAGTCAATTCCCGACCAACCCGAGATAGCCCAACAGCGGATGCTGGCCTTAATGGCGGAAATCGAACAACAAGGCGACGTCTGGACGACTATCCTGCACATGCCTTTTACCCAGGACCGCAAAAGTAAGATCGAGCTGGCGTTTTACAGCGAGCTGATCCCCGATCTCTATATGTCCGGCCTGGTGCCGCAGCTGTATCTGTCAGCAGCGCAATCGACCCTGCATTGTCTGCAGGGCGGCATGGATGAATCGGTGATTTATTCGTTTTCGATCATGGGTCTCAATCTCGGCGAACAGGGTAAGTTCGAACTGGCATTCCTTTACCAGGATCTGGCTCACGACCTGTGTGCAAAACACCCCAATACCTTTGGTGCCACCCGCGGCATGAACGGCATTGTCTGGTGCAACATGCATTCGCGCAGCCATCCGGCCGAGATCGTCGATTATTGCCACAAAGCCATACAGTGCGGCAAGAATTGCGGCGATTTGTATAACGCCGGCCTGTCCTATGGGCCATTGATGTGGAATTTGCTGGTGCAGGGCAAAAATCTGCGTTTGGTTGAAGAAGCCGCCGAGGAATGCCTGCATTTTTCCCGCAAGAATCAGCTGTCATTCTCGGTCGGCCTTGCCGAAGCCGTACTGGCCGGCTGGGTGGCGCCAATGAAACCCGATTACCAGCCGGTAGACATGACCGAAACTCTGGCGCGCTGGGAAACCGACAATTATGTCTCCGCTTCCGGCAGTTATTTTGCATTGCTGGGTTTTGCCCAGCATTATCTGGGCGATTATGCCGCGGCTGCAGTGTCCCTGCAAACGGTGGAACGCTATCTGCACGGCCTGACCGATAACGTGCTGAAACGTCTCTGGTATGTCTTCCGTATCGTCAATCGCCTGCGCTGGCCAGAGGGTGCCGACTGGCCGGCGCTTGAAGCGGAAATCGCACCATTGCTAGCCGAACTTGAAACCTGGGCCCGTCTCGGACCGCTGCTGAAGCCCTTTCTGGCCTTTGTTCATGCCGAGATCGCCCGTGCTCAAAACCAGATGCGCGACGCCCGCAACTTGTATCTGGATGCCATCGCGATCGCCCAGACACAAAACTACGGCCTGCTCACCGGCCATTTATACGAAGCATTGGCCGAGGTGATGACAGCCGGCAATCTCGGCGATGCCGAACTTTATTACGGCGCGGCGCGGCGCATGTACCGGCTGTGCCGCGCCGATCGCAAAAGCGCACTATTGCAGCAGCGTCACCCTTACACCGACTCCGACAAAGCAGTTCGCGCCGAAAAAACCGTTGCCCTCGACGCGCCGGCTACTCTGCCGAATCTCGACTTCAATTATCTGATGAAATCGGCGCTGGCCCTGTCGGCGGAAGTCGATCTGAATCGGCTCATGCAAAAAATCATGAGCGTAGTGCTGGAAAGCTCGGGGGCACAGCACGGCTACCTGCTGATCAAGGATGCGGATGAACTACTGGTCGCCAGCGGAAAGCCATGTCGGCAAAAAACACATCGTTAACCGCCAGCATCTCAGCCTTAACCAGTCCCACAGCATCATCAGCCGCGCCATCGTCAATTACGTGCTGCGCACTCGTAAAAAAGTGTTACTGCACGATGCGATGGCCGAAGGCGAGTTTCAGAATACCCCGGAAGTGCAGGCGCTAAGACTGCGTTCGGTGCTGTGCCTGCCGATCATCAAGCAAAACCGAACTGATCGGCCTGCTCTATCTGGAAAATCGGCTGTCGGCAGGTGTATTTACCGCCGAAAAAACCGATATGACCGAACTATTGACCGCCCAGGCTGCGATTTCCCTGGAAAACGCCCGCCTTCTGGAACAAACCCGGCTGGCCTACACAAAACTACAGGAAAACCAGGAACACATGCTGCAGATGGAAAAACTCTCGGCATTGGGAACGCTGGTCGGCGGCGTGGCGCATGAGATCAACAACCCGCTGATGGGAGTGATGAATTTTGTCGAATTCGCCGCAGGCAGAAGTACTGATGAAAAATCAAAGGAAATTCTCGATCAGGCGCTACAGCAAATTCACCGCATCAAGAAGATTGTCAGCAACATGCTGCTATTTGTCCACACCAGACCGACCCCGAGCGGCAACTGCCAGATCACGGAGGTAATCAGGCAAACTCTGTTGCTGCTGGAAGGTGAATTGAGTAAAGACAGCATAGCGGTTGAGATCGATGCCGCCGACGATCTGCCGGCCATCCACTGTAGCGCCGACAGTCTGCAGCAGATTCTGGTCAATCTGATCATTAACGCCCGAGACGCGCTAGCCGACAGCCAGCAACCACAAATCAAAATCATCGTCAGGCCCATGGAAGGAGATGCTGGAATTGAGCGTGACCGATAACGGTCCCGGCATCCCGCAAGATGTGCAAACCAAAATTTTCGATCCGTTTTTTACCACCAAGCCTCCCGGAAAAGGTACCGGCCTGGGCTTGTCGGTCATCCGCCGTCTGGTTCAGGATGTCGGTGGCAATATACAGGTGGAGAGTTTATATGGACACGGCTGCTGCATGCGGCTACGATTCCCCCATGATCTGAGCATTCAAATCCCCAATACACACGACTTGGACAAGTCTGCTGTTTGCGGCTATGATTTCCCCGTACCTGAGCATCTAAATCCCAATACACAAGAGACACAATAAATGGTAAGCAAAATTCTGGTAATAGACGACGATCCTGCGGTGCGCGGTGCCTTCAAACTGATTCTGGAAGATGACAACTTCTCGGTTCGCGAAGCCGAGAACGGTTTGCAAGGCATCGAAATGACCCTCGCCGAACGTCCCGATCTGATTTTTCTCGATCTGCGCATGCCCGGCATCGATGGCGTGGAAACCTTGCGCCGTCTGAAAGCCATTGACGAAACGCTGAACATTTATATTGTCACCGCCTTTGCCAACGAATACATGGAGCAACTGAAAGGCATACATGAAGAAGGCTTTCAGTTCGAACTGGCCAGCAAGCCGCTATCTTCCGTACAAATTCGCAATATCGCCCAGATCGCCCGTATCGCCGCTCCTCAGGAAGAACGGCGCGCAACGCCGCATAAACTGGTTCTAACCCTGTACGTGGTATCATTGAACAGCGAAACCCGCCGTCTGGTCGAGCAGATTACCGCTGCGCTCGCCAACCTTTACGATCCCGGACACTGGGTTTTAGACGTCGTCGAAGTATTGGGCATGCCGGAAAAAGCTCTGGAAAAAGACGTGTTTGCGACGCCGATGCTGGTGCGCGATGTGCCGGAACCCGTGCTGAAACTGCTCGGCGACCTGTCGCGGGTACCTTCAGTCATCGCGGCCATTACCACCGAAGCTAAAGGAATCGGCGTACAAACCATCATCGTTTAAGCAAACTTATCGACTATGGCCACCCATTTCCCCAAGCTCGACCTGATTCTCGACACTATCACCGACGGCGTTTTGGTTGTAGATAGCCAGGGCGTCGTACTCTATGCCAACCAAGCTGCCGAAATCCTGCTGGCACGCAGCCCGATAATCGGTCAATCGCTGGCGATTCCAGTCAATCCTGATAAAAACAGCTATCAGGACATTAATCTGATCCGTCCGAACGGACTCGCCTGGGCAGAAATGCGTTCCTCGCCGCTGGAATGGGACGGACAACCCGGCTACGTCATCGCCCTGCGCGACATTACCGAACGCAAGCACATGGAACTGGAACGGCAAAAATTCGTTTCGCTGGCCGACAACAGCATGGAATTCATCAGCATGTGCGACATGAATTTCATTCCATTCTACATCAACGAAGCCGGCATGCGCCTGATCGGCCTCGACAACCTGGAGCAGTGCATCCGAACGCCAGTCCAGGAGTTTTTCTTCCCCGAAGACCAGCGCTTCATCCTTGATGAATTCTTCCCGCGTGTTGTGCGCGAGGGTCACGCCGATGTTGAAATCAGGTTCCGCCATTTCAAGAGCGGCGCCGCCATCTGGATGATCTACAACGTGTTCTTCATCAAAAACAGCACCGGCGATCCAGTTGGCATCGCCACCGTGAGCCGTGATATCTCCGCGCGCAAACAGGCCGAGGCGGCCCTGCGCGAGGCCGACCAGCATAAGGACGAATTTCTCGCCATGCTGGCTCACGAACTGAGAAACCCGCTAACCCCCATCAGCAACGCAGCCCATATTTTGGACATGCTGAAGCTGGAAGATCCGCGGCTCAGCTGGGCTAAGGAAATCATTAAGCGACAAGTGATGCACCTCACTCACCTGGTGGACGATCTACTGGATGTTTCCCGTATCGCGCGTGGCAAAATTTCACTGAAGAAAGAGCGGCTCGACCTTGTAGAAGTGATTAAGTCAGTCCTGGAAACGGCACGCGGCCTCATCTTGGCCAAACAACAACATCTCGATGTTCGCCTGCCTGAACAACCGATACTGCTGGATGGCGATTCCGTACGCCTGTCTCAAGTGTTACTTAACCTACTCGACAATGCCAGCAAATACTCTCTGGAAGGCGGTCAAATCGAGGTTGATGTCCAACACGCTCGGGGCCGAAGTTGAGATCCAGGTGCGGGACAACGGCACTGGCATCTCGGCGGAACTATTGCCGACGATTTTCGACCTATTTCAACAAGGCGTACGTACCCTGGATCGATCTCAGGGCGGACTAGGCATCGGGCTTACCCTGGTCAAGCGGCTTGTGGAACTACACGGCGGACGGGTAACGGCATCAAGCCCTGGCGCTGGACTGGGCTCCACTTTCAGCATCCGGTTACCGACGATTGCCGAGGCGGCCACCTTTCCTGCCTCCGAAACACCAACGCCATCGCCTAACGCAAGCATGCGGGTGCTGGTGGTGGACGATGATTCCGACGTAAGGGAGAGTACTGCCCTCCTCCTTGAGCTGAATGGCTACGAAGTCAAGATGGCCGATTCTGGCGAACGCGCCATAACACTGATCAAGGCATTCCATCCCGACGTGGTACTGCTAGACATCGGAATGCCCGGAGAGAATGGCTATCAGGTGGCTCAGCGCATCAGGCAACTGCCCAACGGGAGCGATCCGCTGCTGGTAGCATTAAGTGGCTATGGGCGGACGGAGGAATTAGCCCGTTCGCAGGAGGCGGGTTTCGATCATCACCTAATCAAGCCATTGAATTTCACTACGCTCTGCGACCTACTTTCAGAATGGGAGAGTAGGTTCTGTTGACATTTGGGACAGCGAGTTACAGATTCTCGGTTATTTGAGCCGAAATGTGTAAAAGCCACTTCCTGTGTGCCATTTCTGCCTGCTGAAGGTTTTGATCTTCGAATAGCTGGCCAGTTTGACAACGTTTTGCTCGCCTAATACAACAACGATTCGGCAAACCAAATCCTGCGCCACCTGTTGAATGCCATCTTGATCCGCAGGATCTAGTGCCTGATCCTCGAACTGTGCCGTCTATTAATTGCGGACGGATGGGGTATTTGATTCATTTTTGGTTTTCATTGTTTACCTCGACTAAGAGATTACTCCCTTAGCCGAGTTTCCTATAGCTCACGCCAAGATCAAAATTGGCTACATTCATTAGTCGTTTTTACCAACGATAATTTACTAAATTTGTACCTCCTGCTTCATTATTTTTCCTGGCGGGTTTATGTCAGCCGTTGAACAGAGCGATTATTCAATTGCCCTGTAAGGTTTTCTTTTGGAATACGACTGATTGTGTATATTTGTTACTTTTTTGCAGGCTTACATTTGGCTCTTCCACTTTTTTCAGCATTCCCATAGGGAAAATATCTGCTTATAACTGTTTTTTCGGATATCCATCATTAAGGAAAACAACATGAATTCTTCTCGTTGGGCACTACTGGCCTTTATCTCGGCGTTGATTGCCGCTTTTTTTATCTTCGATTTACAAAGCCACTTGACCCTGGAAGCATTGAAGGCTCAGCAAGCATCCATTGAAACTTATCGCAGTAATCATCCTGTTATGGCCGTTGCCATGTATGCGCTGATCTATATTGCCGTTACTGGTTTGTCTTTGCCAGGAGCCGCGATTCTGACTTTGGCCGGTGGCGCTGTGTTCGGTTTGCTGTGGGGAACGCTGATTGTTTCTTTTGCCTCGTCTATTGGCGCAACACTGGCCTTTCTGGCCGCCCGCTTTCTGTTCCGTGATGCGGTCAAGTCGCGGTTTGGCGAGCGACTGAAAGCCATCGATGCAGGCGTGGCTAAAGAAGGCGCTCTGTATCTCTTTACGCTGAGATTGGTGCCTATTTTTCCGTTCTTTGTGATTAATCTGGCAATGGGTTTGACCAATCTAAAAACCCAGACTTTTTATTGGGTCAGTCAGGTGGGTATGCTGGCCGGTACGATTGTTTATGTGAATGCGGGGACTCAGCTGGGTCAACTGGAGTCCTTGTCGGGTATTTTGTCGCCCGGACTGATTGGTTCTTTTGTTTTACTGGGCATTTTTCCGCTGATCGCCAATAAAATCGTCGAAGCCATTAAAGCCAACAAAGTCTATGCAAAATGGACAAAACCTGCGCGCTTTGACAACAACATCGTCGTGATTGGCGCCGGTTCCGGCGGCCTGGTCACGTCCTACATTGCCGCCGCCGTCAAAGCCAAAGTCACCTTAATTGAAAAACATAAAATGGGCGGCGATTGCCTGAATACCGGCTGTGTGCCGTCTAAAGCCTTGATCCGTTCCGCCAAACTGCTGTCCCATATTAAAAGGGCTGCGGATTTCGGCATCAAAAAAGCCGACGCTGAATTTGATTTTGCCGATGTCATGAATCGGGTGCAGTCGATTATCAAAACCGTCGAGCCGCACGATTCCGTGCAACGTTATTCAGACCTGGGCGTTGAGGTCATCGAAGGTGAGGCTAAAATTCTTTCTCCCTGGGAAGTTCAGGTAACAACAGCCGGTGAAACCCGCACCATTACCACCCGTTCCATCGTTATCGCCGCCGGTGCGCGCCCGTTTGTGCCGCCAATTCCGGGTATAGAAGAGATCGACTATCTGACTTCCGATAACATCTGGGCTTTGCGTGAACTGCCCAAACGTCTGATTGTACTGGGTGGCGGGCCTATCGGCTGCGAACTGGCGCAAAGCTTTGCCCGTTTCGGCAGCAAGGTGACCCAAGTGGAAATGGCGCCGCGTTTGCTGATCCGGGAAGATAGTGATGTTTCTGAAATAGTCATGGCAAAGTTCCGCCAGGAAGGTATCGATGTGCTGGTTGAACATACCGCCAAACAGTTCATCATCGAAAACGGCGAAAAAATCCTGATTGCCGAGCATCAAGGTCAAGAAGTGCGCATTCCGTTCGACCAAGTGTTATTAGCGATTGGCCGCATTGCCAATACCCAAGGCTATGGCCTTGAAGAACTGGGCGTTGAACTATCGCCCAAACGCACCATTGCCATTAATGATTTCCAGCAGACCAATTATCCGAACATTTTTGCCTGCGGCGACGTATCCGGCCCGTTCCAGTTTACCCATACCGCCGCCCATCAAGCCTGGTATGCCGCGGTGAATGCGCTGTTCGGCAGCTTTAAAAAATTTCGCACCGATTATTCGGTGATTCCCTGGGCTACCTTTATCGATCCTGAAGTCGCCAGGGTCGGCCTGAATGAACAGGATGCCAAAGAACAAAACATTGCTTATGAAGTCAGCACTTATCATCTTGACGATCTGGATCGTGCCATTGCCGACGGTGAAGCGCATGGCTTTGTCAAAGTGCTGACCCAACCCGGCAAAGACCGGATTCTCGGCGTGACGATCGTTGGCGAACATGCCGGCGACCTGCTTGCTGAATTCGTACTGGCGATGAAACACAATATCGGCCTGAACAAACTGCTAGGCACCATCCATATTTATCCAACCATGGCCGAGGCGAACAAATATGTAGCCGGTGTCTGGAAACGCAACCATGCGCCGGAAGGCTTGTTGCGATGGGTTGGACGTTTCCATGCCTGGCGCAGAGGTTGAGTAAATAATTTGTAAGGATTGTTTGGCAATGACGACCAATGTTTGTTACAAGGTTGTCAGATTCACTGTGTAACGCAATATTATCGTTCAATAATAACAAGGGAATTAAGCATGAAAAAACTGGGTATAGTCGTAGCGCTTATTTTGCTTATAGGCGCAGTCTGGGGATTTTTGAGAACAAAGTCAGATGATACAAAAATCGAAAAACTGGTACTAACCGGCTCCAGCACGATAGCGCCGCTTGCTGCGGAAATCGGCAAACGCTTTGAGTCGTTACACAGTAATGTGCGGGTGGATGTGCAGACCGGCGGTTCCTCTCGCGGGGTCAGCGATGCCCGGGCCGGACTTGCCGATATTGGTATGGCTTCCAGGGCGCTAAAGGATGATGAAAAAGATTTGTTGAGTTTTACCGTTGCTCTGGATGGAATCAGCGTCATCCTAAATAAGGCTAATCCTGTTCAATCGCTGAATAAACAGCAAATCATCGACATCTATACCGGCAAAATCGTCAACTGGAAAGAAGTCGGCGGCAACGATGCCCCTATTACCGTCGTCAACAAAGCAGAAGGCCGTTCGACACTGGAACTATTTCTGCATTATTTCGGTTTGAAAAATACCGATGTCAAGCCGCAAGTCGTCATTGGCGATAATCAGCAAGGCATTAAAACAGTGGTTGGCAATCCGGATGCCATCGGTTACGTTTCTGTGGGGACAGCCGAATATGAGGCAGGCCAAGGTGCGGCCATTAAATTGCTGCCTCTCGAAGGCATAGCGGCTTCAGTCGAGAATGTGCGTAATCGCAGTTTTCCTTTATCCAGGCCGTTGAATCTGGTGACCCGTGCGGAGCCTGCCGGACTCGCCAAAGACCTTCATCGAGTTTGCCAGTTCGCCACAAGTTAATGATCTGATCGAGGCGCAATACTTTGTCCCTGTCCCGCGCTGACAGGCAACTGGCTGCGCTGCTACGGGGCTGTGCGCTACTTGCGGCAGCGATTGTGCTGTTGATTCTGTTGTTTCTGGTCAAGGAATCCTGGCCGGTGTTGCGGCATGTGGCGTTGACACGTTTTATTACCGATGCCTCCTGGCACCCGGTACAAGGTTTGTATCAAGCTGACGCCGATGCTGTCGGCTACGCTGTATTCAACGCTGGGAGCAGTTTTGCTGGCCACGCCTTTGGGCATCGCATCGGCGCTGTTCAGCCGTTATTATGCGCCGCCATTTCTCGCCGGTTGTTATCGTCGTCTGATCGAATTACTGGCCGGCATTCCATCAGTGGTTTACGGTTTTTGGGGATTAACAACGCTGGCGCCGTTAATCGGTCGTTTGCATCCGCCCGGCGTCAGTCTGTTGACCGGTATACTGGTATTGACGCTGATGATTCTGCCGACCGTGGCATTAACCGTCGATGCAGCATTGGCTGCTGTGCCGGTCGCTTATGTGCGCAGCGCAGCCGCCTTGGGTCTGTCGCGTTGGGGTTTGATCAGCGGCGTGGCCTTGCCCGCCGCTCGTTCGGGCATAGTCGCAGGCATCATGCTGGCGGCTGGCAGGGCCATAGGCGAAACCATGGCGGTGTTAATGGTGGCCGGCAATGTGGTGCGAACAGCCGCATAGTATTTTTGATTCGGTACGCACACTAACCGCGAACATTGCCCTGGAAATGGCCTACGCAACAGGTGAGCATCGCGCGGCTTTGTTTGTATCGGGCATGGCCCTAATGTCTATGGTATTGGTTTTAGTCGGCATGGCTGAATTATTGTCCCGAGAGCGCCATCATGTATAAAAATGCGCTAACAACGGTATTAATCTGGCTGATGGCGGCACTGGTCAGCGGGGTCTTTGTCTGGCTGCTTGCTGACATCATTATTCACGGACTGCTCCAAACTATCCTGGTCGTTTTTTGTCGAATCGCCTCAAAATGCCGGACGTTCCGGCGGTATCGGCCCGATTATCGTATCGACGGCGTTGATTTTATTGGTTGCCATGGTAACGGCGGCACCTCTTGGTCTGGCTACGGCTGTGCTATTAAGTGAATTCACCCGGCATGACAGTGTGTTCGGCCGTTTTGTGCGGCGTAGTCTGGATGTGCTGGCGGGTGTGCCATCAATCGTATTCGGGCTGTTCGGTAATGCGTTTTTTTGTATTTATCTGGGACTGGGGTTTTCCATTTTGTCAGGTGGTCTTACCCTGGCCTGCATGGTCTTACCTATCCTGATCCGTACCGCTGAGGAAGGCTTGCAGGCAACGCCCAATGATTATCGACTGGCAGCCGCAGCTTTAGGGATGTCACGTAGTGCCGCGTTATTTCATCTGCTGTTGCCGGCAGCGACTCCGGCGCTAGTCGCCGGTTTACTGCTGGGTATTGGTCGAGCTGGTGCGGAAACCGCCGCACTGATTTTTACCAGCGGATATGTCGATCGCATGCCGGATTCATTATTTGATTCCGGCAGGGCTTTATCGGTACATATTTACGATCTGTCCATGAACGTGGCAGGCGGCGATGCGAGTGCCTACTCATCCGCTCTGGTGTTGATCATCCTGTTATTAATCATCAACAGTATTGCCATGGGCCTGGCTAAACATTGGCTGCACAGGAGCATTGTTACCGTATGAATCACTTTATGAACCAAAAAATTGAGCAGATCGATAACCCCCATAAGGATGATGCTTATACCTTGGGGCCTTTGCAGGCAGGTCCTCCGTGCTGCGATCCTGAGCCACTGATCCGGGTTGAAAACCTGTCTTTGCATTATGGAGCTAAACCGGCACTGGAGGGTGTTTCGCTGGATATTTATAAAGGTTGCATTACTGCGCTGATCGGGCCGTCGGGATGCGGTAAAACCAGTTTCCTGTCGGTGCTCAATCGCTTGACCGATATGATTCCGGATTGCCGCGTGTCGGGCAATGTTCATTTTGACAATAGGGATTTGCGACATCCTGCCCTTGATGTGCAAGGATTACGCCGCGATATCGGCATGATTTTTCAAAAACCGGTACCGTTTCCGCTGTCGATCCGGCGCAATATTGAACTGCCGCTGCGGGAACACGGCATGAGCAAACAAGCCGATTTGAATGAGGTTATGCAACAGGTTCTGCTGGATGTAGGGTTGTGGGATGAAGTGAAAGATCGACTGGAATCCTCGGCGCAGGCTCTGTCCGGCGGGCAGCAACAACGTCTGTGTATCGCCAGGGCATTGGCATTGAAGCCGAAAGTATTATTAATGGATGAACCTTGCAGTGCATTAGACCCGATTTCTTCCGGTGTAGTGGAGGATTTGATTCAGCGTTTACGCGGAAAATACACGGTCGTGATCGTGACCCACAATCTGGCACAAGCCCGGCGCATTGCCAATTATGCGGGTTTTTTCTGGGTCAAGGAAGCGAGCAGGATGCCTGATCGAGTTTGGCCAATGCAAGCAGATTTTTGAAGCCCCTGCTCATGAATTAACAGCGGCTTATGTCAACGGCAGTCGGGGTTGAGACCGTAGCTTTATAGCAAAACACGTAAAGGACTCGATCTGGCTGCTTTCATTGCGGACAAAGAAAATCCGCTACCCGTGTGACCAGACGTAGCGGATTCTTGTTTTATGCAGGCTCTGATCTTAACAGACCAACCGTATGGATGAACTTAATGCAAAGAGAAAATCGCAGTCTCATGATGCACTGGGTCGAATTGATACATACGCAGCCTTGGAGACGGTTCGTAGTTCATGGTGAAATCAAGTTTGTGCAGCCCAGGAATTCCATTTATACCAACGCCATTTACTGGTGGCACGTTAATCATGCCGAATGGTCCACCCGCATTCATCCACCACTGGAAGCGTCCGAAAGTAAACCAACAGCCCGAACCACCAATATCCTTAGTGGACTGGAACTGGTTTTCCCAGCCGCGCGAGCCGCCAAAATCCGGGTTCAGATAGCTGTGTAAAAAATGGTCGCCATTTAGCAAGGTGATCTTCACGTTAGTGCCGCGCAATCGCCATTTGCTCAACTCGGCAATACCTCCGCCTTTCATTTGACCATAAATGGTATTGTTGACATAAAACAGCGTCGCATCGGCATTCGGATCAGGCTGAACCCCGCGCGGCAAACGTGTCCGATGCCCCCAGTCATCAAATGCAGCCAGCGCTTCATCCATCAGCTCTCTGATTTCAACATCCGAAGGAGGTGCGCCTGGCGTTGTGGCGGTGTCATCAGCGTAACCGGCCGCTTTGCGCGCAGCCTGCCACATTCTTTTTTCTGGCGCGAGTTCGCCAATCTTAGCGATAGCCGCAAGCTTGTTTTCCACGCTGGCTGTTGGCGCCACGCCGAACACATCCTCTTCCCACTGCACTAGCGTTCTTGGAACGCCCGCCTCATTGGGAAGTTTCTTGGCGGCATTTTCCGTCACTTGAACACGGGGCGGATGCTCTCTCCAGCCCCAGGTATAGGACAGGTTGTAGTATTTTCCGGGAGGCATCTTCATCTTGAAAATATAGCGCTTGCCATCGAACATTGGGAAAAATGTCGTATCCATGCTGGTATGCGGCATAGGCGGCATACCCGGCATACTGAGTGCGGGATCGTCAAAATACATCACCATGGGCGCGAAATCATCTTCGCCCCGATTAAGTACATCCACCGTGTAGGTAATGGTGAACGGCTCTTCTTTGACTTCGCTGACATCAATGAACGCGGCATCGGCTTCGATATGGCTGCCGTACCAGATCTGATGAATGTTTACATTTTTGGTGTCCTTATCGACTTTGGCAACCTTCTCGGGACCTTTGTAATGCAGCACCGAAAGACCACTGTAGAGCCGGTCGGGCATAGTGTTACCTTCCAGAATGTCGAGCGCGCGTTGCGCCAGTTGTTTGCTGCTCAAATGAGTCTCACCCGGCAGTCGTTTTTCCTTAGATATTGCTGTCCTTATCGTTCCATTGTCGTTATCTTGTTTGAGTAACTTGAAGATATGCAACAAATCGGTCTCTGGCGATGCCTTGCTGATGGGGCTAACCTTCAGGTGTATCGTGCAGATTGTAAGGATGTGCAGCACTGGACGGCAAGGTATTCGGCATTTCCACACCATTGCCGTCGAACAGGTTGCCGTCAAAGTTGTGTAGCAGATTGGTGGCATGAGCCGGATCGACAAAAGGATCTTTTTCAGCAAAAAGCGACGGGCTCGTAATCACTGTTGTCGTATCCCCCACGGTAGTTTGACTCGGCATGGCCGGGCGAGCATTTGGGCAGGGATGACCTACGTAAATGGTTCTGAATGAACCGTCGGGTAACATTTGCTGCGTAGGTACACACTGGCCCGGGCCGGTCGGCAGATTTGGGCTAGGTGCGGCAAGTGCTACACCCATACCGACGGACAGTAAGGCCAGCGTACCGGAAAATGTCCGGCTTAATAATGGTTTTTTCATGATATTTTCCTTTTGAACACTAGGCCTTTTTGCTATTCGGGTCTTTTTTTACTTCAACCCAGGATAGTCGCTCGGCGAGTTGATGCGGTTTTGCCATGGCATGAGAGGCCGCCCAGCGTGCATAAGGCTCGTTACCGTAACGCCAGACATGATGCCCGCCCTGCCTCCTGCGTGACCGCCGTGAGCGCCCAATTTGTGATAGAGCGCCTGCATATCGGATGGATTGCCGGTTACAAATATCCAGCCGTCTTTCGCGCCATGCTTTTTGGCGAATGCTTCCAGTACGGCAGGAGTATCGTGTTCAGGGTCGGTTGTAATTGACACCATAAATGTCCCTTGCCCCAATTTATCACCGACCAGCTCCTGAACTTTCGCAAGATTCTGGGTGACAGGGAACTGCTCTTCCGATTTTACCGACATGAAATTAATGCCAACGATCTTGCCCTTAATCAAATCATCGTAGAACCAAGCCTTGCGGCCTGTATGGGTCATGACAACGACATTAGGGAAATATTTTGCCGAAGGCCCACCCGGTTTTTTACAGCTTTGACTTTCTGCTGAAGCGGCTATCAGTTTGCTGGTGCCGGTGCTAGCGCAGGCGGATAAAGCCAAGGCCGGCAATACGGCGGCACTGGCGGTTAAAAATTGTCTTCTACTCTTCATGAATGATTCCTCTTCAAATTAAAAGCCGGCGGGCGGAGTACCTAAACGCATCACGGGGCGCGGGTCGATAATTGCACCTAACACGGGGCCATGTTTGGGCGGTACGATGTGCCAGCGAATCATCATGGTGTGATCTTCATGGACAACGTTGTGGCAATGCATGACATGACAGCCCAGGAAATCCCGGAAACGGAAAAACAGCTTCACTTCGTCGCCCGGTCCCAAAGTCAAAACATCCTTGCGTGAATTGTCCACATCGCTTTCTTTGAGAGGTTTACCATTGAATTCAAGAATCTGAAACTCTTCAAAATGGATATGAACCGGATGCTCCCAGCGGGTGCCGCCGTTGCGTATAGTCCAGATTTCCGCACTGCCCTGCTCGATATATGCATTCATGCGGTCCATATCAAAACCTTTGCCATTAACGGTCCACATGCCGCCAAAGTAGTCGAATTTGAACAGGCGCTCCTTTTTGACTTCACTGAGATTGATTTTTGGCAGCGCCCGCAGCTCGTCGGGAACGCGGCTGTTATCGGGTCCGGTCAGAGGGACGACCCTGAATTCCATTACCTGATCGCCTTCACCTTTGGCGAAATTTGCGACCCGTCGGCCCTTCACCACGAATCTGCTCCATCAGATTTTCAAGTACGATAGAGGCGCCGGGTTGATATTGCGAAAAATCGACGATAACATCAAAACGTTGCGCCACCGACATTTTGATCGTTTCGGCGGTTACGGGTTTAGGCAGTAAATTGCCATCATTGGCAATCACTGTAAAAAGCTGGTCGGAACGCAGGCCCAACTCATAGAAACGTGACGGCCCGCCGTTCAGGAAACGAAAGCGGTATTTGCGTGGCTCGACTTCCAGAAAGGGTGTGATTTTGCGATTGACCGTATAGTACCTGCCCAGGAAGCCATTAGTGTCCTGGCTAAGATAGAGCTGGCCGTCTTCGCCAAGGCTGATGTCGTGAAGAATCATCGGAACATCGTACTTGCCGCTGGGCAACCTGAATGCATCGGGGCTAGTATCGTTCTCATTACCGGTGTCCTGATTGTCGAACAGCAGGTAAAATCCGGTCAGTCCCATGTACACGTTGGTCGCCGTAAAATCCATGCGGTGATCGTGATACCACTGAGTCGTCTGTTTCTCCAGCGGATCGCCGCCCGCAGGTGCATTACCGGTTGGAGGCCCTCCGCGGCCTCGATCCCGCGGTGGCGCACCGGCGCCTGCTGGAGACTCCCGGGCATCGGGCCCTGGACCGCGGCCCAGGTGGCCCTCGTCGCCCTCGGCGACCCCGACGCCGTGCCGACCGGCGACGCCCACCTGCCCGCCGATGTCACCTTCGTGCTCACCGGGGCCGCCGTCGACGACGACGAGGCCATGCTCGAGGCGCTGGCCCCCTTCGCCGGCCAGCGTGGTCGGGTGCTCCGCCTCATCGGCGCCGCCGGCCTCCACGCCCCGCCACGGCCCTCGGTACGCGCCCCGCGACATCCGGGCCGACTGACCAGGCCCCCACCGCCGGCGGCGACTGTGGACAACTCGCGCAATCCACAGGGTTCGACCTCTCGTTCCCCACACCCGGTCCGTCGTCGTAGCCTGGCGCCACGGAGCCGAGGAGGCGTGATGACCAGCTACCAGGTCACCCTGAAGGACCGCTCGACGGAACGGATCGACGATGCCGACGCCTACCAGCAGGAAGGGCAGATGACCACCTTCTTCCGCACCGGCTCGGGCCGCCACGTGGTCGACACCTGGAGCACCCCGGTGGCCAGCTTCCGGACCTCGGAGGTGATCGTCATCCGGCGGCTGGATCCCGCCGTGTCACGCCCCGATCTGGCCAGCGCTCGACCGACCTGGGCGGCCGCGCCGCGGTCCGCCTCCGACGAGCCTGACCAGATGTCCCTCGTCGACCCGGCACCGAGAGCCGACCTTCGCCTGCCCCCGCTGCACCACCGAGGTCACCGAGGCCTGGTACGGGCCCTGCACCGGCTGCCGCCACGAGCTCCGGCCGACCTCGGCGGTGAGGCCCGCGAGATCGAGGCCGTCGACTACGTGCCGAAGATGAACGTGACCCCGAACGCGGTGGCGCTCAAGGACTGAGCGGCCGCCGGGCGCGCGGCTCCGGCCGGCGACGGAGAACATCGCCACCGACGAGGGCTCGAACGCCGTCGCGAGACGTGAGCACCTTGGGCACCCGCTTGTTGCCAGCGCGTTGAACAGCGCGGGGCAGATCTCCCGGTGGGTGACGTAGGCGGTGCTGTACACGAGGAAGATCCGGTTCGCCACCGGCCCGGGCCAGGAGCTCCTCGGCGAAGGCCTTCGGGGACGCCTCGCCAGCCGCTCCTTGTAGTCCACCCAGTCCACCAGCTCGGGGGACCCGAAGGCCGGGTAGGTCACCTGCTCCACGTCGGCATCGAGCACCCTCGACGTGGACGGACCGAGCTGGTCGGGGCAGTAGACGACCCAGTCGCCCTGGCCGGGCGCTGGGCAGATGGCGGCCGCCGTGCGGCCGCGTCGGTGCGGTCGTCGAGGTAGTTGCGAACACCCGCCGATCCGCCCCAGCAGCAGGACGAGGGCCAACCCGCCCACGGCCAGGGGCCGGCTGCGGATCTGGTCCATGCCCAGCGCCGAGCCAGCAGCAGCACGAACGGGAAGAACACCGCGGCATAGCGGGTGGCGAAGGTGGAGCCGGTGGCGTAGCCCACGATGCAGGCGATGGCGATGGTCCCGGCCACCAGGATGGCGAAGGGTCGAGCCGCCGGACGGGTGCGGAGGTCGAGGTCGATGTGGAACCGCCCACCGGCCGCGCCCAGCAGGCCGAGCACCACCGCCAGGCCAGGCACCAGCCCAGCACGGTGGCCTCGGGGTACCGGCCGCCACCGAAGTCGTAGAGGGTGGTCCCGAGGATGTCGGTCGGCCGCAACGGCCGGGCCCAGGGCGTGCCCGTGTGGGTCCCCTGGTAGAGCATCGACGGCAGCCAGGGCACGAAGGCGAGTCCACCGACGACGACGGCCGCCACGACGGACCGTGGCGGCGCGCGTCCTGCACGTGGCCGGCCCGGCGGGCCCGCCAGCCGTGGACCAGGAGGCCCAGCCCGGCCGCGACGAGGAACCACAGCGCCCAGTAGTGGGTCCACAGCAGGAGCGGCGACCACCGCGGCGATGCCGACCAGTCGCAGCGCCGGGGGGCGGCGGAGGGCGTCGTCGACCAGCAGCCAGCCGGCCAGGGCGAGCACGCTCACCATGGCGTACATCCGGGTCTCGGTGGCGTAGCGGATGGCGTAGGGCGACAGGGCCAGCAACACGACCCCGAACACCGCCACCCGTCGCCCGCCGAGGCGATGGCCCGCCACCCAGGTGAGCGGGATCAGCGCCAGCGCCCACAGGCCCGAGAAGGCCCGGACGGCGGTCGTTGCCCTCCCGAACCAGGCCATCCAACCGTGGAGGAGCACGTAGTAGAGGGGCGGATGGCCGTCGTGGCGCAGGGCCTCCGGGATGTCGCCGAGCGGGAGCCGGGCGATGTTGACGCTGAGCGCCTCGGCCTCGTCGAGCCAGAGCGGCGACCGGGTGGCGAAGCGCAGGACCAGACCGGCGACGAGGGCCACCACCAGAGCACCGCACGGCGAGCGCCAGCGCCCCCAGCCCGCATCGACCTGCGGGGGGCGTGGGCGGTCGCGGGTCGTCTCTCGTCGGAGTGCGGTCCCCGGCCCCGAGCGGAACCTCCGTCGCCGCCGTCCGACTCGGCGGTGCACGGCCGGGACGCTACCGGCGTCACCCGGACGACCCAAGCACCGCCGTACGGTCGGACCCGGTGATGCGACCGGGGCCGCGTCGGTCCGGTAGGTCTCGGCGCCGGAACCAGTCCCGCCACACCGTGCCGGTGGGACAGCCCGGTGGGGGCCACACCGCCTCGCCCAGGCTCGCCCACGTCAGGACGGTCCACGCTCCCATGTCCGACACGAAGACACCACCGAGCCCGCTGCGGACGCCCCGGCGCCGGCACGTGACCGGCGACCACCAGGTGGTCGTCATCGGCGCCGGGCCCGCCGGGCTCACCGCCGCCTACCAGCTCCACAAGCACGGCGTCGCCGTCGACGATCCTCGAGGCCGACGACATGGTCGGCGGCATCAGCCGCACCGTCGAGCGCGACGGCTGGCGCTTCGACATCGGCGGCCACCGCTTCTTCACCAAGGTGAAGCGAGGTCGAGGACCTCTGGCACGAGATCCTCCCCGACGAGGACTTCCTGCATGCGGCCCCGCATGAGCCGCATCTTCTACGACGGCAAGTACTTCGACTACCCGCTCAAGGCCTTCAACGCCCTGAGGAACCTCGGCCCGGTCGAGGCGGTCCTCTGCGTCGGCTCCTACGTCTGGGCCCGCGATCCGCCCGCCGAAGGACCAGACCAACTACGAGGGCTGGCTCGTCGCCCGCTTCGGCTGGCGCCTCTACCGCACCTTCTTCAAGACCTACACCGAGAAGGTGTGGGGCGTGCCGGTCAGCGAGATGCCCGCCGACTGGGCCGCCCAGCGGATCAAGAACCTGTCGCTCGGCAACGCCATCATCAACGCGCTGCTGCCCAAGCGGAACCAGAAGGACATCACCTCGCTCATCGAGGAGTTCCAGTACCCCAAGTACGGGCCCGGGATGATGTGGGAGGTCTGCCGCGACAAGGTCGAGGCCCAGGGCTCCAAGGTCGTCATGGAGACCGCGGTCACCAAGGTCCGCCACGAGGACGGCCGGGCCACCAGCGTCGGTCGCCGACGCGCCGACGGCGGCGCGCACCGAGTACCCGGCCACCGACGTCATCTCGTCGATGCCGATCTCGCAGCTGCTCGAGGCCATGGACCCGCCGGTGCCCGCCGAGGTCGCAGGCCGCCGCCGACGACCTGCGCTACCGCGACTTCCTCACCGTCGCCCTGGTCGTGCCCGAGAGCCGAGCGCCTTCGCCGACAACTGGATCTACATCCACGACCCCAAGGTCGGCCTGCGCATCCAGAACTTCGGCTCGTGGTCGCCGTACCTGGTCAAGGAGGGCCGCACCTGCCTCGGCCTCGAGTACTTCGTGTTCGAGGGCGACGACGATGTGGACGCCGCCCGACGAGGACCTCATCGAGCAGGGCAAGCCGGAGCTCGAGCAGCTCGGCCTGGTCGAGCCCGGCGACGTCGAGGCCGGCTACGTCGTGCGCATGCCCAAGGCCTACCCGATCTACGACGACCGCTACCAGGCCAACGTCGACGTCCTGCGGGCGCTGGCTCGCCGAGCACGCCGCCAACGTGCACCCCGTCGGCCGCAACGGCATGCACCGCTACAACAACCAGGACCACTCGATGTTCACGGCGATGCTCACCGTCGAGAACATCGTCACCGGCACCAACCACGACATCTGGGAGGTCAACGTCGAGGAGGAGTACCACGAGGAGAAGGCCCCGGCCACCCCGGCGGCCCCTCGTCCCGCCGGGCAGCCACGGGACCGGGCGCGATGCCCCGGTGATCGCACGCTCGACGCTCGAAGCCGCCGGTGCCGTTCAGCCGTCGGGGGACCCGGCGACCGACCCCGGGGCGCCAGAGGCCTGATCACCTCGGGCCGCGGAATGGTGGCCTCTCCCGCCTACCACCAGTGACCCGCCGGGACCTCCGAGCCCGCCGGCTCGGTCATGGGCCCGCCGACGGCCGCCGCCCGAGT
>CAVZRB010000020.1:0-94716 GCA_963777585.1 uncultured Gammaproteobacteria bacterium | reverse complement strand
GTTACAGGAAAAGCACTAAGATTTGTAATTTCAATACAAAATTTGATGTTTGGGTCAGCGCCACCAAATGGGATTGCATGAGCTGGTTTTAATTTAAGTTTAACTCTTGATTTGTCTAGACCATGCCAAGTATTGATGATGCCTAAAACCGCCCCCAAGACGGCAATTGCGAAAGTGAGTATTTGTAAGTTTGTCATTTCTTATTCCATTGGGAGCCTAACTGGCATGCTTGCACTCTTAAGTTGATATTATCCTGTAATTCAGGTGCTTTTGCCCAATTATCCCCATCACCCTGACACCACGTCGAGCATCGCAGGTTTTTAGTGGATGAGTCCGCAGGATGCTCACAGGGATGTGAACATTTGCCAGAGGGGCTTGGAGCCCCTTCTGGCAAACCCACTGAAAACCGAGAAGCGCAGGAGCTATAAGCGGTATCGGGTCGCCTTTTCTTTGGATACTTTCTTTTGGCGACGCAAAAGAAAGTATCTCGGCTTCGCGGTCGAACCCGCGATTAAAAAAAACAAACCATCACCCTCTCTCATCCCAAGCCTTATCCATCCGCTTTACCGAAACCGGATAAGCGGTTTTAAGCTGCTGGGCGAACAGCGAAACCCTGAATTCCTCCAGCATCCAGCGGAACGGGTCTTGTTCCGGGATGACCTTGTCTTTTTTGGCTTGCTTCTCCACGTCCTTCCAGTAACGCGTCGCATAACGGCTGACTTCCTGGACTTTTTGCAGATTGTTATCCCGTTTATCCAGCCGGTATTGCACGGCCTTCAAATAACGCGGGATGGCTTTAAGCTGCTGGTAAGGCGTGTTGCGGATAAATCCCGGCATAGATCATAAAATCCAGCTGTTCGTTAATGTCTTTAGCCAGCGGGTCATTCGCATTCAGGCGGTTCAGCTGCGTTTTGATAGCGCCGTACAGCTCCATGATTTCCAGCGCGATTTTCCCGGCTTCATTGGCGGCGCTGATCAGCCCCGCTTTGTTGGCTTGCAGGCTTTGCTCAAAGGCCTGCTGGGTGCGGATGGTTCGGCCTTCGACAAACACGCTGTGCAGGATCAAATACAGCATGTCGTCTTTAAACGATACCTCCGCGTCATTGCCGATAAGCGGATGTTTCGGCAAGCGGTTATAGGTCAATTCTGCCGCCGCCGACTTCGGCATGTTTTTGGTCACATAGGTGCATTCCTTGCGCAGTTGCAGCTGAAACAGGCGCATTAATCCGGCCTGATGCTGTAGCGCGGCCTTTTGCTCGGTGTCGAAAATGCGCACGCCGACCGCATCGCCTTCATCGATGATCGCGGGGAAGCCGACAAAGGACTGGCCCTTCTGGATAAACTGGTAAGTCTCCGGCAGGTCGTCGAATGCCCAGCCGATGCAGCCGGTGTAGTTCAGCTCGTCGGCGGCAATCTGGTCGAAGCTGTCTCCGGCTTTGGCGGTATGCTTGAGCTGCAATTTTTTCAGGTCGCGGCCGTAATCCAGCAGCTGGCCCTGATCGTCTACAACCCTGAAATTCATCCTCAAGTGATCGGTCAAGCGTCTCGGTATTCCAGGCATTGAGCGGAATCGCCTCGCCGGTCAGTTTTCTTAAGCGGTTGCCCAGCCATTCCTGCAACGAGCCTTTAAAGTCCGGCTCGATTTCGAGACACTGTTTGACGGTTTCAGGCACCGGCACAAAGTGTTTCCTGATGTTCTTGGGCAGGGCTTTAATCAGCGCGATGCATTTTTCTTCCAGCAGTCCCGGCACCAGCCAGTCGAAAGACGTTTGCGAGACCTGATTCAATTGATGCACCGGGATGATCGCCGTCACCCCGTCTTCATCATGCCCCGGCTCGAACCGGTATTGCAGCGGGATGGTCAGGTTGCCGATCTTCTTGCTGTCCGGGATAATCCCATTCGTTGACATAGTCTTCCTCCTGTTCCCGCGTTAAATCCTCCTTGGTTAAAAACAGGATTTTGGGATTGGCGCGTTCGGCTGTTTTACGCCAGGTATCCAGCGCAACACCGCTGACAATCTCGGCCGGCAGTTTGCTTGTCGTAGAACTGATAAAGCCACTGCTCATCCTCGACCAGATCGACCCGGCGGCCTTTATGCTGAATCATGCCCACTTCTTCGAGCAGTTTCTGGTTGGCGACATAAAACGGCGCGTTGCTGTGATAATCATGATCGACCAGCGCCGAGCGGATAAAGATTTCCCTCGCGGCCTTCGGATCGACATGATCATAGGGAATCTTGCGCCCGGCTTGCAGCGTCAGGCCATACAGCAAGGTGCGCTCTGAGACCATGCAACGGGCGCTTTTCTTTGCCCAATGCGGGTCGTAATAGTTGTGTTTGACCAGATGCTCGGCGCACTGCTCTATCCATTCCGGCTCGATTCTGGCGACATTGCGCGCATAAACCTTGCTGGTTTCGACCTGCTCCGCCGCCATAATCCATTTAGGTTTGAGCTTATGCAGGCCGGAACCAGGGAATATGAAGAACTTCAGGCCGCGTGCGCCCAGATATTCGTATTGCTCATGGCGGAAACCGATATTGGACAGCAAGCCCGGCAACAGCGCGCGATGAATTTTTTCATAACCGGCATCATCGGTGTTCGGGTGCATTTTTAAATCGCCCTTAACAACCTGCATAATTTGCGCGTGGATATCGAACCATTCGCGCATCCGCATATAAGACAGGAAATTATCGGTGCAGTATTTGCGCAGCTTGCTGTTGGACAGGTGTTTTTTCTGTTCCTCGTAAGTATTCCAGATATTTAAAATAGTTAAAAAATCGGATTCAGGATGACGAAACACCGCATGTTTGGCATCGGCCTGCTGCATTTTATCGGCGGGTTTTTCGCGCGGGTCTTGCACGCTCAAGGCGGAAACAATAATCGCGACTTCGGTCAGGCAATGCTCATGCGCGGCCGCGATCAGCATCCTGGCAAGCTTGGGATCGGTCGGGAATTTGGCCAATTGCTTGCCGACTTCGGTCAGCTTGCCCGATTTATCCAGCGCATTGACTTCGTGCAGCGCGGTTTTGCCGTCGCGGATCATCTTGTCTTCGGGCGGCTCAATAAACGGGAAGTCTTCAATGTCGCCAAGATTCAACGAGATCATCTGCAAAATTACCGCAGACAAATTGGTGCGCATGATTTCCGGCTCGGTGAACTCCGGCCGGGCTAGGTAATCGTCGTGCGAATACAGCCGGATGCAAATGCCTTCGGCGACACGGCCGCAGCGCCCTGCCCTTTGGTTGGCGCTCGATTGCGAGATGCGCTCGATCGGCAGACGCTGAATTTTGCTGCGATGGCTGTAGCGGCTGATCCGCGCGTGGCCGGTGTCGATCACGCAGCGGATGCCCGGCACCGTCAACGAGGTTTCCGCGACGTTGGTCGCCAGCACGATGCGTAACTTGCCGCCTTTGGGCTTGAATACCCGCTCCTGCTCGCTGACGCTGAGTTTTGAATACAGCGGCAGAATTTCATATTGGGTCGGATGGTGTTTTTTCAGCGAATCGGTCGTTTCCCTGATTTCCCGCTCGCCGCTGAGGAAAATCAGGATGTCGCCGCGCAGGTCCCGGTACAGCTCGTCAACGGCATCGAGTATCGCGTTTTGCAGTTCGTCGCCGGTTTCGTCCGTTGCTTTCTCGCCGTCCACCTCCTCCTTCGGAACGATGGGCCGGTAACGCACGTCCACCGGATAAGTGCGGCCTGAAACTTCGATAATCGGCGCATTGTTGAAATGATCGGAAAAGCGTTCCGTATCGATGGTTGCCGAGGTGATGATCAGCTTTAAATCGGGCCGTTTGGGCAGCAGCCATTTCATGTAACCGATCAGGAAATCGATGTTCAAGCTGCGCTCATGCGCCTCATCGATGATGATAGTGTCGTACTGGTTCAGGTAGGGATCGTTTTGCGACTCGGCCAGCAAAATACCGTCGGTCATCAGTTTGACTAACGATTCGGCGTGGGTTTTATCGTTAAAGCGGATTTTGTAACCCACCGACTTACCCATCGGTTCGCCGAGTTCTTCCGCGATGCGGTCGGCGACGGTGCGTGCGGCAATCCGCCGTGGCTGGGTATGGCCGATAAACCCTGCTGCACCACGACCTAGAGACAGACAAATCTTGGGCAACTGCGTGGTTTTACCTGAGCCGGTTTCACCGCAAACAATCACCACCTGATTTTCCTGTATCAGTTTGGCGATGTCATCTTTTTTGCCGGTGACCGGCAAATCAGGGAATGTAAGCGGAGGAATACTGGCGAGACGTTTGTTTCTGGCCGCAACTGACCTTTCAATGCGGCTTGCCAGCGCGTTCAATTCTTCCGGTGATTTTTTGCTGCGGCAGCGGTCTAACTGTCGCTTTAATACGTGCCTGTCCTGGTTAAGACAATGCGGTAACTGATGGGTGAGTTGCTTGATTAGATCGGGAGTGGACATCAAAAACAGCCGGATAAAATAAGCTTATTATACGTTAAATCCATCGCTTTAAGTTTTGCCCGGCAGTCGGAATTATTAAAACAAAATAATAACACTCAAAATGGCGACAAAAACCAGCGTGACTCCCGACTCGAGCTGTCAGCATCATTATATCAGGCGCTTCCAGTCCGCCAATCTCCAAATGTATATCGGAAAAATAATTAATCCTCACACTAAATTCTACTCAATACACTCTATAGGCGTATAATTTGACAACATTCTTTCAAATAACTGTAACCTTTTCCAAAAGATTCGTATGTCTATCAGCCTTAGAAAAATTACCCATCAAGTTTTAGTCGGCGATGTTAAAGTTGGAGGCGGCGCTCCTATCGTCATTCAATCAATGACTAATACGGATACCGCCAACATTACGGCGACCGTTAACCAAATCATCGAACTGGCCACCGCAGGTTCCGAACTTGTCCGCATCACGGTCAATTCCGAAGAAGCGGCGGCAGCCGTTTCCGAAATCCGCAACCAATTGGATAAAAAAGGCAACTCGACTCCCATCGTCGGCGACTTCCATTTTAACGGTCACAAATTGCTGGAAAAATATCCGGACTGCGCTCAGGCTTTAGCCAAGTACCGTATCAATCCGGGCAACGTAGGCCGCGGTAAAAGCCGTGACCCACAGTTCCAGCAAATGATTGAATTTGCCTGTCAGTATGACAAGCCTGTACGCATAGGCGTCAATGGCGGCAGTCTGGATCAAGCTGTATTGACCCGTTTACTGGATGAAAACAGAAGCCTGAAAACGCCTGAGCCATTGGCCGCTGTAACCCGTAAAGCGATAGTGCTATCTGCGCTTGAAAGCGCCGCCAAAGCCGAGGAAATCGGCTTGGGCAAAAATAAAATCATTCTTTCCTGCAAGATCAGTAACGTACAGGAACTGATTGCCATTTATCAGGATCTGTCCAGCCGTTGTGATTATGCTTTGCATCTGGGTCTTACCGAAGCCGGTATGGGTTCCAAAGGCATAGTCTCTTCAGCCGCCGCCTTGTCCGTGTTAATGCAACAGGGTATAGGCGATACCATCCGGATTTCCCTGACTCCTGAACCGGGTTCATCCAGAACTCAGGAAGTGATTGTTGGACAGGAAATCCTGCAAACAATGGGATTCCGTTCATTCACGCCTATGGTTATCTCCTGCCCCGGTTGCGGTCGTACTACCAGCGATTATTTCCAGAAACTGGCTATGGACATTCAAACCTATTTACGCGATCAAATGCCGGTATGGCGCACGCAATATCCGGGTGTTGAAACCATGGAAGTCGCGGTCATGGGCTGTGTGGTCAATGGTCCTGGCGAAAGTAAAAACGCCAATATCGGCATCAGCCTGCCTGGCACCGGTGAATCACCGGTAGCGCCTGTTTATGAAGATGGCGAAAAAACCGTAACGCTTAAAGGCGACAGAATTGCTGAAGAGTTTCAGGAAATCGTGCAACGCTATATCGAAACGCATTACCGGCGTAACTCTTAGTATCAACTCAGTATAATGGAGGCCGCAAGAACCTCCATATGCTTGAGAATCAACATTAAGCATAAAACAAAAAAGGGATTGTGATTACTCACAATCCCTTTTTTTATATGCAATAAAAGCTGCCCTCTTATGAAGAACAGCTAGATATTATTGCTTATTCCGCTTCTACTTCTTTCATACTTAATCTGACTCTGCCCTGACGGTCAATTTCAAGCACTTTAACCCTGACCACATCGCCTTCATTCAGCTTGTCGCTGACTTTATCAACATGCTCATCTGAAATTTGCGAGATATGAACCAGACCGTCTTTACCAGGAAGAATCGTGACGAAAGCGCCGAAATCCATTAATCTGACCACTTTACCTTCGTAGACTTTACCGACTTCAACTTCAGCGGTAATTTCTTCGATAAGACGACGCGCTTCTTCACCAGCGGCTTTATCGACTGAAGCAACTTTAACGATGCCGTCATCGGTTAAATCAACACTGGCTCCGGTTATGTTCAGTAATGCTGCGAATGGTTGCGCCGCCTTTGCCGATAACTTCACGAATTTTGCTAGGATCAATTTTGAAAGTAATGATACGCGGTGCAAAATCAGACATTTCGTCACGTGTCGCTAGATAACGCCTTGTTCATTTCACCCAGAATATGCAAACGGCCTTGTTTTGCTTGTTCCAGTGCTGTTTTCATGATTTCTGCGGTAATGCCCTCTATTTTGATGTCCATTTGCAGCGCGGTAATGCCGTCTACTGAACCGGCGACTTTAAAGTCCATATCGCCCAGGTGATCTTCATCACCCATGATGTCAGACAAAACCAGCAAAGCTATCGCCTTCTTTAATCAAGCCCATTGCGATACCCGCAACCGGTGATTTAATCGGCACACCCGCATCCATTAATGCCAAGCTGCTACCGCATACAGAAGCCATTGAGCTTGAACCATTGGATTCAGTGATTTCAGAAACCACGCGAATGGTGTAAGGGAATTCATCCATATTAGGCAACACGGCAGTAACGCCACGTTTTGCCAAACGGCCATGACCGATTTCACGACGTTTTGGTGAACCGACAAAACCCGTTTCACCAACGCTGTACGGAGGGAAGTTGTAATGCAGCATGAACGGTTCTTTATATTCACCGGCCAAGGCATCAATAATTTGTGCATCACGTTGAGTACCCAGTGTTGCAACCACCAAAGCCTGAGTTTCACCACGGGTAAACAATGCAGAACCATGGGTTCTTGGTAATACGCCGGTTCTGATGGTAATCGGTCTGATCTTGTCTAAAGCACGGCCATCAATACGCTTGCCTTCGTTGAGAATGGCGTTGCGAACAATACGGTATTCCAGGTGTTCGATAATGCCGCGTATATCATTTTCGGCGTATGCCATTCGCCGATAATTTTTCTACAATGGCGTTTCGAATGCCTTTTAGATGATCTTGGCGAACCAATTTTTCCGCAATGGTGATAAGCGGCTTTAATGTCTGCTTCAACTGCTTCTGTTACTAATTCGTTCAATTCAGCATTGGTCTCGGGAGCTACCCACTCAACAATACCGGTACCTGCGGCTTGCGCAAATTCATTAATGGCATTAATGGCAATCTGCATTTGTTCATGACCAAACAAAACCGCGCCCAACATGACTTCTTCTGACAAGTCCGGCCGCTTCAGATTCAACCATCAATACGGCATGTGCAGTACCGGCAACAACCAGGGTTCAATTGAGATTCTTTTAAAGCAGCTGGAGACGGATTTAACAAATAACTGCCATCTTTATAACCGACACAAGCTGCGCCTATTGGTCCGTTAAAAGGTAATCCTGAAACTGCCAAAGCAGCAGAGGCACCCAAAAGAGCTGGAATTTCAGGATCAACTTCCGGATTCAAGGATATCACTGTGGCAATAATCTGAACTTCGTTAGTATAGCCTTCAGGAAAAAGCGGACGAATAGGCCGGTCAATCAGTCGGACGTTAAAGTCTCTTGTTCGCTTGGCCGCCCTTCCCTCTTAAAAAAGCCGCCTGGTATTTTACCGGCTGCGTAAGCTTTTTCCTGATAATTAACAGTTAATGGAAAAAAATCGCCACCATTGGCTTCTTTTTTACCAACGACGGTGACTAGCAGTGATGTACCATCTACATCGATTATGACAGCGCCGTCTGCTTGACGTGCTATTTCACCAGTTTCTAGCGTAACGAGTTTATCGCCGTACTGAAATTCTTTCCTAATAGGATTCACTATAGGGTTCCTTTGTGTAGAGGTTGTTTAAAGATGTTGTTCAAGTCTCTAAGTTGTGCTAACCAGACACTGGCACAACTTATGTACCGTTTCCTTGTGCGATTACTTACTTACGTAAACCCAGTCGCTCAATCAATGAACGATAACGGTTGCTGTCTTTATTTTTCAGATAATCCAGCAACTTACGACGCTGATTAACCATACGCAACAAACCACGACGTGAATGATTGTCTTTTTTGTGAGCTGCAAAGTGTGGTGTTAAATGAGTAATGTGCGCTGTCAACAGAGCAATTTGTACTTCAGGTGATCCTGTATCGGTTTCTGACTGGCGATACGCTTCGACAACCGCTTTTTTTTGTTCTGCAGTAAATGGCATTTATAATCCCTAAGATTAAAATTAAAAAATAAAAACCGTCCAATGACGACTTTTAGTACACTGATCTCCACGATAGGGTGTAGAAATCAATATTTATTATCTAGTAAACGCGATAAATCGCATCTCTATTCATTGTTCATATTAAACAACTTTTTCGGTGCTATTTTACCATCCAATAGCATTTCTCCCAAGCCCAAAAAAACAGCAGCATGATACATTCGTACCATACCTTGCCACGTTCCCAAGCTGGAATCAGAGGACCGAGAGATTGATCGATTGCCCGTATTTTATAGCAATGGCTTGTTCATCAGACAACTGGACAGAAGGCAGTGCTTCCAGAGGCTTATCGACATTGATCAGACATTGAAACAAGTCTTGTTCACTCATAGCCGTCAACTGTTCGATGGTCTTGGCATGTTCAATACTAAATTGACCTGCTTCCAGTCGACGCAATGCTTTCACTGTTCCGCCGCAACCCAGCATGTGGCCAATATCTTCAGCCAGTGAGCGGATATAAGTGCCTTTTGAACAAAACACCTCCAACGTCAACTGGTCTTCGGAAAAATCCAGCAGCTTCAGTTCGAATATCGTGATATCGCCTGGCTTTACGCTCGATTGTTTTGCCTTCCCGTGCCAATTCATAAAGCTTTTTACCGTTATGCTTTAACGCAGAATACATGGGAGGAATCTGATCGATTTCACCGGTAAACTGTTGCAGACAAGCCTGTATCTCGTCAATCGACAAATCAGGCACCGGCTTTGTTTCGATAACAACGCCTTCTGCATCACCGGTATCGGTCATAACACCCGAGCTGAACAAGGACCTGATAACGCTTGTTATCATCCAGCATTAACGCGGACACTTTGGTTGCCTCGCCAAAACAAAGCGGCAACAAACCTGTTGCTAAAGGATCCAGACTGCCGGTATGCCCCGCTTTATTGGCATTAAACAAATGCCTTACTTCCTGCAAAGCTTTGTTTGAAGATACGCCCAGACGCTTATCTAACAGCACTATGCCATGAACATTGCGCCCGGACTTGCGTTTGCTCATGTCGGACTTACCTTCGCCGTGCTTATCCGAATCATCGCTTATTCAAATCACTTAAGAGCTCTGCAACACGCATACCGGTATCAAATGAATCATCGTAATAAAAACGCAATTCAGAAATATGCCTCAAGCGCATTCTTTTTGCCAATTCATGTCGAATCACCGGTGCCAATTCATTTAACAATTTAACATTGGCGCGTTTGCCCTGCTCATCAACATTCAATACCGTGACATACACTTTTGCAACAGCAAGGTCTTTAGTCACTACAACTTCATTGATAGTAATAAAACCCAGCCTGGAATCATCAATATCCCGCTGCAAAATTAAAGAAAGCTCTTTCTGCATCTGCGATGAAACACGGGCATTACGACCAAATTCTTTTGCCATAAAGTTTACAGTTCCCGCTTGATTTCTATACGTTCAAACACTTCGATCTGGTCACCGGTCTGTAACATCGTTGTAATTTTTTACACCGATACCACACTCCATACCCATTTTAACTTCGGCCGCATCATCTTTAAAGCGACGTAAAGATTCCAACTGTCCTTCAAAAATCACCACGTTTTCACGCAGCACACGTATAGGCAGGTTTCGTCTTCACATAGCCGTCAATAACCATACAGCCGGCAATCGCACCCGTATTTTGGCGATCGGAATACATCACGAACTTCAGCAAGACCAACAATCTGCTCTTTAATTTCAGGTGCCAACATGCCGCTGATGGCTTTCTTAACTTCATCGATCGCGTCATAGATGACACTGTAATAATGCAGATCGATGCCTTTTTCTTCAATCAGCTTTCTGGCTGTCGCATCTGCTCGAACATTAAAGCCCATTAGAATTGCACCTGAAGCCAATGCCAGGTTAGCGTCACCTTCATTAATACCGCCAACGCCACCAAAAACAACCTTAACTTCGACTTCTTCATTCGATAACGCTACCAGGGAACTGCGTAACGCTTCCAGACTGCCCTGCACATCAGTTTTAATAACCAGATTCACGCTGGCAAGTTCACCTGTCGCCATTCTGGAAAATACTTCATCCAGTTTGGAAGCCTGTTGTGCAGCATGTCTGGTGAATTTTTTGCGGTCTTCACGATGTTTGGCCAAATCTTTAGCGATACGTTCGTTTTGTACCACCAGGAATTCATCACCCGCATTCGGTGTACCCGACAAGCCCAGAATTTCAACCGGCGCACAAGGACCTGCCTCTTTAATAGCTTTTCCGTTCTCGTTAAACATCGCCCGGACACGACCATATTCATGACCACACAACACCATTTGACCGTTTTCCAACGTGCCTTTTTGAATCAGCACCGTTGCAACAGCACCACGGCCTTTATCCAGTCTTGATTCAATCACAATACCCGATGCAGCACCCTCGACAGGGGCTTTTAATTCCAGAATTTCAGTCTGTACAATTAAAGCTTCGATTAATTCATCAATGCCTTCACCGGTTTTAGCCGAAATCTTGAGGAACTGCACATCGCCGCCCCATTCTTCCGCCAGAACGTTAATGACTGATAGCTCCTGCATCACTTTTTCAGGATTGGCATCGGGCTTATCGATTTTATTCATCGCCACGATAATCGGCACATTGGCTGCTCTCGCATGCTCAACAGCTTCTTTGGTTTGCGGCATAACGCCGTCATCCGCAGCAACAACAACAATAACCACGTCAGTAACATCGGCGCCTCTGGCTCTCATGGCAGTAAATGCAGCATGTCCGGGCGTATCTAAAAAGGTCACCGAACCATGATCGGTTTTTACCTGATAAGCACCAATATGCTGAGTAATACCACCCGCTTCACCGGCGGCAACACGCGTTTTACGAATATAATCCAGCAACGAGGTTTTACCGTGATCGACATGACCCATGATGGTAACAATCGGCGCTCGCGGCAATTCAACGCGATTATCCTCTACCTGCGCTTCAGCCAGCATTTCCTGCTCAAGATCATCATCACTCTGCATAATGGCTTTATGACCCATTTCCTCAACCAGAATGGCCGCCGTTTCCTGGTCTATGCTTTGATTGATGGTCGCCATAATACCCAGCTTCATCAAATGCTTAATTACCAAGGCCGCTTTAACACTCATTTTCTGGGCAAGATCGGACACAAGAATCATTTCCGGTATGGTGACCTCTTTCACTATCGGCTGCAACCGGCATCTCAAATTGATGTTTTCCTTCAGGCTGCATGACTGCGTTGAGGTTGCTTGCCTTTTTTCTTGCCTCTTTTGGCATCTTTGCCTGATGAGCGTATGATCCTTCTTCCTGCTTTTTCCTATGCAGATGTTTCCTGTTTGACCGCCGCCTGCTGCCTTACTTTGTCGGCATTTTTTTTGATCGATTCTTCAAGTCGATGCTCTTTTTCTTGCTGTTTTTTTCTGGCCTCTTCCGCTTCCTTGGTTTTAATCGATTTTTCCTGCTTGACGTTTCTTTTCTTCCTTAATCTTTAAAGCTTCAAATTTAGCTTCAGATTCAATTTCCATCGGCTCAGGCTCAACACGATTCAGGTTCAACTTCAGGCACAGCGTTCGACAGCTTGAACTTCCGGTTCAATTTTAACTGGCTTCTGATACGAGAGTTCTTCTTTCGGAGTCACTTCTATTGCTGTTACCTGCTCTTCAACAGGCGAAAGCTTTTCGGCTTGCGCTAAAGTTACCTCCTCTATCCTTTTCGGCTCGACCAGAACAGGCTTAGCCAACTCTTCTTTCTTGTGTAAATCAGCATCCGCTACTTCACTACGTTTTATATAAGTCTTCTTTTTACGAACTTCAACGCTGATCGTTTTAGTTGAACTACCGGGCACACTCGCCTGCTTGATTTCCGTCACTTTTCTGCGCTCTAAAGTCACGCGCCTGGGTGAACTACTCACTTCGCCTTCAGCCTTGCCATGACGCTTGCGCAAATGCGCAAGCAATTGCATCTTTTCATCTTCATTAATGACATCATCAGGGGCGCTCGCAGATAAACCTGCTTCTTTTAGCTGCTCTAATAATCGTTCCAGAGGTATTTTTACTATCTCCGCTAATTGCCGTACTGTTTTATCGCTCATCTTTTACCCCTTACCTACTCGCTATGTGCCTTAAGCAAACCAAGGCTCACGCGCCTTCATAATTAACTTTGCCGCCCGCTCTTCATTCATGCCTGAAAAATTCAGCAAATCATCAACCGACTGCTCTGCCAAATCATCCATCGTAATAATACCCTGACTTGCCAGAGTCATAAGCCAGATCAGTATCCATGCCCTCCATTTCCAGCAAGTCCTCGCCGGCTTCGCTGTCTCAATTTTTTCTTCCAGCTGCAATGGCACTAATCAACAAGGCATCTTTCGCCCGGCTTCTTAACTCATTAACCAAGATCTTCATCAAATCCTTCAATTTCAAGCATTTCACTGACAGGTACATAGGCAATCTCTTCGACGGTATTAAAGCCCTCTTCAGCCAGAATCAAGGCAATATCTTCATCAACATCCAATTGATCGATAAATAACTGTTTTATCTTGTCTACTTCAGCTTCAGCTGTTTTGCTTCTGCTTTAGAAGCATCAATAACATTCAATTCCCAACCGGTTAACTGGCTTGCCAGACGTACATTTTGACCGCCTCGACCAATAGCTTGAGACAGATTATCCGAATTTACCGCCAAATCCATGCTGTGTTTGTCTTCATCCACAACGATGGACTGAATTTCAGCAGGTGACATGGCATTAATTACAAATTGAGCCTCACTTGGATTCCAAAGAATAATATCAACACGTTCTCCGGCCAGTTCATTGGTAACCGACTGCACTCTCGACCCTCTCATGCCCACGCAAGCGCCCACCGGATCCAATCTGGGATCATTGCTCTTTACCGCAATTTTTGCTCTGGAACCAGGATCACGCGCCGCACCCATCACGGAAATCAAACCTTCACCCACTTCAGGCACTTCCAGACGAAACAAGGCAATTAATAATTCAGGTGCTGTACGACTGACAAATAATTGCGGACCACGAGGTTCTGAACGTACATCTTTCAAATAACCTCTAATCCGGTCGCCAATGCGAATAGCCTCACGCGGAATCATATCTTCTCTGGCAATATAGGCCTCTACATGCCCGCCCAGATCCAGATAAACACTGCCTTTTTCAATACGTTTTACAATGCCGGTAATAAGCTCACCCACGCGACTCTTATAGGCATCAACAATTTTTCTTGCGTTCAGCTTCTCTGACTTTGTGGATAATAACCTGCTTGGCGGTCTGCGCAGCAATACGTCCAAAATCAACAGATTCAATTTCTTCTTCGACAAAATCACCGACTTGAACATCCGGATTATCGAGTCTGGCGACTTCCAATAAAACTTGCGTCTTTGGAAACTCGACATCACCATCAATTTGATCATTGGCATCAACAACTTCCCATATGTCTATACGTAACGTAGTCACCGGTTTTTCTGTCAATAGCAACACGTGCCTTGATTTGATTTGCGTGACGTTTTATCGTAGCCGCTTCTAATGCTGATTCCATCGCCTGAAAAACAATTTCTTTTTCAATCTCTTTTTCATTAGAAAAAACATCCACTACTAACAAAATTTCTTTATTTGCCACTGCGTCCTCCTTTTTCAATTAAATACTCAGGAACCAAACGCGCTTTACTCATTGCGTCAAATGGAACCTCAAAAACCTGCTCACCTTCCTGAAGTGTAACAATATCGCCTTCAACTTTTTCAATCAGACCTGTAATTTTTCTACGACCATCTATTGCTTTAAATAAATTAACCAATACCGTACTACCAATAAATTGTTCAAACTGACTTATTTTAAAGAACGGTCTATCCGCGCCCGGTGAAGAAACTTCCAACTGATAGTTGCCTTGAATGGGATCTTCCACATCCAGTGACCCCGCTGATTTGATGACTGACTTTAGAACAGTCTTCAACCAGAATTCCATTTTCACTATCAATATAAATCCTTAACAGACCATGCCTAGGATGCGGATTATATTCAATGCCTACACATTCATAACCTAAACCTTCAACAATTGGCTCGATTAGATTAACCAAATGCTCAGGAGCCTGTTTCATTTTTTCCTCACTTTATTTCGCACAAAAAAAAAGAGCCAAAGGCTCTTCCATTAACAATCAATTGTAAGCTTCCAATTACCGAAGCCCAGAAAACAAAAAACCCCAAAATGGGGTTCCTACTAATATGGTAGCGGGGGCAGGATTTGAACCTACGACCTTCGGGTTATGAGCCCGACGAGCTACCAAGCTGCTCCACCCCGCGATTGATTTGTGTATTATAATGTCTTTTCAGTATTTAGCAACCTATTTCTTTGCCCTCGCCATCCAAGCTGCATTTTCCCTAAGTTTCGGCAGATTAATTGACCCAACCCAGGTCAACAAATAACAGCGCTAAAATCCCCGCGAACACTCCAGCCAACACATCATCGAGCATTATACCCAAACCGCCTTCTACTTGCTGATCCACCCATTTAATCGGCCACGGCTTGAGAATATCAAATAACCTGAACAAGATAAAACCCGACTACCATGGCTTGCCAGGTAAAAGGAACCAGCCACATGGTTATCAAGATAACCGGCAATTTCATCCCAGACGATGCCGCCAAAATCATGTTCGCCCAGCTTTTCGGCTGCTATTCCACATATCCAAATACCGGTAATAGTCACTGACCACCGTCAACAGGCTATAAACAACAGATGTCGGTCTGCGCAAACAACCAGTAAACCGGAACTGCCGCCAACGTACCAAAGGTACCCGGCGCTTTTTTTGCCAATCCGGAACCAAAACCGAAAGCCAGAAACAAGACAGGATCAGACAAAATCTGCTTGGGCGTCAGCTTATTTTTACCCAACTGTGTGTTAAGAAAAATGCTCATAACCTTTTACCTTTAATGGTTGGATATCACCCGACTTATTCAGGCGCAAACCCGACTGGGACTCAATGACACCAATTTTTCTGCAATTGATAGTTCAACTGTGCCGCTTTTTCCGGGCTTACGGTAAAGCACAGCTCATAGTCATCGCCGGCAGTAAGCGGCATAGACCAGTCTCCAGTATCGTTTATATAGGTCAGCACCGCATCTGACAGCGGCAATGCATCCCAATCAAGACAAGCGCCTACCTTGCTTTGCTCCAGAATATGACCCAAATCACCCGCCAATCCGTCCGACACATCAATACAGGCATTGGCAATACCGATTAACGCCAGTCCTGCATCAATCTGTGGATCCGGCTGGTTAAATCGCTTCTAAAGCAGCATCGGGATTTGCACAGTGATAGCCCTGCTTGATTTTTAATCCCAGTCCCGCATCACCCAAGAATCCGGTCACATAAATAAAATCACCTGGTTTTGCAGTTGAACGCATGAGCGCCTTACCTCGCGGAACCAAACCCATAGCCTGAACAGTCAGGGTTAACGGACCGGACGTGGTATCACCACCAATCAAATCCACTGAATACCGCTCTGCCAAAGCTTAAAAAGCCTTTTGCAAAAGCCGTCAACCAGTTTTCATCAACTTTCGGCAAGGTTAATGCCAGCGTCACAGAAACAGGCTTTGCGCCCATACTGGCCAGATCACTTAAATTAACGGCTAATAATTTATGCCCAAGTTGCTCAGGATCGGTTCCGGCAAAAAAATGCACATTTTCCACCATCGTATCGGTGGTCACTGCCAGTTCATAACCGTCTGGCAGTGACAATAACGCACAGTCATCACCAATACCCAAGCGTGTTGATGAATTTTTTACCGTGCTGTTGGGTAAAGAAACGCTGAATAAGGGCAAATTCAGAAATGGGCATGAGGTTAGGTTAAAGGTAAAGGCCGATAAAACATTATTTACCTTGCTCCTTGCGCCTTTCCTTGCGCCTTACTCTTAATTTCTACCGCTCTTTTTTGCTGCGCCACTTTATCCAAAATGCCATTAACATATTTATGACTGCCATCGGCACCAAAATACTTGGCAAGATTAATGCCTTCATTTAAAACAACGCGATAAGGCATATCCAGTCGATGTAACAACTCATAGACACCCATTCTTAAAATAGCCCTTTCAACCGGATCAATCATATCGACTGGACGGTCTACAAATTCGCTCAACGCCTGATCAATAGCTTCCAGATTTTTAGGTACGCCGTGAAACAGCTCGGTAAAATAGCTTTTCTGAGCATCTTTCAGCCGCTCTTCCTCTAAAAATTGCCGCTCAATCTCAATGAGACTCTGTCCTGTCATCTGCCATTGATACAATGCCTGCACAGCAGCTTTACGGGCATTAGTACGCGCTTGACTCATCAGGCTTCCAGATTATTAAATAAACTCACCATTTCGATGGCAGACAATGCAGCTTCCGCACCCTTATTACCTGCTTTTGTACCCGCACGCTCTATCGCCTGCTCAATAGTATCAACAGTTAATACGCCAAAACTGACCGGCACATCATATTGTAAAGACACACTGGCCAAACCTTTCACACATTCACCGGCAACATATTCAAAATGCGGTGTACCGCCGCGAATCACTGCGCCCAAGGCAATAATTGCATCATATTTCTTTGTTGCCGCTATGCGTTGCACCACCATCGGCAATTCAAACGCGCCGGGGGCTTTAACCAGATGAATATTCGCTTTATCTGCACCGTGGCGTACCAGTGCATCAATCGCTCCACCTTCTAACTGCTCAACGATAAAACTGTTAAAACGGGACGCTACAATACAAAACTTACCGCCCTGAGCGAATAAATTTCCTTCAAACATTTTTATTGTTGACATTATATTTCTCTACTTAAATTACAAAATTCTATTTTCTGAAAAGACATTCATCAATCAGCATCTCAGCCGACATGCTCAGACACCTCCAAATCAAACCCGGATAACCCAACATACTTTTTCTGAGTACCCAGCACTTTCAATTTATGTACGCCCAAGTCAGCCAGTATTCTTGCGCCTGTTCCGGTCATGCGCCAATCCGCTGCATCCGGCAGCATTGAGTCGACCAAGAACACCGTTATCTTCCAGTTGATAACGATGAATCAATTCCACCAGCGATTTATTGTCTTCGCTCTGCCTGATAACAACCAAAACCCCGCGGCCTTCCTCAGCAATTTTTTGCATGGCTGTTCGAATTGAAACACTGCAATCATTTCGCTTTGATGAAAACACATCATCCAGCAAATTCCGCGCATGAACGCGTACTAAAATCGGCTCATCACCCGAAACCTGGCCCATAACCAAAGCCAGATGCAGATTATTGTCGTTTTTGTCCTGATAAGCATAGAGACGAAAATCACCAAATTCCGTGGGGAACGCACACTCACTGATGCGTTCCAGGGTATTTTCATGCTGAATACGATAATGAATCAAATCAGCAATAGTGCCGATTTTAAGATTGTGCTGCTGCGCAAATACTTCCAAATCGGGCCGTCTTGCCATTGAACCGTCTTCATTGAGAATTTCAACGATAACAGCGGAAGGATCGACACCCGCCAATTTAGCCAGATCACAGCCCGCCTCGGTATGCCCTGCCCGACTTAATACGCCGCCAGACTTGGCCATTAACGGGAATATATGCCCTGGCTGCACCAGATCATCGGCTTTAGCATCTGCAGCCACCGCACATTGAATGGTACGCGCCCGATCGGCTGCTGAAATACCTGTGGTTACACCCGTTGCCGCTTCGATAGATACGGTAAAATTGGTCGAATGCGCAGTTTTGTTTTCATTGACCATCAACGGCAAGCGCAACTGCTGACAACGTTCGCTGGTCAAGGTTAAACAAATCAGGCCGCGACCATAACGCGCCATAAAATTAATATCTTCAGGGCGGGTAAAAGCCGCTGCCATCACCAGATCGCCTTCATTTTCACGGTCTTCATCATCCATAATGATAACCATTTTGCCTAGCCGCAAATCGTCTATGATTTCTTCAATTGTGTTCATTAGCCAAAAAATCCACTCTTTTGCAATAATTCTTCTGTGATGCCGCCATGATCTTTAGCCGCCGCCTCGCCTTGCATTAACCGCTCCATATAACGCGCCAGCAAATCCACTTCCAGATTGACCTGTGTACCGACTACAGCATCGCCCAGCGTGGTTTCCTTAAGTGTATGCGGCACGATATTGACGCTGAATACGGCACCATTGACTTCGTTGACCGTCAGGCTAATGCCATTGATACAAATAGAGCCTTTTTCAGCGATGTATTTGGCCAGATTATCAGGCGCTTTAAATTTAAACCGGAACGAACGTCCATCCGCTTTTTTTTCTATGACCTTGCCAATACCATCAACATGGCCGCTGACAATATGCCCGCCCATCCGGGTTGACGGCGTTAAAGCCAGCTCCAGATTAACCGGCGTACCGACAGTTGCGATATTTAAAAGAGTTCTGGACAAGGTTTCATTGGAAACATCAGCACAAAAATAATGTGCGCCCAACTCCACAGCCGTTAAACAAACGCCATTGACAGCAATGCTGTCACCGAGCGCGACATCTGTTAGTGATAATTTACCCGTGTCTATTTTCAAACGGCAATCCCCTGCCCTATGCTCGATTGCCGCTATTTTACCTATGGCTAGATATTATGCCTGTGAACATGGATGCCTTGTATTAGTTGTAGGGGCGAATCCCAAAAGTAGGCGCTTTAGGCGAATTCGCCACTACAATGGAGTATGAGTTAATTTTAAATCCGACCCGATCTGCCTGACATCACGCAGTTTTAACTTCTTTTTATCAGCCATCTGCTGTAAACCCGGCACGGTAAATAATCCGCGCCCCTGGTCACCCAAAATACAGGGCGCCATGTAAACCACCCATTCATCGACCAATCCTTCAGCCAGTAACGCGCCATTGAGTACAGAGCCTGCTTCAACCAGCAGTTCATTGATTTGCTGCTGCGCTAAAAAATCTCATCACTGCATGCAAATCGAGCCGGCCATTTTTATCAGCCAGCTTGATAAACTTCAAAACCGGCTTGCTTGCAAAGCCTGCTGCTTGTGCTCATCCTGTGAGCATGTCAAAATCAGACTACGTCCCGGCAGCTTTGCCATCTGCGCAGTAACCGGCATTTTCAATTCAGAATCGAGCACCACTCTGACCGGTTGCACAACATCCCAGTCAACCCGCGCATTCAAGCGCCGGATCATCGGCTAAAACAGTATTAATACCCGTCAAAATAGCCGAACTCTCCGCTCTTAACCGATGCACATCGGCTCTGGCTTCCGCTGAAGTAATCCATTTACTTTCTCCCGATGCCATCGCTGTGCGTCCATCCAGACTCATCGCCAGCTTGCTGCGTACAAAGGGACGATTTTCTGTCATTCTTTTGATAAAACCGCGATTTAACGCTAGCGCATCTTCCTGCAATACACCGCAGGTTACTTCAATTCCGGCTGCCTTAAGCTTTTCCAGTCCACGACCTGACACCAGCGGATTGGGATCCTGCATGGCGGCCACTACACGGCTCACGCCTGCTTTTATCAGCGCATCGCAACACGGCGGCGTTTTGCCATGATGACTACAGGGCTCCAAAGTCACATAAGCCGTTGCACCTTGAGCATCCTGGACATTTTTTAACGCTTCAACTTCTGCATGTCCAAGACCCGCTTTAACATGCCAGCCTTCACCGATAACCACATCATTCCTGACTAAAACACAGCCTACACGTGGATTTGGATCAGTTGTATAACGTCCTCTTTTAGCCAGTTGAATGGCTCTCGCCATATAAAAGGCATCTTGCCGGGCTGACATTATTTTTTTTGTAAATCTTCAATCATGTCAGTAAATTCACTGACATCCTGAAAACTGCGATAAACCGAGGCAAACCGCACATAAGCGACGTGATCCAGTGAACTCAACTCTTTCATGACTTTTTCGCCCAACTCCTGAGCCGTTATTTCACGCTCGCCCTTTTCCATCAATTCTTTTTTTATTCGATTGATTGCAGCTTCAATAGCATCACTGTCAACAGGCCTTTTTTCCAACGCTTTGAGCATCCCTGAACGTAGTTTGCTTTCTTCGAAAGGCTCGCGAATACCATCACGCTTAACAACACGCGGCATGGTTAATTCAGCCATTTCAAATGTAGTAAATCGTTCTTTACAAACATTACATTCACGTCGACGACGAACCTGATCCCCTTCATTTACCAATCTGGAATCAAGAACCCGTGTATCTTGTGCCGCACAAAACGGACATCGCATAACTTAAGCCACTGTTTTAGATATACCGATGACCTCCATGAATGGAGGAAATGCCGACGACCGCCGGAAGCGGTCACGGCAAAATCGGCCTTCAAATTTGATAACCGTTAATTTTATAACACTCTGCATTTTATCTGTATTTTATTTTTCTAAACTATACTGTATCGCTGTTTAGATAACCCCTATATTTATATAGTGTTACTGACTAACCATTCACTCTATTAATCGCACCATTTAAAACACAGCCGAAATGAAAGAACAAGAAGGTGTCATAAAATATCAATTGCATCACACACGACAGATGCTCGGTCACCCATTCTCATTTACAGAAATCAATGCATGGCGCACTATTGTTTTTCGGCTTGGCCTTATAGGGCAAAGTCCTGAAAGATACGATAACATCGGATTCGGCAATATCAGCCAAAGACTGGCACCTGACAGCACTCAATTTATTATCAGCGGCACTCAAACCGGGCATTTTGAACAGCTGAGCCCCGAACATTACTGCCTTATCGTCAAGGCAGATCCCTCAAGAAACCTGATCCAATCCCACGGACTGTGCAAACCCTCTTCTGAATCACTGACGCATGCCAGCGTTTATGCGCATGACAGCAATATACAGGCTGTTATTCACGCACACAGCCCTGAAATCTGGAACCAGACTGCAGCGCTTAAACTACCCCACATTACAGCGAATATTTCCTACGGAACTGTCGAAATGGCTACGGCTGTTGAGCGATTATTCCAATCCGGCGAATTAACGCAGACCTCGCTATTTACTATGCTGGGACATGAGGACGGAGTTGTCTCGTTTGGCAGAAACTTGCAGGAGGCCGCCTGGGAACTCATCAAATATTTATCACTGGCCATCGGCATTGAACAACAATGCAATACCGAATAAAATGCATGACCATATATTAGCAACCATTAATAAAACATGCCTGAAATACTGATCTACACCACCAATATTTGTCCTTATTGCATAATGGCCAAACGCCTGCTCGATAAAAAAGGCGCTCACTACACCGAGCTTAATGTTGATTCCGAACCCGGCTTAAGGGAAGAAATGATGCGTAAAACAAACCGACGTACCGTGCCTCAAATCTATATCGGAGATTATCATGTCGGCGGCTTTGACGATCTGTATGCGTTGGAGCAACAAAAGAAGCTGGATGCCTTATTGTCAGCAGCCTGATTTTCTCGCATTAAACGTTGTCATCAGTTAAATACCCATCAACAACTAAAAAGCTATTTTCAGACATTCATACAAACACGAGGCGTCCGATGGATCACTACAAACTGGTTTTACCCCAACATTTAAATCATTACGGCTATTTATTTGGCGGCAATCTGTTGCAGTGGATTGATGAAATTGGCTATATCGCGGCCAATCTTCAGTTTCCGGGCCATGAATTTGTCACGATTGGACTTGATAATGTCGTTTTTAAACAGAGTATCAAGCTCGGTTCCATCTTGAAGTTCGAATCAAGCCTGATCAGGCTCGGAAACACGTCGGCAACTTATAATGTCAAGGTTTCCTGCGAAGATCGTGACACCGGCAGCATTGCCCAGGTTTTTGAAACCAATATTACTTTTGTCAGCATTGACAAGTCCGGCAATAAAAAGCCGATTAATAAAGGCGGCCCTGACCTGCAGGCCGATCAAGGGACTATCATCCCCTGATACATTACGCTAACCTGGGATTTTCTCGCATAACCTGGGCTGCCGTATCATCTAAATACGGCCCCTCTTGCCTAGTTTTACCAGACCTCTTAAAAGATCATTTTTAATATCGGCTATAGTTTCCAGGCCCACTGAAACCCTGACCAAGCCATCTTTAATCCCGGCTGCCGCCCTGGCTTCTGGTGTTAATCGGCCATGCGTGGTGGTTGCCGGATGGGTTATGGTGGTTTTAACATCACCCAGGTTTGCGGTAATCGATAGCATTTCCGTGGCATCGATCAATTTCCAGGCATGTTCCTTGCCACCGTTTAATTCAAAACTGACAATTCCGCCAAAATGACTTTGTTGACGTTTTGCCAATTCGTGTTGTGCGTGTGATGGCAAGCCGGGATAGTGTACTTTGGCGATGCCGGGCTGTTGTTCCAGCCACTTGGCCAATTCAAATGCACTGTCGCAGTGTGCTTTCATTCTGACTGCCAGGGTTTCCAATCCGGACAAAAATACCCAGGCATTAAACGGACTCATGGTTGCGCCGCCGGTACGTAGATAAGGATAAATATGCTTTTCGATTATTTCATCACTGGCGATAACGGCGCCGCCTACGCAGCGTCCCTGTCCGTCTATATATTTGGTTGCCGAATGGATAACAATATCTGCGCCTAAATCAAAAGGTTTTTGCAGTACGGGGGTGCAAAAGCAATTATCAACAATCAGCAAGCAATTATGTGCATGGGCAATATTGGCCAGTACAGAAATATCGGCAATTTCAATTAATGGATTGGACGGTGTTTCCAGAAATAAAAATCGGGTATTCGGTTTAATGGCGGATTCCCAGGCAGCGGCATCGATCAAATCGACAAAATCGGTTTCAACACCAAATTTGCCGAAATAATTCTGGAACATCAACACGGTATTACCAAAAACACCGCGTGAACACACCACATGATCGCCCGATTTAAGCAGTCCCATGCCAACCGCCATAATCGCCGCCATACCCGATGCAAATGCCAGACAGCGTTCGCCTTTTTCCATAAATGCCAGTCTTTCCTGAAAGGCATTCACCGTTGGATTGGTAAAGCGGGAATAGATATTGCCCGGTTTTTGCCCGGTAAAGCGCAAAGCGGCTTCTTCGGCGCTTTTAAATACATAACTGGAGGTCGCAAAAATCGGCATACTGTGCTCATCTTCATGAGTGCGCTTGTGTCCTGCTCTTATTGCCTGAGTTTCCAGAGAATAGTCGTTCCAGTTAATGTCTTTCATTTGTTTATTAACGTGTTTATTGCTAAAACAGTGTTCTTGTACATTGAATATCGACTTTATCACAGTTCTGCATTTCAATAATGGATTTTTCGAATTACGTTCGCCTGCGCATTGTCATTACGCAATGCCTCGGTTCGCTCCAGATAAGCATCATCAATATCGCCGGTAATGTATTCCTTACTAAAGCATGAGGTATCAAAATGCTTGATACTGGGATTACCTTTGCGAACTGCTTCAATCAAGTCGTCCAGATCCTGATAAATCAAGCGATCAGCGCCTATTGCCTCGCAGACTTCATCTTCGGTGCGATTATGGGCAATCAATTCGTGCGCAGCCGGCATATCAATGCCGTAAACATTGGGGTAACGAACTGGCGGCGCAGCAGAAGCAAAGTAAACTTTTTTAGCGCCCGCATCCCGTGGCCATCTGAATAATTTGCGCGGAGGTTGTGCCTCTTACTACCGAATCATCAACCAGCAAGACATTCTTACCATCAAATTCAAGTCCAATGGCATTTAATTTTTGCCTGACCGATTTTTCCCGCATTTTCTGTCCAGGCATGATGAAAGTTCGGCCAATATAACGGTTTTTCATAAAGCCTTCGCTGTATTTAACGCCCAGCTTGTTTGCCATTTGCAATGCCGCGGTTCTACTGGTATCGGGTATGGGAATAACCACATCAATATCATGATCAGGCCATTCGCTAAGCACTTTTGCGGCCAGTTTATCGCCCATGCGCAGACGTGCCTTGTAAACCGAAATATCGATCAATAATTGAATCCGGGCGAGCAAAATAAACATACTCGAAAATACACGGGCAATGATCTATCTCTTCAGAACACTGCTTGGTATGCAATACCCCTGATTCTTCAATAAATACCGCTTCACCAGGTTCTATGTCTCGAATAAGATCAAAGCCCAATACATCGAGCGCAACACTTTCGGATGCAATCATAAATTCAGAGCCTTGCTCGGTCTTTCTTTCGCCAAACACCACGGGTCTGATCCCGTGAGGGTCTCTAAAACCCAAAATTCCAAATCCTGCGATCATAATAACAACTGCATAAGCGCCACGGCAGCGCCGGTGAACGCCGGTTACTGCCTGAAAAACATCATCGACACTTAAATCCAATTTACCCAGGCTCTGTAGTTCATGAGCAAAAACATTTAACAGGACTTCAGAATCAGAATCGGTATTAATATGTCGTTGATCTTCTACGAACAGGGCTTTTTTCAATTCCTCGGTATTGGTCAAATTACCGTTATGCGCGAGCGTTAGGCCAAAAGGGGAGTTTACATAGAATGGCTGCGCTTCTGCAGAACTGGTGCAACCCGCCGTTGGATAGCGAACATGGGCTATGCCCATGTTGCCTTTTAACTTCAGCATCTGGGCATTGGTAAACACATCGCGGGTCAAGCCATTATCTTTACGCAAATGCAAGCGCCCATTTTCACAGGTGACTATGCCTGCCGCATCCTGACCTCGGTGTTGCAAGACTGTCAGTGCGTCATAGAGCTCCTGATTAACAGCTTGATGTGAAACGATAGCAGCAATACCACACATTATTTTTTAACCTGAATCTAAAAGTTATTAACGATAATTAACATATTCCGCCAGCCCTGACGGAATATGGTCTCGTAACCAAATGGCGAGTAATTGAAAAGGTGGAAGCAATTTTGACTCTTTCCACCAAGGATCTTCCGGCAAAGATGTAAGTCCCGCCAGCATGACCAATGACCGTAACAACAACCATGCCGCGAACAACTCCAAAAATCATTCCCGCCAAAACGATCAGATAAAAGTTAATCCGGTTTTTTTAACTAGCTGCACCCAAAAGAAAGCTGATTAAACCACCAAGAATCAGCGTGATCACAAACAAACATTGCAAAAGATGCAGCGATTCTGGCCGCTGGAGTAGCTGATGACTGATTCCAGAAAAACTGAAAATCACGACTAAAACTCAAACCGACCCCGATGGCCAGCATCCAGAACCCTAGTGAAAAAACTTCCTTGTTAAACCCGCGCAACAGACCCTATTATTAAAGAAATAGAAATAAGCCCGATAATGGCAAAATCTATCCAGATCATATGTTTTCGCTGGTTTAGCTCACTCGGTCGTATTGCATTATTCGGAAATCAGAATTGCCTTGATATTCTGCTTATCCAGCTTCGCCTTCATTGCGGCAGCTCTTTTTCCATCCAGCTCCGGCCCTATTCTTAGACGGTATACTGTGGAGCCTTGTTCTGATGGAATGGTATCCAGAGAAACCGGAAAACCTTGCTGGCGCAATTTATCCCAAAGAGACAGTGCATTTTCTTTTTGACTGAAACTGCCTGCCTGAATATACCAGCGAACCAGTTCTGGCGCTGGTTTTGAGGGTTCCGCTTTCGGCGCACTAACTGGTTTTTTTGCTGCTTCTACAACAGGACCAAAGGCTTCGGGGCGCTAACATGTTTTGGCTGAATATTTTCAGGCTTTGGCGCTTTTACCGGTTTTTTCAATGCTTCTGCAGCATCTACAGGTTTCGGTGTACTAACAGGTTTTGGAAGCGTCGATTCCGGCTGCACCTTTTCAGGTTTTGTGGCTTTTACCGGTTTTTTAACCTCTTCTACAACATCAGCTTCCACAAGTCCTTGTTCACTATCAGGTTTTTGAGTCGTCGATTTCATCTGAACCTTTTCAGGTTTTGTAGTCTTAACGGGGTGAGGCAACCTCTTCTACAACGTCAATTTCCGAGGACTCATCGATGGGTTGCACATTCCTCTTCTTCTGCGCCTGTGCTCTCAAGGATATCGCCATCAGTTTCAGTGACCAAAGACTCTGAGTCAGATTGTGTTAAAACCTGATCGGCACTAGCCGGTAATTTATTGGCCGACCTTCACCCGTGTTAACGGGTTCAGGAATAACCAGTTCACTGACTGATTGACCGCTATTATCAACAGGATCATCAAACAGCATAGGAATAAAAATAGCAGCACAGCGCCGTAACAACTACAGCACCAATCAACCGTTGTTTTAATTCTTGATTCATTTTGTCAACTCACCTTTTCTCAAATTCATTTAAACAATCAGATACCAAAAAGAAAGATCCAAAAACCAGCAGCAAATCATCTTCCTGCGACTGGTTTTTTGCAGCGTAAAATGCATCTGCAAAACCGGTAAAACCAAAGGAAACACGGGATCACTGAGCTTTGTGAAAAAATCTCACGCATAAGGGGTTCTGTAGCCGCTCTGGGATTGGCTAACGGTGCAAAAAACCAGTCATAGACCACAGGATTCATAATTTCGAGTACACCTGCTATGTCCTTGTCTTTCATCATTGAAAAAACCGCATGTATCCTTTTATCGGGGAAAGTCATGTTCAGATAATCAACCAATGTTTTGACTGCCTCTGGATTATGTCCAACATCCAATAGCACGGGAATTTTATCATTAATTAATTGAAATCGACCGAGTAACTGGATATTTTTAAGTCCGATTCGAATTGACATATCGCTTACCGGCAGGCTTTTTGCCAATACTTCCACTGCTAAAATAACGCTGAGGCGTTGCGATATTGATGCTCACCTTTTAAACCCGGCTCAGGCAATTGGCTAATGTGTCTGATCACCCGCAAACCAATCCCAGGTTGTGGTTTGCTTTTTATAACCGAAATCCTTGTCGATACAATACAGTCGGGCATCTTTATCAATCGCACTTTGTAACAATGATTTGGGAGGATCGCAATCTCCGATAATAGCGGGAGTTTTCGCCCGGAATATGCCGGCTTTTTCCTGTCCTATTGCTTCGCGTGTTTCACCCAGCCAATCAACATGATCAATACCGATACTGGTTATCAACGATACGTCGGGGTCAATGATATTGACTGCATCAAGTCGGCCACCTAAACCTACTTCAAGCAATTGAATATCCAAACCTGAACGCCAGAATATATCAAGTGCAGCCAGTGTACCGAATTCAAAATAGCTTAATGAGGTATTGCCACGAACCGATTCAATTCTTGCAAAGGCCTCGCAAATCAGTTCATCCGATACAGGTTTACCGTCTATTTTTATTCTTTCGTTATATTTCAGAATATGAGGAGAAGAATAAGCGCCTACACGGTAGCCCTGTGCTCTGTAAATAGCCTCAAGATAAGCAATACATGAGCCTTTTCCGTTTGTTCCGGCAACAGTAATTGTGGGTGGCTTGATGCAATCAGGATTAAGTGCATGATAAACCTGTGCTGCCCGCTCCAATCCCAAGTCTATTGCTAAAGGATGTAAGCTTTCTTGCCAATCCAGCCAGCCCTTTAGCGAATCAAAACGCATCATTAGCCGAGTGCTTGGCGACTGAGTTATTCCTGATCAGAATGGTGTTCGACAACTTCTTCAGCTTCAACGGTCATTGACGTTGGTGCAACTGATACAGATGCCTTTGCTCTACCTGCCATTAATAGTGTCAAAATGCTGGAAATTTTATCGCGCATTTCACGTCTGTCAACAATCATATCAATCGCGCCATGCTCCTGTAAAAACTCGCTACGCTGAAAACCTTCAGGTAATTTTTCACGGACGGTTTGCTCTATCACTCTGGGCCCTGCAAAACCAATCAAGGCATTGGGTTCTGCAACATTAATATCCCCAAGCATGGCTAAACTGGCTGACACGCCGCCCATGGTCGGGTCCGTCATAAAAGAGATATAGGGGATTCCGGCGTCGGACAGTTTGGTTAATGCAGCGCTGGTTTTCGCCATTTGAAACAAGGAAAACAGTGATTCCTGCATTCTGGCGCCACCACTTGAGGTAAATACAATAAACGGTATACCTAACTCAACACTCTTGTTGACGCCACGAACAAAACGTTCACCAACCACTGAGCCCATTGATCCGCCCATAAATTTGAAGTCAAAGGCGGCAACAACAATATCGTTGCCTTTTAAGCTGTCCCTTTCATGACGACCAGGGCATCATTTTCTTTGGTTTGTTTTTGCGCCTGAGTAATCCGGTCTTTATATTTTTTAGTATCTTTGAATTTTAACGGATCGACAGGCTTAATGTTTTTGCCGATTTCTTCACGTCCTTCCTCATCCAGAAACATATCCAACCGTGTTCTGGCCGAAATACGCATGTGATGCTCGCATTTTGGACAGACACTGAGATTTCTCTCCAGTTCTGTATTGTAAAGAATCGCATTACAGCTCGGGCACTTAGTCCACAATCCTTCAGGCACAGCGCCTTTTTTACTGGATCCTTCCGTTCTAATTGTTTTGGGGAGTAATTTTTCAAACCAACTCATTCGTATGCTCCATAGTGCTTTATCATCGCGCTCATGATCATGCTCTGTAACTATCCAGCGCCTGGCGCATGGATGTTAACAATTCAACGATTTCGTTTTTAGCCTGTTCCGGATCATCCAGATTTGCTTCAATTTTACTAATCAGGGCGCTACCGATAACAACACCATCGCCAATATTGGCAATCGTCTTTGCCGTTTGTGCGTCCTTTACACCAAAACCGATAGCTACAGGCAATCGCGTATTTGCCCTGATTTGTTGCAGTTTGGTTTCGACATCCGCAGTATTCAAATGCCCGGCGCCGGTTACGCCTTTAAGCGAAACATAATAAATATAACCACTGCCGGCAGCATCCATTTTTTTAACACGTTCATCGCTGCTGTTGGGCGCCAACAGAAAAATCGGATCAATATCGCGCGCCTTTAACAAAGCAGCTGCATTCACAGTCCTTCTTCCGGCGGTAAATCAACGGTTAAAACGCCGTCAATCTCGGCGCGTTGCGCGGCATTGGCAAAATCTTCATAACCCATTGCTTCAATCGGGTTCAAATAACCCATTAGCACCAACGGGCGTTTCCTGATCGGTTTTTCTGAATTCAGTTGCAATCTCCAGGGTTCGTCTTAAGCTCATTTTATGAGCTAAAGCGCGTTCGCTGGCGCGTTGAATAACAGGGCCATCGGCCATCGGATCAGAAAACGGCACGCCCAGTTCAATAACATCAACACCGGCCTTTACCATGGCGTGCATCATCGGCACGGTAAAATCAGGTCTTGGATCGCCCGCAGTAATAAACGGAATTAACGCCTTGCGACCTGTTTTGGCAAGTTCTTCAAATTTGGCAGCTAATCGACTCACAGTTCTATCCCCTCACGTTTAGCCATTGTTTGCATATCTTTATCGCCACGACCGGACAGATTCACAATGATAATTTCGTCTTTGTTCATGGTGGGTGCAAGTTTCATGGTGTAAGCCATGGCATGGCTGGATTCCAGTGCAGGAATAATGCCTTCCATGCGCGTCAAGGCATAAAAACCTTCCAGTGCTTCGGTGTCGGTTATATTGACGTAAGTTGCCCGGCCGGTATCTTTTAACCACGCATGTTCAGGGCCTACGCCGGGATAATCCAGACCTGCCGAAATAGAATGCGTCTCGATAATTTCACCGTCATCATCAGCCATTAAATAAGTGCGATTGCCATGTAATACGCCCGGCCGACCTGCACACAAAGGTGCTGAATGCCGGCCCGTTGCAATGCCGTCACCCGCCGCTTCAACACCGTACATTTTTACCGATTCATCTTCAATAAAGGGATAAAACAAACCGATAGCATTTGAGCCGCCGCCTACACAAGCCACCAACGCATCGGGTAAACGTCCTGTTGCTTCCAGGCATTGCTGCTTGGATTCACGACCAATAATCGCCTGAAAATCCCTGACCATCGCAGGATAGGGATGTGGGCCTGCAACCGTACCAATAATATAAAAAGTATTATCAACATTGGTTACCCAATCTCTGAGCGCTTCGTTCAAGGCATCTTTCAGGGTTTTAGAGCCTGACTCAACCGCGACTACTTTTGCACCCAGCAACTTCATGCGATACACGTTTAAAGACTGCCGGGCAACGTCAACGGCGCCCATATAAACCACGCATTCCAGACCCAGTCTTGCGGCAACTGTAGCCGTTGCAACGCCGTGTTGACCGGCTCCGGTTTCAGCAATAATACGCGTCTTACCCATGCGTTTGGCCAATAACGCCTGGCCAACCGTATTGTTGATTTTATGAGAGCCGGTATGATTAAGGTCTTCGCGTTTTAAATAAATCTGTGCGCCGCCCAGTTCGCGACTCCAGCGTTCAGCATGATACAAAGGCGAAGGCCGGCCTACATAATATTTTAAATCAGCATCCAGTTCCGCTATAAATTCCGGATCATTTAAATACTGCTGATAGGCTGCATTTAATTCCTGAATGGGTGGTATCAATGTTTCAGCTACAAAAATTCCACCGTAAGGGCCAAAATGTCCCCGCTCATCGGGCATATTATATTTTTCGGTCATGTTGTTACTCTGTCACCCTCATTAACTTGTTTTATAAATGCCGCCATTTTAAGCGAGTCTTTAACACCTTTTTCTGCTTCCACACCGCTACTGACATCAAGCGCGTAAGGTCTTACGGTTTGCACTGCCTGTTTGGCGTTAGTTTCATCCAAACCGCCCGCCAGTATGACTGGCAAAGTACATTGCTCTGGGAATCACTGTCCCAGTCAAATTGACTGCCGGTTCCGCCTTTTGCGTCTGGATGATAAGCATCCAGCAACAACCCTGCCGCATCATGATAATGCAGTGCCAAAGCGGAAATATCAATACCATCCTGCATTCTTACCGCTTTAATGTACCGTTTACCATAAATTCTGCAAGCCTCGGCGGGCTCATCACCATGAAACTGAAGACAGTCAATCGAGACCCTTGCCAAAACCTCGCGTATCCGTGCTTCCTGCTCGTCAACAAACAAAGCAACAACCGAGGTAAAAGCGGGCAGGGCATTGACAATCTTGACCGCCTGTTCAATCTCAACATGTCGTGGGCTGGGCGGATAAAACACCAAACCAATTGCGTCTACGCCCAAGTGAGCTGCATAAACAGCATCTTCAACACGGGTAAAACCGCAAATTTTAACGCGAGTTCGCATAAAGTGATATGAGAATTTAACCAAAAAAGCCAAGCGCGTAGAATAACATATAACAGCGTAGTTTTGGCGTCACCAACAAAAAAGGCCGACAAAAAGTCAGCCCCGTATTTTAAAGCTTATTTCTCTAATTAATGCTTATGTACATGAACATGTTTATGCCCATCAGCATGTTCATGTACATGGGGTTCCGTATGTTCGTGCACATGAGTTTCGGCTTGTTCATGCACATGAGTTTCGACTTGTTCATGTGCATGAGTTTCAGCATGTTCATGCACGTGCGCTTCACCATGTTCATGCACATGACCATCGTCTGGTTGCTGAACAGCTTCAACGCCCACTCCGTATTTATAAACCATTAAACCACCCAAATCAGAACCCACTATCATAAGCACGCCCAGTAAAGCTGAAAGTATAAGAAAAAAAATGTTGGCCGCGCCCCGGATTAAACTACCGCTTTTCATCCGCCAAATCGACAACACTATTGCCAAGAAAAGGACTAGTATGCCAATCTGTTCATGACGCTCCATAAGATCATGTACATTTCCCCCATGCGCTACAGAATCCGCGGCCATAAACCCGGAAATCACCGTAAACACAGTGGCAACTGTACCAATATAGAGAAACCAGCTGGCAACACTACGCCATTGTGCTTTTTTTGCCAGTGTACCGACTAAATCCAGAGCAAAAAATGCCGATAAAAATGCGATGGGGAAATGCACCAGCAATGGGTGAATATTATGCCAAGCCGGAGACTCCGGGCATAATTGCCGAAAAAATATCCCTCCAACCCTTACCTACAAGACCTTCAAGAAAAGGCAACAGTTCGGAAACCTTGCCAATAATACCATTGGCTATATCACTACCGGCATGAACTGGAAATGATAGAAAGTTATTCATATTAACCATTTAATTAATTTAACTTGGCGCGCAATCTACCCGATATCTCGATAATTGCAAGAAACATAGTTTATACCCTGTGACTTTTCATGCCTAATCATGGCGCTTGGCATCGATCGGCAATTTATCGAATACCGGGTGTTTTGCAATGCCATAATGTTCAGGGTAATAAACTGCACCCAAATACAAACCATCCGGCGGTGCAGTCATCCCGCCCAGCTTGCGGCTTTTAACCTCAAGCAGCTCTTGTGTCCAGTCTACCGGCTGTTTTCCTGCACCGATATCCATCAAAACCCCGGCAATATTCCTGACCATGTGATGCAAAAAAGCATTGGCGGAAATATCGATAATGACTTTGTCGTCTTCCCGATAAACATCAATAAAATACATCGCCCGGCAAGGGCTTTTGGATTGACAGCCCTGCGCCCGGAATGAGGAAAAATCATGTTGCCGATCAGGTGTTGCGCAGCCTGGTGCATTTTTTCTGCATCCAGCGGAGTATGACACCAGGTCACCTGATTGCGTAACAAGCGCCGATTTAATGGGACGATTAAGAATGATATAACGATAAAAACGGGCAATGGCGCTGTAGCGGGCATGAAAATCACCTACTGCCTGCTTTAACCCAGGTAATTCTGACATCATCCGGCAAATTGCTATTACCGCCCAGCATCCAGGCATGAAGTTCGCGTTCACTCTTGACATCAAAATGGACGACTTGTTCAAGGGCATGAACCCCGGTATCGGTCCTGCCTGCACACATTACCGTAACCGGATGATTGGCGACTTTTGACAAGGCCTGTTCGAGCACCTGCTGCACACTGCGCTGATTGGTTTGCCACTGCCAGCCTGAAAAACCGCTGCCATCGTATTCTATGCCTGCAACAATTCGCGTTTCTATTCATGAATATAAACCTTAAGCCCGGCCTCCACACGATTAAACAAATCCAGCATATCGGCATTTTTCATACGGATACAGCCATGCGAATCGGGATCGCCTTTCATTAATTCATCAGGACAGCCGTGGATGTAAATGTAACGCCAGGTGGTATCGACTTTGCCGTAGCGATTTTTCCCCGGCTCCAGGCCGCCTAACCAGAGAATGCGGGTCAATATCCAGTCGCGTTGTGGATATTGCTTGCCAAGATCAGCGCTATAGATTTCACCCGTGGCGCGTCTGCCGATAAACACCGCATGTAACGGTTGATCCGCGCCAATTTTTGCCCTGATTTTGTGCCAGCCTCTGGGCGTGCATTCGCTGCCCATCAGTTCGCCCGCGCCATTTTTGGCGGTGGAAACGGGGTAGCTTTTTAACGTCTGCCCGTTTTCCACGATAGACAGTTGCTGTGCGCTAATTGAAATATCCAGAAAGGAATCGGTTTTCATCGGGTTAATGCCTTAAACGCCCTACGCCTTTTCAAACAAAGCCATCGATTCAACATGTCCGGTTTGCGGAAACATATCCATCACTCCGGCTTTAACCAGTTTATAGCCCAATTCATTAACCAGAATACCCGCATCGCGGGCGAGCGTTGACGGATTGCAGGACACATAAACAATCTGCTCGGGCTTCCATTTCTTAAAATGTTGCAAAACCTCGGATGCACCGGCTCTGGAAGGGTCCAGCATGATTTTGTTGTATTTGCGATTGGCCCAGGGCTGGTCGCTGATATCCTTGCTTAAATCGGCCGCATAAAATTCAACATTGCTGATGCCATTGTGACGGGCATTTTCTTTGGCATGATTCACCAGCGGCTGATCGCCTTCTATGCCGACAACCCGTCCGGCAAATTTTGCCATCGGCAAGGTAAAATTGCCCAGGCCGCAAAACAGATCCAGCACGGTATCGTTTTCATTCAAATTTAATGTCTCCAGCACCCGGTTGATCATTTGCCGGTTAATTTCGTAATTGACCTGGGTAAACATGGCGGGCCTGAATTTGAATTCCAGGTCCTGATCGGGCAGCGCATAAGTCGGTATGACTTCCGGCTCGCCATCCAGCGGCGTCGATCGTATCCGGACCTTTGGATTGCAGGCAGAGGCTCATATTATGCTCATGACCAAAAGCTCGCATCCGTTCCTTATCGGCAACGGTCGGCGGCTCCAGCACACGAATAGACAGCACGCACTGTTCATCGCCAATAGCCACTTCAATCTGCGGAATTTTATCCCTGATAGTCAAACCGGCGATCATTTCCGCCAAAGCCATCAGCTTGGTGCCGACGATCGGATGCATAACAATACAACTATCAATTTCAGCCAGATACGGATGCCGTCTTTCCCTGAACCCAACCAGCACCCGGTTTTTTTTCGCGACATATTTAACACCCATCCGCGCTTTGCGGCGATAACCCCAATGCGGGCCTTCCAATGGCTGCCAAAGTTCAGGCAGTCTCAACCTTGCCGATGCGTTTAAACTGCTCAGCCAGTAAATCCTGCTTGATTCTGATTTGCGCGGACGATTCGACATGCTGAAAACTGCAACCGCCGCAAACGCCGTAATGCGGACATAAGGCATCAACCCGGTCAGCAGCGCGGCTTAACAGCTTGACGACCTTGCCTTCCGCATAATCCTTGCGGCTTTCGGTATAGATAAACTCCACCTCCTCGCCCGGCAACGCCTCATCAATAAATATCACTTTGCCGTCGACATGCGCGACGCCACGGCCGTCATGAGCAAGGGATTCTATAGTGACTTTAACCGGCGTTTCCGGTAATTGCTTCTTTCTTCGTCTATTGACTGCCATGCTTATTTCTGCTTCCAACTTCCGGATGATTGATACCACCAGCCTGGCTGAGCATTACTCACCCAGCGAGCGGCAAAGGTTGATTTGATTTGTGCGGCCCATTCAGGATGACCGTTGGCATTGGCAATCGCCTGATACAGGCTTTGCCGATCTGCATTTTCCGCAGCAACCAGTTTATTAACCTGATTTCTGTCTTTAAGCGGCACACTGGCAGCATCCCTGACCGCCAACAAGCCGTCCGCCTGAATGCCGATAAAACCGGCCGCATAAAAAGGCTGTAGTGCAGCAAAACGGCTTTCCATCGTTGCGCGCAACTGCCTGATTTCGGGGCTATCAATCGTTCAAATTTGCCTCGTCGGCCTGTGCAGGCGAAACAACAACATTGATGGCATTATCCAGCCACTGAAAAGCAGTCATCTGCCAATCAGTTAAACTTGCCTTGGGCTTGGGTTCTGTTTTTTGCGGCGTAATACTTTGTATATCCTTGATAATTTCATCCGCCGCTTTTTCAGCGGCAGCGGCAGGAAAGTAAATATTAATGGTGACACATGCGGTCAACAATAACGCGCCTAATACCGATATTTTTCTCATAACGCTCTCCAAATTATTTAATGATTACTTCATCCGATGTCGAAATACGCTTTAACCGTTCCATCAATACATTCCAGTCAACGCGGGGATTATAGCCGATCACATCAATCCGCGGCAGACCGCCGCCGGTAATAATGGCATAACCCGATTCTGTAGCCTCCACGCCCATCAACTGACACACGCCATCATGCAGATAACAACCCAGGCCGATTTTGTCGTAGCCGAAGGTTTCAAAGAAACTTAAAAAACTTCTCGACAGTAAATCCGACGCGCCGCCGCCACCGATACTGGCGATATTTTTTACCGCTTTTTGGCTGATCCTGTGGCGGGAATCATCGTTATCCGGCGTTCCCAGCCACGCGAAAAAAGTGACCGGATGCCAGTTTTCCATATACAACTGCCTGACATATCCCGATAACCTGCCGGTAATGCCGCCAAATTTAAACTTGCCGGTTAACTGATCCAGATCCAGGTTGTTGAATTTCCATCTCACTGTGAAACTTGGGGAAATCAGTAAACAATCCCGATGATGCAAGTTTGCTGATTTTAATGTCACCATCAAAAACCTTGATGTTTATTTCACCGCCCAGACTCAGCGTTTTATTGCTGTACTCAACTCGGGGAATATGTCCGCTGATAGTGCCTGATAACGGTGTCCAGTTTAACGCCTTCGACCATTGTTCCAAGGATACATTGTTTATGCTCCCCGCAAAGTAAACTTCCGGTTCCTGCTGCTTTTTTGCCTGCCAGCCGAATTGATTGATAGCGATTACGCCGCCCAAAAAAGGCAGCTGGGTTTTTTCAAGCAATTTGAAACTGTTTGCCCGGCTCAGGAATGAAAGCCTGGATGGGCCTATAGGCAAAGCGTATAACTGTAATTGCTGCCAGGCGAACATCGGATGGTTGATTAAAAATCTCATCATTAGACCAGTTAATAGTGCCGACGCCACCCTGAATTTTGATGCGCCCTGCAGTGTCTTTAACACCAAGTTTGTTAAAAGTTGCCGTTAACGCGGTTAATGCTTGCTGATTAATAGAAAAATCAGCTTTTAAATGACCTGCGAGCGATAACACCTTCCAATGCGGTCTGTTCAAAAAACGGCTTCAGATAGATGTGCTGACAGGTCCTGCAGATTATCACTGATGCAACGAGAGCTTGGCCTTTTCAAGTTTTACGCCATTCTCTATATTGAACGATTGCACTGCCGCTTAATTCCCCGTCTTTTGAATGTTTGTAACTTGCAGACTTGATTTCGACCCGTTTGTTTGATTCGTCCCAATCGCCCTGTGCATCCAAACCTATGGTTTGCCCGCCCGCTTCCAGATAAAACGGCTCGACATACAACGCACCACCAGTTAACATTGAATGACTTTGCCATTGCCACAAGCCATTATTGTTTTGGGCATTCAGCGTTGACTCCAGATTAATGCCTCAGCAGCAAACCGTCCGTCTTTGGTCTGCCCGGTCAAGCCATTCAGCTCGGTGGTCAAGGTAAAATTCTTTACTAGCGCATGACTGCCGGATGCATTCAACTTAAGATTGATTTTACCGCCTTTCAGTTCGAATATGTTCCTGCTGCAACAGCTTTTGAATTAACCGGCTATCCACCGCTTTGGCATTAATCTGCATCTGCCATTGCTCACCCCGCTCTTCGCCATCAATGGAGACTGTTCCGCCAGCCAGGAGCAAATCCGTTAATTTGAACGAACTATGCTTTTCCGTGACATGAAAAGAAAAATTGGCGGTCGGCGATTGCCATCGTTTTGAACGCAATCTCCGCCCGCCCCTGTTTGCACAACAGTTCCTTGTTTTGCCAGGTGAAAGAAGAACAATGGATATTGACCAGATTCAGATCATTGAAAGGTTTAGGCAGACTTAACTTGTTGATAGTTAAGGTCAGTTTTTGCGGATTTTGCGCCAGATCGGTCAGGGCGATATTAATACCCTGTAATTTCCAGCCATTGGCGTTTATGGTTCCAACATTAAGCGACAAAGCATCCAGAGCATTTGCGGCGGGGGTTATTAAAACAAGAGTAACAGTCAGGATGAGCCTGATCATTACCAAGGGCGACCAGCCGGTCGCCCTTACAAATCCTTCGACAAGGCTCAGCTGAGCGTAGCGAAGGGCTCTAACACGTTAAGCCAGGAAAAACACCCGTCGATAAATACCGGTCACCCCGGTCACAAATAATCACCACAATCACCGCATTCTCAACTTCTTCAGACAATTTTAATGCCGCATAAACAGCACCGCCGGATGAAACACCGGCAAAAATACCCTCTTTTGCCGCTAAAGCGCGAGTGACGTTTTCTGCCGACTGTTGATCGACATCGATAATCCGGTCAACCCGCTCGGCGTGATAAATTTTCGGCAAATATTCCTTGGGCCAGCGCCTGATGCCGGGGATTTTAGAATCGCCTTCCGGCTGCACGCCGATAACCTGAATATCGGCATTTTGTTCCTTCAGGATATTTTGAAGTCCCCATAATCGTGCCGGTAGTTCCCATGGAGCTGACAAAATGGGTCATTTTCCCTGTGTATCCCGCCAAATTTCAGGGCCGGTACTTTCATAATGCGCAAGCGGATTATCAGGATTGGAAAACTGATCCAGAACCCGGCCCTTGCCTGCCGCTTCCATTTCCCTCGCCAAATCAATCGCCGCTTCCATACTGCCTGCGGCGGGTGTCAGAATAATTTCAGCGCCGTAAGCTTTCATCGATGCCTTGCGCTCGTCGCTCATGTTATCCGGCATAATCAAGGTCATTTTATAACCCTTGATCGCTGCCACCATCGCCAGGGCAATGCCGGTATTACCGCTGGTCGCCTCAATCAAGCGGTCACCGGGTTTAATCTCGCCTCTGGCTTCGGCATGTTTAATCATACTGAGTGCGGGACGGTCTTTTACCGAACCGGCCGGATTATTGCCTTCCAGTTTGACCAGAATCGTATTGCTGGTATTGCCCGGCAAACGTTGCAGTCTGACTAAAGGTGTATTGCCGACAAAAGATTCAATGGTTGGAAAGGTCATGGTTGTCATTGCCAATGCGAGAAAGTTGCCTAATTATCCCATAAAAATGAGCGCCAAAGGCTCCATTTTATCTAAACAACTTGTTCGAAAACGCTTTCTCGCCGGATTTCATTTGCTGCTCGCACCTAAAAGCTGATAGATTTCCCGTATATTTAATTGAAAACACACCAACCCACACATGAATACTGACGATATCGCCAAAGTAAAAAACTATCTGCTTAACCTGCAAGACCAAATCTGCACGGCGCTGGAGAGCGTAGAACCTGAAGCCCGGTTTATCGAAGACCTTTGGGACAGGGCCGAAGGTGGCGGCGGCAGAACACGGGTACTGGCCAATGGCCAGGTTATCGAACAAGGCGGCGTCAACTTTTCTCATGTATCCGGTTTTAGCCTGCCCCCTTCTGCAACCGCTAAGCGCCCGGAACTGGCAGACCGGCAATTTCAGGCGATGGGCGTATCGCTGGTCATCCACCCCAAAAATCCTTATGTACCGACATCTCATGCCAATGTGCGGTTTTTAATAGCGGAAAAACCGGGTGAACCGACTATCTGGTGGTTCGGCGGCGGCTTTGATTTAACGCCGTTCTACCCCTTTAAAGAAGACGTCATGCACTGGCACCAAACCGCGCGCGCCGCCTGTCAGCCCTTTGGTGATGACATCTACCCGACTTACAAAAAATGGTGTGATGAATATTTCTATCTCAAACACAGAGATGAAACCCGTGGTGTGGGCGGACTGTTCTTTGATGATTTGAATGAATGGGGATTTGAGCGATCCTTTGCTTTCATGCAAAGTGTGGGCAATCATTATATTGATGCCTATCTGCCTATCGTACAAAATCGCAAAGACACGCCTTACGGAGACAGGGAACGTGATTTTCAGCTTTACCGCAGAGGCCGTTATGTTGAATTCAATCTGGTCTATGACCGCGGCACCCTGTTCGGCCTGCAATCCGGCGGCAGAACCGAATCCATTTTAATGTCCATGCCGCCCGTAGCCCACTGGAAATACAACTGGCAACCAGAACCCGGCAGTCCGGAAGCTGTGCTTTATGACGAATACCTGAAGCCCCGGAACTGGCTGAATGATTAAGCTATTTCGCTGATTTACCTCATGACCATCCCAGTCATTCAATTCCTGCTAGGCTTGCTGTATGCCAATGCGGGTGAATGGCTGATGCATAAATACATTCTTCACGGACTGGGGAAAAACCGCCATAGTTTCTGGTCTTATCATTGGCATGAACATCATGCTGTTTGCGCCAAAAACGACATGCTCGATCGAGGCTATCAATCCGTGAATTTAACAACATGGAACGCCCAAACCAAGGAATTGGCGGTGTTAGCCGGTATTGTGCTGCTGCATGTGCCGCTGTTTGTACTGTTTCCCTTCTTTACCGGCGCGGTATATGCGTCGCTGATGCTTTATTACTACAAGCACCGCAAGGCTCACCTCGATCCTGCTTGGGCTAAACGGCATTTGCAATGGCATTACGATCACCATATCGGCGGCAACTGCACCGCAAACTGGTGTGTTACCTGGCCCTGGTTCGACTACCTAATGGGAACCCGCATTAAAAGCAAAGTGCTTGACTGAGTCATGTCGCCCTGCATTTCAAGGTTCACGAACTTTCGATTTCTCAAAGTCAGTCACCCGTTATAATCTATAGCTTTAATGTCGCCGCCCTTATCTCTGCTTGACATAACCCGCAGTAAATGAAAAATATCACGTACTCTGCAACCCTACTCGACGTTTGCAGCATTAATCACCTTTTTACAAATTTATCAGGAGACATATCCATGCCAAAATATTTCAGCATTCAACGTGTTCTACATATTGCTTGCTTACCTGTGCTGCTCATCGGTTGCGCCGCAGATCAAACACTGCCTGTCGCCGAACCCACACCAATTCTTTCAGGCGAGCAAATGTTACGTGAAAGCGAAGGTATGGCGAAATTGGGTAGTCGTTGGGAACAAGGCGTACAAATGGTGGAACGCGGTCAAAATCTGGTTCGGGAAGGAAAATCCAAAATCGACGAAGGTAACCGAATGGTAGAAGAAGGCCAAAAAGTCATCCGTGAAAGCGAAGAAGGCTATAAAAATATTAAGAAATAACGTCATTCGTTACCAACTTTATGTTTCCAGTAAGCAAATCCCCAACCACCGGTTCTGGCTTATTTTTTACTGTCTTTACTCATACAAATGTATATTGAAAAATGACAGAATAACTACATAACGTTAGCCGAATTCACATTCAGCGTTACAATGGATCATGCATACTAATCAAACACCTTTTTCAGCGCTGACCCCCGATATCATTTTGAACGCGCTTGACAGTATCGGCCTGCACAGCGATGGCCGACTGCTGGCGCTCAATAGCTATGAAAACCGCGTCTATCAGGTCGGCATGACGGATGCGTCCTTTATAGTAACCAAGTTCTACAGACCCGAGCGCTGGACAACTGCCGCAATTCTTGAAGAGCATGCCTTCGTTCAGGAATTGTTTGAATCTGAAATCCCTGTCGTGCCGGCAATGCCATTTGGGGATAATCAGACTTTAATCCACGCAGATGGTTTCCGCTTTTCCGTGTTTCCAAGACAAGGCGGCCGCGTACCTGAGCTTGAAGGTCGTGAAAAGCTGGAATGGATGGGGCGGTTTATCGGTCGTATTCATGCCATCGGTGCCCTGAAGCCTTTTAAGGATCGCCCGACTCTTGATATCGCCAGCTTTGGTGATGAACCAAGAGCATATCTGCTGGCGAATAATTTTATACCTGCAGATCTCATGGAGGCTTACTGCAGCGTAACTGAACACGCGCTGGATGGTGTAAGGCGTTGCTTTGAACGTGCCGGCAAGGTGAAAACCTTACGCCTGCATGGTGACTGTTATCCCGGCAATATTTTATGGACCGATGACGGCCCGCATTTTGTTGATTTCGATGACAGCCGGATGGGACCGGCAATACAGGATTTGTGGATGCTGCTCGCGGGGGATCGCGCCGAAATGACATTGCAATTGAACCATCTGCTGGCCGGTTACAGAACTTTTTACGATTTCGACCCCCGAGAACTGCATCTTATCGAAGCCCTGCGCACCTTGCGCCTGATTCATTATTCTGCCTGGATTGCACGACGTTGGGATGATCCCGCGTTTCCTATGGCGTTCCCGTGGTTTGATACGCCGCGTTATTGGCAGGATCGGATTATTGAACTGCGCGAACAAATCGCGTTAATGGATGAAGAACCTCTGGGATCGCTTAGCAAGCTATTTTCCGCGCTGCATGAGCATGGTTTTTACCGGATTGAATGTTTTTCTGTGTACGTCTAAAAAACCGAACTGTTCGATCTCTGCTAAATGCTGTTTGGTGCCATAGCCTTTATGCAGATGAAACGAAAAATCAGGATATTGTTGATGATAGTCAACCATGAGCTTATCCCGCTCGACTTTCGCCAATATAGAGGCCGCGCTGATCGCCTGCACTTTACTGTCCCCTTTAACGATAGCCTGAGCAGGCATGGACAAATCGGGGAGGCGGTTGCCATCCACTAAAACCTCATCTGGCTGGACATGCAAGCCCTTTACCGCTCTCTGCATTGCCAAGTAGCGTTGCCTGAAGAATATTGAGTTCATCAATCTCTTCAACACTGGCTTGGGCGACTGACCAGCTTAAAGCGGCTTCCTTGATGATGATATAAAGACTATCCCGTTTGCCTTCGCTAAGGATTTTGGAGTCGGCCAATCCTTCAATCGGCCGCATGGGATCCAGGATAACTGCTGCCGCAAAGACCGGACCTGCAAGTGGGCCGCGACCTGCTTCGTCAACTCCGGCAACCATAATACCTTGAGTGATTTTTGTTGAAAAATAATCATCCATAGCAATTTTCACTCCTGAAACAGCTTAAGTGCAAGTTTAATCGCGCCAAGATACGACTGCATGGCAGCAGTTGCGGACTTTAGCGCAATATCCCTCGACTTACATTGCGCAAAAAGCTAACCATATCAGACAATTCTTTACTTTCACCGGCCAGATCTTCCATTTGATCAATGGCATCTTCCAAGCGTAAATTCATTTTATAGATTATTTTATAAGCATTTCTAATTAATCTAATGTCTTCAGGCTGATATGCCATTACGTTCCATGCCGACTGAATTTATGCCATGCGGCCTGGTAGGCTTGCCGCCGACCATAACAAAAGGAGGAATATCCTGGGTAATCGCACTACCCATAGCAGCAAAGCTGTACTGCCCTATTTGGGTAAACTGATGCACCAAGGTAAATCCGCCCAAGATAGCATGACTATGTCAAATGTACATGGCCTGCTAATGACGCACCATTTGCCATAATGACATGATCGCCAATAATACAATCATGGGCTACATGGGTGTATGCCATAAACAGGTTATCATTGCCTATCTTGGTAAGACTATTATCCTGCTTCGTTCCTCTGTGCATAGAGGTAAACTCTCGTATCGTGTTTCTATCACCAATTTCCAGCCGGGTTATCTCAGCCGCATATTTTTTGTCTTGCGGGATCTTCGCCGATGGAAGTGAATTGATAGATGCGATTGTCTTTGCCTATGGAAGTAGGCCCTTTAATAACGACATGAGGACCTATGACCGTACCGGCATCAATTTTTACATCGGCTCCGATGACAGAAAAAGCGCCAACCGACACATCATCGGCCAATTCAGCATGACTATCAATTATGGCTGTTGGATCGATCAAAATTAATCTACCACCGCTGCACATCTGATTTCAGCACTTGCGACAAATTCGCCGTCAACTTCTGCACGGCATTCAAATGCCCAGATATTACGTTTACTTTTAATAAACTTTGCTTCCAGCATCAATTGATCTCCAGGCACAACAGGTCTTTTAAATTTGGCTTTATCAATACCCACCAAATAATAAATCATGCCTGCCAATTCGTCCCCGGCTGTTTCTGATGCTAACAGGCCCGTCGATTGAGCCAAAGCTTCCAAAATCAGCACACCTGGCATAATGGGTTTTTGTGGAAAATGGCCTTGAAAAAAAGGTTCGTTATAAGTGACGTTTTTCACTCCCAACAGCCTAATCCCAGGTTCGCACTCAATCACCTTGTCAACCAATAAAAAAGGGTATCGATGTGGCAAGAATGCTTGTATTTGTAAAATATCTAATGTAATAGACATGGCTTATTTTATAGAGTGCTTTACTAAAAAAGTTGGTGTATGTGCGACTAACTAAAAAATTAGTTCATTATTCAGGCATTGTTGACAACTTTTGTTGCACTTGACTAGTTATATCAATCTGTTCATTGGAATAAATAACGCCATCAGTAAGTAATAAATCATAATTTTGATCTTTAGCTATCGCCCGAATGGCTTCAACAATACGACGTTGCAATTTACCCAATTCTTCATTACGGCGAACATTAAAATCTTCGCTAAACTCCTGTTGCGCTCTTTTTGCATCCCTTTTTTTGTTTAAAATATCTTTTTCCAAATTAGTTTCGTTCTTTCTCACTCATCACAGAAGCATCTCTGGTCATTTTTTCTTCTATGCTTTGGATTTCTTTTTGTTGAGCAACCAATTGCTTATCACGAGGTGAAAATTCTTGTTCCAGACGCTTTTTAGCTTTTTCTGCTTGGGGCGCTTTTTCAAGAACGGCAGGTATGTTTACAAAGCCAATCTTTAAATCAGCAAAGCTCACATTAGCAGTAAGCAAAAGTCCTAAAAATAAAGCAATTTTCGTTTTCATTGTTATACAGATCTCTGGTTGTAGTTAAATTAATTAGTGGATAAAAATACGTAAATTTATTAAATTATATGGGATAAGGTTATTAAACAAAAAGAACTTCTTCTAGAAGTTTTGGCCAAAGTTGAATTGGAACATCTGTTTTGTATCGCCTGGAGTGCCATCGGGAGCTGTAGAAGTCGCATTAAAAGGATATGCAGCACTGACAGATAGGGCGCCAAAAGGTGACATCCACTCCCCTGAAATCCCCGCAGAATATTTAAAATTATTTACGCCCATAGAATCATCAATTCTGCCGGCATCAAAGAAAGTCCCCAGCCTGACTGATTTTGTCTCCGGCATAAAGGGAACAGGAAAAAACAACTCTGCATTGCCAATCATTTTAGTTGATCCACCAAACGAAAAACCATTGGAATCTTTCGGCCCAAGGGTATTATTCTTAAAGCCGCGTACAGAACCGGTACCGCCACCAAAATAATTTTCAAAGAAAGGCAAGCTATCCGTATCTCCATAGCCGTCCCCGTAAGCTATTTCGCCATGCAGTCTAAAGGTAAAGTCCTTGGCCAAGGGCAAATAAAGCTGATGTTTATAGGCTACTTTAAAATATTCCAGGTCACTGCCCGGAACTGTCGCCAAGGCAGACAAACGTTGTTGCCCGCCCTTATTAGGGAATATGGCTCGATTAAGCGTATCGTGAGTCCAGCCTACTGCCGGCGCAAATGTCAGAAACGAATCGCCTTCCTTATTAATAAAATCTCGAATTTGTTTGGATGTAAAATCAGTGGTGCCTAAATTGGTATGTTTTACATCAAAGTCAAAACGCAAATTATCGAATTCATTCAATGGGATGCCAAAATTCACTCCCGCATTCGCCACATCGGTTGTATAGTTGGCAAGGTTTATTTGCGCGGCATCCCGTTTGGTATAACCCAAATTATAGCCCTGGCTCACGCCATCCACAGTAAAATACGGATTATTAAAACCAAATTGATAACTGGTCATATAACTACTGTTGTTAAAAGCGATATTCACCCGCTTGCCTGACCCAAAGACATTGTCCTGAGCAATGTTGGCATTCAGTATAATCCCTTGGACTTGAGAAAACCCTATACCTGCCATTAAATTGCCGGATGGCTTTTCAACTACCGAATAATTAACATCAATCTGATCAGCACTACCGACCACAGGTGGCGTTTCGACATTCACCTCTTCGAAATATCCCAAGCGTTCAAGTCGTGTTTTTGATCGTTCAATTTTTGAACTTGAAGCCCAACTGGACTCCATTTGTCGCATTTCGCGGCGTAGCACTTCATCGCGAGTCTTGTTATTGCCCTTGAAATTAATACGTCTGACATAGACACGTTTAGCAGGATCAACAAAAAAAGTCATATCAACTGTTTTTTTGGCTTCGTTGATTTCCGGCACCATGTTGACGTTTGCAAAAGCGTAGCCGTCATCACCCAAGCGATCAGAAATTGCTTTTGAGGTTTCAGTGGCGTTTTTTCTGGAAAAAACCTCTCCTGGACCAACTTTCATCAGTTTGATAAGTTCTTCTGGCGCGACAATCAAGTTACCCGCCAGCTTTACTTTGTCAAGCGTGTAAACATCACCTTCTTTTACGTTGATGGTGACATAGATGTCTTTTTTATCAGGGGTGATTGCTACCTGCGTGGACTCAATTGAAAAGTTGATATAACCACGATCCAGGTAATAGGAGCGTAAGGTCTCTAAATCTGCGGATAATTTTTGCTTGGAATACTGGTCGTCTTTCGTGTAAAAAGACAACAAATTGGACGTGTTTAATTCAAGTTTACTCAGCAGTATTTTTTCATCGAAAACAGTATTGCCGACAATATTAATCTGCTTAATTTTTGCGACTCTGCCTTCAGAAATCTTGATATTAATCCCGACCCTATTCCGGGGAAGATCAGACACTTCTGTAGTAATCTTTAAACCGTATTTACCGTGACTGAAATATTGGCGGCTTAATTCCTGCTCAACCTTATCCAGCACCTGCCGGTCAAATACCTTGCCTTCGGCTAAACCAATTTTCTTTAATGCTTTGGTCAAATCATCTTTGCTTAAATCTTTATTGCCTTCAAAAATGATTTTCGCTATTGATGGCCGCTCCACCACATTAACAATCAGCGTAGAGCCCTCCCTTTCGAGAGAAACATCCTTAAAAAAACCGGTTTTGAACAATGCCTTGATTGCCGGAGCGACATTATCCAAAGAAAAATTTTCACCTACATTAACAGGAAGGTAGTTATAAACAGTACCTACCGAGATACGCTGCAGGCCCCTGACCTGAATATCTTCAACCATGAATTCTTCATCGCCTTTGACTGCCGGTGAAACAAGCAGACATAGCAATAACAAGCGAGAAAAAGTATTTAGTTTCATGTAAGAGTCTAAAAATAAAACATTATTCACACGAGTGTGATGTATGAGGTTTTGCAGGAACAAAAACCGTCGTTGTCTAATAGTGAAAAACCGCAGGATTATAGCACAGTAAATGTTTTAAAAGCTTCCGCTCCTGCTCACGCCCCTTACCTACATCCCTGTAGGCAAAGCTTCCGCTCCTCGGCAATTGCTCCTGCATCGCCTAAAGCGCCTACTTTTGGTGCGCTACCTCCTGCATACCCACAGGGATGTGGGGAATGCAGATTTTGCATAGAGCAAAATATCTGTCCATGCAGTCGTGCTCACGCTCCTTACCTACATCTGACCGCCATGGATGGTGGAAATGCCGCAAGACCGCAGGAGCGGGCGCGGCCCTGTAAGCAACGAGTTAAGCCCTATCAATAGGAAAACCAAGCACCTCATCAATAGCTGCGGTATCTGTCAACAGCATCAATATACGATCCAGACCTATGGCTATCCCGGAGCATTCGGGCAATCCCGATTCCAGAGCCGCAATGAGACGTTTATCTTTAACAGTAACCGGCAGTTTTCTTTGGTGCCTGATACCCATTTCTGCATCAAAGCGCCTGTCTTGCTCTTGCGCATCGGCCAACTCATAAAAGCCATTACCCAATTCGATACCATTGATAAACAGCTCGACTCGATCAGTGATCTGGGAATTGTGTTCATTGACTCTTGCCAATGACGACTGACAGGCAGGATAACCGTAAACCATACACAAAGCATTTTCGCCCAGATGCGGCTGAACTTTATGGCTGAAGATAAAATCCAGCCATATCGCATGATCGTGTCCGCAAATATCCACTGCTTCAGGCAACTGATTATCCAGTGCAAAAGCACAGTAGTCCTGATATGAAAATACCAGGGGATCTAAACCGGTAAACGAAAGAAATACCTCCTGATAACTGAATCTTTGCGTTGTTTGTAACGATCGGTGACCGTTAAACAAAACCCCTATCAGATCGGCGACTTCATCCATCAATTGAGGCAATTTAAAGCCAACCCGATACCATTCGAGCATCGTAAACTCAGGATTATGAAACCGCCCTGACTCGCCATTCCTGAAGGCTTTGCATATCTGATAGATGGAACCACTTCCGGCGGCAAGCAACCGTTTCATCGCAAACTCAGGTGATGTTTGCAGAAACAATGTTTGTTGCAGTGGCGGCAACCTATACTCAGTCGTAAAGAACTCTAACTGCGGATCTGTTCCTATTCCATGACTCAGCAGAGGCGTTTCCACTTCAAGCACGGATCTTTCAGCAAAAAATCTACGTATATCAGCAAGCATTTGCGCTCTTAAGCGCAAATGCTCTATGGAGCATGATGGCCGCCACTCATGCTGCACTATTCTTTTACGCGAGAAACATATTCGCCGGTACGGGTATCGACCTTAATCACTTCGCCCTGTTGCACAAATAAAGGTACCCTAACCACCGCGCCTGTCTCCAGAGTAGCCGGTTTGCCACCGCCGCCAGACGTATCACCGCGCACGCCGGGATCAGTTTCAGTAATTGCCAGCTCAACAAAATTGGCTGGAGAAATAGCAAGAGGCGCATCATTCCACAAAGTTACCGTGCAAGAATCCTGGTCTTTAAGCCATTTACCCGCATCACCGACGATTTTTTCATCGCACTGATACTGCTCAAAAGTATCCGGCACCATAAAATGTCTGAATTGACCGTCGCTATAAAGGTATTGCATATCGACATCGACAACGTCAGCGCCTTCAAGAGACTCGCCAGACTTAAAGGTTCTTTCAATCACCCGGCCAGTTTTCAGATTCCTGATTTTTACCCGGTTAAAGGCTTGCCCTTTCCCAGGCTTTACGAATTCATTTTCAATAATTGCGCAGGGATCGTTATCCAACATAACTTTTAACCCGGCTTTAAACTCATTAGTACTATAACTGGCCATTTTATCCTCAAAGATGACAAACAATATAAATCCCAGCCATTATAATAGAGGCCAGAATCGATAGGAACTTTAAATAACCCATTTCATGCCAGAACAACAATCCGAAACCCAGCACTTTAAGCAAAACTGGCAACTACAACTTGCCGAAGCCTTTAATACCATTGACGACCTATGCCGTTACCTGCAACTATCGCCTGCTGACTTAACGGTTTCAGCAACGGCAGCCAAAGCCTTTCCCTTGCGCGTACCCTTAAGCTTTGCTGCCTGCATGGAAAAAGGCAATCCGCATGACCCTTTATTACGCCAGATATTGCCTGTTGAAAAGGAAATGGTCGTTTACCCGGGTTTTAGCAACGATCCTGTCGGGGACCTTCCCGCCGCCACTCAGTCCAGTGTTATACATAAGTATCATGGTCGGGTTTTACTGATCAACACCGGCAGTTGCGCCATTAACTGTCGGTATTGTTTCCGTCGAAACTTCCCCTATGCCGACCTGCAACTAGGCAAACAAAAAGAAAATGCCGCTATCCAATACATTGAAGAACGATACAAGTATCTCGGAAGTTATTTTAAGCGGCGGCGATCCTTTGCTGCTGAATGACTCAAGATTAACCCGGCTCATTGAACGACTGAACAACATCAAGCATTTAAAACGCATCCGGATACACAGCCGCTTGCCTATCGTCCTGCCCGCCCGTATCACCGATGAATTGATCAGCGTACTAAGTCAAAGCCCTAAACAAATTGTAATTGTCGTCCACTGCAATCATGCCAATGAAATCAATGAACGCGTCATTGCCGCCTGCAAGGCTCTGAAAAAAAACGGCATCACATTATTTAATCAATCGGTGCTGCTTAAAAGGCATCAATGATAATGCAGAAATCTTATGCGAACTGAGCGAACACCTGTTCAGCCACGGTATCATTCCTTACTATCTGCATTTATTGGACAAAGCGACGGGGACGGGGCATTTTGAAGTTTCTGAAGCGGAAGCTTTGGCGCTTATCAAGCAAGTTCAGGCCACCCTGCCCGGCTATCTTGTTCCAAAGCTAGTCAAAGAACAGGCCGGGGCTGCTTCCAAACAATATGTTTTCTAGAAACTCACTTTTTCTGGTTAGCGATGCCATGCGGCACATGCGCGGCAGTGACGTGTTTGGCGGCAGACTCACAGTGACCTTTTTGGTCATCGAAGAAAATATCCGCCCCGAATGCCTTAAGAAAATCGCCTTTCGGCATGCCGCCTAAAAAAAGCGCCTCATCAATACGAATACCCCAGGCTCTTAATGTCCTGACTACCCGCTCATGAGCAGGCGCAGCACGGGCAGTCACCAATGCGGTTCTTATCGGTGATGATTGAGGATCAAACTGCGTCTGAATATGATGCAAGGCGCTCAGAAAATCCTTAAAAGGCCCACCCGGCAATGGTTTCTTGGCTTCATTGCGTTCATTTTCGGTAAATACATCCAGTCCGCGCTGTTGATAAATCCGTTCCGATTCATCCGAAAACAACACCGAATCGCCATCAAAAGCGATACGCAACTGATCGGAATGATGCGTCATAGAGGGGCCGCAAAGAATCGTCGCCGCAGCAAAACCGGCATCCAGGGTCTTGGCGACATCATCCGCATTGGCCGATAAAAACAAATGCGCACCGAACGCTGAAATATAACTGTAAGGAGATACGCCGCTGGTAAATGCCGCACGAATAATATTCAACTGATGATGGGCAATGGAGTTAAAAATCCGCAAACCCGTATCCGCACTATTTTGCGATAAAAGAATGATTTCAACCAGCGGATCATCGGGGCAGCTATCGTTGATAGCCAGCAGCTTTTGAACCAAGGCAAAGCCATAACCCGGCTCCAGAATTTCATCCTCATGTTCTATCTGATATTGGCAGAAAGCTTCCTTGCCTTGCGTTTCAAATATCGCATGCGACTCATCCAGATTAAATAAGGCTCTGGATGATACCGCCACAACAAGCTTTTGTTTTCTCATAATACCTACACAATTTTAAACATTAGCTCTATTTATCGGTTACCGAAACCGAACTCAAATTAAGCGTTTTTTTAATTCTTGCAGCATAAGAAGCCGCTTCCCCTTTATTTTTAAACCCCCCGACTCTCAGTCGATACCATGCCGTATTATTAACATCGCCGGGGACTACCTCAACTGGGACACCTTTTTGCTTGAATCCAGCCGCCTGACTTTTTGCATACCATTCCTGTTTATAGGCCGCCAACTGTACAGTCCAGCTTGAAGGTGCCAGTGCTTTAGTTGTTGGTGTTACGGGTTCCTTTTTGGCTGTTTCTATTTTGGCGATGGTTTTTTGAGCAGTTGCTGCTTTGCTCGCTGCTACTGCTTTGACTTCAGAAGCTTCTAACACGACTGCAGATTTGACCGTATCAGCTTTCGGCTTTAGATTTTCCGATTTGGACACCTCTTTGGTTTTAGCTGCTCCAATTTTTGGTTTTGCAGTTCCCGCTTCAGACAAGGCTCCCACTTTAGCTGCTTCAGCTTTCAGTTTCAGATTTTCCGATTTGGATACCGCTTTGGTTTTAGCTGATCCAATTTTTGATTTTGCAGTTCCCGCTCCAGACACGGCTTCCACTCTAGCTGCTTCAGCTTTCAGTTTCAGATTTTCCGATTTGGATACCGCTTTGGTTTTAGCTGCTTCAATTTTTGGTTTTGCAGTTCCCGCATCAGGCACGACTTTCACTTTAGCCACTTCAGTTTTCGATTTCAGAATTTCCGGTTTGGATACCGCTTCAGCACTGGCAGCTTCCGCAAGTGGTTCATCTACAACTTCTGGAGGATTATTTTCCCCAAAATCAGATGAAGACTCCGACTGCTCGTTTAACTGTTCAACAGATACATTATTGTCCTCGTCAGGTTTTTTTAAAGCCCCCTCACCCGCACCTTGCTCAAGCGTTGAAACCAAATCAATTAACTTTAGAATTTCAGTTTTTGCACCATAAGCCATCACCGCCAGCGCAACTGCTGCAATAAAAGTAACAACGCAAAATCCAAAAGCAACATAACTAAAAACCGTTGCTTTTTTGGCTTTATTTTCAGCATCCTTTATTTGTTTTTTATATTGTTCGGCAGTAATTTCCGGCTCAGCATCAATTTGACTCAGTACCGCATTTTTAGCATCTTCTATAACAGATGCATTATTATTTGATGATGGTTTTGGTTTAATTTCAGCAGGCAACTCGTTAATAACCGAGGCCAGTCCTATTTTTTCTATCTCATCCTCCAGTGCGCCATCATCAGAAAACAAATCGGGTTCTTTAAATGCACCAGTTAACGTATCCTCTTCAATGCCTAAATCAATCCATGTGTCAGGACTTTCCTTATCAGCAATAATATCAAGATCAGGTAAAAGAAAATCATCTTCCCGAAGACCCTGGATTGCTATTTCTACTGGCTCCGCTTGCTGAGTTTGTTCTTCTTGCTTATCTGGCTCAACAGAAAAACCATCAACATTCTGCTCGACAAAAATATCACCAACTTCATCTAATTGAACAAACTCATCAATTTTGGCCAAGTCTTCATCATCGTCCAGTAGTTCACTCCGGTTTTCAGCTGCATTGACAAATAAACCTGCTTGTCGATCGCCATCGAAATCCACTAAATCTGCTATAGCCTGCACAGTTTTGCTGTCGTCATCTTCCTGAATCACATTCGACTCGGCAAAATCATCTTTAATTTCACCAAAGACCGAGAAGGCATCGACATCATCACTTACCTCATCATCTGAATCAAAACCCGCATCCAAGAGCAACCTATCAATAGCATCTTCCTCATTTTGCAGATCATCCAACGGAACAAGGGATGGCTCTACTGCTTGCTCGAACTTATCATCTACCAACTGAACCCCTTCAAAAAATGCCGCCGAATCTTCTGCAATCTGTTCAGACTCATCAATCTCGACCGCCTGGGTTATTTCCGGCTCTTTAATGTCGGCATCATGATCAAATTCATTGATAAGGCCGATATCATCCGCATCAAACCCAGCATCCATAAGCAATCTATCGATAGCATCTTCATCATTCTGCGGCTTATTTAACCAAGCAAGGGATTCTTCCTCAGCTACGGCCTCATGCTCGTCAACAAGCACCACTGAATCTTCTATAATCTGCTCAGGCTGATCAGTATCGACTATCTGTACTATTTCTGATTTATTAAAGCCGCCAACTTCATCCGACAGGCTTATATCACTACCAAACTCATATTTTTTTTCGTCTATTTCCTCTAAAGCATTATCTTTATCAAAACCGGTATCCCTGAGCAACCTGTCAATAGCATCTTCGTCATCCTGAAAATCATTCAACGGAATAAGGGACGACTCCGCCTCATCCAACATTGCGTCCGGATTGGCATCAAGAACCCCTAAATTTTCTATTGTTTTTTTATCTATTAAATCTGTCATATTTCCGTTCAGTAACAAGGATTAAAATAATCGCAAGGCTTAAATGTAGTACCCAACGCTTAGCGGCATTAAAATAAGTTTCATTATTTTAATATCAATAAAATTTAATGTTCATAAAGTTTCGTTCATTTGATGCTAAACTTTGAAAAAAACTTTTTAATAACAAAATGAAACTAGCCATCACTGTTTTAGGTAACAATCAGATTAATTTTATTGCAGAAATATTACCCGCTATTCGCGACTGCAACTGTAATATTTTAGAAATAAGATCATCCCGTCTTGTCCAGTCTTCTGCCGCATATCTGCTTATTCAAGGTAACTGGAATCAAATTGCCAAACTTGAAAGTACATTAGATGCTATCCAGAATCGTCTGGACATCAAAATTCATTTATTACGTCCCACTCAAAAAGACAACGGGAAAGACTGCGTTCCTTATTCATTGGAAACAATATCCCTGGATCGCGATAACATCATAGAATCCATCACGTCCTTTCTGTTTGACAGGGGAATAGAGATAGAGGAAATAACAGGTAGCAGCTACCAGGCTCCTTATGTTCAAAGCGCAGTATTCTCAACCAAACTTGTGATTTTAGTCCCTCCGCAAACCCATCTGCTGTCGCTACGTGAAGAGTTTATGGATTTCTGCGATCAATTAAATATAGATGCCATTCTTGAACCCATAAAACGATAAACTCAACAATGATAACTCCCGGCAACCCAGCACCCGATTTCGAGGCTTCATCTACCGGCGATAAAACGGTAAAACTAAGCGACTACCGGGGGAAATACCTGGTTATTTATTTTTACCCCAAAGACAACACGCCCGGCTGTACTCAGGAAGGCCAAAGTTTTCGAGATAATATCGAAAAATTCACCGCACTCAATGCCGTCATAGTAGGCGTATCCCGTGATACCGTTCGCGTTCATGAAGGCTTTAAGTGCAAACAGGAATTCCCGTTTGATCTGCTTTCAGACCCGGATGAAAAACTGTGCCAGCTGTTTGACGTCATCAAAATGAAAAACATGTACGGCAAGCAGGTTCGAGGCATCGAGCGCAGCACTTTTCTAATCAATCCTCAGGGCTTACTGGTTCGTGAATGGCGCAAAGTAAAAGTCAAAAGCCATTGTGAAGAAGTCCTGCAAGCCTTAAATGAACTCACAGGGAACTGACCATGAATATTCAAACAACACCGGATAAAAAACTGTTTGTCTTGGACACCAATGTGCTCATGCATGATCCAGCATCCATCTTCCGCTTTCAGGAACATGACATTTTTATCCCGATGATAGTTCTGGAAGAACTGGACCATGCCAAAAAAGGCCTAACCGAAGTAGCGCGCAATGTAAGACAGGTCAGTCGATTTCTGGATGAATTGATCCGCGACGCCAACCAGCAAACCATCAACGACGGCCTGCCGTTATCGCGCATAGAACACGGCCGAATGCCGAAACAACTCGAAAGCGGACGCTTATATTTTCAGACCAGCGCCATGACCGCGCTGCTGCCGGAAAGCATGCCCGGCAACCTTTCCGATAACTCCATACTCAGCGTCGTTTTGGCGCTGACCAAAGAACTGCCCGACATCAAGGTCATTCTGGTATCGAAAGACATCAACATGCGCATCAAGGCGGCGACTTTGGAGCTGCCTGCCGAAGACTACCATAACGACCAGACCCTGGATGACATTGACCTGCTTATACAGCGGCGCAATGGCGCTGGAAGACGATTTCTGGACCGTGCACGGCACCAAAATGGAATCCTGGCAGGAAAAAAACAAGACCTTCTACAAGCTGGAAGACCCCATAGTCTCCGAATGGTATCCCAACCAGTACCTGTATATAGAAGATGAATCCAATTTTGAAGCCATCGTCAGATCCTGTGACGGACAGGTTGCGATATTGGAACTGGCAAGGGATTATCGTGCAAAACACAACAATGTCTGGGGCATTACCGCCAAAAACCGGGAACAGAATTTTGCCCTCAATGTCTTGCTGGATCCTGAAATTGATTTTGTCACCCTGCTCGGCACGGCGGGCACCGGCAAAACCTTGTTGGCTCTGGCCGCAGGACTGACCTTGACCCTGGAAAACAAAACCTACCAGGAAATCATCATGACCCGCGAAACCGTCCCGGTCGGTGAAGATATCGGTTTTCTGCCCGGCACCGAAGAAGAAAAAATGGCGCCGTGGATGGGTGCGTTAATCGATAACCTTGAACTGCTTGGCCGTAATGCGGAACACAGTGAATGGGAACAAGGCGCAACCAACAACATAATTATGAACCGGGTCAAAATCAGGTCGCTTAACTTTATGCGCGGACGGACATTCCTCAATCGCTACCTGATCATCGATGAAGCTCAAAACCTGACCTCAAAACAGATGAAAACCCTGATAACCCGCGCAGGCCCCGGAACAAAAATCATCTGCATCGGCAACCTGTCGCAAATAGACACGCCTTATTTAACTGCGACAACCTCCGGCCTAACCTATGTTGTAGACCGTTTTAAAACCTGGCCGCATGGGGCGCATATCACCTTGCGGCGCGGCGAACGCTCACGCTTGGCCGATTACGCTTCGGACATCTTATAAAGGATCAACGGAAAGAGTGTAGCACTGTGGACATAAAAGGCGACTTCAGTCGCCCCTGTTAATAACCACATCCAACCCTTTATCCCCAATCCGAGGCCAGGCCGTCAGCACCGCCTTAACAACCGTCGCCAATGGAATGGCGAAAAACACGCCCCAAAAGCCCCACAAACCGCCAAAAAACAAAATGGCGACGATAATTGCGATGGCATGCAAATTAACCGCCTCGGAAAACAATACCGGCACTAACACAACGCCGTCCAGCGCCTGAATAATTGAGTAGGCGATAACAACGTACATAAACTCATCGCTGCCCAATCCCCACTGAAAATAAGCGACGCCCAAAACCGGAAAGGTAACCAGCGTTGCGCCGATATAGGGAATAATCACCTGCAAGCCCATCAAAACAGCCAGCAGCATCGCGTAATTCAGCCCCATCACCGCGTAAGTCGCATAACTGACAGCCCAGAGAATAAAAACTTCGGCAAACTTGCCGCGCACATAATTGCCGATCTGCATATCGACCTCTTCCCAGACGCGCACGGTCAAATGCCTGTCTCTGGGCATAAACTGCAAAAACCAGGACACCAACATCTGTTTGTCTTTTAAAAAGAAAAAGACCATCATCGGCACCAGAAACAGATAGATCATTACACTGACCAGGCCCACAACAGAAGCGGCTGAATGCGACAATACATTTTGCCCGTAAGTTAACAATTCCCTCTGCACCGCAAACATCATCTGCTGGATTTTGCTTTCCGAAATAAATTGCGGATACATTTTCGGCAAGCGCATGATTCCGGTTTGCGCCCTGTTAAGTATCTCCGGGATCTGTTGAACAAGTTCGACAGCCTGTTGTGAAACAAGCGGCAGCAAATAAAACAGCAGAAAGACCAAACAGGCCATAAACACTGAAAACACCAGATAGACAGCCGGCAGACGCGGCATCCTCATGCTTTCGGCCTTACTTACCAAGCCTTCCAGCAGATATGCCAGCACGATTGATACAAAAACCGGCATCAACAAATCGGACAATGAATAAATCAGCACAAAGCTGACGATTAGAATAATTGCCAGCGCAACAGCCTGAGAGTTGGGCAAAACACGCTTAAAGAGGTCTCTCAGAAAATGTGAATTTACAAATTGAGTTTCGAGTTGTCATTAATAACAGGTTATTTTTATTATTATTTTTATTTTTCTACATCGAATATTGAAAAGCAGAACTATCTAACCTGGAAAACAATTACCCGTCCTGACCATCAATCCTTGCACTGGTTAGAATAGGCATATAAACAAAAACGAATAACGCAAATGCCGCCAACCATGAAAGTGCGGACACATAAATAAACATTCCATACCAGCCTGGCATAGCTACCGGCAATAAAACCCGGAAGAATGCAGCCAGATTAATCAAAACAAAGGCAATAGCCATTGCGTTTGAAGCCTTTAGAGCCCTGCCGGTATGACCTAATGACACCCGTGCCATCATCCCCAGCGTTAACACTCCGATGCCTCCTATCGTGAAAGCATGCAACGCTAACGACGGCAATATCACCGAATAAGCAGATAATACCGTCAACATAAAACCCAAAATAATCCAGCCATAGCCGGTATAAAGCACCCATAACAAAGGCACATACCGGATGCGCGGCACATACCAGCCTGATAGCCTCATGCCATTAGCGGCAACCGCCAAAATCGCTGTCAGGGCCAAAAGAGTTCCTGAAACACCAAACATCTGAAGAGCAAATACAGCGACGGCTGAAGCTATCGACAAGCCATCCAGCGATGGATTTCTTATGATCAACGTTCCGGATATTCCCCGCTCAGTAAAGAAAGGAAATACACGCCCGGCAATGATCAGAATCATGACGATAATAGTCGCGATTACCAGCTGGACACCTATCTCTGCGGTATTTTCTTGTAAGCCCAACATTTCAGCATGTATCAGGCCATTACCTAGTGTCAGCAGTAGCAAAAGCCCAATAAAAACCAGATTTCTGAATTGCTTGGCCTGAATGACAGGTTTGCTGACTTGATAGGCCAGCACAGGCAAAAATGAAAAATCGACCAGTGCAATCAATGCATCAGGCAACCAGCCGGCATAAAACGGCAGGATACGTCCATATAGCCACAGCAGGCACAATCCCGCCAATTGGCAGCCCGTCAAAGTCGGTCTGCCTGTCCAGTTTTTAACCGCCGTTAACAAAAATCCTGAAATGACCGCAACGGAATAACCCAGCAACATTTCATGTGCATGCCAGTATGTACTGGAAAAATAAACATCCGGCGTTGCCGAGCCTTTAAACATGGCATTCCAAAAGACAATCAGAATCAACGCAGCCAATCCGGCCAAGACAAAAAAAGCTCTAAACCCTAAGGCAAAAACAGGATGTTCAAAAATATTTTGTGATTTCATTACCATATGTTTTCAGTCAGTCCAATTCAGCATTCGAGGATGATTCTGATTATACTAAATTTATCTATCTAAAAAGTGCTTTTGTATTGATTAGCCTGTGAGCTTGTCGAACACTCTTAGCGCGATATTTTTAGATTCCCTCTAATGCATAATCATTGTCAGTGCCTGTTTTAAAGCCTTATGGAACTTATCCGGCGCTTCCTGAGGAATAAAATGCCCTATATGCTGAACAACAATGATTTTTTAGGCTAAATTATTTATGCTTTAGCCCGGCTGACCACATAAACACCGATTAACACCAAAGCAGTCCCGGCCAGTTGCGCCAATGTCAAAGCCTCGCCCAACAGCAAGAAGGCCAGCGCCAAAGTAGCTATCGGCCCTGTAGAACTGATAATAGATGCCGAACCAACACCGATGCGCCTGATCCCTGCATTCATTAAAAAGGCCGGAAGCACGGTGGAGAAAATAGCCATGATCAGCGCCAGCCAATAGACATTGGCCGGTAAATTTAAAAGTTTAACGCCATGTTCAATCACAAAATGCAGGCCGGTCGCCAGACAGGCTACCGTCATTGAGTAGGCGGTAAAACGCGTCGAACCTATCCGCTTGACCATCATGCCGCTGCCCATCAAGAAAAAGGCATACGCGATGGCACTAGCCAAAACCAATGTCGAACCTAACAACAGTCCCGATAACGCCATTGCCGCCATATTGTCGACGAACACAAAAATCATCCCCGCATAGCTTAAAGCCAATGCAAGTGCCTGGTGACGGTTAATAGACCGGCGTTGTATCGCCGCTGTAAACAAAACGACAATGGTCGGATAAAGAAATAAAATCAATCGCTCAAGACCTGCCGAGATATATTGCAGCCCTGCAAAATCAAGGAAGCTGGCGATGTAATAGCCCAATACGCCCAAGCCGAGAATCATTAGCCAGTCTTGCCTGTTTAAGTGCTGCGCATCTTTTGTTTTTGCCGAATCATTAGCAGACCATAACGCAACCATCAGAAAAAAAGGCAATGAAATCGCCATGCGCAGCACCATCAAGGTGATGGCATCTAGTTCATGACTGTAACCGTAAGCTAATTTAATCAGTACCGCTTTGGATGAAAAGCCAAACGCGCCGAGTAAAACAAACAGATAACCAAAAATTACCTGACGATTGTTTTGCGATATAACAGATTCGGGTTGATGCACAATCTTCTCCTTAGAATGAAAAAACCGCGAATCTTGCCGGAAAGACTACCAAAGCAACTGGGACAAGACCCGCAGTTGCTTTGGTAAAATGAAATTAATAAACCAATAGAACAACACTGCGGCGAAAGCAAAGTAATTTTCGCAGCCATCGTGTGTTGTGTTTTAGGGATAAGTTTATATATATGTGGTTCATAAATTGCATTTTATTTATACGATTGTACGTTGTCAATTTGTGTTGCATGGATCGGGCTAAAACCTTTCCATTATTGGCCGGTTTTGTTTTGATGTAATCTGTTATGCTACATATAGAATAAAGCCGACCCAACTAAGTCCAGCCAACAAAGAGTTCAAAGCCATGAATCACATTGCCTTAAAAATGTTGATGGGGGATAAAGGCAAATATCTCGGTATTGTCATGGGGCTGACGTTTGCCTCGTTAATCATGACCCAGCAGCCGGCCATTTTTTTGGGGATTATGGCGCGCTCTTACAGTTTCATATCGGATGTCGGCTTGCCCGATATTTGGGTGATGGACGAGAAAGTGCAGTTCGTCGATGATATCAAGCCCTTGCAGGACACCGAGCTTTATCGGGTACGCGGCATTTCCGGCGTGGAATGGGCCATGCCGATGTACAAGGGGCTTTTGAAAGCGCGCCTTACCGACGGCACCTTTCAAACCTGTATTGTCGTAGGACTGGACGACGCCACATTAATCGGCGGCCCGCCAGTCATGCTGGAAGGGAAAATCGAAGATTTGCGCCGTAGCGACGCCGTTATCGTTGATATTGACGGCGCTATAGAAAAGCTGGGCAAACCTTCGCCGATACCCGGCGGCAAACCTGTTCCACTCAAAGTAGGCGACACTCTTGAACTGAATGATCGCCGCGCTATCGTTGTGGGCATCGCCAAAGTTACCCGCACTTTTCAGTCTCAACCCGTGGTCTATACCACCTATACCCGCGCTACAAGTTACGCACCAAAGGAACGCAAACTGCTGTCCTTTGTTCTGGTTAAAGCCAAACAAGGGCAAGATCTCGCCGAATTAACCCGCCGCATACGGGCTTCCACCGGTTTGGCGGCTTATACTCGAGCAGAATTCATGACCCTCACTTATCAATATTTTATGCGCAATACCGGTATTCCCATTAATTTCGGCATGTCGGTGCTGCTTGGATTTATTGTCGGCGCCGCCATTGCCGGCCAGACCTTCTACAATTTTACTCTGGAAAATTTGCGTCAATTCGGCGTTCTAAAAGCGATGGGAACCAGCAACTGGACTTTGTTACGCATGATTTTGCTACAGGCAGTCCTGGTTGGCACTATCGGTTACGGTTTGGGCGTGGGTTTGACTGCATTATTCGGCTACGCCATGCGTCATTCGATACTGGCGTTCAAGTTTCCCTGGCAACTGCTGCTATTTAGCGGCGCGGGGGTCAGCCTGATCTGCGTATTTGCAGCGCTGATCAGTATACGCAAAGTGATACTTTTGGAACCGGCCATTGTCTTTAAAGGATAACTGATGGAGCAAACGTCATTAGCGGTACGCTGCCAAAACGTGGTTAAAATTTACGATACCGGAGGCCAAAAAGTGACCGCGCTTAACGGCGTCAATCTGGATATTGCCATGGGTGAACTGATGATGCTGGTCGGTCCGTCAGGCTGCGGCAAGACCACCTTGATTTCGGTGATTGCCGGTATTCTCGATCAGGACTCAGGCTGTTGCGAGGTATTCGGCGAAGACTTGCTCAACATGAGCAACCACCACAAACTGGCTTTCAGGGCGCGCAACATCGGTTTCGTTTTTCAGGCTTTCAACCTGCTGCCTTCGCTCAGCGCGGCAGAAAACGTATCGATCCCGCTTATTATCAACGGTGTGAAACGCGCCGAGGCCGAGCGCAAAGCCATCAATGTTCTGGAGCAAGTAGGCTTAGGGGAGCGAGTGACAGCTTTACCCTCTGAGCTTTCCGGCGGACAACAGCAGCGTGTCGCCATTGCCCGCGCGCTGATTCATAGCCCGAGACTGATTGTTTGCGACGAACCCACCAGCTCACTGGATCATGAAACCGGGCGCAATGTCATGACGTTACTCAAGGAAGTAGCTGTCCAGAAAGACAGGGCATTAGTGATCGTCACCCATGACGCCCGGATTTTCAGCTTCGCCGACCGCATTGCCGAAATGGATGACGGGCATATAATTAAGGTGAGAAATGCAGAATAAAGGAATCAATATGCAAGCCAAATACATACTACCGATACTGGCAGTCGTCGGATTCCTTTTTGCAGCATACACAGTCGTCAGCAGCAATAAGCCGATGCCAATTGCTCCGGCCGTTGCACAGCCCTCCTCCGCGCCGTTCAAATCGTTTATTGCCGGTGCAGGAATTATCGAGGCGAAAAGCCAGAATATCGCTATCGGCACGCCCTTGTCCGGTATCGTCATCACCGTAGCCGTAAAGGTTGGCGACAAGGTCAAGGCCGGTGCGCCGCTGTTTTATCTGGACGACCGTGATACCCGTGCAGAATTGGCCGTTAAGCTTGCCGATCTCGCAAAAGCCAAGGCTGGCGTTAACGAAGCAAAAGCCTCGCTCAGAGATGCCAAATCACTCAGCGATTTGGCCGAGGCGGTGACCGACCGGCGCGCCATCAGCTCCGAGGAACTGCTTAAACGGCGCAATGCCCTGCTCATCAACTCAACCAAACTGGACAGCGCTAAAGCCCTGGTGCAACAGGCCGAAGCCGCGCTGGCAACTACACAAACCACGCTGGCTCGACTCGTCGTTCAAGCGCCGGTAGATGGCGAGGTGTTGCAAGTCAACATCCGGCCGGGCGAATTCGCCCAGGCCGGAGCCCTAAACACACCGCTGCTGGTGCTGGGCAATCTGGACCAGCTGCATGTGCGGGTTGACATCGACGAGAATGATGCCTGGCGGTTCGACAAAAACAGCAAAGCCATTGCCTACCTGCGCGGCAACCGAGATTTCAAAGTCGATCTGATCCTGGCATATGTGGAACCCTACGTGGTGCCCAAAAAATCCCTGACCGGTGACAGCACCGAACGGGTTGATACCCGTGTATTGCAGGCGCTCTACAGTTTTGACAGGAATCTACTGCCCGTCTATGTGGGCCAGCAAATGGACGTTTTCATTGAAGCCAAGGATTATGCAGGCAACGGCGGATCAAAATGATGAACCTCCGTCCTGTTACGCTGTATATCCCTATGCTGCTTATCAGGCTGCTTTGCCGTCGGCCCCGACTACCAGCCTCCAAAAATCCCGGTTCCCCAGCAGTGGAGTGAAACGACTGCCGGCACACCTTCCCGCGCCGATCAACCGGATAAATGGTGGAAGACCTTTAATGATCCGGTACTCGACAGACTCATCAGCGACGCCATCGCTTCCAATCTGGATTTGAAAGCTTGCCCTGGAGCGGGTCAAAGACGCCCGCGCCCTGCGCACCGCGACCATTGCAACAGGCTTGCCCAGCTTGGACGCCAAGAGCAATGTCAGCAGGCGGCTCAACAATTTCTCATCATCGGCGTCTCAAGCTGGCGGCACAGGCTCTGCGATAGGCGGTTTTGGTATCGGTAATCAGCTGATCAACATTTTCCAAATGGGCTTTGATGCCCAATGGGAGCTGGATTTTTTCGGCGGCATCCGACGTTCGGTAGAAGCCGCCGATGCAACGGTTGATAGCGAAGTGGAAAACAGCCGGGACGTGCTGGTTACCCTGCTGGGCGAAGTGGCACGCAATTACATTGAACTGCGCGCCAACCAACAACTGGTCGCAATAACCCGTGAAAATTTATACTCTCAACAGGAAACCCATGAACTGACGCAAATCCGGCAACAGGCAGGACTTGCGAGCATGCTGGAAGTAACCCAGTCGCAAGCCCTGGCTGCCACGACAGAGGCGCAGTTGCCGAACTATGAAACGGCCGTTAAACAATCGATACACGCGCTCAGCGTATTGCTCGGTAAAGAACCTGGGGCGCTGGCTATCCGGCTTGAGCAACAAGGCGCCATCCCAGCCGTTGCTGCTGATGTAATAACCAACCTCCCCTCCGAATTATTACAGCGCAGACCGGATATCCGCCGCGCCGAACGGCAACTAGCCGTAGCCAACGCATCCGTAGGCGTTGCGACGGCCGAACTTTACCCGAAAGTCAACCTGGCGGCGTTCATTGGCTTGCAAAACACAACCATCACCGACTTCACCCCGATCGGGAAATCATGGTCGGCAGCGTCGTCTTTAACCATGCCGATCTTCAACTGGGAAAACTGAACGCCAACATCAAAAGCAAAAAAGCGCAATTTGAGCAGGCCTTCCTGACCTATCAGTCCACCGTTCTATCGGCTTTTAAGGAAGTGGAAGATGCACTCATCGCCTATAGCAAGGAGCAGGAACGGCACAAAGCACTGGCGCAAGCCGTTTCGGCAAACCAACTGGCAGTTCAATTAGCCAACGAGCGCTATCAAAAGGGCTTGACCGCGTTTCTCGATGTGCTGGTAAGCCAAAAAGCGCTTTATCTGGCCCAGAGCGATCTGGTCACCAGCGAGTCCGCGCTTTCCAGTAATATGGTTGCCTTATACAAATCGCTGGGCGGCGGCTGGCAAACCGAGGCTATCGTAGGTGACGTTAAAAAATAGCTTGCATTCAACTCACAAGCGGCGTTTTTGAATAAATCAAAAATTGGCCAGAGCTCCCCAATTTTAAATTATTCAGCTGGGCTTGGTGTGAAACTGGCAGCAATAGCAGCCTCAAGATGAGGCCATTTGACCGGTTTGATGCTGATCAACTTGCCTTGAGTACCCTTGAGCCAAGTCATTACACGGGCAAGCGTTTAATATTATTCCAGCCCCTAAAATCTAAATTAGCACAATTGCGGAAAGATGATGTTTAACAAGCATGTTTGTACCGGATAATTTTATAAAAAAATAACTTAAACGATCAATGGGTATAGCCTGACATCTCGGCAAGTCGATCAGCGATTTTTGCTAGTATAAGACTGTCGTAATGGCGCTTTAATGTCGCTTCAGTGGGTCGAGGAGACATTTCGGATTCAATTTCTGCCATGAGTTGGGTCAGAAAATGTCTTCTGAGTGTTGACTCTTCAGGGAGTTGTTGTTTTTCTGAGGGCAATTCTGTGATATTTACTATTTCAGTGCTAGCTTCAGCAGAATCGATTGGCTGAACCGCAAATGTAGCAAGCATGCTTTCATAATGCCTACGCAATACGGAGTCGGTGGGATAGGGATTGGTTATTAACTCCCGTTCAGCATCCAGTTGGGCGAGATAATGTCTTCTGAGTACTGAGTCTTCGGGAATTTGAGCCTTTATTTTTTCACAAGTATCGGCACCATACTCGTTAACGATTTTGACGGGTGGGATTTCAGTACTTTGTGGTGATTCGATATCGTTTTGCTGGATGTTAACGGAAGATTGCTGAACTGGCTCACGCTCCGCCTCGTCTTTATCTACCGCTTTATTTTCGCTTGCTATTGCCTCAGATGCCACTGAGTCAGACTTTTTCACAGATGGGGCTTCGCGGCCGGGAAATGTCTCTACCTTTTTGGGCATTTCAGACTTGAAAAATTTGTTTTTCGCCCAAAAAGCCGCGGCCAACAAGACCAATATGATTACTATACCTAATATGTCCACATTCCCCTCCATACTTTATTTATGATGTATACCAGTCTACCTGAAATCGACTTGGTCTTATGAACTCAATGCAGTAAGACAGTAAATCAGCGTTACAGATTTTCCATTCTTGATTCTGTCGCAAAATCTGTCAAGCCAAGCGACAATTTATGATACATGGACGCCTACATGATGCCAAGCTTTCAATCGATGGTTTTGGGAAGGTTAAGATTGCAGTCCTACATCCGGATTTTGTGCAAAGCACATTGCTTATCCCTGATCGAATCTGCTGAATAGTTCCATATCAGTTTCACGCACTCGACGTGTCAGGTAAATATCTGATTAAGACATCATGTCATGATTGCCTATGCAATCAGCGGCATTGTTCTTTAACTCGTTGTAATTCAGTATTTCCAGGTCGAACTGATAACGCTATACGGTCAATAGGTATGTTATGCGCGGCTGCCAAAGAAGCAAACCGCGCGTTGGATGTATCAGTAGCTATCGATTACTTCCGTCTAGCATTCTTTAAGACAAACCAATCCTTTCCTCGGATTCCATTTCCATCCAGACTGCATCATCCTCCTCGAAGGTTTCAATGATTTCGGAATCGTTTAACTTGGGATTTAATTGATCAAAAATTAACTGCTTTAGATTCTCGAAAACCTCCCAGAGATTATCGGACTTGGCTTTGTGATGAATCGCAATATCATGAATTTTGCAATCCATGTAAGCATTGCCATTTAGTAAGGAGCTCAATAGGTTATTGGCTTTTAATAGTGCGGCGTCTGTCTGATAGGGGCAGACAGGTTTAATATCAGCATACGTTAATTGACTCATAACATCCTCTTAATATTAATAGCTCACGAACTGTTTTTCGTGCGATTTTCATTATAGACAACGTCTTCTTGGCGTCAAGATATTTTGAATGACTAGAAAATTCAGCTTTACTATCAAATTGATAGGCCTGTTGTGCGCGACACCCGAACTGAAATGATTTAACTAAACAGGCTATACGCACAACGGACCTATGTCGGCGAATTACTTATTTATACACTGGAAGGCTGATTGTACTTGGCTGTAGTCATGGATTTGTATTCGCGGCAAGTGGTCGACTGGTCACTGAGTGCGAATTAACATGGTCGTTTGGAAACGCAAACCCGGTAGATGCTGGATTTGGCATAATGATAGAGACAGTCTGCACGCATCTGACAATCATCGCGCACTGTTGCAAGAACACGGTCACCGATTAAAGGAAGGCAACCAGTCCCTCGGTAATAAAAATCGCCAGCACAAAAATAACCGGATGATTGTCCATAGTCTTTTTAATCCGCGAGTTTTTCATGCTATCCATGAAGGGTGCAATCAGGATTAAAAACCCGACTACACCCAAGACCGACTTAATAGTCATTAACATATCTTGTATTCTTATACATACTGCCCTGCACACCAGGCTGACGACCATGCCCACTGAAAATTGTAGCCTCCCAGCCAACCGGTAACATCCAGCACTTCACCAACAAAATAAAGTCCTGGTACCTTTTTGCTTTCCATGGTTTTGGAAGAAATCGCATCGCAATCTACCCCGCCGACAGTCACTTCTGCGGTACGATAACCTTCAGTGCCGTTGGGTTTAATCGTCCAGTTGTGCAATCTGGTCTGCAACCTGCTGAATCTGACGGTCTGACAAATCTTGTAACGACAATTGCCAATAACTCCTCAGGTAGACAAACAGCTGATCAGCCGTTTGGGCAAATAGCCTTCCAAAATTGTTTTTAACGTGTTTTTGATCTTTTGCCGACGTTTTGATTTCAGCTCTGTTTCCAAATTTAACTGCGGCAGCAAGTTAATCACCACCTCCTCTCCGGCACGCCAATAGGATGAAATCTGCAAAATGGCCGGGCCGCTCAAACCGCGATGGGTAAACAATACATTTTCACTAAAACTCTGCCTTTTATTGCTGACCACACAAGGCACGGCAATGCCCGATAAAGCCGAGAACTTTGTCTTTATCTTCCGGCTGCAAGGTAAACGGCACCAGGCCTGCACGGGTTGGCAATACATTAATACCAAATTGCTGGGCTATTTTATAACCCAAAGGCGTCGCGCCCATTTTCGGTATCGATAAGCCGCCTGTGGCAACCACTAATGACTGACAGGTAAAATTGCCATGACCGGTTTTCAAGATGAAACCGGTCAGTCAGCCGTTCAATGCTGAATCGATGCGGGTATTCAACTGCACAACCACGCCGGCATCTGCACATTCCGCCAGCAGCATATTGAGAATATCCTTGGCGCTATCGTTGCAAAACAACTGCCCATGATCCCGTTCATGATAAGGAATCTGGTAGCGTGCGATTAATGCCAGAAAATCCCACTGGGTATAACGGCTCAGCGCTGACTTGCAAAAATGCGGATTGTTCGAAATGAAGTTATCGGGATCAATAGAATAATTGGTGAAATTGCAGCGGCCGCCACCGGACATCAGGATTTTTTTCCCGGCCTTGTTGGCATGATCCAGAACCATCACCTTACGACCCCGCTTGCCCGCCTCAATGGCGCACATCAGACCCGATGCGCCTGCGCCGATAATGATGACATCGGCCTCAACCATGATTTTCCATCAAAACGCTGTCAAGGACGGCGCGCGCAAATATACCGGTTTCTCCAGTAACGGTTTTTGAGGCTTGAAACGTGCACTTTTCCTGTGCGCTGACTGGGCGCATGAATAAACTTATCATCACTGATATAAATGCCGACATGGGAATACCGCTTGCCATTCGTATTGAAGAAAACCAGGTCACCGGAATGAAGATCATTTTTAGCAACCTGCTGCGTCAGTGATTGAGCCATACCCTGCACAGTTCGCGGCAACAAGACGCCCTCATGCCCATAGACATGCTTAACAAAACCGCTGCAATCAAAACCTTCTGCGGGTGAAGCCTTGCCATAACGATAAGGAGCGCCCTGCAAACTCAATGCATAATCAACCGTTGCAGGGTATTTTGTTTCAGTGTATTTTTTTTCTGGAACGCTGGCGCAGCCGGAGAATAAAACTATCGCAACAGGTAAGACAAATCGGATCAAAAACCAGCTATTGTTTTTATTGGCGGAAATGTTCAATTTATTCATATCTCCGTTGTTGACTGATAAAAACATCTTATAGAATAAGCTATTACCGGAAAAATTGCTATATAGCAGTCGACAAAGACATCGCTCACCTCCTATTGCTTATCAGCCCCATCCATCCACTGCTTCATAAACACATATCCCGTCAAAGAACCCCATAACAGCATATAAACACCATGCAGCATGACTTCAAAGCTAAAGCTGTTAACGTTTCTGATATAATCCAGATGTCATCAGCCAAAACCAGCGCTAAAACCAGATAAACCGCACTCTTGAATCTGATTTTATGGGCATAAAAAACGCCGATTCCAATAAGGATAAAGCCGGTAAAAAACCTGAGGGCACTATGAATTAACATTTCCCAGTTCATTATTTGTATTTTGAATGCCGCATCCACAAAATAAAGCAGGATAAGCCCTGCAATCATGACGAGTACTGATTAATTTCATTGTTATCCTTCGTGTCCTAATCGTTATTGATTAGTTTTAATCCTGGCGGCAATGCTTCACCAAAAATCTGTTTTTCTTCTTTTTCATCCAGTTCTTTAACTTGCTCGACCATGTCTATCCAGGATGACGGCGCTTTACTGAGTTTAAGTTTTGCGATGATTTGCAGGCGCATAGATTCATCAATATCCCGTGCCCGGTCACCACTCATACGCGCAATCAGCGTAGCGGCAAAACCGGCATGAGGCGTTTTCTTCCAATCTTCAGACAAAATCTGGGTCAGCCATTCGACAGACGATATCGGCAGGAATGACATTATGGCTACTGCCATGAAACGGTATACGCGCACCGATACGCCCGACAGCCCACCAGGTCTGGCTGGGTTCACTGGCTTTTTGCAGGCGTTTTAACAGCCACTCGCCCAGTTGTATTTTTTTATCGACAGGCAACCGTTCCAATACGGCGGCAAGACGCACCATATCATCATAACCGCGATTTTTGATTTGCTTGGCAACGCCCGGTTGTCTTGCGGCTGCAGGATTTATAAACTTGGCAATATCGGCAAAAATCTGTTCCTGCGCAGATACCGTCAAACCACCGGCAATACGCCGCCACAGCGTCCACCATTCCGTCCAGTTTTGGGTTTCATTAACAAACTGTATGCCTTGCGGATAGATTTTCCAGAGTTGTTCAACGCGCCAGTCATCCAGCGGATAACCAAAACCGGGGCGCAAACAAAACCCGGCCAGACTCAACCAGACTCTTTCGTGGTTCTCTGAGCGACGATGATATTTCGATCCTTCCAGCAAGGTAGCAAACATGGCTCTTAATAATGGCGTTTCCCATTCAGTACGCGCAGCACCCCAACTGCTTTTCCAGATCGGCGCGTAGATTTTTTACGGCTTTAGGATCTATCTGTCTGGATTTGGAGCCAAAAATGCTTTGTATCTTTTCTACGGCTCCATTAAATTGGGGAGGCAATGCCGTATCCATTTGCAATCCCGCGACACCCTTCTTTCTGATTTGAAATTCAACATCCCAGCGTTGATCGCTGTTTTCAACGGAAACGCATTGGATTTTAAGTGTACCCACTTCCGTTTGCGTGACGGCCAACTGAACGATCGCCTCGGCATTCGGCTTGGTCTCATCGCCTTCAAAAGCAACCGCCAGCGGCGGCAAGGAATGAAACAAATCCGTTATTTCGGTGACATCGCCGGGTTTAAATTCGGTATCACCTGTCGTTGAAGCCAGGTGAAAGCGTACCGGCATGCCCAATCGCAAAGCAAAATGCCGGTCTTTCAAGATGACTTCATCACCTTCTTCACTGCCTCTGGGCAAAATACAGATACCTTGCTGCTTTGTTGAATTATCGGTATCGACCAGCAGAAAATAACTTCGCGCCGCACCGCCGCCAATTTTCAGTTTCTTATCGCGCCTGGCGATGGCATAACTGACGGCACCAAAAGCAACGGCTAGTTCAGGATGTTTATTTTCAAGCAAGACCGGCGGTTTGGCGCTCCATGAATTAAGCAAATTCACCAGCCTTTGGGTAATCGGCTGGCTACGGAACACGCCGCCGTTAAGCAACAGCGCATCGGGCACCCTGCCCTCGCCTTTTAACGCTTCACCGGAAGCGGCTGCGTGCAGTTTTAAAAACGCGGCGATATGCTTGCTTACCGCAGGTTCTGCGGCATAAGGAAGTCCAAACTCGACCACGCCACTGCGTTTTCTGTCAGGCAATTCATCCAGCCTTGATAAGGGAAAAAATCCATCCAGCGCAATGGTTCTGACTTCGTCGCGTGTCAGTACCACAGAGCGAGAGCTGCCAATCAGCCTGGAACCGCCGCCCAGCAAGGTGACAGTCGTATGTTCCGGTGCATCCTCAGCCAGCAGGCGTTCTTTGGCAAGCCGGCATTGCTCAATCAGTTGCGATAAGTCGGCAGCAGACAGGCGTTTTTCACCATCAGTCAGGCGGCTTTCCGCCAAATGAGCCAGCGCCAGATCAATATTATCGCCGCCCAACATTAAATGATCGCCGACACCGATACGGGTCAGTTTAGGCTCCTGTTCGCCCTGCTCTACTTTAATCAGTGTTAAATCGGTCGTGCCGCCGCCTACGTCACAAACCAGCAATAAATGCACATTGGCCAGTGCCTGTTTAATATTTCCCGCATTGCGCCTTAACCAGTCGTAACAAACCGCCTGGGGTTCTTCCAGCAACCGGACATTGTGCAAGCCCTGCAATTCGCGCCGCTTCCAAAGTCAGTGAGCGTGCGGCCTCATCAAAAGAAGCGGGAACGGTAATGACAATATCCTGTTGTTCCAAAGGCGCGTCAGGGAATTTATGACCCCATACCGTGCGAATATGCGCCAGATAACTGGCGCTGGCATCAATAGGCGAAACCTTGCTGATGTCATCGCTACTGCCCCACGGCAGAATTTCGGCACTGTGATCCACCGAAGGATGCGACAGCCAGCTTTTGGCGCTGGTAACAAACCGGCCTTTGGTCTTGGCGCCCAACAAGCGTGCGGCTTCACCAATGACGGCAGATTCACCTGCTGGCAGGGCTTCCGCGCTGTAACTTGGAAATGCAACATCAGCAGCGGATAGTTCTCCGGGCGCCGGATGATAACGTACCGATGGCAACAAAGGCCTGGCCGCCACTTGCCCGGGCGCAATCAACTGTTCAATTTGTAATAATTGTATTTCCTGTTTTTTTTCAGCTTTGGCAAAAGCGACAACCGTATGGGTTGTGCCCAAGTCGATACCAACTAAATAATGGAGGATTGATTTTTCACGATGATATTTTATTGTTTGTGTATTTATTGCACCGCGTAGGATACGAAGTAAACGAAGGTTATCAGCTTATTCGGTGGGCAGAAGCACCTGCCCACCCTAACATTTACTGCTCATCCCCTGCCCTGACATCAAACTCAATCTTCCAGCGGCCGCTGTCTTTTTGCGAAACCGCTTGCAGTTCCAGTGTGCCGACTTCGGTTACTGCTGCACACAGATGTACGGGTACGACTTCACCCGGTCTGCGACCTTCTTCCGGCAAGGTAATTTCAATTTCATCCAGTTCGGACAGTTCTTCATCCGTCCAGTATTCCAGACGCGTACCGACTTTATCTTCGCGGCGGATATTGGACGCAAAGAAACGGAAACGTACCGGCTCGCCGATAACCAGACCGAATTCATCATCCGGCAATTCTTCCTGTGTGCCTTCTTCCATGCCAAACGGCGCGATACACAGGGCCTCAATCTCCGGAGCCAGGCCGGGCACGGCAGGCATCGCGCTTTCTATGCCGACATAATAAGCCGCCGCGGTGCCGCCTTTAATACGAACGCCTTTGCCTTTGCGCACAAAGCCGTAATAAGCCGCGCCTCGTGCAACCGCCAGATCAAGATCGGCGCCCGCCAGCAAGCGTGCTTCAGGCGCTTGTTCACCTGTCAGCCATGAATTTAACACTTCCATTAAACGATCAGCCAGGGCATTGGCTTTTAACACGCCGCCATTAAACAAGACGGCAGTGGGATGCAGGAAGGTCGCATGTTCGGGCAGGTTAATATCTTTAAGATCGTCAGTGGCATTTTGCTGTTTGGCCAGAAAAGCCGCCAAATGCCGGGTAATGGCGGCATCCTGGGCATAAGGCAAACCGGCGGTTCTTAAACCGGTACGGGTACGGCTTACCGGCCTGTCACTGACCGCCACTTTAGGCAGGAAGCCTTCAACCAGTACTCTGTTGACTTCTTCACGGGTTAATTCGGTGCGCAGATTACCGGACAATTAAGGACGAGCCCCGGTTAGCGACCACCAGGGGAATATTATCAATATCAGAGTTAGTTGAAGATTTTTTCCTTGGCATCCCGGCAACTATGCGTTAATGCCTGTACCTGCCAGGGTTCCAGCCGTTTGCCGTCTTTTTCCAGCTTGGCTTTAACCGTGTAGGCTAAAGCCAAATCCATATTGTCGCCGCCCAGCAAGATATGATCACCGACAGCAACACGCGTGAGTTCGAGATTACCGTCTCTTTCAGTGACCGCTATCAATGATAAGTCAGTGGTGCCGCCGCCGACATCAATAACCAGAATAATATCGCCGCACGTCGCCTGTTTACGCCAGTCGCCCTGGCTTTTTTCAATCCAGCTGTATAAAGCCGCCTGCGGCTCTTCCAATAGAATGGCTTGCTCAAGACCGACGGCGCGTGCCGATTCCACGGTCAATTCGCGTGCAGCCGGATCAAATGATGCCGGCACGGTAATAACCAAATCCTGCTCTTCCAACGGCGCATCAGGATGCAGGTTTTGCCAGGCATCACGGATATGTTGCAGATAAGCGGTGGTTGCCTGAAACGGTGAAACACGCTCGACTTCTTCGGGCGCATCCGCCGGCAGAATCGGTGATTTACAATCCACCCCCGCATGACATAACCAGCTTTTAGCACTGGATACCAGGCGAATCGGGGTTTTGCTGCCCAGATTGCGGGCAATTTCACCGACCAGATAATCCGGTTTTGCAGTCCAGGGTAATGCGGTAGAACCTTCGGCAAGCTCGGCTTCGTGCGCCTGATACAGAAATGACGGCAACTGGAAGCTTTGTCTTCAACCACACCGGGCGATGTCAACTGAGGTATCGCCATGACTTGCTGGGAAAATTCCCCATCGTCACTATCGGTAATGATCGGCGTAGGACAAAACACAATGGGTCGTGCCTAAATCGATACCGACTGAAAATCGCCTGGCGCTAAAGCGCGTGTCTTGACCGGTTTCCTTTACGTTTGTTTCAGAGGAAAGCGCCTGACATCCGAGCAATTTTCATTGGCATTTGCAAGCTCGCTCTCCGCGATTCGCTTTGATCATCCGGCTTCTTTATATGATCAAACAAACTCATAATTCAACCTCTGCTGCTGCGAGAATACTGGCATTATGTCCTTGAGTCAATTTGGGCAGTCTGATGTTGGTTACCTGCCAGCCCTTATGTATCAGCGTTCCTGTAAAAGGCGCTGACACCGACAATATTGCCGGTTAAACGCACTGAAGAGGCATCAAAGCCTTGCTGCAAGGTGATTTTTCCGCCTTCCTGCTCGCTACGAATGGGGGCTAAGGTAAAATGTTCATTAAGCGCTTTGTTACAACCTTCATGAACGACACGGGCGGCAACACCAATATCCGCATCGCTGTAAGCAGTAATGTCTTCTTTAATAAAGTCGATAAAGCGCGCTTCTTTTTGCAGCAGTCCCAGCAATTGCAATGCGGCATCGGGAGTGGCTTCTTTTAATATCACCGGTTCCGGTGCGGGAGCATGAACAAGTTTTTCAACCTCGACAATTTTCTCCACGATTTTCACGACAGGTTCGGGAGTCTGCACGGCTTGTTGAATAAAGGTTCAGCCGGTTTTTTCTTGCACGTGCCAGACTGAAGACCATAGCCAGCAGCAACACAATCAAGAATCAGGGATAACAGAGCAACCGTACCCGCCAGACAGACATGCCATAAATCGAATGTGGTAGGTTTCAGCGATAAATCAATTGTATAGATAGGATTCATTGATAGATAGATTCTCTTTTGGTTATTGGTTTATTGCCCGATTTACGCGCAGCTTCAGAAAACATCATGCCCTGCAATGCATCGCGCGTGGTTTGCATGCGCATTTGCTTTAAATGACGATCAGCAATGATCTCCGGCACTTTTTCATCGAAATAAACTTCACGCATCTTGGACAAAACCGATTCACATTGTTTCATAATTTCCTCTGTCGCCCTGCGACTTTCCTGTTCCTGATAAACCGGTTTTTGCATTTCATCGACAACACATTTTTTGTACTCATATTTGGCCGCCTGAATTTTCTTAATCGTGGCATCAGAAAGGGTTGTGTTATGCCATTCATTTTTCGCATCATCAGCAAAAGCTGTTACTGCCGACAACAAAAGTGTTAAGAAAAGAATCTTTTTCATGGTATTCCCCGGTATTATTAATGGAACTGTCAATGTTTGATTTTACGCGAACTGGCTCAAAAAAAGTAACATTTCACCGCTTGTTTCTTAAAGAATCGTCAGTCACAAGTTCAACGCACACCAGTTAGAGTTTATTCTCCGGTATAATAGTCAACCTAACTTTTAAGAACTTACACGCTTTAATATGTACAAATATGAAGGTCTGCTTATCCACGAAAGTCACGATGATGAGGGGATTATAGAAGTTATCGAGCACAAAGGTGTCAGGTCGTTGCATTTTGGCTCGCATCCGCGACAAAGCAGTATGTTGTTAACCGACCCTTACAAGCTTGAATTGGATTATGTACGGGCAATGACCAGTTGGTTATTATTCAAGCCCACGTTGGATGACGATGCGCTGATTGTTGGCTTGGGCGGCGGTTCATTAACCAAGCATTTATTGCAGCATTTTCCGGAATGTCGTTTAAAAGCGGTAGAGTACAGAAAAAGTGTGGTTAAAATAGCCCGCAGTTATTTTGGTTTACCTCTGGATCCTCGCCTGAAAATTATAGTTGATGATGGCGGCGACTATATACGCCAACGCACCGAGAGCCTACCGAGAACACTATAGTTTATTGTTTATCGATGCGTTTGATCACGAAGGTATGGCATCTTCAATCTGTAATGAAGCTTTTTTTGATGCTTGCAAGGCATTATTAAAAAAAGACGGTATTCTGGTCATCAATCTTTGGGGAGGTACTAATAATCCCTGAATTTCAGCAAGTCTCCCTGTGGTTGGGGCGAGTTTTTGACTGGCAAACTTTATTCCTGCCCATTCGAGATAGAGGCAATATCATTGGTCTTGCTTTTAATGACTATTCACCGCGTTATTCCATGAAAGAGTTAAGAACAAATGCTTTAGAGCTTGAGCAACAGTATCAAATTGAATTTCCAACTTTTTTGAAAGATCTTAAAAAACATAATGCCAGCACCTTTAACCAAGTGATCAAAACATGATGTCCACCGCTTTACAAACCGCACCCAACCTTTTCAGCTACCGCAAATACTGGGCGCAACGATTTGGCGTAGCGCCTGTGTTACCGATGAGCCGGGCGGAAATGGATGAACTGGGCTGGGATAGTTGTGATGTTATTCTGGTGACCGGCGATGCCTATATTGATCACCCCAGCTTTGGTATGGCACTTGATTGGACGCTTGCTAGAGGCGCAAGGGTTTAGAGTCGGCATTATCTCCCAACCTGACTGGACCAGTGCCAGTGATTTTTGCAAGCTGGGTCGTCCCAACCTGTTTTTTGGCGTGACTGGCGGCAATATGGATTCAATGGTCAACCGCTATACCTCGGACAAAAAAATCCGCTCAAACGATGCCTATACCGCCAATGGCGCAGCCGGAAAACGCCCTGATCGCGCTGTCAACGTCTATTCGCATCGCTGCCGCGAAGCCTACAAAGATGTGCCGATTATTATCGGCGGCATAGAAGCCAGTTTACGGCGCATAGCCCATTATGATTACTGGTCGGATAAGGTGCGTAAATCAGTATTGCTGGATTCCAAAGCCGATCTGCTGGTTTATGGTAATGGAGAACGGCAAATCGTTGAAATTGCCCACCGTTTGGCTCAGGGTGAAGCCATATCTGAGCTGAAAGGCATTCGTGGCACGGTACATTTTGTTAAACAAATACCTGAAGGCTGGGTGGTTAAAGATTCTACCGATATCGATAAGCCGGGCGCGCTAAGTCCCTATGCAAAATCCGTATCAGGAAGAGCCTGCGTGTGACAAAAAACCTGATGATAGCAATCCCAACGAAAAAGTCATTCATTTTGACCGACAACTGATCAGGGACCAGCGAGCGCAAACCGTTATCCGTCTACCTGCCTATGAAGCCGTAAAAGACGATCCGATACTTGTATGCCCATGCATCGCGTGTTATGCACGGTGAAACCAATCCTGGCAATGCGCGTCCGTTAATTCAGCAACACGGTTCTCGGCAAGTCTGGATTAATCCGCCGCCTGTTCCGTTAACGACCAAAGAAATGGATGGCGTTTTTGACCTGCCCTATTCGCGCGTGCCGCACAAGGAATACGGCAATGCCAACGTGCCGGCTTTTGAAATGATTCAACATTCGGTCAACATCATGCGCGGCTGTTTTGGCGGCTGCACCTTCTGCTCAATCACCGAGCATGAAGGACGCATCATTCAAAGCCGTTCCGAAGATTCCATCATTCGAGGAAATTGAAGCCATCCGCGATACTTCGCCCGCTTTTACCGGCCATATTTCCGATTTGGGCGGTCCCACAGCCAATATGTATCGCCTGGCTTGCAAGGATGAAAAGATTGAAGCCGCGTGCCGCAAGCCATCCTGTGTTTATCCGGGCATTTGCCCTAATCTGAATACCGACCATACGCCGCTGATTAAACTCTATCGCAGAGCCCGCGCCTTGCCTGGCATCAAAAAGATCTTTATCGCCTCCGGTCTGCGTTACGATTTGGCCGTTGAATCGCCTGAATATGTCAAGGAACTGGTTACCCATCATGTCGGCGGCTATCTTAAAATTGCCCCGGAACATACCGAGCAAGGCGCCGTTATCAAAAATGATGAAACCGGGCATGGGGACTTATGACCGCTTCAAGGAAATGTTTGACAAGTACTCCAAGGAAGCGGGCAAAGAACAATACCTGATTCCTTATTTTATAGCTGCCCATCCGGGCACTACCGATAACGATATGCTTAATCTGGCTTTGTGGCTAAAGCGTAACGGTTTCAGAGCGGATCAGGTTCAAGCATTCCTGCCCTCGCCGATGTCCATCGCCACCGCGATGTATCACTCCGGCAAAGATACGCTGCATAAAGTCAGTCGTACAGCTGAAGATATGCCCATACCCAAAAGCATCAAACAGCGTCGTTTGCATAAAGCCTTCCTGCGTTATCACGACCCTAAAAACTGGCCGTTATTGCGCGATGCCTTAAAAGCAATGGGCCGCAATGATCTGATAGGTAATGGCAAACACCATTTGATTCCTTCCTTTCAGCCTAAAGGCACGGTTGAATCCCCCGGAAAAATTCAACACGTTTAAAACCAAATATACGGGCTTGGATAATAACCGGAGGGAAAAACAGCCCCTTCGGCCAACAAAAATAAAACAGGCAAGAAAGCAAAAATAATAACCTAAAAGGACTTTGCAAAGCAAATATTTTTGTGTATAATACCCGCTTCTTTGCTGGTGTAGCTCAGTTGGTAGAGCAGCTGATTTGTAATCAGCCGGTCGCGGGTTCGAGTCCCATCTCCAGCTCCAAAGAATTCAAAGGCTTAGGTGTTTTTCACCTAGGCCTTTTTTATTTTAGGTTACCAATAAGTTACCATCAGAATTGATTTCGTCTTATTAAGACGATTTTAAGTTATCGGCAATGGTTGCGGATAATCACCCAAAAGTCGATAACCGATTAGACTAGCGCCCCCATTCTTAAATCGTAGCGCATTTCGTTTCATTACGACAAAATAAATCACACGCCTAATAAGCACCCACCCCAGCGCGCAAAGACAAGATACATTCGCCTTAAAACTACAACAATACATTAACAAGCTGTTGTAATAGTTTTAAGCAACACTCCCAGACCCACCCCCGATTTTTATAGGTATAACAGTGGTGAATCCATCCTATGAAGATGTTAAAGCGGCTATCGTCAATACGAAGGCTAAAGTCGACGAGACTATTACTGCACTGGACAATGGCACGGACAACGAAGTGGTGGCAGAGATGATCAGCGATGCCCGCCAATTGCAGAAAGATATTGCCAATAACGTGCTTGATGTAAAACGCAATCAAGCCAGCAATGTGTTGAAGCAAGCGCGTACAGCAGTCAAGAACAATGATCGGGAATCGGCTAAAGAATCTTTAACGGATGCTGCAAACCGGTATAAGGAAATTGAACAACTTTACGCAGCGAATCACAAGCTTTGAAAGTGGCTGCGCCGTCAGGTAAGCCATCTTAAACGAAGCTACCAACCAAACCCTTATTCGGAGTTTTCGGGTAAGGGTTTTTTGCTGCATGTAACGTCGATTAACGAAATACCGGGGACTTTCATCCTCGATTTCACAACGCACTACGACGGACTGGCGAGAACTGGTTGGCGTCAAATGAAAAAAGATAGTTTCCAAGGCATGACACTAAATTCTAATATTGTTACTAAGTTTATATGAATGGTTTATGAATCTATTGTATCCGATAAGGAAATAATCAATACATCAATAGTGTTATTGTCAACAATATTTGCCTACCGTATAGTTCAGTTGCAGTTTAACTAAATCTATTCAATTTCGTACGAGGACTTACTCATGAGCGACTTTCATAAAGATATTTTAACGGGATTACTATTTATAACCGGCCTGCTGGGCTTTGTTTATGGCGAATTCATCATCTCATCCGCACTATTCGGAACGGCGGCCATTGCCAGCAATATTAACCTGAACCGTAAACGAGTCAAAGCCGGTCAATTTTCATGCGACTGATGCCCTTACCTGAACGGCTTACCCAAGCGACCTGAAGACTTCCAAGGCTTAACGGCCTTGGAAGTTTTTTTTGTTTATCAATTTGCTTAAACCTCCTGGCACAAAATCAGGTTGTTCCTTTTCTGAAAAATTTAGCTTCACGACTTCACCTCCTGACCGCAACCTAAACTCGGCTACCTACTACTATCCGATAGTGATCTACAGTGCGCGTGTAAATATAAAATAATAAACCTTGACATCACTGTACTGAGAAGCCCATACTGGCAACAGCTTAGAAATAAGATTTACCCTCTGCTTACCATTTCGATGTATCTTCTGTAGTTATCGTCCTGTTTTTCATTTTGTAATTTCAAAATTCACCAGCTTAACCCGCCTTTTTAAGGCTTTATATACTCAAATATTTATAGGACTCATCATGTCTACAATTACTACTGGCATCGTTAAATGGTTTAATTCAGATAAAGGCTTTGGCTTTATCGAGCAAGCATCAGGCCCCGATGTATTCGTACATTTTCAACAAATCAATAACTCTGGTGGCTACAAATCACTGGATGAAGGCCAAAAAGTACAGTTCAGCGTAACGCAAGGCCAAAAAGGCCCGCAAGCTGAAAATGTAACGGTCATCTAAAGACAAAACACGCCCGCTTCAGCCGTATTTTGCACTGCAGTGAGCATTAAAAATTAAGAAGATTCATAAAAAAGCAGCTTATTTTTTATGTTAGCTATTGAACTTCTTTATTATAATCAAATATTTACAGGACTCATTATGTCTACAATCACTACTGGCACCGTTAAATGGTTTAATTCTGATAAAGGCTTCGGCTTTATCGAGCAAGCATCAGGCCCCGATGTTTTCGTACATTTTCAACAAATCAATAACTCTGGCGGCTACAAATCACTGGATGAAGGCCAAAAAGTACAGTTCAGCGTAACGCAAGGCCAAAAAGGCCCGCAAGCTGAAAATGTAACGGTCATCTAAGTACAAAACGCCGGCTGCAGCGCACATTGTGCGCTGCAGCCGGCATTAAAAATCAAAGAAGATTCATATAAAGATAGTCAGCTTATTTTTTATGTTAGCTCTTGAACTTCTTTATAAAGGCTATATCTTATAGCCTGTAAACCACACGGGGGCGACATGGCTTCGACGTGGGTAGCGAAACCTTAAGTGCATGCCGAGGACTGTACACCTCGTAAAATCTACAGAAACTAAAGTATTCGCAAATGACGAAAACTACTCAATGGCTTTAGCTGCTTAAACACAGCACCATTCCTTTGACCATCTGTGCTTATGCGGGTGGAGTTCAGTTCGCTGAACGCTCAGAGGTCATCTACATAAGATCGCGCTGAAATCTGTCCGGTGTGGATGCGCTAAAACCTTACGGAATCGCTGATGATTTTCTTGGCTCGACGGGTAGTCATTAGCTAAATCAAAAGAGCGAGATAAGCATGTAGACCTTATGGCGGAGTACTTGCGGACGGGGGTTCAATTCCCCCCGCCTCCACCAAATACCCAAAGCCCAACCGAAAACGGTTGGGCTTTTTTATGCCCAGAAGAAAATCAGAAATATCATAAAGAGTACGATAATTTTTCAATAATGATAATGAAGGTCACATTCCCCAAAAAATCGGTTACTGAGCGAAGCATCTCCTACTGTGTTCTGAATAACATCCATATCGCAGTCCACATTAACTGGGGTTCTTTTTAGTGCAGGCGTTTGGGGTTCATTGCTGTTATTGTGTGTCGCCAACACGCTATTGTTAATCGAATGGTTTACCTTTTCTGCCACAGGCAATTGATCTGGGAGTGTTAATATTAAATTGGAAGGGGGATCAGACTTGTCAAATGCCTTTGGATTGTCGGCATGTGCAGGTATCGAACTATAAAGAACAAAACCAACTACACCCAATATTCGTCTAATAGCGTTCAATAACATCTTCAAGAAAATAGCCACTTTCATGATTTTTCTCCCGTGCTAATCTCAATTACTAAATTGATCAGACAATATGCCACAAAAATCAATATTTGATAGTTCGTTGCCAACTTGACTCAACAAAGTGCCGTTTTTTGCCTACTCCGTTTGCTGTCCGGCAATTTTCAAGTACTCATATTATCTTTATTAACTCTTAGAATCTTTCTTGGATTTCTTCGCAGCCTTCTTTTCTTTGGGACTCAAAAGTGGTTTTTTCTTGTCCTCTTTATTGCTTTTTTGTTCTTTGCTCATGATACTCGCTCCAATTAATTGATAGGGTTTTTCTGAAAAAACCCATGAAAATGACACTGACATGCCAGTGTTTTGAAGATTAATGTGACAAAGTTTGACTGCAAAAAATCCAATATATCAAGCATACTCTCATGCATTAAAAAGAACAACTTTACGCTAACCACCCTCAACTACTGAGTTGTTCGCCATTTATCTTCCTAAGCTATAGCTGCTAAATTCGTAAGTGGACCGTTGCAACTTCGTGGCGGATGGATGAAACTTAGATCAAAATCAGAGGCAAATGAGCTTACCTCTATCGAGCTATCGATAAATATCTAAACGACGCATATGATTCGAAAGTGACAACACCGATAAAAATATACCGACTTATAAGCAATTTAAGCTTTAGCTGGATAACTTTGTCCGCTGATAAGTGCGGCTTTACGCTTTATGAATATTTGCGACAAAACCATTACACCTTTTATTGAAAGGTGCTTAGAATAAACGAATCCGCTACTCGGTAGTTAATGCGACAGAACCTGGGCGTTGTACTTCAGGCCACCCCAAAAACTGCAATCCTTTTATGAATTGTTACCAAAGCAAGGAAGGAGAACTATTATGACGGTAGAAAAAATGAGGCTACAAGACGCACGCGAGCGCAACATGCCCTGGAAAAAATGGGGACCGTATCTGAGCGAGCGGCAGTGGGGCACGGTGCGGGAAGACTATAGCGGTAACGGTGATGCCTGGAACTATTTTACACACGACCAGGCGCGTTCACGCGCCTATCGCTGGGGAGAAGACGGCTTGGGCGGCATTTCGGACGACCACCAAATTCTCTGTTTTGCCCTAGCATTATGGAATGGCAACGACCCCATCCTCAAGGAACGGCTGTTCGGCCTGACCAACAGCGAGGGCAATCATGGCGAGGACGTGAAGGAGTATTACTTCTACCTCGACAGTACGCCCACCCATTCCTACATGAAATATCTCTACAAATATCCCCAGGCGGCTTATCCCTATGAAGACCTGATTAAAACCAATCGACAACGGAGCCGGCATTGGCGCCAGTCACCAGACCGGCTGGACGGGCTGCGTAGCAAGAATTATTCAGGGCATGGGTGATGTAACGAAAGAGATCGTAACCGGCCCGGATGCCGAGATGGCGGCGCTAAAGAAGACGATTGGAAAGTGATGATTGGGGTTGGAAGGCGGAGGCCGGCAATAAACATTGCCAGCCTCCGCCTTCCAAGATTCAGCATCCTGCTCCGCTAAAATTTTACGAACCTAATTGTGAGGGAAATCATGAACAGCGCTCTATATCCTTCCCTTTACCAAATCAATACCCGTGTCTGGCTCAATCGGCTGTCGCAGCCAAATCGGCCGCCCAGCGACGCTGGATGACATTCCCGATGCCGAACTGGATGAACTGGCGAATTTAGGATTCGACTGGATTTACTGCCTTAGCGTCTGGCAAACCGGAGCAGCAGGGCGCAAGATCTCCCGTTCCAACCCGCAATGGCTCGCTGAATATCGGGAACTTTTGCCGGACTTGCACGAGGACGATATCTGCGGATCCGGGTTTGCGATAACCGCTTATACCCTCAACCCCCTGTTGGGGGAGCCGGAAGCGTTGGCGCGCCTGCGCGACCGCCTGCATCGACGGGGTCTCAAATTGATGCTGGATTTTGTACCCAACCATACCGCTGTCGATCATCCCTGGGTGCAGGAACATCCGGAGTATTATGTTTCCGGCACGGAAGAGCAGCTCGCCGGGCAGCCGAAAAACTATATCAAACTGGACTTACCCCAAGGCCCGACTATTCTGGCTTACGGCCGCGACCCTTATTTTGACGGTTGGTCGGATACCTTACAGCTCAATTACGGCAATCCGGCCTTACAGGCGGCCCTGATTGATGAATTGTTAAAAATTTCCCAGTGCTGCGACGGCTTGCGCTGCGACATGGCGATGCTGGTTTTACCGGAAATATTTCAACGCACCTGGGGCATCGCCGCTGAACCGTTTTGGCCCACGGCCATCCGTAAGGTGCGGGAAAAACATCCGGATTTTGTGTTCATGGCGGAAGTTTACTGGGATTTGGAATGGCCGCTGCAACAGCAAGGCTTCGATTACACTTACGACAAGCGACTGTACGACCGCTTGCGCGGGCAACTTGCCCGTCCTGTTCGGGAGCATTTCTGGGCAGACCTGGATTATCAGAAAAAATCCGCCCGTTTTTTAGAGAACCACGATGAACCCCGCGCCGCCGCGACCTTTCCGGCGCACGTCCATGAAGCTGCCGCTGTTTTGACCTACTTCAGCCCCGGTTTGCGTTTCTTCCACCAGGGACAATTGCAAGGTTGGCCTAAGAAGATTTCCGTCCACCTCTGTCGAGGACCGGAACAACCTTCCGATCCGGAGTTTGCAAGAGTTTTACCGTCGGCTCCTCGATGCTTTGCGCCTGAGTGTGTTCCGCAATGGAGATTGGCAATTGCTGGAATGCAAGCCTGCATGGGAGGACAATTGGACGCGGGACTGCTTTATTGCCTTTGCCTGGCAAGGAGCCGATGGGCAACGTGCGATCGCTGTCGTGAATTATGCACCGAATCAAAGTCAGTGTTCTATTCCGCTCCCCTGGCCGGATCTAGGCGGACAGATGTATCAGCTTAAAGATTTAATGGGATCAGAGATTTATGATCGCACTGGCGACAGCCTGCTCTCACCCGGACTCTATATGGACTTGCCGGCGTGGGGATATGGGGTTTATCAACTGATTCAAAAAACTATAATTAAGAACAATAAATAACACGTTAACTGTCATGATGAACAATACCTCCGAATTTAAAATACCCGATGATTTTTCCCTGGTACTGGGCGGCCCGCTCTTTCAGCTTTTAATCCGCGCGCGGTTAAGCACCGATACACTCGGCTTGCTCAAACGCCGGGTTATCGTTATCTCCCTGTTCGCATGGTTGCCGCTGCTGGTGCTCTCAGTGTTGGCCGGCGAGGCGCTAGGCGGTGCCATTAAAGTCCCTTTTTTTTATGACGTGGATGCACATGTCCGCTTTCTGGGGGCCGTACCATTGCTGTTGGTCGCGGAGCTCGTGGTCCACCAGCGGATCAGGCTGATCATCCAGCAATTTATCGAGCGCAGGATCGTTTTGCCACAAGCCCGCCCGGAGTTCGACGCTATTTTCGGCTCCGCGTTACGCCTGCGCAATTCGGTGGTGATCGAGGTTTTGCTCCTTGTTCTGGTATTGACGGCTACGCATTACCTCTGGTCCAGTCAGATGGCGCTGGAATCGGCCACCTGGTACGCGGCCATCGTGGATGGGCATCGCCAATATTCCCCGGCAGGGTATTGGTATGCCTTTGTCAGCATTCCGATTTATCAATTCCTAGTAGCGCGCTGGTTTTTTCGCATTTTCATCTGGGCGCGGTTTCTGTGGCAGGTTTCCCGACTGGATCTGCATCTCGTTCCGACGCATCCCGACCGCGCTGCTGGACTCGGTTTTCTCGGGGGAAGCGCGATGGCATTTTGGCCGTTACTGCTGTCTCAAGGCGTTTTGCTGGCAGGACTGATCGCCAACCATATTTTCTATGAGGGCAAAACGCTATTGGACTTTAAACCGGAGATCGTAGCCGCCGTGGTTTTTTTCTTGTTGCTCGTGCTCGGCCCCTTGTGTGTGTTCGCTCCCCGCCTGGCGCAAGCCAAACGGCAGGGGTTGCTTGAGTATGGCGCACTGGCGAACCGCTACGTTCGTGAATTTGACGATAAATGGCTGCGTGGCGGAGCACCGCTGGATGAACCATTGGTCGGCAGCGGCGATATTCAATCCTTGAACGACATGGCGGGCAGCTTTGAGGTAGTACAGACGATGCGACCGTTTCCGTTCAGTAAAACCGCTGTGCTACAAACTGCCATTCCAGTACTGGTGCCGTTGCTGCCATTGACCTTGACGATGATTTCCCTGGAAGATCTGTTTAAACGCTTGGTGGGGATTTTGTTATGAAGGGCGAAAGAAATAAAGCATCGGATTCAACTTAAGTATGGTTTGAATAAGTCCTCTCCTTTCCGGAAACGGTTGGGAGAGAAATTTAATATCAACTGCACATCTTTTTGATCCGACTCGTAACGGGACTTAAACAGAGAGTCGATAACTATAAATTAAAGCCAGGGAGACAAAGCCATGAAAAAAGAAACTACCAAAAAAGACGCTTCCAAAAAACATTCCAAAAAGACAGCGCTCCCGTTAAGATCGCTGAACCGGTCACCGTAGATCGGCGCTCGCGAGCAGATCGCAAGGACGAAGGCAAGGCGATGCGCCTTGCAGTGCCGTTAGCGAGCCACGCAGCAGTGGCAGGCCCCGGCCAATCGCCGCGATCCCATCGATCTGCTGATCGAATCCAGCGTCGGTCGGGTACCTGAACTGCTGCCGATCCGCTATGGACGCATGATGCAATCGCCGTTCGCCTTTTACCGGGGAGCGGCGGCCATCATGGCGGCCGATCTCGCGGGTTTGCCGTCTACCGGTATTCGCGTGCAAGCCTGCGGCGATTGCCATTTGGTCAACTTCGGCAGCTTTGCTACGCCGGAACGGCGGCAGATCGTCGCTATCAATGACTTCGATGAAACCCTGCCGGCGCCCTGGGAGTGGGATATCAAACGGCTTGCCGCCAGCTTCGTGGTTGCCGGACGGAACAACGGTTTCACTGCGGAAGAATCGCGCGAAGCGGCCCAGACTTGCGCGCGCAGCTACCGGGAGCGCATGCGGGAATTCGCCAAGATGGGGGTGCTCGATACGTGGTACTTCAGCATCGACGTGGAGGCGCTGCTCGAAACGGTCGAGGACGAGACGGCCAGGGAGCGCGCCAAAAAGCGATTCGCCAAAGCACGCGACCGCAATGTGCTGGATGAGGATTTCCCCGAACTGGTCACCTTCGAGGGCGGCGCGCATCGCATTCGTGACAATCCGCCGTTGATCTATCCACCTGCAGAGCGAGGAAGCGGCGGTAGTGAAAGCTCGCGTGCTCGAGGCGTTTGAGCGCTACCGAGCTACGCTGGCGGAAGACAAGCGGCTATTGCTGGATCGCTATGAATTCAAAGACATCGCCTGGAAAGTGGTCGGCGTCGGCAGCGTCGGCACCCGCTGCTCCATTATGCTGATGATGGGTGGCGCGGACGAACCGTTGTTCCTGCAGGTCAAGGAAGCACGCGCTTCGGTGCTTGAGCCGTATGTTGGAGCTAAGCATCGTACCCGAACCATGGGCAGCGCGTGGCGATGGGGCAACGGCTGATGCAGTCGTCAACTGACATCTTTCTCGGCTGGACAGAGAACGGATAGGCAACCACTTCTATATCCGGCAAATGCGCGATATGAAAGTCAAGCCGCTGGTCGAGCTGTTCACCCCATCGGTAATGAATCAATACGCCGATAATTGCGCTTGGGCGCTGGCGCGCGCCCATGCCCGTTCCGGCGATGCCGCGAAAATCGCCGGCTATCTGGGCAAGAAAGAAGACTTCGATGTGGCGCTGGCGGATTTTGCCGAAGCCTACGCCGACCAGAATGAGCTGGATTACCGGGCGATGGTGCAGGCGGTGCAACAGGGGCGTTTGGAAGTTTATCTCGAGCGTTGAGGCTGGGCTGCAATGAATGACGCTCTGGATAAGAACAATAAAGTACAGAATCGGCAATCGGAAGTTGGAGAGCAATAGCATGGCTTGGTTTGGCAGTCGATTAAAATGTTATTTGAAAAAACCGGAAGTGCGCCCTCGCTTGGACGGCATTAGGCTCGCCTCTGCCTGTTGGCGAGCATCGCGCTCAATCTGTCGGGATGCGCGAGCTTTGGTCCCTCGAGCGTGGATCGCGACCGCTTCGATTACATCAATGCGATCGCGAGTTCCTGGAAACAGCAGACCCTGCTCAATATCGTCAAGATGCGCTACGCCGATACGCCGGTGTTCCTGGAAGTGGGGCAAATCATCAGCGGCTACCAGTTACAGGGGGCCGTGACGGTGGCGGGATCGCTCAATAGCGCAAGCGCACTTGGCGATATATTGAACCTGGGGTCCGCGGGAACCTACACCGATCGCCCGACGATCACCTACACGCCGCTGACGGGCGCCCATTTTATTCAAATGTTGATGACGCCTATCCCGCCTCCGGCCCTGTTCAGGCTCATCGAGCAAGGCTGGCCCGTGGACATGCTCCTTCAGGTCGGGGTGCAAAGCATCAACGGAGTATCGAACCGCAAAGGCGGAGCGCGAGGCAATGCGGCGGATCCCGATTTCGCCACGCTGTTGGCGGCTTTCCAGCGTCTCCAGGCTTCTGGTGTGGTCGGGTTGAGGGTGGAAATGTCCCCGGAGACGAAGCAGGAGGGTACGGTAATGGTCATCAGTCGGAAGGAACTTCCTCCCGAGGTCGAGGCCGATAGGAAACTGGTCAGGAAACTGTTGGGCCTGCGGTCCGATCTGCAGGAGTTCAAGGTAGTCTACGGCTCGGTGGCTGAAAAAGATGACGTGGTTGCTGTGCAGACCCGTTCCGGATTTCAAATCTTGAATTTATTGGGTTCCACTGTCGAAGTGCCGCCCGAGCACATTGCGGAACGGCGTACATACCCGCCGTTTCCTGAGCCGGAAGGAGCCCAGTCGCTGCCGCCTTTGATCAGTGTTCATGCGGATAATTCGCTGCCGGCATAATGCCTTCGCGGCGGTCAAATATCGCGACTACTGGTATTGGATCGACGACCGCGATTTCAGGTCAAAGAGCGTTTTTTCGTTTCTCATGATCCTCATGACGCTGGCGGATACAGGGGAGAAAGTTCAACCGCCGGTTGTTACGATCCAGGGGAATTGAGTTGTCGATTGTGGCGGGTTAGATATGTTCATTTAACCGTCTTGGTAAATTCACATCGTTGCTTAATCAGCGGCGATGTTTTCTCATTACCAATGCCATGGGCAATCAGTTCAATCACACGATCATCTCGATCATAGCCCACATGAGCTTCCAGAGGATTGGCAAGATCACTGAGACCAAAGGCATCCATCACTTTGGCTATATTAATATTTACATTGGTGATATTGGCGCATAATCTCGAATCCAGATATTTCTCACTAAATCCGGGAGGAATTCCATAACTTAACAGGTCATTGGGATCGCTGAAGGCGATAAGCGACGTTTCACTGACCATCCGCTTGTTGTAATGAGCGCCTTTAGGATCACAATAACTAGCCTGCTGGCCAGCCACTTCCGGAAGCTCACGGCCCAATTGCAGCATCGGCAACTGGTTGGACAGCATAAAAATAGGTATATTCTTGTTCTGAAGCGCCTGAATTGTTTTTTCAGTAACAACTACTCCACGACTTGGATCCTCATATTTCGCAGTGTTTGCCAGGAGATGCGCAATGCGCTGCATGCCGTCAATCACGATACGGCTCCCCAGGCTATGAGAAATCAGAACATAATCATCATTCGCGATATGGTCGATTGCGGAATCATTCAAGCCCCAGCAAACATGTTCCCCGCTTTCGGGAAGATCTTCCCAATCGCCGGCTAGCCATCCAGCAGAATGACTGCCCGTAGGCCGCCAGAATCGCCTCTCTGCTTTTCCCGAGATAAATAATTGGATCAGGGCCGGTATCATTGCTGAATTTTTTCAGCATGCTATTGATCTGGGCCCGCCGGAATTCGTATTCTCCGGAATTATCGAAGTCCAGCAACGCTTTTTCTTCACGGGTAATTTCCGACCAGGTGAGCTCATAAAAAGTAAGCTCTTTGCCGTTTTCCTCATTGAGCAGGTGAGTTACCCGCAAATTGCCAAGCTTCTTGCCAGGAAACAAAGGGGCACTCAGTTGAATATTTTTCTGACCTTCCGAACGAACGTTCAAGTTTAACTGCTTGGCCAATTTTTCCAGAAATTCGGTGGTATAGCCCGGAATGTGATCGCCAACGCCATGAACAAACAGCACCTTGGTTTTGCCTTTGCTTTTGGCCAAGATCGGCATCAATGCCGGCAAAAGGCTTGCCCCAAACCTGGCACACTCGGGTATCTTCGCTTTCGGATTTTTCCAGAACGGCTTCGGCAATGCCTTTACCGATACTGGTGCAACCGGATAAAAGCATGGCGATTGAAAGAGATGAAAACAGCCATCCGGCTTTTATAGCGAAACATTTAGAAAGATTATTCATGGTTTTGTTATTTCGAGTTTGTTTAAAAGATTAGGCGTGCTTAACGTCAGGTTTAAATCAAAGAAGCCACTTAGTTACTTGGGTTTCTCAATAGCCGCCCGAATACGCTGTTGAAAAATCAGGCGACTGATCGGCAGCCTGAGCCCGGCTATTGATATGGGCTTGCTGCTGCAATTCGGAAAAAGGTAATTCGCAGTATCAAGCCGATTGGATTCATAAAGATATTCCGGCAAATAACCGCTCAACAGAATTTTCCAGGAAAACGGCAGATGTCCGCGGATTGATCCGCGTATTAAACCAGATAGCCGTGGTGCAATTATCCAGCAAAGTATTGTAAAACGCCGGTTTTTCGTTCAATTCATTTATCTTTTTCAGTGTACTCCAGAAACAAGCGACGAACATTTTCTTTAGCGGGCCTTGTAACCGGTAAAGATAAACCTCTTCCGGAGGATTCTTTCGGTAGTTGGTGCGCAAACGAATCACATCGCGCTCATCCGCCACGATGTAAATCAGTTCATACTGCCGGAAAAAACCTTTGATCGTCGAATAGCCTTCACTCAGCTCTTTGCGCGCTTCTATCGAAACAGCCAGATGAATCCTTATCGCCGAAATTAAAACTCAGAATCGTATGCGCAATGGCGGGGCCCATCCAATAAACGGCAATCAGATCGACACCCTCAAGTTTGTTTAAGTCATAGGTTTTGGTGTAATAAGCGGGCTGAAAATCAAATTCACTCCGGTAATCAAAATTGCGGATATTGTGTACCGTGACAATGTCGCCATCGAAAGTGGCGTAAGGCAGTTTGGCGACATCAGGTTGCCATTGCCGTTCATTTGATGGCTTAATAGCAAACAACCACCAGCTCAGAATCGCAACAAACAGAATTGAATAGGCTACTAATAAGCGCTTGCGCCAACGGGCAAAGCCTAAACTGACCAACGTTACCAGACCAAACAAGCCGAATACCGCCGCGACAGACGTTTGAACAATGCTGCTATGGGAATCACCGAAATAAACGGCCAACACAGCCCAGACAGTGGCGCCTATAAGCGTCAATACCAGCAATGACACCTTGATAAATTTCAGCATATGACGAATCCCAGTACTCCTTTGCTCGCCACGAATTGTCTAAGGCACTATAGAGCGCTGATTAGTAATCGCCTGTGTAATCCTTTTTCCCTACTTCTACGCCATTATGCCGCAGTATGGCGTAAGTGGTGGTGAGATGAAAATGGAAATTGGGCAGCACAAAATCAAGCAAGTAAGCTTGACCTAAAAAATTGAGTTCTCTGCTGCCAAATTTCAGTGTGATTTTGCGATCTTCACTGCCGTCGATTTGCGACGCGCTTACGCTTTGTAAAAAGGCTTTAGTCTTGGCGATACGCGCTTGCAACTCGGCAAAAGTGGTTTCGTTATCTTCATAACTGGGTACTTCGATGCCTGCCAGGCGGGCAGCGCAACCTTTGACCATATCAGTCGCAATTTGTACTTGGCGGCTAAGCGGAAACATATCCGGCGCCAGACGCGCGTTGACAAAAATAGCGGGATCGATTTTCTTCGCTTCGGCATGGGCGGCAGCTTTATCGAGTATCGCGGATAAATTCCCTAACATACGCACAAAAACAGGGATAGATGCTTGGTACATGGTCAGTGACATAAAGGTTACTCCAGTGAATAGTGGTGGATTGGATACGGATAAACAGTTTGATGAAGATTTAAGAAGTTGTCAAAAATGTAATTCTATTCTTGGTGATAAGTAGGTTAATCCTTTATGAGGTGAAGAATTGGAAAGCGAGCGCCTTTAGAACTGATCATCAGTCATTCAGTTCTTAAAAAATGAATAATCTCCCGGGTTTACAAATTTTGCGACAGAACCCGAATTCACTATACAAAAGTAAAACGCCAGGAAGTGAGCTATTTGAAGTGGAAAAAATGATATAAGTTTACTCTGACACCTGTTATTTCCTGGATGTTGAGTTACTGAAAGCTTGCAACTCAACCTAGGCAACATGCCTACCTCCGATTTTGCGCTTTCGGTTTGGATGATCCAGCCCCTCCCCTGCTCAAGGCGCCGTCAATGCCGATTGAAGTAGATTCGCTGTCATCTGTCCATTCGTATTTCTAACGTAATCAACGACCACCGGAATAAACTGGTTAACCATGTTCGGAGACAGGTTCAACTGCTGGAACGAGGAGGCCAGCGACGCCATAGTATTGACAGTACTGCCCACACTTCCCAGCATTGAAGTTGCTCCGGATAAAGGTTGGCTGACTTGTGGAGCTGCAGCCAGCATTTGGGACATGCCGGGAATGGATTGAGACAAGCTTGTGAAGGCTGAGCGCCATATTGGCTTTAGCGGCTTGGAATATTGCCCCGGCTCCCCCGAGCGCTTGTTGCTGAGTCACCCCTAATTGACTAACCAGAATATTGGTCAAACTGGCTTGACTTGCCGGTAGTCAAACCGGTATCGACGGTACCGAGAACGTTCCCGCCGCAGCCGACAGAAACAATAGAAATCAACAATGGCGCGATTTTCATCCGGTTTAAACTTTTCATGACAAGCTCCTTAAAGGTCGGTTCAATACATTCGGCCAATCTTTATATACCGTTAGTTCAAAAATGTTTTAAGCCGCCAAATCCCGACCGAATTAAAAATAACAAAATAAAATATTTAAAATCTAATTTACTGCATCCGGTATAAATCGAGCACCCGCTTTTAAATAGTCTCGAATGAGGGAATCGAAATCCATCATCGCACGACCGTATATTGACGGCTGCTTATAAAAAAGCCTAACTCACTGGTTACGCTGCCGATGCTAAACTCTTTATTGGCAAAAGAACAGGGTAAACTCATTCATTTCCAGTCTGGCGAGTTTTCTCGGGTTCTGTCGCAAAATTTGTAAAACCGAGAGATCATTCATTTTTCTAGAATTGAATGACCGATGATCAGTTTTAAAGGCGCTCACTTTCCAAAAACTATTATTCTCCACGCCGTTTTTTCTATATCCGGTAGCCGTTTCCTGTTGAGACCTTGAAGAAATTCTGGAAAAAAGATGCGTTAAAGTGGATCACGCCACCCTCAATCGCCGGGTTATCAACTACTCATCTTCCTTGGCTTTGGCGACTAAAAAATAAACGTACTGTTGTAACTTCATGGAGGATGGATTAAATAGAATGAGTACACCGCAAGCGAAGTCATAGAACCCCATGGTTTACCCAAGGGTTGAGCGTTAAAACCGATGTGATAATGTGTAATAGTTCAGTTTTGACCTGACAATTTTAAAAAATAACCCTAACTGAACCAGACATTGACTGGCTGTTTTTGACCCATTGCGGATGGTGAGACGGTGCAATAATTATTTATAATACGATAACGCCAAACTCAGCCACCGCCGCCCCTCAGCAGCAGTGATGTTGGATAATCAGAAACCATATATCTGGAAGAAAAGACATCACATACTGGGACAGCGGTTAGCTGCAGTGCTTGGTTGGGTGATTTGCCTCCGGCCCCATGCCCGCCAAGACCAATGAACAAAGGATTGCGGATTGCGCAGATAATACGGATAAATAAAACGGAAGGTTCCCCACAGCATTCTCGATCGTTAACGTTGTTTTACCATCGTAGCGATTCAGTCCGTCGCCTAGGCCCCGCGACTCCCACGTAACAAAAAGGTCAACACAAACCCCGCAAGAAATCCACCGATGTGCGCCATATAAGCCACGCCGCCCGTCTGGGTTGTGTTGGCAATGGAACCGATGCCGCTAAAAAACTGCAGCAAGACCCACATCCCAATGACCATCAACGCGGGCACTTGAATCACTCGTTGGCCTTGCAATACTCTGACCGTCTGCTTTGGGAACAGTCAAAATGTAAGCACCCAGTACCCCTGCAATCGCCCCGGATGCGCCCAAATTCGGCACGTTTGATCCGAGGCTAAACGCCAATTGTGCGAAAGTTGCTCCAAGCCCGCAGAGCAGGTAGAAGATTGTGAACTTGACATGCCCAAAACGGTCTTCCACATTGTCGCCGAAGATCCATAAATAAAGCATGTTGCCTCCCAGGTGAAGCCACCCGGCATGCATGAACATGGAAGTGAAGAGCGTCAGAAAATCACCGAGCGGGATTGGCAAGGAAGCGGCTGGGAACGAAAGCCCACTTCCCAATAAAAGCGTCACCGCCACTCAACTCTACAAAGAAGAACAGGACGTTCAGAGCGATCAAGGCATACGTGACCAGCGGAACAGTCCTGCGAGAGGTATTATCATCACCAATTGGGAACATAAGATTTATCTCCTTTTACTCTGGTTGGATTTGTCACAGCTTTACGTCAAAATGAGTCTGGCATGCGTTTTTACACAACCTAGACCCTTTGCGAACGCTGAGAAATAACGTGATTTTATTTTAAATAGTGATAACGTTAGCCGTAACCGGCGCATTTGCAGTGTAAAAAGCTTCCAATTTTTACACCGTTAGTGTCGATTTTCCAGTCAATTTAAGACAGCATGAGTGGCTAATTGCAAGTCGTTACATCTGGGCTTACCAAACTTTGTTTTCATCATTATTGAAGCGACCCAATATTGGTTTTCAAAAATTAGGGGGTTCCGGTCTACAATCTTTTTTACACGGGTTTTGAGATCGTGGAGGCCGTTCTCTTCCTATTTTAACTCCCGGACGCTATCTGAGATGCTGGTGTCTGAAGATGTTAAAAGGAATAAAGTGCCTGCGCATTCGCAGTCGCTTGTTGGAAGAAGCCGTATAAAATGTGCCACCGTCAAGATAAAAGTGCATTACGTCCCCAGACACACCACCGAGGAAATCAATGGCACCCGATTTCAGGAGCCGGTTTTTTTCATCTGCAGAAATCGTAAGGGCCTCAACAATTGGCTTAGCAGATCCCAGAAAACCTTTTGCTGGGTCTCGCCGCTTGGCGTCGCCCCC
>CAVZRB010000019.1:0-351693 GCA_963777585.1 uncultured Gammaproteobacteria bacterium | reverse complement strand
TTCTGAAGTCTTTCATTACGGCAAGTCTTCAGTCGCCACTCAATTATTTCTATCTGGCAGCGTCCAATATTTTCAGCAAAATGAATTTACATCCTTGACGGTTTCTCTGTGAATGATCGAAACCGGCGTTTGTAGGTAGGTAATTGTACGAATTTCTCATGGTCCGCAAACAAGGGATACTCATAACGCACAAAATTGAATCAAAAACTGTAACTCTTGCACCGTAATAATGCAAAGAGAAGATATAAAAGTAATTTGAAATGACAGGCTATTGTTTTTATTGATATTTTTTATGGCACGATACCTGCTTGGTATTTTTTGTGATTTTATCCAAATCCTTAAGTTTAAGGGAGTACCAAAATGAAAAGAATACAAAATCGTAAGAATAAAATAATTTTCGCTGCGGCGAGTAGCCTTTTATCAATCACCGTTAGCGGAACTAATGCTTATGCTGGTTCAGGTATGATCCAGTCGCTTACGGATTTTGATATTAACGAAACCAAGCCGTTAAAAGATAACGGTGTAGTAGTCGGTGGCTGGGCTAATGCCGGCATTACTTACAATGCAGCAAGCCCTGACAATAATTTCAATGGTCCGGTCACCTTCGGTGACCGTTCCGGTGAATTCCAGTTGAATCAATTGAACCTATTCGCACAACGTGCCGTGGTAGCAGAAGGCGATGCGTGGGATTTCGGCGGACGTGTCGATGCCATGTTTGGTACGGACGCCATTTTTACCCAGGCTTACGGCGTTCCCGCATTTGATGTGAATACTGGGCAGCCCATGAATCGGAGTCACTGGGATCTCAATCTGCTCGGCAGCGACAGCAACCGCTTTTACGATATTGCACTACCCCAAGCCTATGCCGAGGCTTATGCGCCGATCGGTAACGGTTTGAATATCAAGGCCGGCCACTTTTATACGCCGATCGGTTATGAGACGGTTCCAGCCCCTGACAATTTTTTCTATAGCCATGCATACACCATGCAGTATGGCGAACCGTTCACCCATACCGGCGTGATGGGGAATTATACGGTTGATAAAAACTGGGCAGTCATGGGTGGCGTAACCACTGGTAGCGCGACTGGTGGTTGGGATGGTGGCTGGGACAAGCAATTAGGTAACTGGGGCGGCTTAGCCGGTACTACCTGGACCAGCGATGACAAGAATACTTCAGCCAATATCAGCGGCACCTATGGCGGTACATCAGAACACAGCAGTCAGTCCTGGGGCCTGTACAGCATGGTGCTCAAGCATAATATCACTGATAAAACCCATCTGGTTTTACAGCATGATCATGGTTACGCCAATGGCGTTTTACTGGGCGGCGCATCTACAGATGCCGAATGGTATGGCATCAATACTCATTTGACCTACGACATTAAGGATGATCTGACGGCGGGTATTCGTGGTGAATGGTTTCGCGATCAAAACGGTTTTAGGGTCTGTTCTCCGGGTCGTGTAGCTGCCGCTACCGACGGCTCAGGAAACAGTTACGCCATTGGCGGCCAGGCTAACAACAGTACCTGTAATGCTGCCAGTTATTACGCCGTCACTGCGGGTTTGAACTGGAAGCCAATGAAGTGGCTGAATGTGCGCCCGAACGTTCGTTATGACTGGGCGGATGGGACGGTTGCTGCCACTGGCGGTCAGTACCGGCCCTTCGGTAATGCCAAGCAGGATCAATTCCTGTTCTCTACCGATTTTTCGATCAACTTCTAATTCAGCCAAAAACGGTGGAGAAAATATATGAAAATAAAATTACTCATTACATTGTTGCACAGACAGATGTAAGCGTGAACGCATTGAATGATTTTGAACTGCTAATTTAAGACAAGAGGCATTGTATGAAACTGATAACTGCTATTGTTAAACCCTTTAAGCTGGATGATGTCCGTGAGGCGCTCTCAGATATAGGGGTTTCCGGTGTAACTGTCACCGAAGTAAAAGGTTTTGGTCGTCAAAAAGGGCATACCGAGCTTTATCGAGGCGCTGAGTATGTGGTTGATTTTTTACCTAAAGCCAAGATTGAAGTGGCTGTGGCTGAACGTATGGTTGACCAGGCTGTAGAGGCCATTAGCAAAGCCGCCAATACCGGCAAAATAGGCGACGGTAAAATTTTTGTAACCAATTTAGAGCAGGTTGTCCGGATTCGTACCGGAGAAACTGGCGAAGAAGCACTTTAATATTAAGGAGGAAATATGAAATATCTTTTAAGTACCTTCATGCTGTTTTCTTTGCTGAGTTTTGCGGGATTTTCTTTTGCGGAGTCTGCTGTGGAAACTACAGCGCTGGCAAATCCGGCAGCAGCCACGGTGGAGGTAGCAACTGCTTCGGCAGCGATAGCGACACCCGCGGCCAATAAAGGCGATACCGCGTGGATGATCGTCGCGACCGTGCTGGTCATCCTGATGGTCATACCCGGATTGGCATTGTTCTATGGCGGCATGGTGCGCGCCAAAAACATGCTGTCCGTGCTGATGCAAGTGTTTGTGATTTTCTCGATGATGGCCATATTGTGGGCGATTTACGGTTACAGTATCGCGTTTACCGAGGGTAATGCCTTCTTTGGCGGATTTAGCAAGATGTTCCTTAACGGCATAACACCGGATTCACTTGCAGCCACTTTCAGCAAGGGTGTTTACGTCCCTGAGTATATTTATGTCGCATTCCAGCTGACTTTCGCCGCCATTACGCCGGCGCTGATTATCGGCGCATTTGCCGAACGGGTTAAGTTTTCAGCGGTATTGTTGTTTATGTTCCTTTGGTTTACCTTTTCCTACCTGCCGATGGCGCATATGGTTTGGTATTGGGCCGGTCCTGATGCCTATACTGATGCCAATGCGGCTGAAGCGGCTGGCGCTACGGCGGGATTTTTGTTCCAAAAAGGTGCGCTGGATTTTGCCGGCGGCACGGTTGTGCACATTAACGCCGGTATTGCCGGCTTGGTAGGTTGCTTGATGGTTGGCAAGCGTATCGGTTACAGAAAGGAATCCCTTGCACCGCATAGCGTCACCATGACCATGATTGGCACGTCTTTATTGTGGGTAGGCTGGTTTGGTTTTAACGTCGGTTCCAATCTGGAAGCCAATGGCCTTGCTGCGTTGGTTTTCGTAAATACCTTATTGGCCAGCGCTGCCGCCACCCTCGCATGGGTGGGCGCCGAATGGATGCTGCGTGGTAAACCGAGCATGTTGGGCGGAGCTTCCGGCGCCGTTGCAGGTCTTGTGGCCATTACCCCTGCCTGTGGCTGGTCGGGTCCTATGGGCGCTATTTTATTAGGGTTAGTCGCTGGCGCCGTTTGTTTCTGGGCAGTAACCAGCCTGAAAAGTGCGCTGGGTTATGACGACTCACTGGATGTTTTCGGTGTCCACGGTATTGGCGGAATTATTGGTGCGCTGGGTACCGGTATTGTTGCAAGTCCATCGCTCGGAGGCACCGGCGTTTGGGACTATGTTGCCAACGGAGTGGCTGAATATAGCATGTCCGGTCAAGTCATGAGTCAAGCCTGGGGTGTCGCTATAGTCATCGTCTGGTCCGGGACGGTGTCTTTTATCGCCTACAAGATTGTGGATATACTGATTGGACTTCGGGTTAGCGAAGAAGTCGAACGGGTTGGTCTCGACGTTTCCGAGCATGGTGAAACTGCGTATCACGACTAATTTAGCATTGTTGCAATGCCGCCCAGCCTTCTGCTCGGGTGGCTTGCACGTCCTAAAGCACTATAGGGTGATGATCAACCCCTACATTTGGCGAAGGATAAAGATATAATAAAGTCCATCGTACAAATTCAGAATAGATCCATCATGAGTTCAAAAAAATTATCGTTGCAGGAACAGTTATTAAAATCGGGTTTGGTAAGCGCTGCTCAAGCTAAAAGTGCCAAGTCCGACAAGCGTAAACAAACTCAGCAGCAGCGCAAGAATAATATAGAGGTAGTCGATGAGGCGAAGGAGTTGGCTCAAAAAGCCCAGGCCGAAAAAATCGAAAGGGATAGAGAGTTGAATCTGTTGCGCAAGCAACAGGAAGATCAAAAGCAGATAGCCGCGCAAGTTAAGCAATTGATTGAATTGAACCGGCTGCCCAGGGATGATGAAGGCCTGGCTTATAATTTTACCGATAATAATAAGGTTAAAAGGCTGTATGTTTCAGAGGCTATGCGTGAACAGATTGCTCAGGGACGGTTGGCTATTGTAAAGCTGGGGCAACAATATGAAGTGGTATCAGCAGAAGTGGCAGAAAAAATAAAAGCACGTGATGAAGCCAGTGTGATTGTTTTTAATGAGCAGAATAAGGCGGCAGGCGATGTAGAAGATGCTTATGCTGCTTATCAAGTACCTGATGACTTGATGTGGTAACTAGCTTATACAACATTGGTCGCGACCCTTTTCTTTAGCCTGATAAAGAGCGCGGTCTGTCTGCACGATCAAATGCAGTCTCATCAGTATCGCCTTCAATAAACTCAGTAATGCCGCAGGAAATGGTAATGGCAACGGAACTCCGCTGGCATTAAAGCCCGTTTTCTCAATGGCTTGTCGCAACTGATTGGCCACTATCAAAGCCGATTGTGCATGAGTGTTTGGTAATAACATGGTGAATTCTTCACCGCCAAAGCGGGAAATGAAATCGATCGCGCGGGTTTGTTCCGATAATTGCCTGGCGATTAACAGCAGCACTTCATCACCGGTTTTATGTCCATAGCGATCATTGATTTTTTTGAAATGATCAACGTCCTTGTTTCTTGTAAGCGCTCTCTGCTTGATCATGTTCATCAAGCAGTTTTAAATATTTTTCTCTCTATTTATTTTTGTCAGTAGACTTGCTAAAAAATCCCATGATGCGCCATGTCAATAGATGGAAAGGGGGCAATCTGCGGATTGCCCCAAAGTATTATTTTGCATTACTTTCCTGTTTAATCAGATGATTCATAACTTCAATCATTTTTTCATGAGATCCGGCTAATTTGACCATTGGTTTTGTACTTACCATTAATAATGATGGCAGGAACACCTGTTATACCGTAGCGAGTTAGCCATGTGCGGTGCCTGGCGCATTTTGGCATCGACCAGAAAGGAATTGTAGGCTTCATGGAATTCGGTTTCATTAACGCCATGAGCAGCAAAGAACTTAGCTAACGCTTCTTCAGTATCAAGGGCTTCTTTTTTGTTTTGTATGGCATCGAAAAAATCAGCATGAACTTTATCAACAACACCCAATGCTTCGGCAGTGTAATAGGCTTTGGCATGTTTGCCCCAGAGATCACTGAATGCAGCAGGTTGGCGAATAAATTCAACATTTTTAGGCGGCAGACTTTTTACCCATTTTTCCAGTAAAGGTTCAAAGCTATAGCAATGAGGGCAGCCGTACCAGAAGAATTCAATAACTTCGATTTTATCCGGGTTATGTGTAGGCTGTGCCGGTGAAAGTGTTTCATAACCAACTGGCTCTGCTTTTAATAAGGCTGAACAGGAAAATAAAAAGATTAACAAACCGGTTTGAGTGATTTTTTTAAGCATGGTTAAAGTTCTCCGTAAATGTGTAGTTCAGATAAAAATGTAAAGAATGTCAAGGCAAGGTCGTAAATTATTTCATCATCGAAATACGATAAGAAACGGCTTTTATTTCTTCAGCAGTCATTTTTTTAGCAATCATGTGCATCATGTTTTCCGGGTTATTGCTGCGTGCTCCGGATTTAAAGTCATTGAGCGTTTTTATCAGATAATCGGCATGTTGTGATTTTAATGCCGGAAATGAGGCCGGTTTATTGCCTTCGCCGGAAGAACCATGACAGGCGATACAGGCGGAGACTTCACTGGATAGATCGCCGTTGCGGTACAGGTCACTGCCCTGAGCAATTATGTCCGACATGGTATCTTTGCTGCCAGTTGTTTTTTCTGCTGCTGGCTCTTTGTCTTCGTTAGCAGAGTCCATGACAGGCAGTGTGTTTTCCGAAATCTTTTGTGCTGCATAGTAAGCGGAAATATCAACCATATCCTCATCAGTTAAAGCCAGTGCCATGGCTGACATCATAGGATCATTGCGGGTGCCGTCTTTAAAAGCGTGTAACTGTTTCTGCAGATAGGAAGAATGTTGCTGTGCAAGTTTGGGGAATGTTGATACCATGCTGTTACCGTTTTCCCCGTGACAACTGGCGCATGACGCAGCTTTTTCTTTCCCTGCGGCAATATTGCCTTCTGCATGTAAAATACTTGAAGCGCTGGTTAATGCCAGAGAAATTGAAACTGCCAGCAATTTTTTCTTCATCAGGTTCCCCTTCGGAATAACGTAATCATTTGTGGTAGCCTATGTAACATAGACAGGCTGCTAATCGTAGCCAAATTCTACTCTAATTAGTAACTCTAAGCGAGACAACGATGAATCCAGTTTATCATCAAGCAAAATTTATTAACAGTTCGCCGCACCTCAGTAATACGCCGCCCGATCAGGGCATGGAAGTGGCGTTTGCAGGGCGATCAAATGCGGGTAAGTCGAGTGCGATTAATACCTTAACTCGGCAAAACGCATTGGCCCGGATCAGTAAAACGCCGGGTAGAACCCAAATGCTCAATTTCTTTGAAATCAATGAGCGGCATCGCTTTGTCGATTTGCCGGGTTATGGTTACGCAAAAGTGCCTTTAGCCGTGAAGAAAAAATGGCATGAGTTGATGGAAACTTATTTAACCAGTCGCAAGTCATTATGCGGAATCATTCTGGTTATGGACGTGCGGCATCCGCTTACTGAATTCGACTGGCAAATGGTCGAATGGTGTGAGCATACAGGCTTGCCATTGCATATATTGTTAACAAAGGCGGACAAACTGAATTACGGAGCGGCTAAAAACACTCTATTGCAGGTGCAAAAGGAACTTAGGGATATTAATTTTCCTCTGACCATACAGTTGTTTTCGTCCTTGAAAAAAACCGGTATTGATGAGGTGCATCAAGCGTTGGATAAATTGTTTAACCCTGTTGATCAGGATCACCAACAGTAGGCGCTTTAGGCGAAGCTTGCGCTCCTCGGCAACTGCTCCTGCGTTACTCTACCTCCTGCATCCATGCAGTCGTGCTAACGCTCCTTAGTGAAAGCATAGCAGGGAAAATTATCCGGTTTTATTGATGAAGTACGTAAATTTCTAGTGTGCTTCATCCCAATTATTGCCTATACCTATATCAACAATCAGCGGCACATTAAGCTGGGCAGCTGAACACATGATGGTTCTGATATTCGCCGCACAGTCGTCTACCTGGTCTTGTGCAACCTCAAACACCAGTTCGTCGTGTACCTGCATGATCATTTTGGCATCTGGGATTTCTTTATACAGCCACTGGTCGGCGGCAATCATGGCGCGTTTAATGATGTCAGCGGCAGTGCCCTGCATGGGTGCATTGATGGCGGTGCGTTCGGCGTACTGGCGGCGTGCCGCGTTGCGAGATTTGATCTCCGGCAAATAGAGCCGCCTGCCGAATAAGGTTTCAACATAACCCTGCTCTCGGGCTTGCTCCCTGATACTGTCCATATAGTTTTTGACGCCCGGGTAACGGGCAAAATACAAGTCAATATAGGATTGCGCCTGGCTGCGCGACAAGCCCAGCTGCTGAGCCAGACCAAAGGATGACATGCCGTAAATCAGGCCGAAATTGATGGCTTTGGCAGAGCGGCGCAAATCCGTGGTGACCTGGTCGGGGGCAACGCCAAACACTTCGGCCGCTGTGGCCCGGTGTACGTCCTGCCCTTCGGTAAAGGCTTTTAACAGACCTGCATCTGCCGATAAATGCGCCATGATGCGCAATTCAATTTGCGAATAATCGGCGGCGACTATTTTTTTGCCTTCGGGAGCAATAAACGCCTGCCGGATTTTGCGCCCTTCTTCGCTGCGGATGGGGATGTTTTGCAGGTTGGGGTCGGATGAAGACAGTCTGCCGGTTGCGGCCACCGCCTGATGATACGAGGTATGAATCCGGCCTGTTTGTCCGTCAACCTGCTGCGGCAGCTTGTCGGTATAGGTCGATTTCAGTTTGCTTAAGCTGCGGTACTCCAGAATCAGCTTGGGCAGGGGATAGTCGAGGGCCAATTCCTGCAGCACCGATTCTTCCGTTGATGGCTGGCCTTTGGGCGTTTTCTTTAAAACGGGCAGTTTTTGCTGGTCGTACAGGATGTCCTGGATCTGCTTGGGCGAACCCAGGTTAAAGGTCTGTCCGGCCAGGTCGTGGGCGTGTTGTTCAAGGGAGATAATCTGGCTGGAAAGCTCAAGGCTTTGCTGCGAGAGCATGGCGGTGTCGATTAGCACGCCGTTGTTTTCAATGCGGGCCAGCACGCTGATTAGCGGCACTTCCATTTCTGTATATAACTCAAGCAGTTTTGGATGCTGTGCCAGTTTTGCATTCAGCACCTGATGCAGTCGCAAGGTAATGTCGGCATCTTCCGCCGCGTAAGGTGCGGCTTGTTCTATCGACACTTCCTGAAAGCCTATCTGTTTTGCGCCTTTACCGGCCACGTCTTCGTAATGAATGGTCTCAACGCCCAGATATTCTTTGGCCAGGTCATCCATATTGTGTTTGGTCGCGGTGCTGTTTAACACATAGGACTCGAGCATGGTGTCATGAGCAATGCCTTGCAGTGCTATGCCGTGATTGGCTAGCACATGCATATCGTATTTCAGGTTTTGCCCGAGCTTATGCTTGTGCGGATTTTCGAGCAGAGGGCGCAGTTTTTCCAGTATCTCAGAACGGTCCAGCTGCTGCGGTACGCCGGGATAGTCATGGGCTAAAGGCACATAGGCGGCTTTACCCGGGGTTACCGCAAAGGATACCCCGACTATCTGTGCCTTGCTGTAATCCAGGCTGGTGGTTTCGGTATCAAAGGCAAACAGTTCTGCCTTATTAAGTTGTTCAAACCACGCATCAAATTGCTGCTGGGTTAATAGGGTTTCGTAACTGGAGTCAATGTTGGAGGGCTTTGTCTTCGGTCTGTACAACTTCAGCAGGGGCTGTCGGGACGTGGTCGGAGGCGTATCCAGCGTTTTCAGCCAGGACGAAAAGCCCAGGTCAGCCAATAAATTTCTCAGCTCCGCCTTGTCCATGGGACGCTGTTTCAGGTCTTCCATGTCGTAGGGCAAATCAAGGTCACATTTAATGGTGGTGAGCTGTTTGGACAAAGGCAGTTGGTCCAGACTGGCGCGCAGGTTTTCACCAATTTTGCCGGTGATTTCATTAGCGTGGGCGATCAGGTTTTCTAAGGTTTCATACTGCTCAAGCCATTTTGCCGCCGTTTTGGGGCCGACTTTGGGTACGCCGGGAATGTTGTCGACGGTGTCGCCTATCAAGGCCAGATAATCAATGATCTGATCCGGCCTGACGCCGAATTTGTCGATAACACCCTGAATATCCATGCGGGTATTAGACATGGTGTTTTCCAGAATAATGTGCTCGGTGACCAATTGCGCCATATCCTTGTCACCGGTGGAAATAATAACGTCATAGCCTTGTTGTTCGGCGTGCTGGGCCAGCACTCCCAGGACATCATCGGCTTCCACGCCGGGTTCGATAATCAAAGGCAAACCCATGGCGCGAATCAGATTATGCAAGGGCTCAATTTGTACGCGCAAATCGTCGGGCATGGGCGGCCGATGGGCTTTGTACTGATCATAAAGATCATTGCGAAAGGTTTTGCCTGATGCATCGAAGACAACTGTGATGTAGTCGCTGTGGTAGTCGGCGATCAGTTTGCGCAACATATTGCTTACGCCGTAAACAGCATTGGTAGGATCGCCATTCGCGTTGGTTAGCGGTGGAATGGCATGGTAAGCACGGAATAAAAAAGATGAGCCGTCAACCAGAATCAGGCGTTGTTGCGTTTGTTGGGACATAGGAGTAGGTGTAAGGTTAAAAGTAAATAGATTGCATTGCAGTGTCTCTACAAACAGGGTGTCTTTTCATACTTTACGCTTAACATCAATGATATTAGGCAAGCAGTTTATTTTACTAAGAACCTGACTTAATTGACTGGTATTTTCAATTTGAATGGTCAAATTAAGAATCGCTGAAAAATCGGGATGGGTACTCAGTGACGCATCGGAAATATGAATTTTGGCTTGGGCTAAAATCTGGCTGACGTTATTGAGCAAATTTTTAGCGCTTGATGCTTCGATAACAATCGGCACTGCAAAGTTTGATTTTTGTGTGCCCCAGCTCACTGAAATAAGATGATCCTGTTTTTCAGGACTCAGGTGCAAGATGTTTTCACAGTCTTGGCGATGGACGGTAATGCCTTTGTTGTGGGAAATATAGCCAACAATATCATCACCCTGAACCGGAGTGCAGCAGTGAGCAAGGCTGGTGAGGACATTATCAATGCCGTCCACACAGACAACAGATTTAGCTAAGGGTTTTTTCGGCCTGGTTTTTGCTGTTGGAGCTTCCAGTTCAGGTATCTTGAAAAATGCCGCAAGCTGGCGGATATTAATATCACTGCGGCCTATGGCTTCGAACAAATGATTGTTGTCTGCGCATTTAAAATGTTTGGCTAACTCGTTTAAATTGACGATTTTTAGACCTAATCTTTGGGTTTCTTTATCCAGAATGGTTTTACCCAACGCGATATTCTGGGCTTGTTGCTGATTTTTAAACCAGCTTTTGACTTTGCTGATGGCAGACGACGATTTTAGATAGCCCAGATTAGGATCAATCCAGTTGTGATTGGGTCCGCCGTCCTTTACCGTTAAGATTTCCACCTGTTCGCCGGATTTTAAGGCATAAGTCAGCGGCATAATGCGACCGTTGACTTTGGCGCCCCGGCAACGGTGACCTATTTCGGTATGAATGGCGTAAGCGAAATCCAGGGGGGTTGCGCCTTTAATTAGTTCAATCAGTTTACCGGCAGGCGTTAAAACATAGACGCGATCGAAAAATAATTCACTACGGAGGTCTTCGACAAGTGAGTCGTCGTTACCTTTTTCTTCCAGCAGCTTGCGCAGGGATGCAATGCTTCTTTCTATGGCGGCATTTTGTCTTCCGCCTTCCTTGTAAGACCAGTGTGCGGCAACTCCGAGTTCGGCAAAATCGTGCATATCGCGGGTGCGGATTTGCACTTCGATACGGTTGCCTTGTGGATCCAGGATGACCGTATGCAGTGACTGGTAGCCGTTTTCCTTGGGATTGGCGATATAATCATCAAATTCTTTAGGAATGGTTTGCCACAGGCTGTGAACAATACCTAAAACGGTGTAGCAGTTGGACAGGTTATCGACAATAACGCGTACCGCCAACAGGTCATAAAGCTCTTCTATGCTCAGCTGTTTGCGCTGCATCTTTTTCCAGATGCTGTAGATATGCTTGGGGCGGCCATAAATCTGAGCATTAATGTTTTCTTCGGCGAGTGTTTTTTGCAACAGGGCAATAAAATTGTCAATGCAGTTTTCCCGCTGTTCTCGGCTATCGGACAGGGATTTGGCAACACGGCGGTAAATTTGCGGCTCCAGATAGCGGAATGCCATGTCTTCCAGTTCCCACTTTAGTTGGTGTATGCCAAGGCGGTTGGCAATTGGCGCATAAATATCCAGCGTTTCCCGTGAAATGAAGTGCCGCACCTCATAGGATTCTTTCGGCAGATTACGCAAGCGCTGGACGCGATAAGCCAGTTTTATCAAGACGGCGCGTACATCCTGCGTCATGGACAGCAGCATGCGGCGCAGCGTTTCTGCCTGATTTGGCTGGCTAGTCATTTCGGGCGTATAAACGTTTATCTTATTCAGCCAGTTGACATCTTTAACTAGTGCAGCGACAGTTTTGCCAAACTGGCGCTCAATATCGGGTTTTGGGTCTAAATGCTCTAAGCGGGGATCGCTTAGTATTGCCGCCAGGATGGTTTTCAGGTCAATATTAAAATCGGCTAAAATAGTCGCGACATCAATTCCCTTGGGGCGATAGTAGTGGGGATCTTCAGGAATTTGCGACACAATTGCTAGCGCTCGTTCGATCTGCTCAATATCGGGAGCGGAGAATTTGCTAAAAAGTTGCTTATTGGAGCCAGTGTTTTTTTGCATTGAACGATTGTAAGCAATTTGTAAAACTAGGCAGCTATAATAGGCTAATGTCTGTAAATGTAAAAGTTTGATCAGTTTTCATGCTACCTCGTCATCTTTCAATAACATTAATAAATAACGCAAAATGAAAATTACAGTATTTGGCAGTGGTTATGTCGGGTTAGTCACAGGCACATGTCTTGCAGAAGTTGGCAATGATGTTATCTGTATGGATATTGATGAAGCTAAAATCGCCAAGCTGCAACAGGGTGTCATCCCCATTTATGAGCCGGGGTTGGAAGCCATGGTAAAAGAAAATCAATCGGCAGGTCGATTAAGATTTACCTCGGATGTTAAAGAGGCTGTAGATCATGGCTTGTTTCAATTCATAGCAGTTGGCACGCCGCCGGATGAAGATGGGTCAGCAGATTTGCAGTATGTATTGGCAGTTGCAAAAGGCATTGCCGAAAATATGGAAGATTACCGAGTCGTTATTGACAAATCGACAGTTCCTGTAGGTACTGCTGACAAGGTTAAAGCGATCATGCAGCAGATATTAACAGCCCGCGGTAAAGCGCTGGAATTTGATGTGGTTTCAAATCCCGAGTTCCTGAAAGAAGGTGCGGCGCTGGATGATTTTATGAAGCCGGATCGTATCATCATTGGTACGGATAATCCCAGGACAGCAGAGCTGCTTAAAGCGCTATACGCGCCGTTTAATCGCAGTGTTGAGCGTGTCATTACTATGGACATACGTTCTGCTGAATTAACCAAGTACGCAGCTAATGCCATGCTGGCGACTAAAATCAGTTTTATGAATGAACTGGCAAATCTTGCCGAGCATTTGGGCGCGGATATTGAGCATGTCAGACAAGGCATAGGTTCTGATAGCCGTATTGGCTATAGCTTTATTTATCCAGGTTGTGGCTATGGCGGCTCCTGCTTTCCCAAAGATGTAAAGGCGCTGGAAAGAACGGCAAAAGAAATCGGCTATCATGCGGAATTGCTCAATGCAGTCGAGAATGTCAATAATCGCCAAAAGAACCGGTTATTTGAAAAGATTAACAAACACTATCAGGGTGCTTTGACAGGCAAGGTATTTGCCTTGTGGGGATTGGCCTTCAAACCCAATACCGATGACATGCGCGATGCGCCAAGCAGGGTGTTACTGGAAGCTTTGATCGAAGCAGGCGCAATGGTTCAGGCCTATGATCCAGAGGCGCAGGAAGAGGCGCGGCGACTGTATGGCAACAAACAGGGGCTGAGCTATTGCGACACGCCTAAGGCCGCCTTAAAACAAGCCGATGCTTTGGTAATTGTTACTGAATGGAAGCAATTCCGTAGTCCTGATTTTGATGCGTTGAGTCTACAGTTGCATGATAAAGTGATTTTTGACGGCCGTAATATGTATGAGCCGAATATGGTTAAACGTAGCGGACTGGAGTATTACACAATTGGCCGTTAAGTATTTAAAATAGCGAATAAAATCCGTTTTTTGAGATGGAGTTCTTAAAAACAGAATAATGATTGACGTTAGGATTGTATCTGTAAGCCAAGCCCCTACACTTATGGTGTGAATAGTCAAAAAGTGTTTTGTTTGGTGCGATAACAAGGCTATTCATAAATTGATCCACTATTATTTAAAGGAAAAATATATGAAAAAATTAATTGTTTTGTTATCCCTTTGCGCATTCAATGCTATTGCCTCACCTGTAAACGTTAATACGGCAGATGCGAAAACCCTATCGGAAGCTTTGTCTGGAATAGGCATGAAAAAAGCCGAAGCTATAGTTAAATACAGGGAAGAAAAAGGGGAATTCAAAACAGCAGAAGATTTGACTAATGTGGCCGGCATCGGCGATAAAACAGTCGAAAAAATCAAACAGGATATTTTATTAAGTGATGCCGCAGGTGCTGATCCAAAGAAAGACAAGAAATAAATATCAATAAACCTTTTAAATCGCCAGCGGTATTCTAAGGTCAGGAGTCGCTGGTTTTTTGTGCGCGACGATTTATAGGGGGGTTGATTACTTAATCTGTATAATTTTTTAGGTGGCAAGCACACTCACGGTTCTTGCCTACATCTCTGTAGGCAAAAAAAACCTCCCAATGCTTTGCAGCAAAGGGAGGCAAAAAAATCAAGCAGTATATAATGAGGAGGATCTGCTTGTAGGTACGATACCAGGAGGTAGTTAAATCATTTGAGCCTAGGTGCCCTGCTTAGCTCTCAAAGCTATGTTGCTGTATATAGCAGCGCCAGCAAATAACACAGTTGAGACAATAAATTGACCGGAAATAAAACTCCAGGTGCCGGCAACAAACATTAAGCCAATAAAAATATCTTTGTTGAAGTCGTTCATTGTTTATGTTCTGTAACGTGTTTTGAAATCTTTCTGCAGTTTAGGTGCTACCCGACAAAGTTTACTTTGTCGGGATGTTGATATGCACTATACAGAGATATTTATTGGATACAATGTGGTATATAATAAATAGATTGTTTCTATTTAAGAAATAATTGATAATGTCAAGCTTTTTGTCAACTTGATCACGCTTTTGTTTAAGAAATCATTTTCAGAGATATGTAAGTGGATAAATTAACCAGCATGAATGTGTTTGTTCGCGTGGCAAAGGCCGGAAGCTTTGCGGGTGGTGCTCGTGATCTGGATATTTCCAGAGCGATGGCAACCAAGCATATTATGCAGCTTGAGGGCACATTGGGGACGCGGTTATTCAACCGGACAACGCGTAGCTTAAGTCTGACAGATGTGGGCGCATCCTACCTGGAACGATGTCAGCAGGTGTTGGTTGATGTTGAAGAGATGGAGGCTGCTGTAACGCATTTGCAGACAGAGCCTAGGGGTGTTTTAAGAATCAGTGCGCCGCCAGTGATTGGGGCGACTCATATTGCGCGTGCTGTGGCTGAGTTTTTGAAGATGCATCCCGATTTAACCATCGAGATGATTTTACAGAGCAGTCCTGGAGACTTGATTGATGAAGGGATTGATGTTGCTATTTCTTTGGGCGCTTTGGATGATACCAGCATGTTTGCACGGAAATTGGCCAGTTCGTCGTTGGTTGTTTGTGGATCACCGGAGTATTTTGCGCAATATGGTATTCCCCAGACACCGGAAGATTTGGAAGATCACAGCTGCCTGGTTAATTGGGCTATCGCCCCGAGGAATAAGTGGCTGTTTAAGGGTGAAGCCGGCTATACGGGGATAACAGTTTCAGGGCGGATGCAGGCAAATGTTGCGGATCCGATTCGGATTGCTGCAATTAACGGTTTGGGATTGGTGATGTTGCCCACTTATATTGTTGGCAGGGATATTGAAAAGGGCAAGCTGAAGGTTGTTCTGGAAAATTACACCTCGCCGCCTCTGGATGTTCATGCGGTATACCCGCATCGAAAATATTTGTCAGCCAAGGTCAGAGTTTTCATGGATTTTTTGCAGGAATGGCTGGGGCATCGGGTGAGTTTGCCTGGGACAGAATAATGGCGGTTTTGTTGGTATGCAGTGACTGTTTCATTATACGAAATCCAGTTTTTAGGCTGCTGTCGTCAGTCGATTGCTTGACCGTGGCCCAATGGATGCGATAATAAGCGGACTCATAACGGCTGGATCGCTGTTTTATAAAGAAAAATTGCTGTTGCCGCAAGCAATAGCTGGATTCGATGGAAGGGATCCACTTTGGCGGTCAGAAACACACACATTGGTTACACGATGATAGAAAATTTAGATCCGCAACAAGCCTGGGATTTGTTAAAAAATAATTCTGATGCGGTATTGGTGGATGTAAGAACAAAGGTTGAGCATTCATTTGTTGGGCATCCCCCCGGGGCTATTCATATTCCCTGGAAGGAATCGCCTGATTGGCAGGTTAATCCGCAGTTTGTTGCCGAAGTTAAAAAAGTCGCACCTAATAACAGTGCGCCGATTTTACTGCTTTGCCGCAGTGGTCAGCGGTCGCTGGATGCCGCTAAAGCACTTGAAGATGCAGGTTATAAGCATCTAGTAAATATTGTTGATGGTTTTGAAGGCGCCTTGGATGATCATAATCATCGGGGCAATCTTGGCGGCTGGCGCTTTCATGGCCTGCCTTGGGAGCAGAGCTAATTTATTTAATTATATGATATAATTAAAATAAGCTGGGTGCGTCCAACAAAATCTAAACCGCAGTCATGATGGCAATATCGCCGTCCTTTCTTCTCCCTGCATTTTTTAACCAGATCACTCATGTAATCTGGTGTATCAGTTCATTTAAACATTAGAGTAACTAAAAAGTGATCGAAAAATTAAGAAACATTGCAATTATTGCGCACGTTGACCATGGTAAAACGACTTTGGTTGATAAATTATTGCAACAGTCAGGCACGTTTGCCGCGCATGCGAAAGTAACTGAGCGGATGATGGACTCCAATGATATTGAAAAGGAACGCGGTATCACCATTCTGGCCAAAAATACCGCGCTGGATTGGAACGGCTATCACATCAATATCGTTGATACCCCAGGCCATGCCGATTTTGGTGGCGAAGTGGAGCGGGTATTGTCGATGGTTGATTCCGTATTGCTATTGGTTGATGCGGTGGACGGACCAATGCCGCAAACCCGTTTTGTAACGCAGAAAGCCTTTGCCTTGGGTTTAAAACCTATCGTTGTTATCAATAAGATTGACCGTCCAGGCGCTCGTCCTGATTGGGTTGTGGATCAAACCTTTGATTTGTTTGACCGCTTGGGCGCTACCGATGAACAACTGGATTTTCCGATTGTTTTTGCATCGGCAATCAATGGCTATGCCGGTTTAGAACACACTATCACTGGCGGCGATATGACTCCGCTGTTTGAAACAATTGTTTCTAAAGTCAGTCCGCCGCCCGTTGACATGGACGGCCCTTTCCAGATGCAGGTTTCCAGTCTGGATTACAACACCTATACCGGCGTCATAGGTATCGGTCGTATTCAGCGCGGCAGCATAAAGCCCAATATGCCATTGGTTATCGTTAATAGAGAAGGCGTTGAACGTAAAGGGCGTATGTTGCAGCTCTATGGTTTTCACGGCCTGGATCGCGTTGAAGTTCAGGAAGCGCGTGCTGGCGACATTATTGCTTTTGCGGGTATTGAAAAGCTGGAAATTTCCGACACCATTTGTCATCCCGATGCTGTAGAAGCCATGACCCCGTTAACGGTTGATGAGCCTACTGTGACCATGACCTTTCAGGTCAATAACTCACCGTTTGCGGGGCGGGAAGGTAAATTTGTTACTACGCGACAAATACGCGATAGATTAGACAAAGAACTGCAACATAACGTCGCGTTAAAAGTTGAAGATACTGGAGACCCTGATAAGTTTAAAGTATCTGGTCGTGGTGAGTTGCATTTATCGGTTTTAATTGAAAATATGCGCCGCGAAGGCTTTGAAATGGGTGTGTCACGTCCCGAAGTTATCATCAAAGAAATTGATGGCAAAAAGTGCGAACCATTTGAAATGGTCACCATTGAAGTGGAAGAAATCCACCAGGGTACTATCATGGAAAAACTGGGTGATCGTAAAGGCGACTTAACCAATATGGTTCCTGATGGCAAAGGGCGTATTCGTCTGGAATACATGATGCCGTCACGGGGCTTGATTGGCTTCCAAACTGAATTTATGACCGCTACTTCTGGTTCTGGTCTGCTTTACCATGTATTTGACCATTACGGTCCGATGAAACCAGGCGAAGTGGGCAGTCGTCAGCGTGGTGTAATGATTTCAATGGTTGCTGGTAAAGCCGTCACTTATTCATTGCATCCGTTACAGGAGCGTGGCGAGTTGCTGTTGGTGAATGGCGATGAAGTTTATGAAGGCATGTTAGTGGGCTTACATTCCCGCAGTAATGATTTAACCGTCAACCCCTGCAAACCGAAACAATTAACCAATGTTCGCGCGTCAGGTACGGATGAAAGTTTGGTGTTAGCCAGAATTCAGAAAATGACTTTAGAGCAGGCACTGGAATTTATTGCTGAAGACGAGTTGGTTGAGGTCACGCCAAAATCGATACGCTTACGCAAGAAATTTTTAACTGAAAACGAGCGTAAGAGAGCATCTAAAGGATAAGTGTTTAAGGTACAAGGTTAAAATCTCCACTCCTTACCTGCTTTGACCTCCATGGATGGAACTACCAAAAGTAGGCGCTTTAGGCGATGCAGAATGATTGCCAAGAGCAATCACTGCCTTGTAGTCAAAGCGGTGAGCTTTTTAGCCTGTACTTTTATCGCCGATAAAAAAACCCCAGAGCACATCGTACTCTGGGGCTAACATCGCCCGCTTGGTAGGCTTGTCCGGTCCTTGGCAACATCCTATTGAAAAATCCTTAAAATCCATCTCCTGTTTTGGCGACATAGTTATTGTCTCAGAAAATAACAATAAAAAAAGTCGGTTAAAGCCTAGTGAAAGTAAGCTTACGCTTACGCAGGCGTAACTGTTATAGTAGTGTCTATGCTGGATCGGCGTTAGCGAGGAGCGATTTTGACGCTCATCAATCATCTATATTCTAAAAATAGCAACATTACCAAATTTGCAATGAATAACAATCACTGCAAAATCTTGCGTGTCATAGTAAAATGCGTTTGTTTCCAAATACAGATAATGCAAATATGGATCACCGTACTGCCGAAGTAGAGCGAAATACGCTTGAAACTCAAATCAAAATCAAAATCAATCTGGATGGATCGGGTAAAGCTTCGTTTTCAACCGGCGTGCCTTTCCTTGAGCATATGCTCGATCAGGTTGCCAGGCATGGGTTGATTGATATGGAAATTATGGCCAAAGGCGATTTACATATTGATGATCATCACACGGTAGAAGATATTGGTATTACCTTGGGGCAGGCGTTTGCCCAGGCAATGGGCGACAAAAAAGGCATTTTTCGTTACGGGCATGCCTATGTGCCTTTGGATGAGGCATTGTCCAGGGTTGTGATTGATTTTTCTGGGCGTCCCGGTTTGTTTTATGAAGTTAAATTTCCGAAAGCCATGATCGGCGGTTTTGATGTTGATCTATTCCGTGAGTTTTTCCAGGGATTTGTTAATCATGCTGGCGTCACTTTACATATCGATAGTTTGAAGGGTGCAAATGCCCATCATGTTGCCGAAACTATTTTTAAAGCTATGGGGCGTGCAATACGCATGGCTGTCACGGCTGATCCGAGAATGGCGGGCATGATGCCGTCAACCAAAGGCAGTCTCTAACTCACTCTATAAAGTTTATGTCCTCTGTTGCTGTTATTGATTACGGAATGGGTAATCTGCATTCGATTGTAAAAGCCCTGCAGCATGCTGCTCCAGAAGTGGATGTTGTTTGTGTTTCCGATGCTGATTCGATTCTTCGCGCTGACCGGGTAGTTTTTCCCGGAGTCGGTGCGATACGGGATTGTATGCAGGCGCTCAATCAATCGGGTTTGTCTGCAGTTATCCAGCAAGTTGCTAAAACTAAACCTTTGCTGGGTATTTGCTTAGGCATGCAGGCTTTATTGACGGATAGTGAAGAAAACGGCGGCACGGAATGTTTAAATGTTTTTGCAGGGCACGTCGTGCATTTTCCAGAATCTTTAAAAGATAGCGCTGGAAATATCCTCAAAATTCCTCACATGGGCTGGAATCAAGTCCATCAGGCGCAACAACACCCGCTATGGGCCAATATTCCACAAGACAGCCGTTTTTATTTTGTGCATAGTTATTATGCTCAACCTGATGATGCGGCCGTGACGGCGGCGACTACGCAATATCCTGATGCATTTACCTGCGCTTTAGCGCAAGATAATGTTTTTGCCGTACAATTTCACCCCGAAAAAAGTCAGGCGGTTGGTATGCAACTACTGAAAAATTTTTTGCATTGGGATGGACAAGCCTAGTTACTTTTGACTGATTACACGCCATTGAGGACTCACTGTTTATGTTGTTAATACCTGCAATCGATTTAAAAGAGGGAAAATGTGTTCGTTTGCGTCAGGGACGAATGGATGATAATACGATTTTTTCCGATGACCCTGTCGCCGTAGCAGGCAAGTGGGTTGCCGCTGGCGCAAAAAGAATTCATCTGGTCGACCTGGATGGCGCGTTTGCCGGAAAGCCTAGAAATGCCGAAGTCATTCATGCCATCGTTGAGGCCTACCCCAATGTGCCTATACAGATAGGCGGCGGTATTCGCGATGAAGAAACCATCCAGGCTTATCTTAACGCCGGCGTGGAATACGTCATTATCGGCACCAAGGCCGTTAACGAACCGCATTTCGTCAGGGATATGGCGCTGGAATATCCGCGTCACATCATCGTCGGACTGGATGCAAAAGACGGCAAGGTGGCTATTGACGGCTGGTCCAAACTGTCCAAACATGACGTAATCGATATGGCCCAGCATTTTGAGGAATACGGCGTCGAAGCCATTATCTATACCGATATTTCCAGAGACGGCATGATGTCCGGCGTTAATGTCGAGGCCACCGCGAAATTGGCGCGTGCGATCCGAATCCCCGTTATCGCGTCCGGCGGCATTACCAATATGGACGACATCAGGGCCTTGGGCGCAGTCGCAGGCGACGGCATTATGGGCGCGATCACCGGCCGGGCGATTTATGAAGGAACGCTGGATTTTGAAGCTGCCGAAAAACTAGCGGAATCATTCCAATAATTATGAGCTTAGCCAAACGCATTATTCCCTGTCTGGATGTCGATAACGGCCGCGTCGTAAAAGGCGTAAAGTTTGTTGATATTCGTGATGCCGGCGACCCCGTAGAAATCGCCAGACGCTATGATCGCGAAGGCGCGGACGAACTCACTTTCCTGGATATTACCGCCACGCATGATAACCGGGACACCATAGTCCATGTCGTTGAGCAGGTAGCCAGTGAGGTTTTTATTCCGCTGACGGTCGGCGGCGGCATCAGGACACTGGAAGATATTCGTCGCATGCTGAATGCGGGCGCCGATAAAGTCGGGATTAACAGTGCGGCGGTTGCAAATCCTGAGTTTGTTCGTGAAGCGGCTGAACGCTTCGGTTCGCAATGCATTGTGGTAGCTATGGACGCTAAAAAAGTTAGCCAACCAGGCGAACCCAGTCGCTGGGAGATTTTCACCCACGGCGGCCGCAAGGCTACAGGCATCGAAGCGATAGCCTGGGCAAAAAAAATGGTCGACTATGGCGCCGGTGAAATCCTGTTAACCAGCATGGACAGGGATGGCACCCGTGAAGGTTTCGATTTGCCGTTAACCCGCGCCATCAGCGAGGCGGTAACGGTGCCGGTAATTGCCTCCGGCGGCGTCGGCAATCTTGATCATCTGGCTGACGGCATTATTGAAGGCAAGGCCGATGCGGTGTTGGCCGCCAGCATTTTTCATTTCGCCGAATACACCATTGAACAAGCCAAACATCACATGGCCTCACGCGGCATAGAGGTGCGCTTATGAGCGCATCCTGGCTGGACGAGATACGCTGGACTGAAGACGGACTGGTGCCGGTTATCGCACAGCAGGCGGAAACCGGAAAAGTATTAATGTTTGCCTGGATGAATCGTGAGTCATTAAACCTAACGGTCGCAGAAGGCTATGCGGTTTACTGGTCAAGATCACGCGGAAGACTATGGCGCAAAGGCGAGGAATCCGGAAACCGGCAGAAAGTGATCGGACTATTTCTGGATTGCGATGAAGATGTTATTCTGCTTAAAATTGAACAAGAAGGCGATATTGCCTGCCATACCGGCCGTGAAAGCTGTTTTTATCGCAGCCTGGTTGACGGGCAATGGCAAGTCGTCGAACCGGTTTTGAAAGATCCTGAAGCAATTTATAAAAAATCATGAGCGACATATTACAACAACTGGCGCAAATCCTGGAACAGCGTAAACTGGAGTCTGCCGATAAGTCTTATGTCGCCAGTTTGTATGCAAAAGGACTGGACAGCATACTGAAAAAAATCGGCGAAGAAGCAACAGAAACTGTCATCGCTGCCAAAGATGGTGATAAAAAACAGATTATTTATGAAACTGCCGATTTGTGGTTTCATTGCATGGTGTTGCTGGCCGATCAGGGACTGGGGCCGGACGATGTATTGCTAGAACTGCAACGTCGTTTTGGTTTGTCCGGTCTGGAAGAAAAGGCGCAACGTAACAAGTAGAGACCCTGCATTGCAAGGTCTCCAACAAATTAGGCGTTACAATTCAACGTCTCTACGGGAGTTAGAAATGGGTCTTAGCGTTACTCACTTATTAGTTGTATTAGGTATCGTCATTGTTGTTTTTGGCACTAAGCGTCTGCGCAATATAGGCGCCGATCTGGGAGGGGCGATCAAAGGTTTTCGCACGGCCATGAAAGAAGGCGAAAGCGAAGAAAACAAGCCCGGGGCAGATAAGGGCGACGCTATTGAAGGCGAAGTCACTTCCAAAAAAAGTGATAAAGATTAACCTTTATGTTTGATGTAGGATTCTCGGAACTTTGTCTGATAGGCCTGGTAAGCTTATTGGTGATAGGTCCTGAAAGATTGCCCAAAGTAGCCAGACTTGCCGGATTCTGGTTAGGTAAAACGCGCAGCATGGTGGCTTCCGTCAAGGAAGAAATAAAGCAAGAGCTGCAAGCTGAAGAAATGCGCCAGATATTTAAAGAGCAGTCCGGCCTGAAAGAGGTTCAGCAAATACTGGATGAAACTTCTGATACTGCTCATTCCATTAAATCTTCGCTTGAGCAACAGTTGCCGGAAAATGGCGTAGAACAGGTTAAGCGGCAACATGAGTCAGAATAAATACCAAGAGTCTGTAGAGTTGCCTTTTATCAGTCACTTGATTGAATTGCGCAATCGCCTTTTGCGCATGGTTTTATGCGTGTTAGTCGTGTTTTTGGGGCTGGCATCCTACGCCAACGAAATTTACAGCATTCTGGCTGGTCCTTTACTGAAGCACATGCCAAAAGATAGCACGATGATCGCTATTGATGTGGCATCTCCCTTTTTCACGCCCTTTAAATTAGCTCTCGTAGTTTCTGTTTTTATCTCCGTCCCCTTTATTCTTTATCAGTTCTGGGCGTTTGTAGCCCCAGGCTTGTATAAGCGGGAGCGGCGCATGATTTTGCCGTTGCTGATTGCCAGCACGCTGCTGTTTTATATGGGCGCAGCCTTTGCCTACTTCGTGGTTTTTCCTTTGGTCTTCGGATTTTTAACCGCTGCAGCGCCTGAAGGCGTAGCGGTAATGACCGATATTGCCAAGTATCTCGATTTTGTTTTAGCCCTGTTTTTTGCATTTGGCGCTTGTTTTGAAGTGCCGATCTTCACCATCGTACTGGTCTGGACTGGGCTGGTAACCCCCGCCGAACTCGCCGAAAAACGCCCTTATGTCATCGTCGGCGCGTTTATAATAGGAGCTGTTTTAACGCCTCCTGATGCCATTTCGCAAACATTATTAGCAGTACCTATGTGGATGTTATTTGAGCTGGGCCTGTTGTGTTCGCGCTTATTCGTGCCCAAGCCTGACAGCGATAATCAAAGATCCGATGATGCGGAAATAAAAGCCAGGCTGGATAAGATTGAAGAGCGGGAGGATAAGTAGCGGGTCGCCGGAAGAGCGTTTTATAGCGCCCCGGCATCCTGAAGCAGCTTGAAGATATTATTGGCCATAAGCCGGTAACCTGCGTCATTTGGATGAATCATGTCAGACTTTAAACTGTTATCACCAAGAATATCGGGCAAGGTATTGAGGTCGATCGGGACTTGTCGGGACTCTGCAATATTCTGGTAAAAGTCCGCGCTATTCAGGCTTAAGAGACTGAATTGGGGGACGCCAAGCATGACAACTTCAATATTACGATTTTTGGCTTCTGAAATCATTTTGTTGAGATTATCAGTAATTTGTTCGCTGGGGATTTTTCTTATGATGTCGTTGCCGCCATGTGTAATGATGAGCAGTTTCGGCTGATATTCATCGAGTAACGCGGGTAATCGTTTGAGTCCGTCGCCGCTGATCTCTCCTGGCACGCCCTCATTGATAACTTCGAGCGCAGTCAGTTCTGCAAGAATGTTGGGATAATCATGTCCGGTGGACGCGCCTGTTCCATAAGTCAGACTGTCGCCAAAAGCTAGAATGACGGAATCGTCAGGCAGCCTGGTTAAAGGTCTTGGCGTTTCGTAGCAAGCTGTTAGTAGTAGATAGACAATAAGTAATATAGTTTTTTTCATAAATCGGGACAGGGATGATGCAAAAAAATATTTTGATTACTGGCTCCGCTAAACGCATAGGAGCCGCTTGTGCCCGGTTGCTTCATAGTGAAGGCTGTAACGTTTTTTTGCATTATAGATCTTCAAAAGAAGATGCGCTTCAGCTTTGTGATGAATTAAACCAGCAGCGTCCTGATTCGGCAAAAGTCATGCAGGCCGATTTGCTGAAAATGAATGAGCTGGAATCTGTTGCCAGGGAAGCCCGCATGGCTTGGGGCGGAATAGATGTGCTGGTGAATAACGCCTCGTCCTTTTATCCTGGAGCCGTTGATAATGTGACAGAGCAGCAGTGGGATGAGTTGTTGGGCAGCAACCTGAAGGCACCGTTTTTTCTGGCAAAAGCATTGGCGGAGACGTTGGCTGTCAATAAGGGCTGCATAGTCAATATAGTCGACATTCATGCAGAGCGCGGTCTGAGTGGGTATCCTGTATACAGTATTTCTAAAGCGGGGTTGGCTGCCATGACTAAGGTGTTGGCTAAGGAACTGGGTCCGGCTGTCAGGGTGAACGGAGTTGCTCCGGGTGCAATCATCTGGCCGAATAACGATTTATCTGAACAAGCCAAGCTGGAGATTCTACAGCGGGTAGCATTAAAGCGTAGCGGTGAGCCTGCTGGATGTAGCAAAGGCAGTGCTTTTTTTGATTAAGGATGCTGATTACATGACCGGGCAAATACTGACAGTGGACGGGGGGCGAACCTTATTTTGCTGATGACCAGGACGGTGTGATGCGTTTTTGTTTGAGACCGGATTTGTCGAATTTCTCCCAAAGGTCAGCATAGCTGATATGGCTGATGGGGTGTTTCAGGGTCGGGGCAACTTCCGCTAAAGGTTCAAGCACAAAGGCGTAGCGTTCAATTTCATCCCTGGGTATTTGCAGACGGCCATCGTTAATTACGAGATCGCCATATAAAATAAGATCCAGATCAAGGGTTCTGGCAGAAAACTTTTTACTGTCCCGAGTGCGACCATTATCCAGCTCTATTTGCCGAAGTTGTTTGGCGACTGTTTTTACCACTAAATCAGAGTCGAAACCAACTATAAGATTGTAGAAAGCATCGCCCGTAAAGCCTACGGGATCAGATTCATAGATGCTTGAGACCGTCAGGTTGCCAAAGGCTTGTTCAAGAGCGCGGAGGCTGGCAGGGATATTTTTATCCTTGTCTATATTGCTGCCTATGCTGATATAACCTCTAGGCATGGATTATCTTGCTCCCCGCTCAATTATAATGCCGACATCGCTGGCGCCACTGATAGCGCCTTTTTTATTCAGGGTAATTTTTACCCAGGGGACATTAAACTCATTAAGGATAATGTCGGCGATTTCTGAAATTAATTTTTCAACCAGAAGGAACTGGCTTTCTTCGACAAATGAAATAATGCGCTTGGAAACTGTTTTGTAATCAAGCGTGTATTGAATATCATCGGTTTCGGCGGCTTTCTGAATGTCAAAGGCCATCTCAATATCCAGGACAACGGTTTGTTTGGTCACCCTTTCCCAGTCGTAAATGCCGATGATGGTTTGAATTTCAAGGCCGCCTAAAAATATGATGTCCATAGTGATTTCCGGTTATTATGTGCGCTTTTAAAAGCGGTAAGTATCAGTGAAATACGCTGGTCTTACAAGTTCTGAATGATGAAGGTACACAATGTTTGAGTGGTTGTTCGTTCCGGCTGCCTATTTGATAGGTTCAATTTCCAGTGCAATTATTACTTGTCGTTTGATGGGATTGCCAGATCCTCGCGAACAAGGTTCCGGTAATCCGGGTGCGACCAATGTGATGCGCTTCGGTGGAAAAAAGGCGGCAGCTATCACCTTGCTTGGCGATATGTTAAAAGGCTTGATCCCGGTATATATTGCGAATGCGCTTGAAGTTCCCCATGAATTGCTGGCGGTGACAGGGCTGGCTGCGTTTATGGGGCATCTTTATCCGGCGTTTTTTGGTTTTAAAGGCGGTAAGGGTGTTGCGACATCGGTCGGGGTTTTGCTCGGATTTTCGTGGGTACTCGGTCTTGCATTCATGGGAACCTGGCTTCTGATTTATAAGCTGGGCAAGATTTCATCCTTATCCGCGTTAATTGCCTCGATTTTATCTCCGGTTTATGCCTGGTTTATCGTTGGAGACGCGAAAGTAGTTGCGGCTTCTGTGGTAATGACGGTTTTTTTGCTATGGCGGCATAAAAGCAATATTCAGCGATTGCTGGCTGGAGAAGAAGGCAGATTAGCTGGCCGATAATTCGCTAATCGGCCAGCGGGGGCGGGCATAAATTTCCAGTCCTTGGTGCTGGCCAGCCAGTAAGCGCTGGCAGCCAGCATAGGCAATCATGGCGCCGTTATCGGTGCAGAACTCGGGTCTTGGAAAATAAATCTGAGCATTTTCTTTAGCGGCCATTTCAGTCAACGAGGCGCGGATTTGCTTGTTGGCACTTACTCCGCCTGCAACGACCAGTCTTTTCAGGCCAGTTTGTTTCAGCGCCCGTTTGCATTTGATGGTGAGCGTTTCAGCAACGGCATTCTGAAATGCAGCGGCAATATCGGCTTTGTCCTGATCAGTTTTTTCAGAGGCATTGATGGTATTCATGGTGAATGTTTTTAAGCCGCTGAAGCTAAAGTCCAATCCGGGGCGATCAGTCATTGGACGAGGAAATTTAATTTGTGGTGTACCGTGTTCTGCAAGTTCAGACAGTTTTGGTCCGCCTGGATAACCAAGTCCCAACATTTTTGCCGTTTTATCAAAGGCTTCACCTGCGGCGTCATCGAGTGATTCACCTAATAGCTGATAGCGGCCGATACCTTCGACCTGCACCAGCAAAGTATGTCCTCCGGAAATTAGCAGGGCGACAAAAGGGAATTTCGGCGGGCTTTCTTCCAGCATAGGCGCTAGCAGGTGACCCTCCATATGATGAACTGCAATTGCAGGGATTTGCCATGACCAGGCCAGACTTCTGGCTGTTGTTGCGCCAACCAGTAATGCGCCCATGAGTCCTGGGCCTGCAGTGTAGGCAATGCCGTTAATGTCGCTGTAGGCCAATTTAATTTCCCGCAGAGATTGCTTGATGAGCGGCACTAATTTTCGTATGTGATCGCGTGATGCTAGCTCAGGAACAACGCCTCCATATTCGCTGTGCATGTCGACCTGGCTGTATAAAAGGTGGTTACATAGACCTTGTTCAGAGTGATAAATTGCGACGCCGGTTTCGTCGCAGGATGTTTCTATGCCTAAAACATACATTGAGTTTTTGAAATTTATAAAAGTAAAGGTATAATTAACGGTTCTGTTTGTTCAGTGGATCGTAGTATCCTAATATTTAAATATTAACATAGTTGGAATCATTATATGCCGTCAGTTAAAATTAAAGAAAACGAACCCTTCGACATCGCGATTCGCCGTTTTAAGCGTGCTTGCGAAAAAGCAGGTGTATTGGCAGAAGTGCGTCGTCGTGAGTTTTATGAAAAACCAACTGCAGAGCGTAAGCGTAAAGGTGCTGCCGCTGTTAAACGGCACTTGAAGAAATTGGCTCGTGAACGTTATGCGTTGAAAAATTTACGTCGTGGACGTCCTGCACTGTAAAACAAGGTTGATGAGATGGATTTGTTAACAGATCGTATCAAGGAAGATATGAAGGCCTCCATGAAAGGGGGTAATAAAGCAAGACTAGGTGTAATTCGTTTGATCTTGGCTGCAATTAAGCAGGTTGAAGTTGATGAGCGGATTGAGCTGGATAATGAGCGAGTTATCCTGGTTCTTGATAAGATGCTTAAGCAGCGCCGTGAGTCTATCAGACAGTTTGCGGATGCGGGCCGGCATGATTTGGTGGCAATTGAAGAGGCTGAAATTCCGGTCATTCAGGATTTTATGCCCCAGGCTCTTACCGAAACAGAAATTGATTTAATGGTTAAAGAAGCTGTCGCCGAGTCTGGTGCAGAATCAGTTAAAGATATGGGTAAGGTGATGGCTTTGCTTAAAGCAAAAATGCAGGGTCGCGCTGATATGTCGGTTGTGAGTATCAAAATCAAGGCTGCATTAGCTGGATAGTCTCTTTTTACTGATTTTTTCGGGGCATAATTATGTCCGGTAGAATTCCGCGTCAGTTTATCGATGAACTTTTGGTGCGAGTTGATATTGTCGATTTAATCGATTCGCATGTGCCTCTAAAAAAAACGGGTAACAGTTTTGTCGCCCGCTGCCCTTTCCACACCGAAAAATCCCCCAGCTTTTCTGTAAGCCGTAAAAAACAATTTTTTCATTGCTTTGGTTGTGGTGCTAGTGGCAATGCTATTAGCTTTCTGATGGATTTTAGCCATCTTGATTTTGTTGAAGCTGTCGAGGACTTGGCAGGATTTGTCGGTGTCGAGGTACCCAGAGAATCAATCGAATATCAGACGGGACAAAAGAAAGAAGATTTAAACAGCCTGTATGTGCTGATGGAGCAGGTGGCTGCCTTTTATGTGGAGCAGTTGCGGACTAGCGATGAAGGAAAGAAGGCGGCCGAGTATTTAAAAAATAGAGGCGTCAGTGGCAATTGTGCTGGCGATTTCATGTTGGGTTACGCGCCTGATGAATGGAAGGCTTTGGCTGGCCGATTTAATCAGAAATTGTTAATCGAAGCCGGATTGTTGGTCAGTAGTGAGAATGGACAGATTTATGACCGTTTTCGCGGTCGAATCATGTTTCCCATCAGGGATAAGCGCGGCCGGATTATAGGCTTTGGGGGACGGGTACTCGACGATTCTTTGCCCAAGTACTTGAATTCTCCAGAAACGCCCCTATTTCACAAAGGCAAAGAAGTTTACGGTTTGTATGAGCTTCTGGAAAAAAATGCTAAGCCCCAGAGAATTCTGATTGTTGAGGGCTATATGGATGTTATCGCCCTGGCTCAGTATGGTATTGATTACTCGGTTGCAGCTTTGGGAACGGCGGCATCGCAAGCGCATCTTGATTTGTTGTTCCGGTTTTCTTCAGAACTGGTATTTTGTTTCGATGGGGATAAAGCGGGGCGGGAAGCGGCATGGAGAGCGATGGAATCGGCTTTTTCCAGTTTAAAGGATGGGCGGCAGATTCGCATTATGCTGTTGCCGCAAAATCATGATCCTGATTCACTGGTGCGAGAAGAAGGGGTTGATGGATTTATTAATCGTGTGCAGACTGCTGAAACTTTGTCGGAGTATTTTTTCGGGCATTTCTCGAATGAGCTGAATTTGTCCGAAATGGAAGGGCGAGCACAATTAGTAAACAAAGCTAAACCGTATCTGGAGAAATTGCCGGAGAGTGTTTTTAAAGAGATGATGTTTGCGCGGTTAAAAGAGCTATCTGGATGGGCCAGTCTGGATGTTTTGGAGAATGCTGCTACATTTGCTTCTAAGCAAAGTTCGAAACAGGATCCGAGAGCAGGCAGAAAAGTATATCAGGATAATGGCAGGTTATCGTCGGCGCGGGTTGCAATCGCCTTGCTAGTCCAGAACCCGAGGTTGGCTGAGGCGCTTGAGCAGCGAGAGATTGACTGGAGTGAATTGGAGTTTCCAGGTGTGGCCCTGTTTAAAAATATTCTGCAAATGATTGAGGATAAGAATCCAGCAAATTCAGTTGTTTTGGTTGAGTGTTATCGAGATGCCGCTGAAGAAAAATCTATAAAAGCATTGGCTTTATTGGATTCACAGGTTTCAGATGACAAGATAGATGCTGTATTTTTCGATTCTCTGGACAGGTTATTAATTCAAGCCAGGGAGACTGCTTTAACCAGGTTACTGAATAAAGGCAAAACCGAAGGACTGGATACGGAGGAGAAAGAAGCATTGCGTAAAATGTTGGCAACCAAATAGTTTGGTGCAAAAAGATAAAAATTTGTAGTATAATTTTCGGTTCAGCGAAGTCGGTCTGAATAGAGTCTTCAGTGAGTAAATGATGAATCAAGAACAGCAGCAGTCCCAGCTTAAACAATTGATAGCCAAAGGCAAGATGCAGGGTTACCTGACTTATGCCGAGGTTAATGATCACTTGCCTAGTGATATTGTTGATCCTGAACAAATTGAAGATATCATTGGCATGATCAATGATATGGGGATTCAGGTTTATGAAGTTGCCCCGGATGAAGACTCGCTTATTACTGATTCAGCGGCTGTTGCTGCGGATGACGAAGACGCTGAGGAAGTTGCTGCTTTAGCTTCAGTTGATAGTGAGTTCGGCAGAACTACAGATCCTGTGCGTATGTATATGCGGGAAATGGGATCGGTGGAGTTGTTAACTCGCGCCGATGAATTGAAAATTGCCAAACGAATTGAAGGTGGACAGCAGCAGCTGGTTAAGGCCATTGCTCGTTCCTGTAATGTCGTTGAAGATTTTTTACAGTCATTTGATAGTATTTCCGGAGAAGAGGGCAGTATTCGTTTGACAGATTTAGTTTCAGGTTTTGTGGATTTAAGCGAACCTGAGGATTTTGTCGCTGCTTTGCCCGTAGGCGATGATATTGAAGACGTTGCTGAAGAGGTTGTTGAAGAGGCTGCCGAAGAAGAGCCGAAAGGACTTAATTATGAAGAAGTTAAAGAGAAAGTTGATGCTCCTCAGGAAACAGCTGAAAACAGCTGCTTCAGCAATCAAGAAACACGGCTATTCAAGTGATAAAACAGAAAAAGAGTTTGAAGCTTTGGCTGATTTATTCATGGAATTTAAGTGGACGCCACAATATTTAAAAAAATTGACGGCGATTATTCCCAATGGAGTGGCCGCTGTTCGTGAGCAGGAAAAGCTGATTATGGATGTTTTCGTTAATCAAGCAAAAATGCCGCGCAAGGAATTTATTGAAGTCGTTTACTGATAATGAAGCCAGTCCGGAATGGTTTGATCAGTATTTGACTGCCGGACATAAGTATTCGGGAGTTTTGAAAGAGCACGAAAAAGAAATAAGAAAGGCTCAAAAGATACTTGCAGATATAGAGGCCGAGTACGGACTGACAATTAACGGTTTAAAGGATATTAACCGTCGCATGTCTGTTGGTGAAGCCAAGGCCAGACGCGCTAAAAAAGAAATGATTGAAGCTAATTTACGGCTGGTTATTTCGATTGCCAAAAAATATACTAACCGCGGTTTGCAATTTCTGGATTTGATTCAGGAAGGCAATATTGGTTTAATGAAAGCGGTCGATAAATTTGAATATCGCCGTGGTTATAAGTTTTCTACTTATGCAACCTGGTGGATTCAGGCAAGCCATCACCCGATCAATTGCAGATCAGGCCAGAACAATTCGTATTCCGGTGCATATGATCGAAACGATCAATAAATTGAATCGGATTTCCCGACAGATTCTTCAAGAAATAGGGCGGGAAGCAACACCGGAAGAATTGGCGGAACGCATGGAAATGCCGGAAGACAAAGTTCGCAAAGTGCTGAAAATTGCGAAAGAACCGATTTCAATGGAAACGCCTATTGGTGATGATGAAGATTCTCATTTGGGCGATTTCATCGAAGATGCTAAAGTGTTGTCCCCGGTTGAAGCTGCAACAATTGCAGGTTTGCGTGAATCGACACAAAATGTGTTGGCAGGATTAACGCCAGAGAAGCGAAAGTTCTTCGTATGCGTTTTGGTATTAATATGAATACCGACCATACTTTGGAAGAAGTGGGTAAACAGTTTGACGTTACGCGTGAACGGATTCGTCAAATTGAAGCCAAGGCGTTGAGAAAATTAAGGCATCCATCAAGATCAGAGCAATTAAGATGCTTCCTGGATGGTGAATAAATAACATATAAGGGCCCTTAGCTCAGTTGGTTAGAGCGTCCGACTCATAATCGGCAGGTCGTAGGTTCAAGTCCTACAGGGCCCACCATAAATAAAAAAGCTGCTTTTGCAGCTTTTTGTATATCTAGCTTTATATATTTAAGAAGGCGACATTCATGAGCAATAATTTCATTTTTACATCAGAATCCGTGTCAGAAGGCCATCCGGATAAGGTTGCCGATCAAATTTCAGATGCGGTACTTGATGCATTATTGGCACAAGATCCCCGTTCACGTGTCGCTTGTGAAACGCTGGTAAAAACCGGCATGGTCATTTTGGCGGGTGAAGTAACCACAAATGCCTGGGTTGATCTTGAAGCCCTGGTGCGTAAAGTTGTTTGCGATATCGGCTATGATCATGGCGATATCGGTTTCGACGGCCAAAGTTGCGCGGTTTTAAATGCGATTGGCAAACAATCGGCTGATATTGCGATGGGTGTCGATGAGGCCGAAAATCATGAACAGGGTGCGGGTGATCAAGGCTTAATGTTTGGTTATGCCAGCAATGAAACCGATGTGCTGATGCCGGCTCCGATTACTTATGCTCATCTGCTGGTAAAACGCCAGGCTGAAGTACGTAAAAATAAAACCTTGCCTTGGCTGCGTCCTGATGCCAAAAGCCAGATTACCTTTCGCTATGAAAATAACAAACCTGTCGCCATTGATGCGGTTGTCTTGTCGACTCAGCATTCGCCTGAAATTGCTACAAAAGCATTGCATGAAGCGGTGATGGATGAAATTATTCTGCCGGTTTTGCCCAAAGAATGGCTGCATAAAGAGACCAAATATTTTATTAATCCAACCGGTCAATTCGTTATTGGTGGTCCCGTCGGTGATTGCGGTTTAACCGGACGTAAAATTATCGTTGATACTTACGGCGGCATGGCAAGACACGGCGGCGGTGCATTTTCCGGCAAAGATCCTTCAAAAGTTGACCGTTCTGCGGCATACATGGCGCGCTATGTAGCAAAAAATATTGTTGCAGCCGGATTAGCAGATCGTTGTGAAATTCAAGTTTCTTACGCCATTGGTGTTGCAGAACCTACTTCCATCAGTGTTGAAACCTTTGGTACCGGCAAAATCAGTGAAGACAGATTGGTGCAAATTGTCAGAGACATTTTGATTTAAGACCCAAAGGCTTGATTGCGATGTTGGACTTATTAAAACCTATTTACCAAACAACAGCTGCGTATGGTCATTTCGGTCGTACCGAAGACTACTTTCAGCTGGGAAAAAACCGATAAAGTTGACGCATTAAAAGATGCTGCTGGCCTTTAATACTAACATACAGGAAACATAATGAGCCAACAAGATTACAAAATTGCCGATATCGCTCTGGCAGAATGGGGCCGTAAAGAAATCAATATTGCCGAAACTGAAATGCCGGGCTTAATGGCTTTGCGTGAAGAATTCGGTGCAGAACAACCATTAAAAGGCGCGCGTATTGCCGGTTGTTTGCACATGACCATTCAAACAGCGGTATTGATTGAAACCCTGACTGCATTAGGTGCAGAAGTGCGTTGGTCTTCTTGCAATATTTTTTCTACACAAGATCATGCAGCGGCTGCAATGGCGGCGGCTGGCATTCCTGTTTTTGCATGGAAAGGCGAAACCGAAGAAGAAGCTGAATGGTGTATTGAACAAACCATTGACGGTCCTGATGGCTGGCGTCCGAACATGATTCTGGATGATGGCGGCGATTTAACCGTCATGATGCATGAAAAATATCCTGAATTGATGGCAGATATTAAAGGCTTGTCCGAAGAAACCACTACCGGCGTGCTTCGTCTGTATGAAATGGTCGCCAAAGGCACGTTAAAAGTTCCTGCATTTAATGTTAATGATTCGGTCACCAAATCAAAATTCGATAACCTGTACGGTTGCCGCGAATCACTGGTCGATGGCATCAAACGTGCAACCGATGTCATGATTGCCGGTAAAATTGCCGTCGTCTGCGGTTACGGTGATGTCGGTAAAGGTTGTGCGCAATCCTTACGCGGCTTTGGTGCGACGGTATGGATTACTGAAATTGATCCGATTTGCGCATTACAAGCGGCGATGGAAGGTTATCGTGTTGTAACCATGGAAGATGCTGCGCCTCACGCTAATATTTTTGTTACTGCGACCGGCAACTTTAATATCATTACCCATCAGCACATGCTCGCAATGAAAGACCAGGCGATTGTTTGCAATATCGGACATTTTGATGCGGAAATTGATATTGCATCATTGCGCCAATACACATGGGAAAATATCAAGCCACAAGTTGATCATGTCATTTTCCCTGACGGCAAACGTCTAATCATTCTGGCAGAAGGTCGTTTGGTTAATTTGGGTTGCGGCACCGGACATCCAAGTTTTGTGATGTCTAATTCATTCTGTAACCAGGTTCTGGCGCAAATTGAACTTTGGAAAAATGCTGCGCAGTATGAGAATAAGGTTTATATCCTGCCCAAGAAACTGGATGAAAAAGTGGCAAGATCGCATCTGAAACAATTAGGCGTGAATTTGACGGTCTTAACCGACGAGCAAGCCAAGTATATTAATGTTCCTATTGAAGGGCCATTCAAGGCGGATCATTACCGTTATTAATTAACGACTGTGGGATGGGTTGCGCAATCAGCGCAACCCATCCTTTAAAGTTGACATACCCACCGAGCTTGGGTGAGCTTTTTATGCTCTCAATAGTAAAAAGATAAAATGCAATCACAAAAAACACCCTCGCAACTTTTTAGTTTTGAATTTTATCCACCAAAATCGGAAGAGGGTGCGGCAAGTTTACAGATTGTCCAAGACAAGCTGGCAAAACTTAATCCTGACTTTTTTTCGGTCACATTCGGCGCGGGCGGATCAACCCGTGATAAAACATTCGATGCTGTCATTGCCATTCAGGCGAAAGGAATTCCGGCAGCGCCACATCTATCCTGTGTTGCATCGACCAAAGAAAATATTAGTGCCATTCTGAAAGGTTATCAGGAGCATGGCATATCAAAGATTGTTGCCTTGCGGGGCGACCTGCCCTCTGGAATGATGTCTGCCGGTGAATTTCGGTACGCAAATGAACTGGTTGAATTTATTCGTAAAGAAACCGACGATTATTTTCAGATTCATGTTGCCGCCTATCCTGAAATGCATCCACAGGCAGCAAACAGCAATGAAGACTTTAAAAATTTCAAGCGTAAAGTCGATGCCGGTGCTGATGCAGCCATTACCCAGTATTTTTATAATGCCGAAGCGTATTTTTATTTTGTTGATGCCTGTGAAAAAAGTGGTATAGATATTCCTATCATTCCCGGAATTATGCCGATTACTCAATATTCGCAGCTGTTTCGATTTTCAGATATGTGCGGAGCGGATATTCCGCGTTGGATGCGGAAACGACTGGAATGTTTTGGTGATGATCGTGAGTCGATTCAAGCATTCGGCCTGGATGTAGTATCTGAGCTTTGTCAGCGATTGCTGGATAATGGTGCACCGGGTTTGCATTTTTATACCATGAATCAGGCGGCGCCTACCCTGGCGATCTGGGAAAACCTGAAGCTATAATTAATAAATTTTGTGTGTATCATTAAAGGGTGCGAATGACTTTATCTATCCAGTTGTTCGCGCCCTTTATGGTTTATGAAAGCTGACCTATGACTAACCAATCATTTTCTGATCGAGACTTGGCGGTTTTGTGGCATCCGTGCACGCAAATGAAAGATCATGAGGCTTTTCCTGTCATTCCGATAAAAAAAGGCCATGGCGTTTGGCTGGAGGATTTTGATGGAAATCAGTATCTTGATGCCATCAGTTCCTGGTGGGTTAACTTATTCGGTCATGCCAATCCCGTTATCAATGCCGCACTAAAAGATCAGCTCGATACGCTGGAGCATGTGATTTTTGCAGGATTCACCCACGAATCAGCGATTAAGCTGGCGGAAAAGCTGGTTGAAATTACTCCTGCAGGACTAAACCGCTGTTTCTATGCTGATAATGGTTCTGCTGCGGTTGAAGTGGCGCTCAAAATGAGTTTTCACTATTGGCGAAACAAAGGTCAAACTCAAAAAACAAAATTCATCACCCTGGAAAACAGCTATCACGGCGAGACTTTAGGCGCTTTAGCGGTAGGTAATGTGGCCTTGTATAAGGAAACGTACGGGCCTTTGTTGATGGATGTGATTACCGTTCCCGGCCCTGATTGTTATAACCGCGAACCGGGAGAGTCCTGGTTGGACTATTCCACGCGCCGATTTGCTCTGATGGAACAAACGCTGCAACAACACGCTGAAACGGTTTGTGCGGTCATTATTGAGCCATTAGTGCAGTGCGCAGGCAATATGCGAATGTATGACCCCGTTTATTTGCATAAGCTGCGTGATGCCTGCGATAAATACAATGTACACCTAATTGCCGATGAGATTGCGGTAGGCTTTGGCCGAACCGGGACTTTATTTGCCTGTGAACAGGCTGCAATAACGCCCGATTTTATGTGCTTGTCCAAGGGCTTAACGGGCGGCTATTTGCCGTTGTCGGCGGTGTTGACGACCGATCAGGTGTATCAGGCATTTTATGATGATTATCAGAACATGACCGCTTTTCTGCATTCCCATAGTTATACCGGTAACGCTCTGGCTTGCCGGGCAGGACTGGCGACGATAGAGATTTTTCAGCAGCAAGACATTATCGAGAGCAATAAAAAACTGGCTACAGTCATGGCTAAGGCGGCGGCCCGTTTTAACGAGCATCCGCACGTAGCGGAAGTCAGGCAGACAGGGATGATCCTGGCTATTGAAATGGTCAAGAATAAACAAACGCGAGAGCCTTTCCCTTGGCAGGAACGCCGTGGTTTAAAGGTATATCAGTATGCGCTGTCAAAAGGTGTTTTATTAAGGCCTTTAGGTAATGTGATTTATTTTATGCCGCCGTATGTGGTTACCGAGGAGGAACTTTGGCTAATCGCTGATGTGGCTTGGGAAGGTATACAGCGGGCGGTTAAGGATTAACATGCGGATTTCCAGATTATATGTGCCGTTACAGCTGGCGCAGGGTAGGCAGGTAGAGCTGGATGATGAGAGCGCTCATTATGTCAGAACGGTATTGCGACTAAAAAAAGACGCAGAAATCATTTTATTCAACGGACACGGCGGAGAATATTTGTGTGTCGTTGGCGAAGTGAGCCGAAAATCGGTATTGATTGCCGTCGGACAACGGAATGAACGGAGCGTTGAGTCACCGTTGCAGGTGACTTTAGGGCTGGGTATTTCGCGTGGCGACAGAATGGATCTTTCGGTGCAGAAAGCGGTGGAACTGGGCGTTAATAAGATCACGCCGTTACTGACCGAACGTTGCGTCGTGCAATTTAAAGGCGAAAAAAAACCGCAACGCTTAGTGCATTGGCAAAAAATTGTGCAACATGCCGCCGAGCAAAGCGGTAGAACCCAATTGCCGGAATTGTTGGAAATAGAGCAATTGTACAATTGGGTAGGCGGGCAGCAAGGCTTGAAAGTGTTTCTCGATCCTTACGCAGAAACTTCATTGGCGGAATTAAAGCCTGAAGACATGAAAGTGACATTATTAACGGGCCCCGAGGGTGGTTTTTCGGATCATGAGCGGGAGTTGGCCAAGGCGGCAGGATTTATACCGGTAAGATTGGGTAGCCGGATATTAAGAACAGAAACTGCCTCGCTTGCGGCATTGGCGGCCGTACAGATGTTGTGGGGCGATTTCGGTAAGGAAAGTAACGGATGATGAGAAATATTATTTATGCAATAGTGCCGCTGTTGGTATTGCTGGCGACGGCATCGCTGGCTTGCATCGTAGGCTATTTTGTTATGCAAGGCATAGGCGATCAGTTTACGTTATCAAAAATAATACACAAATCGTCACAGCTGTTTTTGGTGCTGAGTATTTTTCCGGCCATGGCCTATCTGAAATTCAACAAGGGAGATTTGGGGTTTGCTGCAAAGGCAGTATTTTTAAAGCAATTATTCCAGGGTTTTGGCTTGGGATTTGTTACCTTGATGCCAGTGTTTATTGTCCTGTATGCGCTTGGAGTTAATGTAATTGACGAGGCGCAGAACTGGACGGTCGGGCTGGTGGCTAAAAAAATGGCTATTTCGTTGTCACTGGCGCTTTTGATTTCAATGATTGAAGAGCCTATTTTTCGAGGCATTCTATTGGCCGGCTTAAAAAGGAAGTTGCCGGTCATTGCGGCAATATTGATCAGTTCAACTTATTATGCGGCCTTACATTTTCTGGATAGCCAAACAGAGATACCTTTTCAGCAGGTTCATGTACTAAGCGGTTTTACTTTATTGGGGGAAGCATTTGCCAATTTATTGAATCCAGCAATTCTATCGGCATTTTTAGCTTTGTTGATGGTGGGTATTTTTCTTGGAGTACTCAGGGCGCAAGTAAAAGAGAGTTTGGGCTTATGTATAGGCTGTCATACCTGCTGGGTATGGCAAATAAAGATGAGCAAGAGTCTGTTTAATACCGATTTTAATTCGGAATATCTTTATCTTGTCAGCAGTTATGATGGCGTCGTCGGACCCTTGGTGACCGTATGGCTGATCTTGGCGGTTGGCTCGTATTTTGTTTATAAAAAGGTTCAGGGATAAATTTTAATCCCTGAAATTTTCATATTGCAATGGCATTTCCAGCTTTTCGTCTTTTAGCATTTGAATCACACTCTTGCAGGTCATCCCGTTTTTTGCCGGTTACTCTGACTTGATCGCCTTGAATAGCCGCCTGGACTTTTAGTTTTTTGTCTTTAATTAGCTTAACGATTTTTTTTGCCAACAGCAGAATCCAGCCCTTGTTTCAGCGTAATTTCCTGCCGCATCATTTTGCCGCCTGCCTTTGGCATCGCCAACCTCCATGCAGGCTACATCCACGCCGCGTCGGCTGAGTTTTGAACAGACGACACTGAACATTTGCTGTAACTGAAAAGTTGATTCGGAAATCATAATCAGTTTGTCGTCAGTCAGTTCAAAGGTCGAATTTGAGCCTTTAAAATCAAAACGCGTGGAAACTTCTTTATTGGCCTGGTCGATAGCGTTTTTAACTTCGTGTGTATCAAATTCAGAAATAATGTCAAAGGAAGGCATAGGCTTATGATTACGAGAGGGTTAAAAAAGAATTTTACTATAATGGGGTTTAGTGCATTATTCAACACCATTCAGTCGGTATTGACGGCATTTATTTCGATTTAACAATTCAGCAACGGCTTTAATGCGTCAAGCGACGAATGGCTTCACCGATTTTCGAGCCTTTAAGTTCGCTGTTCAAAATAGCATGACGTATCTACAGATGCAGCTGCTTTAGCGCGCCAGCTTTATCAGTTCGGCTTGAGGGTAAGGCGTGTTTTCAAATCCTGTCCTGCCTTTGGCATCCGCTTCGCAAGCCAATAAAAACTCAGGCAGTGTATTGGTTTGTTTAAATGCGCCTAAAACGGCAAGCATGTCGGTTAATGTTGATGCGCGTAATTCAAAAGCTCGGTGACAATGAGTGTGATATTGCATGACGTGCATGGCCAGTGACTTTAAACGAGTTAGGCACGCGCAAACGGTCGCACATTTTTTCCAGAATGGGCAGACCGCTGGTTTCATGACCATAATGATGCGGCCAATGTTCTTTTGGCGATAATCCTTTGCCCAGATCGTGAACCAATGCCGCAAATCTGACTTCAGGGCTGGCTGATAAAAGGGCGGCTTGTTCCAGACAGAGCATACTGTGCAATACCGGTATCGATCTCCGGGTGGTGTTTTTCCGGTTGCGGTACGCCAAACAAGCAGTTTATTTCCGGGAAGATTTTTTCCAGTGCGGCACAGTCTTTTAAGGTATAGAAAAAAGCCGAGGGCGATTTGCTCGCTTAAGCGCTTTAAACAATTCTGCCCATACCCGTTCAGGAACAAGATAATCGACTTCTCCGGCGTTGACCATGGACTGCATTAATTCTCTGGTTTCTTCAGCCAGCGTAAAGCCAAGATGGTCCGTATCGTGCCGCAAAACGGGCTACGCGCAAGATGCGCACAGGGTCTTCGGCGAATGCAGGTGAAATATGGCGGAAAATCCGTTGTTCCAAGATCCTGTTGTCCGCCGTATGGGTCAATGATTTGTCCTTGTGGTGTCATTGCCATGGCATTGATGGTCAGATCGCGGCGGATTAAATCCTGTTCCAGGGTGACATCGGGTGATGCATGAACTGCAAAACCTTTATAGCCGGGCGCGGTTTTTCTTTCAGTTCTGGCCAGCGCATATTCATCATGGCTTTGCGGATGCAGAAATACCGGAAAATCCTTGCCAACTGGTCTGAAACCCTTGCTTCACCATGGACTCAGGCGTTTCGCCAAGCACTACCCAGTCCTGTTCCTTGACCGGAAGCCTAAGTAATTTGTCGCGGACAGCGCCGCCAACAAGGTATATTTCCATTGAGTTCATAAGCAGTTAAATATCGAGCTTAGAATAGCACAGACACGCTCAAAAAAGGGCATAATGCCCATAGAGGCGCGAGGTCGGTCGCCCAAGGAATTAAGCTAAGCATCGGCCAATATAATCAGGGGAATGAAGTGATAGAAGTTTTTTTTGCCAGTGTCTTATTGGGCATAGTCGCGGGGCTGACGGCCGGGCTTTTCGGGATAGGCGGTGGACTGGTTATAGTGCCGGTTTTAGCCGTGCTGTTTTCAGAGCAAGGATTCCCCTCAGAGCTGGTTATGGTGATGTCGGTGGCAACATCGCTGGCGACAATAATTTTTACCTCGCTATCTTCCGTGCTGGCGCATCATCGTTTGGGCTCTGTATTGTGGGACAAGGTGTTTGGTTTGGGGCCTGGAATCATGGCTGGCGCAGCTGTCGGCGCTGTGGTTGCGGATTATATATCAGCTGATGTGTTGCGCTTTATATTTGTTATATTTTTGTTATATGTCGGTGTGCAAATGGCTTTTCAATTGAAGCCAAAAACCGGTGAGGTAAAACAGTCTAAAGGCCTGGATTTCGGAGTAGCAGGAACGATCGGGCTGATGTCCTCAATACTGGGGATAGGTGGAGGCACACTCATTGTGCCTTTTTTAGTATATTGTCAGTATTCCATGCGTAATGCAGTAGCTATAGCAAGTGCCTGTGGTTTGCCGATAGCGGTTGCCGGAACAGTGAGTTACGCGGTATTGGGCTTGAATGCATTTCAGCTGCCTGAATGGAGTTTAGGCTATATTTATATACCCTCTTTTTTGGGAATTGTGCTGACCAGTATTTATACTGCACCCATTGGTGCAAAGCTGGCTCACAAGCTTCCTGCGGAGAAATTAAAACGCTATTTTTCGCTGCTGCTTTTTGTTATGGCGGCAAAATTGATGTTGTATTAAATTGAGCGGTTGCGAACCGCTTTGCCTACAGGGACAGATATTTGCTCCTGCATTACCCTACTACACGCCATCCATGGAGTTATGCAATATCTGCATTCACAACATTCATGTGGATTATGTAGGGGCGTGAGCGGAAGCTTTGGAAACGCATTTGTCATATAAAAATGTTAAATTAATTTTAGTAAGAAAATAAAAAATGATGCTTGATGAATATAATCTGGATTTTATTTCGGTTGTCTGGTTCTTGGTTGCCTGGGTTGGCTATGCCTGTTTTGCACGAGCCAGGGCGAGGCATGTGCGTTGCTTACTGAATATGCAACATGAGTATATGCTGCGATGGATGGTGTCCTTAATCAACCGGGAAAATAGAATTTCTGATGCGACGTTATTTGCCATAATGGAAAGAAATGTCACTTTTTTTGCATCAACATCGATGTTGATTCTGGTCGGCTTGATATCGAGTCTGGTCAGTTTGGATGATATTTCGATTGTACTGGGCAGGGTTTCTTTTTTAAAGGTATATGGACTGGGGCTTTTATCAATAAAAGTGCTGCTGCTGGTGATTATTTATATTTATGCGTTTTTTACCTTCACATGGTCCATGCGGCAATATAACGTTGTGATAATGATGACCGGTGGCGCACCATTGTTCGGAGAGTCTGAATCCAAACGCATGGATTATGCTCAAAATGCGGGTAATGTTTTGTCATTAGCGGCCAATTCTTTTAATTATGGCTTGAGGGCGTATTATTTTAGTTTGGCAACATTGGCGTGGTTTATTCATCCTGTGATGTTTATGTTTTCAACAATCTGGGTGGTTCTTGTGCTGTATCGGCGCGAGTTTTATTCCAAAACATTACAGGCTATGAGTCGTTTATAAGCACAGATGTTTTTAGTGCTACAAAAAATATGATGATTTATCGTATAATAAACGGTTATTTTTACTGATTGTTAGGTGTGGTTTATGCAAATTATTCAGGAAGCGCTCACGTTTGATGACGTTTTATTAGTGCCTGCGCACTCGACTGTGCTGCCACGCGATGTAGAAATGAAGACACAGCTGACGCGAGGCATTACGCTTAATATTCCGCTGGTTGCTGCGGCAATGGATACGGTTACGGAGGCCCGGCTTGCCATTGCCATTGCTCAGGAAGGCGGTATCGGCATTATTCATAAAAATATGACGGTAGAGCAGCAGGCTCGTGAGGTTCGCCATGTTAAAAAATACGAGAGCGGGGTGATCAAGGATCCCATTACTGTTTCGCCTGATGTGAGTATTCGTGATGTTATCAAATTAACCCGCGCTAAAAATATTTCCGGTGTTCCTGTGGTTAATGGCGATGAATTGGTCGGCATTGTTACCAGTCGTGATTTACGTTTTGAGACACGCTTTGATGAGCCGGTTTCAAAAGTCATGACGCCCAAAGAGCGGTTGGTTACGGTTAATGAAAATGCTGATCGTAAAGAAGCCATTGCTCTGTTGCATAAACATCGCATTGAGAAAGTGCTGGTGGTAAATGATTCATTTCATTTGCGAGGCATGATTACCGTCAAAGATATTCAGAAAGCCAAGGATTATCCTTGTGCCTGTAAAGATGAACAGGAACGCTTGCGTGTCGGCGCAGCAGTCGGAACCGGACATGGCACAGAAGAGCGCGTTGCCGCGCTTGGTTGAGGCGGGTGTTGATGTCATTATCGTTGATACCGCACATGGTCATTCGCAAGGTGTTTTGGACAGAGTGAGCTGGGTTAAACAGAATTATCCTTCTGTTCAGGTCATTGGCGGCAATATTGCAACAGCGGCAGCTGCATTGGCTTTGGTTGAAGCAGGTGCGGATGGTGTTAAAGTCGGTATAGGTCCAGGCTCTATTTGCACTACGCGAATTGTTGCCGGTGTCGGGGTTCCGCAAATTACAGCGGTCAGTAATGTGGCTGATGCTTTAAAAGGAACCGGCATACCGTTGATTGCGGATGGCGGTATTCGCTATTCGGGTGATGTTGCCAAAGCGCTGGCGGCTGGTGCGCACGCGGTAATGCTGGGTGGACTGTTTGCCGGTACCGAAGAAGCTCCAGGAGAAGTTGAATTATTTCAGGGACGTTCTTATAAATCCTACCGTGGCATGGGGTCGTTGGGCGCGATGTCGCAACAGCAAGGCTCCAGTGATCGCTATTTTCAGGAAGAAACCGATTCGGTCGAAAAACTGGTGCCGGAAGGCATTGAAGGTCGGGTGCCGTATAAAGGCAGTTTGCTTGCAGTCATTCATCAGTTGCTGGGCGGTATTCGTGCCAGCATGGGTTATACAGGCAGTCAAACCATTGTCAATAATGCATGAAAAGGCGCAGTTTGTGCGGGTAACCAGTGCCGGCATGAGAGAAAGTCATGTTCATGATGTAACCATTACTAAAGAAGCGCCTAATTACCGTATCGAATAAGCGCGGACGATTGCCCTATCGTTCCCAGGCTCCGGCCTGGGAATCGACCACAATAAATATCGAGTTCTATCGTGAAACAACAATCCCCCAACATCCATACCCACAAAATCCTTATTCTGGATTTCGGCTCGCAATATACCCAACTCATCGCACGTCGCATTCGTGAAATTGGTGTTTATTGTGAAATTTATTCCTGTGAATGCGATGCTGAACAAGTCAAAAACTTTGCACCCAACGGTATTATCTTATCCGGTGGCCCGGAAACGGTAACCAGCGGCGATACGCCAAGAGCGCCGCAAATTGTTTTCGAACTGGGCGTTCCTGTGCTGGGCATATGCTACGGTATGCAAACCATGACCGAACAATTGGGCGGCAAGGTTGAAAGTTCCGATCACAGAGAATTTGGTTATGCGCAAATCAGGGCGCGTGGCCATTCAAAATTACTGACCGGCATCGAAGATCATCTATCTCCGGAAGGCTTTGGTTTGCTGGATGTCTGGATGAGTCACGGTGATCGTGTCGTTGAATTGCCAGAAGGCTTTATGCTGATTGCCAGTTCAGACGGTGCGCCGATTGCGGGTATCGCCAATGAAGAAAAGGGCTTTTATGGCTTACAGTTTCATCCTGAAGTGACTCATACCAAACAAGGCGGGCGGATTCTGGCGCGTTTTGTGCTGGATATTTGCGGCTGTGAAGCGTTGTGGACAGCCAGTAATATTATTGAAGACAGCATCAATGCCGTGCGGAAAAAGGTCGGCACCGATCACGTGGTTTTGGGGCTGTCCGGCGGCGTTGATTCGTCTGTTGTTGCTGCGCTGCTGCACAAGGCCATTGAAGATCAGTTGACCTGTGTTTTTGTCGATACCGGTCTGCTGCGCCTGCACGAAGGCGATCAGGTGATGGCGACTTTTGCCGAGCACATGGGCGTCAAAGTGATCCGGGTGGATGCCGAGCAGCGCTATCTGGAGGCCTTGAGCGGCATCACCGATCCGGAACAAAAACGCAAAATTATCGGCAACCTGTTTATTGAAATTTTTGATGAGGAAGCAGCGAAAATCACCGATGCAAAATGGCTGGCGCAAGGTACGATTTATCCCGATGTGATTGAATCAGCCGGTTCCAAAAGCGGCAAAGCGCATTTGATCAAATCGCATCACAATGTCGGTGGGTTGCCGGAAAATATGCTTTTAAAACTGGTTGAACCGCTGCGTGAATTGTTCAAGGACGAAGTCAGAAAGCTGGGCGTGGAGTTAGGTCTGCCTGCGGACATGGTTTTTCGTCATCCGTTTCCTGGCCCTGGTTTGGGCGTAAGAATTTTGGGCGAAGTGAAAAAAGAATATGCGGATTTATTGCGTCAGGCCGATGCGATTTTTATTGAAGAGCTGTATCGCCATGATCTTTACGACAAAGTCAGCCAGGCGTTTGCGGTATTTTTGCCGGTCAAGTCAGTCGGTGTGATGGGCGATGGCCGCCGCTATGATTATGTGATTGCCATTCGCGCCGTCGAAACCATTGATTTTATGACCGCTCGTTGGGCGCATTTGCCGTATGAGTTTCTGGATTTGATTTCCCGCCGCATTATCAATGAAGTTCCGGGCATTTCCCGTGTTGCTTATGACATATCGCGGTAAACCGCCCGCAACCATTGAATGGGAATAAGCCCGACCACGGATGAAGCATGGATGCGCTATGCGATCAGGCTGGCGCAACGGGCTGAGCAGCAGGGTGAAGTACCGGTCGGTGCTATCGTTGTTAGAGATAATCAATGTATTGCGGAAGGCTGGAATGTCTCGATTATCAGCCATGATCCGACCGCGCACGCCGAGATGGTGGCAATACGAAAGGCGGGTGTGGCCTTGGAAAATTATCGGCTGTGTGATGCGACCTTGTACGTGACCTTAGAGCCTTGTGTGATGTGCATGGGCGCCATCAGTCATGCACGGATTAAGCGGCTGGTTTTCGGCGCGTTTGATCCCAAACGGGGGGCAGTGTGCAATGCGTTGAGCCTGACCGATGCGAGTTTTTTAAATCATCGGATCAGCTGGGACGGCGGCGTGCTGGAAACAGAATGTTCGGAAATGTTAAGGGATTTTTTTAAAGCCAGGCGCTGAAATTAATTTTAAAGCACCGCTGGATCAATGGTTAGAGCGGGTTTTTCGCTATCTACGTCTATCACATTTTTCTTTATCTGGTTTTCTTCTGTTAATCAGACTAATAAATCGTAATAACTGCGAATGTTTTCTACAAATTGAACAGGTTCCTTGCCGTGTTGAGTCGTTTTATGCCATTTCTCCTGGGTGAGCAAGGGTAATCGCTGTTTGATATCCAGTCACCTGTCCGGATTTCCTTCCTGTTTTTGAGTCAAAACACTGCCGTCTTAGAATTTCATCAAATGTAGCGAAGGTATTAAACTTTACTTTGACGCCCAACTAGTCGGCGAAAAGCAGAATCAGATCTGCTCCAAGCCGGTATGACCTCCGGGGGGGGGCTTCATAATGGGTCGTTAGGCTATTCAAGTTAATACGTGTAAAGTCCCCGTACGTTTAATCTGCTCCAGTTTGTTTTGCGAATGTTAAGCTATATCGTAAGTTGTAGGTGTAGCGGTAAAAATACAACCTTTAATCAGTCTGGGTAATCGAATCAAGATTCCCGATATTGTTTGTATGTGTTAATCAGGGCATTAGTCGAACAATCATGGCTAGTGATGATTTCATCATTCTGAAGTTCGGGCAATATCACTTTGGCTAATACTTTTCCTAATTCCACGCCCATCTGATCAAATGAGTTGATGTTCCATATGGTGCCTTGAACAAAGATTTTATGTTCGTAAAATGCCAATAAATGAGCCCAGGGTTTTTGGTGTCAATTTTTTAAACAGGAAAGAACTTGACGGTTTATTGCCTTCAAACACCTTTGGAGGCGACAAGACGGGATCGGTCTGTTCGGCAGGGTGACAGTTCCTTTTTGACTTCCTCAGCCGTTATGCCGTTCATTAATGCTTCCGGTTGTGCGAGAAAATTTGAAATTAAAATATCGTGATGTTCCGGTAGATTGTAATGACTGTTTGCAGCAGCCAAAAAATCGCAGGGAATGAGTTTGGTGCCCTGGTGTATCAAGTTGGAAAAAAGCATGTTGTCCATTGGTGCCCGGTTGTCCCCAAATAATCGGGCCAGTGCTGTAATCCACTTTTTCACCCTTAATGGTCAATACTTTTGCCATTGCTTTCCATATCGCCCTGCTGAAAGTAATCGGCGAAATAACACAGGGATTGGTCGTAAGGCAGTAAGGCATGAGATTCGGCATTAAAAAAATTATTATACCATATGCCAAGTAAGCCCATGATTACCGGAATGTTTTTTTCATAAGGCGTATTGCGGAAGTGTAAATCGGCTTCATGTGCGCCTTGCAAGAGTTCCTCAAAATTATCCATGCCTATGTATAAGGCAATGGATAAGCCCACTGCTGACCAAAGTGAATAACGTCCGCCTACCCAGTCCCAGAATTCGAACATGTTGTTGGTATCTATACCAAATTTGGCAACATTTGTCGCATGGGTTGAAATAGCAACAAAGTGTTTGGCAATGGCTTGTGGGTCTTTTGCCCTGTCAAGAAACCAGTTTTTTCGCGGATTTTGCATTCATCATGGTTTCTTGTGTGTTGAATACTTTGGAGGCGATGATGAAACAATGTCGTTTCGGCAGATAATGGCTTTAATACTTCAACAATATTGGTCTGGTCAATATTGGAAACATAATGCACTTTTAATGTTGTCTGAGCTATAAGGGGCTAGCGCTGTTGAAACCATTTTAGGTCCTAAGCCGGAACCGCCAATGCCAATGTTGACAATATCGGTGATGGCTTTTCCGGTATAGCCTTTCCATTCGCCTGAACGAACAGATGCACAGAAAGTTCGCATTTTGGCCAAAACCCGGTTAATTTCCGGCATGACATCCTGTCCATCAACATAAACAGGATGATTGCTTCTATTGCGTAAGGCGGTATGCAGGACGGCTCGATGTTCGGTGGTGTTGATTTTTTCACCTGAAAACATGGCTTCAATTTTTTCATTCAGCTCGGCATGATTGGCAAGGTCAATCAATAAAGGCAAGGTTTGATCTGTTATTCTGTTTTTGGAATAATCAAAAAGAATGTCATTAAAACTAACGGAGAACTTATTGAACCGATTAGTGTCTCTTTTAAAAGCATCACGCAGGGAATCATTTTGGGTTTGATGGTAATGGCTTTGTAATGCAGTCCACGCTTTTGAGGTAGTCAAAGATGACATGTTTTTGGGCTCCGTTTAAAATAAATTAGCTTAAGTCTACGAAAAGGACGAGTAGGATAGCAATAGCGCAATAAGTGCATTATCATTTGCTTATATAATGCCGATTTAGGGGCTGGTTTCCCATCAATTCCTTTATTTAGATAGGGGGGTGTGCTAGAGTTGGCATTGCTATGGGTGAGTGTATATAGCAAGTGCGGGTTATTTTTGATGAAATCAAACTTAATTAAGAGCATTAAAATTTTTTTCATATAATAATAATTATTTATCAAAACAGGAAGGTATTATGAATACAGCACAACTAATAAGAAAGGGTTTCCTGGGGCTTTTGGGATTGTTTTTTTCTGCATCGCTATGGGCGCATGGTGGTGCGGCGGGTACTGATACTGACCAGTGTAAATTTGAATTGGAGCCTACCCATTGGATTCATTACACGGCTTATCAACCTAAAGCGTTTCCAGCGGAAGAATTTTGCGGCAACCTGCCGGGTACAAATACATTGACTCAACTGGTTTTTGATTATCAGGATATGAAATACAGAAACATGTTGGTTGAGTTTGAAGTGACCAAAGAGCCTGAAGGCAAACGCGTATTTTTTCTGACCAAGCTGCAAAACATAAAAAAGGTTCTGTTAATTTGGAGTTGCCAAATGGCGTGCCAGAGCCAGGCCAATATCTGATTCACATTACCTTGGTACCGGATCCGGCTGATACGAAAAGTCGTACACAAGGTGAGAGATTGGATGTACACATGGGTTTTAAAGCAGGCGGTGGTCAGCCAGTAAGCAAAAATAATCTGCTCCTATATGCATTTTTTGCATTTGCAGGTTTGTATGTAGTGTATCTGTCAAACGCAGGCTTCAAACGTAAAGTCGATGAGGTAATTGGAAAAATTAAAAGCTGATTAAAAGCAGATGTTACGCACTCGCTAAGAACGATTAATAATCGATGTTTTATTAAATGTGATTTATTGATTTTTAAGACGTATGCGTAACATCGCTTAAACAGTTATAAAAAATTCTGGTAGGTTTGGTTATTTGAGGTTTATCGCACTTACTAGTAATTAATCGTAAAAAGTGCATTGATTATGTCAAGTAAAAGAGGAAACAAATAATGGTGAAGTTATTATCGGTTGGAGTACTGATTGTTCTTTTTTCTGCGCCAGTGATGGCTCAGGAGTATGAAGAGCATGATAGTATGCTCATGGATCACGGTGATGGCCACTTGATGGACATGGCCGGCGGCATGGTTATGGGTCAGAATGCTGATACCTTGCCAGGTGGTTGCGATAGCATATCTGAAACCAAAGAAATTACCGTACATGCCGGTCATAAATATGCTGAAAAATTTCCAGGCAGAATGTTTGCATTTGATACTCAGGAATTTAATTTTAAGCCGTGTACTAAATTGACGGTTCATTTTGTCAATGAGGACAATATGCGGCATCAATGGATGATGCATGGTTTGCCTAAATATTTATATCCTAAAGGCATGTTTCATCTGGAAGTGACAGGTCCTTCAAAAATTTCAGGAACGTTGATTTTACCTCCTGGTGATAAAACCTATCTGGTGCATTGTGACATTGCCCAGCATATGGAAAAAGGCATGAAAGCTCAGTTAAAGGTGGGTAAAGGTGATGGTGATTTGCCTAGTATTCCAGGTGTAACAGCTTATGTAGTAGCCGACGATTATAAGGCAGACTTTGCCTGAACTGTGATGGCTGAAACTGAAGCGGCTGCAATTGTTGCCTGCGATTGCTGCAACAGCGAGTACTCCTCGCCCCTGCTGTAAAAACTGCGCCAACAGGAAGACTCTGTTATTTCAGGTGTCACGGTGATCGGTTTAGCATTAGGCCTGCTTGCTTGCTCCTTTCTTGGCGCGAAAATTTAAAGGTATGAGCGTATCAGAGATAGTTGCTTATGTCTTTGATTTATTGAGAGCATTGATTGAGCTTATTGTGAAAGCTACTGTCTCGCTTGATTAAGCTGGTTGGTTCCAATAAAAACAAGATATTGCCTGAAAAATAAAATCCTGGCAATATCAAAAACCCTGTGCTCTTTGATCACAGGGTTTTTTTTTGAGAGAAATAAATGCAAGAAACATTGAGTGGTGTATGGGGGCTGTTTTTCAGTGCATTTATATCATCAACGATTGCTCCAGGTGGTTCTGAAGCAGTTTTGGCTTACATGGTATCGGAAGGATCATTATGAGGTTCAGTTTTTGGTTTTCGTAGCGGCCATAGGCAATACCTTGGGTGCTATGACAACATGGGGATTAGGGATGTTAGCGGCGAAAAAATTTCCAGTTGCTACGCTTTTACCGGAGAAAAAACAGAATGCACTGAATTTAGTAAAAAAAAGAGGTATTTGGGTGCTGTTTTTTTCATGGTTGCCAGTGATAGGGGATGCTTTATGTTTTGCGGGTGGATGGTTAAAGCTCCCCTTGATTGCCAGCCTGTTTAATCATTTTGTCAGGTAAATTTGGCAGATATGCCGTGATAGCCTGGATGTTTGTATGAGTTCTGGGAAATAGGTTTAGTCAACGCTAAGCAATAATAAGATTGAAAGTATTTTATGAAAAATACTCCTGTTCTTAAGGTCTCAGAAGTTAGTTTCGCGGTTACAAACAATCTCAAATGATATCAATATGAAATTAAATCTTATAATCAATGACGATCAATCAGCAAGGATTGAAAACATCCTGCTTGGTACAGTTCTGGCGCTTTTCCCATTATTGTATTTGACATTAAGAGGCTGGACTAACACGTTAACTATTATTCTGTTTGGGTTAGCGTTGGTTCATTTTTTTCGTTTACCAAGATCAGAGTGGCAAATCAAAAATATTAGCGGTACTGAGTGGGCCGTCATCGCAGCACTTGCATCAGGATTTTTGGCCATCCTGATCAGTCAATTATTGCGCCAAGACGTGGTTGTCAGGTCATATGACGGGCCGTTGCGAATGTTATTGTCAGCGCCGGTTTTTCTGCTGCTGCTGAAGAAAAAGATCGATTTTGTTCAAGTATTTCAGTATATCTGTCCGCTATCTCTGCTGATCCTCGTTGCATCTGTGCATTTGAATCCAGTTCCAATAGACACATGGGGTGGTGGTCGGTTTGGCACTTACTTTGTGGATCCCAATACAATTGGTATAAATACGATGTTATTGGCATTTCTGTGTCTTTTTTCTATTGATGCCATAAGTAAGGATGGGTTGGCTTTAAGACTTTTGAAATACGCAGGTGTTTTGGCTGGATTTTATCTTGAAATAAAGTCTCAGACGCGTGGCGCGTGGATTGCCGAGCCTTTCATGCTGGCTTTGTGGGCAACCATTCATTGGCAATCAAAAAGCAAAAAGGAGCTATCGAGCGCTATTTTAATCAGTGTTTTAGTGATTTTAGGATTTTATTTCTGTATTGATTTTTTTCATGATCGAGTAAATAGCATTTACCATGAAATTTCTTCGTGGCTAAATAAAACCAATATCGACACTTCGACGGGGCTTAGGTTGTCGATGTGGCAAATATCTTGGATATTAATTAAGCAAGCCCCATTCTGCGGCTATGGTGATTTAGGATATCAGTCACAACTGTTAATGCCACAGATTCAATCCGCATTTTCACAGGAAGCTATCTCTACTATGCGGGCCGTTGGACCACACAATGAATACCTTGCTAACATGGTACGATCAGGAATCTTTGGGCTCATTGCTGTTTTGATGCAGTTTTTTGTGCCCGGCGTGGTTTTTATCCGAGGTCTTAAATCTTTGGATCAGAGAATAAAAAGTACCAGCGCCATGGGGCTTTGCCTTGTTATCGGTATGATGATTACCGGCTTGAGTGTGGAAGTGCTAACTCTCAAATATACGAATTCATTTTATGGCTTGATGATTGCTGCTTTGTGCGCCTCTGTGCTGTGGAAGCGTCCTGCTGAAATCTCACGATGAAGCCAAAAAACCAACGATTGTTTTTGCAATTTAAATTTAAAACTTTAAAGAGGTAGTTGTGCTTCGTCATTTTCCACAAGTTAATGTTGCCTATACTCATAGAAAACGGGATTATTTAATAGCGGCTTTTACTTTTTTTTGTGTGGCAGTCTGTTTGATTAGCGATGCAAATGCGAGTTTAGAAAAACAAAATGCCCTTGGTGTTTGCGGCTGGGTGTTTTTGATTGGATGGTTGCTTGGAGAAAATAGGGAAATAAGAATGCAGGTTGTCATTGCCGTCATTTTTGCCACTATCGGAGAGCATTTTGCATCGCCTTTTATGGGCGGATACACTTACCGGTTTGAGAACGTGCCAGCCTATGTGCCTCCCGGTCACGGCATGGTTTATCTGACTGCCGTTGCGCTGGGCCGTTCCGGGCTGTTTCTGCGATATGCCAGAGTAATCGCTACCTTTGTGGTGTTGGTATGTGGTGCCTGGTCAATTTGGGGGATTAGCGGTTATGCCGAGCAGGGCGATTCAGTTGGTGCGCTACTTTTTTGTGTTTTTTTGGGCTATCTTTTTAAAGGCCGCTCACCAATGGTTTATCTCGCGGCCTTTTTTATTACCACATGGTTGGAATTAATTGGCACAGCAGTTGGAACCTGGACATGGGCGGCAATAGATCCTGTTCTGGGTTTGCCCCAAGGGAATCCGCCTAGTGGGGTCGCTGCCTGGTATTGTCTGGTTGATGCGGTAGCCATGGGTGGTGCTGCGCCAGTATTAAGAGGAGCGAAGAATGTTCGCGACTGGTTAAAGTCTGGCAAATTGCGGAAAAGTGCATATCAAGGTGCGGGCAATGAATAAGGTAAAATATAAAATCGCGTAGATCGTTTACGCTAGATAATTAAAGTGCCCCTCGCTATAAACAGGGGGTGATCAGTCATCAAAAAAGGGAAATATTATGGAACGTCGTGATTTTATTCGCTTAAGTGTAGCAGGAGTTGGGGCCAGTATAGTTGCGCCAGCAATGGTGCTGGCTGACAGTAGCAAACAGGTGGCGGCAAGAGACATTTATTATACAAAAGAAGCACCCGGTCGCTGGAGTGATAAGGTTGCAACGCATGCGCCCAAGTATTGAAATAGAAAAAACGGGAGGCAAGGTAACTGTAAAAATCGTAACAGCGCATGAAATGAAAGGTTACGAACACTATATTGTTAAGCACGTTTTATTGGATCAAAACTATAAGTTTATAGACGAATACCTCTTTAATCCGACCAAGGACAAGTCAGCAATATCAACATTTACACTGCATGACTACAGTGGCCCGATTTATGCGCTGAGTATGTGCAATAAGCATGATCTCTGGATGAATGGGGCAGAGGTGTAAGGAAGGGTTTTAGATTATTATTTTGGCGTTGATTTTATTGTAAGCAGATCATTGAATCGCGTTATATTCAATGATCTGCTCAGTAGTCGCCGAAACATAATTCAATCAATGAAAAGCTACCAATCTTTACAGCCAAAGCCAACGAAAATTCTGGTAATCGCAATGCAATACCTCGGTGATGTGCTGCTGACTACGCCTTTATTGCATTCGTTGCGATTGGCTTATCCGGATGCCCAGATGGATGTTTTAGTGTATAGCAATACTGCTGCCATGCTTGAAGGCAATCCAGACATTAGTCATATTATCACCACGCCTAACCGTCCTAAGTTGGCTGATTATCGGCAATTATTTAAACAATTATTCAGGCGATATGATCTTGCCATCGTAACGCAGACTGGTGATCGACCCTTTTTTGTACGGATTACTCGCAGCGCCATTGCGAATCGCCACAATACCGCCGAAAAATAAAAAAGGCTGGTGGAAACGTTTTTTTACTCAACGATGGATAGAGTTTGATAACGACAATACCCATACTGTTTTGCAGCACTTGAAGTTACTGGATTTGATTGATGTTCCGCGTAGCTTTTCACTGGTTCCGCCGCAAATCGGGAATGTCCATCAGCTAACGGAGCAATTCCCTTTTTTGGCTGATAATGCCGGCTATGCTGTATTGCACCCGCATCCACAGTGGACATACAAGCAATGGACTGTAGAGAGCTGGATAGAAATAGGTCGTTATCTCAAGGAAATAGGGTTAAAGCTGGTTCTTTCGGGTGGACCTGCTAAAGAGGAAATTGATTATGTCGCAAACATTCAGCGTAATCTTCCCGATGATACGATCAACCTGGCAGGCCAGGTTTCGTTGGCGCAGTTGACCTATATTATTGCTCAGGCAAAATTATATATCGGACCTGATACCGGCATCACTCACTTGGCTGCCGCAACTGGAATTCCGGTAATTGCTCTTTATGGGCCAACCAATCCTGTAAAATGGGCACCTTGGCCTGTCGATTATTATCAAGATAGAAATCCTTTTCATAAAACAGGCAGTCAGCATGTTAACAATGTCAGCTTGATTCAGGGTAAGGCTGATTGCGTTCCCTGTCATTTGGAAGGGTGCGATAAACATCAGCAAAGCCGAAGTCGATGTCTTGATTTATTGCCACCCCAGCGAGTTAAGGAAGCAGTAAATCAAGCGCTAGAGCGTTCAGACCAATTGTAGTGATCGACTGGAAAAGGCATCATGAAAAATTGGCGTCCATGCTTTTAACGCATTAATCCAGTGGAGCTTCAACGATCTAAATCAATAGGGCCAGGTACTGACAGTGATGAATCCCTTGGTTAGACATTATGAGAAAACTTAAACAATACCTGCGAAAAACTTGGAGACGCCTGTTAGGGCGATCAGAATTACACGATTCAGATCGACAACAAGCCAAGTTTCGTAAACGTTATCCGAAATATGAGCTTGGTGTCGGCACTTACGGAATGCCTGTGGTGCATGATTTGGATGAGGGCACTACATTACGCATAGGTTCATATTGTTCGATTGCGGGAAACGCTCAAATATTTTTAGGAGGGCAGCATTGTATAAGCTGGGTTAGCAGTTACCCGTTCCCAGAATTTTTTCCTGAAGCCAGGCACATTAAAAATCCATCTGGCAGTCGAGGGGACGTGGTGATTGGTAGTGATGTATGGCTTTGTTCAAACTGTACTATATTGTCTGGTGTTACCATCGGGCATGGTGCCGTCATCGCAAGCGGCGCTGTGATTAGTCGTGATGTAGAGCCTTATGCCGTAATGGCAGGTAATCCGGCACGGAGGGTACGCTGGCGATTTGATGAGCCAACAAGGTTGGCTTTGCTGGCGTCTTCGTGGTGGGAGTGGCCGGAAGAAGAAATAAGGCAAATTGTCGATAAATTATGCTCGGACAACATAGCCGAATTTATTGATTATGCTCGCTCGCGTAAGGGCAACTAGAATACGAGGCTTGATGGCCAGTATTTTCCTCGTATCTAGGCAATCCAATTCAAATTTAAAATCAACATGAATCGAATAGACTACTCAATCAGTTTCGCTTGTTACAATCAAGTTGAATACACCCGTCAGTGCGTGGATAGCATGATTAAGCACGGAGTTGACCTTAACCGATTGGTGGTGGTGGATAATGGATCTCTCGATGAGACACGCAGCTATCTTGAATCACTGCCGTTAGGTGGACGTATTTTTAATAAGTCTAATTTGGGCTGCGGCGTGGCATGGAATCAAGGTGCTTTAGCGTTACAGGCGGAGTGGACAATTATCATGAACAACGATGTGCTGGTATCGCATGGTTGGATTGAGAATATGATTAACGCCGCCGAACAGAATGGGCTGAAAATTATCTCGCCGGCACTTATTGAGGGGCCTCTTGACTATGATTTCGATGCGTTTGCTATCGAGTCCTCAGCTAAAATGAAAAACGCCCTTCGAATTGGCGATCGACATGCGGTTTGTCTCGCTGTGCATAAATCAGTATGGCTGGAAATCGGTTATTTCCAGCCAATCCCTAAGTTATTGGGTTATGAAGATACGATGTTTTTTCACGAGGCGGATAAAGCCGGTATCCCTGTTGGTATGACTGGCGGATCCTGGTTACATCATTATGGCTCGATTACACAGTCGGCGATGAAACAGGAGCGAGGCCTGTCCGAGAAAGATGGATTGGGCTATCGCTATAATTACCGTTTGTTGCAACAGAGCTGGTTGGAACGGAAACTAAAGAAAATAAGAAGAGTCCGGCGACAAAAGGCATGGCGTGAACAAGAGATTGCTCAATTCGGCATGTCTATGCACGGGATAAGAAAAAATGGAGAATTTTCTTGGGAGTAGGGGCTTCCCTATTCCTGAGTAAAATTCATTATCAGGCATTGATAATGTGTTCAATTTTTATACAAACGGAAACGGGCTTGTTAACCTGTCCGCATTCTCGGTTATTCAAATAAATCTTAATAAACAATGCTCAGTGTAATAATTATTACGAAAAATGAAGCGTCTCATATTGGGCGATGCCTGGAATCGGTTTCATGGGCGGATGAAATTATCGTTCTGGATTCAGGCAGTCAAGATGATACGGTATCTATCTGTCGTCAATATACCGATAAGGTTTATGAAACAGATTGGCCCGGCTTTGGCGTTCAGAAACAACGAGCGCTGGATAAAGCAACCGGTGACTGGGTTTTATCCATCGATGCTGATGAGATTGTAACGGCGGAATTACGGGCCGAAATCGAACAAGCCCTGCAACAAAATAAATTCCACGGCTATGAAATTCCACGTCTTTCCAGCTATTGCGGCAGGCAAATGCGACATGGCGGCTGGTGGCCTGACTATGTCCTTAGGCTGTTCCGTCGTAATGCGGGGCATTTTTCTGATGCTGTTGTGCATGAAAAAATTATCGTTGAAGGGAAAGTGGGTCGGTTGATCTCGCCATTTCTACATGATACGGCTGTAAATTTGGAAGAAATTTTGCGTAAAATGAATAGTTATTCGTCTTTAGGGGCTCAAATGCTCTATGAAAAAGGAGTTCGGGCATCCATAAGCAAAGCTGTTTTTAAAGGACTTTGGACTTTTATTCGCACCTATTGGATTAAGGCTGCTTTTTTGGACGGGCATCAAGGCTTGATGCTTTCAATCTCTAATGCCGAAGGGACTTATTATAAATATCTAAAGTTAATGGAGTTACAAAACAAATGAATCAATGTTTAACAAAAAAAGTGACCATTCAACAGAATTAAAAAGTCGCTTGTTATGATTCTCCAAGCGCTTGGCCATAAAAAGATGTGGACAGCTACACAATAAATTTGTCAAACATCATTATCGTTTTGGTTGAGATTAAAATAAACAAGCCAAAGCAATTTTTCTAGCGCATCTAATACAATTTATTTATGAATTCTCCTTTTTTCCTACCAAACGCACCCAGTATTTCTCTTCACCGTACGCAGTTACCTATTGAAAACACAATGTTTTCGATTGTCATTCCAAGTTGGAATAATTTAGATTTTTTAAAAACCTGCATTGCTAGTCTACAGAAAAATTCACGCTTTAAGCATCAAATCATTATTCATCTTAATGAGAGTAATGACGGTTCACGGGAATGGGTGGAGCAAAATAAATTTGATTATAGCTATTCCGAAACCAATATTGGCATTTGTTATGCCATGAATATAGCACGAACGTTGGCCACAACGGATTATTTGGTTTATTTTAACGATGATATGTACGCTTGTCCTGACTGGGATTTTTGGCTTTATGAGGAAATTAAAAAACAAAATTCAATGTTCTTTTTTTTATCCGCCACCATGATAGAGCCGCGTGAAACAGGAAATGATTGTGTGATTGCACCATTTGATTTTGGTAGCGATCCCCGCAATTTTGAAGAAACCAGACTATTACAAAACTTTGAAAAATTAGAAAAAGCAGATTGGCAGGGTTCAACTTGGCCGCCTTGTGTTGTACCGATGTTGTTGTGGGATATGGTCGGTGGTTATAGTACCGAGTTTTCACCAGGCATGTATTCTGATCCTGATTTTGCGATGAAACTGTGGCAAGCAGGTGTGCGAAACTTCAAAGGCGTAGGCAAAAGCCGCGTTTATCATTTTATGTCTAAATCAACCGGAAAATTAGCCTTTAAAGTAAACGGATCGCGTATGTTTTTGAATAAATGGGGTGTCAGTACCAAAGTCTTTACGCGTTATTATTTGCAGCGCGGTAGTCTATGGACAGGCGAATTATCAATGCCCGTTCAAAAAATATTGTTAAAATTTCATTTATGTTTAAATCAAATAAAACGTCGCTTGGGCTAAAAACGGAATAAGAAATGAAAAAAAACTCCCTCGACATTTACAAGCGATTGCTAGTCTACCTCAAGCCACACCGTGGCCTTTTTGCCATCAGTATTGTCGGCTTTCTGATGTATTCAGGCACCCAGACCTTATTTGCGGTATTGATCAAGCATATCATTGACACGCTGCAAACCGAAACACGGGAGGGTATGTATTATTTGCCGCTACTTGTTTGTGGCTTGATGGTGGTGCGTGGCACTGGTGCTTATTTGGGTAATTATTTTTTGGCAAAAGTATCTGTCAATGTTGTGCATAAATTGAGATGTCAAATCTTTGATCAGTATACACGATTACCGACGGCTTATTTTGATGCCAATAACAGTGGCTATATGATTTCAAGGATCACCAATAATGTAGGCGCAGGTTACCAAAGCGACTACGGATGCAGTGCGTACATTTTTGCGCGAAGGATTGACTACGGTAGGCTTATTGACCTATTTGTTTTATTCAAACTGGATGTTATCACTGGTATTTGTTGGCATTAGCCCCGATTATTGTCGTGCTGGTGAATTATGTCAGTAAGCGTCTCCGGGCAATCAGTAAGAATATACAAGAATCGATAGGCGATATGACGCATATAACTTCGGAATTGGTGACCGGACATCGAGTGGTGCGCAGCTATGGCGGAGAAGACTATGAACGTCAGCGATTTTTGGAAAGTAGTTTGTATAATCGGCGTCAATCGTTAAAGCTGGCAACAACAACGGCGGTACATAATCCGATAATGCAGCTTATTATAGCGATAGCATTGGCATTTTTAATGTATATGGCCTTGTTTTTTATGAAGCAATCCAGTGTTGGTGAATTTGTAGGTTACTTGACGGCAGCTTTTTTATTGCCCAGGCCTATCAGGCAGTTAAGTGATGCCAATGGGGATGTTCAAAAAGGCATTGTGGCTGCCAAATCGTTATTTGATGTCCTGGATGAACCGGGCGAGGTAGATGACGGCACTTATCAGACTGATAGATTGCAAGGGAGCCCTGGAATTTAAAAATCTTTCATTTCAATATCCAGGCGCCAATCAGTTAGCACTAAAAAATATCAATTTTAAGATTGAACCCGGACAAACTATTGCTCTGGTTGGGGCGTCTGGCGGCGGTAAAAGTACGCTGGCCAATTTGGTGTCACGATTTTATCCGCATGACACGGGTGAAATATTATTGGATGGCGTGGAAATAAATGCCTATCAATTGGCAAATTTAAGAAAGCAGTTGGCACTGGTTAATCAGCAAGTCACTTTATTCAATGATACGATAGCGAATAATATCGCTTACGGTGCGTTGGCGACAGCAACTCGAAGACGAAATAACCGCGGCTGCAACAGATGCTTATGCGATGGAATTTATCAGTAAGCTGGATCAGGGGCTGGATACGGAAATAGGTGAAAATGGCGTTAAGTTATCAGGTGGGCAAAGGCAAAGATTGGCCTTGGCCAGGGCATTATTGAAAGATGCGCCGATATTGATATTGGATGAAGCAACCTCGGCATTGGATACCGAATCAGAGCGATATATTCAGGCGGCGTTGCAAAAAGTCATGCGCAACCGGACGACCTTGGTTATAGCTCATCGGTTATCGACTATTGAAAATGCCGATGTGATTTTAGTGATGGATCATGGGCGCATTGTAGAAAGAGGCTCTCATAGAGAGCTCATTGAAAAAAATGGAGCATACGCTCGATTGCATCAAATGCAATTTAAGGAGCATCCTGAAAAAAATGATTAACACGGTGAAAGTCTTTATTGTTGAGGGGGCATTATTTTGAAGACATTTATGTCGGAACTTGAAGAGCATCAGTCCATGATAGCCCGATTGGCTGATTGCTCTGGGGTGATTGAAGCGGCGGGAGAGTTGCTGATTAATACATTAAAGCAGGGTGGAAAGATATTGTTATGCGGTAATGGCGGCAGTGCTGCTGATTGTCAACATATCGCGGCAGAATTTGTGGTGCGCTATGAAAAAAAACGCCAGGCAATGGCGGCAATTGCCTTGACTACAGACAGTTCTATTTTGACAGCGCATGCCAATGATTTTGATTTTGAAACGGTTTTTTCACGTCAGATTGAGGCTCTTGGCAATGATAAGGATTGTTTGATCGCTATTTCCACATCAGGGAAAAGCAAAAATATATTAAGAGCTGTCGAAGCTGCAAAGTCAAAAGGCATGATGGTTATCGGATTAACCGGGTGTGAGGGCGGAGAGCTGAGTAAACAGGCTACGGTTTCAGTTATTGTTCCCTCGATCGTGACGGCAAGAATTCAAGAGGCGCATATTTTAATTGGTCATTGGTGGTGTGGCGCGATTGAGGAGGCATTAAGTGTTAGCAACAACACCTGAGTTTGGAGCGGCTCGTATCATTGTAATCGGTGATGTCATGCTGGATCGTTATTGGTCCGGGCAGGCTTCACGTATTTCTCCTGAAGCGCCCGTGCCGGTAGTTAAGGTTAAGACTGTTGAAGATCGCATAGGCGGTGCCGGCAATGTCGCCCTTAATATTGCCAAATTAGGCGGCAAAGTCATTTTGCTGGGTGTTGTTGGCGATGATGCCGAGAGCGAAATTCTAAAGCAATTGCTGGAAGCTGAAGGAGTAGTTTGCGATTTTGTTGTTGAGAAGTCGATTGCGCAGCATCTGCAAACTACGTGTCATGGCGCAGCATCAACAATTGATTCGGCTGGATTTTGAAGATACACCCATAAAGTTTGATCGAGATGCCTTGAAGAAAGGCTTGATTAGACATTTGCCGGAAAACAATGTGGTTGTTTTTTCGGATTATGGCAAGGGAACTCTGGCGGATGTTTCAACGTATATTATTGCAGCCAAGCAGGCAGGTGTTAAGGTTTTGGTGGATCCAAAAGGCGTTGATTATCAGCGTTATGCTCAGGCAGATCTGATAACGCCAAATTTGGCTGAATTACAAGCTGTGGTTGGTGCTTGTGAAAATGAAGAGAATTTGATTGAAAAAGGGCGGGCGCTTTTAAATCAGTATCAAATTCCAACGCTGTTATTGACTCGCGGTGAAGCGGGCATGACGCTGATACAGGAATGATCAGGTACATTCATTGCCGGCGCAAGCCAAAGATGTATTTGATGTAACCGGAGCCGGAGATACGGTTATAGCCGTGATGGCTTTGGGCGTCTCGCTTGGACATGCCTTTGTATGAGTCGATGTATCTGGCTAATTTGGCGGGCGGTATTGTAGTTGGCAAGCTGGGAACATCAACGGTATCCATGCAGGAATTGACGCGTGCGATGCACGGCGATAGAGATTCCTTATATGGCATTGTTTCCGAAGATGAATTGGCTAAGCTTTTTGCTCGGTGCAAAAGCCCATGATGAAAAGATCATTATGACCAATGGTTGTTTTGATTTGCTACATGCCGGGCATGTGACATACCTGGAGCAGGCAAAGGCGCTGGGTGACCGGTTGATGTGTAGCGGTTAATTCCGATGCGTCAGTCAAGCAACTCAAGGGCGAGTCGCGGCCTATTAATGGTTTGCAGGAGCGCATGACAGTTCTGGCTGCATTGGCTTGTGTGGACTGGGTGGTTGCATTTGCAGAAGAAACGCCTGAGCGATTGTATTGCAGGTTGTTGCCGGATGTTATCGTTAAAGGCGGTGATTATAGTCCCGAGCAAGTCGCTGGTGGTGACTGCGTCATTAAGGCGGGTGGTGAGGTAAAGATATTACAGTTTGTCGATGGTCAATCGACAACAGCGATGATTAACAAGGCGAGGGGGGCGGAATGATTATTGTTACAGGTGGCGCAGGTTTTATAGGCAGTAATCTGATTCGAGCATTAAATCAGCGCGGCGAAAGCAATATATTGCTGGTTGACCATCTGGTAAATGGTCGAAAAATGCACAATATGGCGGATCTTGATATTGCTGATTACATGGATAAGACGGAGTTTATCGAGAAGATTGAATCGCCGACATTTTTGAATGGCGTACGGGCAGTTTTTCATCAGGGCGCTTGTTCTGCAACCACTGAATGGGATGGGCAGTATGTCATGAAGAATAATTATGATTATTCAAAGCGTCTATTGCATTGGTGCATCGCAAAAAATATTGCTTTTATCTATGCCTCTTCCGCGTCAGTATACGGGAATGGAGAGCATGGATTTCGTGTTGATCGCAGTTGTGAGCATCCTATCAATATGTATGCTTATTCAAAGTTTCAATTCGATCAATATGTTCGGCGTTTATTGCCTGAAACAAAGAGTCCAATTGTTGGTTTTCGCTATTTTAATGTCTACGGACCAAGAGAGCAGCATAAAGGCTCCATGAGCAGTACGGCGTTCCATTTTAATCGACAAGTTATTGAGCAAAAAAAAGCAAAATTGTTTGAGGGCTGTGATGGTATGGCTAATGGCGAACAAAAGCGCGACTTTGTTTATGTTGATGATGTGGTCGATGTGAATTTATGGTTTTTAGATCATCCAGAGCAGCGTGGGATTTATAATGTAGGAACCGGGAAGGCGGAAACATTTAATACCGTCGCTCAAGCAGTCATTGATTGGCATAAAGAAGGACTATATTGAATACATTCCATTTCCAGAGCATCTAAAGGGCGCTTATCAGAGTTATACGCAGGCAGATATTTCCGGTTTAAGACAGGCAGGCTATACGAAAGACTTTCTGACTGTTAAGCAAGGTGTTACAAGATATTTGGACTGGTTGAACTCAAAGCGAAGTAAATAAGCTGTTAAAGAAATAACTTCTTGACGGAGTCAGTGAAGGCTGTATAATACGCAGTTCTTTCGGGGCAGGGTCTTTGGGAGGATAGGAAGTAAAGAATTAAAGTTAACAGGATGTTGACAAGTGGGCCGGGTAGGTTATAATGGTCGGCTTCTTCGGGGTTCAGGTAACTTGCTCTCGACAGGACGGAAAGAAAATAAAGTCGACAGGGTGTTGACAAGTTGAATCGACTCTGTATAATAGTCGGACTCAACGGGGCTTTGGCTCCACGCTCTTTAACAACTCGATCAAAATAATTTGTGTGGGTGCTTGTGGTGAATGTTTAGTGATGTTAATAAATAATCGACACAAGAACAACACGTAAAAAGTAATTTAAACGTTTAATTCTGTAGTCGAGCCAAGATTGGCGACTCATCTTATTGAGTCGCAAAATGATTTAAACTGAAGAGTTTGATCATGGCTCAGATTGAACGCTGGCGGTATGCTTAACACATGCAAGTCGAACGGTAACAGGCCTTCGGGCGCTGACGAGTGGCGGACGGGTGAGTAACGCGTAGGAATCTGCCTCATAGTGGGGGACAACGTGGGGAAACTCACGCTAATACCGCATACGCCCTACGGGGGAAAGCGGGGGATCTTCGGACCTCGCGCTATGAGATGAGCCTGCGTTAGATTAGCTAGTTGGTAGGGTAAAGGCCTACCAAGGCGACGATCTATAGCTGGTCTGAGAGGACGATCAGCCACACTGGGACTGAGACACGGCCCAGACTCCTACGGGAGGCAGCAGTGGGGAATATTGGACAATGGGCGCAAGCCTGATCCAGCAATACCGCGTGTGTGAAGAAGGCCTTAGGGTTGTAAAGCACTTTCAATTGGGAGGAAAACCTGCCGGTCAATACCCGGTAGCTTGACATTACCTTTAGAAGAAGCACCGGCTAACTCCGTGCCAGCAGCCGCGGTAATACGGAGGGTGCAAGCGTTAATCGGAATTACTGGGCGTAAAGCGTGCGTAGGCGGTTCGTTAAGTCAGATGTGAAAGCCCCGGGCTTAACCTGGGAACTGCATTTGAAACTGGCGGACTAGAGTTGAGTAGAGGGGAGTGGAATTTCAGGTGTAGCGGTGAAATGCGTAGATATCTGAAGGAACACCAGTGGCGAAGGCGACTCCCTGGACTCAAACTGACGCTGAGGTACGAAAGCGTGGGTAGCAAACAGGATTAGATACCCTGGTAGTCCACGCCGTAAACGATGTCAACTAGCCGTTGGTCCTATTTACAGGATTAGTGGCGCAGCTAACGCATTAAGTTGACCGCCTGGGGAGTACGGCCGCAAGGTTAAAACTCAAATGAATTGACGGGGGCCCGCACAAGCGGTGGAGCATGTGGTTTAATTCGATGCAACGCGAAGAACCTTACCTACCCTTGACATCCAGAGAATCTGTTAGAGATAGTAGAGTGCCTTCGGGAACTCTGAGACAGGTGCTGCATGGCTGTCGTCAGCTCGTGTCGTGAGATGTTGGGTTAAGTCCCGTAACGAGCGCAACCCTTATCCTTAGTTGCCAGCGGGTCATGCCGGGAACTCTAGGGAGACTGCCGGTGATAAACCGGAGGAAGGTGGGGACGACGTCAAGTCATCATGGCCCTTATGGGTAGGGCTACACACGTGCTACAATGGCCGGTACAGAGGGCTGCGAACTTGCGAAAGTAAGCAAATCCCAGAAAGCCGGTCTTAGTCCGGATTGGAGTCTGCAACTCGACTCCATGAAGTCGGAATCGCTAGTAATCGCGAATCAGAATGTCGCGGTGAATACGTTCCCGGGCCTTGTACACACCGCCCGTCACACCATGGGAGTGGGTTGCAAAAGAAGTGGGTAGTCTAACCTTCGGGAGGGCGCTCACCACTTTGTGATTCATGACTGGGGTGAAGTCGTAACAAGGTAGCCCTAGGGGAACCTGGGGCTGGATCACCTCCTTACAAAGACATACTACGCGTCAGTCATGAGTATCCACAACAAATTATTTTGATCAGAAGCAGTATGAGCCTAGGGCCTGTAGCTCAGTTGGTTAGAGCGCACCCCTGATAAGGGTGAGGTCGGTGGTTCGAGTCCACCCAGGCCCACCACCTTACCGTGATGGTAAACGTGACAGTGGGCTAGGGGACTCAAGCGAACACTGGGGCTATAGCTCAGCTGGGAGAGCACCTGCCTTGCACGCAGGGGGTCAGCGGTTCGATCCCGCTTAGCTCCACCAATTCTATAACGTTTCGATTCAACCTGAAGAGTAACAGAAGCCACAAGCACAACGTCAGTTATGCCGGTGGCATTGTCGACTCGACAAGAAAAGAATCAGCCGAGACCTTATAGAATTGGTGCATTAAATGCATTAATAGCTCTTTAACAATTTGGAAATCTGTAACAACGTAATCTTATCACGTAAAGGGATAGGATTGCACAACGAGTTCAAGTGAACGGACGTTGAGACAGGTCAAGCGAAGACCGGTGTCAAGCAGGATTAGCCGTAACCGAGGTCAACGTGCAAAAACGGATGGACACAAGAACGAGTTCTCAAGCAGAAAAAAGCGATTAAGAAAGCTGATCGCATATAACACATAACGACACCTCCTGGCTTAGAGATAAACTATTCTAACGAAATAGACGGGCAACAGGCAGACTTATTGGGGTTATATGGTCAAGTGAATAAGCGCATACGGTGGATGCCTAGGCAGTAAGAGGCGATGAAGGACGTTGTAGCATGCGATAAGTCTCGGGGAGTTTGCAAACTAACTTTGATCCGAGAATTTCCGAATGGGGAAACCCGGCTTGCATCAGCTAGTCATCTTGCAGTGAATACATAGCTGCATGAAGCGAACCCGGAGAACTGAAACATCTAAGTACCCGGAGGAAAAGAAATCAACCGAGATTCCCTTAGTAGCGGCGAGCGAACGGGGATTAGCCCTTAAGTTAATACATTGTTAGTGGAACAGTCTGGAAAGTCTGGCGATACAGGGTGATAGCCCCGTACACGAAAACCTGTATTAGTGAAAACGAGTAGGTCGGAGCACGTGAAACTTTGACTGAACATGGGGGGACCATCCTCCAAGGCTAAATACTCCTTACTGACCGATAGTGAACCAGTACCGTGAGGGAAAGGCGAAAAGAACCCCGGAGAGGGGAGTGAAATAGATCCTGAAACCGTATGCGTACAAGCAGTGGGAGCACCTTCGTGGTGTGACTGCGTACCTTTTGTATAATGGGTCAGCGACTTAATCTCAGTGGCAAGCTTAACCGAATAGGGGAGGCGTAGCGAAAGCGAGTCTTAATAGGGCGTTTAGTCGCTGGGATTAGACCCGAAACCGGGCGATCTATCCATGACCAGGCTGAAGGTGAGGTAATACTTACTGGAGGGCCGAACCCACGTATGTTGAAAAATCCGGGGATGAGTTGTGGATCGGAGTGAAAGGCTAATCAAGCTCGGAGATAGCTGGTTCTCCTCGAAAGCTATTTAGGTAGCGCCTCGTGTATAACTGTTGGGGGTAGAGCACTGTTTCGGCTAGGGGGTCATCTCGACTTACCAACCCGATGCAAACTCCGAATACCAACAAGTTTCGAGCACGGGAGACACACGGCGGGTGATAAGGTCCGTCGTGAAAAGGGAAACAGCCCAGACCGTCAGCTAAGGTCCCAAAATCTATGCTCAGTGGGAAACGATGTGGAAAGGCACAGACAGCCAGGAGGTTGGCTTAGAAGCAGCCATCCTTTAAAGAAAGCGTAATAGCTCACTGGTCGAGTCGGTCTGCGCGGAAGATTTACCGGGGCTAAGCATAGTACCGAAGCTACGGGTTCATACTTTGGATGAGCGGTAGAGGAGCGTTCTGTACGCCTGCGAAGGTGAATTGAGAAGTGGGCTGGAGGTATCAGAAGTGCGAATGCTGACATGAGTAACGATAATGGGGGTGAAAAACCCCCACGCCGAAAACCCAAGGTTTCCTGCGCAACGCTAATCGACGCAGGGTTAGTCGGTACCTAAGGCGAGGCCGAAAGGCGTAGTCGATGGCAAACAGGTTAATATTCCTGTACCAGTGGTAACTGCGATGGGGTGACGGAGAAGGCTAGGTCAGCTGACTGTTGGAATAGGCAGTTTAAGCGTGTAGGGAGTGGTCTTAGGCAAATCCGGGGACCTATATTCTGAGACGTGATGACGAGTTGCTCTTCGGAGCGACGAAGTGATTGATGCCATGCTTCCAAGAAAAACCTCTAAGCTTCAGGTTACCAGTGGCCGTACCCCAAACCGACACAGGTGGGTGGGATGAGAATTCTAAGGCGCTTGAGAGAACTCGGCTGAAGGAACTAGGCAAAATGATACCGTAACTTCGGGAGAAGGTACGCCCTTGGTAGGTGAAGGTCCTCGCGGCTGGAGCTGAAAAGGGTTGCAATAAATTGGTGGCTGCGACTGTTTAGCAAAAACATAGCACTCTGCAAACTCGAAAGAGGAAGTATAGGGTGTGACGCCTGCCCGGTGCTGGAAGGTTAATTGATGGGGTTATCTTCGGAGAAGCTCTTGATCGAAGCCCCAGTAAACGGCGGCCGTAACTATAACGGTCCTAAGGTAGCGAAATTCCTTGTCGGGTAAGTTCCGACCTGCACGAATGGCGTAACGATGGCCACACTGTCTCCAGCCGAGACTCAGTGAAATTGAAATTGCGGTGAAGATGCCGTATACCCGCGGCTAGACGGAAAGACCCCGTGAACCTTTACTATAGCTTGACACTGGACTTTGAATCGATTTGTGTAGGATAGGTGGGAGGCTTTGAAGCAGGAACGCCAGTTCTTGTGGAGCCAACCTTGAAATACCACCCTGGTTTATTTGAAGTTCTAACCTAGGTCCGTTATCCGGATTGGGGACAGTGTCTGGTGGGTAGTTTGACTGGGGCGGTCTCCTCCTAAAGAGTAACGGAGGAGCACGAAGGTACCCTCAGCCTGGTCGGAAATCAGGCGATGAGTGCAATGGCATAAGGGTGCTTGACTGCGAGATAGACACATCGAGCAGGTACGAAAGTAGGTCATAGTGATCCGGTGGTTCTGTATGGAAGGGCCATCGCTCAACGGATAAAAGGTACTCCGGGGATAACAGGCTGATACCGCCCAAGAGTTCATATCGACGGCGGTGTTTGGCACCTCGATGTCGGCTCATCACATCCTGGGGCTGAAGCAGGTCCCAAGGGTATGGCTGTTCGCCATTTAAAGTGGTACGCGAGCTGGGTTCAGAACGTCGTGAGACAGTTCGGTCCCTATCTGCCGTGGGCGTTTGAGATTTGAGGGAAGCTGCTCCTAGTACGAGAGGACCGGAGTGGACGAACCTCTGGTGTTCCGGTTGTCATGCCAATGGCATTGCCGGGTAGCTATGTTCGGACAGGATAACCGCTGAAAGCATCTAAGCGGGAAGCCCCTCCCAAGATGAGATCTCACTGGGACCATGAGTCCCCTGAAGGGCCGTCGAAGACTACGACGTTGATAGGCACGGTGTGGAAGCGCAGTAATGTGTGTAGCTAACGTGTACTAATTGCCCGTGAGGCTTGACCATATAACACCCAATCAGTTTGATGGCGTGTTATACAGCTAAGAACACAACTTAGCCGACAGCTGACTATCGCTAGAGACTGCAAGAGAACAGACAAGATAGCACAGAACAAGTAGAGCAAAATGCCAGAAGTTACAGATTTCCGACACTGCAGCAAAAGCTGTTGACTGAAGACGTCGATTGGAAACAGCAATCGACGACACCAGTTTGCTTGGTGACCATAGCGAGCGTGAACCACCCGATCCCATCCCGAACTCGGAAGTGAAACCGCTTAGCGCCGATGATAGTGTGGCAGTTTGCCATGCGAAAGTAGGGAATTGCCAAGCTCTTAATATCAAAACCCAAGCCTAACCACTTGGGTTTTTTTTTGCCTGGGTGTTTTGGGTAATGTGGGATTCAAGTTTGGTTGCACGGTAGAATCGGGTTTTTGGTACCATGGCGTTTACTTTTTTGCGTTTAAAAGCTTAATTTAAGTGTCGGGCAATCGGTGGACTTCGCCCTGAAAACTGATTATCATGCATCTTACGTTGAATTAGTTAAAGGTATATATGATCAAAGCAGCCAGAAGATTAGTAATGCCAGGTGTTTTATTATTTTCTATTGGGTTGTCTGCTTGTGCAGAGTTTAAAGAAACAGGAAGAATAATTGGTCACACGACCCGGGACGTCACGAGGGAGATTGGGCATGGTTCAAGGGATGCAGTCAAAACAATCGGTAAGGGCACAAAGAGAGTCGTGAACTCAATTGCGCAAGATGAGACTAACGATCCAGATAATGAGTAATATTGTCGAATGATTATAATCAGTAAAAACATAACATAAAGATACGCTATGAAATTTAGTCCATGCATTGATAAATGTACTTACGAAGGAACGCATTGCGAAGGTTGCGGGCGAACCCATGCGGAGATAGCAGAAACAAAAAAGTTGGTTATGGGTTTGGTGAATTTTGCTCAGATGCAAGGCTATGAAAATATAGAAGAGTTTTCAAGTTCTATAGGTCAAAGCATACTCAAAAAATTGCAGAAAGCATCGCAATAAATTTCAGCAAAGGGAATTTTCCCTATAATTAAAAACACTAGCCAGAATAATACTTATGAATATTACGCTTGATATTATTGGATACATTGCTGCAACCCTGACCACAGCATCTTTCTTACCTCAGGCGATATTGACGATAAAAACAAAAGACACAGACTCGCTATCTTTGAGCATGTACAGTATTTTTACCTTGGGTGTGTTGTTTTGGCTTATTTATGGCGTATATAAATCAGATAACGCAATAATATTTGCGAATGCAATAACGCTGTTATTGGCATCATCAATACTGTCTTTTAAAATTTACAATACGGTGTGCAAAAAAGGGTAGGATACGCCGAACGCACAAATTTAGACACAGTATTTTGTAAATCAGGATTGCTCTATAATTTCAATCGCATTGCCATCCGGATCACGACAAAATAACGCTTTTCGTCCTGATATACTCATCGTATATACGATTCTATTTTTATCTAATATGTCTTTAACGGGGGCTAATGCTTCCACGTTTAAAGCGACATGGCGATCGCGTCCTCCATGTACAGGACGCCCTGTTGTTGGGTCAGGATTTTTCAATTCCAGCAAATGAATTTGTTGATCACCTAGCTGAAACCATGCACCTGGGAACCCCAGATCAGGCCGGTCAACCTGTTGCAAACCTAGCACATCACGGTAAAAAGTTAGCGATAAATTGATATCGCTAATAATCAGACTGGCATGGTTTAGTGTGTAGTTGATTTTAGGCATTATATTATCGGTGATAATGAGCGAAGCATTGTGGACATAGCGATGTTTTTAAAGGTGCTGGATTTACAGGGTTTTAATCTTGTCGAGCACTTCATGAGCATGTCCATCAGGTGTCACGCCATAAGCCACATCCACTAGTTTACCTTCCTTGTTGATGATGAATGTGGACCGAAGAATGGCCATGCTCTTAACACCATTTTTCTCTCTTTCCTGCCATACGCCATAGCTATTGCAAAGCTCGCCATTAGTATCCGCGAGTAAATCCAGTTTAAGGCCGAATTTGTTAATGAAGTCGACGTGGCTTTCACAAGAGTCCTTGCTCACACCGATTATTACAGTATCTAATTTGGCAAACTCCTCAGCAAGCTGGGTAAACTGGTTTGCCTCTATGGTGCAGCCCGGCGTGTCATCCTTGGGATAAAAATATAAGACAACATTCTTTTTTCCGGTGTAATCGGATAAGCTAATCAATTGATTGTGTTGGTTTCTTGAGCTGAATAGAGGGGCGGGTTGTTGTATTTTTAACATGGGAAACTCCTTGAAACTCAATCATTTTAGAAGGATCATACCGAACGCACAGGTTGTGCGTTCGGGCCAGTGTAGACACAACATCATTTGCCTGCAAGCATTGAATGATGCGTGGAGGCTTAACGATGTTAAGCTTTGTTTTCTCCGCCGAATAGTTCAACTAGGCGCGGCAGGAAATTTGCAAGCTCCAATGACATAATTGAAAAGTCCACATCAAATTGCTCTGCTTCATCATAGGTATCGATATCAGCTACCTGATCCTGAATTAAATCAAGAAACTTCAGGCGTTTAATGGCTAGATTTTCGTCAATAATGAACGAAAGACGGTCAGCCCAGCTGACCGCCAGTTTGATGACCTCTTTGCCGGTATCGAGATGATTTTTAATTTCCGGTAGACTCAGGTCATGACGTTTACAGCGGATAATGCCGCCTTCCTCTTCAGGTGCACGCAGTTCACATTCGTCTTCAATGGTAATATCCGCCGGCGCTTCATTGTTTATCAGCCAGGCAGTCATTGTCGCAATGGGTTTTTCGATCGTATTGAGTGGGACAGCCGGCAATGAACCCAGGCATTTACGCAACAGACTGAGTAGATCTTCAGCTTTTTTTGAAGAAGCTGCATCGACAATCAACCAGCCGCCTTTAGGATCGATATAAGCGTAGGTTTTGTTGGAAAAGGTGAATGCCCTTGGTAATAACTCAAAGATAAGTTCATCTTTGATAACGGTACGTTCTTTTTTGGATAATTTGCGACCTTGCTGATCTTCTGCTTCAAGAATTTTTTCCTGAACCATTTCATTAACCACGGCGGCCGGTATGACTTTTTCTTCTTTTTTTCCACAAATCATCATGAAGCCGTTAGCGGCATGTACCAGCTGCTCTGAAGTTTTTCCTAGTGGCGAAGTCCAGCCAAAAGTAGATTCCTCTTGATTGCCGCAGGGGCGAAAAGATAACGCTCCAAGTTTTTGTTCCAGATCTTCTGGCGATAAGGTGAAATCTTCGGTAAGACGAAAAATGCTAAGATTCTTAAACCACATGCGTAATTGATACCTTATAAATAGTGTGATTGTGCATTATCGCAAATTTGAAGATATAAAAATAAAGTAAATTTCAGGATGAATACACAATGTCTGATATAGCGGGATTTGCCCCTGTTGTTTCCGGGAATGCAAAAGTGTTGATATTGGGATCTATGCCCAGTGTGGCTTCATTAGTTAGGCAGCAGTATTATGGGCATCCCAGAAATGCTTTTTGGCCAATTATGGGGGTGTTGTTCGGAGCTGCTCCTGAACTTTGCTATCAGCAGCGTAAGGAAATATTAATGGAAAACGGGATAGCGGTCTGGGACGTGCTACAAGGCTGTAATCGATTGGGCAGTTCGGATTCGAATATAAAGTTGGCATCAATAAAAATTAATGACTTTGTGGACTTTTTTGCTGAGTATGAATTTATTGAACGAGTGTTCTTTAATGGCGCAATGGCTGAAAAGCTCTATAAAAAATATGTGCTGCCAACTTTAAATCAGCGTTTTGCATATCTTGATTATCAGCGCCTGCCTTCAACAAGTCCTGCCTATGCAACATTAAAATTGGAAGAAAAGATAGAAGCATGGAAAGTGATTAAACGGCATGTGGTAAAGTAGAGCTTATTTTTACTACGAGATGATAATGGAAGCATTTTCAATCTGGGAAGGTTTGTTGCCGGGCGCTACGGAACAAAGCAGGAAAGTAAAATAAGATTACTGGTACCCACAGGGTGCATGGTGCCTTTGATGGTGTTGTTTTTTATGTGCAATGGTTTTAGATAAAATGAGTGAAGAATACGAATACGATGAAGAGGGGGTAGAGTATTACGCAGTCCGCCCCAATAAGACTCAAATAAAGAGGGACATGGCCGTTCTTTTTGCCTTAAGCGAAGAAATGTCCGAATTGTCTGCTGCGCAATTAAAAACGCTTGAGTTGCCTGAGGTTATCAATAAGGCTGTTGTAGAAGCGTCAGGAATGCCGCATAAAAGCGCGAGAAAGCGGCTGCTGAAATTCATTACCGGCCAGCTCCACAAGATAGATGTAGAACCTATTTTAGAAAAATTGTCTCGTATTAAAAGCCAGAGCGCCCATGCCGTAAGAGAACATCATGTTGTTGAGCGTTGGCGGGACAGATTAATTGCCGAGGGCAATGATGCATTGACCGCATTGCTTGACGAGCAACCTCATGCAGACCGTCAGCAGCTAAGACAATTGTTGCGCAATGCTCAAAAAGAAGCCGAAGCCGGCAAACCGCCTAAATCTTCCCGCTTGCTATACCGACATCTGAAGGAGTTGTTTAAGGTTGAAGGTGAGGCGGAGTTTGAAGATGAGCAAGATATAGATTTAGAGCAGTAGAGTTTTTAGCAATCGCTAAATAAATCCATTTGCTGGGAATAGGGTTGTGTTGACTTGTCATTCAGCGATGAGAGGGTAACTCCCAGCAAGCGCACATTGCGCCTGCCTATGTCAGTGTTTTTTAATAAATCTTCAAGAATGACGCCTATGGTCGATGCCGCTGTAATGATATGCGGCAGCGTCCGGCTACGGGTGATTTGTACAAAATCAGAATATTTAATTTTTACGGTCAGCGTACGGGCAGTCAATTGTTTTTTGGTGACTTTGGCTAATGCCTTTTTTAGCAGCTTTTGTAAATGCTCAATGACATCCTGTCGGGTTTTAATATCCTGCTGAAAAGTAATTTCCACGCCCACCGATTTGCTGACTCTATGGTTGTTGACCGGTCGGTTATCAATGCCTCTGGAAATGTTGTAATAATGCAGGCCGGATTTGCCAAAATAGTGCTGCAATATTTCCAGCGGCAGTTCTTTCAAGTCTTTGCCAGTCTTAATGCCTAGCGATTGCATTTTTATCGATGTTGCTTTGCCTACGCCATGAAATTTTTCGACAGGCAGTTGCTTGACAAAGCTAGCACCTTGTTCTGGCGTAATTAGATATAGCCCATCCGGTTTATTGATGTCCGAAGCAATTTTAGCGAGAAATTTATTATAAGAAACGCCGGCTGAAGCGATCAGTTCGGTCTCTTGTTTAATTTTTGTTTTGATGGCTTTGGCGATTAAAGTTGCCGAGCCTTGGTGCAAGTCTACATCGCTGACATCCAGATAGGCTTCATCCAGAGAAAGTGGCTCAAAAAGCTCCGTGTAGTTGGCAAATATTTTCCGTATAGCCATTGAAGCCTCTCGGTAGGCTTCAAAGCGGGGTTCTACAAAAATGGCCTGAGGACATAATCGGTAAGCATGAGATGAAGGCATGGCGGAGTGAATGCCGTATTGCCTTGCTTCATAGCTGCAGGTTGCAACAACGCCACGAGAGTCGGGAGTGCCCCCTACAATGAGTGGCTTGTTGCGGTATTGAGGGAAATCGCGTTGCTCTACGGCCGCAAAAAAAGCATCCATATCGATATGAATGATTTTGCGGGTAGCATGCATGGCGGTTTATTTTTTGGGTGGCTCGGATTCTGGAATCTGTAGTTCTGCAGTCATATTCCAGTCGGAGAAAGGAAATGGCAGGGTTTCGGTATTGAAAGTCAGGAACAGCAGAATATGGTACGTATAAACGGAAAGACTGCGTCCAAAATTGAGAATATTTTGGTTAGCTTTGCCGGTTAGCAGCGTTGATGCCACCTGCAAAATGATAACGGCCCAAAGCAGCATTCTGACCAGTCTGCCAATAGCTGCAAAAATCAGCATAAAGAAAATTCTTTTCCAGGTACTGAGTTGCGTCAGGTTGTAGTTGATTTGCTCATCCATCGTCATTATCCTCGGTTCATAATGTCGCGCAAGTCAAGAGCAGCAGCATTGCAGCGAGCTATATAGTTTGCCATAGACAGGGAGTAGTTGGCGAAAAGGCCGTAACCGCTACCATTTAAAATCATAGGGCTCAAAATTGGCGTCAAGGCATTTTCCAGTGCCTTAATCATGATGTCAACAGTCCGCATGGCCCGCTTATCTAACAGAATGTCAGCGAAATCGTGCTTGATGGCTCTCAGTATATGCAATAAAGCCCAGCTTGCCCCACGGGCTTCATAGAAAACGTCGTCAATCTCCAGCCATGTTACTTTAGCTACGGTTGTTCCTTTTTGTTCAGCCGCCTCTTTTTCGAGTTCGGTCAGGCCCGGCCCATAGTTGCCGCTGGCGCTGTTTGCGGTTAGCCGGGTAGAAAGACCGCCCAGACGTTTTATCACAACCTCTGTGTATTGCCACAGATTATCCGCTCTGGAATAAAATTGCGCCTGTTTTACATTGCCGCCATATTTTTGCAGACGTGTCATGTATTTATGCAGGGAATCAATCCCTTTTTGATATTCTGCTTCTGTTGAAGGCAGCGCCCATGAGTCGTTTTCGTAATAGAAGTAAGGCTCGGCGATCGCAAGATCGGGGTCTTCGGCAGATTGCGACTGATCTCTTGCAAAGTGATTTCTTAATGCTGATGTGGCATCACGCAGCATTACCAAAGCGCCATATTCCCAATTTGAAATGTTGTCCAGAAATACGCCGGGAGGCGCTACATCATTAGTGATATAGCCGCCGCTTTTATGTAGCAGGACTTCAGCGATATGAGCCAGCGTGTTGGTGTATGTGTAACCAACAGGCATATTATCTGTACTGTGGGTTTCTTCGGCGCGTTTTACCGCTTCGTCTTGTATATTAAACTGTCCAGGTTCACTTCCCCACCAGGCGCCCAAAAATATCAGAACAAGCACTACAATGGAGATAAGAACACTAAATCCCCAGAGTATTCCTTTTGATTTTAAATCCTGCAGTGTTTCGTTTGCCGCCATTTCCGATGTCCTGTAAAGAAAGTATGTCTGAGTAAGAAAACAGATCGTTTTTTATATGAAAAATTAATCACATAGTATCAGATTTTTAAATTTTTTGCCTATGCCACAAGCGGCTAGTCAGCTTTTTTTTTGGCTCTTGGGTGTGCCTTATCATAGATATCAGCCAGATGCTGAAAGTCCAGATGGGTATATATCTGTGTTGTGCTGATATTGCTGTGTCCGAGTAGTTCCTGTACAGCCCTTAAGTCCTGGCTGGATTCGAGTAAATGACTGGCAAAGGAATGTCTTAGCATGTGCGGATGTATGTGTTCGACAATGCCTTTCTTTTTGCACCATTGTTCCAGTCTTAACTCGACACTACGCTGACCCAGTCGGGTTCCTCGTGTTGAAACAAATAAGGCAGGTTCAGCGGTTGGGGTGTTCTGTGATCGTTGTTGTAACCAGTTTTCAATGGCCGTAACTGCTTTACTGCCCAGCGGCAATAGTCTTGATTTTCCACCCTTGCCTGAACGGACAAAAAGGGAGTTATCCGGAAGGTCAATGTCTGTCAGATTAAGTGCCGTGAGTTCGCTTAGACGGAGGCCGGATGAATAGAATAATTCAAACATGGCCAGGTCGCGGATTTCCAGCGGTGAATTTGTTCCGGCCTCCAGTAAACCGTTGACCTGATCGACATCCAATGTTTTAGGCAGTTTTCTGGCTTGTTTGGGCGCTTGAATGTGCTGAGCAGGATTGATACTGACCAGACGGTTTTTTAGCAGGAAGTTATAAAAACTGCGGATGGCAGACAGTTCACGTTGCAGGCTGTTACTACCGATGCCCTGCCGATGTCGGTTTGCTATGTGGGATCGGATATTGGCCTGCTGTAGGTCAGTCCACTGAAAGATGTCTTTCTCAGTGCAATAGCGGCTTAGGTGTTTAATATCCCGTTGATAATTCTTTATGGTGTGTTCTGACGCGCGTTTCTCAAATTTTAGCTGGTCAAAGAAGTCAGCCAGCATTCGTTCGGCTTCAGCATACATAATAATCCTGCTGTAACAAGGTTATTAGCCGGGTGCCAATAATTTCGCTCATTTGGTTTAAAAATAGATTGCCCATGCTGTAATGAAACCGGCCTTCTTCTCGGCTGCCTATAGCTAGAATGCCATCTAATTCGGTGAACGTCATCGGAATGATGGCGCAAGATTTTACTTCAAACGCTGAGTCGCCAAATAGCACTTTTGCCTGCGCTAGAGTCGGCCGACCGCATTTAGGCTGGTTGCTGATCAGTTCATTAATAAATGGTTCCACTTCTTTGCTGCCTGGTTCAATAAACAAATTAGCAATCGCCGAGTCAGGCGATTGCTTAATAATGCGCACAGCTACAAAATCGGTCATAAAATATTCTGACAAGACTATATCCAGATTAGCAACTGCTTCTTCCAGCGTTGTTGAATCGAGTAGTGCCAGGGTGAGTTTATGCATACGATTGATCGATGTATCGTTATCCCGGGCTATTTCTATGAGTGCAGTAAGCTGATTTTCCATTTCATGATGCCGGCTACGGAATATTTCCAGCTGTTTAGAAATCAGGGAAATAGCATTGCCACTGGGGTGGGGGATGCTCATGTGTTCCAGCAAGTGTAAATGTTCATTAAAGAACTCAGGATGTTGCTGGAGATATGCTTCAACCTGGGTTGCAGTTAAGTCAGACTGTTTTTCACTCATAAATCTATTTGTCCTTCAAAAACAGAGACGGCCGGTCCCGTCATCAAAACCGGCTCTCCACGACCTGGCCAGTTTATTGTTAGTTGTCCGCCGGGTAGCTCGACACAGACATCATGATCCAGCAGGTTGTGTTCGATTCCGATCACGACAGCGGCGCAGGCTCCACTGCCACAGGCCAAGGTTTCGGCGGCGCCGCGCTCAAAAACACGAAGCTTGATATGTTGTCGATCGATGACTTGCATAAAGCCGATATTGGCCCGTTCCGGAAAAAAGGGATGACTTTCTAATGCTTGTCCTAATTCAGATACTGGCGCAGTTTTAATGTCAGAGACTTCAAGAACAGCGTGTGGATTGCCCATGGACACAGCACCAAATGCTTTTTCGGTATCGTTAACCTCCACCGTATAAAATCGAGATTCCTCTTCAGCAAGTATAGGGATTTCGGAAGGTAAGTGTCTTGGAATGCCCATGTTGACAGTAATGAGGTTGTCTTCATTAAAGCGTAGCAGCAACTGGCCGGAGTTTGTGTCAACGCGGATTTCATTTTTGTCAGACAGGTTTTTATCGCGCACAAAACGGGCAAAACAGCGTGCGCCATTACCACATTGAGCGACTTCTCCACCATCGGCATTAAATATGCGATATTTGAAATCGGCATTGTCGCTTACCGGTTTTTCAACCAGTAACAGCTGGTCAAAGCCAATGCCAAAGTGACGATCAGACATAAATCTGATTTCCTCGGGCGTTAAGTTAATGAGCTGATTGATGGCATCAATAACCACAAAGTCATTACCGAGGCCGTGCATTTTAGTGAAGTTGATCATTTGGTTATTTCTATCAGATAAAAGTAGCTTTACCGCTAGGGTAACAAGTGCTCGCCAGCCCAAAGCTGCGCAATAGTTTCTCTTTCCCTGATCAAGTGTAGATGATTTCCATCAACAATCAATTCAGCTACACGCGGTCTGGAATTGTAATTTGAGCTCATGGTAAAGCCATAAGCACCGGATGAGCGTATCGCCAATAAATCACCTTGAGAAATTTTAAGCGGACGGTCTTTGCCCAAAAAATCACCGGTTTCACAGACCGGGCCGACTATGTCCCAGGTTATCTCTGTCGCGTTACTTTGCCTGTTAACCGGAATAATTTCCTGCCAGGCGCTGTATAAAGAGGGGCGTACCAGATCGTTCATGGCCGCATCGACTATGGCAAAGTTTTTGTTAGGCGTCGGCTTAAGATATTCAACCTGAGTCACCAGAATCCCGGCATTGCCGACGATAGCGCGACCCGGTTCCAGTAAGATTTCAAAGTCGTTAGTGCCGAGCCGTGCCAAGATCGCCTGAATGTATTCAGCAGGTTCAGGCGGTTGTTCATTTTTATAACAAATGCCAAGTCCGCCGCCCAGGTCCAGGTGATGCAATTCAATCCCTTCGGCTTTGAGGGTTGTAACCAGATCAAGAATTTTATCCAGCGCGTCCAAAAACGGCCGGGTTTCTGTCAGTTGCGATCCGATATGGCAGTCTATGCCGATCACATTGATATGAGGCATGGCAGCAGCGCGGCGGTATTCAGTCAAAGCCTGGCCTATATCTATGCCGAATTTGTTTTCTTTTAAGCCGGTGGATATATAAGGATGGGTTTTGGCATCGACATCAGGATTCACCCGAAAAGACACCGGCGCAACAACACCCAGCTGTTCTGCAAGCAAATTAATGCGATCCAGTTCACCGCTGACTTCAATATTAAAACAGCGTATGCCGATTTTTAGCGCCGCAAGAATTTCATCCTCGCGTTTACCGACACCGGAAAAAACGATTTTTTTAGGATCCCCGCCTGCTTGAATAACACGCTTCAGCTCACCCAACGACACAATATCAAAACCGGAACCTAAACGGGCAAGCAGGTTAAGGATGGCAATGTTGGAATTCGCTTTTACGGCATAACAGATTAAATGCGGATGATCGCCAAAGGCCTGGTCAAAGGCATTCCAGTGCTTTTCCAGCGTAGCTCTTGAATAGATATAACAAGGGCTGCCGTATTTATAGACGATGTCAGATACAGAAACATCTTCGGCGAAAAGTTCGTCGTTTCGGTAATTAAAATAATCCATTGTTATTTGTCTTTTTGGGGTTCGGGCTGTGGTTCTACATGATGAGGAGCTGGTTTATCCGGTAAATAAAGCGGGCCGGGCTGCCCGCAGCCTGTCACAACCGAGATTAACAGTAAAAGTAGTAATAATTTAGGGGTTTTCATGGTGCGTCATCATAAATCATTGTTGGAGCCATGAGGCAAGCTGAGGAATCATGGCAAGAGCAGCCCATATAATAAGCTGAATTGCAAGAAAAGGCATTAGAAAGCAATCACGCCATTTATCTACGCCATATTTGCCAGCAATCCAAGATTCAGCTGTGACGGAGATGAAGGTCGGATCGTCATATATCTTAATATTAGATATTACTATCTAATTTTATCGTTTTATTAAAAATACAATCTTCTTTAATATTGCAAGCAAGCAACATCTGTTGCTGTAGCAGCATGTGTTGCTGGTTTGATAATCTTTTTATTCGATACAAGGATTTAGTCTGATCGATTTATTGAAGATGAAATCATCTTTAAGATTCCCTCAGCGTAAACAGTAGGGTTCGCCTTCAACGGTAATGATTTGCAGGAGTATTTTTATGGCGTTTGACACGAGAAGCCACAGTAAAGAACAACAACTAACTGAAATTTCAAATCAGATTGCCAGCATTTTGCAGGAAATTAAATTTGGATCGATTGAAATTATCATTCATGAAAACAAGGTTGTACAAATCGAGCGTAAGGAGAAATTACGCTTTGATAGGTAAAAATAATTGCACACATCTACCGTAAAAAAACGGCGAATAAAATAATAAATATAGAGTCGGCAGGCTGACCGGACAACCGGATGGTACAGATTGTTTTGAGGATTAAAAATATGAAAAATTTTAAACGCACCGCAATAGCAAGCGTGATTAATCTTGCTTTATTCGGTATTCCTGATGCCCATGCAGCAGATACCGAAGCCCTGGAGCGGCGTATTCGTGAACTGGAAAGCCGTCTGGAGAAGCTGGATCAGGCCGGAGCGCTAGCCAACAAACCTGTTACAGCGGCTCCCGAAGTGGAAAAACTGACCCGGAAAGTGAATACGCTGGAGCGTAAACTGGAAGTGCAGGATGAAGTGACTGCCAGTACCTTCCAAAAGTTACCGGTATTCGAGGCAGGCGCGGATGGATTCAAAATTTCTTCTTCAGACAAAAAACATCAGGTGCGAATCCGCGGCTCTATGCAAGCCGATGGACGTTTCTTTATCCAAGATAACAGTACTGCTGTAAATTCATCCGGTAATAACCTTTATAGGCAAAACGACAGATTCGAGCTCAGGCAAGCGCGTATCTGGCTGGAAGGTTATTTCTTTAATAACATTTATTATAAAATCATGCCCGACTTTGCAGCGAGTAGCAACATTCTGCCGGATGCATATCTTGACTACGCGTATCATCCTGCGGCCCAATTGTTGGTCGGTAAGTTCAAGTCCCCAATCAGTCTTGAACGTTTACAGGGCGACTCGGACGGCACCTTCCTGGAACGCGGCTTTCCTACTTATTTGGCGAGCAACCGTGATGTAGGCATACAAGTTCATGGCGCGTTCGCCAAGCCGGGCTATAAGGCAGAGACCGTAGCCGGCCCTATAGATACCAAGAATACGTTTACCTATCAGATTGGTGTCACCAATGGCTCTGGAGACGACGGCAGTCCGAATAATGATTCACCCGATACCGATGACAATAAAGAAGTCAACGGACGTTTGTTTGCCCAGCCGTTTCAGCACACCGGCTATTCCTGGCTGGAAGGCTTTGGACTGGGTGTGGCGGGTTCTGTTGGCAATCCGGATAAACAGGCACTTAAAGCTCAGTCGACTCCGCTGGGAAGAAGCAAGTTTCTTGATTATGCCAGCACATATACAGACCCTAAGAACACCAGCGCAAAACTTGCTGCTCCGACATCCGACGGTGCCACCTCTCGTATTTATCCACAGGCTTACTGGTTTGCTGGTCCGTTTGGCGCCATAGGTGAGTATGTTGTTTCGTCTCAGCACCTCGCAGGTAAGAATGCAACAGGCAAAAGCGTAAATGTTAAGCAGGATAATAAAGCTTGGCAGATTCTGGCTTCTTATGTGGTCACCGGCGAGGATAACAGTTTTTCCGGCGTCAAACCCATTCAGAATTTTAATCCTCTGAAAGGCACGTGGGGCGCCTTGCAGCTCGCCGCACGCTATGGCGAAATGGATATAGATAATGATACCTTCCAAATTGTTGATCCGACTAGAGCAGCTAGCAAAGCCAAAGCGTGGACGATAGGCGCCAACTGGTTTCTTAACAGCAATGCCCTCATTCGGTTGGATTATGAAAATGTATCTTTTGATGGCGGTGCGGGATCTGGTGGCGGAACTGCAAAACAACGTATAACCGACCGTCCTAACGAACAAGTCTTCGCAACTCGTTTCCAACTAGCGTTTTAAACAACCTGACATAAGGAATTTTACCTATGAATAAAAATCTGACCAACATCGTCTTTGCGGCCGTATTAGCCGTATTTGCAGCCAGTGAGGTGCGGGCAGCGGATATCAATCTGCTCAACGTATCCTATGATCCGACACGTGAGCTGTATAAGGAATACAACGCAGCTTTCGCCAAATACTGGAAAGCCAAAACCGGTGATAACGTCACCATCAATCAATCCCATGGAGGAGGCGGCAAGCAGGCGCGCGCTGTGCTGGAAGGGCTGGAAGCCGATGTGGTTACCTTAGCGCTAGCCTATGACATCGACCAGTTATATCAGAAACGCAAACTAATTCCGGAAAAATGGCAAAGTTCGCTACCTAACAACAGCTCGCCTTACACCTCGACTATTGTATTTCTCGTGCGCAAGGGGAATCCGCTGGGCATTAAGGATTGGAATGACATTGTCAAACCCGGCGTAAGCATAGTGACGCCGAATCCAAAAACCTCCGGTGGCGCGCGTTGGAACTATTTGGGAGCATGGGCTTATGCGCTCAAGCATAACAATAACGATGAGGCGGCGGCTAAAGATTTTGTCGGCAAATTATTCAAAAACGCTGCTGTGCTGGATACCGGTGCTCGTGGTTCCACCACCAGTTTTGTTGAACGGGAAATTGGCGATGTGCTGATTACCTGGGAAAACGAAGCCTATTTAGCTTTGGGCGAATTCGGCGCGGACAAGTTTGAAATTGTCACTCCGTCATTGAGTATTTTGGCAGAGCCGCCAGTCACCGTAGTTGATGACGTGGCGCGTAAGCATGGCACTACGGAAGTAGCGACGGAATATTTGAAATATTTGTACAGCAAAGAAGGTCAAGATTTGATCGGGAAGAACTTCTATCGCCCTACCGATCCAGAAATTGCTGCCAAGTATGCCAAACAATTTCAGCCATTGGAGTTAGTGAAAATCGATCAACTCGGTGGCTGGAATGTCGCGCAGAACAAGCATTTTGCTGATGGCGGCGTGTTTGACCAGATATACGGCCCGGGAAAATAATTCGCCGTTTGTTTGTAGCTTATAGAAATGTAAGGTGGGCAGGCTTTTTTGCCCACCATTAGGTATCAAGTTAAGCAGATTAATTAACCACGAAGACACGAAGTTTTTACCCTGGCTTTCACTTCGTGTCTTCATGGTGCTGTATGCCTTAAGTTGATGGATATGGGGCACCATTTAGGACATATTTTTATACGCAAATCCGTCATTCCGGCATGGATTGCCGACCCGCTAGAGAGCGAAGCGAATTCAGGCTACCAGGAAGTATTTGAGCTTGCCATCCAAGACGCTGGCACAAGGAAGTATTTAAGCTCGCCACCCTGGCGCTGGATACCTGTTTCTCGGCGGGTATGACGGATTTGTGTATAACAATATGTATTTGAAGCTCAATCAATAGTGGAGTGAGGTAATGTCACAAAGCAGTATTATGCCGGGTTTTCGCCCGACCATCGGGTTCACCCTGATCTATTTAAGTCTGGTGGTTTTAATCCCGTTAAGTACTCTGGTGTTTAAAAGTTTTGAGCTGAATTGGGATGATTATGTCCATATCATTACCAGCAAGCGTGTGTTGGATTCGTTTCGCGTCAGTTTTTCCACCGCGTTGTTGGCGGCGTTTATTGCCGGTTTTTTTGGCTTTATTGTCGCCTGGGTGTTGGTGCGTTATTCATTTTTCGGCAAGCGTTTTTTTCATGCCTTGATCGATTTCCCGTTTGCGCTGCCGACAGCCGTTGCCGGTATTGTGTTGGCAACTATTTTCCAGCCCAGCGGTTTTCTTGGTAAATTTCTGATTGATACGTTTGGCCTGCAGGTGGCTTTTAAACCACTGGGTATCGTGATGGCGCTGATTTTTATCAGCATCCCGTTTGTAGTGCGCACCGTCGAACCGGTGTTGCTGGAATTTGAACCAGCGTTGGAAGAAGCCGCATCAAGTCTGGGCGCCACGCGCCTGCAAGTCTTTGGCAAAATCATTTTCCCGAATGTTTTTCCGGCATTGCTGACCGGTTTCGCGCTGGCTTTTGCCAGAGGCGTGGGCGAATACGGCTCAGTCATCTTTATTGCCGGTAATATTCCCTATGTGTCCGAAATTGTGCCGCTGTTGATTGTGGCCAAGCTGGAACAATACGACTATAGCGGAGCCACTGCCATTGCCTTGACGATGCTGGTTATCTCGTTCGTGCTGCTGTTGATGATTAATTTGCTGCAATACTGGGTGCGTAAGCGCTCCGGACAAATATAAGGATGATTCGAATATGAATGCCATTACCCAACCCATAAACCCGGCCAGATTGGTTGCGCGTCAACAACAGGCTCTGCAAGATGCCGACTGGGTCAGATGGAGCCTGATTGCTATTGCAGTCGGCTTTATCAGCCTGTTTATATGCCTGCCTTTAGGCCTGGTCATTTTTCAAGCCTTATCCAAAGGCGTAGCGGCCTATTGGTCGGCATTATCCCAGGACGACACGCTGGCCGCTATCAATCTGACCTTATTGACCGCATTGGTCACAGTGCCGTTGAACACGGTATTCGGCGTTGCCGCCGCCTGGGCAATTACCCGTTTTGAGTTTAAAGGCAAAAGCCTGTTGACCACGTTGATCGACCTGCCGTTTTCAGTGTCGCCGGTTATTTCGGGAATGATTTTCGTCCTGTTGTTCGGCGCGCAGGGCTGGTTTGGCGAATGGCTGATGGCGCATGACGTAAAAATCATCTTTGCTGTCCCCGGCATTATTCTGGCTACCTTGTTTATTACCTTTCCTTTCGTGGCGCGGCAGCTGATTCCCCTGATGCAGGAAATGGGCAACCAGGAAGAAGAGGCGGCGCTTTCATTAGGCGCCAGCGGCTGGCAGACTTTTTGGGCCGTTACCATACCCAATATTAAATGGGCTTTGCTGTACGGCGTGTTGCTGTGTAACGCCAGGGCGATGGGCGAATTTGGCGCGGTTTCCGTGGTTTCCGGTCATATCCGGGGCTTGACCAACACGCTGCCTTTGCATGTGGAAGTCAGTTATAACGATTATGACGTAGTCGGCGCCTTTGCCGGTGCTTCGATTCTGGCCGCTTTGGCTATCGTGACATTGATTTTAAAAACGGCTTTGGAATGGCGACAAGCCAACCGATAACCGCAATGATTTTATTTTTGAGATTTCCGTTATGAGTATTTTACTTTCCGATATCAGTAAAAATTTTGGTACGTTTGCCGCGCTGGACCATATTAATCTGGAAATTCCGGAAGGTGAACTGGTGGCGTTATTAGGGCCTTCCGGCTGCGGCAAGACCACGCTGCTGCGCATCATTGCGGGCCTTGAAAGGGCCGATGAAGGGCGGGTACTGTTAAGCGGTCAGGACAAGACCGATCATGATGTCAGCCAGCGTGGCATCGGCTTTGTGTTTCAGCACTACGCGCTGTTCCGGCACATGACGGTGTTTGAGAATGTGGCGTTCGGCTTAAGAGTCAAGCCTCGCCGCGAGCGGCCGAGCGAAGCGATTATCCGCAAGAAAGTGCATGATTTACTGGACCTGGTGCAACTGGACTGGCTGCATGACCGCTATCCCGATCAACTCTCCGGCGGCCAACGCCAGCGTATCGCGCTGGCTCGTGCCTTGGCCGTGGAGCCATCGGTGTTGTTGCTGGATGAACCGTTTGGCGCGCTCGATGCCAGTGTGCGCAAGGATTTGCGGCAATGGCTGCGCAACTTGCATCACGATCTGAATGTCACCAGCATTTTTGTCACCCATGATCAGGAAGAAGCCATGGAAGTCGCCAGCCAGGTTGTCGTGCTCAATCACGGGCGCATCGAACAGCAAGGTTCACCCAGCGATATTTATGATCATCCGGCCAATGCTTTCGTGTCCCGCTTTATCGGGCAGACCAATATTTTTGATCTGGATCGAGCATGATACCGACTGGTTGCAAACAGCAGGACTATTGACTCCAGCACCAGGAAGGCAAGATCGCGCATGTTCGTCCTCATGATATTGTTATTGAAAAATCAAAAGCCGATAGCGATGCGTTTGTAACCCTGAAAGACTGGCAACATCTGGGCGCCCTGATTCGTCTTGAGCTGGTCAAAAATGGCTCCAATGGTTCAGCGGCACAGCGTTTTTGCAGAAATGCCCAATGACCAGTTCAAGCGCTTGCAGCTGAACAGGGGCGACAAGGTTGATCTGCGGATACGCCATGCGCACTGGTTTCATTAATCGTTAGCTCAAAAAAATAATAGCGGCTAAAATTTGGCTTAGACCGGATATATTAGACAAGGAAACATCCCAGAAATGAATTTAAGCCAAATTGAACTACTTCGCGTTCTTCAGGAAAATGATTTCAATCTTTCAAAAGCTGCGGAAAAAATGCACATCGTGCAATCGGCGGTCAGTCGGCAATTGCAACTTTTTGAGGCCGAACTGGGCTCCCCTTTATTTGAACGGCAGGGTAAAAAACTGATAGGCATGACCTCGCTTGGGATCGCCGAATCATGGAAGAAGTCGCAACCATTAACATGGCCAAAAACAATATCCAAGCGATAGCGGCCGATTATCTTGACAGCAACCAGGGCGTCCTGCACATTGCGACCACGCACACCCAGGCCAAGTATTTTTTACCGACACCTATCCTGCGGTTCAGAGAAAAATATCCGGGTGTCAGCATTTATATGGTTGAAGCATCGCCTGAACAACTGATTAACAAACTTGCACACGCGTAAAGCGGACATCGCCATCTGCACCGAGAAAGTCGACGAAGATACCGATCTTGGTCGTCAAACCCTGCTATGAATGGCATCATGCGGTGGTGGTGCCGCAAAATCATCCGCTGAGTGAGGGTGAAATTTCTCTTGAACGGCTAGCCTCTTATCCCATTCTTACCTACAGTTTTGGTTTTACCGGACGGTCAAATATCGAGACCGCATTTAAAAATGCCGGCATGGAACTGGATATTATGCTGGCCGCCGCCGATACCGATGTGATCAAGACTTATGTTCGCCTGGGGATGGGGGTCGGCATTATTGCCGGCATGGCATATGACCCCGTGATGGATCAGGATCTGGTTGCGCGGGATTTATCGCATCTCATTCCCAGTTCAAGAACCAAGATCGCCTATTTGAAAAACAACTATTTGCCTTTATATAGTCAGCACTTTATCGAAGAATTGCTGGTTGCGGCTAAAGAACTACGTGCCAGCTAAGGAGCTACTGCCATTTGGTTAAACCGAAAAAAGGTGTGGTCGCATGTTGTGGGCGCGAATTCATTCGCGTCCACCAAAGAAAATTCTATGACGCAATCGATTAAGGAAAAACCATGGAACGACCGCAACCCGTAAGCTTCGGCGAGGCTTTCCGCTTCTGGCTCAAACTCGGCTTCATCAGCTTCGGCGGCCCTGCCGGGCAAATCGCCATCATGCATCAGGAACTGGTCGAGCGGCGGCGCTGGATTTCGGAAAAGCGTTTTCTGCATGCGCTGAATTACTGCATGTTGTTGCCGGGGCCTGAAGCGCAGCAACTCGCGATTTATCTCGGCTGGCTGATGCATCGCACCTGGGGCGGCGTGGTCGCCGGGCTGTTGTTTATTCTGCCGTCGCTGTTCCTGTTGATCCTGCTAAGCTGGATCTACCTGAGCTTCGGCCAGGTTCCGGCGGTGGCCGGTGTGCTTTACGGCATCAAGCCCGCCGTCACCGCCATCGTGCTGTTTGCCGCGTATCGCATCGGCTCGCGGGCCTTGAAAAACAGCCTGCTGTGGACGCTTGCGGCGCTGGCCTTTCTCGCCATCTTCGCATTGCATGCGCCGTTCCCGTTGATCGTGCTGATCGCTGCCTGTTTGGGAGCCATCGGCGGTCGCATTGCACCTGACAAATTCGCCGTTGGCGGCGGTCATGGCGCAGCCAAACAAAGCTACGGTCCCGCGCTGATCGATGACGACACGCCGACTCCCGAGCATGCGCGTTTTCCGTTGGACGCACCTGCTTAAAATCGTCGGCGGCGGGATTGGTTTTGTGGGGCGGCGTGATGGGCTTCTTGTGCGGCCAATACGGCTGGAACGGTGCGCTGACGCAAATGGGCTGGTTTTTCACCAAGGCGGCGCTGCTGACTTTCGGCGGCGCCTATGCGGTATTGCCTTATGTGTATCAGGGCGCGGTGGAACATTACCACTGGCTGAGCGCCACGCAAATGATCGATGGCCTGGCGCTGGGCGAAACCACGCCCGGCCCGCTGATCATGATCGTCACCTTCGTCGGATTTCTGGGCGGCTGGAGCCAGTTGCCGTTCGGCCCGGATGCGTTATTAATGGCCGGCGTGGTCGCGGCGGTCGTGGTCACTTACTTTACCTTTCTGCCCAGTTTTCTGTTTATCCTGGCGGGCGGCCCGCTGGTAGAATCGACCCACGGCAACTTAAAATTCACCGCGCCGCTGTCGGCGATTACCGCCGCCGTGGTCGGCGTGATTCTCAACCTCGCCGTGTTTTTTGCCTGGCATGTGTTCTGGCCGCAAGGCTTTGAAGGGCGTTTCGACGGCATTGCCGCGCTGATCGGAGCGGGGGCCTTGATGGCATTGTTCCGATACAAGGCAGGCGTTATTCCGGTCATTGCTGCTTGCGGTGCGGCGGGACTGTTGCTGTTGTTCGTCAAGCCTTGGCTTGCCCGGCAAGGGATTTTCTTATGAAGGCATTGCGATTTTGTAGTATCAAAGTAAAACTGCTCGGATTATCTGTTAATATCAAGTGATTGGGCAGGTTTGCTTAATGGTTCTGTAGGTTGGGAAACAGCTTTTCGTTGCTCAACCTCCCCGACTATTTTTCTGTCAATCCTGACCATTTAATTGTGGAACATAACATTTAGGAACTTAGCCATGCGCCAGTTCAAAACCGCCTTGTTGCTATTATTTGCGTTCTATACCGGCATCGTTACAGCCGCTTCACTGCCCTCCGGTTTTGTTTATCTAGATGACATAGTCCCTGATATTATGCTCGATATACGCTACGCATCCACAGATAACTTTATCGGGAAGCCGATTGACGGCTATGTCAAACCAGTCGCCATTACTACCAGTAAAACCGCCTCGGCACTAAAAAATGCGCAAGCTGATTTCAAGCGATTCGGTCTCGGTTTGAAAGTATTCGATGCATACCGTCCGCAACGGGCGGTCGATCATTTTGTGCGCTGGGCCAAAGATCGGAACGATACGCTGATGAAATCCAAGTACTATCCGCAAATTGCAAAACAGGATTTGTTTCAGAAAGATTACATCGCTGCAAAATCCGGACATTCACGCGGCAGCACTGTCGATGTGACCCTAGCTACTTGGAGGCCAACAGCTTGGCACACGAGTTAGACATGGGTACAGGCTTCGATTTTTTCGATCCCCGCTCTTGGCCGGAATATCCAGAATTGACTGCCGTGCAACGCGCTAACCGAATGTTATTGCAAGTGGTGATGGAAAAACATGGATTTAAGCCTTACCCGAAGGAGTGGTGGCATTTCACCTTGAAACAAGAAAGCTATCCCGATACCTATTTTAATTTTAACGTAGAGTAATCGGCAGTTGGACGTTTGAATCCGGATTTTTTCACGGTACGCGAACTAGCGAACAATTGCTTAAAAATTTGCTGGTTGCAAGTGTGAGGGAGATTTAATAGATGACGGATTTTCTCATCATCGACGGTTCCCACGGCGAAGGCGGCGGGCAAATCCTGCGCAGCACGCTGAGTCTGGCCGTCATCACCGGGCGTCCGGTGCGCATCGAGAACCTCCGCGCGAACAGGAAAAAGCCGGGGCTGGCGGCGCAGCATCTCACTTCGGTGCGGGCGGCGGCGATGCTTTGCGACGCCGAAGTGAAGGGCGCGGAACTCGGCTCGCAAACGCTGCAATTCATTCCCCGCAAGCCGGTTCGGGCCGGCGATTACTTCCTGGACGTGGCCCAGGCACGGGAAGGCGGCAGCGCCGGCGCGGTCATGCTGGTGCTGCAAACCCTGCTGCTGCCGCTGGCGCTGGCTGCGGGCGTATCCACCGTCATTTTGCGCGGAGGCACGCACGTTGACATGAGCCCTTCCTACGATTACGTGCACGATGTCTGGCTGCCCACGCTTGCCCGCATGGGGGTGCACGCCGAGCTTTCCCTCGTGCGATCCGGCTGGTTCCCGGTGGGGCGAGGAGAAGTGAGGCTGCGAATCGCGGGATCGGGGGAATTGCGGCCCCTGCGCCTGGAACATCGCGGTCCGCTGCGTGCGGTTACCGGACGCGCTCTGGCCGCCAACCTGCCCGCCCATATTTGCGAACGCATGGCTGCCCATGCGCGCGATCTTCTGGAGCAGGCCGGGATGGCGGCGGAAATCGAGGCAGTCGTTTTGGAAGCGGCCTGCCCCGGAGCCGGCTTGTATTTGACTGCGCATTACGAAAACAGCCTGGCCGGTTTCGGCGCCCAAGGGAAACGCGGAAAGCCCGCCGAGCAAGTCGCCGAGGAAGCCTGTTTCGCGCTCTTGCAGCACTATCGATCGGGCGCGGCCCTGGAACAGCATCTCGCCGATCAGTTGATCCTGCCGGCCGCCTTGTGCCGGGGCGAATCCGTTTTCAGCGTCGAGCGCATCAGTCCGCACCTCGTCACCAACGCCTGGGTGGTTGAGCGTTTCGGACTGGCGCGGATAGACATCGCCCCGGCCGCCGACGGAACCGGTTTCGTCAAAATCCTTGCAAGCCGGTAACGCCATCATGATCCCCATTCAAGACCTCCTCCATCGCATCCGCTGGGATCCGGAATTCGGCCGCGGCGAATTCGTCATCGGTTATTACGACCGGATCGAGCACGAAATCATCCACGTGCCGTTTCGCGAAATCAAATTTCCAAAGGACGGCCCCGGCGTTTTCGAACTGATCGATCACGAGGGACAGACGCATACCATTCCCTTGCATCGGGTCAAGTCGGTCTACAAGAACGGCGAGTTGATCTGGCATCGGGAGTGAACCGGCGCTGAGGTATCCCCACAAGTTATCGTTCCTCTAACGTATGAAATATCCGGTTAACATGCCTGCTGCTGAGGGACGAGGCGCATCGTCCCTCTGTCCATGCAGTCATGGTTAACAAAGCGTAAAAGGCCGCTGTATTGAGGAACAGTCAGATTGGTTTGATTGCTTTCCGATAGACTGATCGCCATAAACCATCCTGAGAATTTCCCTTTTTGCTTCCAGCCAGTCACGCAGCTCATTTCCAGGCGTAAAAGCGCGTCTTTCCGCTTTGTAATAGGCCGCTTCAGCGATCATCGATTTAAGACTCAAGTCCAGTTCGTATGCCGGCACCGGTGCTGGATTTGCCGAGGTAAAGCCGAATTTTACCAGACCCAAAACGGTTTGCGGCGAGCTGTTTTTAATGCCGATTTCCGCAGGTTCCAGTTCTGTCAACGTGCCGAAAAGACGATCCCATATCGAAAAGACCGCGCCGTAGTTATTGTCGTGCTCGTTACGCTCCGTTGAATGGTGCACGCGGTGCAAATAAGGCGCGATAATGACTCTGTCCCAAGCGTTTCTCACCGCGAAATGAAATATTGGTATGATGAAACATGATGAACAAGGTCAACAGGGTTTCATTAGTGAGCACCATCGTCTTGTCTACGCCGAGCAAGACAATGTAAGCCGATTTCAGCACGGTGATGATTAACAGCTCCACAATGTGCAGCCGGAATGCGGTCGAGACATTCAAATAAGGATCGTTGTGATGCACTTTGTGGAACATCCACAGACCATCAAAGCTGTGACTGATTCTGTGCCAGCAATAGAGCATCAAGTCGAGCAACACAAACGACAGCAGGGCTTTCCAGGCAGGGTTGGCGACATAACTTAGCAGCCCCCGGTCTGAATAGCGGTCGGCCACCATCAATAAGGGCGCTGCCGACAGTAACGAGATAACGAGGCTGTTAAAAATAAACAGGCTGATATTGGTTTGATAAGACCGGCGCAACTGTTTAAGGGGCAGTCTGCGCTTGGGATAGTTAAGCTCAAGAGCCGACAGGACGACAAATACAATAAGCAGGGTAAATGTCGCCAATTCTCCTGACATGCTTGAGAGCCATGTTAAATAGGATTCAACAAAGGTGATTAATGACATAATTTCGCTGGACATTGTCTTTTCCTCCATTCAAAACTGCGTGAACTTAGTGCAACGACATATTAAGTAAAGGCAGTGACAATATTATGAAAAACCTCGATTAAGTTTCAGCAAAATTCACGCCATAAACTGTTATTTAGTCGATGCGGACTGCAGGTTGTAGCTAAAATCGCCTGTAAGCCGCTATTGCCAAGGCTCCTTAATCTACGAATAGGGCATTAGATCTCTGGCAGACGTGGGGGAAATTTATTCTTTAGCTGCTTTATTGCATCGGCCTGGTGCAACGGTGCCTTTTTATGCACCGATTACATCGCCAGCCAATGTCGAATAAGGTTTAATGTTCTCCATTGCATGAGTCCAGTCGTTAAATAAAATTTAGTCTGAGCAGACTTCAAAATCGTCGTGACCAAACCAGCTGAATTGAGAACTGATGCATTTCCAGATCAATAGTCTGGTCCGGGCTTAGCGGGTTTGGTCCGTTGACCGTCTTGCTCGGTGAAAAGACTGGGATAAAAATTGATTGTTAAATGTTGCATATCGGCAATTCTTAAAACTTACCAGGAATCGGTTTAAACAACGAAAAAAGATGTCTGAAAAACAATAGCCCTACACTTTAACCTGGAAAATTTTCGATGTTGATGGGTGGGAATTTTTGGATGGCAATTGGCAGTCGGACAGCTTTTACCATCCTCCATGCATGGCTCATGCCCCAGTAATAGAGCGCAAAAACGATCATAAACAAGTAGAACATAACCCAGTCAGGGGCATTAAACAGAATATCCCCCGCCAGCCCTATTGCAGCCAGGGTCGCGGTGAACGATAAAATGATGAATAAAATCGCATGTCTTCCATAGCCGGCAACCTGGAGAATATGGTGGAAATGTTCTCTGTCAGGCGCAAATGGCGACCGTCCTTTTCGTATGCGGCGTATCATGATACAAAACGTATCCAAAATGGGTGCCCCAATAAGCCATAATGCGGTAACAGGCGAAAAGATTTTATTGTCGCCCTGCGATGCAGAAATGACCAGCCAGCAAATGGTGAAACCAAGCAACATGCTGCCTGTATCACCGAGAAAAGCCGGTGCTTTATTTCGACCTGGAAGGGGGAAGTTAAATAATAAAAATGCTGCAGTAGCCGGAGCCAGGATGAAACAAAATGGCAACGAGTTGTCGGCGTTATAAGTAAGGCACAAAATCGACAGTAGAAAATAGATCAGTAATGAAGTACTGCCGGCTAAGCCGTCAACACCATCAAGCATATTGAAGGCGTTGATTCCACCTACAATTGCAAACACCGTAAACAAGGTTGAAAACATACCGAGTTGTATTTCACCAAACCCTAGCAAATTACCTAAGCTGGTTATCTCAATTCCGCCCCATTTTACCATGATCAACGCCGCAACCATTTCGGCGGCCAAGCGGATTTTAAAGCTTAAGTCTTTAAAATCATCAATCAATCCAGTGACAACAATGATTGTTACTGCTGTCAAAAAAGCAATATTTACGGGAACGTCCACACTTTGTGTCAGGATGAGGCAAGTGATGCAAAGGTAGATCGCTAAACCACCAATCATCGGGATTTCTCCCTGGTGTTTTTTTCGTGAAGTTGGCTTATCGGTAAGACCGATTTTAAATGCAACCGGCCTTAACAATATCATTGCCGCTATTGTTATAAAAAAAGAGCTGCTCATTAGCACAGCTAAAGATGATGTTTCGAAATTATTCATGGCGGTGTCTCCCTGTTCGGCAAAAAATACGGTTTTAGATCGCTGTGCATGATAAAAATCAGCTGGTTAGTAGCAATGAAATCAATTTTCTGGGCTTCTTATTTGATCTTGAAAAGACGTTAAACAATTCAGAACGTATACAATCCAACCCAAATCTAAAAATGCTTTGGGCTCTGCGCTGATGTGGTCTGACTTTAATAGGCAAAACACAATCGTATTTGCAATCGTCGACCAAATGAGTTGCTTCGAGCTTAAAGCCTCGGCGCCTTTAAGCAGCCAAACAATGTTTCAATTTCCCAACGCAAACTCGCCAGGTTTTAGCGTGTAAAACAAACGATCTACATGTGTTCTCTGGCCCTGTCCATGCAGTCATGATCAACAAAGCGTAAAAGGTCGCTGTATTGGGGTACAGTCAGGTTCGTTTGAATGCTTTACGATGGACTGATCGCCATAAACCATCCTGATAATTTCCCTTTTGGCTTCCAGCCAGTCAGGGAGCTCATTCCCAGGCTTAAAAGCGCGTTTTTCCGCTTTGTAATAGGCCGCTTCAGCGATCATCGATTTAAGGCTCAAGTCAGGTTCGTATGTTGTCACAGGCGCTGGACTTGCTGTGGTAAAGCCAAACTTCAGCAGATCTAAAGCGGTCTGCGGCGAGCTATTTTTAATGCCTATTTCCGCAGGCTCCCGTTCTGTCAACGTGCCAAAAAGGCGATCCCATATCGAAAAGACCGTGCCGTAGTTAGTGTCATGCTCGTTACGCTCCGTTGAATGGTGCGCGCGGTGCAAATAGGGCACGATAACGACCTGCGCAAGGCGTTTCTCTCCACGGAATGCAATATTGCTGTGATGAAACATGACGAACATGGCCAATAGGGCTTCATTAATCAGTACCATCGTTTGCTCTACCCCCAGCATGATGATGTAAACTGATTTCAGAGCGGTGATGATTAGCAGCTCCACAATGTGTATCCGGAATGCGGTTGAAACATTTAAATAAGGATCGTTGTGATGCACTTTGTGGAACATCCACAGGCAATCAAAGCGGTGACTGGCTTTGTGCCAGAAATAGAGCAGCAAGTCGAGCACTAGAAACGAGAGTAGGGCTTTCCATGCCGGATTGGCGATATAACTTAGTAGCCCCTGGTTTGAATAGTGTTCGGCCACCATCAATAAGGGGGCTGCCGACAGTAACGAGATAACAATACTGTTAAAAATAAACAGACTGACATTTGTCTGATATGACTGACGCAACTGTTTAGGGGGCAATTTTCGTTTAGGATAGCTAAACTCAAGAGCCGACAGTACGGCAAATACAATGAGCAAGGTAAATGTAACCAAATCTCCTGACATGCTTACGGGCCATGTCAAATTGGATTCAACGGGGGCTGGTAATGTAAATTCGCTAGACATTGACTTTACCTCGATATAAGACTGATAAAACAATTAGGAGCTAAATAACCTTCAAATACAAATAATGAAAATTTGATGACGAATGTAAAGGGTTGAATCTAAATCAGCCCTATAAACTATAAAATTCATTGTCAAATGCTGCCGTGCCCATACAGATATTCGCAGCGTTACCTGTCAACCAACCTTGAACTCAGCGGGCCTAACAATAGACCTCCAGCGCTAACCGGAAAATCTTGATTGCACCGCCGAGCAATGTTGAATAAGGTGTAAAGTTATCCATAGCATGAGTCCTGTCGGTAGATAAAACTTGGTCTCAGCAGAGACTTTAAAATCGTCGTGACCAGGCCAGCTGAAGCGAGAACTGCTGCATTTCCAGATCAATAGTCTGGCCTGGGCTCAAGGGGTTTGGGCCGCTGACCGTTTTGCTCGGTGAATACATGGCAGCAAAGGTCAGATCGTCTTTGTCGCTCAAGCTGCGGGTGAAGCCTGTGGTGAGATGCCACTCTTGCACCCCGGGTGCAAGAAGATTGAACAGCACCTGTGACTCAGGAATAGGTTGCTCGCCGTAGCTGACACCACCACGCCATGTCCAGTTCTCGTTTTGCTTCCATTGCGTGCCGAATTTAAATATCGTCATGTCCTTCCAACCGAAGCCCGCTCCATTGTTGTTGCCCAGTTGTGCCGTCTTCAGATTGGGCAGAATGGGATTTCCCACCGAATTTACACTGCTGTAACGGATATGCTCTACATCAAAAGCTGCGGTGATACGGTCATTGATATCCCACGCCAGTCCGCCATTAATGCTTTCAGGAATGTCGAAGTCACCCTGTTCGGCATAGAGTCCTGCATAATCTTTGAACGGGGACATGAAGACGCGGCTTTTATAAGAAGCGCCCAGACGAAGTCCTGGAAGCAGCTCCACTAAGCCGCCGACACGAACGCCCGCACCGAATGAAAAATCACGGCCCTGGTCGGAAAGATGCTGCGGGTCGCTGGAAAATCCCGCGAAAGAACCTAGTCCCCGGGCTTTAAAGGACTGTATCGCGAAAATCGGAGCTATGCCCAAGGAAAACCGGCCATCGGCGAAACGCCGGGCGTAACTTGGACTAATGAACGCTTGTGCCAGATCAATGCCGGTTCTGCCTGCGCAGAAAGTTCCTGATCCTCCGGGTGGGCAGGTTTGGCTGGCAAAATTAGGATAATCGGTGTTCATGCCGCCGTTTCCGAAAACCGTTATCGCCGATAGTCTGGTTATTGTCCAGCTTATGATTCCAGCCCACCGTAGGAATGACGAAGTATTCGCTATCGCTCTCAACCGTACCAGGGTTAAGCGGGAAAGCGCCGGGCGCCATGGTTGGCGCGCCTTGTACTGTGTATTCACGGCGTGGACTGAACAATTCCATTTCCAGATCAAGTCGATCGCCGACAAAAGCCATGCCGGCGGGATTCACTGCCGCCGCCATCGCATCTTGGGGCAGGGCTGCTCCCGCGCCGGCCATAGCCTTGCTGCGGGCGCCATAGCCGTGAGAAAAATAGCCGTTGGTTGCCTCCGATATGGAGGGAAATACAGCCATAATTACGATAATACCGGCTGATAATCCCTGCCGTCGATTACTAAGCGGCTTATTAAAATCCTTTAACGGCATAAACTTGATTCTCCAAATCGTTCATAGTTCAAATAGTTGGAAAACAGCTTAGCGGGATTTTTCTATTTAAGAAAACGATATTATTCGATTTGGGTATCTAATATATAGATAAGCGGATATTTTTTTTATGCGTTCAATAGTATACAAACACGTGTCTTGACAGAACGTGACGACTTAAAGTACTTTATAAAAAACGCAACAAGCTGACCGGACAACCGGAAGCCAGTGAGCCCGAAAGGGCCGACTGGCTTTTTTTTGGCCAAAATTTGGCTCCATCAATCAGTTTAGCGATTAACACAGGAGACTGTTATGTCACATTGGTACGAAGACAATTCCCACTCCATCGGAAAAACACCACTGGTGCGGCTCAATCGCATCACCGATGGCGCGCCAGCCACCGTGCTGGCAAAAATTGAAGGGCGTAATCCCGCTTATTCGGTTAAATGCCGGATTGGTGCGGCGATGATCTGGGATGCCGAGCAACGTGGCTTGCTTGGTCCCGGCAAGGAACTCGTTGAGCCCACCAGCGGCAATACCGGTATTGCGCTGGCGTTTGTTGCGGCGGCGCGCGGTACGCCATTGACGTTAACGATGCCGGAAACCATGAGTCTGGAACGTCGTAAGTTGTTGATTGCTTATGGCGCCAAACTGGTCTTGACGGAAGGCGCCAAAGGCATGAGCGGCGCCATCGCCAAAGCCGAAGAAATTGCCGCGTCCGATCCTGATCGTTATGTATTGCTGCAGCAGTTTAAAAATCCGGCAAACCCTGCTATTCATGAGCAGACCACCGGGCCTGAAATCTGGAACGATACCGATGGCGCGATTGATATTTTTGTCTCCGGTGTTGGCACCGGCGGGACGATTACCGGCGTTTCCCGTTATATCAAACAGACACAAGGCAAGGCTATTGTTTCAATTGCCGTAGAACCCACTGCGAGTCCGGTACTGACTCAGCATCGCGCCGGTGAACCGCTAAAACCGGGACCCCATAAGATTCAAGGCATAGGTGCGGGTTTTGTCCCGGCTGTGCTCGATCTCGTCGCTGGTTGATGAAATCGAGCAAGTCAGTAACGAAGAAGCCATCGATTACGCGCGTCGTCTTGCCCGGGAAGAAGGCATACTGTCCGGTATTTCCTGTGGCGCAGCCGTCGCTGTGGCTGTACGTGTTGCCAAGCGGGCTGAAAATGCAGGTAAAACCATCGTCGTAGTGTTGCCGGATTCCGGTGAACGTTATTTGAGTTCACCTTTGTTCGAAGGTCTTTTCGATGCCAGTGGTTTTGCAGCATGAACGACACTACCTCATCTAAACGGCACGTATGATTGGGGTATCGATGCGCTCGTTGCGCAATTGCGTGATCTGCGCGTGCAATCGCTGGAAACGCGAAGCCGGCGCGATAAACCACCCAAACTGCCGTCACGAAAAGAGCTACATAAAATTCTGGATGGCCTGGGTGCAGTATTGTTTCCAAATCGTCTGGGGCTGCCGGATCTGAATGACGAAGGTATCGATTACTTTGTCGGTCATACCCTCGAAACCTTGCTGCGCAAGCTTTATAAGCAAATCAGCCGCGAACTTCATTTTATTTCCGGGCATCAAGGTATTGATGAAGCAGACTCATGAGCAAGCTATTATCATTGCCCGCCAGTTTGCCGCGCAGTTGCCTACGGTAAGAAAGTTACTCGATAGCGATATTCAAGCCGCATACGAAGGCGATCCTGCCGCAAGAAGTCCTGACGAAGTGCTGGTTTGTTATCCGGGCATTACCGCCATCATTCATCATCGGCTTGCACATATTCTTTATCAGTTAGGCGCGCCGCTGGTTGCGCGCATTATCTCCGAGCTTGCTCATTCCGCCACCGGAATTGACATTCATCCCGGCGCGCAAATCGGCGAGAGTTTTTTTATCGACCACGGCACCGGCGTGGTCATCGGCGAAACCGCCGTGATCGGGCGGCATGTTCGCGTGTATCAGGCCGTTACCCTGGGCGCCAAACGTTTCCTGAAAGACGATAACGGTATTCTTGTCAAAGGCAATGCACGACATCCTATCGTTGAAGATGATGTCGTCATTTATGCGGGCGCTACGATCCTGGGCCGCATCACCATTGGTCGCGGCTCGACCATCGGCGGCAACGTCTGGCTTACCCATAGCGTGCCCCCTGACAGCAATATCACTCAGGCGCATGTACGTAGTGAATTGTTCCATGGCGGAGCCGGAATATAGAACTTTTCTGATTCCCAAGGCTATTTGTCCGGGAGTTTAAGAACCGGAAGCTCCAGCTTCCAAACACCGGAAGACGGAGCTTCCAAACTATTAGTTTCCGATCTGGAGATTGGAAAATAAACTAACTAAATTACATCAACCACAATAGGAAAAAGTCATGTCCGAAGATATCCATGAAGGCCAAGCCCATACCGCGTTAGGCGATGTCGCCGCGCGTACCCTGGCGAATGCCACCAAAACCGTCCCCATGTTATCAACCATCACCCCCCGGTGGTTGGTTCATCTGTTGCAATGGAAACCTCTTGAGGCAGGTATTTATCGAGTCAACAAAGTCAAGAATGAAACCGATCTCCATGTTGATTGTTCCAGTCTCGATGAAAAAGAACTGCCGCAAACGTTTGTCGATTACGAAGAATGGGGCCGTGAGTACCGGTTGAATGCCGTTAATACCGTACTCGACGTGCATACTCGTATTTCTGATTTATATAGCAGTCCGCATAACCAAATCCATGAGCAGCTGCGTTTGACTATCGAAACCATTAAAGAACGCCAGGAAAGCGAACTGATTAACAATGCCGAATATGGCTTGCTTAATAACGTAGCGCCAGCGCAGAGAGTGCAACCGGTTACAGGTGGTACCGGCGCGCCGACACCTGATGATCTGGATGAATTGATTTCCCGCGTCTGGAAAGAACCTGCGTTTTTCCTGGCTCATCCACAGGCCATTGCAGCGTTCGGACGTGAATGCACCCGCCGTGGCGTACCGCCCGCTATCGTCACTCTGTTCGGTTCGCAGTTTTTGACCTGGCGCGGACTTCCTATTGATCCCATCTGACAAGCTCAGAGTTACCAATGGTAAAAGCAATATTTTGCTGTTACGCACCGGTGAAAGCCGTCAAGGCGTGGTCGGTCTTTACCAGCCCAACCTGACCGGCGAACTGAGCATGGGCCTTTCAGTCCGTTTTATGGGCATCAATCACAAAGCGATCGCCTCTTATCTCATCTCGCTGTATTGCTCGCTGGCGGTGTTGACTGATGATGCGCTCGGGGTGCTCGAGAATGTCGAAGTGGGCAAATATCATGAATACAAGTGAATTTGATAAATCCAATCCAGCGCAACAGGTTTTACGGAAAATTAGGTACGCATCGCTGCCCGATGTAGATCAACTGACCAAACTGGCCAATGAGCTGTTTTCAGCTTTGCCCTGCGATGGTTCGAGACTCGGTATTGCCGCATCGGCAGTACCGGGCGGATTGTACTTCACCGTTGGCCGGCTTTGATAAATTCGGGGTACAGTATTGCACCGCAAGGTTTCGGTCTGCCGGGAGAGGCAGAGTTGCGGCAGTTGTTTGCGCCGCGCAAGCCGTCTTTCGAGAGTGTCCCTGACAGTCTTGATACGGGTCCGGTTTTTGGCAATCCGTCTCACAACGGCTTGACATCGCCTTTGGCAGGTCTGGACAAGTCAGTGCTGGCGGGTATTTTCCCGCACGACTTTGGACTGCCTGGAGAAGCTCAATTGCAAAAGTTGTTGGTTTCGCATGTGCCTTCCGGAAGCAACATTCCCGGAAGTGTTGATACCGGTTCAATATCCTGCCGTCCCGCTTCGGTGGCGGCACAGAATTGCTGCTGAAGCTGCGATAGCGAAAATCACCAGAAGCGGGTATTTCACCGCAGGTTTTTGAAACAGAATTGCAAAAACTTTTCGCTGCAAATACAGCGGCTACCGGTAGAATTCCGAATAGTGCGGCGGGCAGTCCGATTCCGGCATTCCCGCTTCGACGGCAACGCTTCGGTTTGGCCGGCATCCCTGGCTGACTTGGACGCTTCATTGATAGCAGGGCTTTCACCTGAGGTCTATGGCCTGCCGGGCGAAGCTGAGTTGCAAAAGTTTTTCGCTCCTTTTCGCACCTTCAGGAACTATTCCGGCAAGCGCCGGGTCGGGTTCATCATTTTATTTTCTTGATGAATTGAAAACCGGTGGATTTAATGCACAAGCGCCAAGCCTGGGTTCTGCCCATCCGCCTTTTGATGTCCACGTTGTGCGCCGTGATTTTCCGATTCTAAAAGAACGGGTCAACGGTTATCCGTTAGCCTGGCTGGATAATGCAGCGACTACCCAAAAGCCACAGGTGGTGATTGACCGGGTTTCGTACTTTTATGAACACGAGAATTCCAACATTCACCGTGCGGCGCATGAACTGGCGGCGCGGGCGACCGATGCTTATGAAAAAGCGCGGGATACCGTTGCGCAGTTTCTCAATGCGTCCTTCTGCGGAAGATATTATTTTTGTTCGTGGCACCACCGAGGGCATCAATCTGGTTGCGCAAAGCTGGGGACGGCAAAATCTCGTTGCGGGCGATGAGATCGTCATCACCTGGCTGGAACATCATGCCAATATTGTGCCGTGGCAACAGCTGACCGAAGTGACCGGGGCGAAGTTACGCGTTGTGCCGGTTGATGATAGCGGTCAGGTGTTACTGGGCGAATTTCAGAAATTGCTGAATTCACGCACCAAACTGGTGTCGTTTACGCATGTATCCAACGCACTCGGCACGGTTACGCCGGCGCAGGAAATCATCGCCATGGCTCATCGTGTTGGCGCTCGTGTATTGCTGGATGCCGCTCAGTCCGTTTCGCACTTGCAGGTCGATGTACAAGCGCTGGATTGTGACTGGTGTGTATTTTCCGGGCACAAGATATTCGGTCCAACCGGTATTGGCGCTGTGTATGGCAAGGCAGAGCTGCTCGAATCCATGCCGCCATGGCAAGGCGGCGGTAACATGATAGAAGATGTCACTTTCGAGAAAACCATCTATCAACCGGCGCCCGCCAAGTTTGAAGCCGGAACCGGCAATATTGCCGATGCCGTAGGTTTGGGCGCAGCACTTGAATACCTGACCAAAATCGGTATCCATAATGTGGCGCGTTATGAGCATGAGTTGCTGGTTTATGCGATGGATGCGCTTAAGAAGCATCCCCGGCTTGCGTTTGATCGGCACGGCTGCGGAAAAAACCAGCGTGTTATCGTTTGTGCTGGCTGGACACAGCAATCAGGATATTGGTGTCGCCTTAAATAAGGTGGGTATTGCCGTACGTACCGGCCATCATTGCGCACAACCTATCTTGCGCCGTTTTGGTCTGGAAAGCACGGTACGTCCTTCACTGGCGTTCTACAATACCTATGAGGAAATTGATCGGCTGGTCAGCACCGTTAGACAGATTCAGAGCGGGAAAGACATTTTTTAGTATTAGCGGGTATTTTTGCCTCTTGTCACGGCTTTGCGGTGACAGGAGGCCGATCGGTAATAGCTACAAGAATGGCGGGGGAGTTTTTAAAGCTTCGGCGAAGATAACATTAAGCGGCCTCTGACAATAATTGCCAGTGCCGTCCCTGCAATGAATTCAAAAACTAGCCATGGGCGCTGATCCCAGCATTGGGTGATTCCGGTACAAATCTGGGGGTTGAATGCCGTTCATAATAGTCGCCCTGCACCAGATCAAAACCTGTATTGCGGGCTAATAAATCGGATTTTTTCTCATCGATTTGTTGCAGAATACTTTGCCCGCCTGACTGAAGCCACCGATGCTTTCAACTGCTGTAATTTTGCCGGCAAGGTATCGTCATGCACTTGATCCTCCAGATTTCGCGCTGATAAGCTTACATAATTCGGGGATAATCTTTGCAATCAAATCAAACGTGTTTCGACTTTCCTGGGCAACGGTAATCGAATTTAAGGGCAATTTGATAACCTCTACGTCGATAATTTTCCAATCCATTAATCAGTTCCTGATAATAACGAGCATATTGGCTATTGACGGCCAATACTATGACGACATTTTTAGTTTCCAATCCACATGCGTAAAATCACTTCTTCAAAATAGGCGCCATGATCCTGTTTAATGCCCAGTATATGCCGTGGATCAACCTCCAAAAACAGCACACCTTGCAAATGCGCTAAAGTCAGATAATTCAGCATGTGTACGGTACGGCACAAACGGTCAAAATTAATGATGGATTCAAACTCAGTGGCTTGTACGGAATTATTAGCCAACAGATTTTCAATTTCGTTTGCATACAGATGCTGGGTTTTATTAGTAGCAACCGTAATCTGTGCCGTATGACCTATGATCATCGTAGGTTTCAACGTCTGTCGAAGCGGCGCAAAAAAACTGTCGATCCGAATCGGGCCGAAAAGACCGCTTACTTTGCCATCTTCCAGAATAAAGGGCCGAAAACTGGAACGATGCTCTCGCCCGAGCCGGTCATTAAAATATTCCACTAAATGTTGTAACGGCATAAACTTATTCCTTACATCTAATAAAAACCAGTAATCATTAGCGGGTTTCCGCATATGGCATCCTCTCCCGGTTTAAAAAAAGCGGGTCGAAACCCGCTCACAAAACATCCCTGTATAGAAGGAAAGCACACATAAATAGCTTCTAACATACGTTGTAAACAATGTTTATTATTCTGTTACAACAGTTTTGTTGAGGTTGGGATTAGCTTAGTGTGATTTTTATTTTAAATAAAACGATATTATTCGATGTCGACATCGAATAAACAGATATGTAGGCATTATTTTCTATTCAGACAACAAAGCCATTTAAATTTCTTCTGGAACTTTATTAGGAGTTATGATGCCAAGTCTTGTCCGCGAAGCGGCATAAAGCGGAAAAACCGGGATGCGAATATAAGTTTATTAGGTACCAACATCGAATAATGTCATTGTTCGATGAAAACGACGTAAAACTGATTCGGGAAGGGGATATTGCCAAGTATGCGGCGAAAACCGGAGGCAAAATTGCTTACAGTTTTTATCATCCTGACATGCTCACTGCCGCTTCATAATACAAAGGGTCAATGCTGTCGTTACAGATAGTGGTAGTAACGCCGTTACGAAATTTTGTCGGGATTTTCTATGGCGTAGCGTTCCTCTCTAAACGCTTTCACCGATGTCTTCAAACCAGAGTTGCGGCGATTGCTCGATAAAGCGCCGCATCAACGCGATACAATCGGCATCGTTCATTTCAATGACCTTCACCCCGGCGTCCTTGAGCCAATCCAGGTGGCCTTCGAAGTTGACCGATTCGCCGACCACCACCGTGCCGATATTGAATTGCCGGATCAAACCCGAGCAGTACCAGCAGGGCGCCAAGCGTCGTCACCAAAATCGTGTCGCGATAATTGGTTTGGCGACCGGCTTTACGAAAGGCGTCGGTTTCGCCGTGGATGGATGGATCGTTGTCCTGCACCCGGCGATTGCGGCCACGACCGAGCAGGTTGCCATGAGCGTCGAACAGCGCCGCGCCGACCGGCACGCCACCTTCATCAAAGCCGGCTTGCGCTTCGGCAAACGCCACGGCCAGCATGTTTGCATAGTTCATCGAGAGTTCTCCAGACTGGGTGTATCGTTACAAGACGGTTATGCGTTTAAAAAAGCAAGTATCTTACTACCAAACGCAAAATTGTTGCTCATCACATATCAAGGCCAAAACATAGAACAATATATCTTAAAAAATAGAACTAGTCGGCTGTTATAATGAACGCCTTTTAGTAAATTAGATCAAAGGTTTGATTGCATGAATTTGGGATATACTTTTTCCGGGCTTTGCCGTAGGGATATTAGTGGGACTGACCGGCGTAGGCGGAGGTTCACTGATGACGCCATTACTGGTTTTCCTGTTCGGATTCAAGCCCGCTGTGGCTGTGGGTACGGACCTGCTGTTTGCCGCCATCACCAAAACCAGCGGCGTGTGGGTGCATCACAATAAACATGGCTCGGTAGACTGGAAAATCGTCGGCTGGTTGGCGCTAGGCAGCTTGCCTTTTGCGGTGGCTACCTTGTTTGTGCTCAAGCATTTTATGGCGGTCGGCAAGGAAACTTCGGGGGCTATAACTTTCACGCTGGGAATAGCTTTGCTCTTGACTGCTTTCTCGCTGTTAGTGCGTAGTGTGTTATTGCATTACTCAGCAAAAAATAAGCCTATTGATGATGAGCATAGCAATCCCGAGAATGCCGGGCGCTTCAAGCATCTGCAGATACCTGCGACGGTACTGATTGGCGCGGTGCTGGGTGTATTGGTGACGCTTTCTTCTGTAGGCGCGGGCGCACTGGGTACTGTTGCACTGTTATTTCTCTACCCCAGAATGACTACGCTGAAAATTGTCGGTACTGATTTGGCTCACGCCATTCCGCTCACGGCGGTCGCAGGGATTGGTCATCTCAGTCTGGGTAATGTAGATTTGGTTTTATTGGCTAGCTTGCTGATTGGCTCCTTGCCTGGTATCTGGATCGGAAGCCACCTGAGCGCAAAGATTCCGGAAAGATTTTTACGCCCGGTTTTAGCTCTTATCCTTATATTAATTGGTCTGAAATTTGTACTGCAATAAAAGTATGTAAAAACTGCAATTTTTCTGGGTCACCGGAAAATGTCGTCACGAATTAGGAGGATGAAAAATGACTGAGACTAGCCGACCACCGCTGCCGCCATTTACTGAAATAACTGCAGCGCAAAAAGTACGTGCTGCCGAAAACGCATGGAATACCCACAATCCGGAAAAAATAGCACTGGCTTATACCGTTGATAGTCAATGGCGTAACCGGGTTGAATTCCTTGCCGGGCGTGAAGAGATTGTGCAATTCCTGCAGCGAAAATGGGTTAAGGAGCAGGAGTATCGCCTTATAAAGGAGTTGTGGGCTTTTCATGGCGCGCGTATTGCCGTGCGCTTCGCCTATGAGTGGCGTGATGACGCAGGAAGCTGGTTCCGTTCTTATGGTAATGAGAATTGGGAATTTGATGAGAACGGCCTGATGAAACGCCGCCTAGCGAGTATAAATGACTTGCCGATCAACGAAGCAGACCGGAAATTTCATTGGCCACTGGGGCCGCGGCCCGACGATCATCCCGGTCTGTCTGATCTTGGTTTATAATTTTTTTTAAGCATATAAAAGTAGCTATTAATTGATTTATTTGTAATAGAGCGTATATCACAAAAAGGTGGCAACATGTTTCTACTATTGCCTATCGCTTTGAAAATAACAGAACTTTGAATGGGAAGGTGCGTTATGAAAGATGCTGAAAAATTACAATCATTAAAGAAACTGGCAACAACGGTGTATCTGTGTCAGGTGTTGGCTTTCGGATTTGCAGGGTTGCCATTGCTGGTGGGTGTGTTTATCAACTTTATGAATCGGGATGAAGTTAAGGGAACCTGGCTGGAATCCCATTTCAATTGGCAAATTAATACCGTTTGGATGGCCTTGGCAGGCTTTGCATTGGGCGGACTGACTTTTGAAATGGGCATCGGGCTTTTTATTCTGATTCCAACAGTAATACTGATGGTTTACAGGATTGTAATCGGGTGGAACGCATTGAATTCGAACAAGCCTGTTAAGGAGTGATGGAGATTGCATGAGAGTGCAGGTTTTAGACATTGATTCTGTCCAACCTCAATCGTTGTAGATTAAGGTGAGGCTGGGCAGTTCGTCACAATTGGGTATATCAAAAATAACATCCTTTTCCATTTCACAGCGATTTAATCTGTCCTTAATTTCTCCTCGTCATGCTGTCAAGTTCTTATGCTCTATAGTCACGATTTACATATGATTGTCTTAGAATAATTCAAAATTAATATGATTAACTGTAAAAGATCAATCTTACCGCTTACGCTATTATCCGGGGCGTTACTGCTTATCGGCTGTCAGAGTCTGCCGGTGCGTTCTCCTCCGCCACCGGCAGCTGAAAATATTGCCACCCACGAATTTCAGTTATCCGAGGGTCAAAATATGGTCGGCACGATTGCCGCAGTCAACACGCAGGAAAATGACGCCCTGCCTGATATAGCCCGACATTTTGGTCTTGGCTACAACGACATCAGTCTCGCTAATTCCAATGTCCCCCCCTGGACACCTGAGCCAGGTAGCCGGGTTATTCTGCCTTTGCGCTTTATTCTGCCTGACGCTCCCCATGAAGGCATTACCCTGAATCTGGCAAATATGCGGCTGTTTTACTATCCCAAAAAACAGCCGGACAAGCTGTTTACTTATCCCGTCGGAATTGGGCGAGAGGGATGGAATACGCCGATGGGTAAGACCAGCATCGTTGCTAAAAATGCCAACCCAAGCTGGAATGTGCCTGAATCCATTCATCGAGAACATGCAGAAAAGGGCGATTCATTGCCCAAAGTAGTTGGTGCCGGCCCTGATAATCCGTTGGGACTCTATGCAATGCGACTTGGTATACCGGGTTATCTGATTCATGGTACCAACAAACCCTATGGTATTGGTATGCAGATCAGTCATGGCTGTGTGCAGCTTTATCCAGAGGATATTGAAGTATTATTCAAGAAAGCAGCGGTCGGAATGCCAGTGCGCATTGTTCATCAGCCCTACATGACCGCATGGCATCAGGATATGCTGTACCTTGAAGCGCATGAACCGCTGGAAAAATGGGCAAAAAATAAAGCCAAGCTAAAAAAACAGGTATTAAAGCAATTGCAAAAAATCAGCGATGAAAAAAAAGTTGCTGTCGATTGGGCAAAAGTCGAGCGCATTCTTCAGCGCTCGGACGGCATTCCCACGCCGGTACTTGTGCAAAGCCCGGATATAGCTGAAATATCGGAAACGGCTTTGCTGCTGGGGCATCCGGATCAGCTCCACGGCCAACCCGTTATTGACGAATTAAAGGATAGCGACTGGGCGGTTTTGGTGGCCAGCTTCAAAAACGAAACAGAAGCGCAGCAACTGGCAACGATGCTCAATCATCAAGGGCCGATCATACCCGCCCGTAAAGTTAAAAAAGACGATGCCTATCAGGTTATCGCCGGCCCCTTTAAGGATAAAAAGGAAGTGAAAGCCGTTGCAAAACGGATTCAGATGGATTTTGAAATCGAGGTTGAGCCATTAAAGCCTAAGGTAACCTCGACAAATTAGGACGAGTTCTTCCGCGCTTTAGAGTTGTAAAATCAGAATTTAAAAAGCTTACCCAACAGCCCGGTATCGTTTTCCAGATCGATCAGCTTTTGTCGGTCTGCTTTGCCAATTTCGGTACCGGCTTCTTTCTCGATAATCCGCTCAAGCACAGTGATGCTGTCTTTGCCTACAAGGATGTAGGTAAGGGGCGTGAGCAGGAGCGGAAGCTTTGCCTAATAACTCTCGATCGCGTGTTTGCGCACCGAATCGTAATGGGCTCTTAATGCTGCAAGTTCTCTTAAATAGGTATTGGCCTCGTTTAATTGTTTGAGAATGACTTTTTCAGGATCATCGGTAAACAGATCGCGTACCAGATTACCGTAATGCTCCTGCTCACGGATTAATTCGCGCGGATCAATTTTAGAAGGTTTGGTCGGGTCATCGCAGCCCCCCATAATTCTTTATCTATATTAGTGTTGGGGTCAGCCCTCAGCATACTGCCAAATCAGATTGAAGCTAAGGCCGTATGACGCGGGATAGTCTACAATAATGCACAGCCTCTAATATTTAACAAAACCCATGTTTATCCTGCATAGCTCCAATAAAACTGAGAATCTGGTCGCGCATTTGACGGCAGTCATCGAAAACTCACCTTTAACATCGCCTTTTGAAAAGGAAGTGTTTCTGATTCAGAGCCAGGGCATGGAGCGCTGGTTATCGCAGCAGTTAGCCGATCAATTTAAGGTCTGGGGCAATTATGAGTTTTTATTTCCCGGCAAATTTTTCAGTTCCCTGGCGCAAAACATAGACAGCCGGTTAAGTGATGCGGCTTTTGAGCGTAATCTGATGCTTTGGCGGATTGAGGCATTACTAAGGAGGCTGGAGGGTGATGAGTTTTTACCGTTGCAGCAGTATCTGTCAGGCGAGAATGTCGCTTTAAAACGCTACCAAGTGGCTCAGCAGTTATCGCAGATGTTTGACCAGTACCAGATGATGCGACCGGATATGCTGGAGGCTTGGCAAAAGGGTCAGTTGCTATACCAAACAGTTGCCGACGACTGCATGGATGCAGGAGGTAGAGCAACGCATGGAGCAGTTGCCGAGCGTTGGCAGCAAGCGCTATGGCTGCAAATAACCGCACAGACCGGCAGCAAACATCGAGGTTCGTTATGGCTGGATGTGATCGCCAAGTTGAATGCCGCAGAGCCAGGCGCTTTTAGTCAGCAATTGCCGGAGCGGATCTCGGTGTTCGGACTTAATACCATGCCACCGTTATTTTTGAGTTACCTGGAGGGACTGTCGAAACATTGTCAGTTGCATCTTTTTTTGCTCAATCCGGCGCAAGGCTTTTGGGCTGATCTGGAAACCAGGCGCCAGCGTACAAACGATGAAAACTTTACCGGACATCCGCTATTATCAACATTGGGCCAGCAAGGGCGTGAATTTCAGGAGATGCTGCTGGAGCAGGCTCAGTTTGATTTTGAACCGGAAAGTTTTGAGTTGAGCGAGGCGCGGAATAATCTTCAGCAGTTGCAAAACGATATTTTAAATAACCGGCTGGATGGGCAGAGCTTCTGCAAAAAGACGACTCCATCAGCATCCATGCCTGCCATTCCAGAATGCGTGAGGTTGAGGTCTTAAGGAACCAGTTGCTACAAGCGCTGGAGGCCGATGCAACGCTGGAGCTGCGCGATATTGTGGTTATGGCGCCCGATATTCAGGAGTATGAGCCGTTTATCTCGGCCGTTTTTGACGACATTCAGCATGCGATTGCCGACCGCAGTTTGCGCCTGAGCAACAGTGCGCTGGATGCTTTTATCCGTTTTTTAAGCCTGAGCCAGGGCCGTTTTGGCTGGCAGGCTGTGCTGGATTTGCTGGAACAGCCGGTGGTATACCCGGGCTTTGGTTTGTCTGAGACCGATCTGGAATTGATCAAATACTGGGTACAGGATACCCATGTGCGCTGGGGCAAATCGGCAAAACACAAACAGGAACTCGGCCTGCCCGAACTTAACGAAAACACCTGGCAGGCGGCGCTGGACAGACTGCTGATGGGTTATGCGGTGGGCAGCGATGATGATTTTATTGATGCCCCGGAAGGCATTGATCGCGTGCTGCCTTATGCAGACATTGAAGGCTCGTCGGCGCTGGCTTTGGGCGGATTGTGCGATTTCATGCAGCTGTTGTTTAAAGCCAGTGCGGAATTAAAACAGGCGAAAACGCTTAAGAGCTGGAGTGCGCAGCTTTATTATTACGCCGACCAGTTATTGGCGGCTGCCGACCCGGTTGAGCGTCAGCAGCTTAACGAGCTGCTCGCGGAATTGTCCGCTGATCTATCTGCCGTTCATGATGATAATGTCGAGTTGCAGGTCATTGTGACCTGGCTGGAAGGCATGGTTTCCGAGCGCAAATCATCCAACGGCTTTTTGCGCGGGCAACTGACTTTTTGCTCGATGCTGCCGATGCGGTCGATTCCATTCAAGGTGATTGCGCTATTGGGCATGAATGATGGCGAGTTTCCCAAGATTGAGCGTAACCCGACCTTTCGATTTGCTGGCGCAAAACTTCCGCAAAGGTGACCGTTCACGCCGGGCCGATGACCGTTACCAGTTTCTGGAAATTCTGTTGTCTGCCAGACAGCAGTTGATTATGACTTATATCGGCCAGTCGATCAGCCACAATGATGCCATCCCGCCGTCTGTCGTTATCAGTGAATTGCTGGAGGTTTTGCAGGAGAGTTATCAGCTTTCGGGTCTGATTGTTCGGCAACCGCTGCAATCTTTCAGTCCGCGTTATTTTGACGGCGCATCGGATTTGTTCAGTTTTTCTGAGGCTGATTGCGAAACCGCCAGGGCATTGTCCGGTAGGAACGAACGGCCGGTCGCCCCCATGGATTTTTGGTGGCAAGGAACAGTCCCCGAAGATGACGCTGAAACCGAAGTGATTGAGTTGAACGAACTGTTCAGCTTTTTCCAGCACCCGCAACGCTATTTTATGCGTCGGCAACTGGATCTGCGTTTCTATGGTATAGAGGCCGACGCCGAAGAGCGCGAACCGTTTACCATAGCCAATCTTGATGGATATGCTATCTATCATGAATGGATACGGGAGATGTTAAACGGCGAAGAAGTATCAGTAAAAAAACTGCAGGCTCAGGGCCGATGGTTATCCGGTGTGCCGGGTGAGCTGGAGTTTGGCCGGCAACAGGCGGTGATTAATGAATTTGTCGGGCGCATCAAGGCTAAAAATCCGGGCGCGCCGTTGGATGATTTGTTTGTTGATATACATGTTCCCGCACTTGATCGTACAGGGAACGGCTGTCGACTGATCGGCAAGCTGGGCAATCGCTATGAGAACGGCAGTCTGATTTATCGCTATGCCGATCTTAAAGGTAAGGATTTTATTTGCGCCTGGCTGCATGCCTTGTGTATTAACCAGGTTCAGGCGCAACCGGTTTATTTGCTCAGTGCCGATGAAGATTTGGTTTTGTTGCCGGAATATTGCCAGCCTGAGCATCTTGCGGCATTGATAGAGATATACCGACTGGGTCAAAAGCAGCCGGATGCGTTTTTTGTAGAAGCGGCTTTAGCCTACGTCAAACAGGCTTATAAATTAAAATTCAGCAGTCGGGCGTCAAAGCCGGCGCTTGATGCCGCAAGGGAGCAGCTGGCCAGAGCCGCCCAGCAACCGTATGAGCCGGAACTCAGGCGGCTTTATGGCAATGTAGCGGACATGGAGTTGGTGTTGGGTGAGTCTTTTGAGCAGCAATGTCAGGAGCTGTTGCAGCCGATATGGGATGCATTGCATCAATGAAGGTTCGTGTTGCAGTAAGCAAAAAAAACCCGCTTCAAGAGCGGGTTTTTTGTTTGCCGAATTAGAAAGTTTTTGTTGTCAAAACTTCTTAATTGCCGACCCAGATCAACTCAACACGACGGTTTTGAGATCTGCCTGCTTCTGTGCTGTTATCGGCAATCGGCGAGTTTTCACCAAAGCCTTTTGCATACATTCTGTTGGTAACGCCTTTAAGCTTGAGGTAATCTGCAACCGACTGCGAGCGACGCTGTGACAATTTCATGTTATGCGCGTTTGAGCCTTCGCTGCTGGTATGACCATGAACCTCGATGTCATTTTTCTGCGGGAAAGCGATAAGGCTGTCCGCAACACCATCCAGAATTATCCTTGCATTTAGCGTCAAATCGGCTGAATCATACTCGAACTGTACACCTTTCAGCTCAAGGCTGATTGGGCAACCATTAGCGTCAACCTTGCTGCCTGGAATGGTTCCTGTGCATTTGTCAGCGCAATTGGACACGCCATCAGAATCGGAGTCCAGGGTAGCGCAGCTTTCAGCCGCTGCCGCAACCGGAACTGCAGATTTTTCTGTGGATTTCGGCTTGGCGCCAAACGGGACGACAAAACCCAGGTTAACGGTCATGTCATGGAATTCATTTGTACCAGGCTGTAAATTAGCGTTGAAGTTGTTGTTGTAACGGTAACGTACATCGCTGCGCAGCAAGAAATTATCATGTAGCTCATAAGTAAAACCGGCACCAGCCTCGCCGATGAAACCTACGCCGCTATCACCATTGGTGCTGGTGTTCATCGCACCCAGGCCAACGACGGTATAAGGCGAGAATTTACCGCGTGAAATGAAATATTGTAAATCTGCAGTGCCACCGGTCATATCCCAGCGACCATTACGAATCTCGCTGCTAAGGCCTTGATAGAAACCTTTCAGCTCAACGTTAAAATGTTCGTTGATGATTTTGCCAACGCCCATGCCGCCGCCCCATCCATCTTTTGCATCGCGGTCGCCGCCGGGTCTGATATATGAAGCAAAAGGCGCGACATACCAGCGATCATCCTGGTGTTGCTCAGCCTGAGCCAGCGGCATGGCGCTGACGCTCGTTAATGTAACAAGGGCAAATAGGTGTTTTTTTAGCATATTATTATTATCCTTTAGTTGTAATGAAAAACGAGAACTTAAAAGGGGTGCATAAGTCCGATGTTGCCACTTATATCATCGCTCAGCGGGTTGGGGCTGTATGGATGATTTTAAAAAAAGCTACATTGTACCTGATTCCGACATTTGATGAAACATATCGGGCTCACTTCAACTAGTTGCAGGTGGTTTTTAATGGATTTTTGAGGTTTGCAGTCTCAAGGATTAAATCGAAAAGTGACTGCTGTAGTATAAATTCTCAGTATTTTACTGCGGAATTGCCGGGATTTTGCAAGGCGCCATCCCGGCTTTTGGTGTCATGGCTTAATTTTTTAAATCCATTTTTGAGAGCACGTTTTCCGCTGTCTCAGGTTTATTTGCACTATAAAGCGAATACGCGTTCGAAGACCATTTGATGGGCGCGGCCCAGCTTTTCCTTGGTAAAGTCAATCGCAAATTTTTCTTTCAATTGCTTGCCATCCCAGTCATAGGCTTTTAAAAACTGCTCGTTATCAGCGCCTTTTTTATCCCAGTTTGCCAGCAGTGATGAGGTGTAATAAAGGCGTTTGCCATCCCAGCTGGATGACACCATATTGACCTGCGCGCCGATTTTTTGCTCAAACACTTGTTTCGGTTTGAATGGATCGGATATATCAAAGGCGCGGGTTTTGCCGTCCATAAAGGTATTAACCCAGAGCATTTTGTCATCGCTTTGTATGGAGATGTCCACAGGCAAAGGAATTTTGCTGGGATCGCCAACGTCGGCAACTTCTTTGGCTTGCCATGCGCCTTCCTTGTCTTCGTAGATCAGCCAGATTTTTGAGGTGAGGGCGGTACTGGTAAAGCAATAGTTATGATTCTCGCCCCACGCGCAACGGATTTCCAGTGGCGCACCGGGCACATCAAAGACTTTTTTGGGTTGCTTGGTGTGCAAATTCCATTGCACCACGGTATTGCCAAAGCGTTTCATGGCTTCAGGGTCGGCGAGCATTTTGCCAAAATCCATCATGTAATTGGACCAACCGGTAAATGATGAGGTCAACATCAGGTTGCGTCTGGGCAGAACACGCAGGTCATATCCGTAACCATCGGCGTATTTTCCGGTTTTAATGGCACCTTCAAGATTGCTATCGGTGGGTGTCCAGTGTGTGGCTATGTATTCGCCTTCATTGGTATATTCAACGATGGCGGTGCGGCCGCCGTGGTCTTTGTTGTTAGACAGTCCGGTAATGATCATGCGGCCGGGTAAGGCATAAGTGGTGTGAGGGCCGACTACGCCGCCGCTTTTTGCTACGAAATCGGTGATGGTTTTGGTCAGTTTGGGTTTGGCCGGATCAGTATGTACATCAAAAATAAACAGTTTGCTGGTATCCAGCGAGCCTGCCCATAAATATTGGCGATCATCGGTATAACCGGAGTGATGGGCTTCATTGCGTCCGCCGACTGAAAGGCTGTTGACGACTTTGCCATAATTGGGCGACTTGGGATTAACGTCCACAGTGACCAGTTTATCCTGTTCATCGCCGACACCTTCCACGCCCAGAGTCCAGACATAGACAAAATCTTCCTGCCCGACAATTTTAGCCATGTAGGGCGATTGGCAGGTTTCATCGGCTTGCGCGGAGGTCATGCCGATGCCGGCTAGCGCTAGTGATGATGCGGCAAAGGCGCAAGCGGTTATTAAGCGGTTCAGTGGCTTATTTGTTATTGTATGTTTCATCGCTCGTATCCTCTCTGGTATATTATTCAACGATGCTGAGCGCCTCTGTGGACGCTCGTTACAACGGTGAGAGTACTAGTTTTCGGCGGTAGTGGGATCAATCATGGTTCTAATCTGGGAAATACGATTGGCTGGGAAACCGCCTTGTTCGGCATGTGCTCTTACGGTCGCTTCATCGGGTGCGATATAGACGCAATAGACTTTATCGTCTGTTACATAGCTTTCTACCCACTGAATTTTTGGTCCCATATCATTAAGAATACCGCATGATTTTTGCGATATGCCTTGCAGATCCTGAGTAGGCTAATGAACCCGCGCCGGGAATTTCGCGTTCGATAATATATTTTGGCATGTGATGTCTCCTGGTTGATTGTAAAAATGACTGGTCGTCTTTTAAAGCATAATAACATTAGGCTTTAAAAAAATCACCTAATAAGTTCTCGCAACACTGTTTGAGCGGTGTGGATGATTGTTCAATTTTCATTCTTAATAAGGCGCCCTGCCAGGCATTTACCAATAAGATCAGCCATGTCTTCGGCTGATTTGTCGGTTCTTACCGTGCCTTCTTGTTGTGCCTTAGAGCAGACCCGTTTGCAATAAATCCCGATAACGATGGACAGCGGATTGCAGGGATTTTTGACAAATATCGCTGGTATCACCGATTTCACCCATTAAATTGCCTAATAAACAACCGCCTTTAAATTCTGCTTTCTCAAGTTCTGTAATCACTTCATTGAAATAACGCTGTAAAGCGCTTAAGCGAATCACCGTCTGAATTTTGTAAATGGGCGGTTAATTGTTTGATGAACGGATTAATGTAGTGCTGAATGACTTCCGCGGCAAAATTTTCTTTGCTGCCAAAATAATTGTAAAAAGAGCCTTTGGGAATCTGCACGGCATCCAGAATTTCTTTCAGTCCGGTGCCGTGATAGCCCTGCTGCATAAGCAAGGTTACACCTTGACTTAACAGGTTTTCTCTGTTGGTTTGTTTTTGTGTGGTATCAAGCATGGGGAGATAATACGACCGGTTGTCTCGTTTTGTCAAAAATTTATTTCTTGTACCTTTATGTTTGGTGAGTAGTTACGATTTTTTGTATTCGTTTGTCAATCAGAGGTTCAAAGGATTATTGTCTCCATAACAGCAGGGTTTGGTATCATAGGCGTTTGCATTCACTTATCAGGAAACAAAATGCAGGGCCAGGTTGAACGTGAACAATTAAAGTCTGATCTTATTCTGCCTTGGGTAGTTGTGGGCGTGATGCTTACCATGCTAGTGGCTTATATTATTGTTTGCCATACTATCGGTGACCAGTTGCAACGGCCTTTGCCGGAAGATCAGCGGGTGCTGATCAGATCGATATTTTATGCGGTTGCTATAGCAACATTTCCGATGACCAACCTGATCCGGCATATTCAGCTTCGGCTGAATCAGACCATGCCCGGCGACAATCCGGCAAAAAACCGTTATCTCGTGACCATTATTGTTTCTATGTCGCTAATCGAGGTTGTCGGAGTTTTTGGCTTTGTCATGTTTATTTTGGGTGATGACTTTAACACCTTGTATATATTTACCGGGCTATCGGCACTGGGTTTGTTTTTATACCGGCCAAAACCGGATGAATATTTCGAAATAATTGAGGCAATGGCTGAACAAAAACATGAATGATTTATTAGTTGATGCCGATATCTGCGTTAAATGCGGTTTATGTCTGCCGCATTGTCCCACGTACACTAAAACCCAGAATGAAAATGAATCACCCCGTGGCCGTATCGCGTTAATTCAGGCTTGGGCAGGCAAGCATCTGGAAACTACAGAAAAGCTGGTTGAGCATATCGATAACTGTCTGTTATGCCGCTCGTGTGAACGGGTTTGTCCGGCGGTGGTTCCCTACGGACGCTTGATTAATAATTTTCGCGGGCAAATAAAAGACAAGAAAAAATCTTCTTTGGCCGAGACTCTGCTGAAAGAAGTGTCTCACAATAAAGTCGCGAATCGGTTGGCGCAATCGGGCTTAAGTTTTTATCAGTCCAGCGGCCTGCAAAAAACGGCTCGATTTCTCAAATTACCTGGATTATTAAAGCTCGATAATGTTGACCGCTTGCTGTCGACTCAAAGCGATCATGCGCCTTTAAAGCAAAATTACGTTACCGAAATCTCGCCAGCTAGGGGCAATGTGGGCTTATTTATAGGGTGCATGGGCTCATTGCTGGATCATGAGACCGTCACTTCGGCAGTCAAAGTCTTAACGGCGGCCGGCTTTAATGTGCATTTGCCTGAACAGCAAACCTGTTGTGGCGCACTGGATATGCATGACGGCGATATTGAAGAGGCGGCGCATCTGGCAGCAATCAATTGTGACGCTTTTTCAGAAAATAACTTAGATGCAATAGTGACCATCGCCAGCGGTTGCGGCAGTCAGATGCGGGAATATCAACAGGCTGAATTTGCCGGAAAAGTGGTCGATATCAGCCAGTTTTTAATCAAATCAGGCAGTAACCTTACCGATCAACTCAAGCCATTGACGACATCTGTTTGTCTGCATACGCCATGCTCGTTAAAAAACGTCATGCGCGAAGAGCAGGGGGCGCTAAAGCTGTTGCAACAAGTACCTGGCATTAAAATTACTGCGCTGCCTGCATCCATACAATGCTGCGGTTCGGCTGGCAGTTATATGCTCGAGCATCCGCAAATGGCGCAAGCGCTATTAAATGATTTATTGAATGTGGCTTTAGAAGATCAGCCAGAGTATCTGGTCAGCTCAAATATAGGCTGCGCATTGCATATATCTGCCGGATTAAGAGAAAGAGGGGTGGGGCTGGAAGTTATTCATCCTGTTACGTTAATTGCCCGGCAATTAAAGTAATGATGTTTTGAACATGTAGAGGCGACCATCTGGCCGCCTCCATTGACGTTTTAGTCGTGGACTTCGACGTTTGGACGATAGTTGTGACCATAAAAAATTTCAGTCACTTCTTTTTGCAGTTTCTTTTCTATTTCATACTTTTTGAGCATCGGTCAGATTGCTTTCTTTCTCAAATAAATAATTTTCCAGCTCGGTTTCCTTGAGCATCATTTTGGTGTGGAAAATATTTTCCTGATACACATTCACGTCTATCATTTGATAACTTTCCTGCGTATCTTTGGCAATATAGTTTTGGATAGACGTGATATTGTGATCGATATAATGCTTTTTTCCCGATATATCACGAGTAAAGCCACGCACTTTATAATCCATGGTAACAACATCAGATTCAAAGCTGTGAATCAGGTAATTAAGCGCTTTTAACGGTGAAATACGGCCGCAGGTTGAAACGTCAATATCCGCTCGAAATGTACTGATACCATTATCGGGATGGCTTTCAGGGTAAGTATGGACGGTAATATGGCTTTTATCCAGATGCGCCAGCACGGTTTCAGGTAAAGGGCCGGGCGACTGGCTATTCATGCTGGGCGGCGGCGGCGACATCGCCCTCTGAAATCAGCATGGTAACGCTGGCGCCTTGAGGTTCATAGTCCTGATGGGCAATGTTAAGAATTTGCGCGCCGATAATTTCGGCAACATCTTTAAGAATTTGCGTCAATTTGTCAGCGTTATAAGCTTCATCAATATATTCAATGTAAGCCTGCTGTTGTTCAGCGGGAGCATAACAAATATCGTATATATTGAAACTGAGTGACTTTGTTAAATTGTTAAAGCCGTGTAATTGCAACTTATTCAAAACTCTTAAACCTCGATAACTTCAAAATCATGGGTAATTTCTACCCCCGCTTTACTCAGCATAATGGAAGCAGAGCAATATTTCTCTGCCGACAATTTCACTGCCCGTTCAACAGCCGATGCTTTCAAATCATGGCCACTGACGACAAAATGCAGGTGAATTTTGCTAAACACACTCGGCACAGCGTCAACCCGTTCGGCAGAAATTTCCGCAACACAGTTAACAATGTTATTTCTGCCTTTTTGTAAAATCTGCACCACATCAAAAGATGAGCAACCGCCTACGCCCAATAAAATCATTTCCATTGGCCGCATGCCCATATTACGACCACCATGATCGGGTGGGCCGTCCATAACAACCGCATGTCCACTGCCAGTTTCGCCGACGAACATCACGCCATCGACCCATTTGACTGTTGCTTGCATTTCTTTTCCCCAGTTAAAAATGAGGCATAGAGTAGCATAAAAACACTTATTGCTAGAGTGACAATGTTGATTTTTTTATTAAAATCCTGCATTGTTAGCCAAAAATATTACTACATGGATAAGGGAAATATTGTTGCTATGCAAATTACTTTACAAGAAATGCCCTATAAAGAAGCGCTAGAGCGCTTTTTACACCTTTGTCATATAAAAACCTATCCGGCCAAGACCACTATTATAAGACCTGGTGACACAGGGGACCGGCTATATTTTATCATTAATGGTTCAGCCAGTGTTTGCGTAGAAGACGACGAGGGCGGGCATGAACTCATTCTCGCCTACCTGAATAAAAATGAATTCATCGGTGAAATCGGCGTTTTTAAAGGCGCTGAAACGCGGAAAGTCAGTGTTAAAACGCGTAGCGAATGTCATTTGGCCGAAATAGGTTACGAACGCTTCCGGCAAGTCCTAAAAAAAGAATTACTGGCCTATGCACCGGACTTGCTTTTCATGTTAGGCGAACAATTATCGACCCGTTTGTTAATTACCAATCGTAACTTATGCGATTTAGCGTTCATGGATGTAGAAGGGCGGATTGCTCGAACTTTGCTGGACCTGTGTAAAGAACCCGACGCAATAACACACCCGGATGGCATGCAGCTGCATGTTTCACGGCAAGAACTTGGTCGTATTGTAGGCTGTTCAAGAGAAATGGCCGGACGTATTTTAAAAGAGCTGGAAAGTAAAAATCTCATTACCGCTCATGGCAAAACCATCGTGGTATTTGGGGCACGTTAGACTACTCTTTCAAAGTATCAAAAGCTTCAATCAGCAACCGCAGTTTATTTTTAATGATACGAGTGTTGTCAGGCCCCATGCGTATCATTTGTTTGTGTACCGGGTTTAATGCCTCAAGTTTTGGGTCGGCAAGTTTATAATGGTTAGCGTGTTTTACTAAGGCAACCGGCTCTTCAATAACGGGCGCAGACAGCACAACCGCCGCTGCTTTTGTGAAAATATCTTCCAACTTGTATTCGTCAGGGTAACTAAACTCGCCAAAAACCTGTAGCAATAAGGGCCTGAATTTTTTGTACACCGCCAGTGTTGCCTGCACATCCATTGCATTTATTGCCGTACGCCAATTTGTCGTAGCGCTGATAACTTTTAGCGGCAATAAAAATCCCCGTGTTATCTTGATCGACGGTAATCGGCTGATCAAGGTTAAGGAAATGCATATGTTTTTCAATTCGCAAACTCTGCGAAAAATCGTTAGTAATAACAACATATTTTCTGATCAACTGATCAGTAATTAGCCACTCGGCGAGTTGTGGAGATCCCCCCAGTATTTCTTCTCGCAATAGCGCATCACTATGATCAATATCGGGCAGAATAAACGATTCTTCCTGTTGCAGATCTACAATATTATCAATAGTAGAATTTGTACTGAACGCAGCTTCTGTCTCGGTTGATTTAGGCGTGTCCGCCTCTTTAACAGCAGCAGGGAGCGCCAAAATCTGTGATTCAGATCCTGTCAGGTCAATGTTTTGCTGTTTCTCAAAATAAAACCAAACTACACCCGCCATGGTGATCAAAATAATCGCCACAAAGACAGGGACGGCGCTGGATTTTTTTTTGGTTTCCGGATCGTATCGGCCCATGTTCAAGATCCTCATTCAGTTGTAAGTTTAAGGTAACTTCAATGCTGAACATTTATTCAGCATGCATGATTAAGGTAGTGCCAAAATCAGCTATATTGTCGCTCACCAAACAATGCGGTACCAATTCTGACAATAGTAGAACCTTCGGCAATCGCGGCATTTAAATCCCCGCTCATGCCAAATGAGTAGGTATCCAGCTCGGGATTGTCCAGTTTTGCAACAGCCTGATAAAGTGTTTTGTAAGGCTGGCGTTGCAGTTCAAAATCCTCTTCAGGCATAGGAATTGCCATCACGCCACGCAGTTTTATATTAGGCAGCTCAGACACTAATTCACACAGTTGCGGTAACTCATTCAGGGTAATGCCGGATTTGCTCTGTTCACCGCTGATGTTGACTTGCAGGCAAATATTTAACGGCGGTAAATGCACTGGGCGTTGTTCGCTAAGGCGTTTGGCGATCTTCAAACTATCTACACTGTGTACCCAGTCAAAATGCGTGGCAAGTGCTTTGGTTTTATTGGATTGAATCGGGTCCGATGAAATGCCAGGTAATATCAAAAGCCCCCAGTTCCTGTTGTTTTTTCAGCGCTTCCTGACAATAACTTTCGCCAAAATGGCGTTGTCCAGCTTGATAGGCTGCGGCAATATCTTTAGCGGATTTGGTTTTGCTCACTGCTAACAATAAAACTGATTCCGGTTTGCGGTTGTAGGCAATTTCAGCCTGCCTGATTTGTGCAACGTATGTGTTTAAGTCTGCTATGTATCATGTTCGTCAGGAAATAATTAAGGCGTCATTAGCTAGTTATTAAACAGTACAGCTTCAAAAAAGCAAAGAGTTGAACTATGGTATAAGCAATTAGTTGTTTTTTATTTACTACTTTACCAGAGAATCTTATGGATATTGCCGAATTACTGGCCTTTTCAGTTAAAAATAACGCGTCGGATTTACATTTATCGGCAGGTCTGCCGCCCATGATCCGAGTAGATGGCGATATACGGCGAATTAATATTCCCGCACTGGATCACAAGGCTGTACATGCGCTTGATTTATGACATAATGAATGACAAGCAGCGTCGTGATTATGAGGAATTTTTGGAAACCGATTTTTCATTTGAATTGCCGGGAGTCGCCCGGTTTCGTGTCAATGCGTTTAATCAGGAGCGTGGTGCGGCTGGCGTTTTTAGAACGATTCCCTCAAAGGTATTGATCTCTGGAAGACTTGAATGCTCCCAAGTTTTTTGAGGAAGTAACCAGAAAACCGCGTGGCCTGATTTTAGTGACAGGTCCTACCGGTTCAGGTAAATCAACCACGCTGGCGGCGATGATTAATCATATTAATTGCAATGATTATGCACATATACTCACCGTTGAAGACCCTATCGAATTTGTTCATGAAAGCCAGAAGTGTTTAATTAACCAGCGCGAGGTTCATCGTGATACGCATGGTTTTAATGAAGCGTTACGCTCAGCGTTGCGTGAAGACCCCGATATTATTCTGGTGGGTGAAATGCGCGATCTGGAAACTATCCGATTGGCATTGACTGCGGCGGAAACGGGTCACCTTGTTTTTGGTACACTTGCATACCACCTCAGCAGCTAAAACCATCGACCGTATTATTGATGTATTTCCTGCGGCAGAAAAAGACATGATCCGATCCATGCTTGTCTGAATCATTACAGGCCGTTATTTCGCAAACACTCATGAAGAAAATTGGCGGTGGCCGTATTGCCGCGCATGAAATTATGGTAGGTACATCGGCTATCAGAAACCTGATTCGTGAAGCCAAAGTTGCACAAATGTATTCCGCGATTCAAACCGGGCGCAAGGACGGCATGCAGACGCTGGATCAAAACCTGAAAGAACTGGTTGATAAAGGCTTGATTACCGCAAAAACAGCCATGGCTAAAGCCGTTAATAAAGATATGTTCCGTTAAGGGGCGAGTTATGAATTTTAAAGCGCTATTTGCACTGATGGTTCAGAAAAAAGCATCTGATTTATTTATAACAGCAGGAAGGGCACCGACCATAAAGGTTGATAGTACGCTCATTGAGATTTCCAAGACGCCGCTGACAGCAGATCAGGCTTTAGAGATTGTGCTGAGTATTATGAATCAGCGGCAGAAAGATGAGTTTGAAAATACCAAGGAGTGCCAGTTTGCCATCGGTGTGCCGGATGCTGGGGCGATTCAGAATCAGCGCTTTTACCCAGCGAGATGCTGCCGGCATGGTAATGCGACGGATTGAAAATGAAATACCTGATGCGGAATCTTTGCATTTACCGCCTATTTTAAAAGAGTTGATTATGGAAAAGCGTGGCCTGATTCTCTTTGTGGGCGCCACAGGCACAGGTAAATCAACCTCATTAGCGGCCTTAATCAAGCATCGTAATCAAAACAGCAGCGGCCATATTATTACCATTGAAGATCCGATAGAGTTTCAACACCCGCATCTGGGCTGTATTATCACTCAGCGTGAAGTGGGGATTGATACGGAATCTTATGAAGTGGCTTTAAAAAATACCCTGCGTCAGGCGCCTGATGTGATTTTGATTGGTGAAATCAGGACACGGGAAACCATGCAGAATGCGATTACTTTTGCTGAAACCGGACATTTATGCCTGTCTACACTGCATGCAAACAATGCCAACCAGGCCTTAGACCGGATTTTGCATTTCTTTCCTGACGAAATGCATCATCAGTTATTGATGGATTTGTCGCTGAACTTGAACGGAATTGTTGCCCAGCAATTGATTAAGCGAGCTGACGGCAAAGGTCGTTATCCCGCAGTCGAAATATTGATTAATACGCCTTTGGCCAAGGATTACATCCGTAAAGGCGAGATTCATAAGCTCAAGGAATTAATGAAAGATTCGCGTGAGCAGGGTATGCAGACTTTTGACCAGGCGCTCTATGATTTGTATATGGCCGGAAAAATCAGCTATGAAGATGCCTTGAATTCAGCAGATTCCAGAAACGAAGTTCGTTTGATGATCAAGCTGGGTACTGAAAATGCAGGCGCTTTTGAAAATAACGAAATGATGCTGTCAGAAACGGATGACGATAAAGGCTCATTTTATTAATGGTTTATGATGTCATAAGTAGGCACTTTACGACTGCATGGACAGATATTTGCTCCTGCATTACCCTACTCATGCCATTCATGGCGTTATGCAATATCTGCATTCACTACATTCATGTGGATTATGCAGGAGGTAGAGCAATACAGGAGCAATTGCCGAGGCGAAGGTTCAGTCCTGTGCCCTAAAAAATAATGATAGAATTATAATATGGATTTTATTTGAAACTAAGCGAGAACTTATGACTGCTCCAGAAGCGCTATATGAATCAACACTGTCTTCTTTAAAGCTTCGTGCTCGCGGAAAAGTGCGCGATATTTACGATATTGATGATAAACACATGCTGATTGTGACGACTGACAGGCTTTCTGCATTTGATGTGATCTTGCCTGATCCGATTCCCGGCAAAGGGCGTGTTTTGACCAGCGTTTCCAATTTCTGGTTTGAAAAATTGAAGCACATTATGCCCAATCATCTGGCCGATATCCCGTTGGAGCAGGTCGTTCCCGATGCTGCAGAGCGTGCGCAAATCGAAGGCCGTGCCATTGTCGTCAAACTGTTAAAGCCGCTGCCGGTTGAAGCGATAGTGCGTGGTTATCTGATCGGTTCCGGCTGGAAAGACTATCAAAAGACAGGATCTGTCTGCGGCATCAAGTTGCCCGAGGGCCTGCAGCAGGCGCAGCAATTACCGGAGCCCATTTATACGCCGTCCACAAAAGCCGCAGTGGATCAGCATGACGAAAACGTCTCGTTTGAAGAAACCGTTGAGCTGATGGGGCGGGACATGGCAGAAAAAGTACGCGATGCCAGCCTGAAACTATACAAGGAAGCCGCCGCTTACGCCAAAGAGCGGGGCATTATTATTGCCGATACCAAATTTGAATTCGGCGTTGATGATGACGGCGTTTTATATTTGATCGATGAGGCTTTAACGCCGGATTCGTCACGGTTCTGGCCTGCCGATCAATATCAGGTCGGCATCAGTCCGCCCAGCTTCGACAAGCAATATGTCCGTGACTATCTGGAAACGCTGGACTGGGATAAAACCGCGCCGGGGCCTCATTTGCCTGCCGAAGTCGCCGAATTCTGCGCGAAAAAATACCGCGAAGCGGAAGTCAGGCTAACGCAAGGTTGATTCTGACGAACAATCGCAAGGCTGTTTGCTTCGAGCACGAAGCAAACAGTCCTGCCTCATAACAGCCCATGCTCAGCAAATGAGTAGGGTTGTCCGTCACCAATAATAAAATGATCCAGCACTCGTATATCAAACAAGGCCAATGCCTGTTTGAGCTTTTCGGTAATCTGTTTGTCGGCCTGACTGGGCTCGGAGATGCCGGAAGGATGGTTATGGGCAAAGATGACGGCCGCCGCATTGTGATGAAGCGCCTGCTTGGCGACTTCTCTGGGATAAACGCTGGCGCCGTCTATGGTGCCTCTGAATAATTCATCCAGCTGAATGACGCGGTGCTGGTTATCAAGAAATAAACAGGCAAACACTTCGTAGCTATAACCGCGCAGTTGTGCGCTGAGATAGGAGCGGGTGATTTCCGGGCTGGTTAGAGCATCGCCACGCTGCAGGGCTTCTTTAAAATGTCGTCTGGCCATTTCCAATACGGCCTGGAGCTGGGCATAAGTGGCGTCACCCAGGCCTTTGCTCTGGCAAAAGCGTTGCTGGTCGGCACCTAACAACGCCTTCAAAGAGCCGAAATCAGTCAACAGATCACGGGCTAAATCAACCGCTGATTTTCCGGGCGAGCCGGTGCGCAGAAAAATAGCCAGCAGTTCGGCGTCGGTTAAAGCAGTTGAGCCACGCTGCAGCAGTTTTTCTCTGGGCCGGTCTTCTGCCGGCCAATCTCTAATTGCCATAAACCTCACCTTATTCGATTGAAATTTAAGCATAGAAGAATTTCACCTATACTTGCCATAATAGATGCATTTGTAGACGTTTCCAGATATCACTATTAACAAGCACATTTTATTAGGCGTTAGCGGCGGCATTGCCGCTTACAAGTCCGCTGAATTAGTCAGGCTGCTGCGAAAACAGGGCGCCGAGGTGCGGGTGGTGATGACCCAGTTCAGCCATGCAGTTTATCAGTCCGTTAACTTTTCAGGCGCTTTCCGGCAATCCCGTGCATAGCGAATTGCTGGATGCCGATGCGGAAAATGCGATGGGGCATATCAGTTTGGCGCGTTGGGCTGATCTGCTGATTATCGCGCCGGCAACCGCCAATCTGATTGCAAAATTGCAGTCACGGTTTGGCTGACGATTTGCTGTCAACGCTTTATCTGGCGGCAACTTGTCCGGTTTATGTCGCGCCTGCCATGAATCAGGCGATGTGGAATAAGGCAGTCACACAGGAAAATATTGCAAAAACTCCAGCGTCATGGCGTTATGGTTATCGGTCCTGAACAAGGCGATCAGGCGTGCGGTGAAACCGGTTTTGGCAGAATGTCCGAACCTGTCGATATTTGCAAACATCTGGCTCACGCGCTGGAACTTCAGAACCAGCCCACAGACAGTGCTTACAAGGGCTTGAAAGTGTTAATCAGCGCCGGCCCAACCCGCGAACCTTTAGACCCCGTGCGTTACATCACCAATCGCAGTTCCGGGAAAATGGGTTATGCGCTGGCGAATGCGGCCTTGAAAGCAGGCGCAGAAGTAACGCTGGTCAGCGGTCCGGTGACGCTGGCAGCGCCGGCAAATACTGACTTGGTGAAAGTGGAAACTGCCGCGCAAATGTATGAGGCCGTTATGTCCAGAGCTTCGGACCATGCTATTTACATCGGTGCGGCGGCGGTGGCCGATTACAGTCCTGCCATCATGGAGCCGGAAAAAATAAAAAAACAGGCAGAACAGACAACACTAATCCTGCAAAAAACCAGAGATATACTGGCAGAAGTCGCAAAACTCGACAAGCGCCCGTTTACCGTTGGTTTGCCGCTGAAACGCATGATCTTGAAGCTTATGCGCGAGACAAACTGGCGCGAAAAAAACTGGATATGATTGCCGCAAACTGGGTAGGGCGTGAGCAGGGCGGCTTTGATAGCGAACAAAATGCCTTGCACGTTTTCTGGGCAAATGGCCAGAAAACCTTGGCGATGACCGACAAAAATCACATAGCAGAGCAATTAATCAGCTTAATCGCAGAAAGGATGGAAACTAAAAAAGCATGAAAAAAATACAGCTTAAAATTCTGGATGGCCGTTTAGGCAAAGACATTCCGTTGCCGGAGTATGCGACAGCGGGCTCTGCCGGTTTGGATTTGCGCGCCTGTCTGGATGAGGCGGTCGAATTAAAGCCAGGGGAGACGGTGCTGATTCCAACAGGTCTGGCTATTCATATTGACGATCATCAGCTGGCCGCCGTTTTATTGCCAAGATCAGGCCTGGGTCACAAGCATGGCATCGTCCTGGGCAATCTGGTCGGTCTGATTGATTCAGACTATCAGGGGCAGGTTTTTGTTTCGTGCTGGAACCGTGGCGATAAGGCTTTTACCATCAATATCGGTGAGCGGATTGCGCAAATGGTTTTTGTGCCGGTAGTGCAGGTGCGAGTTCGAGCAGGTAGCCGAGTTTGATGAAAGCTTGCGTGGCATCGGTGGCTTTGGCCATACAGGCCGTCATTAAGCTGGCTTTTTTTGCGGGGCAGCGAAGGCTTTCCGGTTTAACCACGCTTTCACTGGTTATCCGTTTTGAAACTGAAACACAGCACGCTATGCCCAGCATTCAAGAGCAATTCAGACAACTTATGAAGAAAATAAAACCCGATATTGCATTACTTTTTTAAGAATGGGAAACCAGAACATGAAGGAAAAAAGAACAGCCCACCAGATAGCCGATGTACTGATTGAGGCTTTGCCCTATATTCAGCGCTTTAAAGGCAAAACCATCGTGGTTAAATTTGGCGGCAATGCCATGGTTGATGAAGAGCTCAAACACAGCTTTGCCAGGGATATCGTATTGATGAAACTGGTCGGCTTAAACCCGATTGTTGTTCATGGCGGCGGGCCGCAAATCGGCCAGTTGCTGGAAAAACTGGGCAAAACCACAGGCTTTGTCGATGGCATGCGCATCACTGACAGCGAGACCATGGATGTGGTCGAGATGGTGCTGGGCGGACTGGTGAACAAGGAGATTGTTAATTTAATCAACATGCACGGCGGCAAAGCGGTAGGCTTGACCGGCAAAGACGGCAATTTTATTAGAGCCAAAAAACTGCATCTGACTCCTCGCGACACGCTTCCCCCGGAGATTATTGATCTGGGTCATGTCGGTGAAGTAAGCAGTATAGATCCGGCGGTTCTTGATATGGTCGGCAACAGTGACTTTATTCCGGTGATTGCTCCCATAGGTGTTGGCGATGATGGACGATCCTACAACATCAATGCCGATCTGGTCGCCGGTAAAATTGCCGAACAGTTAAAAGCCGAGAAATTGATTTTACTGACCAATATTCCGGGCATTCTGGACAAGCAAGGAGAGCTGCTGACCGGCTTGTCGATTAAAAAGACCGAAGAGCTGATTGCCGACGGCACCATTTCCGGCGGCATGATCCCCAAAACCCGTTGCGCTACCGATGCGATAAAAGGCGGCGTGACCAGTGTGCACATCATCGACGGACGGGTTGACCACGCGGTGCTGCTGGAACTGTTTACCGATCAGGGTGTCGGCACTTTATTGCTGAATGGGTAGGCTAAGCTAAGGCATTTTTACCACGAAGAATGCGAAGGTAAGCTTCGTGGTTTAATGTTTTAAGTGCGCCTGTAGGATGTGCTGAACGCAGTGAAGCGCATCAATATCAACCAAACTTCACGCGAGCGATGCGCTTCGTGCCTCAGCACATCCTACGGCTCTACTTGCTGAATAAACGAGACAACCTCAATCAATTACTACTAGTTTTGGCCTTTCGTCTTTGAGCAATTCTGCGACAAGCTCAATTTGGGCCGCAAATTGAGGTATCACAGGAATTTTCCAGGCTTTTCCTGCAATACGCGCAAGTATATTATTCAACCAGATACGGTTTGATTGCGCTTGATGAATGATTAATTGGTAGGATCCCTCATCGCTAATAATGGCAAAATCTTCCAGCCAAACTTCAATCGTTTCTGATTCACCGAGAAGCTGAATTTGAACGTATGCTTTTCGCGCATCGAGGTCAAAATTAAAATCTGTTAATTCTCGCAATGCCCTTAAGTATTATATTTGCCACCCATATAATCATTATATTGGGTGTCAATTTGATTGCCATTTTTATTAAACTGGTTTTAAAACTCATTTTTAGCCTTTATCGGTTATGGGGGTAAGGTCTCTAATCTTAATCGTTCTTTGCTTTGGTCGGTGCAAAACTTAAAAATGTTACCAAACTCCCCTGCTTAATTCTATTTTGTCAGCAAAATTCTTTATTGCTTAATGGGTAGGGTACGCTCCGCGTACCTTTGCTGAGGGTGAGGTGGTGAAGGGGGAAATGGTACGCGGTGTGTATCACATGACTTTGTGTCTTAATTTTTGATTGTGTAGGGCGCGCTAAACGTAGCCCTTATGTAGCTTGTGGAATACGGGGTGATCGGAGCCCCCACGAAGTCCCGGATTCCCCGGGCTTCATCCAGGCCGCTTGCTTTGGCCGATAACAACACAAGCAATGCCCAACAGCAGAGCGATCAACGAGCCGATAATATGCCAACTAAACCTTTTGGTATAAGAGATGTATGGAAGGTGATTCATATCAGAACGGCATTGGCTCGTGGCGTAGTCGTAGACTTGACCGGCATCAAGGCAGATATCAGCGGCGAAGTACTCTCCAAGGAAATGCAGGAGCAGAGCTGCCACAGAAAAAACAATTAGCGTTATGCCTAACACCTTCATGCATTCGTGCCTTCTAACTATAATTAGGTTTCCTAATAGACGTAAAACATTGCTTCATTTGTTTGCCTATTAGGGTATGGAAAAATAAAAATCATTGTTACTTCATTCTGATGCATTTAGTACGACCGAACTAAATCTAGGTAGTGTCACCCCGTTATTTAGCCAGCGCAGATTCAATATAAGGCTTGAACGCAGACCTTATATCCTTCGCTTTCTGGCTGGTGCAAAGTTCTTTGCCCAGTGATGATTCGCGGCAGCGTATGTCGAGAAACAGTTGATGCTTTTTATCTGCGCCCTCGATTTTAGCAAGAGACAAGCTCAAGTCGCTATCTGTTTCCGGTGCATGCGCAATAATCAGCTTGTCGGTGTTAGTCTCGATAGCCGTCGTGGAATGTGCGTTAATAAAGTTACGTGCAATTCCCCAGGCGTTTGAGCATTGCGCATCACTATCGCAAGGATACAGGCCAAGTTCATCTGCGATGTTAGCGCTCAGTTTTTGCGTATCCGGATTTGCTTTGGTTAAGAATTTATAACGCTCAATATCGGCTTCAAACTCAGCTTTAATCTCACCCTTTTTTTCGGCATGTTTATTGATCTCGCCGTAAGCAACCTGAATTTGTGCTTGGGTTGCTTTGATCTCGTCCAGCATGGGTTGCGGGATTTTTGTGCCTTTGCGTTCAATTGCTGCCGCTTTCTTTTGCTGTGTTTCCAGTTGGCTTTCCGCGCGTTTTAAATTGCCCTCCAGGGCATGTTTCTGGGTATCCAGCGTCTGCATCTTGCCGGCAAGAGCCGCTTGCATATCATCCAGATTGCGGAAGGTGTTGAGTAAAACCTTGTCGCGGGCCAGCTGTTGGGCGATGATTTTTTCCTGTGCCTGTTTTAAAGCGTTAAGCCGCTCATCTTGGGCCAGTTGTTCCTTTGTTTTTGCTTTTTCAGTGACATCAACAATCCGGCCTTTTTCATTCAGCGACTCCCGGCGAAGTTGGGATTGTTCCGGCGGCACCTGGTCCGAGAAAATGGTTTTGCCATGCTCATCTACCCATTTATACATTTTTTTTGCATGGATAGCTGGGCTGGTGAATAGACAAAGTAAAAAGGCTAAAAAAATGCTGTTTGAAAAAGTACGTATTTGCATAGCGGATTAAATAATTCTTTCTGGATTTGAAACGTGTTGTTAAAGATAGCAGATATAAAAATTATTGAATTGCCGATATAGTTTTTCCGGCTATGGGCGGGAACTCTATATTGCTATAGTGGAATTTCAGATTGTAAATGTTCGAGAGCCTTGTCGGGACGGTAATGGCAATGCGCCTTTCATCCGGATATGAGTTCGCACGCAGATGTGCTGACAGTGAACTCATGGGTTATCAATTCAATCAGATGATGATTGCTTTGCCAACTATGGGCGGGGCTTTGATTCGCAGTTTTAAACGGTCGCCATACAGGCCGAACCATTCAACTTTACTGGCTTTGGGTTGAACATGGAGCTTCAGGGTCAAAACGCCATGTTCGTAAGCGTATCAGTTCAACTGATTAAACTGGCTAATTGATGCAGCGGCGGAAGTATGACCATTTTCGCTAGTTGCAAAAGCATCAGGACGGCCAGAGGCGACAAGTCGATACCGCCCAGGTCGGGAATAAATTTCCGACAAGTGCTGAGCAAAGGTTCAGTCAGACTATCCAGTATAGAAGATGCAGAACTGAAAGCGCCGGGATTTATCCAACTGAGTATTGCCCGAGCAAACACGGCATAGATAAATATATTAATCAGCAGCGAAATCAATTGCGTGAGCGATAAAATGGTCAATGCGCCTATGCCAATGGAGACGCCTTTCAACATCAAAATCGAGAAATCTGCAAGCATTTGCAGGGTGAGCACCAGCACAAGCGAAGAGGTGTCTATTTTTCCGATAGGTGGCACAAAGCGACGCAGGATTCTTAAAGGCGGATGGGTCACCTTGACCAGAAACTGTGAAATGGGGTTGTAAAAATTAGCGCCGCACCATTGCAATAAAAAACGTAGCAATACCGCCAGGATATATAAAGAAAACAGGCTGTCGATTACAAAAATAACCGGGTCAGTCATGTAGCTAGAGTCCATCAGGTATTCTCCGTTTGTTTAGACATTTCAATAGAGCGATCGCGGGCTGCATGTAGTGCCTTTGAAACCAGTTCGACAAAGCCGCCTTGCTGGAAGGTTTCTATAGCCTGCTGTGTCGTGCCGCCAGGGGAGGTGACACGTTTGCGTAACTGTTCCGGTGACTCGGATGATTCCAGCGCTATTTTAGCCGCACCTAATGCTGTCTGTTGCACCAGTAAACGTGCGGTGGTTTCGCTCAAGCCCAGCTCCAAAGCAGCTTTTTCCATGGCTTCCATGAGCAGAAAATAATATGCAGGGCCGCTGCCGGAAACGGCGGTAACCGCATCCAGCTCGCTTTCACTTTCAACCCAGAGCGCAATGCCGACCGAACGCATAATATTTTCCGCCAGGCTGCGTTGCTCCTTTGATACCTTGTCATTGGCATGCAATGCGGTTGCGCCCGTCAGCACCAGCGCCGGTGTGTTGGGCATGCAGCGAACAATTGCCGTATCAGCGCCTAGCCAGTTGCTCAGGCTGCTTTGGCTAATGCCTGCAGCGATGGATACGACCAGTGATTTTCGTTGCTGGATTAAGGGGGCGATGCTTTTTGCTACATCGGCCAGAGTCTGCGGCTTGACGGCCAGTACGATGACATCAGCATTATTAACGACGGCATCATTACTTGCCGAGGTGTTAACGTTAAGGTTTGCCGTCATAGTTTTCAGCGTGTCCGGATTAATGTCCGACACCCAAATTTGTTGGGGAGAATGGCCGCTGGCAATCAATCCGCTGATCAGGCTTGACGCCATGTTGCCGCCGCCGATAAAACCTATCTTATTTGTTTTCATTTTTTACAATGTATTGGTTGTTTTGAAAGTATTTTACCCTATTTGGTGGCAGAGCAATAAATCACAAGTCTTTTCAGATAACAAGCTGTGCTAAAGTAATCGTCTAAAATGATAAACAGAGCCTATGATTGAAACGATCTACATTGAAGAAAACATCCTGCAACATCCGCGCGTTATTGACATCGTTGCCCGTTTTCCGCAAGCCAGAATAATCACCTGCGGCCGCTATGGCGAAGTTTTTAATCCCAAGGCACAGAATTTTCGCCTGCAAAAACAACAGCCAGCCTTGATACTGGCGGAAAAATATAAAAACTTTGCCCTGCCTGCACCTGCAGGCTACGGCATCGGGGCAAAAAGGAATTATTATTTTTCGCACATGCTCAACTGTTTGTACGATTGCCGGTACTGTTTTTTACAGGGCATGTATCAATCGGCCAATTATGTGCTGTTTGTCAATTACGAAGATTTTCAGGATGACATAAGGCAACTGTGTGCCGAGTCGCCGGCTGAGGACCTGCATTTTTTCTCCGGCTATGATTGCGACAGTCTGGCTTTGGAGCCGGTAACCGGATTTGCCGAACAGTTTTTGCCGTTTTTTGCCGAGATACCCAATGCCTGGCTGGAGTTAAGAACCAAAAGCACCCAGGTCAGAAGCCTGTTAAATCGTGAACCGCTGCCCCGCTGTATAGTGGCGTTTAGCCTGTCCCCGGATGAAATAGCTAAAAAAGTCGAGGATAAAGCGCCGTCGGTAGAGCGTCGTCTTGATGCGCTGTGCAAATTACAGGAACAGGGCTGGCAGATCGGGCTGCGTTTTGATCCGTTGATATATCAGTCCGGTTACCAAGCAGCAGTACCGGCAATTATTCGAGCAGGTTTTTTCCCGAATCAATTTAAATCAGCTGCATTCGGTCAGCCTGGGCGTGTTCAGATTGCCGGAGAACTTTTTTAAAAAAGTGCATAAGCTTTATCCGGAAGAAAAACTCTTTGCCAGTCCCTTGGTCAGTCAGCAAGGCATGATGTCTTACAAGCAAGAACTGGAGCAGGAAATGATGCAATATTGCAGCGAACTATTATTAAGCTATATCCCAGAAGCCAAATTTTTCCCATGCGCACTATAAAACGCAATGTTCTGGTGACCGGCGCCAGCTCAGGCATAGGTCGCGCCATCGCCAGAAACCTGTTGCAGCAAGGCCATCATGTGATCGGCGTATCCCGGGATGGCGGCAAGTTTATTCGGCACATGGAAAATTTTAGTCCTGTGCAACTGGATTTAAGCCAGTTAAATGACCTGCCGCAAAAATTACGCGAACTGGAGCAAGCCTTCCCGGAAATCGATGCCGTGGTTTTTTGTGCAGGGATGGGACAGTTCGGCTCGGTGGAGGAGTTTTCCTATGCCCAGATTGAAGGCCTGATGACGATAAACTTTACCAGCCAGGCGTTCCTGACCCGCGCCTTGCTGCCCGCTTTAAAGCGCAAAGAGCGCAGCGATTTGATTTTTATCGGTTCCGAGGCAGCCTTGAAAGGCAGCCGCAAAGGCGCGGTTTATTGCGCCAGCAAGTTTGCCGTTCGTGGCTTTACCCAGGCGCTGCGCGAAGAGTGCGGCAAAAGCAACGTGCGGGTTTGCCTGATCAACCCGGGCATGGTTAAAACGGCGTTTTTTGAGCCACTGTCTTTTGAGCCCGGCGATGATGACAGTAATTTTATTGAGCCGGAGGATGTCGCCGAGGCGGTATCCTACGTGCTTAATTCACGGGCACAGATAGTAGTCGATGAAATCAATCTGAGCCCTTTAAACAAGGTCGTGAAGTTTAAAAAACCATGATCAATAAATGGACTCAACATGAATTCATCTAATAAATGCAACACCACTTTATTGCAATTTTTCAAAGAAATGGATGATTCTGAGGCGGCAATATGTTTACGCGACTGATTGTTTATTTTGCTTACTTCCTGAAAGCATCCAGGCGTTACCAACGCGCCAAGCTGTTTTTCTATAATCTGCTGGAGAATCCAAACAGCCGGCTTAAGTCATATTTTGATGTTTTTATGATTTGCCTGGTGATGCTCAGCGTTTTTCTGCTGATTTACGAAGTGGATCATCAAGTTGGGCGAAAGCGAGGTGCTGTTCGAGCACTGCGTAATCAGTCTATTTATCGCTGAATACCTGTTGCGGGGCTGGCTGTACAGCGACAATCATAAAATCATTCTTGAGCATTATGAAAAGGCCGAATATTTAAATATCCCTTTTCGGTTGGGCAAGGTTGCTCAGAATCATGCTTGCCAAGAAAATCGAGTATGTTTTCACTCCCCTGGCCTTGATTGATTTGCTCGCTATTTTGCCTACTTACAGGCCGTTGCGGGTCATGCGGATGTTTCTTATTTTTCGGCTGTTTAAGCTGTTCCGCTATTTTAACAGCATTAAAGTATTTGCCAGCGTCCTGGTCAGCAAGCGTTTCGAACTTATTACGCTGGGCGATTTTTCTGGGTTTTCTGGTATTTATCGGCAGCACCGGCATTTATTTATTTGAAAATCCCGCTAATGGCGGACAGGTTAAAAACCTGTTCGATGGTTTTTACTGGGCGATAGTGACTGTTGCAACCGTCGGTTATGGCGATATATCGCCGCAGACAACCGGCGGACGAATCAGTTGCGATGGCATTGATTTTGGTTGGTCTGGGCGTCTTATCTTTTTTTATTTCCATCATCGTTGCGGCATTTAATGAGGAAATGGACGAATTGCGTGAAAACAGTATCTATGCCGAACTGAACCGGTTTGACAGTTTTATTATTATTTGCGGATTTGGCCGGGTAGGGCAGCATATCGCCAGGCAACTTGAAAAAGACCGGCTGCATTTTGTTGTCATTGATACCAAAGAATCTAACATCTTGAAAGCGAAGCGGCTGGGTTATCTGGTTATTCATGCGGATGCCAGCAAAAACGGCGTGATACAGAATGCGGGCATTAATAATGGTGCAACGGCTGTTATTTGTACGACCGGCGATGATGTCATCAATGTTTATATCACGCTGACCAGCCGGCATTTAAATCCGGATATCCGGATTATTTCCCGCGCGAACAATCAGGATAATGTAAAAAAACTCTATCAAGCCGGCGCCAGCAATGTTATTCAGCCGTTTGAAATAGCCGGAATGGTGGTCGCCGAATATATCGGTCAGCCGGTGGCTTTTGAGGCTATTTTGGGCATCATCCGTGAAGAAAGCCACATCATCATGGAAACATTATGCGTGCATTCCGGTTCATTTATCGAGGGGATGAGCATAGCCGAGATTGACTTTGAACAAAGGAAATTAATGCTGCTAGGCATTATCAGTGCAAATCCGGTGCATCAAAAACATAAGAACAGTTATCCGATAAAAAATCAGCATTTTTATTTTAATCCAGAGTCATACTTTGTATTGCGGGATGGCGATCTGTTGGTCGTTATAGGCAGGGAGTACGCGATTGATTATTTTCGCGACCAGATTGAAAAAAGCCGGTTAAAAAACGGGAGCAGACGATGAAACGCATTGCCGTATTTGGCTACAGTATCATGTCTCTGGAAGCGATGAGCCGATTGAATCAGGAGCAATACAGCATTATTTTTATAGCAAAAGATGATGCCGAAGCCGCTCTGGTTGCAGAAAAAGGCTTTGACAGCCAAAGTCATTGATTTTCGCAATGATGATGAGCTCAGATCCATTGGCATTGGTGCTGATGTCGATATCCTGTTTTGTTTTTATCCGAGAGATTCTGACAATGTATTTTTAACTATTTCAGCGCGGGCGATAGATAAAAACATTACCATTGTCGCCATTGTTGATGATCCGGAATCGGCTGAAAAATTATTGGCCGCAGGCGCTAATAAAATCATCGATCCTTATGAGATTTGCGGCAGAAAAACCCATGAAATGTTAACCAAACCGGATATTACCAATATTCTGGATGATACCGTTTTCGGTCGGTATGATTTAAATATGGCGCAAATAGAAATCCCTGAAGGCTCCTGTCTGGAAAACACCAAAACCAGCGACTTAAAGTTGAATGAAAAGCATAATCTGATTCTCATCGGTGTTGTCGATAGGGAATTGGGCGATCAATTGCATTTTGCGATCGGAGAGAAAGAGCACTGCCTGGATGCGGGGGATGTTCTGGTGGTGATGGGGCCTGCAAGGGAAATAAAAGCGTTTAAAAAAGAGGTCGAGCAATGCTGAGATTGGTGAATTCAAACCGGATAAAGAGACTTGAATGTTTAAAAATCCTTTTATTAAACAACTGTTCAGCAGTTTTCTGGATTTGGCGCCTATTCTTGCGGTTGTTTTGGTATTCCAGGTTCTGATTATCCGGCAACCTATTCCCGATGTCGGCAATTTAATCGCCGGCACTCTTTTCGTTATTCTCGGTCTTACCCTGTTTATTCAGGGGCTTGAGCAAAGCCTGTTCCCGATCGGCGAGTCGATGGCTTATGCGTTTGCCCGCAAAGGCAGTTTATTCTGGCTGCTGACCTTTGCCTTCTGTCTGGGGTTTGGCGCCGCAGTCGCCGAACCGGCGCTGATCGCGGTTGCCGAAAAAGCCGCAAACATTGCCAGTAATGGCAAGCTGATAGAACAAACCGATGCGGCAAAGGCCGGTTATGCACTGGGATTACGCATTACCGTCGCGTTGTCTATCGGTCTTGCCATTCTGGTCGGCGTATTGAGAATTATCCGGGGCTGGCCGGTGTATTACCCGGTTTTCTTCGCTTATGTTTGTATTGCCGTCATGACGCCTTTCGCACCTGTCGAGATCATTGGCATCGCCTATGATTCCGGCGGCATCGCTACGTCCAGCATTACCGTTCCGCTGGTGACTGCCCTGGGTGTCGGTTTGGCGACAGCAATCAAAGGCCGTAATCCGATGACCGATGGTTTTGGTCTTGTTGTCTTTGCGTCATTGATGCCGATGATTTTTGTCATGGCTTACGGGATGGCTGATATGATCGACTGGTTAATGCATTTTGCGCTGAAGCTGTTGGAAACCTGTCGAGATATTTTACCGATTGTCGTCATCTATCATTGGATTTCAGCTGCTGGTCATTCGCAAACCTTTGGCTCATCCCAGAAAAACCATCATCGGCTTCTTCTATGTCTTGCTGGGTATTGTTTTTTTTCTGGAAGGGCTGGATTTGGCCTTGTTCCCGCTTGGAAGTTTGATGGCGTCGCAGTTGACCACGCCTGAATTTTTGGGCGTTAATCCTCTTGATCAGGCCGTCTCCTGGCAAGCCTATTTCTGGGTCTATATTTTTGCCGCCAGCATTGGCTTTGCCACGGCGTTGGCCGAACCTTCCCTGCTCGCTGTCGCCCTTAAAGCCGAACAAATTTCAGGCGGCACGATCCGGGCCTGGGGCTTAAGAATTTCTGTCGCCATCGGTGTGGGTTTCGGTCTTGCCCTCGGTACCTTTCGGATCGTTACGGGTTCGGAACTCTATTTATATATTATCGCAGGCTATATCATCGTCATGATACAAACCCGGTTCGCGCCTAAACTGATTATCGGGCTGGCCTACGATTCGGGCGGGGTAACGACATCGATGGTTACCGTGCCGCTGGTGACCGCATTGGGTCTGGGGCTGGCCTCTGCCGTACCCGGCCGCAACCCGTTACTGGATGGCTTTGGCTTGATCGCCTTTGCCAGTTTATTTCCCATTATTGCTGTCTTGGGTTACGCGCAAATTGCACAATGGCTTAACAAACGCAGTCTTTCATCCAAACCTTGAGGAACACCATGCATTTCAAATTAATTATCGCATTTGTCGAAGACGACAAAACTGACCTGGTGCTTGAGACCGCGCGCAAAAACGGCGCCAAAGGCGCAACCGTCGTCAATAATGCGCGCGGCGAAGGCATGAAACAATCGAAAACCTTTTTCGGCCTGACCCTGGAAACTCAGCGCGATGTGCTGTTGTTGCTGGTCGAAGAACATCTCAGCCGGCATATTCTGGAAACAATCGCCAAGGTCGCGCAATTCGACAACAAACCCGGCACCGGCATTGCCATTCAGATTGATGTTGAAGATGCCATTGGCGTCATGCACCAGGTTGAAGAATTAACCCATGAACTTGAGGACAAAATATGATTGAGCAACGCATTGTAATCCGCGTCAGAGATGTCATGAAAACCGATTTCGGCACCATCGACGGCATTGCTACCATAGAAGATGCCCTGAAAAAGATGAAATCGCTTAAAACGTCGGTGCTTATCGTCAATAAACGCCATGACGATGATGAATACGGCATGATTAATTCCGGCGATATTGCCCGTCATGTGCTGGCGAAAGACCGTGCGCCGGATCGGGTTAACGTCTATGAAATCATGAGTAAACCGGTGATTTCGGTTCATCCCGATATGGACATCCGCTATTGCTCGCGGCTGTTTGCCAACTATAATCTGGTCAGGGCGCCGGTCATTGAAAATAACAAGATTATCGGCATGGTCAGCCCGAATTCACTGGTGCTGGATGGAATGTACAAGTCGTTGTAAATAAACAGGCGATGCAATGCGCTCCTGCGAGTCAGACAACTCCCGCTCCGATGCTGGGAGCAATAAATAAAACTTTTTAAAAAAGGCAGTTGATCATGTTGAAATTGTTAAAATTTAATTCGAGAATCTGGTTTTTTCTGGGCTTTCTCGGGTGTGTGTTTTTGCTGTCGATGGGCGCTTATTTTCAATTTGTTGATGGCCTGGATCCTTGTCCCTTGTGCATTTCCCAGCGCATTGCCATTTTACTGACCGGCCTGGTTTTTTTAAGCGCCGCCATCCACAATCCGGGACAAACCGGCGTGACGGCTTATGCCATTTTAGGCGCGGTAACGGCTTTGTGCGGCGCGGCGATTTCAACCCGGCATGTCTGGATACAGCATTTGCCGGCCGATAAGGTGCCGGAATGCGGTCCCGGTCTGGAGTACGTGCTGCAAAACTTTCCCTTGTTTGAAACAGTCAAGTTAATGCTCAGCGGCACGGGTGATTGCGCCAAGGTGGACTGGACAATGTTGGGTTTTAGTATGCCTGCATGGACCTTGCTCGCCTTTTTAATGCTGGCGACACTAAGTCTTTTGCAAATCTGGAATCGTGAAACTCATCAGTCTTAAACGAGATTAATATAATGGAAAAATTTTTATTGGCATTATTGCTTGCAACCGGTATTTCATCCGCACAAGCAGGAGAGGACTTAACCTCTTTGCAACGGGCGATTGCGGGAAAGCAACGTTCAGCAGAACATAAAGACCGCGATAAATACCGGCATCCGCAGCAAACGCTGGAATTTTTTGACGTTAAGGACAACATGACCGTCGTCGAAATCTGGCCGGGCGAAGGCTGGTATACGGAAATTCTGGCGCCTTATTTAAAGGATAAAGGCAAATTGTATGCCGCGCATTTTTCAGTCGATGCCGACCAGCCTTATTTTAAAAAGAACTTGCAGGAGTTTGTTAAAAAGATAAAAAGTCAGCCGAAGGTATACGGCAAAGTTGAGTTAACCGTGCTGCAGCCGCCAAAATTCTTGCAAATAGCGCCGGATGGATCGGCAGACAGGGTTTTAACGTTTCGTAACGTGCATAACTGGATGAAGAGCGATCAGGCCGCAGCCGTATTTAATGCCATGTACAAAGCGCTGAAGCCTGGCGGTATTTTGGGTGTCGTGGAACACAGAAGTACGGCCTTAAAGCAGCAGGATACAAAAGCCGAATCCGGCTATGTCAGCGAGGACTATGTGATTGCGCTGGCAAGAAATGCGGGATTTGAGTTTCTGGGAAAATCTGAAATCAATGCCAATAGCAAGGATACCAAGAATTATCCCGAAGGTGTCTGGACTTTGCCGCCTGCTTTAAAGCTTAAAGATAAGGACAGGAAGAAATATCTGGCTATCGGTGAAAGTGACAGGATGACCATTAAATTTATCAAGCCTGCAGTAAAATTGAGAGCGCAGTACTCCGGCTCGGCGCTTTTAAGCGGTCAAAGTATACTGGTTACACAGCTTCATATCGTTGCATGAGAATAAGAAAAAGCCTGCTCTATCCTGTAACATATTGATGAATTAATCGCACAGACGTCGACTAATCTATGCACATTAGCCCGGAGTTAAAGTCGAAAGTGGAGCAGAATAGCTTTATATTCTGTCATGCATAATTTATAAGTCATTGAAAAATAAGTAAAAATAATTACTGCATTAAAAATGTTCAAATTAACAAAACTGTAATAAAAACCGTTAGTAAGGACTTGTTAAAAACTAGTTATCCACAGAGTTATCCACAGATTCTGTGGGTAACTCAAATAGTCTAAACCGTATAGTGACTTAGCCTTAAAACATCAAAAATAATTTAAATACTATGGCTAAGTTGCAAAGCGGCGAATGAGCTGATTTTCAGGGTTGCCATTCCAATCCCTATTTATCGTTTGTTTGATTATCTCGCTCCGGATAATGTCGAGCTGGCTAATATCAAACCGGGGATACGCCTGGAAGTTCCCTTCGGGAAAGGTAAAAAAGTCGCATTTCTGGTTGAATGTGTTCAGCACAGCGAAGTGGATACCGGTAAATTAAAACGGGTAGAACGGATTCTGGACGAAACAGCCGTTATTATCAGCTAAAGATTTGCGGCTGCTGCATTGGGCCAGCCGGTATTATCATCATCCTTTGGGCGAAGTATTCAGTGCTGCATTTCCTGTGGCGCTGCGTCAGGGCAAATCAGCCGTTGTTCAAGCAGAAAAACGCTATGCGCTGACTGAATTGGGCAAAGCTACTCGATAGCGAGCTGCTCAAGCGCTCGCCCAAGCAAAAAAGCGTGCTGGAAAAATTTCAACGTCATCCGTCGATGGTCTGTCTGAAACTGAGCTGTCGGCATGGAATGAAAACTGGCGATCTTCGGTAAAGCAGTTAATAGACAAGCAATTGCTGGAGATTGCACGGCCTGATTCCAGGGTGAATAGGACTTTGTCCTTAATCAGGAATGATGCCCTGCAATGCAATCCTCAGCAACAATCGGCGATAGATGCGGTATGTGACTGTTTAGGCCGATTTGGCGTTTTTTTACTGGAAGGCGTTACCGGTAGCGGCAAAACCGAAGTGTACATGCAGATTATTCGTTCCGTGCTGGAGCGAGGCCAGCAGGTTTTGGTGCTATTGCCGGAAATCACCCTGACTCCGCAGCTTGAAGAGCGTTTCAGGCAGCGCTTTTCCGTAAATATTGTCGTTTCGCATTCCAAACTAACCGATCGGCAACGGCAAATCGCCTGGCTCAAAATGCAGCAAGGCGAATGCTCGATTTTATTGGGCACGCGGTCGGCATTATTTACGCCGCTAAAAAATCCGGGATTGATTATTCTGGATGAAGAGCATGATGCTTCATTCAAGCAACAGGAAGGCTTTCGTTTTTCTGCCCGAGATATCGCCGTGGTGCGTGGCAAGCTGTTGAATATTCCTGTTTTACTGGGTTCTGCCACGCCGTCTCTGGAAAGTCTGCATAACGTCGATAAGCAGCGTTACCGGTTGCTGCATTTGCCGGAAAGGGCTGGGAATGCGATAGAGCCGGTCCTGCAGTTGTTCGATATCACGAAATAAAAGAATGCAGGAGGGCATATCCGAGTCGCTGATTGAGGAGATTCAAAGAACTCTGGCAAAAAATGAACAGGTATTGCTGTTCCTGAATCGGCGCGGCTTTGCACCTACGCTGATTTGCCATGGCTGCGGATGGGTGGCGCGCTGCCGACGCTGCGATGCCAATCTGGTGATTCATTTCGATGAAGGCCTGTTGCGTTGCCATCATTGCGGCCAGGAGCAACGCCTGATCAATCAGTGCCCTGCCTGCAAAACCGGTGAATTGACGCCGCTGGGTCTGGGCACCGAACGGGTCGAAAAAGTGCTGGCTGAATTATTTGCCGATAAAACCATTGTGCGTCTGGATCGCGATTCCACGCAGCGCAAAGGTTCACTGGAAAACTATTTGCAGCAAATAAATCAGGGCAAGGTGGATATTATTCTGGGTACGCAAATGCTGGCTAAAGGCCATCACTTTCCCAATGTGACCCTGGTGGCGATACTTGATGTAGACAGCGGACTGTTCAGCATTGATTTTCATGCGGCCGAAAAACTGGCGCAAATGATTGTGCAGGTTTCAGGCCGTGCCGGACGTGCGGAAAAACCCGGCAAAGTCATTATGCAGACCCGGCAGCCTGAGCATCCTTTATTAACAACGTTAATCAGGCAAGGTTATAGCAGTTTTGCCAAAACGGCATTGGCAGAGCGTAAAGAGGCGTCATTACCGCCGTATAGTTATCAGGCGTTATTAAGAGTACAGGCCGTTGACGTGCAGATGCCGCAGATTTTTCTTCAGGCGGTCGTAGAGCTGGCGAAAAAATTCAATAAAGGACATACCCAGATCTTGGGGCCAGTTGCTGCGCCCATGGCCAGACGTGCGGGTCTTTACCGTTATCAATTGCTGTTTCAGAGCGCCAAACGACCAGGAATTGCATGCGTTGCTCGATGTACTGATGCCGGAAATCGAAAAACTCAAACAGGCAAAAAAAGTGCGTTGGTCGCTGGATGTTGATCCGGTGGATTTGTACTGATGCTGTTTGAATGGATAATCGGATGATATTAAGGGATAATGGGCGTCTATTTACTTGATCCAACCTACGCATTGAAGCAATGAAAAAAAAGATAGAGGAACTTATCCTGCAAGCTGTTGAAACACTGAAGTCAGAAGGTGTTCTTGAGCAGGGAATAACCCCGAATATTACTGTTGACCGCACCCGTGATGCACTGCACGGCGATTTTGCTTCAAATCTGGCATTGATGCTGGCAAAGCCGGCAAAATCAAATCCCCGGCAGTTAGCCGAGAAACTGATTGCCGCGTTGCCCCAGGATTCCGCCATTACCAAAGTTGAGCTGGCCGGACCGGGCTTTATCAATTTCTTTATTGATCCGAATTTTCAGTTTCAGATTATCAAACAAATTCATGATGAAGGACGTGAGTTTGGCTTGAGTAATGTCGGTGCGGGTAAAAAGGTTCAGGTTGAGTTTGTTTCAGCTAATCCTACCGGACCGTTACATGTCGGTCATGGTCGCGGAGCCGCCTACGGTTCAGCGGTCTCTGATTTATTGCAGGCGGTCGGTTTTGATGTGCATCGCGAGTATTACGTAAATGATGCCGGCCGGCAAATGGATATACTTGCTACCAGTATCTGGCTGAGATACCTGGAAGAATGTGGAGAGCTGGTGCATTTTCCCAGCAATGCGTATCGTGGTGAATATGCACGCGATATAGCCCGGGATATCCATAAAAGTGCGAGCAATGAGTACCGCAGGCCTGCAGAACTGGTGTTAGAAGATATACCGCCCGATGAACCGGCGGGCGGCGATAAGGAAGAGCATATTGATGCACTGATAGCCCGTGCTAAAACCTTGCTGGGGATGCCGTTATATCAGGACTTTTTTCAAATCGGCTTAAACACCATTCTGGAAGACATTAGGCTTGACCTAGGCGAGTTTGGCGTTGAGTACCAGGAATGGTTTTCAGAACGTCAGCTGATGGATGACGGTTCGGTGGTAAAAGCGCTGGAGCGCTTGCGTGTCGGCGGCCATCTTTACGAGCAGGATGGTGCGACCTGGTTTGCATCCGCCAAATTAGGCGATGAAAAAGACCGTGTTGTGGTTCGGGAAAATGGACAATCTACCTATTTTGCGTCCGATATTGCCTACCACATGAACAAGCTGGATCGCGGATTTGACCAGATCATCGATATTTGGGGAGCCGATCATCACGGCTATATTCCCCGGGTCAGAGCAGCAATTAAGGCGTTAGGCGCTGATGAGTCCAAGTTGAAAGTGCTGCTGGTGCAATTTGCCTCGCTTTACCGTGGCGAAGAAAAGGTGCAGATGTCGACCCGATCCGGTGAATTTGTCACATTGCGGCAATTGCGTAATGAAGTCGGCAAAGATGCGGCGCGCTTCTTTTATGTGATGCGCAGGTCAGAAGCGCACATGGATTTTGACCTGAAACTGGCGACCTCCAAATCCAATGAGAATCCGGTATTTTATGTGCAGTATGCATACGCCAGAGTATGCAGTGTGTTGCGGCAACTGGATGAAAAGGGTTGGGAAAGAAATTTGCTGCTGGGCATGGAAAACCTGACGCTATTGACCGAAGAGCACGAAACCAATCTGCTTGGAACACTGGCGCGCTATCCTGAAACTGCTGGAACGGGCCGCGTTGCAGTACGAGCCGCACCAGCTGGTTCAATACCTGCGTGAACTGGCTAATGAGTTCCACACTTATTACAATGCGCATCAATTCCTAGTCGATGATGCGAAAATTCGCGATGCAAGACTCAATCTGATTTGCGCTGTAAAACAGGTATTGGCGAATGGATTAGGCTTGCTGAATATCACTGCACCTGAATCCATGTGATGGCTAGAGATTACAAATACAGAGCGCATGGTGGGAAAAAAGCGCCCCGCAGACAGTCATTAGACCAACGGCAAAGCGTTGGTTTATGGAAGTGGATGCTGATTACTGCGCTGATTATTTTGTTTGTAGTCTTTCTGGTTTATTTGCGCAGCACAGGGCCGAATCAAATAAAACCTGAGCAGGTTTCACAGGCTATACCGGTAAAGCCTGAGGTTATAAAAAATGAAACGTCCAAGCATGAGAAAAAAACGGAACCAGAGGTACCTAAGCCGATAGCAGCGGCGAAACCGGTACCAGTTCCAGAACCCGTGCTACCACAGTTTGATTTTTACACCATCTTGCCTGAAAAAGAAGTTGTGGTGCCGGATTACGAAATTAATACCCGTGCCCGGGAAGAGCGAGTGGGCCAGGCAAAAAAAGGCAGCTATATTATGCAGGCTGGCTCGTTCAGAGAATTTAAAGATGCTGACAGTTTAAGGGCAAAACTTGCTTTGATGGGGATTGAATCCAGGGTTGAAAAGGCAAAAGTCGGCAATGTGATCTGGAACCGGGTCAAAATGGGGCCTTATGACCGGATGGCCAGTGTAAGTAGCATTCGGGCGAGATTAAGGCAAAACGGTATTGATGCAATAGTCACAGAGACTGGGCGCTAGAGAGTGCCCCCTTCTGCAGGGGCGGCCGGGCGGGTCGCCCTTTATTGCTCCCTTGTCTTGGCGGGTAAATGGTACTTAAACGCCTTCACCTTCCTCTTTATCATCATTATCTTCAGTCATATCTGAAATCTCTTTTAACCGGGAGATGGCTTTATAATTTATGCTGTTTTCCGGGTACAAACCTTCACTATTTATAGCGCCGGCCAGTTGTCCGGTTAATAATTCCAAGGTTTCATCTACATTTGAAACCGCATAAACCGCAAAGAGTCCTTGCGCAACTGCATCAATAACTTCCTGTTTTAACATCAGGTTACGTTTGTTGGCGGCAGGAATAATAGCAGCATGTTGCCCATTAAGACCCCTTGCCTGACAAAGGCGGAAGAACCCTTCTATCTTCTCATTGGCTCCGCCAATCGCCTGAACTTCGCCGTATTGATTGATCGAGCCGGTAATGGCAAAGGATTGTTTAATCGGAGTCCGGGTGAGGGCGGAAATAAGGCAGCAAAGTTCGGCCAGCGCGGCGCTGTCACCATCAATATAACCATAGGATTGTTCAACGGCGATACTGGCGGATATGGCCAAAGGAAATTGCTGTGCGTAAGAATGTCCCAGATAGCCGGTTAAGATCATCACGCCTTTTGAGTGGATTGCCTGGCCCAGCTCGGCTTCCCGTTCAATATCAACGATGCCTCTGGAGCCGGGATAAACTGTGGTAGTAATTCTTACTGGTGCGCCAAAGCTGCTGCCGCCTACTTCCAGAACGCTTAAGCCATTGATTTTGCCTATGGCCTCGCCTTCGGTATCAATCAGAATTGTGCCATCGAGCATTTCTTCGAGAATGATTTGAGACATCCTGCCGTTACGGTGCTCTCTTGCAGCCAAGGCTTGCTCGATATGCAATCGATCAATTTGGCTGTGATTGGCTTGTTTGCAGAACAGGTTTGCTTCGCCAATAATTTCAAGCGAATCATTGATGCGGGCAGAGAAATGATGCTGATTTTCTGCAAGCCGGCAACTATGTTCAATCAAACCTTCAATCGCGGCGCGTGTTAAAGGTTTTGCCCCGGAATCTGCAGCCTGTTTAATCATTAACAGTACAAATCGCTGCATGGATTCATCGGTGCGAGCAATATAGCTATCAAAGTCGGCCAGAATCCTGAACATTTCGTTAAATTCACTATCCATTTCTTCCAATAGATAGTAAATGTCACGGGAGCCAACCAGAATTACTTTGACATTCAGCGGGATTACTTCGGGTTTGAGCGTTATGGTGTTAATGCCCAGTTCTGAATAAGGAGATTCGATTTCAATGCGTCCTGATTGCAGTGCGCGTTTAAGGCCTTCCCAGACAAAGGGGTAAGTCAGCAGTTTTTCTGCGTCTAGAATCAAATAGCCGCCATTGGCCTTATGTAGTGAACCGGCGCAAATCTTTCGATAATTGGTGACTAATGTGCCCTGGTCGCTGACATATTCAATGCGGCCAAACAGGTTTTGATAGATGGGATGCGGTTCATAAATAACCGGCGCTCCACTTTCCTGTTTGTTATCGACCAGAATATTGGGTGCGTACAACTCGTTCAGCATGAGTCGTTTTGCCGTATTGTCACTGGGTTCTAATGTCCGGCTGGGCATCAGGTAATCGGCAATGGTTTGCCCCAGGTTTTTTTGGATTTCTGATAAAAATGTGATGACATCATCGATATTTTGATAGGTGTCATTCAGTTCTGAAAACAGCGGATCTATCGCCTGGCTGATTGTGTCATTATCCAGTTGCCTGATTTTTTCAACCATGGCTCTGCGCCACTGGGGTAATTCCAGCAATACATTGGCCAGATATTCTTCCAGTTCTTCAACGTGCTTATGAAAGATCTCTCGTTCCGGCAGCGGCAATTGGGTGAATTGATCCTCATCCAGTGCTTTATTGTCACTGATAGGCGAGAAAGAAATCGATTCGCCCTCCCTGAATAGGGCGGTGTCTAAGGACTGGGCCTTTTTTTCAACCAGATCAAGGGCATTGTTGTAGCACTGGTTAAAATGACGCTCAATAGCGCCCTTTTTTTGCTGGTAAGTTGGACTTTCAAAGGCGGCAGGAAAGGTAGCCAGCAGGTTATCAATTAGCTTTTCGATGTCCTTGCTGAGAGCTTGTCCATGTTCTGCGGGCAACTCAATTGAGACAGGCTCTCTCGGGTTGTCAAAATTATCTACATAAGCATAGGAGGGAGGTGCGGGCAGCGTTTGAGCAATGGTATTCAGATGATGGGTAATCATGGACAGCCGACCTAATCCAGGCTCTCCCATTACAAAAATGTTATAGCCGGGATTAGACATGGCGACGCCAAATTCCAGCGCAGATTGAGCTCTGGATTGGCCTAAAATGGTACCTTCTAGCTTGGGTGCTTCCGGGAATTCAAAGCCAGTCAAATCAATTTTTAGTTTCAGTGACTCAAGCGGGAGCTTTAACGTATTGGGCATGGACAAAAGATGACATTGGATAGCGACTAAAAAATGATTCTACCATTTTTTGCAGCATTGTCGGCAATTGCTCCGTGCAAGTCGCTCGATCATCCCGAGAATGGTCATGATGACCTTGGATCATTCAGTTATATTGAATTATTAGAAGATTAACCGTAATAACACCCGGGTTTAACTTAGAGGTTAAACCCGGGCATCTTTTTGCAATGCCATTTGCTGGTGATTCGGAAATAAGGGCTCAGTTATTTCACTATAAGGCTGTTATTAACTGACTTGACGCCATTAACAGTTCTTGCGAGCTCTACAGCTTTATCTGCGGCACTTTTGGAGTCGACAAATCCGCTTAGTTGCACGACGCCTTTATATGTTTCAACGTTGATCTGCAACAGTTTAAGCTTGGAGTCACCCAATATTGAAGTCTTAACTTTGGTGGTAAGGACGGAATCATCTAAATATTCTCCGGTGCTTTCATGTTTAGCCCCTCCTGCACAACCAGCAAGCGATACGGCCAACAAAAGACTTAATAAAAAACATATTATTAACTTTGAATTACTCATAATATTTATACCTGGAGCAGGCGTAGGTTTGAAAAAAGATGGTCATGTTTATTAAGTTCTGGCAGATGTTTCTTAATTGCAAATTAAAATGTCTAGACAATACCCGTACAACCATTAATGAAATAACATACATTCAAATAATACAATAATATCGAATGAATGTAATCCACTTCGGTTTTGCATTGGCCTGGGGTTAAGCAAAAGCAATGTGTTTTGATTGCAAATACAGGTAAAAATGTAGGAGCATTTTTGATGGGTGATGGCTTAAGGAGTAATCCAATATTTAAATCCCCAGGGAGGGATTAATATTTAATGACGGTTTGAAACAAGAGATGATCCGATACTAGCAGTGGTGTTGGCTAGTTGGCTTGCCCTGGAAATACCGGTCTCGGCACACAGGTACGCAGCTCCTGCATCGTCTAAAACGACTACGGTTGGCGCTCTCGATCGCTGTTCTTGGAGTCGTACCTTTTACATAATCCACACGGATGTGTTGAATGCAAATAGTGGAGCAAATATCTGTCCATGAAGTCGATAGCAAAAAAAAGACTATTGTAATATTCTTGTTATGTTGTATTTGCATAATAGTTCCACTTTAAATTATTTGAGATTTGATAATGAAATTATCTTTTAAAACAAAATCGCTGATTGCTGCGATGGGTTTTACTTCTGCTGCATTGGTCAGTGGTACTGCGGGTGCTGTACAAACAGTTGATGCAGGTATTCCTGAGTATCAAAAAGCCAGCGGTATTTCCGGCAACTTGTCCAGTGTGGGTTCTGATACGCTGGCAAATCTGATGACGCTCTGGGCTGAAGAATTTAACCGCGAATATCCTAATGTGAATATTCAGATTCAGGCGGCGGGTTCTTCTACTGCACCGCCTGCGTTAACAGAAGGCACATCAAACCTGGGGCCTATGAGCCGCGAAATGAAGGATGACGAGCTGGAAGCCTTCGAAGATAAATACGGTTACAAACCGACAGCTGTTCCAGTTGCAATCGATGCGCTGGCTGTTATTGTCAACAAAGACAACCCGGTTAAAGGCCTGACTATTCCGCAGGTTGATGCGATTTTTTCTTCTACCCGCAAATGTGGTGGAGCAACAGATATTGAAACATGGGGTGATGCAGGTGTTGCCGCTTGGGGAGCAAAAAGCATTCAGTTATACGGACGTAACTCGGTTTCCGGTACTTACGGCTACTTTAAAGAACACGCCTTATGTAAAGGTGACTTCAAAAGCAACGTAAACGAGCAACCAGGTTCAGCTTCCGTGGTGCAATCAGTCACGTCATCAACGAACGGCATTGGTTATTCCGGCATGGGTTATACGACATCGGGCGTCAAAATGGTGCCTTTGGCAAAAAAAGGCACAACCTTTTGTTGAAGCAACACCTGAAAATGCCATTACTGGCACTTATCCGTTGACACGCTATTTGTATGTTTATGTCAATAAAAAGCCAAATCAACCGTTAGCGCCGTTAGAAAACGAATTTATGAAAATGGTGTTATCTAAAACTGGTCAGCAAGTGGTTATAAAAGATGGATATATTCCTTTTCCTGCGAAAGTTGTTGAAAAAGTACTGGCTACGCTTAAATAAAGTTTCAGATTAAGGATTGCTTTAAAACAAGGATTTAACTGTTGTGCAAGGATGCATAGACAAGGATGTTGGTCTGGATTAACCGGTTATTTTCCTCCTCGTAATTATAAAGGTTAATTCGGACAAAAGAGCGGCTGAGATTTGCATTACGAATCTTGGCCGATTTTTTTATGGTTTTTGTTATATCATTGTCACATTTCATTTCTAGAATCTCCCCATGTCTGAAATAAACACACGCACAAAATATTCCTCAATCATGGAAAAATCGTCTAATCAATATTACCAGCGATGGCGGCTAATAAAGGATTCATTGGCACGTTATGGTGTAATGGCTGGTGGTCTGGGTGTGATCGTCGCTGTCGTAATGATTTTCTTTTATTTGCTGTACGTGGTTTTCCCTTGTTTATATCGGCAACAGCGGAACCGGTTAGTCAATATGATGTGCCGGAATAAGCTTTGGGTAAAACCGTGCTGATGGAGATGGAAGAGCAAAATGAAGTGGCGGTCCGGTTTACTGACAACGGGCAAGTGATATTTTTTGAGGTTGCGACCGGCAAACCAATTTTGACAGAAGCCGTCACAATACCCGAAGGTGCTCATATTGTGAGCTTTGCACAGGGCAGCCCTATCAACGAAGGCGCAGTCATTTACGGTTTGTCTGATGGCAAAGCAGTTATCGTAAAGCATCAATACAAAATAACCTATCCAAATAATGTGCGTCTGATCACGCCTTCACTTAAATATCCACTGGGTGAAGAGCCTCTGGTGATAGATGAGTCCGGCGCGGCTTTGGAAAAAATTGCCGTTAAAATCGGTGATGACGCAAGCACGATAGTTGCAAAATCCGCTGATACAGGCACAGGTAAAATTCGCTTAATCAATTTTGAAAAAGAAAAGTCCTTGTTTGCTGATGAAGCGACTGTAACCCGTACGGATTCGGTTTTGGACTATGCCGGCTGCAGGAGTTATCGATATTTTAATTGATAAAGATGAACAAAATCTTTATCTGGTCAGCAGTGACGGGCATTTAGGTTTGTTTGATATTAAGGATAAAAGCAGGCCGGTTATCAGTCAGGAGCAAAATGTAGTTGAGGCGGGACAAAAAATTACCAGTGTCGCATTTTTAAATGGTGATCTTTCCCTGATGATTGGCGATTCCAGCGGACTGGTATCCCAGTGGAGCAAGGTCAGGGATAAGTTAAATCGTTTTTCCATGCAGAAAATCAGGGCATTTAAAGTTTCGGATAAAGCAGTCGTCTCGATCAATCCGGAACAACGGCGTAAAGGCTTCATGACAGTTGATGCCGATGGCACATGGGTATTTATCATTCGACCTCTGAACGAGAAATGATTAAAGAGCATGTTGCTAATTCACGCCCTGTCGCAGCGACTTATCACCCAGAGCCAATGCTGTGTTAATACAGTCTGACGACGGCAAAATAAGCATTTCTGGAAAGTGGATAATGAGCATCCTGAGGTGTCTTTAAGATCGCTTTGGCAGGAAGTGTGGTACGAAAGTTATCCCAAGCCGGATTATATCTGGCAGTCGTCTTCGGCAAACAGTGACTTTGAGCCCAAATACAGTTTAACGCCTTTGGTTTTTGGTACGCTGAAGGCGGCCTTTTATGCCATGTTGGTGGCTATGCCTTTGGCCCTGATGGGCGCCATTTATACCGCCTATTTTATGACGCCAAGAATGCGTCAATATGTTAAGCCGTCCATTGAATTAATGGGAGCGCTGCCTACGGTTATTTTGGGGTTTCTTGCCGGATTATGGCTGGCGCCGATTATTGAAGAGTATTTGGCAGGGCTATTTGCATTGTTCATGATGGTTCCGGTAGCGGTTATGTTGTTTGCCTATGCCTGGCAGTATTTACCGAAAACCATTCAGCAGAAGATACCCGAAGGCTGGGAAGCCGCTATATTGATCCCGGTGATTTTGCTAAGCAGCTGGTTTGCTATTTCCGTGAGCGTGCCCTTGGAAGCCGTTATTATTTCATGGCACGTTACGCGATTGGTTTAAGACCGAATTGGGCATCGGCTATGATCAACGCAATGCGCTGGTAGTGGGTATAGCGATGGGCTTTGCGGTCATTCCGACCATTTTTTCAATTGCCGAAGATGCTATTTTCAGCGTACCCAAGCATTTAACGGTGGGTTCTCTGGCATTAGGCGCAACACCCTGGCAAACCATGACCAAGGTGGTGTTATTAACCGCCAGTCCGGGGATTTTTTCCGCGGTGATGATTGGTTTGGGCCGCGCCGTGGGCGAAACCATGATTGTGTTAATGGCGACAGGGAATACGCCGGTGATGGATTTTAGCGTTTTTCAGGGCATGCGTACCTTGGCTGCTAATATTGCCGTGGAAATGCCTGAATCCGAAGTGGATAGTACGCACTACCGGGTCTTGTTTTTGGCGGCGCTGGTGTTGTTCATGTTTACTTTTGTTTTTAATACGCTGGCTGAAATTATTCGTCAGCGCTTACGTGAAAAATATAGCTCATTATGATGAAATTATGGTTTAAAAGTGGAGCCCCCTGGATATGGCTCAATGCGGCGGCAGTCAGTACCTGTCTCATTATGATCATTGGTGTGCTGGGCTTGATTACGGTGCGTGGGGTAGGGCATTTCTGGCCATCATCAAGTGACCCGGTTCAGTTATCAGGAAGAAGGTAAAGAGCCTCAGATAATTATTGGTGAGAAAGTTGATTCCAGCGTAACGCCGGCCGCGATGGCTAAATCGACCGGCTTTAAAATGGCCGATGATGAAGACACCCTGGTGCAGTATCTAATTAAAACCGGTAACCGTGATGTGACCGGCACTGACTTTCGCTGGATACAGGAACGCAATGTCAAGGAGCAGAGCGATCCCGCCTGATATGATGGTTGTGGAGCGCCGGGAGTGGGGTAATTTTTATGGACAGTTGGTCGAAGTTAAAGAAAACGGCAAAACTATCGCCACAGGAGAGCAGGCCTGGCCTGTCCTTCAGACAAAGAATAGAAGAGGCTTTAGCGATTTTTAAGGAAATAGCGCATCTGGAAAAAAAGGAAATTGGTGCGATAAACTATGCTCTGGAACGCTTAAGGCTTAAACAAAGAAAACTGGAATTGAAAAATCGCCTGGATGATGCAGCGAAACAACAGATTGCTGCGGAAAAAGCCGGTTATGAAGCTGAATACAAGCAATATCAAGCACAGTTAGCCGAGTTGTATCAGAAAATAAGGCGCGATAGTCTGGTTGCCAAGACCGAAAGCGGCAGTACGCTGGAAATTCCCTTGTCCAAGGTGGTTAGAGCCTTTCCAGCCCAATGCCATGAGTGTGTTTGATAAAATCGTTCACTATGGGACCAAGGTGGTTGAATTTTTAACCGATGATCCGCGTGAAGCCAATACCGAAGGCGGTATTTTTCCGGCTATATTCGGTACCGTGATGATGGTTATGATGATGTCGGTTATTGTGACGCCATTTGGCGTGATTGCGGCGGTGTATTTGCGTGAGTACGCCAAACAGGGTTTTACTACACGGCTGATCAGGATTGCGGTTAACAATCTTGCGGGTGTCCCCTCGGTTGTTTATGGGGTATTTGGATTGGGCTTTTTTGTGTACATTTTGGGCGGCAACATCGACCAATTGTTTTTTCCTGAATCAGCTCCTGCACCGGTTTTCGGTACGCCGGGATTGTTGTGGGCTTCAATTACCCTGGCCTTGTTAACGTTGCCCGTTGTCATCGTATCAACGGAAGAAGGTTTGGCGCGTATCCCCAGTTCCATACGCGAAGGCAGTCTGGCGTTAGGGGCTACCAAACTTGAGACCTTATGGCTTACCGTATTACCCATGGCAAGCCCTGCGATGATGACCGGCTTGATTCTGGCGGTAGCACGGGCGGCGGGTGAAGTGGCGCCGTTAATGCTGGTGGGCGTCGTTAAGCTGGCGCCAACATTGCCGCTGGATGGCAATTTCCCGTTTTTGCATTTAGACAGAAAGTTTATGCACTTGGGGTTTCATATTTATGATGTCGGTTTTCAAAGTCCCAATGTTGAGGCAGCGAGACCCTTGGTTTATGCGACAGCATTATTACTGGTTTTGGTCATTGTAGGGCTTAATCTGGCTGCAATTGTCATCAGAAATAATCTGCAGAGAAAAATATCGGGCACTGGAAGGTTAAATAAATGACAGCACAACAAGTACGTACACACTCAATTGATATGAGTTCCGTTTTACGCGGCAAGGGAAGCAGTCGCAACACCCTGATGAAACCTGTATCAAGGTAGAAAATTTAAACCTGTTTTACGGCGAAAAGCAGGCATTGCATGGCATCAACATGGAAATGCCCAAGAAAAAGGTGACCGCCTATATTGGTCCCAGTGGTTGCGGTAAATCAACATTGTTGCGCTGTATTAACCGGATGAATGATCTGGTTGATAGCGCAAGAATTGACGGCAAAATTCTGCTGGATGATGAAAATATCTATGATAAAGCCGTTAATGTAGCGGCTTTGCGCAGACGCGTCGGCATGGTATTTCAAAAACCCAATCCTTTCCCCAAGTCCATTTTTGAAAATGTCGCTTATGGTCTTCGGATTCAGGGCATTAATGATAAACGGATACTGGAAGAAACCGTCGAAAACGCCTTGCGTGGCGCAGCGCTCTGGGATGAAATGAAAGACCGCCTGAATGACAATGCCTTGGGTATTGTCAGGCGGGCAACAACAACGACTGGTCATTGCCAGAGCGATTGCGATAGAACCTGAAGTGTTGTTGCTGGATGAGCCCGCATCGGCGTTGGATCCTATTTCAACGTTAAAAATTGAAGAGCTGATCAATGAGCTTAAAGAAAAATATACTATAGTCATCGTGACGCACAATATGCAGCAGGCCGCGCGGGTTTCCGATTACACGGCGTTTATGTATATGGGCGAATTGATTGAGATAGGTACAACCAGCGAGTTATTTACCAATCCCGTAAAAAAACAAACAGAAGATTATATTACCGGACGGTATGGATAATCAGGAGCAGACAATGGACAACAGCAAAATAGGGCATCATATATCAGAACAGTTTAATAAAGAACTGGAAGATATTCGTAACAAAGTTTTAACCATGGGCGGTTTGGTTGAGCGGCAGATAGAACTGGCAGTAGAGGCTTTTACTACCGGTGATATGGAAATGGCTGAGCTGGTTATCAAGCAGGATAATCAGGTCGATGCACTGGAAATGGCTATTGATCTGGAATGTACGCAGATTATAGCGTTGAGGCAACCGACGGCATTTGATTTAAGACTGTTGACTTACGGTCATTAAAATCATTAATGAGCTTGAAAGAGTGGGCGACATGGCTGAACGTATCGCGAAATGGCAATACAGTTATCGGGTGCTCGAAGGCAAGATGATCACTATTATGAATTGGAGCACATGGCCGAACTGGTTAAGGAAATGCTGCATGATGCACTGGACGTCTTTGCCAGAATGAACATAGAGGACGTGCCTACGATTACCGGCACTGGATGATAATGTTGATCGTGAATATGACAATATTCTCAGGCAGTTGATTACCCGGATGATGGAAGACCCGAGAAATATTACCCGGACTGTTGGATGTGCTCTGGACTGTTCGCGCACTGGAAAGAATTGGCGATCATGCCTGTTATATCTGCGAACATCTGGTTTATATGATTAAAGGCGAAGATGTACGCCATTTGAGCCAGGCGGAATTGGAAAGAAAAGTTAAAGGCTAATAGCTTTTAAAACTAAAAAGGCGAGTCATCTCTGGATGATTCGCCTTTTTTATGGGCTGCTAAAAATGATTTTCTTGGCAGAATTATTTTTCCAGACCGATAAAGTCCCAGACCTTGTGAGAGAAGGTTGCATCTTTGTGTTCTGGGACGGGTGGTCCATTCGGATAGTTTAGTTCATAAACCCGGGTCGCATCCTTGGCAAGATCTACCATTTCGAGTTTAGCATAAGCTTCCTGCATGATTTGCAAGGCATAAGGAACCGCAGGGGTGCGCTGATATTTCTCAATGACGGTAGAGGCCCTGTTGACTGCGGCAAGATAAGCTTTGCGCTTCATGTAAAAGCGGGCAACGTGGATTTCATGCATCGCCAGATTGTTCTTAAGCGCGATCATGCGTTGTTGGGCATCGGGTACATATTTGCTTTGCGGGAACCTGCGGATCAGTTCGGCAAAATTATCATAGGAATCACGAGCATATCCGGGATCACGTTGTGAAGTATCGGTAGGCAGGAAGCGGTCGATAAAGCCTATGCCGCGATTGTAATTAACCAGGCCTTTCAAATAATATGCATAATCAACACTGGAGTTCCGTGGGTTGATCTTGATAAAGCGGTCGGCGGCGGCGATTGCGGCTTCAGGATCGCTATTTTTATAATAGGCGTAAGCAATATCCAACTGTGTTTGAGCGGATTCATCACCAAAAGGATAGCGGGATTCAAGCGCTTCGTAGAGCTTGATGGCCTTTTCATAGCTGCCGGCTTCGACTGCTGTTTTAGCCTCGTTGCGGAACTTTTCGGCATTCCAGTCGGCGTATTCATCTTCTGTATCAGTGTCACTGGAGCCGAGGCTTTTAAGTGTTTCGCAACCTTGAAGAGACAGGCCTAAACAACAGATAAATAAAAATTTAATTAAAATTAATCGCATAGTGCTAACGACACGCTGTAAAATTAGAGGTTTTCTCGCTAGATAAGAACTGCGATACTTGAAATGTCACGGTAGCTGGCGAGTATAACTTAACAATGGGTTAATCAGAAGAACTTGTTATGACAAGATTAACGGCAGAAGTGCCATTTGAAATGGCTGGCATGCGATTAGATCAGGTGCTTGCGGAACTGTTTACAGATTATTCGCGCAGCAAGTTGCAATCCTGGATTAAATCCGGTCGGGTGCAGGTCGACGACTTAACGCTTAAGCCAAAAGACAAGCTTGAAGGCGGTGAAGTGATAACTATGGATGCCGAAGCGGAAGTCGTGGTGACATCTGAAGCTGAAGCCATTCCTTTGGATATTATTTTTGAAGATGAAAGCATATTAATAGTCAATAAACCGGCAGGCTTGGTGGTGCATCCGGCAGTGGGGAACTGGAATGGAACGCTGCTAAATGCCTTGTTAAATCATGATCCAAATCTGGAAACCTTGCCCAGGGCAGGCATTGTGCACAGGCTTGATAAAGAAACCAGCGGACTGCTGATGATTGCAAAAACATTGCAAGCCCATAACAGTCTGACGCAACAGCTGCAGGATAGGACGATTACCCGCCAATATCTGGCGATTACCCGTGGACGAATGACGGCGGGCGGAACGATAGATGAACCTATCGGCAGGCACCCTACTGATCGTAAACGCTATGCAGTCAGGGAGAATGGCAAGTTTTCCGTGACTCATTATCGGGTTGGTCAGCGCTTTACTCGCCATACACTGGTTCAGGTTAAGCTGGAAACCGGTCGTACCCATCAGATCAGGGTGCATATGGCGCATATCCGTTTTCCTTTGCTTGGCGACCAGGTTTATGGTGGGCGCTTTCAAATGCCACCCGATTGCAGCGAACGGTTGGAAAAAGAATTGCGCAGCTTTAAGCGTCAGGCCTTGCATGCGGCAAAATTGGGCTTGCTGCATCCCGTAACCGATGAATATTGTGAATGGGAACAGCCAATGCCTGATGATATGGCTCGGTTGCTCGAAGCATTAGCGGACAATGACGGGGATTAGTCATGCTTTAAGCCCTGACTGGCCTGCGCCAGCCAATGTTCATGCGGCGACTACGTTGCGTACCGGCGGAGTCAGTTGCGGCGCTTATACCGGTCTTAATCCGGCCATGCATGTTGGCGATAATGCCGGTCTGGTTAAACAAAACAGGCAGATTATTAAAGAGTTGTTGAATTTGCCCGCCGAACCAGTTTGGCTGGATCAAATACACAGTAATCGAGCAGTAAAGGCGGTAAAAACAGCATCACTGCAACAAGCTGACGCTAGTTACACTTCTGAGTCGGGAGTAGTGTGTGCTGTGATGACGGCGGACTGTTTGCCGCTGCTGGTTTGCAGTAGCGATGGAACCCATGTGGCCGCCATTCATGCCGGTTGGCGCGGCTTATTGGCAGGTGTAATCAGTAATACGCTGACTGCAATGCAAATCCAAGATTTGCTAGTTTGGCTGGGGCCTGCAATCGGACCTGACTGTTTTGAAGTGGGCTCTGAAGTACGCGCTGCTTTTCTGGGCAAGTCTGCAGCATTCATAAAAGCTTTTAAAGAGCAAAGCAACGGTCAATGGCTGGCGGATATTTATCAACTGGCCAGGATTGATCTGGCTATGCTGGGCATAGATAAGGTCTATGGCGGTAATTTTTGTACCGTCACCGAACATGAACGTTTTTATTCGTATCGCCGGGATAAAGAAACAGGGCGTATGGCTACGCTAATTTGGAGAGAATAAAGTAGTGGATTTATTGGTATTAATTATCATCTTTACAGCCATCGGCGGCGTGCTAAGCGTTATGGCGGCTGCGGCTTTTCTATTGTTGCCGGATCGGCACAGGAATGCGGTGTTACCTCACGGGATCAGTTTTGCAATTGGCGCATTATTGGCGGTTGCCTTCTGGGGATTGATTCCCGAGGCATTTGCAGAAATAAAACCTGAGCAGTTTCAGTCATTATCCGGGACAATTTTGGCGGGCGTGCTCGGTTTTTTTGTGCTGGAAAAGTTGCTGATCTGGCGTCATTGCCACTTTGGCAGTTGTGAGGCACACGGCGATGAAGATGATCGCAGCCATGAGCATAGTCACAGCCATGGGATGGCTAAGTCGGCTGGCGCGTTGATTATTCTCGGCGACAGCATCCACAATTTTGTTGATGGGGTTTTAATCGCGGCAGCGTTTTTGACCGATGTTCAATTGGGGATAGTCACCAGTCTGGCCGTTGCCGCGCACGAAATTCCTCAGGAAGTAGGTGATTTCGCGATTTTGTTACACAGCGGTTATTCCAAAAGAAAAGCGCTTTTTTACAATATGTTCGCCAGCTTAACAACTGTTTTGGGCGGTGTATTGGCGTATTTTGGCTTGGAAGGTTTGCATGACAGTCTGCCGTATTTTCTGGCGCTGGCAGCCTCAAGCTTTATTTATATCGCGGTCGCCGATTTGATACCGTCGTTGCATAAAAAGACCGATATGAAGACTTCGTTGCAGCAGATCGCCTTGATTGCTGCGGGTGTATTGTTGATCTGTTTATTGCATGGCATTGCCCATAATATGGAGGCTTAGTGCGTAGACCGGATTATACATAGCGTAACCTGATAAACTAATGCCGCACCCGTTGGGTTACGGCGCAAAAAAATGCGCTTAACCCAACTCTTCAGCTTTTACCTTGTATCTGATACTTAAGTGGTTACGTCAGGTTCAGTTCTGCCGGTGCGTTTTTTGATTTCACAAAACTGTTCGGCTAGGTTGATTAATTCTGCCAAGGCCACTTGAGCATCCTGATCATGCCTGGATGCGTCGGCTTCAAAGCGTTCCAGATAGATTCTTAAAGTTGCGCCAACTGTTCCGGTTCCTGATAACCGAAAAATAATGCGGGAGCCATTTTCAAAGCCGATGCGTATGCCCTGATTGCTGCTGATGCTGCCGTCTACCGAGTCTTCATAACTGAATTCATCGGCATATTTAACCGTGTACTCGCCGAAAGTTTGTCCCGGTAATGCGGGTAATTGACTTCTCAGGTGGTCAACAATGCCGTTGGCTATATCCATTTCTACGGCTTCATAGTCGTGCCTGCAATAAATATCGCGGCCGAATTTTTGCCAGTGTTCATGCACAATGTCGGCAACGGACTGGCGTTTTCTGGCGATTAAATTTAGCCAGAACAGCACCGCCCATAAACCGTCTTTTTCCCGTACGTGATCCGAGCCGGTGCCGAAACTTTCTTCGCCGCACAGGGTGATTTTTCCTGCATCCAGTAGATTGCCGAAAAATTTCCAGCCGGTCGGGGTTTCGTAGCAGGGAATGTTGTAACAGGCAGCGACGCGGTCAACTGCTTGGCTGGTGGGCATGGAGCGGGCCACGCCGCGCAATCCTTGGGCATACGCCGGAATTAAATGCGCGTTGGCCGCCATAATGGCCAGGCTGTCACTGGGGGTTACAAAAATGTTGTTGCCGGTAATCATATTGCGGTCGCCATCGCCATCAGAAGCGGCACCAAAAACAGGCGCTGCTGAACTGAACATTTGCTCTGCGAGTTCTTTAGCGTGCGCTAAATTGGGATCAGGATGATGGCCGCCAAAATCTTCCAGCGGTTCGGCATTAATGATCGAATCCGGCGTTGCACCCAATATGTCTACCAATATTCTTTTTGCATAAGGGCCGGTAATGGCATGCATGGCGTCAAAGAGCAGGGTGATATAACCTGAGCGAATGCTTTGTTTAAGCAAATCGAAGTCGAAAATAGACTGCATCAGTTCCGCATAATCGGTCACCGGGTCGATGATAGTGATGCTAAGGTTGTCTATTTGATGAGTTCCGATGTGATCCAGGTCGATGTCTTCGATTTGGGCTGTTTTATAGCTGTCGATGGTCAGGCTGCGCTGATAAAACGCGTTAGTGTCTTTTTCTGGAGCCGGGCCACCATTGCTAACATTATATTTAATGCCGAAATCTTCGTCAGGACCGCCGGGATTGTGGCTGGCAGAAAGGATTAGGCCTCCGTAGGAATTATATTTTCTGATAATATGTGATGCTGCAGGGGTAGACAGTAGCCCACCTTGGCCTATAATGAGCCCACCAAAACCGTTGGCGGCCGCCATTTTAATGATGATTTGTATGGCCGTCCTGTTAAAATAGCGACCATCTCCGCCCAATACCAGGGTTTTTCCGGTGAAGTCGCCTAAAGAATCGAAAATTGATTGGACAAAATTTTCCAGGTAACCGGGTTGTTGGAATATCTTAACTTTTTTTCTGAGTCCCGATGTTCCCGGATTCTGGCCGTTGTACGGATGGGTTGTGACAGTTTCTATTTGCATGCTTGATCCTTTTTGCGACAATTAACGTGGTGGACTAAAGTACACCAAAAATTTTATCTAGTGTAGAGCATTATATGTTTCGAAATTGTTTATTGTTGTGTTGTAGTCTTTTTTCTTTTACTGTAGTTGCGGATGATGATGTCTGGCTTTTGGTGGATACTACGGCTCTTAAGATTGAGGTAAAAAAAGGCGAGAAGACGCTGGAAACCATAAATGATATTGCTATCGGTCGAGGAGGTGCTGGAACCAAGATGCATCGAGGGGATAATATCACACCCTTTGGAAGCTACAGAATTGGTTGGGTTGGTGAAAAAAGTTCTTTTCGAAAGTTTTTCGGATTGACTTATCCTTCCCCGGAAGATGCAGAGAAAGCTTTAATGGAGGGCGTTATTAACAAGGGTACTTATAACAGTATCGTAACTGCTCATCGATATCATCAAATACCCCCGCAAAATACACCTTTAGGTGGGCGAATCGGTATTCATGGTCTAGGGCGAGCTGATGAAAAAATCCATAAATCGATGAATTGGACTCATGGATGTATAGCGTTAACTAATGGCCAGATTGATCATTTGAGTCAATGGATAGATAGAGGTACAGTAGTAAAAATAAAATAATACTAGAAAATAATTTTGAAATAGTGCAAAATTAAAATTAGTAAGGATTTTTTGTAGTAATAACTTTGAGAAGGAAAATAATATGAAAAAAGTAATGAAATTATCCATGGTTGCTCTGGTTGCTAGCTTGGTTGTTGGTTGTGCTACCAATTCAGATATCGAAAACTTACAGTCACAAATTGATGGTTTGAAAACTTCAGTTGCACAAGCTTCTTCTGATGCAGCTGATGCATCTGCAAAAGCAGCTGCTGCTGAGTCTGCTGCAAATCGCGCTGCCCAATATGCTCAAGATACAAACAGCAAATTGGATAGCATGTTCAAAAAATCAATGATGAAATAAATCATACTGATTTTAGAACACCAAAAGCCCGGTGGGATTCCCGCCGGGCTTTTTTTTTGAGCACATGCTTCAGTTACTGTCGCATGAACGTCTCTGGTAAGGTTAGTCTGAATCGCATTAGGTCTTAATGCAGTGTTTGCAAAGTCTGCCGAAATCTTCAAAGCGTCATTTCCAGTAATTGCTGACCATATAAACAAATGATCCAGTGATAGCGTCCATGCTGTAATTTACAATCTTGTCAGCAATTTTCTTATTCTGAATATTTAGGCATATATTTGTTGTGATGATTTGAATTCAAGTAATGGTGCGCATGGTAGAATAAACAATTTTTTGAATTCACATACTTCATGCATTTAATTAGAGGATTATCTCATTTAGAACCGTTCAAAGACGGTTGCGTACTGACTATAGGCAATTTTGACGGCTTGCATTTAGGTCATAGAGACGGTGATAAAAAAACTGGCTGAGCGTGGTGCGGCATCTGGGTTTGCCGGTGGTTGATCATGATTTTTGAACCGCAGCCGCTGGAATATTTTCTTGGTGAAAATGCGCCATCACGGCTTGATGCGTTTGCGGGAAAAAGTAATTGAGTTTGCCAAATTGCCGGTTGATAACTTGCTGATAGTGCGATTTAATCGTTATTTTGCCAACTGTGACGCCGAGCAATTTATTGATGATATTTTAATAAAAAAATTGAACGTCAAGCATCTCGTGATCGGAGATGATTTTCATTTTGGCAAGGCGAGGCGGGGCAATTTTGCCATGCTCAAGGAAAAGGGGAAGCTATATCGGTTTTGATGTTGAAGATACCGGGTCTTACCAGGTAGCCGGGCTGCGAATAAGCAGCACCCTTATCAGGGATGCCCTGGGCGAGGGTGATTTGGCGCAGGCGGAGAAATTGCTAGGCCACTGTTATTCGGTGTGCGGACGGGTGGCTGCATGGCGATAAACGTGGCAGAACTATCGGTTATCCCACTGCCAATATAAGAATGTTTAGAAAAAATACGCCTGTTAATGGCGTGTTTGCCGTTACTATGACGGGTATTGATGGTTTTGAATTCGAGGGCGTTGCCAATGTAGGCACGCGACCAACGGTTGATGGCAGTTCCAAGGTGATACTTGAAACGCATTTATTCGATTTTGATAAGGAAATCTACGGGCGTTATGTGGAAGTGCATTTCAAACAAAAAATCAGAGATGAAATACGTTTTCAGTCACTGGAACAACTTAAAGCCCAGATCGTAAAAGATGTGGCTGAGACCAAAAAGATTTTTGCGAGATTTAAAAGATTATGACGATGGATTATAAAAAAACACTGAATTTACCCAATACTGCGTTCCCCATGAAAGGCAATCTGGCGCAACGCGAGCCGGAACGGTTAAAAAAATGGAACGAAGCTGACTTGTATCACAAAATCAGGCAAGACTTTGCCGGACGGCCCAAGTTTATTTTGCATGATGGCCCTCCCTATGCCAATGGCGAGATTCATATCGGTCATGCGGTAAATAAGGTCTTAAAAGACATCATTGTTAAATCAAAAATCGCTGAGCGGTTTTGATGCGCCTTATGTGCCGGGCTGGGATTGTCACGGCTTGCCGATTGAATTGATGGTGGAAAAGAAAATCGGTAAAGCCGGCGTTAAAGTATCGCCTGCCGTTTTTCGCAAAGCCTGTCGTGAATATGCCGGCAAGCAAGTCAATATACAAAAAGAAGCGTTTATCCGGCTGGGTATTTTAGGTGATTGGGATCAATCCGTACTTAACGATGGATTTTGCTTTTGAAGCCGACATCGTTCGTTCGTTGGGAAAAATCAACCAAAAAGGCCATATCGCAAAAGGCGCCAAGCCCGTGCATTGGTGTACCGATTGCGGTTCTGCATTGGCCGAAGCCGAAGTTGAATATGAAGATAAACATTCGCCTGCGATAGATGTGCGTTTTCAGGTCGTTGATGAAGCCGGATTTATGAGCCTGTGTCACCATGCGCCTGAGCACGAGGGACAAGGGCCGTTATCTGTAGTCATATGGACAACCACGCCGTGGACTTTGCCTGCCAATCAGGGCGTTGCGTTAAATCCTGATCTGGAATACGCGGTAGTGCAATGTGACAAAGACGGCAAAAAAGAGCGCTTGGTGATCGCAGAAGCGTTGCTTAAAGATGCAATGTTGCGTTATGACATTGAAAACTATCATGTGATTGCCTACTGCAAAGGTGCCGCGTTAGAAAATCAGTTATTGCAGCATCCTTTTTATGACCGGCAAGTGCCAATAATCCTGGGCGATCATGTCACCACTGAAGCCGGAACCGGTGCAGTACATACCGCGCCAGGGCATGGACAGGACGATTATATCGTCGGTCAGAAATATGGTTTACCGGTTGATAATCCGGTCGGTAACGATGGCGTTTTCCTGCCGAACACTGAGATCTTTGCCGGTGAGCATGTGTTTAATGCCAATAAGCATGTTCTGGAAGTGCTGGAAGAAAAAGGCAAGCTGGTGCATCACGTAGCGATTTTGCACAGTTATCCGCATTGCTGGCGTCATAAAACCCCGATCATTTTTAGAGCCACTCCGCAGTGGTTTATCTCGATGGAGAAAAATAAATTGCGGGAGCAGGCGCTAGAGGAAGTCAAGCGCGTCGCCTGGATTCCTGAATGGGGTCAGGCGCGTATTGAAAGCATGATGGAAGGCCGTCCTGACTGGTGTATTTCCCGTCAGCGTACTTGGGGCGTGCCGATCGCGTTTTTTGTCCATAAAGAAACCGGTGAATTGCATCCGCGCACTGCTGAATTGATTGAACAAGTCGCCAGCGGATTGAAGAAAAAGGCATAGAGGCATGGTTTGAGCTGGATGCAGCCGAATTAATAGGCGATGAAGCGGCTCAATACGACAAAATGACCGACACACTGGATGTCTGGTTTGATTCCGGCGTTACCCATGCCTGTGTATTGAATAAGACGGGAGCAGCTGACGTTTCCGGCCGATTTGTATCTGGAAGGCTCCGACCAGCATCGCGGCTGGTTTCAGTCATCATTGCTGGCATCGACAGCAATGAATGACGTAGCGCCTTACAAAGCCGTCTTGACCCACGGATTTACCGTAGATGCAGACGGTAAAAAAATGTCCAAATCAAAGGGCAATGTGGTCGCTCCGCAATCGGTGATGAAAGATCTGGGCGCAGATGTGTTGCGTTTATGGGTTGCGGCGACCGATTATCGTGGTGAGATGACTGTGTCAGATGAAATTCTTAAGCGGACCTCAGATGGCTACAGACGCTTAAGAAATACCGCGCGATTCCTGCTGTCCAATCTGGATGATTTTGACCCCGCGCAACATTTGGTCGATAGCAATGATTTGCTGGCGCTGGATCGCTGGGTTGTGGATAGAGCTTATGCGCTACAGGAAGAAGTTAAAGCGGCCTATGAGACGTATCAATTTCAGCATATCTACCAGAAAGTGCACCATTTTTGTGTGATTGATCTGGGCGGGTTTTATCTGGATATAATCAAAGACCGTCAATACACCGCAAAAGCCGATGGTTTGGCGCGGCGCTCGGCGCAAACTGCCATGTATCATGTACTTGAAGCATTAACGCGCTGGCTGGCACCGATTATCAGCTATACCGCTGATGAAATCTGGCAATACATGCCGGGTGAGCGCAGTGAATCGGTGTTTTTGGAAACCTGGTATCAGGGCTTGGTCAGGCTGGATGATTCAGCTGCGATGAACCTCGATTTCTGGCAAAAGATAATGGCTGTTCGGACAGCTGTCAGTAAAGAGCTTGAGAAGAGTAGGGCTACGGGCGATATCGGTTCTTCCTTGAATGCGGAAGTCGAGCTGTATTGTAATGCTGAATTTTTTGGCGCCTTGAACCAGTTGGCAGATGAATTGCGCTTTGTCTTCATCACTTCCAATGCCTCGGTAATGCCTGAGTATGATGCCCCGAGCGATGCGATTCAGACCGAGGTTGAAGGTGTCAGATTAAAAGTCGTTGTTTCAGAGCATAAAAAATGTGTGCGTTGCTGGCATCAGCGACCTGATGTGGGTGGAACATTCAGAGCACCCTGAACTTTGTGGTCGTTGCGTGGAAAACGTGGCGGGCGTTGGCGAACAGCGGCAATTTGCGTGAGTTGATATGTTGAAATGGTTATGGTTGTCGTTGTTGGCATTAATTCTGGATCAGGCGAGTAAGCTTGCCGTAGATGGCTCGATGAAGCTTTATCAATCTATCCAGATAATGCCGTATTTTAATTTGACCTATGTGCACAATACCGGTGCGGCTTTCAGTTTTCTGAGTGAAGCCGGAGGCTGGCAGCGCTGGTTTTTTGCAGGACTGGCCTTGGTGATTAGTGTCGTCATTGCGGTCTGGCTGGCTCGATTGAAGAAGCATGAAACCATGTTGGCGGTGGCTTTGGCGCTTGTTTTGGGCGGCGCTGTCGGTAATTTGATTGACCGGTTGGTCTATGGCTATGTCATCGATTTTCTTGATGTTTATTACCAGGATTGGCACTGGCCCGCTTTTAATATTGCAGATTCCGCCATTACTTTAGGTGTGGTTCTGATGCTGGCGGAATCATTTGGCTTCGGGCGTTCGAAAGAACCGTATTTATTGTAAGACAATTCCTGATAATAAATGAATCAAGGTTGTCACGATTCATTCAATAAGCAGAACAATCTTTGCCAGTCAAAAGATGCGCCGGGGTCATTTTTTCGCCCTGGCGCGATGTCGCTGTGTCCCGTAATGCGTTGTGCCGATAACTCAGGATAAGACTTGAGCAAAGTTTGAATCACGGCTGTGAGCTGCAGATATTGCTGGTCTGTATATTCAATTTGTTCGGTGCCTTCAAGCTCTATGCCAATAGAAAAATCATTACATCGTTCTCGGCCTTCATATTCTGATTTCCCTGCGTGCCAGGCGCGCTTGTCAAATGGTACATATTGAACGACTTTTCCTGTGCGCTTGATCAGTATATGTGCAGACACAGTTAGCTGATGAATCTCTTCAAAATAGGGGTGTTTATTGGGATCAAGCTGATTGCAAAACAGCTGATCTATATAAAAGTTGTCAAATTCGCCGGGCGGAAGACTGATGCAGTGGATAACCAGTAATGAAATATCCGTCGGGTCGGGTCTTTCATCATAGTTTGGTGAGGGTGTTTGGGTAATGTCAGTTAACCAGTGCTGGTTTATATTCATGGAATTGGCAAACAAGTAAAAAACGAAAAAAAATCACTGTAACCGGACTAAAAAGGCCTATTATTGGTTAAAACAGCAACTGGGTATAGTTCTCTTACGATAAGGGCTAAAAATTTTTAAGCGACACCAGATACATTGCCATGGACATTCAGCAGCAGATAAATGCAAATCCAAATACCGCAGAGGCTTTAGTCAGCATTAAGGCCGTCTTTTATCAGTATTTTGAAGCACATGTCGACCATTGCTGTATGCGAATTGATCTTGAGTTTGGATTACAGTTAGGCAAAAATCGCGAAAAAAAAGATAAGGAAAATTATAAAAAACTGCTGGAATATCTACGTTCAGTACGGAAAGATATTAAGCAGGATTATTTGCTTAAAGTGAGCGAGGCTTTCGAGGATAGTACCCGAAAAGTTGTAAACAACCCAAGTGGGAGATTTGATTTTTCTAAAGCTTCGTTGGTCAATGATGATGTAGTGGAAGAAGACTATGCAGTTGCCATGATTATCCGCAAGTGTGAGCATTTGTTTCATCAAGAATTGAATAGTTTCAATAAACGGCTCGCTATTCTGCAGGGAAAACAAGCTATTGCTGATTGTCGAAATCCGATTTCGCCAGAAAAGCTGGTTCGTGCTTTGGTTGAAATTGTTAAGTCGCTGAAATTAAATACGGATTGCCGGATTGCATTGTATAAAACATTTGAAGTTAATGTATTTAGCCATCTTGGATTTATCTATCGTGAACTGATTAAACAGTGCGAAGCAGGCACGATTGCACGGATACAAGAGGTAGAGCAACGCATGGAGCGGTTGCCGGGAGTGACGCAATTATATGAGATGGCTGAGATTAAAGCAGAGACTGAGCCGGTTGTTTCAAGCATTGAACAGATCGGTGAAGAGTTCAGGAGGTTACAGAATAAATTGGAGCTATGGCGTTCAATTCATAGCCCTTCTGCTTATGATCAAATTCCAGCTACGCAGAACACTTGCTATGAGCATTTTGAAATAAAAAATGCGCTGCAAATTATCCGACAGTTTGATGGTGAGTCCTCTCTCCCAGATGAAAGGAAGCAGCAATCGTTAAAATGGCGAGTGATTAAAAAACTTGAGGAGTTAGATTTCAGTGATGAAGTCAGGAGTTTAGCCCAAGATGACGAAGATACGCTGGATTTGGTGTCGTTGATTTTTAGCGAAATAGAGCAGGATGAATTGCTATCCAGCGTTTTAAAGTCAAGTATTCTGCAGTTAGAAATACCTCTGTCTGCGGCAATTTTAGGGCGCTACAGTTTTTTCATAAACTCAGACAATTCCATCAGGCAGTTGCTTGATGAGGTATTCGCAGCCGGATTGTTTTTAAATGTAAGTGAACATGATGACCGATTAATTCAGGAGCAAATTGCAGGCATCGTGAACAGGATGACTAAAAATAGCGGTTTCGAATTATCTGGTTGGGCAGCAGTGGCGGGCGAGTTTTCGACCTATCTGAACAAGCAAAAACTGCGCAGTCAGATGGTTGAGGAGAATGCCAGGCAGTTGATGCGCAATAAAGAGGTACAGGTCTCGAACAGAAAAGCTGTCGCTATGGCTATTGAGAATAGTATGCAGGGCAAAGAGTTGCCGGCAGCGATTGCCGATTTTATCCGTGATGTCTGGCAGGATGTCCTGCTGGCTGCTTATGAGCAAAAAAAGAAAGAGCCAGAACGGTGGGAAAAATCAGTACAGGCAATGGATGAGCTGATTATCAGCGTAGTGCCGCCGACAGATGACGCTGAAAGAAAGCAGATATTAAATTTATTGCCTGGGCTGATTGCAGAATTAAAAAATGGCTTGAAACAAATTTCATACGATAAAACTGCGCAGGCGCATTTTTTTAAAGAACTCGCCGTCCGGCACGTTATCTTAATGGATAAAAAAGTAGCAACGGGTTCTTTTAATAAAAGCAGAGCGGTGCCTGTCAATAGAGCGGAGTTAAAAGCCGAAGCTATAGCAGACAATAGCACAGAACAGGTCGTCAATCTTGCCGAGGAAAGCTGGGTGGCATTCATTTCAGAATCCGGAAGGCAATGGGGAAAGCTGGCTTGGAAAAGTGTTGATGACTGTATTGATGCAGAAGGAAGAGCAATTGTCGAGTCAAGAAACATGCTGTTTGTCGGTAAAAACGGTGAAAAAATACTTGAAATTCAAATGGACGAGTTAGCTGAAAAGTTGCGGCATGGACAGGCCGCTATTGTTAAAATGAATGAAAAAACAATCACTGAAAGAGCGCTTTCAAAACTAATGAGTTTATGACAGATCAATTAAAAATTGCAGAAGTAAAACCCTTTCTCGAAGAAGACATTGGTTCCGGAGATATAACGGCAGCCATTATTCCTGAAACAATGACAGCAGAAGCTGAAGTGATGACTCGGGAAAATATGGTACTTTGTGGTCAAGCTTGGTTTGATGCGGTGTTTAAGTATCTGGATGCTAACGTAAATATCAATTGGCTGGTGGCTGAAGGCGATGCGGTCAGTAAAGGCGCAACATTATGCAAACTCAGCGGGTCGGCCAGAAGTTTATTGACCGGCGAGCGGACGGCGCTGAATTTATTGCAAACCTTGTCTGCTACGGCAACCATTGCCAGGCAATATGCCGACGCTGTTTCCGGCACGGGCTGTAAAGTGCTGGATACGCGAAAAACTATTCCGGGACTGAGGAATGCACAAAAATATGCGGTGGCTTGTGGCGGATGTTACAACCATCGGATCGGCTTATACGACGGAGTTTTGATCAAGGAAAACCACATCATAGCAGCAGGCTCCATAGCGAAGGCAATCCGGTTGGCGCGTGAACTGACATCAGTTCCTGTGGAAGTGGAGGTCGAATCCATGCAGGAATTGGCAGAGGCTATTGCGGCAAAACCTGACCGGATCATGCTGGATAATTTCAGCCTTGAAGATATGGCCGCGGCGGTAAAGATAAATTCCGGAGCCATAGAGCTTGAGGCTTCCGGCAATATCGATCTGGACAATATACGTGTCATTGCTGAAACAGGTGTCGATTATATTTCAATCGGTGCATTAACCAAGCATGTCAGGGCGATTGATTTATCAATGCGCATTAAGCTGGTGCATTAACATGATTGAAAATCCTGCGACTGCCAGGGATGGCGGGCGAGACTGCTCCCGACAGTCGTCGGCATTTCCTCCATCCATGGAGGTCAGAAGTGTCGCAATCGGTAGGGGGCCTGTGCGACAACATAGGTCAAACAGATCAGTCACGGAGTTTGTGTAATGGGGGTTCGTGATGGCGATCAGCATTAATCCCAAGCATTATTGAAATACGAAGTCGCGCATAAACCGTTGTTTCTTTTACAATGGTATTGCTATCGTGAAATAGCCATTTACATATACAGTCTCTCACCCCAGGAAAAATAATGAAAAAAATAAACATATTACTGGCAGCGCCATTGTTGTTTGGCTTGTCAAGCGCCGCTGTATTTGCTGATACTCTGAAATCTGACAAAGACATTGTCGGCAGCTGGTTTTTGGAATATACAAAAAAATCAGAAGACGCTGCAGAAAAGAAGCCTATGGGCATGACCTGGGTATTTAAAGACAGTCAATTGATCCAAAAAGATATTCCTCAGGTTAGGGGCGATACTTATGATGCCCCTGCTGTTGCTTATGTCGTTGAAGATGGCAATTTAAAAGTCGGCGTGCTGGGCAGAGCGGGTAAATTTGATAATTACTCGGTAGTGGAAAAAACCGATACCACGATGACACTTAAAGACACAAACTACGGAAGCTACATGTACTTTAAGAAGAAGTAAATCATTCGGCGGAACTCCCCTCGCGGGGGTTCCGGCCTACAAGGCTAGCTTGCATATTGTAACTGAGTATTACTGTTGAGCTTAGATAGCAACTCATTTAACCGCACTGATTTCAAGCATGGAAACCAACTATTTTGATCCGGTGCAAACAGAGTTGCGCAAAGGCGTAAACCTGATTGAGGCCAGTGCCGGAACCGGCAAGACCTACGCCATAGCAATGCTGGTTCTGCGTTTTGTGGTTGAACAGGACATAGCAATTGAAAAATTGCTGGTGGTCACGTTTACCAAGGCTGCAACCGAAGAACTCAAGGACCGGGTGCGAGCCAGACTGGCCGAAGCCAGGCGGGCTTTGAGCGGGCACACCCAAAACATCGACAGCAATGTGCTCGACTGGCTGGAAAATCTCACTATAGAACCCGAGCTGGTCAAGCAGCGGCTGGCGGTGGCACTGCTGGATATCGACCAGGCAGGGATTTTTACCATCCACGGTTTTTGCCAGCGCGTGTTGCGGGAACATGCGTTGGAAAGCGGGCAATTATTTGATGCCGAACTGACCGGTGATCTTGCGGTTATCAAACAGGCTTGTGCGGACGATTTCTGGCGCAAGCAGATTTATAACCGTTCGGCCTGGGAAGTTGCAGTATTAACCGCAGACTATAAGACCCCTGATGCCCTGCTTGCCAGTGTAAATTTCATTGCCGCGCATGACAGCGTTTATCCGGCCAGTCAAAGTCTGGACGCTACACTATCCGAGCTGCAACGGCTGGCAGAGCTGGCGAAAGATAAGCTGGACGATTGCGCAAGCTCTTTGCGCGACAGGTTCGCGGATGAAAAATTCAAGGCCAGTTATACCGACACTTTTGAGCTGCACTATGCAGCGCTTAAAGGATTGGCTATATGGCACTACCACACAGATCCCTAGCATTGACGCTTTTGCATTGTTGACCGAAAACGGGCTGATGGAAGCTCTGCATGGCGGCAAATTCAGAGCCAATAAAACCCAGACCGGCGACCAGCGTAAAGCTGACTATTTAGCCGAATTGGCGATAGATACCTCCGCTTTCGATGCGCTGGCTTCGGCGTTTAAACAAATCACCCTGATATTTCGCAGAACCCTGCTGGACAGCTTGCGCGAGGATCTGGATAAGCGCCTGCAGCAGCTTAACGTACTGTCGTTTGATGATCTGATCACCCGTCTGGCTGAGGCGTTGCAGAGCGACAAGGGCGCGGTGTTGACTTCTGAATTACAGCAGCGTTTTGAAGTCGCTTTGATCGATGAATTTCAGGATACCGATGATAGCCAGTGGTTTATCTTCTCTTCGTTATTTGCGGCCCCCAGTCAGTATTTATATCTGATTGGCGATCCCAAGCAGGCAATCTACAAGTTTCGCGGCGCAGATATTTATTCGTATCTGGACGCACAAAAACAGGCCGAACATCAATTTACGCTGGGGAAAAACTGGCGCTCGCATCCGCGGTTAGTAGATGCGGTGAATGCCTTATTTCAAAGAGATCAGGCATTTTTGCTGGATGATCTGGAGTTTAAAAACGTCAAGCCTGCCAAGTCCGCAGATGACGGCGAGTTGCATCAGGCAGGGCAGGCAGTTGCACCGATGGTGCTATGGCAATTGCCGGAAAGCGACAGCAAAACAGGATACTGGACGGCGGGTAAGGCAGCAGAAGAAATCAGGAACGCCGTTGTTAAAGAGGTCGTCGATCTACTGACCAATGATTACAGTCTGCAGCCTGCTGACAGGGCCTTGCAGCCTAAAGACATTGCCATACTGGTAAGGACTAATGCTCAGGCCAGAGAATATCAGGCGGCATTGCGTGGGGCGGCGTGCCTTCGGTATTAAACAGCACCGAGTCGGTTTTTGCTTCGCAGGAAGCGGCTGATTTACATGCTCTGTTACAGGCTGTGGCTCACCCCGGAGATACGGCGCTGCTCAAGCAGGCATTGACGCTGGGCTGGTTTGGTCTGGAGGGGCAAACGCTCTATCAGCTTATCAATAACGAGACCGCATTGGATGCCTGGATGTCACGGTTTCTTGGCTATTATCAGGACTGGCAGCAAAAAGGTCTGATGGCAATGATGCAGCACTTGCTGGCGCAGGAAAAAATCAGGCAGCATTTATCAAAAACAGTAATGGCGGAACGGCAGCTCACCAACCTGCATCATCTCATCGAGCTGGTGCAGCAAGCCGCTGTCGATGAGCATCTGGGCATCAATAAAACACTGGACTGGCTGCGAACCGCCATTACCAAAGCAAGCAGCGCGGAAGACCAGCAGTTGCGCCTTGAAAGCGACGATGATGCGGTCAAAATTGTCACCATGCATCGATCCAAAGGACTGGAGTATTCAATCGTATTTTGCCCTTATCTCTGGCAGCGCAGTGACCGTTTAAACAGCGAAAAACTGTTAATCAAATGTCATGAAAATGACACGGATGATCGTGGATTTAGGTTCTGAGGATTTTGAACGGCACCGCGAACAGGCATTAAAGGAAGAATTGGCGGAAGATTTGCGGGTGTTTTATGTGGCGGTCACTCGAGCCAAGTACCGGTGTTATATTGCCTGGGCCGATGTACGTTCGCAAGATACACCAAATGATTCGGCCATGGCCTGGTTACTTGAATTTGCCGTGGCTGATTTTTCCGGGCAACAGGCAAGGCTGCAAGCCTTTCAAAAGGAAGCTGAAAACACCTTTGAATATCGGCTGCTGGAAGTGCCGGTTGAAATAACGGGCGGTTATCAAAAAGCAGCTGTACAAGCTGCTTTTCTGGCAAGAAAACTCAAAAGATCGTTATACACCAGCTGGCAAATGAGCAGTTATACGGCGTTGTCGGCATTAAGCCTGCACGATGCGCCGGAGCTGCCTGAAGATAAGGCGGGAGAACGGCAGGTCGAGCCGGAAAAGTCGAAAATAGACTTACCCAGAGGTGCGCATACCGGTAATGTCGTGCATGATTTGCTGGAAAATAATGCGTTTATCGATCTCGCCCAGCGCAAGGACATTTCGGCGCAGCGGGATAAAGCCTGTCAGCGCTATGGTTTAAAACTGGAGCGGCCGGAAATGCTTGACGAGCTTTTGCAGGCAGTCGTCGAAACGCCCCTGTCAGACAAGGATTCCGCGTTTTGCCTGATGAATCTGGCGGAAAACCAGTGTTTAAAGGAAATGCCGTTTTATTTGTCCATGCAGGTCGATGGATGCCAGTCAAATCAACCGGATTTTGCAGGATACCCCTGCTTTTCAAGCCCTGACTGCCAAGCAAATGTGCGGCTATCTCACCGGTTTTATAGACCTTATCTGTGAATATAATGGCCGCTATTATGTGATGGACTATAAAACCAACGGTTTGCCGGATTACGGTTACGAGACCTTGATCCATGCCATGCGCGAGCATAATTACGGACTGCAATACTGGATTTATACCGCTGGTGCTGCATCGCTATTTACAGACACGCTTGCCCGATTACGACTATGAAACGCATTTTGGCGGTGTGCGATATTTGTTCGTGCGCGGCATGCAGCCGGAGTTGGCTATGAGCGGAGTTTATCAGGATAGGCCTGACTTGGAGAGGGTCGAGGCGTTGGCTGCGTTGTTTGGAGGTGGTCAGTGCTAGACGATGCAGGAGTGCAAGCCGAAGACAGATCATTTAGTCGGGTGGATGTTGCTTTCGCCCGTTTTCTGAGTGAGCGAACAACGCTTGATGCAGCGCAAAAACAGGCCTTTGAAAACATCGTGATGTCCGTGTCGTATGAACAAAGCCAGGGACACAGTTGTATCCAACTGGATGAGAAAGCACGGGCATTGGTGCTTGCATCGGGGCTGGCGGTGTCGCATTCCCTGTCTGGAATCAGCAGAACGGAGCCACGTTGCCTTTGGTTGTTGAGCAGGATCGCTTGTATCTGCATCGTTACTGGTTTTATGAAAATCGTCTGGCGATGCAGATTAAGGCGATGATCCAAGTTAAGTCGGAATCGCGTGGACAGAAGATCGCTGCTGACCCTACGCACTGTTTGACAAGTATTTTGGCACTAGCTGCAGGTGAAACCGACTGGCAGCGCGAAGCGGCAGAACATGGCGGTCAAACAGTCATTCAGTATCATTACCGGCGGGCCGGGAACGGGTAAAACCACGACAGTGGTCAAGATTCTGGCCTTGTTGCAGGAATTGGCAGAGCAACCGCTGCATATTGCCTTGGCTGCGCCGACCGGAAAAGCGGCGATGCGTCTTCAGGAATCCATTGGTTTTAACAAGGCCGCGCTGCCGTGTTCGGAAACGATAAAAACGCACATTCCGGAAACCGTGACAACCTTGCACCGGTTATTAGGCGCAAAGCCGCCATCACCCTATTTTCGCCATGATGCAGATAAGCCATTGGTTTATGATCTGGTCGTGGTTGATGAGGCATCAATGGTTGATTTGGCGTTGATGAGCAAATTGCTTGATGCTTTAAAGCCTGGAGCCCGATTGATTTTGCTGGGTGATAAGGATCAACTGGCTTCGGTTGAATCGGGTGCTGTATTGGCGGATTTAACGACGGCATTGCCGGAACATACGCTGGAGCTGAAGAAATCACACCGGTTTGATGAAACTATAAAAAAGCTGGCGGTAGCGGTCAATCTTCAGCAGGAAGATGTTGCCTGGCAGATTTTGCACGAGGGTAATGAAAATATTGCGATGCTGGATCAGGATCTAGTCGATTATGTGGCCGCGCAACAAGCGGATTATTTGCGGCTGATTAAAGCCGGAGCCGGATTTGATGAGATTTACCGTGCTTTCAGCCGCTTTCAGGTGTTGTGTTCTAACCGGCGAGGGGAAAAATAGCGTTAGCCGACATTAATTATCGGGTTGAACAAAAGCTTGTTCGGGCAAAAGCTCATCAATTTGTCCGGGCTTATGGTATTCAGGTCGTCCGGTTATGGTCACGCAAAATAACGCAGCCTTGCATCTTTATAATGGCGATATCGGAATTTGTATGCCGGATAAAGAACAGGGCGGAAAGTTAATGGTGTTTTTTCAACGCGCGGACGGCAGTGTCAAAAAATATTTGCCCGCTCGTGTGCCGCATTGCGAGACTGTGTTTGCGATGACCATACACAAAAGCCAGGGCTCTGAATTTGAGGAAGTGTTAATCGTTCTTCCCGAAGCCATCAATCCGGTATTAACAAAAGAATTGCTGTACACGGCAATTACCAGAGCAAAGAAAACAGTCAGGCTGGTTGCCGATGAGGCGGTTTTTGCTGCGACAGTCAGGCAAAAAGTTGAGAGAATTACCGGTTTGGTTGATAAATTTAACCCAAATATGCTACACCCTGATGTTTTACCTCAGTAATTTCTCTGAACAGAAAATTTTGCCAATAAAGTCAAGGCTTCTTTGTATTCGGAAGCAGGCAAGACGCTCAGTGCATTGATGGCTTTCTCGGCTTCTTCGTCTGCGCGTTGTTCTGTGTAAGTCAATGGCTTGAGTGCTTTGCACGATTGCGTAAACTTCATTGAAGGCATCACGATTGCCATTTTTAATGGCATCAATAATTATTTTTGCTTCACTTTCATTGCCTTTTTGAATGGCGTAAATCAAGGGCAAGGTCGGTTTGCCTTCGGCAAGGTCGTCACCGAGGTTTTTGCCCAGGTCTTCCTTGGCTGGCTTTGTAATCGAGTGCATCATCAATCAATTGAAAAGCAATGCCGAGGTGTTGTCCGTACTGCGCCAGGCCTTCTTCTGTTTCAGCAGATGCGCCGGCTATAACGGCGCTTAATCTTGTAGCGGCGCTGAATAAAATGGCTGTTTTTCTGGCAATAACTTCGAGATATTTTGCTTCTGTAGTTTCTGGATTGTTGCAATTTAACAGCTGCAAGACTTCGCCTTCGGCAATGGCGGTTGTGGTTTTTGAAAGGATTTCCATAACCCGCATATTGCCGGTACGTACCATCATTTCAAAAGCGCTGGAATACAGGTAATCGCCCACTAATACGCTGGCAGCGTTACCCCAGACTGCATTGGCGGATTCTTTGCCGCGCCTGAAGATCTGACTCGTCGACAACATCATCATGCAGCAGTGTCGCAGTGTGAATAAACTCAATGACAGCAGCAAGTATCAGGTGGTTGTCGTTTACTTCTCCCTAGTGCCTTGGCTGCAAGCAACAGCAGCATGGGGCGTAATCGTTTGCCGCCGTTGCCGACGATATAATGCCCCATCTGGTTGATGAGAATAACATCGGAACTTAACTCGTTAATAATAAGCTGATCGACAGCTTTGGCTTCGGTGGCGGTTAAATTCTTGATTGAATCAAAATCAATGGATGCCGTGGTGTGTTCGAGGGTGATTGTGAGTGCGATACCATTGATTTAGTGCTAAGAGTGTAAGTTTTGGTTATTTTTCATAGTGATAACTATAAAAATACAAGTTTATTACAGTTATTATAACCCAATAGAAAGCTAACTGCCCATGCTATTGAATAATAGTATATTGGTGTCAATAGCTTTCTTATGCTATCTCGTGAATAGAGGTTTATGGGGATGGAATAAATTTTGATTTGACTTGACTTCAGGTTTAAAAATATAATTATTTGTTCACTTTTAACAGATTAATGCTTGATGGAGCTTGCGCAGATGTATGCGGTAATTCAAACAGGTGGTAAACAGTACCGCGTTGAAGAAGGTACTTACTTAAAAATAGAAAAACTGGAGCTGGGCACAGGCGACAGCATTGAATTTGATAAAGTGCTGATGATTCAAACAGATGATGCTGTTAAAGTCGGTCTGCCTTTTGTTGAAGGCGGCAAAGTTACAGCGACTGTCCTGTCTCAAGGTAGACATGAAAAAATCAAAATTATTAAATTCAGAAGACGTAAGCACCATATGAAACAAATGGGGCATCGTCAATACTATACAGAAATCCAGATTACTGGCATTTCTGCTTAAGATATAGGAGTTACAGATGGCTCATAAGAAAGCTGGTGGTAGTACTCGTAACGGACGCGACTCTAATGCAAAACGATTGGGTGTCAAGCGTTTCGGTGGTGAGAGTGTAATAGCGGGAAATATAATTGTTCGTCAACGTGGAACCCAATTTCACGCTGGTGATAATGTAGGTTGCGGAAAAGATCATACCTTGTTTGCTACCGCAGACGGTAAAGTGGTTTTTCAGGTTAAAGGGCCTAAAAGCCGTAAATTTATCAGTATTGTTGCTGCATAAAACTTATAGCTGCATTAGCAGTTATAGTAGGTCGGGTTAGCATAGTGTAATCCGGCAGCTTTAAAAAAGCTCCGCCCTTCATGGTGGGGCTTTTTTTGTTTTTATCGGTTGGTTTTTAAGTGTGGCGGCGTGTAAGTTATGAGATTTGTTGACGAGGCGGAAGTTCGTGTAGAGGCGGGTGATGGTGGTAATGGCACCATTGGCTTTCGGCGTGAGAAATATATTCCCATGGGTGGCCCGGATGGCGGCGATGGCGGTGATGGCGGCAGTGTCTATCTGATTGCAGTGGAGAATGTGAATACCCTGGTGGATTTTCGGTATCATGCTGTGCATAGAGCTCAGCGCGGACAAAATGGCATGAGTCGCAATTGCACGGGTAGAAAGGGCGACGATTGTTATGTGCCGGTGCCGCTCGGAACAAAAGTGTCTGATGCGGAAACCGGCGAAGTCATCGGTGATTTAACTAAAATTGGCGAAACGCTACTGGTTGCTAAAGGCGGTTTTCATGGTCTGGGCAACACCCGCTTTAAAAGCAGTATTAACAGAGCGCCGCAGAAAGCCAGTAAAGGCACTGAAGGCGAGCATCGCGTACTTAATTCTGGAGCTGACTTTAATTGCCGATGTCGGCTTGTTGGGAATGCCTAACGCAGGTAAATCCAGCTTGATACGCGCAGTATCATCAGCAACACCTAAAGTTGCCGATTATCCTTTTACCACCTTGCACCCAAATTTGGGTGTGGTCAGCGTTGATGATTTGCGCAGTTTTGTAATTGCCGATATTCCAGGCGTTATTGAAGGCGCGGCGGAAGGTGCCGGACTGGGCTTGCAGTTTCTTAAGCATTTGTCGCGCACAGGATTATTGTTGCATCTGATTGATGTCAAGCCTTACGAGAGCATGGATACGCCGGTACAGGCGGCCAGGAAAATTATTCATGAAGTCGAGAAATGGAGTGATGAATTGGCCAATAAGCCGCGTTGGCTGGTGCTTAATAAAATTGACCGATTGCCGGCTGAAGAAGTGGATGAACATTGTCAGGCGATTGTTGATGAATTGGGCTGGACTGCCCCTGTTTTTAAAATCGCGGCAATTAATGGCGATGGTACGAGAGAGTTAATGTTTGCCATCATGAACTTTTTGGAAGAACAGCGGCGGAAAGACAGTGAGCAGGAATGATTTTGCAAAAGTTAAGCGAGTTGTTGTAAAGATAGGCAGCGCTTTACTGACTAAAGGTGGGCAAGGGCTTGATAAAGCCGCCATCACTGCCTGGGTTAAGCAAATGGCCGGTTTAAGACAGCAGTCAATTGATGTGGTGCTGGTTTCCTCGGGTTCAGTGGCTGAGGGCATGAGCCGTTTGGGTTTGAAAGTAAGGCCAAAGACCTTGCATGAGTTGCAGGCGGCAGCGTCAGTGGGTCAAATGGGCCTGGTGCGGGTTTTTGATGATAATTTTCAGCAACATGGTTTGCATGCGGCGCAGGTATTGCTGACGCATGATGACTTGTCTGACAGGCAGCGTTATTTGAATGCCCGCAGCACCTTGCTGACCTTGCTTAAGTTTGGCGTAGTGCCGGTTATTAATGAAAATGATGCCGTTGCCACTGAAGAAATCCGCTTTGGTGATAATGATACCTTGGCGGCATTGGTTGCCAATCTGGTTGAAGCTGAGTTGTTGATCATTCTGACCGATCAAAAAGGCTTGTTTACCGGAGATCCCGGCTTGTATCCCGATGCGACAATTAATTTCCGAAATCAGTGTTAACGATGATCGACTGGAAAAAATGGCGGGTGACAGTCGTAGCGGCCTGGGCCGGGGCGGCATGTACACCAAAGTGCGTGCAGCGCGATTGGCGGCCCGGTCAGGTGCGGCAACGGTCATTGCTGCGGGTGCTGTTGATGATGTGATTACTAAGGTAATTTCCGGCGTTGATCTGGGCACTTATTTTTTGCCGGATATAGAACCTTTGGTTGCAAGAAAACGCTGGCTTGCCGGGCAGTTGCAGGTTAAAGGGCATTTGGTTCTGGATGCGGGCGCGGTCAGGGTGTTGAAAAGTGACGGTAAAAGCCTGCTGGCTGTCGGTGTTAAATCGGTATCAGGTCAGTTTGAGCGCGGCGAGTTGGTGTCCTGCGTGGATGAAAGCGGCCTGGAGATTGCCCGTGGACTGATCAATTATGGCAGTGCTGATGCCCAATTAATAGCAGGCAAGAAGCAGTTCTGAATTTGAAGAAATTCTGGGTTATGCGGATGATTCGGAAATGATACACCGGGATAATATGGTGTTGATTTAGCTGAATGATAAGCAATAAAAAAGGCCGTGACTCAATGAGTCCGGCCTTTTTTATTGAGTAATACTATGGCTTAAGCGATAGATTTTACTTTTAAATTCAGTCTGCTTTTGCTGCGTGAGGCTTTATTTTTGTGAATAATGCCTTTGTTTACTGCAGAATCGATAATAGGAACTGCAGTGTTGTAGGCCGCTTGCGCTTTTTCTTTGTCGCCAGATCTAACTGCAGCGATAACTTTTTTTATGAATGTGCGTAAGTTGCTACGTTGTCCTGCGTTGCGAATACGGCTTTTTTCCGCTTGTCGCGCACGCTTTTTAGCTTGTGCTGTATTAGCCATAGTTTCTCGATTCTTGCCATGTAAGTTAATTAGACCGCTAATTATCATTATAAATGATATGATTGTCAAATTTTTTAACGTGTAGTTTAAAGGATAATCGTTGAGCGGGCAGCTTTTAAAATCAACTGCAGTTGTTGGCGGTATGACCATGATTTCGCGTATTCTGGAGTTTGTCCGGGATATGCTGATAGCACGAATTGTTGATGTTGATTTGGCAACAGATGCATTTTTTGTTGCTTTCAAAATACCTAATTTTTTTCGGCGCTTATTTGCAGAAGGCGCTTTTGCATATGCTTTTGTTACCGAGCTGTCGGATTATAAAGAAAATGTCTATAAGCCGGTAAATGGATGGCTGTTATTTTTTATTCGGGTATCACTGGCAAGCGGAGCAATGTCGGCAGGGCTATATTATTTCGTTGATGCGGACTGGTGGAATCAGTGGAGCTCTTTGGAGCGAGTCATTAATCTGGCGAAATGGATAGGTATAGGGGGTGCAATTTACACGGCGACATTAATGCTGACCGGCTTAAGGCTGCGGCATTTGAGCAGTCCCTTACGATAAATTGATTGAAAAACAGCTTGCGGGGAAAACCAGGCAAGATTGATTCAATATAATGCTATAGTACGAAAAAATATTTTTTTAGGGAGGTGGCAATGGCTGAAAAGAATAACGAAAAACATAAAATAGTGATTGTTGGCGGCGGGGCGGCAGGTCTTGAGCTGGCTACCAGTTTAGGTAAGAAATTAGGCAAAAAAGGCCTGGCCGAAGTCACGTTGATTGATGCGTCATCGACGCATATCTGGAAGCCATTGTTGCACGAAGTGGCCGCAGGTACGTTGGATGAATCCGAACAGGTTGAATATCTGCCTCAGGCGCATCGCAATCATTTCCGTTTCAGACTAGGCAAAATGGAAGGCCTGGATAGAAAGAAAAAGGAAATTTATGTCAGTCCTACGCTGAGTGACAGCGGCGAAGAGCTTATCCCGGGGCGTACCTTTAGTTACGATACCCTGGTCATGTCTGTTGGCAGCGTCAGTAATACGTTTAATATCAAGGGTGTCGCAGAACATTGCCTGTTTCTGGATACCACTTCACAGGCTTTTAAATTTCAAAAGCAATTGTTTGAATCCTATATTAAAAGTTATATAGGTAAAGACAGGCCGGAAGTTAAGCCATTGTCTATCGCCATTGTCGGAGCAGGTGCTACGGGTGTTGAGTTAGCGGCACAATTGCACGAGGTGACCAATCTGCTGGCGATTTACGGCTTGAATGAGAAGAGTACTGTGAAACTGACCATTATTGAAGCGGCAACCCAATTGTTACCGGCTTTACCCATTAAGTTGGCGACCGCCACGCAACAGCAACTCGTCAGTCTGGGTGTTGACCTTAAAATGGGCCGGCGCGTGACCGAAATAACCAAAGAAGGCATCACCACCCATGATGGTGAATTCATTGAAGCCGACCTGAAAGTCTGGGCGGCAGGTATTAAAGCGCCGGATTGGATGAAAAATCTGGATGGCCTGGAAACCAACCATATCAATCAGTTGGTGGTGGATAGCACCTTAAAAACCAATGACGATGATATTTTTGCAATGGGCGATTGTGCGGCTTGTGTTTGGCAGGGTCATAACGGCAATGTGCCTCCCAGAGCGCAAGCGGCGCATCAGCAGGCATCCACTTTATGCAAATCCATTGTCAATCGCTTAAAAGGCCGCCGTCTGGTGAATTTCGTTTATTATGATTACGGCTCGCTGGTTTCCTTGGGCAAATACACCACGGTCGGAAATTTGATGGGCAATTTGATGGGTACGGTGAGTATCGGCGGATTTATTGCCAAAGTGGTTTATCTGTCCCTTTATAAGATGCATCAGGTGGCCATCCATGGCTATTTCAGAACGGCCATGTTGACGCTTTCCAATGCCTTCAGACGCAGTGTTTATACCAAAATAAAAATGCACTAGAAATTTTTTAAACCTTAAAAAGATCAAGAATCATGTTTGAAATAGAATACGAATTTGGCGAAGAAGATTTAATTCATTTTAATGAAATACAGTTCATGAGAAATGAAGAGATACAACACAACATAAAAAAAAATCGCTGGATAGTGCCGGGTGTCATGGGGCTTATCGGCGGTTTTTATTATTTTTATTATGGTGATACGAAATCATCGGCATACATCATCGTTATGGCGGCTCTCTGGGCCTTGGTGTCACCCAAAATCATGATGCTGGATTTGCGCCGGCAAATCCTTAAAAACTATACCACTAAAGAAAAAAGCAATATGTTCGGTACTTATACCTTGAGCATAGATCCGGCAAATCCCAATTATCTGCTGGAGAAATCACCCAGCGGCAAAAATAAAATGGCGTGGGCAGATTTGGTCAGGGTGGAATATGGCAAACGCTATGTTTATATCTATATCGATTTGAGCACAGCGCTGGTTATTCCGGTAGATAAGGTAAAAAAAGGCAATCTTGAGCAGTTTGCCGAGCAGGCGGAAAAGATGATTGAGCGTGCTGCTTGAGATTCTGTCTTTATACTTCAATTTGGCATAGTTACGGATTTTATTGATTTACTCGACCTGTTTTTACCACGGAGCTCAGTTGTTCGTGAGCTTCGTGGTGATATAGATTTGCAATGGTCTTATTTGTTTTTCCCCTCCTTTATTTAGCCTATTTTAGGCTGTACTCTCATGCTAAATTTTAAAAATATAGCCCTGCGCCGTGGCGCGCGGGTGTTGTTTGCCAACTCTTCTTTCACCATTCACAAAGGCCAAAAAGTCGGTTTTACCGGTGCGAATGGCGCGGGTAAATCCAGTTTATTTGCGCTGGTCAAAAATGAGCTGCATTTGGATGAAGGCGATTTTTCGATGCCGCCGAATCTGGAAATCGCTCATGTTGCCCAGGAAACGCCCGCTGTTTCCAGTTCTGCTATTGATTATGTCATTGATGGCGACCAGGAATTAAGACGTTTACAAAAGCAGTTAAAGCTCGCCGAACAAACCGACGACGGCTTGAAACAGGCCGAATTACACGCCGCTTTGGATACCATTGGCGGTTATACGGCTCAGGCCAGAGCATCCCGGTTAATGAACGGTTTGGGTTTTACTGCGGATCAGGAGCAGAATGCCGTCAATTCGTTTTCCGGCGGTTGGCGTATGCGTCTTAATCTGGCTCAAGCATTGATGTGCCGTTCCGATGTGTTGCTGCTGGATGAACCGACTAACCATCTGGATCTGGATGCCGTTATCTGGCTGCAAGACTGGTTATGCAAATATCCCGGCACCTTATTGTTGATTTCTCATGATCGTGATTTTCTCGATACCATCACCGATCACATCGTGCATATCGAGCAGAATAAAGCCGAAATCTATACCGGCAACTATTCCGCATTTGAAAAAATGCGTGCCGAGAAACTGGCGCAACAACAATCGGCTTACCAGAAGCAACAACGCGAAATTGCCCATATTCAAAGCTTTGTTGACCGGTTTAAAGCGCAAGCCACGAAAGCGCGGCAAGCGCAAAGCCGTATCAAAGCCCTGGAACGCATGGAATTGATTGCGATGGCGCATGTGGATTCGCCGTTTGATTTCAGTTTTGCCAAACCGGGGAAAATGCCTAATCCCTTATTGACGTTGGATAAAGTTGATATAGGCTATGGGCAAACCTGCGTGATTAAACAGGCGGGATTATCGATTTCGCCGGGTGATCGTATCGGGCTATTGGGGCCAAACGGCGCGGGTAAATCCAGTTTAATTAAAGTGCTGGCAGGTGAAATGTTGCCGTTATCGGGCAAAAGACAGGAAGCCGAAGCCTTAAAAATCGGTTATTTTGCCCAGCATCAACTGGAACAATTGCAGCTTGATGAAAGTCCTTTATGGCATTTGCAAAAGATAGACAAGCAGGCAACTGAAAAAGATTTACGCAATTTTTTGGGCGGTTTTGATTTTCAGGGCGACAAGGTTTTAGAAGTGGTAAAACCGTTTTCCGGTGGTGAAAAAGCGCGTTTGGTATTAGCGTTGCTGGTTTATCAAAACCCTAATCTGTTGCTGCTGGATGAGCCGACTAACCATTTGGATCTGGAAATGCGCCATGCCTTGAGTGTGGCGTTGCAGGACTACCAGGGCGCTATCGTGGTGGTATCACATGACCGGCATTTATTGCGCTCGGTTACAGATCAGTTATTATTAGTCGCGGGTGGCAAAGTACAGCCCTTTGATGGTGATCTTGACGATTACCGACTATGGTTGGCCGAACAGAAAAAAGGCGATGAAAAAACTGTCGATGAGGTTGCACCAACGGTATCACGCAAAGACCAAAGAAAGCTGGATGCAGAACGCAGGCAAAAACATAAACCTTTGTTTGATGCGCTGAAAAAAGCGGAAATGGCCGTTGAAAAATATCATAATGAACAACGGCAGTTGGAGCATCAATTGGCGGATCCTGCGATTTATGACGAATCAGAAAAAGCGCGTTTAAAACAGCTGACTGGAAAGAAAGGTGCAAGTCGATAAGGCGCTGGATGAAGCGGAAACGGCGTGGATGGAAGCAGAAGAAAAATTGAAAACGCTAACTGAGGCACAAGTAATCGAGCAAAAGTCTTTTAACATCGTGATAAAAGTAAGGTAAATTAATGTTTGACATCATAAAGCTATTATTTGATATTTGCCTGTTTAAAAAAGGGCCTCAGGATTTGCCGTATTCTGTATGGCTGTTGCGGCTATTGTGAGTTGTTTATGTCGGTATCCGGGTATTAATGTTAAGCATCCATTTTGATTGGCTTAATGTGCTTTATTACAGGTCTTTGTCGACATTTTTCTGGTGTCGGATTTTGTCTGGATTATATTATATCTTGCTCGAAAGCTGGGGCGGTTTTATCAGGCACTATCCGCCGTATTAGGTACGGATGCGCTGATCAGTTTTTTTGCCCTGCCCGGAATGGCCTCAATGGAGACCGGGCAAGGTGGATTATTGGTGTTTTTGGTAATGCTTGGGTTTAATTGGCTGGCATTGGGCGGTTATCGGGCATATTATTCGCAATGCGCTGGAGAAAAGCCTAAGTTTTAGTTTAGGTCTGGCGTTTTTATATCTACTGGGATCTTATCAGGTGATGGCTTTATTGTTTCCTGAAGTTGCCGGCGTTAAATAGAGAGGGAGTCATGGAAAACTATAAACATATATTATTGGCGGTGGATTTTTACGAACACTGTGAAGCCGTTGCAAACAGAGCGAAGAGATATGGCTATAAAATATCAGGCAAAACTGAGTATTATTCACGTGGTGGATAGTTTGCCGATTACCGATGCCGGCTTATGGGACGGATATTCCTTTTAATATGGATTTAACTGCTGAGTTGATGGCGGCGGCAAAAAAGAGACTGGCTAAACTGGCTGAAAAGCTGGGTGTTACTGAAGATAGTCTATGGCTGGAAATGGGCAGCCCCAAACTGGAAATAATCAGGGTTGCAGAAGAAAACAAGGTGGATTTAATTGTAGTCGGCTCACATGGTCGACATGGATTGGCTTTGTTACTTGGCTCGACCGCTAATGGGGTGCTGCATCATGCTACTTGTGATGTGTTGGCGGTGCGTTTGCAGAATGATTGATTTAAGGTAAATAGATGATTGGACATATTGAAAGTTATGATCCCGATAGCACAAACCGGGGTAGTAAAAAGCGAAGAAAACTCTTATACGTTTCATTTAGATGATTGGGTAGCACAAGTACCGCCGGACCCAGGTGATGACGTCAACTTTGACGCAGAAGGAACAATAGCGCGGCAAGATTGACTTGGTGGGCGCTTATTTGGCTCCGCCCAAGGCAGTTAAATATAAGTATGTTGCGGCGGTGTTGGCATTATTTTTAGGCTTTACAGGGATGCATCGATTTTATTTGGGGTTTTATAAGCTCGGTCTTGCTCAGCTGGCTGTGACCGCTGCAACAGTTGGCTATGGTGCCCTCTGGGGGTTTGTAGAAGCGGTTCTGCTTTTTGCCGGCCATATCAATAAAGACGCTAAAGGCCGTCCTTTAAAATAGCTTTTTAAAATACTTCTCGCAAAACTGGAAGGCATAAAAAAGGCTCTTGCCAATATAACAAGAGCCTTTTTTGAAGCTGAACGCTTATCCCTTACTTGGGGTAAACATTAACGGCAGTTAAGCCTTTTGGACCAGATTCGATGTCAAAAGTCACGGTTTGGCCTTCAGTCAGCGTTTTAAAGCCCTCGCCCTGAATAACGGAATGATGAACGAAAACATCTTCGCCACCATCAGAAGGTGCAATAAAACCAAAACCTTTAGTGTTGTTAAACCACTTTACAGTGCCTGTTGCCATTTTGAAAAACTCCTAAAATAAAAACTTACGGTTAACACAGAACTACAACATTGATAACCGGACAACCTAACAACATAGGAATCCCTTAACTCAACATCTGTTTTCTGACGCGGCCTATTGTACTGTTTTTTTTATGGGACTGTCATTAGCATATTTTAAGCAGTTCGATTAACACCAGTTAAGTGGCTCTGAATATATCGAAATTATCAGCTGCCGATTGTTGACCGGGTGTTCTGAAGTGCGGGATTTAAATAGTTTGCTTGAAAATGGAGGGGTTATCCCCCATGTCAGTATCAACTTAAATAACACCTTTATGAGGCACATGCATGCGAATGGATAAATTAACCAGCAAGTTTCAAACAGCATTGGCTGATGCACAAAGTCTGGCCTTGGGCAAAGACCATCAATTTATTGAACCCGTTCATCTGATGATGGCATTGCTGGATCAGGAAGGCGGCAGCATCAAGCCGTTGCTGGCTCAAATTGGCGTCAATACCCAAACGCTGCGCACAGAGCTGGTTAAGGAATTGGATCGTATCGCCACCGTTAGCGGTGCCGGCGGTGATGTTCAGATTTCCAATGAATTATCACAGGCTGCTGAATTTAACCGATAAATTGGCCCAAAAGCGCAACGATAAATTCATCTCCAGCGAATTGTTTTTATTGGCCGCTTGTGACGAAAAAGGTTTTTTGAATGACCTGCTCAAAAAAGCCGGTGTCAGCTAAGACAGACATGTCGAAAAAGCGATTGACAAAATGCGCGGCGGTGCAGGCGGTGGATGATCCCAATGCTGAAGATCAGCGTCAGGCGTTGAATAAATACACCATCGATCTGACCGAACGCGCGGAACAAGGCAAACTTGATCCCGTCATCGGCACGGGATGATGAAATCCGTCGCACGATTCAGGTGTTACAACGCCGCACCAAAAACAATCCGGTGTTAATCGGTGAGCCCGGTGTAGGTAAAACGGCGATTGTTGAAGGTCTGGCGCAACGTATCGTTAATGGCGAAGTGCCGGAAGGTATCAAAGGCAAGCGGGTGTTGGCTTTGGATATGGCGGCATTGATTGCCGGCGCCAAATTTCGCGGTGAATTTGAAGAACGCTTGAAAGCTGTTTTAAATGATCTTGCCAAACAGGAAGGTCAGGTGATTCTGTTTATTGATGAACTGCACACCATGGTCGGCGCGGGCAAGGCTGAAGGCGCAATGGATGCCGGCAATATGCTGAAACCGGCCCTGGCGCGCGGCGAATTGCATTGCGTAGGTGCGACCACGCTGGATGAATATCGCAAATATGTCGAAAAAGATGCCGCACTGGAACGTCGTTTCCAGAAAGTGTTGGTTGATGAACCATCCGTTGAAGATACCATCGCAATTCTGCGTGGCTTGAAAGAAAAATACGAAGTGCATCACGGCGTTGATATTACTGATCCGGCCATTGTTGCGGCGGCAACCTTATCATACCGTTATATTGCCGATCGGCAATTGCCGGATAAAGCCATTGACCTGATCGATGAAGCGGCCAGCCGCATTCGCATGGAAATCGATTCCAAACCGGAAGAGATGGATAGGTTGTACCGGCGTTTGATTCAATTAAAAATTGAACAGGTAGCGCTGAAAAAAGAAGCCGATGCCGCCTCCAAAAAACGCCTGGAAATTCTGGAAGAAGAAATTGCCGAGCTGGAAAAAGAATATTCTGATCTGGAAGAAATCTGGAAAGCGGAAAAAGCCTCATTGCAAGGTTCAGCATCGATTAAAGAAAAGCTGGAGCATGCCAGAACCGAACTGGAAGCGGCAAGTCGTGCTAATGATTTGGCGCGGCATGTCTGAATTGCAATACGGCATTATTCCCGCACTGGAAAAGCAACTGACGATGGCAGCGTCCAGCTGAAACGCCAGAAAATGACCTTGTTGCGCAATAAAGTCACCGAAGAAGAAATTGCCGAAGTGGTCTCAAAATGGACGGGCATTCCAGTCTCCAAAATGATGGAAGGCGAGCGTGAAAAATTATTGCACATGGAAGAAGCACTTGAGTAAACGGGTCGTCGGGCAGGATGAAGCGCTTAAAGCGGTCAGCAATGCCATACGCCGTTCCAGAGCCGGATTATCCGATCCCAATCGACCCAATGGTTCATTTTTATTCCTGGGCCCGACCGGTGTGGGTAAAACCGAATTGTGCAAAGCCCTGGCAGAATTTATGTTTGATACCGTCGATGCGATGGTGCGTATCGATATGTCCGAATTTATGGAAAAACATTCCGTCGCTCGTCTGATTGGCGCGCCTCCGGTTATGTGGGCTATGAAGAAGGCGGTTATTTAACCGAAGCTGGTCAGACGTAAACCGTATTCGGTTATTTTGATGGATGAAATTGAAAAAGCGCATCCTGATGTCTTCAATATTTTGTTGCAGGTGCTGGATGATGGTCGCTTGACCGATGGTCAGGGCAGAACCGTTGATTTTAGAAATACGGTTATCGTGATGACGTCAAATCTGGGTTCTGACATTATTCAGGAGCTGGCAGGTGAAGCGCTATTACCCGGTAATGAAAGCGGCTGTGATGGAAAAAGTCAGCCAGAATTTCCGGCCCGAGTTTATCAACCGGATCGACGAGGCCGTGGTTTTCCATCCGTTGGGACGTGAACAAATCAGAGCCATCTCCGGACATTCAAATTGAGTTACTGCGTAAACGTTTGCTGGACAGGGAAATCGGCTTTGAAATCACTGATCAAGCCCTGGATTTATTGGGCGAAGCAGGATTTGATCCGGTTTACGGCGCCAGACCGATGAAACGTGCGATACAGCAACAGCTGGAAAATCCGCTGGCGCAAGAGATACTGGCAGGTAATTTTGCTGCCGGCGACACCATAAAAGTGGATGTTGAAAATGAAGGCTTGCGGTTTTTGAAGGGATAACTGTTGAAATAGAGGGGCGAATAAGATTCGCCCCTCAAATCATTTACTTCTTATGTTCCTGCATCTTTTGTTGGTGATGTTCCTTCATTTGATCATGATGTGCTTTCATGAGTTCCAGTTGTTGTTTTTTTAGAGATTCTTTTTTAGCGGGATCTTTCTCCGCCAAAATCTGATTTGAAAGGTCATGCATCATTAGCATATGTTCTTGCATGGAGCGCAAATGTTGATCTTTTTGTTCTTCGGTCATGCCGCCCATTCCCATCATGCCCATGCCCTGATGCATGCCCATGCCTTTCATCGGCTCGGCCGGTTTTTGCGGTTCTGCGGCGAAACTTATCATGCTTAAAGGAAGCAAAAGCAAAAAAGCGGCAGCTGATTTATATAAATGTTTCATTGTGATCACCATTGATGTATTGATTGAAGCTAGAAGGAATTGTGCGTAAAACGAAAAATTGGTAAAAATTCATTTTCCTGCTTTGAGTAAATCCCGGATTTCGGTCAGCAATAGTTCTTCCTTAGACGGTTCTGGAGCAACCTCAGCCTCTTTTTTCTTGAGATTATTGATAATCTTTACCGCCATGAAAATGGCAAAGGCAATGATGGTAAAATCAACTATAGACTGAATAAAGTTTCCATAGTTAAGTGTTACGGCAGGTGCATCTCCAACGGCTTCTTTCATGGTTAGTGCCAGTTTGGTAAAGTCTACCCCTCCGATTAGTACTCCGATTGGTGGCATAATGACATCAGCAACAAGGGATGAAATTATCTTGCCAAAAGCAGCGCCGATAATTATACCGACGGCCATGTCGACAGCATTGCCTTTGACAGCAAATTCTTTAAATTCGTTCAACATGCTCATAATCGATCTCCTCATTTTTATTGTTGATAAAAAAGGTTCTTTTTAAACATATTTTTAAAATTACGATGATGCTTTAACTGCTTATCAAGTATCAGTCTGCAACTATGAATATAATATGAATAAAAGTACAGTCTTTTGAGAGAAATTATAGAATTAACGCATTGAATCTTATAAGGGTTGTTTAGATGAGGCATGAAGATTCCGTGCACAGTACGATTGCTGGCTTACTTTAGAAGTTCCTGTGTTGTTGATGGCGCTTTAGAGACCGAATGCAACGTTTTGTTTGATATTGCATAGAGCTTTATTTTATAAGAGGGTATAGATCAGATTTAAGATCAGCGAGCGTAGTAGTAGCTTTTTGCCTTGAATCTTTTTATTTGTAAGCCCTTTGTGTCATAAAAGGGTAACATGCGCTTTGTTACAATACACGGTTTCCATCTTTCAATAAATTAATTATGTCTAGTTTTACTATTCTCGTTGTTGAAGATGAAGATGCTATCAGAGAAATGTTAATGATGGTTCTTGAGCAGGCCGGCTTTAGTGCCAATTGCAGCCGCCGATGCGGAAGACGCGCAGAAAGTCCTGGATGACAGCCTGCCGGATTTGATTCTGCTGGACTGGATGTTGCCAGGAATCAGTGGTGTCGAATGGGCCAGACGCTTGAAGAAAGAACCGATTTATCGAGATACTCCTATTATATTACTGACGGCACGCGGTGAAGAAGAGGATAAAGTCAGAGGCCTTGAAATTGGCGCTGACGACTATATGACCAAGCCCTTTTCACCCAAAGAGTTAGTGGCGCGTATTCGTGCTGTTTTGCGCAGAAGCGGAAAAATACAGGGTCAGGCGCAAATTACCCTGGGTGATTTAATGCTGGATACCGAACAGCACCGGCTCAGCATCGGCGATAAGCAACTGGAAGTGAGTCCCACCGAATTCCGGTTAATGCATTTTTTTATGACCCATCCCGATAAGGTTTACAGCCGCACTCAATTGCTGGATCAGGTTTGGGGGCGCAGCGTCTATATTGAGGAACGCACGATTGATGTGCATATTCGCCGTCTGAGAAAAATTCTTGAGGAATACGGTGCGTGAAGATTTAGTGCAAACCGTGCGTGGTTTTGGTTACCGGTTTTCATTGGTGGATTAAGCACGTATGGGTGTCTGGCAAAAAGAGATAAATACAGTACTTTTGCTATTGTTGGCGACGACGATTGTAGGTGGAATAACCGGGCTTTTTCTACCGTTACTGTTCTTGCTGATGCTGGGCATCATAATGCGGCAAGTAGTTCAGATTAGCCGCTTTGAAAAATGGATAAGTACCGGTGGGAGAAGCAAATATCCTAAAACGACCGGTATTTGGGAAGAAATTTATTACCATGTTTATCGCATTAAAAAGAATGAAAAACGCCGCAAAAAGAAACTGGGCAAAATGATTGACCAGTTTCGCCAATCCACCGAAGCTTTACCTGATGCAGCCGTTGTTTTGGGTGTCCATGATGAGATTGAATGGGCCAATAAAGCCGCAAGAGAAGTTTTTGGTTTGCAGCAATCCGATAAAGGTCAGCGTATTCCCAATCTTATTCGTTTTCCCGAGTTTATCCGTTATCTCAAGTCCGGAAATTACAAAGAATCAGTCATTTTACCGTCGCCTGTCGATAATCGCATTACCCTGGAAGTGCGGATTGTACCCTATGGCGCAGGGCTGCGATTGTTATTGGCGCAAGATGTCACGCAACTGAAAAAAATGGAACGGATGCGTAAGGATTTTGTGGCGAATGTATCCCATGAACTCAGAACGCCATTGACCGTGTTAAAAGGTTATCTGGAAACCTTGCAGGATATGGATGATGGGCATTCACCGTTATTAACCAGTTCGTTCCAGCAAATGCAGGGACAAACCGAGCGTATGCAGCATCTTGTTGATGATTTGTTATTGCTGACTCGTCTGGAAACACAACAGAAAAAATCACAGTGTGTCGATGTACCCGCGTTATTAAGCCAGATTTGCAAAGAAGGCGATACCCTTGAAAATGCTTCAAGACGGATCGAATTAACCCTGGAAACAGATGTGCATATTGTTGGCGAAGAGCAAGAATTGCGTAGCGCGTTCACTAATTTATTGGGCAATGCACTCAAATATTCGCCGGAAGATTCGGTGGTAAAAGTGCGCTGGTATCAAGACAAAGAGACTATAGTGCTGGCTGTTGAAGATCAGGGCGAAGGTATTGCAAAAGCGGATATTCCCCGAGTCACCGAGCGGTTTTACCGGTTTGAAATCAAGCGTATCAAAAAAGTGAATGGCACCGGGCTAGGTCTGGCTATCGTCAAACATGTGCTGATGCGGCACGATGCCCGCTTGAATATCGCCAGCGAATTAGGCAAAGGCAGTTGTTTTAGCTGTCATTTTCCGATTAAACGTGTTTGCAGTTAAATTCTGCATGGATAGCGTTGACGATTGATTGCTTCAGCCTTCATTATTAACAATAAAATCGTTATAACAACGGAGAAAAAATGAAAGAGTTGATTAAAAAGCTATTGAACTATTTCCTGATCGGCATTTTAGCGGTTATTCCTATAGTGGTTATCCTGCAAATTATGCTTTTTGTAAGGGACAGGGTCGCCGATCTGTTTGAAATGGTTTACGGCTATGCAGATAATTATTGGTATACCATTCTGGTTTTTGCAGTCAGTTTTATCATTCTGATTTCGATAGGCTACAAGATGGTCAAAGAAGGCCGTTTCTGGGCTATTGCAGCTATCGATTATATTATCGAGAGAATTCCATTCCTGAACACTGTTTACAGGGTGCTTAAAAAAGTTATTAACATGTTTTCATCGCATAACCAGGCAATTGCCAAGGAAGTGGTTTACGTTGAATACCCAAAAGAGGGCGTTTGGATGGCCGCTTATGTTACTAACCGATACGATGATAAATACGTGTTGTTTATTCCTACATCACCCAACCCAACATCCGGGTTTACAGTGATTGTTGATAAATCAAAAGTGATAAAGTCAGAAATGAATATCGAAGAGGCAAGTAGTTTGATTATCAGTGTTGGCGTTGATTACAGTAAACTTCCAGAAGTGAGCAAGTTACCCTGAGTCAAGCTGGTAACATGGTAAGAGTAATCAAATGGACTCTTGTGCAGGTAGAGCAGCGATTAACCTTTTTGACCTGAATATCGGTGAGAAATAAGCAAGATTTTTTGGCCCCAAAATGCTGGTAAAAAGTTGGGTATTTAACTTGCGGGAAGAATAAACCGATGCGGAGGTTATTTTTTTGTAAAATGTGTAACAGTTTTTCCCTTGACTTTAATGGCTTTGCTTGATATGAATGACTTTGTTTGAGGATAAATAATAAATATAAACAATCAAATAAGAGGGGGGCGGCATGGAGTCTAAGAGCAGTAACAAAACGGGCATGTTAACTAAATTAACCCAGTTGGAAGGCCAGGTAGCTAAGCTTTCTGTACAGCTGCAGTCAAATAAAAAAACTATCAGCCGGCTAAAGGAATCTTTAGTTGAGCGCGACGCACAAATTCATGAATTAGAGGCGAAACTGGCATACGCTCAACAATCGCTGTTGAAAAAAGCGATACATAAAATTAACCAGTGTCGGGAACAAATCAAAAACGGGATCGACGAAATCACTCCATATTTACTGCAAATTCAGCAGCAAATTGAGGCCATTCAGGGTATCGTTCTTGAATCCAAGGATTTAATAAGCAGAAAAAAAATGGCGATTCATGAGAATATTCATGCCACCTCGAATAAAGTCCAACAATGTCCAGATCAAGCGGTAAAGTTTTTTAAAAAAACGGTTGATGGCTTCGCTAATTTTTTAGTCAATGATGTTGCTTGGATAATTGGCAATAACTTAAAAATTGTTCAGTATTCAGTTGAGCAAAAAATCAAAGTGTTTTTCAATAAAATTGTTGTAGCTGGACGGGCTCTGCCATCGTATGGACAGGTTGTTTTTCAAGTGTGGGTGATTGACCCTGTTATGCGGAAAATGGACGCTTTGCCTGTTTCCAGAAAGCATTTTGATGTAGTAGTGTTGCTGAATAAATTGATTAGCCAGCTGAGGAATGTGGTGGAGCAGAGTTTAACGAATATAGCGGAAAGCGTAAAAAAATCATCATTTTGGGATGGAAAGTCGAAAGGCAGCAGAGTCAGGCTGCAAGTGGTGCGATAAACATCAATAGCGAGAGGGCGGCTCTAAGTTAGTCGCCCTGCCGGACTCATCTCTTCAATTGGTTATTTAACCAAACTCAACAATACCCCGGCCGCCACGGCCGAGCCGATCACCCCGGCCACGTTAGGCCCCATGGCGTGCATGAGCAGGAAGTTATGCGGATTGCTTTCCAGGCCGAGCTTGTTGGCGACCCGCGCCGCCATCGGCACGGCCGAGACGCCGGCCGCGCCGATCAGCGGGTTGATCGGGGTGCTGCTGAACCGGTTCATGATCTTGGCCATGATGACTCCCGCAGCGGTGCCGATACGTGAAGGCCATCGCGCCCAGCGCCAGGATGCCCAGGGTCTTTACCTGCAGAAAGGCATCGGCACTGAGTTTCGAGCCGACCGTCAGGCCCAGAAAGATGGTGACGATGTTGATCAGCTCGTTTTGCGCGGTCTGGCTCAGACGTTCCACCACGCCGCAGTTTCATCAGGTTGCCCAAGGCGAACATGCCGACCAGCGGCGCCGCTGACGGCAGCAGCAGGGTGCACAGGGTGAGCAGCATCAGCGGGAAGACGATCTTTTCGGTCTGGCTGACCACGCGCAACTGCTGCATGTCGATTCTGCGTTCCTCTTCGGTGGTCAGCGCGCGCATGATCGGCGGCTGGATCAGCGGCACCAGCGCCATGTAGGAATAAGCGGCGACGGCGATCGCGCCGAGCAGATCCGGCGCCAGCTTGGAGGCGACATAGATCGCGGTCGGGCCGTCGGCGCCGCCGATGATGCCGATCGCGGCGGCATCCTTCAGGCTGAACTCCAGGCCCGGGATGACGTTGAGCGCCAGTGCGCCCAGCAGCGAGGCGAAGATGCCGAACTGTGCGGCAGCGCCGAGCAGCAGGGTCTTGGGGTTGGCCAGCATCGGCCCGAAATCGGTCATGGCGCCGACGCCCATGAAGATCAGCAGCGGAAAGATGCCGAGCTTGATGCCGTAATACAGGTAGTACAAGATGCCGCCTTCTTCGGCGATACCGGCCACCGGAATGTTGCTGAGGATGGCGCCAAAGCCGATCGGCAATAACAGCAACGGCTCAAAGCCTTTTTTGATGGCCAGGAACAGCAGCAGGAAGCCGATCAGCATCATGAAGGCCTGGCCGCCGGTAAAATTGTAAATGCCGGTGCTCTGCCAGAGTGAAAGGAGATTTTCCATGGGCTGTCCCGTGATTTATGCGTTTTTGTTATAAAGAAATCAACACATCGCCACCGGCAACGGCGCCGCCTTCCTTGACGTTAATGGCGCTGACCACGCCGGCGACTCTGGAGCGCACTTCGGTTTCCATTTTCATCGCTTCCATGATCACCACGACATCGCCTTCGGCAACGACGCTGCCCACTTCAACCTGGACTTTCAAAATGTTGCCTGCCATCGGCGCCTCAATCACGGCCCCGCTGCCGGCTGCCGGTGCTGCCGGGGTTGCGCTGGCCGCCATCGGTTGAATCGCCAGCGCGGCATCGCCCGGACCTACGGCGACGTTGAAATTCCGGCCGTCGACGTTGACGGTATAGGTTTCCACCCGCTGAGGTGCCTGGCTGGCTGACGTGATCGGATTGCTGCCCGTCGCAGCCGCGGCCGTAACCCCATTGTTGACGGCAAAAGCCTGCGCATCCGGCGCGGCTTCAAAGGCCGCCGGATTGCCGCGGTTGACCAGGAACTTCCAGCCGACCTGGGCGAACAGGCCGTTGATCAGGGCATCTTCCTCGATGTGATCGGCGAGCTTGACGCCTTCGGCCTTGGCTTTTTCCTGCACGTCGGCGATCAGCTTGTCCATTTCCGGCGCGATCAGGTCGGCCGGACGGCAGGTGATCGGTTGCGCGCCGTTGAGCACGCGCTCCTGCAGGGCTTTGTTGACGGGCGCCGGGGTTGCGCCGTATTCGCCTTTCAGGACGCCGGCGGTTTCCTTGGTGATGGTTTTGTAGCGTTCGCCGGTCAGCACATTCAGCACGGCCTGGGTGCCGACGATCTGCGAGGTCGGCGTGACCAGCGGGATAAAGCCCAGGTCTTCGCGCACGCGCGGGATTTCCAGCATGACTTCGTCGAACTTGTCGGCAGCGCCCTGTTCCTTGAGCTGGCTTTCCATGTTGGTGAGCATGCCGCCCGGCACCTGGGAAATCAGGATGCGGCCGTCCACGCCTTTCAGGCTGCCTTCGAACTGGGCGTATTTCTTGCGGACGTCCCTGAAGTAGGCGGCGATCTCTTCCAGCTTGACCAGATCCAGGCCGGTGTCGCGGTCGGTGCCTTCCAGAGCGGCGACGATGGTCTCGGTGGGGCTGTGGCCGTAGGTCATGCTCAGCGAGGAGATGGCGGTGTCGACATTGTCGATGCCGGCTTCGGCGGCCTTGATGATGCTGGGTATGCTCAGGCCGGTGGTGGCATGGCATTGCATGTGGATCGGGATGCTGGTGCTCTTTTTCAGGCGGCTGACCAGTTCGAAGGCGTCGTAAGGCTTGAGCAGGCCGGCCATGTCCTTGATGCAGATGGAATGGGCGCCCATGTCTTCGATCTGTTTGCCCAGATCCACCCACATGTCCATGGTGTGCACCGGGCTGGTGGTGTAGGAGATGGTGCCCTGGGCATGGGCGTCGGTGCGCAGCACGGCTTTGACGGCGCGCTCGATGTTGCGCATGTCGTTCATCGCGTCGAAGATGCGGAACACGTCGATGCCGTTGATCGCGCAGCGTTCGACGAACTTGTCGACCACGTCGTCGGCGTAATGGCGGTAGCCGAGCAGGTTCTGGCCGCGCAGCAGCATCTGCTGGGGGGTCTTGGGCATGGCGGCCTTGAGCAGGCGCAGGCGTTCCCAGGGGTCTTCGCCCAGGTAACGGATGCAGGCGTCGAAGGTGGCGCCGCCCCAGGATTCCAGCGACCAGTAGCCGATCTGGTCGAGCTTGCTCGCAGATCGGCAGCATGTCTTCGATGCGCAAGCGGGTGGCCAGAATGGACTGGTGGGCATCACGCAACACGACTTCGGTGATACCTAGGGGCTGCTTGTTTTTTGGGGCCATTGTTTATGTCTCCTGGAACCTTTGTGGGTCTTTGCATCATTGACCTTGTGGGTCGTTTGATTGGCATGGGTAGTAATTAAATAAAAAGGACAAATAGAGCGCTATTTGTCCCAAAATGAGTGCGGTTATTTATGCCGGGTTCGATAGTGATGTACCGCTGCAGTAATGGCAGCGACGAGGTTTTTATCGATACCACCGGAGTTCACGTTAGCGGCCGCGGCTGTAGCCGGTGCATCGGGAAAATAACGCTGTACCAGTGCCGACATGATATTGATCGCAACCACCAGCATGATCAGAAACAGGAACACAATGCCCATTCCGACAAACATTAACTCTATTCCGCTGCTCATTTGTTCTGTCATGATGATTGGCCAGTTTAAAAGTTTTAATTTATACATTGTATCATAGGCGCAAATGAGAACTAGTCGTTGTTATCTAATCGATAATCTGTATATATCAAGGTAACGATTACTGGAAACAGTACCTTTAGTCCACTTTGGCGGTGCTGTTTTGAAAGCGTACAATAAGCATTTCACGAACTGGTAAAAATGTAAAAACATGTCAGATAAAGAACACAGTAACAATGAGCAATGGCTGGATAAATTAACGCCGGAACAATTTAGTATTTGTCGTTTAAAAGGCACCGAGCCGCCTTTTACAGGAAAATATACCGATTGCAAAAAGGACGGGCATTTATCATTGTATTTGTTGCGGTAGCCCTTTGTTTGATTCTGAGACCAAGTATGATTCAGGTTCGGGTTGGCCAAGTTTCTGGTCTGATTTGCCTGAAGGCAGCGTGAATGAACATGTTGATACCAGTCATAATATGCGTAGAGTTGAAGTGACCTGTAAAGTCTGTGATGCACATTTAGGTCATGTGTTTGAAGATGGCCCTGCAGCCCACAGGGCTGCGTTATTGCATTAACTCCGCTTCCCTGGATTTAAAAGAAAAATCATGAGTGCTCAGCAACAAGTGCAAAACTTACTGGATTTTATTGATGCCAGTCCCAGTCCATGGCATGCGGTTAAAAGCATCGAAGCTCAGCTTGCGGCTTTTCAGTTTGTAAAACTGGATGAAACAGCAAAGTGGGCATTGCAGCCGGGTGGACGTTATTACGTTATCCGTGATGATTCCTCTATTATTATTTTCGTACAGGGGCAAAAACCATTGGTTGAAACGGGGTTTAAAATTATCGGTGCACATACCGATTCCCCTGGCTTAAGAATAAAGCCGAATGCAGCCAGTGGTACGGATGGCTTGTTAAGGCTGAGTGTTGAAGTTTATGGCGGGCCTATTATTGCCACATTTACCGATAGGGATTTGAGTCTTGCCGGACGGATCAGTTATAAAGACGATCAAAACGACATAGTTAGCCTGTTAGTAAAATTTGACCAGCCATTGTTACGATTGCCCAATTTGGCAATTCACATGAACAGGGCAGTTAATGAAGAGGGCTTAAAGCTGCATAAGCAGAATGAATTGCCGTTAATCTTATCGGTATTGGCTGAAGAATGTTTGCCACAAGCTTATTTTTCAGAACTAATGCAACAGCAATCAGGTTGTGATGCAGAGCGTATCTTATCTTGGGATCTGGCTGTGTATGACACACAAAAAGGCGCGTTCTGGGGAGCGGAATAATGAATTTTATGCAGATAGCCAGCTGGATAATTTAGCCTCTTGTCATGCCGCATTACAGGCCTTGCTGGATGATGCAGTGTTAGAAAACGATAATACTTTGGTTTGTGCCTTCTTTGATCATGAAGAAATTGGCAGTGAAAGCAATAAAGGTGCAGATGGCAGTTTTCTTACTGATGTTCTTCAACGTATTGCTTTAGCATCTGAAACCGATAGAGAAGATTTTGCCAGAGCACTGGCGCAAAGTTTTATGATCAGCGCCGATATGGCACATGCCTATCAACCTAATTTTCCGTTAGCCTACGATCCAGACCATAAAGTCACCGTGAATAAAGGGCCGGTGATTAAAGTTAATGCCAATCATCGATACAGCACAGAAAGTGTTTCACAGGCGATGTTTGTTGACTGGTGCGAGCAAGCGGGTGTGCCTTATCAGAAATACTCGCATCGTAGCGATCTGGCCTTGCGGTAGCACGATTGGGCCGATAACGTCAGCCAGGTTGGGTATTCGTTCGGTCGATGTCGGCAATCCGCTATGGGCCATGCACAGTATCAGGGAAAGTGCCGGGGTATTGGATCATGGCTATATGATAAGAGTGATGAAAAGATTTTTTGGCTGAATAGCCAGTTTGTCGTTATAGAACTAAGCTTGGATTACATCAATAATAACAATATAATGGGTACAGCATTGCAGTTTTTACATCTCTTTTTACAACCTACGCAAAATGAAGAAATGAAATTCATTAGCGTACTATGGATTTTAGGCTGTTTATTGTTTTCGCAGTTGCTTTGCGCAGATGATTCTTCTGTCGAATATAAAATAAAGGCAGGTTATTTATATAACTTTACTAAATTTATTACCTGGTCTGAAGATAATGCTGAAACCTTTAATCTTTGTATTTTGGGGGACGATCCTTTTGGTGAATTAATTGATCCCATTGAACAACGATCAGCATTTGGGCGACCTATTAAATTATTCAGATTTGATAGTCTTAGAAATGATAAAGAACAGCACTGTCATATTCTCTTTATAAGTTCCTCTATTAAAGATAATCCTGCTTTGGCTGCAGCTATCCGAGATTTTCGATAACACATTAGTCGTGGGTGAAAGCGAAGAGTTTTCTAGCGCAAGGCGGAATGATTGGTTTCGTCAACAAGCAGGGTAAAATAAAATTACAAATTAATCTGAAAACGATTACAGCAGAGTGGTTTGAAAGTCAGCGCAAAATTATTGGAAGTCGCTGATGTTGTTAAGGGAGATAACAATGATTAAATTTGTTGGTAATCTATCAATAAAGCGCAAGCTACTGCTGACTTTAATTTTCCCTAGTGTTATCTCGTTATTATTTGCCGGTTTGTTTTTGATAGTGCTTGAAATTTCAGAGTTTCAGAAAAATACCCGTGATGATTTGTCAACCCTGGCAACAATTATAGGTAATCGTAGTACTGCAGCATTGATGTTTCAGGACATGGAGTTAGCCAATGAAAATCTTGGCTGTACTTAATACCCTGCCGGCAGTGCAAGCTGCCTGTCTTTATGATGCGCATGGTGCTGTTTTTGCGCAATTATTGAAAAATAGCCATGACGGATTAACATGTCCTTTATCCATTAAAGATGAAAAAACCCGATTTGAAAATGTTCATTTACTCGTAGTTCAGCCGATTATTGTTGATGCGGAAATGCTGGGTACTGTTTATATCCATGCTGATTTTACTCAGGCATATTGGCGAAAAATACAATTTACCGGGCTGCTATTTTTAGTATTGGTCGGTGTATCGATACTGACCTTCTTTTTATCAGCTCCGCTGTTAAGGCTTATTTCATCGCCGATTAAAAAACTGGTGGATACCGTTAAAGCAATCAGTGATACAAAAGATTATTCGTTGCGAGCTGTTAAAGTCAATAATGATGAATTGGGTGTTCTGGTTGATGCCTTCAATGGTTTGATTGGTACAGTTGAAACTCAAAACCAGTCTTTGACACGGGCAAAAGACCGTTATCTGGCACTTTATGATGATAATCCGACCATGGTATTTAATCTCTCCGAATGATGGTCATTATCTTATCGGTTAACCGTACCGGCGCTAAACATTTGGGCTTGTCTGTTGAAGAATTACAGGATTGTTCGATTTTTGATTTTATTCATCCAGATGATTTGCCAATAATGCATGCTTTGGTTGAGCATTGTTTGACGAGTCCTTTGTTTGTGCATAAACAGGAGCTTAGACAGGTTTGTTATAATGGACGGATTATTTGGGTTAGGGCAACTGCGAGATTATTTGAAAATGAAAACCAGCAAAGCAGTTTATTACTGGTTTGTGAAGATGTAACAGAAGCTCACGATTTAAGCGAGAAAATTGCTTATCAAGCCAGTCATGATGCCTTGACGGGCCTTGCAAATCGCTGTGAGTTTGATAGTCATATTAAGGAAGCAGTAACAGTTGGCTTGTGCGGATAACTCAGAGCATGCCTTGTGTTATCTGGATCTGGATCAATTTAAAGTGGTTAACGATACCTGCGGGCATCTGGCAGGAGATGAATTGCTCAGGCAATTGGGTGATTTATTAAGAAAAAATTTACGGCGGCATGATTTTGTAGCCCGGCTGGGCGGTGACGAGTTTGGTGTGTTGATGTATAACTGTTCACTTGAATGAGGCGTTTCGAGCCTGCGAAAAAATACGCGATATGATCAAAGATTTTCAGTTTTGCCTGGGAAGACAAAAGCTTTACCATCGGCGTAAGTATTGGTGTTTCATCTATCAACGATTCCAGTGGCAATGCCGTCGACCTGCTTAAAGAGGCCGATGCCGCCTGCTATGCGGCAAAAGATAAAGGTCGAAACCGGGTGCATGTTTTTCGTCCTGATGATGAAGAATTGGCCATGAGGCATGGAGAAATGCAATGGGTATCAAAAATAAAGCAGGGTCTGGAACAAAATCGTTTTTGTCTATACGGACAGCCGATAGTTCCACTCTGCTGATAATGATGAGAGGTTGCATTTTGAAACCCTGGTTCGTTATCGGGATGATAATGGGCATATTATCCCGCCCGGCGCATTTTTACCGGCCGCAGAACGTTATAACTTGGCGTCTGCAGCTGGATCGATCGGTAATCAGTCATCTATTTGAATGGATTGCGAATAAACCCGGATTTTCTGGATAAGCTTGTCACTTTGTTCGATTAATTTATCCGGCTGTGTCGATGTCGGATGAATCCATGCTGGCGTTTATTTCAGAACAATTCAGTCCATGTGGGCAATTCCAACGCATAAAATCTGTTTTGAGATAACCGAAACAGCTGCCATTGCCAATTTATCCTATGCAACCAAATTTATTAATCATTTAAGAGAGCGTGGTTGTTCATTTTCACTGGATGATTTTGGTAGCGGTTTGTCTTCTTTTGCTTATTTAAAAAACCTGCCAGTTGATTTTCTTAAAATTGACGGTTTATTTGTTAAGGATATTGTGGATGATAAGGTTGATCTTGCCATGGTGAAAGCAATTAACGAAGTCGGGCATATTATGGGTAAAAAGACGATTGCCGAATTTGTTGAAAATGAACAAATCTTCAACTTGCTGAATGAACTGGGCGTAGATTATGCGCAAGGTTATGGTATTGGTAAGCCAGTACCTCTGGATGAGCTTACGCTAATAAAACCCTTTACAGTGGCATCAAAATGAACGTTAAATTTGCCATAACTATTAGCTGGTTAGTGTCTATTAGCTACTTTAGTTCAGGTGTTGCAATGCTGAAAACAAGGTGGATGATTTTTTTGATATGTCTCCGGATGAATTGGGTGCAATTCCTGTTATCACTATTGCCACCGGAACGTCAAAACCGATTTTTCAGTCTGCTGCAGTGACCAGTGTCATTACCGCTGAGCAAATTAAATCCATGGGCGCGACTGAACTGCATGAGGTTCTGGAAACAGTGCCGGGGGTTCATGCCAGTCTTCAGGAAAATACCTATGATTATAATTACAGTATACGCGGTATCCGTAATGCGCAAAACTCTCAAGTTTTGATGCTATTAAACGGCACCCGTATTACCACGCCTTTCAGTGGCACATTAATGACAGGTACGGAGTTACCTATCGAGGCTATTCAGCGAGTGGAGGTTATCCGGGGGCCAGGCTCTGCATTGTATGGCGCGGATGCTTTTGCGGGCGTTATCAATATCATTACCAAAAAAGCCAAGGATATCAACGGTACGGCCCTGGGGGCTCGTGTAGGTGATCATAGCACTCAGAGTGGATGGGGGCAGTATGGCGCTCAGTGGGCAGGCTGGGATGTTGCGACCAGTCTGCAATATCAGCATACCAGTGGCGATAATGGGCGTATTGTTAATGCCGATACTCAAACTGGCTTTGATAGTGCGTTTGGAACTCATGCCTCTCATGCTCCAGGCCCACTGAATACACGCTATGAAACTCTCAACGGACATCTTAATCTACAGCGCAAGCATTGGGATATTGGTTTCTGGGCATTTAATTCAATTAATGCAGGCACTCCGTGCGGGTGCTGCTGGAGCATTGGATCCAAATGGTAATGCCAACGGTGAACAATATTTAGGCGATGTGCGGTTTTCCACAGAAGACTGGCTTGATAACTGGGAACTGATGGCTCATGCCAGTTATCTGCAAGCTGATTTTCAGGCTCAATTCACAGCTTTTCCCGGATAACGCTGTGTTACCCATAGGTTCTGATGGCAATATTAATATCCTCCTTGATAACAGTTCATTGGTTTTGTTTCCTAATGGAGTCAATGCTAATTTAGGTCGAATAGAGAAGATTCCCTCAATTGAATTGAGCTCAGTCTACAAGGGACTGGACAATCATATACTGCGCTTTAGCACCGGTTTTCGGTATGAAGAAATTACTACCAAGTGAGAGTAGAAATTACGGCTATGGTGTAATCGATGGCACCCAGCTGTGGTTAATGGCACATTAACGAATGTAACGGGTACACCTTTTGTCTATTTACCGGATACGCATCGAACTATCTGGTCTTTGGTAGCGCAGGATGAATGGCAGATTCGCTGACGATTGGCAGTTGACTGCAGGTGTACGTTATGACGATTATTCTGATTTTGGCGGAACCGTCAATCCGCGTGTTGCTCTGGTTTGGGATATTAATGAACAAATCACCAGCAAGCTTTTGTATGGAAAGGCGTTTAGAGCGCCCAATTTTGCAGAACAGTTTACCCAGAATAATCCGGTAGTGCTGGGCAATAAAAATTTAAATCCCGAAACCATCAATACTTATGAATGGGCTTTTGATTACCGGCCATTTTCATCACTGAGAACCGCTGTCAATCTGTATTATTATCAAATTAACAATCTTATATCGGCAGTGCCTGATCCAAGTAGACTGACAAACATCTATCAGAATAGTGGCAATCAAAACGGCTATGGAAGCGAGCTGGAATGGAACTGGCAAGTCGCTGAACAATGGAATGTGATGGGTAATTACGCATGGCAACATTCAACGAATGAACAAACCAATCAACAGGTGGCTGGTGTGCCCGAACATCATGTTTATGCTGCTTTTCAGTGGCAATTTATGCCGAACTGGCAATTCCAGCCCCAGCTTAACTGGATAGGCGGTAGAACCAGTTTACCAGGCGATAACCGGAAGTTGAGCGATTACGAAACAATTGACTTCACGCTACGGGGTAAAAAGCTGTTCGGACATCTCAATCTTTCTGCCTCTTTACGCAATGCGTTCGATACAAATTATTATGAACCGGCTGCTCTCCAATTGCCTGCAAAATCTGCCTATGCCGGGAAGAAGCTTTTATCTTGAAGCATCGGTTAACTTTTGATGCCTCCCCATGTTGTTGACTTAAAGCCCTTTCATGAGGAAGCGCTGCTGACTAGTGAGGACGATGTTTAGTCGGTCCATCGATTGATATGTGCTCTCTGACTGGAGCGGCTAAAGCTCGCAGTATGCGATGCTCGAATCCGGTGGATTACTATTGTTAATTTCACCCTACGGCTTTTGTATTGCGCCATAGAGTGGCTCGCTTCTCAATAATAGGCCTGGCTTGCAAAAAACATCCTTTATTAGTGAGTAAATTCCATATATCCAGGTTTTTTTCAGCTACGCGATCAAGCATATCCGTTACTTTTATCACAGTCGGCCATCGTTTGCCGTGATAATCTGCCAGTGGACCAATTTTTATAAAATTGATGCCCAATGCTGATACAAAACGTAACAACGGCGGCTCCATAGTGCCATATAAATAGTGAATATCGTTTTCATGGCTTGCTTTAATGAAACAAGCGATTAAAGCGAGAGCTAATATGGGGAAAAGTCCGTTGCTCGTCTGGTGTAAAATAATCCTGCCAATCAGAACCGATAGCCGCTAAGGTATGCGCTTCATTTTTTCTTTTTTTAAACGCTTTCGATACACAAAATCGTGATACTTCTCCCAGGTGCTTTCGATTAATAGGCTGCATCACTGCAAAATTATCAATCTCACAATGTAGTTCAAGTGGAAATAATTTTTCCGGGTTATTGGCATCAGGAAGGATAAGGCGAGTTGTCGCGGCATAATCTCCAGACTTGCGGTGACGAATCAGGTAATGAACCGAATGCTGGTCAAAGTCGTCAAATTCCAGATCATCAGGATAGTGTTCAGAATTTAAAAACTTTATTTTCAATGCAATACACTTGATAACGCAGTTTATACACCTCATTTTTAAGTTCATCAGAAATCGCCGGTACCATCTCAAAATATTCATTAAAATGATCAATAATATTATTAGCCAAGTGCTTGTCTCTTATTTAATCAGGGGTGGTAGGTGATATATCTGTTTAATTTCAAAATTTTCTTGAATGGCTTGGAGATGTTGAAGAGGGGTTTTGCACATTATGCAATCTGAAATTCTTCAATTTACAACAAACAAAGTAAACTGGCATCAAGGTGATAAAAAGTCATTAGAAAATCACTGCTTGTTTCCGTTCCAGGAAAGTTTAAGGAAGTATAGTTTCTATTGGCATAAAAAGCTATGGAGGTATAGGCTATGAGTTTCTTCATCGCGTCTAATCAGGGAAGAAAGATGTCACGCTGAAACTCATGAACAAAAACAAGGTTTCGCTTGCTGAGATATACTCCATGACTTGCTTGAAACTTGTGCCAGTGATGCTTGTAACAGGCAAGTTGCATCCTGAGGTTATTACCGAGTGCATTAAGTATGAACGAGATAGTGTGGGCAGCTAAAGCCGCCCCATATCAATCCGCTTAACTTAATGCTAGCACTTGTTATCTTGTGGAAAGGCATTGAAAATATTCAGGTTCGACAAAATCCCTGACAACGGCTAGACTAGTAGCGGTTTTCTTGTTTGCATATCATTGCCGGTTTTTATATGACTTCTCTCCGGGGTAAAAGAGCTTGATGAGCGGTAAAACAATTCGCTACCTTGTGGATAAATAGTTCAATTGTTGAAATTCTTGAAAGCAAACTTAATATGACAAACAAACTGTAATGAAGGATAAACAATGTCACAACCCAAAGGTTATGTAGACCCGGAATATCTCCGCGTCATTGGAAATCAGCTCAATCACATTAAGCAACGCTCCTACGCGCTCATGCAAATTCAGCCTGGTCATAAGGTGCTGGATTTGGGCTGTGGTCCGGGTACTGACACGATTCCTTTAGCGCCATTGGTTGGTGTAAACGGACAAGTCATTGGCGCGGATTACGATGAGGCCATGATTGCCGAAGCCGAGCAACGTGCTGAGCAAGCAGGTGTAAATACATGGGTCAGACATAAGCGCGTTGATGCTATGTCACTGCCCTTTGAAACTGATTATTTCGATTCCTGCCGTAGTGAGCGATTGTTTCAGCATTTACCCAATCCCGCACAAGCTTTATCTGAAATGACCAGGGTAACAAAATCAGGCGGATGGGTGGTCGTTTTGGATACCGATTGGGGTAGCTTGTCAACAGATAGCGATGAAACTGATATTGAGCGCCGTCTGGCTCGCTTTCTGGCCGAATCCTTTTTGCATAATGGTTACTCAGGGCGAAAATTATACCGTTTATTCAAACAACAAAATCTGGCTGATATTTCATTTGAGGTGTTTCCTGTCGCTACTCCCAATTATGCCTTGGCACGCCAGGGAACGCAGGCAGAAAGAATCGAACAGGAAGCCCTTAAGGCGGGCGTCATTACCAGCGAGGAACTCCACCGCTGGCAGACCGGCCTTGAACAAGCGGACTCAGAAGGTATCTATTTTAGTAGTGTAAATGTCATGTTGTTTGCTGGACGCAAGAATTGAATTTGCTGTTATTGAGGTTGTAGTGACTGCACATAATTCCTTTCAACAGCTAAACCGGCATTGTATTGATGAAAAAAATATCGTTCCCTTTGATGGTGAGCTTTATCTGATTAAACAGTTTTACCGACAGCCGGAGTCTGATCTGTTATTTGCGCAGCTGCAGGCAGGTCTGGCCTGGCAGGAAGAAGCCATTTTTATTTTCGGGAAATGGGTTAAGGTTCCCCGCTTGATGTGCTGGTATGGTGATGCAGATGCTTGTTATCGCTATTCAGGCGTTAATCATCAGCCGATGCCGTGGATTGCGGCACTACAGGCGATCAGGATAAAAGTAGAGCAGCATTGCCAGTGCAGCTTTAACAGCGTATTGGCCAATTTGTACCGTGATGGTAAAGACTCAATGGGTTGTCATGCGGATGATGAAAAAGAGCTGGGACTGAATCCGGTGATTGCGTCGTTGAGTCTGGGCGATGAACGATTGTTTAAGCTGCATCATAAAAAGCGCAAGGAAACCCTGGATATCAATCTTGGTCACGGCGATTTGCTGGTGATGGCAGGCACGTTGCAGCACCACTGGATGCATTCGGTGCCAAAAACCAAAAAATTGAAAACGCCACGGATCAACTTGACGTTTCGGAAGATTAAGGGATAAGATTGGAGCGTGTGCCAACAGGGCATAAAGGGCGACCGGCCGGTCGCCCCTGCAATTCGCTGGCTTTAGCCTTTTATAGCTTTAAAGCCAATATCTGTCCGGTAATAGATATTATCCCAATGGATGCTGTTGGCAAGCGCATAGGCTTTTGTTTGCGCTTCCTGAATATCATGTCCCAGAGCACAAGCGCATAAAACGCGTCCGCCGGCTGTGACTATATCGTCGCCAACTTGTTGAGTGCCTGCATGAAACACTTTGCTGTCTTCATGTTCTTGCGTAGGTAAACCGGAAATAACAGCGCCTTTTTGATAAGCATCCGGGTAACCGCCTGCTGCCAAAACAACGCCTAATGCGGCTCGTTCGTCCCATTCACTGCTGGTTTTATCGAGTTCTCCTGCCAAGGCGGCCTCACAGAGTTCGACCAGATCGCTTTTCAAGCGCATCATGATCGGCTGTGTTTCAGGATCGCCAAAGCGGCAGTTATATTCCAGCACTTTAATAGAACCATCGGCAGCAATCATCAAACCGGCATAAAGAAAACCGGTATAAGGCAGTCCATCTTCTGCCATGCCTTTTAAGGTCGGCTCGATCACATCGCGCATAACCCGTTCATGAATTTCAGGGGTGACGACGGGAGCTGGAGAATAAGCGCCCATGCCGCCGGTATTAGGGCCTTTATCGCCATTATCACGGGCTTTATGATCCTGGGATGTCGCCATAGGCAAGGCGTGCTTGCCGTCGGCAATGACAATAAAGCTGGCTTCTTCTCCTTGCAGAAATTCCTCGATGACGACCCGGTTGCCGGCTTCTCCAAACACATTGCCGGATAACATGTCTTCAACGGCAGCAATTGCCTCCTGTTCGGTTTGTGCGACGATAACGCCTTTGCCTGCCGCCAAGCCGTCGGCTTTGACGACGATAGGTGCGCCTTGTTGCTGGATGTAGGCAATGGCCAGCTGTTTATCGGTAAAGGACTTTGATATTTCGGCCGTTGGGATATTATGACGGATCATGAAGTCCTTGCAAAAAGACTTGGAACCTTCCAGTTGCGCGGCTTTTGCTGATGGCCCGAAGCACTTCAGTCCGGCTTGTTGAAAGCGGTCAACAATGCCCATAACCAGGGGGACTTCCGGGCCGATGATAGTCAAATCGATAGCTTCTTTTTGGGCAAATGCCAGTAAGCCGGAAATATCGTCGACAGCGATGGCGACATTTTCAATAGAAGGTTCAAGTGCCGTACCTGGATTGCCGGGAGCAACAAATACTTTTTCGACTTTAGGCTGATTGTTTGGCTTTCCAGGCGAGGGCGTGTTCACGACCGCCGCTACCGACGATGAGGATTTTCATAGAAGATTCTCGTAAATTAAGGTAAGGCAAGGCAAGGTTAAAGGCGTGTATCGCCCTTGCCTTTATTCTTGTTAAATTAATGCCGGAAATGACGCATACCGGTGAATACCATGGCGATATTGTGTTCATCTGCTGCGGCAATCACTTCGTTATCACGCATGGAGCCGCCGGGCTGAATGATGGCCGTTATACCTGCCTCTGCGGCGGAATCTATGCCGTCCCTGAACGGAAAGAAGGCATCTGAAGCCATCGCCGAACCGGGTACAATCAAACCTTCATCAGCGGCTTTGATACCGGCGATTTTGGCAGAATAGACTCGGCTCATTTGTCCCGCACCTACGCCGATAGTTTGACCATTTTTGCAATAAACGATGGCATTGGATTTGACGAACTTGGCGACCTTCCAGGCGAATAATAAATCTGCCAACTCCTGTTCTGTCGGTGCGCGTTTACTGACTACTTTGATGTCAGCGGTGTTAATTTCGCCCAAATCCTTGTCCTGAACCAGCAGGCCGCCGGCAACTCGCTTGAAATCAAGGGAAGGCTGGGTAGTGTTGTCCCATACGCCGCATTCCATGACCCGGACATTTTGTTTTTCAGCCAGAACGGCTTGCGCAGCTGGATTGATTGTTGGAGCAATAATGACTTCGACAAATTGACGTTTGATGATTTCAGCGGCTGTTTGCTCATCCAGTTCCCGGTTAAAAGCGATAATGCCGCCAAATGCGGAAGTTGGATCGGTTGCATAGGCCTTGTCGTAGGCGGCAAGAATGTCATCAGCCTCAGCAACGCCGCAGGGATTGGCATGTTTAACGATAACGCAGGTTGGCTTGTCGTTAAAGGATTTAACACATTCCAGCGCGGCATCGGCATCGGCAATGTTGTTGTAGGATAATTCCTTGCCCTGAAGCTGATTGGCTGCGGCAATCGTACCTGATGCAGGTGCTTTTTCCCGGTAAAAAGCCGCATTTTGATGAGGATTTTCGCCATAACGCATGGTTTGGCTGTGATAAAACTGCAAATTCAGCGTTTCCGGAAACTGGATTCCGTTGATGTTGCCAAGATAAGTTGCAATCGCAGTGTCATAACGCGCCGTGTGTTCAAAGCTTTTTAGCGCCAGATTAAAGCGTGTTTGTTCGGAAAGGCTGTTATCGGTGCTTTTGAGTTCAGCAATAATCGCTGCGTAATCAGCCGGATCGACAATGACGGCAACATCTGCATGATTTTTAGCGGCGGCGCGGATCATGGTCGGGCCGCCGATATCGATATTTTCAATGGCAGTTTCCAGGTCACAATCCGGATTGGCTATCGTTTGCTCAAACGGATATAAGTTAACCACGACCATGTCAATCGGGCTGATGCCGTTAGCGGCCATCACCGCATCGTCTATGCCCCGGCGGCCTAAAATGCCGCCATGAACCTTGGGATGCAAGGTTTTAACCCGGCCATCCATCATTTCCGGAAAACCCGTGTAATCAGAAACTTCAGTAACGGGAATGTTATGTTCTGCCAGTGTTTTGGCGGTGCCGCCGGTAGACAGAATTTCAATACCCAGTTGACTTAATTCCCGGCAAAAATCGACGATACCGGATTTATCGGAAACGCTGACCAGGGCGCGAGTGATTTTTTTGTTCATGCAGACCTTTGAATGAAGGAGGTGGTTTGTAGAGGGTGGTTAAAGCGGACAAGGTTAAACTGATCCTCGGCTGGACTTCAGGATATGCCGTACTGATCCAGTTTTTTGCGTAAGGTGCTACGGCTTAAGCCTAGTGCTTTGGCTGCTTTGGTTTGGTTGTATCCTGAATGTTCCAGTGCCGCTTCCAATAAGGGTTTTTCAACTTCGCTGATGACCATGGCATGTAAACCTACCGCATCATGACCGTTTAATTGCGAAAAATAAAGCTCTACTGTCTGTTTGACATAGCACAGATAATGGCAATGGCAGCTGTTTTTTTGCTGTCTATGTTAATGATTTCAGCACTTTTTTGAGATGCTTCCATATTATCCAGCACTATCGGTTGATAAAAGATTAAATGCCGAATTAATCAGCGCTATTTGTTGGGATGGAACTTGTGCCTGGTTGATACTGTTTTTGGTATCCTGACTGATAGACCCAAGATGTTTAAAATACCAACCGATATGTTTTCTGGCTATTCTAACACCGCTGACATTGCCATAGAAGCTATATAGTTGTTCCAGATGACTCAGAAGTGTGCTGTGAATAGCCGAATCTGTTGGTTTTTCAAGGTGTTTTCCTGTTTTAAGAAAATGACTGATTTGATTAAATAACCATGGATTTCCTTGAGCAGCCCGGCCGATCATAATGGCATCCGCGCCTGTGGTATCAAGAACATATTCTGGCTTTTTCCGCCGAATCAATATCGCCGTTGGCGATAATGGGAATCCTGACCGATTGCTTAACTTTTTTAATGGTTTCATATTCAGCTTGCCCGTTAAATTTACAGGCGCGGGTTCTGCCATGGAGGGTTAAGGCGGCAATGCCCGAATTTTCTGCTATTCTGGCTATTTCAACGGCATTACGGCTGTGTAAATCCCAGCCGGTACGGATTTTTAGCGTGACTGGAATATCGACGGCATTAACCACAGCATCAAGTATTTTCTTGACCAGCGCTTCGTCTCTTAATAAAGCTGAACCTGCCGCTACTGAACAGACCTTTTTTGCCGGACAACCCATATTGATATCAATAATCTGTGCGCCGCGTTGAGCATTAAACCTTGCTGCATCGGCCATTTGCTGGGGGTCGGTGCCTAAAATCTGCACAGACCGAAGGCCTGTTTCGCCGTTATGATCGGCTTTTAATAAGGTTCGTTTATGTTTTCGTAAGGCAGGATTGGATGCCACCATCTCGGACACAGCCAAGCCGGCACCGAATTGTTTGCACAATTCTCTGAAGGGACGGTCACTGATACCGGCCATTGGCGCCAGAATCAGATTGTTTTCCAGTTGATAAGGGCCGATTTGCATAAGGAAGGTAAAGGTACAAGGTACTTCGGAGGTAGCATGTTTTTTCCTTGCCTTGTACCTTTTACCTGAAAATTATTTATCGGCAGAATCATTCCAGATGGGATTATCCCGGTCTTCCTGGTCCAGTTTGGCTAAATCTTCCGGATAGATATGCCAGAAACGACTTATCAATCTTGGCGTTGCTGTAACCTTCTTTTTTCTCATGGGTGAATGGACACCACCAGTTCTCAACGATTTTGACCATATAAGCATGCCATTCAAAAAGGGCAACACTGACCGGGCAATACCAGGTGCAGTTTAATATCCAGTACAGCTTTGATTGAGCCAAACTGATTTTGAATGAACCATCCATAGTGATCTGGTTTTTCAAGATTATAGCGATGGCTGCCTCTATCAGGGAGAAAATCAGCACAGGGTTTTAATGTTTTTCCCGCCTATCAAGCGTAAGTGATAGTAAGTGAGATAGGCGCTAAGAAACACAAAGGGTAAGTGTCAGTATCGGCAGGTAAACAAAAACCAGACCTATCGCTCTTTGCAGAACAGGGACTTGTTTGATGGTTTTTGCCGATTTCAGCCCGGCCGGAACAGGAATCGCAAGCTTTCATTTTTTATGTATCCTCATTTATTTTGTTATAGGTGTTATGATTGATTGTGTGGCGTTTATTCATTAAGAAGTTGATAAATACTGAGACAACCGGCGCAGCAAAATTTCTGCAGGCCGTCAGGGGTGTTCAAGGTAAAACTCCTCAAAACTGCTTGTTGCCCGCAAAGAGCACAGGGTTTTTCATATTTTATAATGGGCATAAAGATGTCTCAATGATTTTATAAGCTTGATAGAGACTGAGCAAAAGAAGGTTTTTAAATAATCAGTCTCAGGCGATGCGGGGTCGATGGGATGGTCAGGCCCTTGTCCCAAGCTTGCAAAAAACACCAGATGCCGATCTATATGCCGTCCTGATGAGCGTAAAATTTCATGCAGATTTTCACGGCTCAGGTGATAAGAACAGGAGGCTGAGACCAGAATGCCGTTCCTGGACAAAACCTGCAGGGCAAGGTGATTTAATCGGCGATAAGCTTCGTAACCTTGTTTAAAATCTTTTTTGCGTTTAATTAACGCTGGTGGATCCAATACAATAATATCATAAAGCTGGTTTTCCAGACGGGCTTGCTTTAGAAACTCAAAAACATCACTGCGGACAAAGTGCATTTTATCTTCAACCTGATTGAGCTGCGGCATTTTCTTTGGCCAGTGCCAATGCGCCTTCAGATGCATCAACACAGGTGACTTCAGATGCTCCAGCCATGGCGGCAGGAATGCCCCAGGCTCCGGTGTAGGAAAATAAATCCAGTACCCGCTGATTTTTTGCAATACTTGCCAATAGAGCACGGCTGCTTCGATGATCATAAAACCAGCCGGTTTTTTGTCCGTCCAGAATATCGATTTTAAATTGCGCGCCATTTTCTTCAATGATGAGTGTGGTCAGGGAGTTGTCCGTAGGCAATCTCAGACTCCAGGCTTAAGCCCTCCAATTGTCGTTGGCTATTGTCATTCTTCAGAATGATGGCGACCGGATTGAATAATTCAATCAGCGCAGCAAGCAATGATTCTTTGCGTTGTTCAATGCCGGCAGTGGTTATCTGCACCGATAATACCGAACCAAAGCGATCAATTACCAAGCCGGGCAAGCCATCGCTTTCACCAAAAACCAGGCGATAGTAGGGCTTGTCAAAGAGTTTTTCACGCAAAGTCAGAGCGGTAGTCAGGCGCTCTTTAAAAAAATTGACGCCGCATTTCAGATTGGGTTTTCTTGATAGCAGGCGAGCACAAATCAGTGTCTGTGGATTGATGTAAGCTGTACCCATGACTTTGCCGTCATCACTTTTTACCTGTACCAGATCGCCAGGTGAGAACTGTTCAAGAGGTGAGCGTTTGGTGTCAACTTCATTGCTAAAAACCCACAGATGCCCTTTGCGCAGACGTTTGTCTTCGTTCTTTTTTAAATAGATTTCATGGATTGAGCCATATTAGTAAGTGAGTTCAAAGGTGGAGCCGCCAACTTTGGTTTTCCGGTTTGTGGCGATTTTCAGGCTGATTTCTGTTGTTGCATCAGAGATCATGGCGGATGTTGTAATGGAGTCTTCCGGTAAATATTCCTGTGCGTCTGAAAACCCTATGAGTAAAAGGCTTTCCTGCGTAGTCGAGTAATGTCAGTGTGATGTTCGGGTAAGTTTGTGTAAAAGCCGCCTGATTACTGATAACCGCCTTGAATAGGTAATTGTGGTCTGGTAAAGGAGATAATGAGCTCTGTAATATGGTGAACTCATCCAGATTTTTGTAAGCAGGCAGAGCGGCAGTTCAGTTGTGCACATATTTTTTCCAGAACAGGGCGAAATGTTGGTTTCTGGCTAAATGTATAACCTTCGAAATACACTAGTTGTCCCATAAAAAATAATAAGCCGAAAATCAGTCCCGCGCGCCAATGAATACTGGTACTTGAGTTTTCTTGATTCCAGGGTAGTTGTGTTGTCGGTTGATCGGAACTGCTTCGGATTCCGTTTCGGAGATAAGTTCCAGTGCATCAAATGTCTCAGAACACCCTTTGCAGCGCAATATTCCTCGGCTGGCGCGCAATTGCTCCAGTGTCAGTGGGTGTGTTTTTTGACATTCAGGACATTTGGTAAACATGGCTCTTTAGTGCTTGACGCCATCCAGTCTAATCCAGTCTTCCTGTTGGGTCGGCGTTTTGAACGTTATGTTTTGCTGATATGCGCTCATAACGGATTCGGCCTGTTCATGCAATATGCCGGATAAAACCAGTTGTCCACCCGGAACAACCAGCGCAGAAATCTGTTCTGATAGTTCGATTAAAGGTTTAGCCAGAATGTTGGCCAGCACAACGTCAGCCTGAAAAGGTGAAAACTGTTCGGGAAGATAACATTTGATTTTATCCTGAACCTTGTTTTTTAAGGCATTGTCCGTTGTCGCTGTTAATGCTTGCGGATCAATGTCAACAGCGTGCGCTTCTTTTGCGCCCAACAATATTGCTGCAACGGCCAGTATGCCGGAGCCACAGCCATAATCGATGACGGTTTTGCCCGTTAAGTCATGACTGGCCAGCCATTCCAGGCATAAAGCCGTGGTCGGGTGAGTGCCTGTGCCAAATGCAAGTCCGGGATCCAGTGTCAGGCATACCGTTCCAGGTTCATATTGTTCCTGATCTGTCGGGCAAACCCAGAGTTTATCGGCAAATTTCATCGGCTTGTAATATTCCATCCAGGCGCGTTCCCATTCCTGGTCGGCAACCTCTTCATGATGCCAGTTGTGCAGATATTTTTTCTGAAATTGGTCGGATACCAGAGTTTTTATGAGCTCCGGCTCAACGTCCAATTCATAAAGGGCAATAACCTACAGTGTTACTCCATATTTTGGTTTCGCCGATAGCGGGCTCGTAAACCGGCTCGTCTTCAGCATCCATATAGGTAACGGAAACTGCGCCGAGATTGCTGAAAAAGTCAGCAAGTTGAGGCGCGGTGTTTTCATCGGTGGTAACGGAAATCTGATGCCAGGCCATATGTGTGGATTGCTATGTGTAGAAACGGGGTGGTTATTCGGTTATTGACTGCAAAGAGCATGAAGATCACGAAGTTTATGCTTCGTGATCTTCAGTGAGGCAAGGCCTCTAACATGGCTTAATAAATGCCCAGTTTCTTTTCCAGATAATGGATATTTTGTTCGCCGATAGCGAAAGCGCTGTCATTCATAATGTCCTGCTGCAGCGGGATATTGGTTTTAATGCCGTCTATGATCATTTCACTTAATGCAGTATTCATGCGGGCAATGGCGCTTTTGCGGTCTTCGCCGTGAGCAATCAGTTTGCCTATCATGGAGTCGTAATAAGGCGGTACTTTATAGCCATTATAAATATGTGTCTCACAGCGAATACCGGGGCCGCCAGGCATGTGAAACTGATCAATCGTTCCGGGGCAGGGCATGAAAGTCTTAGGGTCTTCCGCATTCAGACGGCACTCAATGGCATGGCCGGTAATTTTGACCTGATCCTGAGTGATGGACAGCGGTTCGCCTGCGGCAATGCGCAGTTGTTCTTTGACGATATCAAAGCCGGTGACCATTTCCGTAACGGGATGTTCGACCTGAACGCGGGTGTTCATTTCAATAAAATAGAATTCGCCTTTTTCATACAAGAATTCAAAAGTACCTGCGCCCAAGTAGCCAATATCAATACAGGCTTTGGCGCAACGTTCGCCTATGGTTTTGCGTTGTTCTGCGGTGATGCCCGGAGCGGGGGCTTCTTCAACCACTTTTTGATGGCGGCGTTGCATGGAGCAATCACGTTCACCCAAATGAATGGCGTTGCCGTGTGCATCCGCCATAACCTGAAACTCAATATGGCGAGGATCTTCCAGGAATTTTTCCATGTACACAGTGGGATTGCCAAAAGCACTGCCCGCCTCGGCTTTGGTCATGGCGATGGCATTGAATAAGCGCTGATTCGGTATGCACCGTTCGCATACCTCGACCGCCACCGCCGCCTGCGGCTTTGATAATAACCGGATAACCAATTTCATGAGCCAGTTTGAGTTTTTTTTGTTGTCATCCGACAACGGGTCGTTATTGCCTGGGACGCAGGGAATTCCTGCTGCCAGCATGGCATTCTTGGCGGAAATTTTGTCACCCATCATGCGAATGGTTTCTGCATTCGGGCCGATAAAAACAAAGCCGCTTTGCTTTACTTTTTCAGAAAAATCGGCATTTTCAGACAAGAAGCCGTAACCGGGATGAATGGCTTCTGCATCAGTCACTTCGGCCGCGCTGATAATGGCTGGAATATTCAAGTAGCTGTCAGCAGATGCCGCAGGGCCAATGCAGACCGACTCGTCGGCCAGACGCACATGTTTTAGATCCCGGTCTGCTTCAGAATGGACGGCAACCACCTTAACGCCTAATTCTCTGCAGGCGCGCAAAATGCGCAATGCAATTTCGCCTCGATTGGCGATAACTATTTTGTCGAACATGAGTGTCCCCGTTTTTCCGTGTTATTCAATGATGAATAAGGGTTGGCCATATTCGACCGGTTCAGCGTTATCAACCAGAATTTGAGTGACTAATACCGCTTTTATCGGCTTCAATCTGATTAAGAATTTTCATCGCCTCAATAATGCACAAGGTATCACCGACCATAACAGATTGCCCGATCTCGACGAACACTTTTGTGCCAGGTGATGCAGAACGGTAAAACGTACCGACCATAGGCGACTTAACGACATGACCGGTTATTTTTTCTTCTGCGGTGCTGCTGCAACAGGTGCTGCAGCCGCTGCAGCAGGCGCTGCTGCAGCCGGTGCGCTGAGCGTAACTGTTGCAGGAGCGGCAGAATAACGGCTAATGCGGATTGCATTCTTCGCCTTCTTTAATTTCCAGTTCGGCAATGTCAGATTCTTCGATAATTTCGATGAGTTTTTTTATTTTTCTAATATCCATTGTTTATGGTCTCTCGGTTAATATCTGATGAGCGGCCTGTAAGGCCAGTTCGTATCCTGTTGCTCCTAATCCACAGATAACGCCTTTGGCAATATCTGAGAAATAGGAATGTTTTCTAAAAGGTTCGCGTGCATGGACGTTTGATAAATGAACCTCTATAAATGGGATTTTGGTCGCCAGCAGGGCATCGCGGATGGCGACACTGGTATGGGTAAAGGCTGCTGGATTAATAATGATGAAATCAACTTGGGTTTCGTAAGCCTGATGAATCAATTCAACAATTTCGTGTTCTGCATTGTTTTGATGAAAATCAAGCTGATGGTTTAACTCGGCGGCTTTTTTTTCAAGTAACTGACGTATGTCGGCGAGTGTCTTGATTTCCGTAATGGCCGGGTTCGCGAATACCCAGTAAGTTTAAATTCGGGCCATTTAAAACGGTAATAGTCGCCATTTATGTGTTATTTCTAGTAGGGTTTAAGAAGCATTTAACCCGCTAATTTTACCTATGTTATGGGATTTTGTCCAGATATTATGTTTTTAGCAAAAGATAGCGACAGGATGTCCGTTATTTGAAGTCTTTACTAGCAAATCAGTTATTTTTAAAAGCTTTGGCGTGGGTAAGGCAGGTCGGAGCACTTAGAGAATAATGGGTAGAGATGGAGCCTACAAGCTATTATCCTGACTTATCATCTTTGGCGTTTATTATTAGCCAATAAAGCGAATAAACAGCGACGATAATCAAATACACGGCAAGTTCAGTTAACATAAAAACCCCTTTTGTAGTTTCGAATCGATACTACAAAAATCATGTCGACTTGTCAATCAAGTATTGCCGCGTTTTTTGTTGCTCCGCTTAAACTTGCTTAAAAGAATTTTCAGGCATCTGCGGTTTAAGAGGTATTGCAGTCATCACTCTCGCATAGAATAAAGTCGAAGGCTAGAAGGGCGATAGGGTTCTCTGACGTTATGGTTCGATCAGCTCGCCAGTAACGGCCTTGCGTGGACGGTTAAATTCAATTCAGCAGCGGGTTAATAATTTCCAAAATCTGAGTTTTTGAAAATTCCCCCGGATGCCGGTGAATAATTTGTCCCTGCTGATTAACAACAATTGTATAAGGGATGGCGCCAACACTATTGCCCAGCTGATTTGCGAGCGCAATGCCGTCATATTCGCCAATTAAGATTGGGTAATTGATGTGAGCTGAGCTGGCGTATTCAGCTACCGGCTTTTGCTCTTCCAAAGCAACGCCAATAAACTGCACGCCCTTGGCTGAATATTGTTCCTGCAAGGCAATGAATTCAGGAATTTCTTTGCGGCAGGGAGGACACCAGGTTGCCCAGAAATTTATGATCAGTATTTTGCCACGCCATTCTGAAATGTTGTGCTGATTGCCGGATAGATCGGGCAAGTTGAAGTCAGGTAAAGATGTAGCACTGGTTTCTTCCAGGGATGGCAAAAAGCGCTGGGCAGCAATGCCCCCACCCAGAGCAATCAATGCGGCAATGATAATTATGCCGGTTGGTTTCATAATTTTGCTCGTTGCAATGATTTAATAAAAGTATCAGCATCCTGATAGCCTATGACCCGGTGAGCTGGATTTTCCTGATTGTTAGAAAAAAACAATACGCCTGGCGGCCCGATCAGGTTGAATTTCGCTAACAGGGCTTTGTCATCTTCCGAGTTTTTAGTGACATCAGCCTGCAACAGCACAAAACCGGCGAGAGCCTGCTTAACTTTGGGGTCTGCAAATGTGTAGGCTTCCATTTCCTTGCAGGAGATGCACCAGTCGGCATAAAAATCCAGCATGACGGGTTGATGGTTAGCATTCGCCTGCTGGATTCTGGCTTCAAGTTCTGCAAGAGAGGACACTTTTTCAAAGCTAATGCCCGGTTCTGCGGCCTGTGCAGCATTCAAAGCTATTCCTTGCAAGGGTTTTAAGGGATTACTGTTGCCAATGCTGAAGCCGATTAGCAACAGCAAGCCATAGGCCAGCATCAATACGCCAACGCCTTTCCAGAGTTTGCGCCAGCCGGAGCTGCCTTCAGGCAGCGGATCTATAGCGCTGAGGTAAATGGCCGGAAGAATAAGCAGCATGGCCCAGAGCATCATAATGATGGTGGCTGGTAAAATGCGGCTTAGCATCCAGACTGCAACCGACAGCATGATAACGCCGAAAACCACTTTGGTTGAATTCAGCCAGTCTCCGGCTTTCGGCAATAGCTTTCCTGCCGAAGCGCCCAATAGCAGCAGGGGAACGCCCATGCCCAGGCCCATCATGAATAAGGCGCTACCGCCTAATATTGCATCTCCGGTCTGGCCAATATAGATCAGTGCGCCAGCCAGCGGCGCGGCGACACAGGGGCCTACGATGAGAGAAGATAATGCGCCCATGATGGCAGCCCCCCAGAGCGAGCCGTCACGGTGTCTTTCGCTGGAGTTATGCAGTTTGGCTTGCAGTGATTTGGGCACTTCCAGATGGTAAAAGCCAAACATGGATAATGACAATATGACGAAAATGGCGCTGAACAGGCCGATAATCCAGGGTTGCTGAAATGTTGTTTGCAGGTTGCTGCCGAATAGCGCCGCCAATATACCGAACACCGTGTAGGTGCACGCTGAAGCAACGACATAAGAGAGAGACAGTAAAAACGCTCTGGCAGTGGTAATGCGGTTGCCGTGCCCCACTATAATGCCCGATAAAATCGGGATCATTGGAAAAATGCAGGGGGTGAGCGATAACAGCAGTCCGAAACCGAAAAAGCTGAGCAGCGCCATCCACAAGCTGTCTTGCTGCAATGATTGTACGATCTGATCCTGTTCGGAAAGCGCTGCAGCCGGTTGTACATTGGTACTTGCCTGCGAGGTAACTTGCTGCACTACAGGAAGTGCCAGGCCAAGCTTTTTACTCATGGGCGGGTAGCAAACGCCACGGTCGGCGCAGCCCTGATATTTTGCCTGCAGGGTTATGGTTTGCGCTGAACTGTTTGAGCGGGTAATGGGCAGGTCAAAGCCGAGTTCGTCGTGGAAGATTTCAACTTGGCCAAAGGCTTCATCTTGTTTAGGCGTGCCTCTGGGGATGACATAAGTTCCCAGTTGAGTGCCGTCAGCGTCAACTAATTCCAGCTGAATTTTTTCCCGGTAAAGATAATAACCTTGGGCAATTTTCCAGTTGACGTGCAGCGTGTGATCATCTTTTACCGATGCGAAAAACTGAAAAGCCTGTTCCTCCGGCAGTAATTCGTCTTGAAACAAGTTGAGCTTTAATGCAGACTCATTTCTAACCAATTGTTCCAGCGGGTCGACTTTTGAGGCAGGCGCTGCCGCTGGCAACTTGATGTCTAAAGTTGTTTTTTGCGGCGGATAACAGATGCCTTTATCGGCACAGCCCTGATATTGAACCAAAATTTGTACGGAAGAAGCGCTGTTTGCGGCTGTCAAAGAAACCGGAATTTTTAGATCATCGCGATAAATAACAACATCGCCAAAAAACTCATCATGCTTGGTTTGTCCTGCCGGAAATACAGGATCGCCTAACTGGATTTGTCCGGTTTTAGACTCGACGTGTATTTTATTGCGATAAAGGTAATAACCGTCGGCAATGTCCCAGGAAATTTCAATTTGGTCAGAGGAATTCGCTTTTGCGGAAATTTTGAAGGCCTGCTCGGACGGTAACAGGTCTTCGGTCCCAGGGCAAAAACCGGGTAGTTGGCAAACGACAGGAAACAGAGAAGAATTATTTTAAAGAGTGGCATGAGGCTATCCAATGCAAGTATTCAGGTAAGCCGCGTTCGATAGGGACGGCAATTATTTCAGGAAGATCATAAGGATGATGGCTAACTATGGTGGTTTCAATGGCCTGATAGTTGTCTTTATGAGCTTTAATCAGTAGCAGATGTTCCTGGGCCGATTCAATTTGCTCCTTCCAAGTATAAATAGAGGTGATGCCGGGCAAAATGTTAACACAGGCAGCCAGTTTGTTAGTGACAAGCAGACGGGAAATTTTTTCCGCAGTGTCTTGATCAGGGCATGTGCACAGGATTATGTCGATGGCGTGTGGCATTTTTCAGGTCACTAAAGCTCAAACCTAGATATTATCCTAGAAATTAACGAGGATTGCCCTTATATTGTAATAACTATGAGTAAGATTTTAAGAGTATTTAAATGAAAATTTTCCAAACGCTGTTTCTGATTGTTCTGATTATCCCTTTTGCAGAAATTTATTTGCTGTTAGGGGTTGGCGGAATTATTGGCGTATTTCCGACTATTTTGTTAGTGGTTTTTACCGCGGTACTGGGTGCCTGGTTATTGAGGCAGCAGGGTTTTGCAACTTTCCAGCGGTTTCAGGAGAGTTTGGCGCAAGGCGTGATCCCCGCTTATGAAATGATTGAAGGCCCTATTATTCTGGTGGGTGGCGCACTATTGCTAACACCCGGTTTTATCACCGATATTTTGGGATTTGCCTGTTTAATCCCCCAGTTACGCAGAAAAATTGCTCAATATATAATTGAACATCATCTTATACAGGCTGGAGGACATTTCCAGCAGGCAAAAGCCGCTGAAAAGAACGTGTTGGAAGGCGAGTTTCGTAAGGAAGATTAATTCGGGCGTTTAAGAATGTTGGAAACAATCACGTTTATCCGCAATTATTGGGGGAACTACTTCCCTGTAGTTCTTCGCTGCATTATTCGCCTTTTTCAGGGCTGTCGGCAGTATCAAGAGTGCTCTTGTGCATTCCTGAATAGACAGGGCACCAGCCTGAATAGCCTGTTGTCATAAGAATCAGGCCAACTAGCAGTAATACAATTGAAGCGGTGAAAATAGAAATAACAATTAGCGCTGCACCACCATACAGGCGGTACTTTTTTTCTTTCTCACCAACATTACGTTCAAATTTCATCATACGTTTATAATCAAAACTCATCTTAAAACCTTCTGTGTGTAGTTATTATTCTTTTTCCAAAGTAATGGCTCATTGCTGTCATTATGGAACCTAAAACAATATACACAGCTCCAAAAAATGTGCAAGCGATAAAGTAATGGATGTAACCTCAATAATAGACCCTTTAAATGATGCCCAGCGTCAGGCCGTTACTGCGCCAGCTCAAGCCATGCTGGTATTGGCGGGCGCCGGCAGCGGTAAAACTCGTGTGCTGGTGCATCGTATTGCCTGGCAGATCCAGGTGGAAGGAGTGTCAGCGCATAGTATTTTAGCAGTAACTTTTACCAATAAAGCGGCCAAGGAAATGCGCGGCAGAATTGAAAATTTGCTGAATATGTCCGCTAATTCCATGTGGATAGGAACTTTCCACGGGCTCGCGCACAGGTTGTTAAGACGGCATGCGAAACAGGCCAGATTGCCGGAAACATTTCAAGTGATGGATTCTGGTGACCAGTTGCGGGTTATCAAGCGCTTGTTAAGTACGCTTAATCTTGATGCTGATAAGTGGCCGCCCCGGCAAGTGCAGTGGTATATCAGTGCCCAGAAAGACGAAGGTATCAGAGCCAGGCACATGAGCGATTCCGGTGATATGTTTCAACGGCAAATGCTGGTGATCTATAAAGCCTATGAAGAGCTGTGTGACCGCTCCGGTTTGGTGGATTTTGCCGAATTGCTGTTGCGGGTGCATGAATTGTTGCGTGATAACCCGGATGTACTGGAGTTTTATCAGCAGCGTTTCAGGCAGGTTCATGTTGATGAGTTTCAGGATACCAACACCATTCAATATGCCTGGTTACGGCTGTTGACTGAGGGCAAGGACAATATTTTTGTGGTGGGTGATGATGATCAGTCCATTTACGGCTGGCGTGGCGCGAAAATCGAGAATATTTATAATTTTCAAAAACATTATCCGAATCATCAGGTTATTAAACTGGAACAGAATTACCGATCGACCGGCAATATTCTTAAGGCAGCCAATAAGGTCATCGCCAATAATGATGGGCGAATGGGCAAAGAGCTGTGGACCGATTCCGGTGACGGCGATTTGATTTCCTTGTACGCGGCATTTAACGAACAGGACGAAGCCCATTTTGTGGTCGAGCGCATCAGGGCATGGGTGAACGAAGGCGGCTCGCGCAGTGATGTTGCCATTCTGTACCGATCCAACGCCCAGTCCCGCCAGTTTGAAGAAAGGTTGATGACCACAGGCACGCCCTACCGGGTTTATGGCGGGCTGCGCTTTTTTGAGCGGGTGGAAATTAAAAACGCGCTGGCTTATTTGCGCTTGATGTCTAATCGTAACGACGACGCTTCGTTTGAGCGGGTGATTAATACGCCGACGCGTGGCATAGGCGCAAAAACCATCGACGATATTCGCAACATAGCACGGGATCAAGGTCTTTCTTTATGGGGGGCGTCGATTGTGCTGATTAATCAACGGAGTCTCTCGGCAAGAGCGACCAATGCGTTGATAGGCTTTTTGGAATTGATTAAGCGGTTTGCCGAACAGGCGGAAGGTCTGGAGCTTTATGAAAAGGCAAAGCTGGTGGTCGAAAAAAGCGGCTTGATTGAGCTGTACCAAAAGGACAAGGTAGAAAAAGGCGAGGAAAAGGTAGAAAACCTGGAAGAGCTGGTTAATGCGGCGCGGCTTTTTGATGTTGCCACAATCGGCGATCAGGAAGATGGCGAGAATATGAGCGAGCTGGATATGTTTCTGGCTCATGCTGCATTGGAAGCCGGTGAAATGCAGGGCGATGACTTTGACGATTGTGTGCAACTGATGACGCTGCATTCAGCAAAGGGTCTGGAGTTCAAGCTGGTTTTTCTGGTCGGTATGGAAGAGGGCTTGTTTCCATCCCAGCAGTCCGTCGATGATGTCGGGCGACTGGAAGAAGAGCGCCGGCTTTGCTATGTCGGCATGACCCGCGCCATGCAGCAATTGTATATGACCTATGCAGAATCCAGGCGATTGTACGGCAGGGAAAGTTATCCCAGGCCGTCACGTTTTCTGCGCGAGATTCCGGCGGAACACATTCAGGAGGTCAGGATGCGGGCCAATGTGAGCCGGCCGGTTACCGCAGTGAAGCCGAAGGTTTCATCCATGGAAACGACAGGAAAATACAAGCTGGGGCAGCGCGTCAGTCATGCTAAATTTGGGGAAGGCGTGGTGTTGCAAATGGAAGGCGACGGAGCGCAGGAAAGAGTACAGATCAACTTTAAGCAAGTGGGCGTCAAGTGGCTGATGCTGGCTTATGCTCAGCTGGATGTGTTGTAACTCAGAGGAAAATAGAGGGCAACCAGCCGGTCGCCCTCTATTGAAGGTGACGGAATTACAGGGAATTAACGGCGTTCAATTCCTGAAAAGCCTGCTCCAGACGAGCCACCATTCCCAGCTGGCCAGCACGCAGCCAAACGCGTGGGTCGTAGTATTTTTTGTTCGGCTTGTCGTCGCCGTCGGGATTGCCTATCTGACCTTGTAAATAGGCCTCGTTTTGCTTGTAGTAATCCATGACGCCCGCCCACGTCGCCCATTGGGTGTCGGTGTCGATATTCATTTTAATGACGCCGTAATCGATAGACTCTTTGATCTCGGCAGCAGATGAACCTGAGCCTCCGTGGAATACAAAATCCAGGGTGTTATGCGCTATGCCGTACTTTTCGGACACAAATTTCTGCGAATTTGCCAAAATGGAGGGAGTCAATTTCACGTTGCCTGGCTTGTACACGCCGTGCACGTTGCCAAAAGAAGCGGCGATGGTGAAACGGTTGCTGATTTTGCTGAGTGCCTCATAAGCATAAGCCACGTCTTCCGGTTGTGTGTAAAGAGCGGACTGATCCATCTGGCTGTTATCCACGCCATCTTCTTCTCCGCCGGTACAGCCCAATTCGATTTCAAGTGTCATGCCCATTTTGGCCATGCGCGCTAAATATTGGCCGCAAATCTCGATGTTTTCTTCCAGGCTTTCTTCAGACAGATCCAGCATGTGCGAGCTGAATAAGGGCTTACCGGTTTCGGCAAAATGTTTCTCCCCCGCATCCAGCAAACCGTCGATCCAAGGCAGCAGTTTCTTGGCGGCGTGGTCAGTGTGCAGAATAACAGGCACGCCATAAGCTTCAGCTACAGCGTGCACATGGTGAGCGCCAGAGATAGCGCCCAGGATAGCGGTTTGTTGGCCTTCCAGTTTAAGGCCTTTGCCGGCAACAAACTGCGCGCCACCGTTGGAAAACTGGACAACTACCGCAGATTTTACTTTGGCCGCAGCTTCCAATACTGCGTTAATCGAATCGGTATTAATGACATTGACCGCAGGCAGGGCAAATTTGTTTTCTTTACAGATTGCAAAGATTTTTTGTACATCGTCACCGGTTACAACACCGGGTTTAACGACGTTTAAAATTTTTTGTGACATGTAGGAGTCCTGTTTCAGTCATATTAGGGAATAGGGTACATATTTATATTATTGCACGGCTTATAAAGGAGAGTGGAGTATTTTTCCGGCGCTGTTTAAAAACAATCATCAAATGATAAAGGTCGGGTAAGATACGTAAAAGTCAAAGAATCTGACTAAGTTCATAAGGTTTAAGGGGTGTTTTGTGAATGTAACGATTAGGCAGCTGCAAGTTTTTGAAATGGTAGCGCGGCACTTGAGTTTTACCCGTGCGGCTGAGGAGCTTTTCCTGACACAGCCTGCAGTATCCATGCAGATTAAGCAGTTTGAAGATATTGCAGGGCTGGCTTTGTTTGAACGTCTGGGCCGTAAAATCTATTTGACTCAGGCGGGGGAAGAAATGTACCGGCTGAGTCGCGATATTACCTCAAAACTGTCTGAGGCGGAGGCGATCTTTGATGAGATTAAGGGACCTGATGGCGGCCGGTTGCTGGTTTCCGTAGCCAGCACGGTCCAGTATTTTGCAATCCGGTTGTTGGCCGGTTTTTGCAAGAAACATCCCAATGTTAATGTTAATCTGAATGTAACCAACCAAAAGGGCTTGATTCAGCTACTGGAAAACAATGAAACGGATATCGTATTAATGGGAGAGCCGCCGGAAGGAATGAGTCTGGTGTCAGAACCTTTGCTGGATAATCCTTTGGTAGTGATTGCGCACCCTGATCATCATTTGAAGGATAAAAAAGGCATTTCACTGGACGAGTTAAAAAATGAGGTTTTTCTGATGCGGGAACAAGGCTCGGGTACTCGGACCTCGGCGGAAAACTTTTTTGCTAAAAATGGCATGAAAATTTCAGCCAATATGGAAATGAACAACAATGGCGCCATCAAGCTGAGTGTGGAAGAAGGGCTGGGCCTGGGGATTGTTTCCCAGCATACGATTGATATCGAAGTGAAATCAGGTCGATTAATCATTCTGGATGTGCAATTATTTCCGCTGGTCAGGAAATGGTACATGGTGCGCAGGGAAGGGAAGCGGCTTTCCGCGGTGGGTACCGCGTTTGAAGATTTTGTCCGTAAGGAAAAGTTCCGGTTTGTTCGATTGCCCTAGAGTAGGGGCAATCGACTAGTCACTCTGAAAATCGTTAGGGCGTTAAGCCTTGTCCGGCAGTAATCACTTTCAAAGCGTTGGTGCCACCTTTTTTTCCAATCAAGTCACCTTTAGTGATAATGAATTTATCACCGTCTTCAACCTGATTCAGTTTTCTTAGCTCGTCTATGATTTCCCGGTTAACTTCAGTATGATCCTGGGATTCATGTGTAAAGTAAACTGGGAAAACGCCGCGGTATAATGTGACTTTGCCCAGCGTCTGTTCCTCACTGCTGAACGCAAAAATGGGAATGCCGGAACTGATTCTTGACATCCATAATGTGGTAACACCTGACTCGGTTATCGCGGCAATACCTTTTATTTTGGTATGGTTAGCCATATACATGGCAGACATTGCAATGGCTTCATCGACGCGCTCAAACTGAAGGGCTGCACGATGATCAGAGATGCGGACGATAGGCTGTTTTTCAGCCTCCAGGCAGATGCGGTGCATGGCTTCAACAGCTTTAACAGGATATTTCCCTGATGCTGTTTCCGCAGATAACATGATAGCATCCGTGCCGTCAAAAATGGCATTGGCAACATCAAAAACTTCCGCACGGGTAGGAATCGCATTTTCGATCATCGATTCCATCATTTGTGTGGCGGTAATGGCGACGCGGTTGAGTTCCCGGGTGCGTTTGATGACCTGTTTTTGTACAGCAGGCAAGTTAGCGTCACCGATTTCAACACCCAGATCGCCACGGGCAATCATGACGGCATCAGATGCCAGAATGATTTCGTCGATAACGTCCAGGGCTTCCGCCCGCTCAATTTTAGAAACGATGCCCGCATTAGAGCCTTCTGCCAGCAGCAGGCGGCGTGCTTCGTGAAGATCTTCAGCTGTACGCGGAAAAGACACGGCAACGTAATCGCAATTAATTTTGGCGATGGTCTTAATGTCTTCCTTGTCTTTGTCGGTTAATGCGGCTGCTGAAAGTCCGCCGCCATGCAGGTTGATGCCTTTGTTATTTGACAGGTCGCCACCAACAACCACTTTGCAGTTAATGCGCATGTTTTCAACATTGACTACATCCAGCACTATGCGACCGTCATCCAGTAACAACCGGCTGCCGGGTTTGACTTCATTGGCCAGCGGGTCGTAGGTAATGCCGACCTGAGTGTTATCTCCTGCATTGGCATCAAGATTGATGTCCAGAGCAAAGTCCTGGTCTTCACTCAGAAATACCTTGGTGTCTTTAAAGCGGGCGATACGAATTTTAGGGCCTTGCAGATCAGCAAGTATGCCCACGCGTCTTCCCAGTTTACGGCTGATTTCGCGTATGGCATCGGCTCTTTCTATGTGGTCTTGAGCTGAACCATGTGAGAAGTTCAGCCGAACAACGTCAACACCCGCCTTACACAAGGCTTCAAGCACGCCGGGTTTGTCCGTAGCAGGTCCCAGCGTAGCTAGAATTTTGGTTCTTCTTAACATCTGTTATTTAGTCGCTTATTTTGCGTTTAATAAAGCAATGGTGGTATCCAGCATGCGGTTTGAAAAACCCCATTCGTTGTCATACCAGGAGAGGACTTTTACGAAGTTGCCATTCATCACTTTGGTTAAAGAAGATTCATAAATCGAAGATGCAGGGTTGTGGTTAAAATCAATTGAAACCAGTGGTTTTGTGTTGATATCCAGTATGCCTTTTAATGAGCCTTCGGAGGCTGCTTTCAGAATTTGGTCGATTTCTTCTTTAGTGGTGTTTCTGGATGCCTGAAAGGTCAAGTCAACAACTGAAACGTTAATAGTCGGCACACGCATTGCGAAACCATCCATTTTCCCAACCAGTTCAGGCAATACCAAACCTACAGCCGCAGCGGCACCGGTTTTTGTAGGAATCATGGATTGAGTTGCGGAGCGAGCCCGGCGCAAATCTTTGTGGTAGACGTCAGTCAGTACCTGGTCATTGGTGTATGAATGAATAGTGGTCATTAAACCATGATCGATGCCGATGGTATCACATAAAGGCTTAACTAGCGGCGCCAAACAGTTGGTCGTGCATGATGCGTTGGAAATAACGGTATCTGAAGCTTTCAGAATATTGTGGTTCACGCCATAAACTATGGTTGCGTCAACATCGTCGCCACCGGGAGCGGAAATAATGACTTTCTTTGCGCCTGCGGCAATATGAGCAGAAGCTTTTGCTTTGCTGGTGAATAAACCGGTACATTCGTGAACAACATCAACACCCAGATCGGCCCACGGCAGTTTTGACGGATCTCTTTCAGAGAAGACTCTGATTTTATCGCCATTGATAACAATGTAGTCACCATCAACACTGACTTCATAAGGGAATTTTCCATGCACTGAATCATATTGAGTCAGATGCGCATTGGTCGCGCTATCACCTAAATCATTAATTGCAACAATTTGAATTTCATGAGTACGGCCTGATTCGTACAAAGCACGTACGATATTGCGTCCAATGCGACCATAACCGTTGATTGCAACTTTAACTAGCATAGAGATTCTCCAGAGTGGGGATGTGAAAACTTAATGAAAACGATAGGCCAATGCTTCCGTGTGTAGTGCAACTATAGCAAAATCAAGGGTGATTAGTCCATTGATGTGGGAAAAGGCCGCTGCAGGAATAGGTTTGTTGTCATGCGTTGCAAGTTTAAATTGCCGACGGTAGGAGTTAAATATTAAGTATATCGTCTATTTTTTTGTTTGTGGTTTAGGTAGTGAATGGTTTGCAGTTGATCCAGGCTGTTGATGCGAAAATGCAAAAAGACTCTCAAAAAGATTGCGATTGAGGACTGATTCCAAAAAAGTGGACTATTGCTTTAGTCGTTGATTGGGATCTCATTTATCGTACGGCTGGGTATGTGTGCTGCCTGGCTGCTGGGGCTGTATGCGTATATGCCGGAGGGTGTTTCCGAGGAAATACCCTCCGATAACAAAGGGAGGTTGTAATGAAAGACCAGCGCGGCAATAAATCTACAAAACCCCGTTGACGGGGCTGCAGAAAATCCTGAAGGTGCTGTTCGCGAAGCAGATGCAGTTTTTTAAAACGCTGCTTGATCTCTTGACGATCTTTTATGCAGATATCTTCGCCTAAATGTATGGGGGCGTTTGGTGTCTTTCAGCCACAGTGATAGCACTCTTTATGCCGTGATCATGTTCTGACGCGCTGTCTGGATAGCGGTTCTTACCGTATCGGGCGCTGTTCCGCCGATATGTTTGCGTGCCGCGACCGAACCTTCCAGTGTCAAATAATCAAAAACATCGGCAGTAATCAAGCCCGAAAAATGCTGTAATTCTGCTAGCGATAATTCCGACAAATCACGATGGCTTTCTATGCCTAAGCGTACCGCCAGACCCACGACTTCATGCGCATCACGAAAGGCCATGCCTTTTCGCACCAGATAATCGGCAAGGTCGGTGGCCGTGGCGAAGCCGCGTTTGGCGGAGTTATACATGTTGGCTTTTTTTGCTTCGATATGGGGGACCATGTCGGCATAAGCCCGCAGGCAGTTGATTAAGGTGTCGGCGGTATCAAAAAGCGGTTCTTTGTCTTCCTGATTGTCTTTGTTGTAGGCGAGCGGCTGGCTTTTCATCAGCATCAGCAGCGAAACCAGGTGGCCGGTTACCCTGCCAGATTTGCCGCGCACCAGTTCGGGGACGTCGGGGTTTTTCTTTTGTGGCATAATCGAGGAGCCGGTACAAAAGGCATCGGGCATCTCGATAAAGTCAAACTGGGCGCTGGACCACAGGATCAGTTCTTCGGAAAAACGCGATAAATGCATCATGATCAGGCTGCCAGCCGCAGCAAACTCAATCGCAAAATCACGGTCACTGACCGAATCCAGTGAATTGGCCGAGGGTCGACTAAAGCCAAGCAAATCAGAAGTCATCTGGCGGTCGATGGGGTAGCTGGTTCCGGCTAATGCCGCAGCCCCCAAAGGCATGATATTGATGCGCTTGCAGCAATCCTGCAGTCTTTCCCGGTCGCGGCTCAACATTTCAAACCAGGCCATCAGGTGATGGCCGAAAGTGATGGGCTGGGCGACCTGCAAATGCGTAAATCCCGGCATGATGGTGTCGGCATGTTGTTCCGCCAAATCCAGGATAGCTGTTTGCAGGCGCGTGAGCTGATCGGTAATCTGCTTGATTTCACTGCGCAAATAAAGGCGAATATCCGTCGCTACCTGGTCATTACGGGAGCGTCCAGTGTGCAATTTTTTGCCGGCAATGCCGATTAAATCGGTTAATCGGGCTTCAATGTTCATGTGAACATCTTCCTGCTTTATCGACCAGACAAATTCACCGTTAACTATTTCCTGACCGATTTGGGTTAGGCCGACAATAATATCGTCACGCTCTTTTTCTGTCAGGATGCCGCAAGAGCTAAGCATTTTGGCATGGGCGATTGACCCCTGAATGTCCTGTTGTGCCATGCGCTGGTCAAAATCGACAGAAGCGGTAAATACTTCAACAAAGGCATCGGTTGCCTGGGCAAAACGGGCGCTGGAAAGTTTGTCGGAATTAACGTTGGTCATGGTGTTTGTTATGCGAATTAACTGATAATATTGAATTATACAACTAAAACTTTCGCTCCTGCTAACGCTCCTTGCCTATATCTGGCGGTGACTGATAGTGGAAATGCTGCTAGGCTGCAGGGGCATCAGTGACCATGTAGATAAAATGCTATTTAAGAATTTAAAAGCAGGGCAGCTTTTGTATGGAGCAGAGTGCAGCTTCGTATATGCTGCACAGAAATTAAGTTCAACTAACCGTCATTAAGTTACACGGGTTACAATAATCATAATTTTTTGATGATAAATGTAGGTTTTCTTTTGGCTGAAAAAATTATTCGTATTGCAACGCGTAAGAGCCCTTTGGCGTTGTGGCAGGCAGAACATGTCGCAGAACGCTTGGAGCGGACATTCCCCGGAGTGAAGGCTGAGCTGGTTAAAATGACCACTCAGGGCGATAAGATCCTTGATGCACCTTTAGCCAAGATTGGCGGCAAGGGCTTGTTTGTTAAAGAACTGGAGCAGGGCATGCTGGAGGGTTTTGCCGATATTGCCGTGCATTCAATGAAAGATGTGCCGGTAGAGTTTCCAGAAGGGTTGCACTTGGCAGCCATTTTAACCCGGGAAGATCCAACTGATGCATTCGTGTCAAATCATTATGCTGCGCTAAATGAGTTGCCGGCTAACGCCAGGATAGGCACGTCCAGCTTGCGCAGGCAATGTCAGATTAAAGAACAATATCCCGATGCTGAAATATTGTCGTTAAGAGGCAATGTCAACACTCGTTTGGCTAAGCTGGATGCCGGGGAATACGACGCCATTATTCTAGCTTCAGCCGGTTTAAAAAGGTTGGGCATGGCTGGGCGCATCAAGCAATGTCTGGATGCATCCGTCAGTCTGCCAGCAATAGGGCAGGGCGCGATAGGCATAGAATGTCGTGTCGATGATCCAGAAATCAATGAAATGCTGAGTGTGTTGCATGATAGTGAAACGGGTCTGTGCGTTGCTGCTGAAAGAGCGATGAATGCCCGGTTGAATGGCGGTTGTCAGGTGCCTATTGCCGGTTTTGCGCAACTAGCAGGGTAATCAAATCTTCATGCGCGGATTAGTCGGAAATCCTGATGGCAGCGTGATTTACCGGGCTGAACGCTCAGGCGGCTTGGATCAGGCTGAAGCTATCGGCAAATTGATTGCAGAAGACTTGCTATCCCAGGGTGCAGATAAAATTCTGCAAGCGCTTTTTTCATTGCCTACAGGAATAGTAGGTGGGGCGTGAACTGGAGCGGAAGCTTTGAATAAGGTTTTGAACGGAGTGCGTGTTTTAGTGACGCGTCCGGCGCATCAGGCAGAAAATTTGTGTCGATTAATTGAAGAGCAGGGTGGGGTAGCAATTCGGTTTCCAACGCTGGATATTGTTGCACAGGCTGACACCAGCGAGATAACGGAAACCTTAGCAAATTTGGATAGGTTTCAATGGGTTGTTTTTATTAGCGCTAATGCAGTAAATTTTGCTCTAAAGGCGAATAGTGGCAAAATAGACCGCATGAAATCTGTGCGTTTTGCCGCAGTGGGGCAGTCAACAGCGCAAGCTATGAAAATGGCCGAGTTACCCGTCGATTTGGTGCCTGAAAGTGGTTATAACAGTGAGGCGCTGCTGACAATGCCTCAACTACAGCAAGTCGAGGGAAAAAACTGTTTAATCGTTCGTGGTGAAGGCGGACGTGAAGAGCTGGCAAATACTCTGCGGAGCAGAGGCGCAAACGTTGAATATCTGGAAGTATATAAAAGAATAATCCCTGACATTGATGGCTCACCAGTTGTCGAATTGCTTACGCAGCACCGCCTGGATGTCATTACCGTGACCAGTGCTGAAGCACTGCAAAACTTAATTAATATGCTGGGTAAAAAAAATTATAAGCTATTGTTATTAATACCCCTGGTGGTAGTTAGCGATAGAATCAGGCGTATAGCCGCCGATATGGGATTTAATCGAATTACTGTGACGGATAGTCCTATCGATACAGCAATTCTTGATACAGTAATAACGTGTGTGACAGGGGAATAGAGTGGCCGAATTGAGTGAACAACAAGAACAGAATGTGAGCGAAGACAACAAAGCATCCGCTCCTGCTGACGCCCCTTACCCGCCTCCTGCTGGCAAAGTTCATCGGTCGCGTAGCGGACTCTGGTTTGGCATCATTGTGTTACTCATTATTATCAGTGTGGCAGGCGTTGGGTTTTATCTTTTTCAGCAATTGCGATCCCAGCAGGCTGATTTAGGAGGTGAAGTTAATAAGGGCGATATGCAGCTAATCGAGTTGTCAAAACAGATCAGCGGTTATCAATCGCAACTTGCAGCCATTCAATCCCAATTGGCAACCGTAGAAGCCAATGTCGCCGGGAAGGATGCCCATTTTACCAAAACCCTGTCGGATTTTTCCCAGTTGCATACCGAAAAACTGGACAGCGCGCGGAACGAATTAAATAGCGCGATTTCGCAGGTACAGCGTCAATTAGGTAAGACTCGCGGTGACTGGTTAATTGCCGATGCAGAATATCTATTAAGCATAGCCAATCAACGCCTGTATTTAATGGGCGATGTTAATACCACCCGTGAAGCACTGGAAGCGGCGGATCAGAGATTGAGAGAAAGCGGTGATGCGGGAGCTTTTAAAATACGCGAACAGATCGCTAAGGAAATTTCCTCCATTCGCGGTATTGCCGTTGCTGATGTTGTGGGTATTTATTCCTCGGTGCAAACACTGCAAGATAATGTCGATAAGTTAGCGTTGTTTTTGCCTTATTCAGGAAAAGCATTGACCCCGCCTGAAGAAGCGCAAAAACAGCCGGCGGATAAAGACAAAGATCAAACGGGTAATAAGGCTGCTTGATTCTGCTATGGATCAATTGGAAGAAATGGTCACTATTCGGCATACAGAGCATCCGGTCAAAGAGATACTAACGCCGCAAGAGGCTCAGTTTATTCGTGAGCAACTAAGAGTGAAGTTGGAAATGGTGAAAATTGCGCTGGTTCAACAAAATGAAGCGCTTTATTTAGCTAGTCTGGCGGATGCAAAAAAATGGGCTGAACAGAATTTTGCCAAGAACACGGGTACAACCAACTTTATTGCCGAACTGGACAAGTTCAGCGCCATTAAAATTCGCAGCCAGTTCCCTGACATCAGTCTGTCTTTGAAAATGCTCAGAGATATTACCAAGCTCAGATTAGAGGCAGATAAAGCAATGCCATCCTCTGATACAGTCAAATCAACGCAGGCAGTAAAGCCCGTTGAAGCGGTAAAGCCAGCTGAAACAGAACAGCCGGCTGAAGCAGTGAAGCCAGTCGAGACGGAAAAACCAGTTGAAGCAGTACCTGCAGCGCATTAGCCAGAGAATATATGATGAAAAAGATACTTTATTTTCTGGGTTTGCTCACTGTTGCTGTTGCAGCTGCTTTTGGCGCTAATAAATGGCTGGGTGGATTTGAGAATCCCGGCTATGTTCTGATTGGCATAGGGCATTGGTCCTTAGAAACATCGTTGATTGTTTTTGCAGTTACTCTGATCATTAGTTTTTTTGTATTTTATGTATTTTTCAGATTACTGGGCTGGCTGTTCAGATTGCCGGGCAAAATTAAAAGTCGTGGGAAAGACGTCAAATTTAACCGTTCTCAAGAAGCCTTGATTGTCGGCTTGGTGGATTCTGCGGAAGGTAACTGGGAAAAAGCGGAAAAAGTATTGATTAAGCACGCATCTCATAGTGGCGCGCCGTTGATACATTACTTGACTGCAGCAAGAGCTGCGCAATCCCGCGGAGCCTTTGATAAAAGGGATGAATATTTGCAAAAAGCCGCTGATCAGGCGCCGGGTTCTGATGTGGCGATAGGCCTGACTCAGGCGGAATTGCATTTATCAGGGAAGCAGTTTGAGCAAGCGCTGGAAACGCTGACCCGCTTGCATTCCATAGATCCAACTCACGCTAGTGTTCTAAAATTATTGCATCAGGCCTATCAGCATGTCGGTGATTGGGAAGGCATCCGAAAACTGATTCCATCATTGAACAATAATAAAGTTTTGATGGAAGCAGAGATAAAGCTGCTGGAGACGGAAGCATTCAGTGAATTGTTAAAACTGGCTGCTGAAAGAGGCGATGTCGCAGAAATTGAAAAGTTATGGTCTGAAATTCCTGATTACATACAAAGTGTGCCAGGCGTTTCGGCTATCTATTTTGCCGCCATGATTAATGTCGGCGCAGGTGCAAAAATAGAAGACGCATTGACCAGAGCCTTGTCGACACACTGGGATCAGACGCTATTGGTATTGTTTGGCAGTGTCCAGACGGTTGATGTCGACAGGCAGCTTGAAATGGCAGAGCACTGGCTTTCGATATATCCCAGGGATGCTGTGTTGCTAAGCGTTCTGGGCAAGTTGAGCATTAAATGTTCTGACTCCCAAAAAGCGGAAAACTATTTATCCAAAAGTATCGCAATTGAACCTACCGTTCAGGCTTATCAATTACTGGGAGATTTATTGGCTTCACAAGGCAATGCCAACAAGGCCTGTCAGTTATATAAAACAGCCTTGGAATTGGCGTCCAGCGAAATTGTCAGCCGGATTGATTCAATATCTGAATAACAAGTTGCTATATGGTAGGTTGGGTTGGAACAAACAATTCAACCACCAGTAACTACCTGGTATGCATCGCGTACCATTTTCCAAACAACCACTCATGTTCGATAACGGTAGTGCTACTTGGCTGAAAAAGCTCCCAGTAAAAAAGCGACCTCCCGAATTATGCGAATGTGATTAATTTATAACTGACAGGATAATTTGATAAAACAGATCAATCAAGGCAACAGAATAATTTGCAGATGAAAATACAATTGTTATGTAATGATAATCAGCAATTCAAAAATGATAAAAGCATGACTAAATTGAAATTAAAATATTATAATGAGAGCTGTTTCACAATTTTTGTCGGGCTTATGTAGTAAAAATTAACCATATTGAAATGCTGAAGCAAAACAAAAATTGGCCATTGAGCATATTTATCGTTTGAATTCATATAAATTCAATGTGTAACTTGCTATATAAAGTTTATGGTGCCACGCATTTTACCAGAGGTATACGTGCCCACTTATCACTAAATTCAAGCCCGTTCTCGGTGAGAATATGGGTAATATAAAAGGGATATTCAGCGTTACTAGTGTATTGGCAAGTTTTCAGCATGCTGTGCCGATTTGTTTTCATAAATACGGAAATAGAGCAACGAACTGGTTAATCAATTGCAACAAAAAATATTCACTTGGAGGTAACAGGAATTTATAAAGCTAACAATTATAGTAAATAAAAAAAAATATACCATCATAAAACCATCATAAAATAAATCAAAAATAAATCAAATGAAAAAAATAATTCTAATTTCTGCAGTCACATTGTTTTCAGCTGGAACTTATGCCGCAAGTTGCGATAACAGCACTTTAAAAGGAAAATTCGGTTATGAAGTAAGCGGGGTCAATGAATTTCCGGTTCCCCCTCTTTTTACTCACTAAGGTTACTCGGAGTACTCATGTGATAGGACAAGCGAATTTTGATGGAAAGGGCGACTTTACTATCGCTGGATATGGATCTGCCGCTGGGGAACTTGCGGACAGAACAGGTACTGGAACGTATACGGTAAATACAGCTGACTGTACTGCTGACAGGTACGTTGACTTGGAATACCGGAGAAACTTCACAATTTCGTATTGTATTGAATAATATGGATAAAGATAACGGAAACAAACCATATAACGCAAGCGTGTTAGTTGCTACTGATGGCCAAGTAACAGGATCACCTGTGAAATTTCCATCATCAGCTTCAGGTACTCTCACTAGATATAATGGTAAATTTAAGTAATCTCCTGCAATGCCGCGTTAATAACGCGATACTCAACTTTCTAAATTAGGAAAGCGGCATGGCACAACATTCTGTCGTAAGGTTAATCTGTAAATAAGCCTAAGATGGAGGTGTGCTATGCCACTCGCCGTGTAGGGAAAGTAGTTGAGGCGCGCTGCGCGCCGTGAAAGTCCGCAGCGCGAGCCATCCTGGTTCCCACGGAGCACCGTGGGAACCAGGAATCTGTTTTTCACCTCCCTGTGCCATGGCCGCCAATCCACTTGCGCATTAGATTTAAAACAAAGTATCCCACATCTCATCCACTTTCTTGATGACCTCAGGCGACATCACGATCGGTCTGCCCCATTCCCTGTTGGTTTCCCCCGGCCATTTATTGGTGGCATCAAATCCCACCTTGGAGCCCAAGCCTGAAACAGGCGAAGCGAAATCAAGATAATCAATCGGCGTGTTTTCCAGTATCGTTAAATCTCTGGCGGGATCCATGCGCGTGGTGATCGCCCAGATCACATCCTCCCAGTTGCGGACATTGACATCATCATCGACGACGATGACAAACTTGGTGTACATGAATTGCCGCAGAATATGACCAGGTTCCCAGCATTACGCGCTTGGCATGACCGGCATATTGCTTTTTCATGCTGATGACGGCCATACGGTAAGAACAGCCTTCCGGCGGCAGGTAAAAATCGACAATTTCCGGGAATTGTTTTTGTAAAATGGGCACGAAGACCTCATTTAAGGCAACGCCCAGGATGGCCGGTTCATCCGGCGGTCTGCCGGTAAAGGTGCTGTGATAGATAGGCGCCTGGCGCTGGGTGATTCTTTCTATAGTGAAAACCGGAAATTCATCGACTTCATTGTAATAGCCGGTATGATCGCCAAACGGGCCTTCTGGGGCGGTTTCGCCGGGATAGATAAAGCCTTCCAGGACTATTTCGGCGCTGGCCGGTACTTGTAAATCATTGATCAGGCAGTTGGCCACTTCCGTTTTGCTGCCGCGCAATAAACCGGCAAACGCATATTCAGACAGGGTGTCGGGAACCGGCGTGACGGCGGCAAGTATGGTTGCAGGGTCTGCGCCCAAGGCAACAGAAACAGGAAAGGGCTTGCCGGGATAGGCTTTTTGCCAATTCTTTGAAATCCAGTGCGCCGCCCCGATGCGCCAGCCAGCGCATGATGACTTTGTTTTTGCCGATGACTTGCTGGCGATAAATGCCCAGATTTTGCCGTTCCTTGTTAGGGCCTTTGGTAATCACCAAAGGCCAGGTAATTAAGGGGGCGGCATCTTCCGGCCAGCAGGTCTGAATAGGGTAAACGCTCAAATCAATTTCATCGCCTTCCCGGACCAGTTCCTGGCAAGGCGGTGATGAAACCAGTTTAGGCGCCATATTCAGCACTTGCTTGAATACAGGAAACTTTTCCCAGGCATCTTTCATGCCTTTGGGTGGCTCCGGTTCTTTTAACGTCGCCAGCAATTCACCAATGCCGCGCAACTCAGTCACGGATTCTGCGCCCATGCCCATGGCGACACGGCGCGGCGTACCGAACAGGTTTGCCAACACCGGAATGTTTGTAGCCTGTCGGATTTTCAAACAGCAGCGCGGGGCCGCCTTGTTTTCAAGGTGCGGTCGCAAATTTCAGTCATTTCCAGATAGGGATCGACGGGGATGGTGACTCGCTTTCAGCTCGCCCTGTTTTTCCAGTTGCTTGATAAAGTCGCGCAGATCCTGGTATTTCATGCGGCTATGCCGTTATGTCTGAGCAAGGCGTCAATGGTCGGTTTACGGCCCCGGAACTTGATAAACAAGTCCATCGCATCCTGACTGCCGCCCTTGTTCAAGAATGTTGGTCAAAAAGGCTTTACCGGTTTCCTGGTCAAAAATGCCTTTTTCTTCAAACAAGGAAAAAGCGTCACTGGACAAGACTTCCGCCCATTTGTAGCTGTAATAACCTGCGGCATAACCGCCTGCAAAAATATGTGAAAAACTATGGGCAAAGCGGTTGAATTTGGGCGGTTGAACAACGGCAACCTGGTCTCTGACCTGTTCCAGAATTTCATAGATGCGGCCGCCTTTTTCAGGGTCGTAGTCCTGATGAATCCTAAAATCAAACAGGCTGAATTCCAGTTGTCTCACCATGATCATGCCGGCCTGAAAGTTTTTCGCAGCCAGCATTTTGTTAAATAAGGTATCGGGTAATGTTTCGCCGGTTTGATAATGGCCTGAAATCAGCGCCAGCGCTTCCTGTTCCCAGCACCAGTTTTCCATGAATTGACTGGGCAGTTCAACCGCATCCCATTCAACGCCGTTAATGCCGGAAACGCCCAGATGGTCAACCTGGGTGAGCATGTGGTGCAAGCCGTGACCGAATTCATGGAACAAGGTGATGACTTCATCATGAGTCAGCAAAGCGGGATCATTGCCGGTTGGCGGGGTAAAGTTGCAGGTCAGGTAAGCGACCGGAGTTTGAATGGTATCATCGGTTTTTTTGCGGCCTACGCAGTCATCCATCCAGGCACCGCCACGTTTTTTGGTGCGGGCATAAAGATCGGTATAAAACTGGCCGCGCAGTTGGCCGTGTTTCGTCATGAATCTCGAAAAAACGCACATCGGGATGCCAGCTGTCAAAGTCAGTCAATCTCGGATATGTTGCAGTCCGTACAGTTTTTCTACAACGGCAAACAGATCCAGGCAAAACGCGGGTGATGGGGAAATAGGCTTTAACTTCTTCCTGTGACAAGCTGGTAAAAATGCTGACGCATTTTTTCCGAGTAATAGCCTAAATCCCAGGATTGCAGGTCATTAATGCCGTAGTGTTGCTTGGGCAAATTCACGCAATTCGGCTAGATCCTTGCGTGCATGCCGCCAGGATCTGTCGGCTAAATCTTCCAGAAAATGCATGACATCATCCGGCTTGTTCGGCCATTTTGGTAGCCAGCGACAGCTCGGCATAATTGTTGAAGCCTAACAGTTGGGCTTTTTCATGGCGTAATGCCAGGATTTTTTCCATGATTACGCTGTTGTCCCAACGTCCGGCGTGCGGACCCTGGTCTGAAGCGCGGGTTGAGAAAGCTTCATAATGTTCGCGGCGCAATTCCCTGTCATCGGCGTAAGTCATGACGGCTTGATAGGATGGAAATTGCAGGGTTATCATCCAGCCCTCTTCATTCCTGGCTTTCGGCTGTTTGTTTGGCCTGAGCCATTGCGGAATCAGGCAATCCAGCCAAATCCTGTTCATCTCTGATAAGCTTGCTCCAGGCATTGGTCGCATCCAGCAGGTTTTCTTCATAGTTGCTGGCAAGACGTGATAATTCCTGGCTGATTTCCTTGTAACGTTGCTTTTTCTCGCTATCCAGATCAACACCGGATAATTTGAAATCCCTTAAAGCATTGTGGATGATTTTCTTGTTGGGCGATATCCAGCGTTGCAAATTCATCGCTTTTGGCAATAAAGTGATAGGCATTAAATAGTTGCTTCGTTTTGCCCCATTTCAGTCGAGTAGGCGCTGAGTTTGGGCAGGCAGGCGTTATAGGCCTCTCGTAGCTCATCGCTGTTGACCACGGAATTCATGTGACTGACCGGAGACCAGGCTTTATTCAGTCGGTCTTCAGCGTTTTCCAGTGGTTCAATCAGATTTTTCCAGGTGTAAGTCTGCGTAGCCTGAAGATGCTGGTCGACTGCTGTGCGGGCTTCAGTCTAACAGTTGAGTCGATGGCAGGTTCGATGTGTTCCGGTTTTATTTGGGAAAACATCGGCAGTGTGGAGTTTGCTAATAAAGGATTATTCATAAGTGGTATCAGGAATGAAAGTTCATGGCAGCGTTGATGTGCATTTATTTAATAAATGCAGTGAAAAGTTTTGGTTTAGTTGGTCATTTTAAGTGTTGCATGAGCAGGCATGGAATTTATATGCAGTGCAAGTGACATTATGCTAGCTTTTTACTCGCATAGTAACAGTTTTCAAGCAGAGGTTGTATTGAGGGGCTGCGGAGTTTTTGCTGGTTCTATGTGGTGGCTGGCCTAAAAATAGCGCAAGCATTGCAGAGCGGGGAGTTGACGTTTAAATATTCAATGAGGTGTGTTTTTATCGTCAAAAAATAGAGCTGTTTTTGATAAGATGATCGTGCCAACTGCGCTGATTTTTATCGATAAGAATCCAAAAGAAGCCTAGTCCGAAAAAGCCCCAGGAGAGTATGGCCGTTCAGCAAAACGGAACAAAGCCTGTTTCCAGCTGATTGGTTTTTGATCGAACGTCAGAACTTTTATTTTCCATGCACGTAAGCCCAATGTTTGTCCGCCATGAGTCCAGAACCAAGCCGTAAAAAAAGAAGCTGATGATCAGCAGGTAAATGCGGTAAATAGAATTTGTTGGGTAGTGAAAGCTTCGCCAGCAGTAAAGGGAAGCAACAGGGCCGTTGCAAGAAATAAAAGTGCAATCAGTAGAAGCAGGTCGTAAAGTATGTGCCGCCAAGCGGCGAAAAAAACCAGGTGCAGACATGATGTCATTACCTGGTTTTAACGGTTTATTCTCTGTTGGTCGAGGACAATTAAACTTTAAATAAAGCTAATTTTTGACCAAAATACATGCACATCGCCATCAGTGCTCCCAGCATTATAAGGGAAAATAAGAATGGCGGTCTATGGAACAGAAGAATGCAGAAGTCTGCTACAAAAAGGCTGGTTAATAAAGGTTGGTCAATTAAGCCATTAAGAATCTTTTTGAACATAACAATCCCGTCAAGTACGCAAATGTTTGGTGCGAATGTTTAAAAAATGGTTGTCTGATCTTTTATCTGGTTAAATGCAATGATGATCGATATCATTGTAAAAATCAGTGTAATGATTCTACTATAATCAAAAGGGGAATGTAAAAGAAAAGAAGACTTGTTGATTGGGATAGAATTCATTAAATGATATGATTGCTATAATTAAAATAATAAACAGGGTTAAAGACCATTTTAAACTTCTTTAAAAAATTGATTAAGTCAGCCAAAAATAAAGCTGAGCCAGCCTGTAGCGCAAGTCAGAATTTATTCGCGTGCAGAACATAATATTTCACGATCCCAGATTAGTGAAAATGCGCTGAAGGTTTTGTATCGGCTGCAAAAGGAAGGTTTCGATGCCTATCTTGTTGGCGGCTGCGTGCGTGATTTGTTGCTGGGGCGAGAACCGAAGGATTTTGATGTTGTTACCAATGCCGATCCTGAACAAGTCAGAAAAGTATTTCGCAATTGCCGCTTGATTGGTCGCCGATTTCGCCTGGCGCATGTGCATTTTGGCAGGGAAATTATTGAAGTTGCGACTTTTCGAGGTGCAGGTGAAGAGCAAAATGACAAGCAGGTGCTCAACAAGGAAGGGCGTCTGTTGCGGGATAATGTCTACGGTACCATTGAGGAAGATGTTTGGCGCAGGGATTTTACGGTCAATGCACTTTATTACAATATAAAGGATTTTTCGGTAGTGGATTATGTCGGCGGCATGGCCGACCATAAAGCCGGAACGCTCAGGCTTATCGGGGATCCTGACATGCGTTTTCGTGAAGATCCTGTGCGTATGCTGCGGGCTGTGCGTTTTGCCGTTAAGCTCGGTTTTAATCTGCATCCTGATTGTGAAAAAGCCATACATAATGATGCAGAATTGTTGTCCAGCATTCCTTCTGCCCGGCTGTATGATGAAGCACTAAAGTTATTTTTATCCGGTTATGCGCTGCAAACATTTGAAATGCTCAGACATTATGGGCTTTTTCAAGTGCTGTTTCCCGCCACAGAAAACAGTTTGTCAGTTGAAGAAAATGGCTTTCCACGATTACTTCTGATTAAAGCATTGGAAAATTCCGATAACAGAATTGCTGAAGGTAAAACCGTTACCGCGTATTTTCTGTTTGCGGCTTTTTTGTGGGAACCTGTTCAGATGCGGGCTAAAGCAAAAAATGGCGCGAGGTATGGTTGAATTCATGGCCTATCAGGATGCCGCCAATGAAGTTATTTCCAGGCAGATTAAAAGTACCGCTCTACCCCGCCATATCACGCATGGCAATGAGGGAAGTCTGGAGTTTGCAGCCAAAATTTAATGCACGCTTCGGCTCTAAACCCAGTCGCTTGCTAACGCATCCGCGTTTTAGAGCGGGCTATGATTTTCTAGTGTTGCGCGCTGAGACAGGAGGCGCTGATCCTGAGTTGGCCGAGTGGTGGGCCAGATATCAAGCGGCCAGTGAAAAAGAACAAAGAAAAATGACTCAACCTCCTCGTAACCCGGCAAATAAAAAGCCAGGAAGAAAAAGGAGTCATCGTAAGAATGTTAAGGATAGCGTTGCAGGAAAAGAGTCTTAAGGCAGCGGTCATTAGTTTAGACTGGTTTTCGCTCATGCAAAACCAGCCTGTATCACATCCATGTGAATAATATGAAAATCTCCGAAACTGACCTGATAACTGCTTATATAGGCTTGGGTAGCAATCTTGCTAAGCCCTGTTGAGCAAATTAAATCAGCGCGTGCTGCAATAGCTGCAATAGCTGGAGTGAAAGAACTGGCGTTTTCCAGTTTATATCGTAGTTTACCTATGGGGCCGCAAGATCAGCCTGATTATGTCAATGCAGTCATGTGCATTGCAACAGACTTGTCGCCGATGGATTTGCTGCATTGGCTGCAAAGCATCGAAAATGATCACGGTCGGGTAAGAAAAGGTGAGCGATGGGGGGCAAGAACGCTGGATCTGGATTTCTTGATCTATGGCGACCAAGAGATTGAAATGCCTGATTTAACAGTGCCTCATATAGGCATTGCCGAAAGATCTTTTGTTTTGTATCCCTTGTTTGAAATTGCTCCGCAACTGGTCGTGCCCGGAAAGGGTGGTATTGCCGATCTGGTTGCAAAGTGTCCATTGAATGGACTGAAACGCTTAGATTGACTGGCTTTCGTTCCTGAAAAACCAGCTACATCACATCCATGTGAATAAAATGAATCAATATTCTTCCTCGTCTAGGCTTAAACCGTTGTCAGTTACTGATCTGGCAGCCATGAAACAGCACGGTGAAAAAATCACCTGTCTGACTGCCTACGATGCCAGTTTTAGTGCGTTAATCGATAAGGCGGGCATTGATGTGATGCTGGTCGGGGATTCTCTGGGGATGGTTATTCAGGGACATGATACAACCCTTCCGGTTACTATAAATGATATGGTTTACCATGCCCGGTGCGTCAGCAATGCCAGGCAACGGGCATTTATCATCGCTGATTTGCCGTTTATGAGTTATACCACGCCTGTTATTGCAGCCAAAAATGCCGCCAGATTAATGCAGACTGGAGGCGCACAAATGGTAAAGCTGGAAGGCGCACGGATTGAAATTGTCAGTTTTCTAGTTGATCAGGGCATTCCAGTCTGTGGACATTTGGGTTTATTGCCGCAATCGATTAATCAATTAGGCAGTTATAAAGTTCAGGGCAAGGACCGTGCTGATGCAGAAAAAATGATTGCCGATGCGCATCAACTGCAACAAGCGGGAGCAGGGTTGCTGGTATTGGAGTGTGTGCCGGCCGCGTTGGCCAAGGAAATCAGCGCCCAGTTAACGATTCCCGTTATAGGTATTGGCGCAGGTGTTGATTGCGACGGACAGGTGCTGGTGCTTTATGACATGCTCGATATTGGCACGGTTAAGCGTCCACGTTTTTCCAAAAATTTCATGCACGATGCAGCGGGCATTGAAGAGGCCATCATAGCCTATCATCAGGCTGTCAAGCAGTCGCAGTTTCCAGCACTTGAACATAGTTTTTAATTTATGCAAATAGTTAACACCGTATCTGAATTACGCGCCGCTGTCAGATCGTGGCGTTTAGCGGGTGAAAGCGTTGCTTTTGTACCGACAATGGGCAATCTGCACGCGGGACATCTAAAGCTGGTGAATGAAGCCAGAAAAAAAGCAGATCGGGTGGTGGTCAGTATTTTTGTAAATCCGACCCAATTTGGTGTTGGGGAAGATTTTGAGGCTTATCCCCGTACCGAACATGAAGATCAGCAAAAGCTCGGTGCCGCCGGTGCGGACCTATTGTTTCAACCGGCTGTTTCAGAGATTTATGCGCCGGATGCCAAAACAGTTGTGTCGGTAACCGGGCTGTCTGACTTGCATTGCGGTGCGTCAAGGCCAGGTCATTTTGACGGTGTTGCCACAATCGTCTGCAAGTTATTCAACATGGTGCAACCGGATATTGCCTTATTTGGTCTAAAAGATTTTCAGCAGTTGACGGTGATAAGGACTATGGTCAGGGATCTCAATATTCCTGTTGAAATAATCGGTGTAGAAACGGTCCGAGAAGCAAGCGGCTTGGCAATGAGTTCGAGGAATGGCTATTTGACCGAAGAGGAAAAAACGGTCGCTGCAAAGCTCTATCAGTCTTTATGTGCGGCACGTGATGCTGTTTTGGCTGGTAGTCAGGCTTATGAGGAAATAGAGCTCCATGCTTTGCTGTTTTTGCAGGAAGCGGGTTTTCAGCCGGATTATTTTAGTGTGTGCCGTAGCAGTGATTTAAAAAAAGCCGATGCAGACGATGTGGATCTGGTTTTGTTGGCAGCGGCAAAGCTTGGCAAAACTCGGTTAATTGATAATATTTGTTTTTCCAGATAAGCAATAGCAGGTTTTGTATGGTTTGGAAAATGCTAAAAGTTGATGCATTGTTGTAATTAATGGATAATGCGCGGTTCTCAAACGTATTTATATAGTTTTTATTATGCAAATCACGATGCTTAAAGCGAAATTACATAGAGCCACAGTGACCCATTCAGAATTGGGTTATGAGGGTTCTTGTGCGATTGACGGCAATATTCTCGATTTATCGGGTATCAGAGAATACGAGCAGATACAGATTTACAATGTTAATAACGGTGCACGTTTTACGACCTATGCCATTCGTGCCGAAGAAGGCTCAGGATTGTTTTCAGTTAATGGCGCGGCTGCCCGTCTGGCATGTCCCGGTGATCTGATTATTGTTTGCACATTTGCAATATTGGATCAAAAGGAAGCGGAAAAACATAAGCCTACGCTGATTTATTTTAATGAAAAAAATGAGGTTCAGCGTTCAGCCAGTTCCATTCCCGTTCAAGCTGCTTGATTGTAGTTCGCCTGACTTCTTGGCCGTAAACCACGAATATTCCTAGCAAGCATCGACTCTTTATTAATAAGGAAGAGTCGATGCGTCATTTTAAAACCCTCTTCATAGTCGCCTGATTTTTTAACTAGCAACATAAGCGAACAGGAAATTTCTAATTTTTGCACGCTCTCAGAAACATCAATTTCATTACTAGCTTCGTCCAGCGTTGTCGAGACTACCAAAAGTAGGCGCATTAGGCCACATTGCATCAGAGGCCTGTTCTCTGTATCCTGCACCGCATGCAAATAAATCTGATCTCAGTAGGAAACCGTATGCCAGGCTGGGTGCAGCAAGGTTACGATGAATATGCCAAGCGTCTGCCCCGTGAATGCGAGCTGGTGCTTAAAGAAATTGCGCCGGGTAAAAGAACTAAAAACAGTGATGTTGCCAGAATTGTAAAAGAGGAAGGCGATAGGATGATTGCGGCGATTCCGCAAGGTACACATATTGTAAGTTTGGATATCCCCGGAAAACCCTGGACAACTCCAGATCTGGCACAGGCAATGCAGCGTTGGCTGGAAAGCGGGCAGAATGTTTCTTTATTGATCGGTGGCCCGGAAGGTCTAGCCGATTCCGCCAAACAAATGGCGCGTGAATCCTGGAGTTTGTCAAAACTGACATTTCCTCATCCGCTGGTTCGGATAGTCGTGGCCGAACAGCTTTATCGCGCCTGGAGTATTCTTCATAATCACCCGTATCATCGCTAATGACAGTACAGATTATTCTTGCTTCAGCCTCTCCCCGTCGAAAGGAGCTGCTAGATCAAATTAAAGTCACTTATACTGTTAATCCGGTTGATCTTGATGAGACGCCCAGGCCAAGTGAAACGCCGTTGGACTATGTGCAGCGGTTAGCTGCAGAGAAGTCGGCGGCCTGTGTTGCGCAACTGGGTGCAGGATTGCCGGTTTTAGCCGCAGATACAGCCGTTGTTTTGGGCGATTTGATTATGGGCAAGCCTAAAGATCGAGATGAAGCGCTGACCATGTTGAGGCAGTTGTCCGGTAAAACCCATCAGGTTTATAGTGCAATTTCGCTCAGAGGACGTGAGCATGGTCAGGCAGTAAGTATTACCGATGTGTCTTTCAGACAATTGACGGAACGCGAAATACTGGTCTATTGGCAAAGCGGCGAACCGGTCGATAAAGCCGGTAGCTATGCCATTCAAGGATTAGCCGGCGTATTTGTGGAGTCTATAAAAGGCAGCTTTTCCGGCGTAGTCGGCTTGCCGTTGTTTGAAACAGCGGAACTATTATCCAAACAAGGAATAGAGCTTTTCAATGAGTGAAGAAATTTTAATCAACGTTACTCCGCCTGAGACTCGTGTTGCGGTTATTGAAAATGGCGTTCTGCAGGAATTGATCATTGAAAGAGGCCGGCAGAGAGGGCTGGTGGGTAACATCTATAAAGGCGAAGTATGCAGGGTTCTGCCCGGCATGCAGGCGGCTTTTGTTGATGTAGGTTTGCCCAGGGCGGCATTTCTTCATCTTTCTGATTTATGCGCCAAGGACCTGGAAAAAAAAGGCTCGGAAAACATCGAACATTATTTGCATGAAGGTCAGCATATTATTGTGCAGGTAGTCAAAGATCCTTTAGGCAGCAAAGGTGCGCGATTAACCACAGAAATATCGATACCGTCCCGATTTCAGGTATATATGCCCTATTCGAACAATTCCGGCGTGTCTCAGCGGATTGAATGCGAAGCAGAACGGGCGCGGTTAAAAACCTGTCTGGAGTCATTCAGGCTGGAGCGTAAATGTGGCGGCTTTATTGCGAGAACGGCGGCGGAATGTGTGGAAGAAGTTGTATTGATTGCCGATATGACCTTTCTGTTGAAACTGTGGGAGTCTATATCAGCAAAGATTCCTACTGCTAAGTCCAAGCAGCTTATTCATAAGGATTTACCTCTGAGTATTAGAACCTTGCGGGACTTGTATAAAGAAGGTATTGAAAGAGTTCGTGTGGATTCCAAAGAAACCTATCATCGATTGGTTGAATTTGCGGAGATTTTTGTACCTGAAATAGTGCCTCTTATCGAGCATTACACAGGAGCCTGTCCGGTTTTTGATATATATAGTGTTGAAGATGAAATTCAAAAAGCGCTGGAGCGTAAAGTCAGCCTGAAATCAGGTGGACATCTGGTGTTTGACCAGACCGAGTCGATGACCACTATTGATGTGAATACCGGAGGTTATGTCGGCGGACGCAATCTGGAAGAGACTATTTTCAAAACCAATCTTGAAGCAGCGCAGACAATTTCCCGGCAGCTCAGATTGAGAAATCTAGGCGGCATCATTATTATCGATTTTATCGATATGCAAAGTGAAGACCATAAAAGGCAAGTTTTGCAGGCGCTTGAGCGGAATTTGGAAAAAGATCACGCGAAAACCAAAATTACTGAAGTATCTGCGCTGGGGTTAGTGGAGATGACTCGCAAAAGAACCACGGGAAAGCCTGGAGCATATACTTTGTGAAACTTGCAGCGCCTGTGGCGGACGGGGGGTTCTAAAAACAGCGGAATCGATGTGTCTGGAAATATTTCGGGAGATTATTCGTGAAGTCAGACAGTACAACGTCCAGAAATTACTGGTTCTGGCATCCAATGAAGTTGTGGAGATGTTGCTCGATGAGGAAGCGGATATGTTGGCTGAATTAGAGGCCTTTCTGGGTGTGCAGATCAAATTCAGAGCAGAGACGGAATATAATCAGGAACAGTATGATGTTGTGTTGCTTTAAGGCGTAAGATTTTTTACCACAGCGAACACCACGTTTTCAACACATTGAAAATATTAAACATCTATCTCCATGTCTTCTGTGGTTCTGTTTTTTTATGGCAAAGACGAAATACATTTACAATTTTTTAACCGGACACCTTTAAGCTTTAACCTTCTTTAGTGATTCATCATATTACGCGTGCAACGCGGCATCTTATTTTCTGGTCTTTGATCGCGGCAGCTATCGGCTTGACCGGCGTACGCCTGTTATTGTCTGGTGTTGAGGGCTATAAATCCAATTTGGCGACCAGCATCAGCGGGTTCATTGGTACACCCGTAGAAATAGGCCGGTTAGGGACAAAGATGCGCGGTTTTAGTCCTCAGCTGGTGCTAAATGATATCGATATTTCATCCATTGTTGCAGACGAGAAACCGGCAATTCAGCTCAATGAAATACGTCTGAGTATTAATTTGCTCGATATGCTGATTAGCAGGGATCTGTTGTCCTCGTTAAGGGTCACGGTGGTTGGTGCTAAATTTTCAGTAAAGCGACAACAGGATGGAAGCATTGTTATTGTTGGTTTAAAAGTCAGTGATGGACAGCCGCAGTGGTTATTGCGGGGCGGAAAATATGAACTTTTGCAAAGTGAAATCATTTGGCAGGATGAAAAAACAAACAGTCAGCCGCTGTTATTCGATGCGGTAGATCTGGTGATTATCAATGATGGAGAGCGTCACCGCATTAATATGCTCACCAAGTTGCCGAAAAAATATGGCGATACATTAAGAGTATCGATGGATTTTGAAGGCAATGCATTTGAACCTCCTGCTACGCAAGGTACCGTTTATATCGAGGGTGAAAATATAAACTTGCCTGAACTGGCAGCGGTTGATTTGCCGTTAGATATGAATATCAGTTCCGGCATGGGTAATCTCAAAGTCTGGAGTAATTGGCAACATTCGCAACTGGTATCCCTGGATGGTGTAGTACAAATTCAGCAGATGAAACTTATTCGGCAGGATAAGAGCGAATTTCCCGTTAAGCAGCTGAAAACCCGGTTTCATGGGGATTTGAATGATAAGCAGTGGCGACTGGATGTAAAAGACTTTGATGCTGGAAACCGCCGATACTTTAGATGCAAGTACCCTACAGGGCGTAAATAAAAAATGGCCAACCGCCGTGTTTAGCGTTTCCGGCCAGCGCACGGAAGATAATGCATTGCATAAGATAGCGCTGTCTGTCGAATCTGTGGACTTGCAGGAAGCATCGGCAATAGTGCAGTTTTTTGCCCCGCTGCCAAAAGAACAGTTGAACTTGCTGGTGCAAGCCGGACTCAAAGGATCGTTAGAAAATTTCTCGCTGTTTGCCGATCTGGATACAGAATCTGTTGCAGTAAACGGCAGATTCGCCAAAGTCAGTGTTGCTCCGATGTCTGCAATTCCTGGAATAGAGAACTTAAGCGGGCAAATAAAGGGCAGCGATAAGCAGGGTGTTGTTCGCCTGGAAACTAAAGACGCTCAAATAACGTCTCCGGATTTGTTTCGTGCCCCCCTACCTGTCAACAGGCTTAAAGGTGTTATTTCCTGGCAGCAGGCAGAAAATAATTGGACGGTTTCCAGTCAAATGGTTGAGCTGGATTCCTTGGGATTCCAGAGTAAAAGCCGCTTTAACATAAACATTCCAAAAATGAAAGATCCTGTTTTTATGGATCTGCAAAGTTCATTTGTTGGCGATGATGCCAGCCAAGTCACACATTATTTGCCGGTTGGCATTATGGATGATGAGGTTGTTGCCTGGCTGGATCATGCTTTTGTTAGTGGGCACATGACCAACGGAGGCTTGTTGGTCTACGGTAATCTGAGCGATTTTCCATTTACTGCTGGGCAAGGCGTTTTTGAGGCTGTATTTAATGCAGATAAGTTTGAGCTGGCATACGATCCGCAATGGCCTCATATAACCGGTATGGAGGCTGAAGTCTTATTTTTACAGGACAGTCTGAAGGTAAATGTTCAACAAGGACAATCTGACAAGGTAATTATTAAACAAGCAGAAGTCACCATTCCATCACTGAATGAAAGTAAGCATGTGTTAATTAAGGGCGAGGCTGAAGGGGAAATCGGCCAGGTTTTAAGCTTTATGCAGCAAACACCGCTGAGTTCTCCGGTGGATTCGTTACTGGAAACCATTATCCCGGAAGGGAATACCCGCGTCACGCTGGATCTTAAAATCCCTTTATATGAAAATGTGCCAACCAAGGTAGATGGAACGGCGCAGCTGAAAGATGCCAAGCTGAGTCGTGAAATCACTTGATCTGGCGGTAAACAAAATTGATGGCGAACTAAAGTTTAATGAGCAAGGTGTTTATAGTGACACTATTCATGCGGCGGCTTTAGGGAACCCTATTCAAGTTAATATCAAAAGCACTGATAGCCAGACCATTGTCAATGTAGCAGGTCGTGCCGGAGTGAACGATTTGAAGTCGCAATTCAAAATCCCTTGGTGGGACAAGGTTGAAGGAGCGACAGATTATCAGTTAAAGCTGAAGCTGCCTTATGATGATGGTTTGCCGGAACTCGTTGTGGAATCGACGCTGGCGGGCATGGCTCTGTATTTGCCGGGGGACTTAGCCAAAACCAAGGATCAGCAAAGACCTTTGACAATGACGTTTAGTCTTGCGGATAAATTGGTATTGCCGGTGGTATTAAATTACGACGATAAACTGAAAGCGGCGGTGCAGTTAAATACAAAACAACAGAATATTTATTCAGGACATATTCTTGTCGGTACAGGTGATGTAACTCAGAGCCAGGAAGCTGGAATAAAGCTGGAGATCAATCGTGACCAATTGGCTCTGCAAGACTTGGCTGGTTTTTCGCTTGCTCATGATAAGGATAATGGAACCGGAGCCAGGATCAGCGAGATAAAGATTCATAGTAATCATGCGCTGTGGAAAAACACAAAGATAGGTGTGTTTGATCTGACATTAAAGAGAGAAGGTAGTTTTTGGGTTGGCGATATTGGCAGTTCATTCGCCAAGGGAAAAGTTCAGATTCCGGATGACTTTACAGGTTCTGACAGAATCATCCTTGATATGGAGGTACTGGATATTTCCGCATTAAAGCATGCGAGGTCTCAAGGCGACGCGCTGGAGCCAGGGCTTTCACCAGAGCTCCTGCCTTTGTTCAATATAATTAGTCATAAAACGCTGTGGCAGTCGGTTGATCTGGGGCGGTTGACATTGGAAACCGAGCGCATACCGGGCGGTATGGGTTTTAAAAGTTTAGCGCTGACTGGAGCTGGTCTTAAGCTTGCATTGACAGGCGGTGACTGGAAAGCCGGGGGCGAGCAATCTAAAACGCATACGGAAGGCCGTCTGGAATTGGCTCGAACCGGTGAGCTGCTTAAGCAGTTGGGAGTTACAAAAGATATGACTGAAACCACTGCGGTTATTGATTTTGCGGTTAACTGGGATGCGGCGCCGTATCAGTTTTCGTTAGCGGCTTTGAAAGGTCAGGTGGAAGTTAATCTTAGCAATGGACGTATTTTAAGCATAGAGCCCGGATTCGGCAGGGTGCTGGGAATGCTGGCGTTGGCTCAGTGGATAAAACGGGCGCAGCTTGATTTTAGTGATGTGTATAAGGAAGGCTTGACCTTTAACACCATTAAAGGGCATTTTGATTTATTAAATGGAATAGCATCAACCCATGATTTAGTCGTTGATGCTATTCCTGCAAAAATCGCCATCAATGGAGATACTGATCTCGTTAACCAAACCGTTGATCACATTGTTGATGTGACGCCTAAAAGTGCCGATGCCGTGCCTATTGCTGGTACAATTATGGGTAAAGTGGCCGCTTTGATTGGACGGTCTTTGACGGGTAAAAACCAGGAAGGGTTTTTCTTTGGATCTCAGTATCTGGTGAAGGGTGCGTGGGGAAATGCGGAAATTATTCCGATGCATAAGAACGATGGAGTGCTGCAGAAAACCTGGAATGGTATTACCAGCTTTCCATGGCTACAGCAACAAGAAGAACAATAAGGAGAGATAACATGAATAGATGTGCGGCCATACAAATGGCATCAAGTCCTAATGTAAGCGCTAACTTGCTAGTAGCCGAAAAGCTTATAGCTGAAGCAGCCACGGCGGGATCAAAACTGGTAGCTTTACCGGAAAACTTTGCCCTGATGGGAGAGCACGAGACTAGACAAGATTAAAGCGAGAGAGGTCGATGGTTCGGGACCGATCCAGGACTTTTTGGCCACAGTTGCTAAAAAATATTCTGTCTGGGTGGTTGGTGGCACCATTCCAATTGTGGGCAACGATAGCAATAAAGTCCGGGCAGCTTGCCTTGTTTATAACGACAAAGGCGAGCGGGTTGCGCGTTACGATAAGATGCATCTGTTTGATGTCAATGTTCCGGGGACGAGTGAAGTTTATCGGGAATCAGATTCAATTGAAGCGGGCGCTGAACCTCTGGTTATTGACACGCCTTTTGGTAAGCTGGGTATCGCAGTTTGTTACGATCTGCGGTTTCCTGAGTTTTTTCGCAAAATGAGCATGATGGGCGTAGAAATAGTTGTGATCCCTTCTGCTTTCACCGCAGAAACAGGCGCCGTTCACTGGGAATTGTTACTTCGTGCGCGTGCCGTGGAAAACCTGTGCTATGTGATCGCACCTAATCAGGGCGGTTTTCATGTAAATGGTCGTAAAACTTTTGGGCATAGCATGATTGTCGATCCGTGGGGTGTGGTGCTGGATTGTTATAAGACTGGCGGAGGTTTTGTATCTGCCGAAATAAATCTTGATCGTCTGGAAAAAGTGCGTGGTGCATTTCCGGCTTTAAATCATCGTCGATTTTGTGAATAGAGTGATTAATATGCATGGCATGGCTAAAATTCTTAGTCTCGGTTTATTGCTTGTTACGTTGTTGATTTCCTGCAGTACGGCGGAAGACGGTCGTTATCGGGATACTGAAATGTTGGAGCGTCCGCCCACTGTTGCGGTCGATAGGAAAGCTGGGGAATCGCCTCAGATTGACGATAGTGTGATTCCAAGGAAAAAATATAAATCAGGCTTGGGCGATGATGTTTATATGACTGAGTCGACGCCAGCAAAACTTAGAATAAAGCAGCCTATCGATGATGCGTGGTATACACTGGATTTGGCATTGAAACAAAGCGAAATCAAGATCACCGATCATGAGCGCGATAAAGGATTTTATTATGTCAGCTACAATCCAGGCGCTTTCTTTGGGAATATGACCGGTTTTTTTGAAAAACAGAATGACGAGCAGAACGGGGCGATCTATCTGTTAACTGTCAAAGAAGACGGCGCTGAAACAGAAATAACCGCGACGATAGCTAATGCGACTGAACAAAGCAGCTCGGGTAAAAATGGAGCACATAAGGCCTCTGAGGAAGGCGCAGAAGACTTGTTGCAACAATTGTATAAAACCCTGCGTGATGATTTAAAAGAAGAATAACAAAGGTAGAAAATTCAAGGAGGTTTTTACCTTGAATCTTTTAGCTTTTATCTTAGGACGGCCCAAGGGCTAGTCCCTACACTTAAATTTAAAGTTGTGATGGAAATATTAAACCTTGCAAGACAATCTATCCTGATGCCTGCCGGCATACAGGATGGCGATATTGAAAAGATTATGAGCCGATTGCTCAGTTCACCAGTTGATGCGGCGGATATCTATTTTCAGTCCAGCCATTTTGAATCCTGGGTAATGGAAGGCGGCATCATTAAAGAAGGCAGTCATAATATCGAGCAGGGTGCCGGTGTACGCGCGGTATCCGGCGAGAAAACCGGCTTTGCCTACAGCGACCGGATTGAACTGCCGGTGCTGCTGGAGGCTGCTAATAATGTTAAAGCCATCGTCAGGCAGGGACAGGAGGCTCAGGTCGGCCTGAACAAAGCGGCAAACTGGCCTCAGTATTATGCACCGCTTAATCCGTTAAAATCCTTGGCGGATCAGCAAAAAATTGATTTGTTGCGCAGGGTTGACAGCGAAACCCGCAAACTGGATAGTCGGATTGAAGAAGTTATTGTCAGTCTGGTCGGCGTGCATGACAGTATTCTGGTGGCCAAGTCAGGACGGCTCTCTGGTTGCCGATGTGCGGCCTTTGGTGCGGATGAATGTCACGGTTATCGTCGAACAAAACGGTCATCGCGAACAGGGCAGCATGGGTGGCGGCGGGCGTAGCGATTACAGCTATTTTATCGATCAGGATACGGGCACTGGAATACGGCCGCGAAGCGGTCAGACAGGCATTGGTTAATCTGGAAGCCGTAGATGCGCCGGCCGGTAATATGACGGTAGTGCTGGGGCCGGGCTGGCCGGGTATTTTGCTGCATGAAGCCATAGGCCACGGTCTGGAAGGCGATTTTAACCGCAAAGGCACATCGGCATTCAGCGGTCGCGTCGGTGAACGGGTGGCCTCTGATTTATGTACGGTAGTCGATGACGGTACCTTGCCGGGGCGGCGCGGTTCGTTGAGTATCGATGATGAAGGCACGCCCACAGAAAAAACCGTATTGATCGAAAACGGCATCCTCAAAGGCTACATGCAGGACAAGCTCAATGCCCGCTTAATGGGCGTTAAACCCACCGGTAATGGCCGCCGTGAATCCTACGCGCATTTGCCGATGCCGCGCATGACCAATACCTATATGTTGCCCGGATCAGCATAATCCCGAAGAAATCATAAAGTCGGTAAAAAAAGGCCTGTATGCCAAAAACTTTGGCGGTGGACAGGTTGATATTACCTCGGGTAAATTTGTATTTTCCGCCAGCGAAGCCTATCTGATCGAAAACGGCAAGATAACCCGTGCCGTTAAAGGCGCAACCCTAATTGGCAACGGCCCCGATGTATTAACCAAAGTGTCTATGGTCGGCACCGATCTGGAGCTGGACAGCGGTGTCGGCACTTGCGGCAAGGACGGGCAAAGTGTGCCGGTCGGTGTCGGGCAGCCTACGTTGAAGATTGACGGGTTGACGGTTGGCGGAACCAGCGTTTAGCCATGTAGGGTGCGCATCGCGTACCATTTTTCTACACAGGATTAGAGAACACAGTGCAAAATCAGGAACAAATCAACCGTTAAAAAATACCGTTCAGGACATATTGGACGAGGCAACAAAACAGGGCGCCAGTGCGGCAGAAGCGGGCTTGAGCCAGGAAAACGGCTTATCCGTATCGGTGCGTCTGGGCGATGTCGAAACCATAGAGCATCATTGCGATCAGGGGCTGGGAGTAACAGTCTATTTTGGCCAGCGCAAAGGATCTGCCAGTACCACGGATTTGTCGCCGGCTTCAATCAAGGAAACGGTCAGCGCGGCATGCAGTATTGCCCGTTACACCAGTGAAGATGAGTATTCAGGTCTGCCGGAACAAGAGCTGCTGGCAACCGAATTTCCCGATCTTGATCTCAATCATCCGTGGGATATCGGTGTTGATGAGGCGATTGCTCTTGGCCATTGAATGCGAAGATGCAGCGCGTTCTTATCATGCGGAAATCAGCAATTCCGAAGGCGCTTCGGTCAATACGCATCAGGGTATCCGTGTGATGGGCAATACGCTGGGTTTTCTTCAGGGCTATGCTTCAACCCGTCATTCCTTGAGTTGTTCTGTATTGGCGCAGCGTGGCGACAGCATGCAGCGCGATTACTGGTATAGCGTGGCAAGAAATGCGCTGAATCTGGAACCACGCTGTCGAAGTGGGTAAAAAAGCGGCCGAGCGGACACTTAGGCGTTTGCAGGCTCGCAGCTTAAGCACGCGGCAGTGTCCGGTGCTGTATTGCGCGGAAATGGCTTCAGGTTTGCTGGGTTCGTTTATAGGCGCAATCAGTGGCGGCAACTTATACCGCAAATCATCATTTTTGCTGGATGCATTGGATACTCAAGTCTTTCCTGAATTTGTCCGCATACACGAGCAGCCTTATTTAAAAGGCGCTTTAGGCAGTGGCGCGTATGACGGTGAAGGCGTCGCCACTAAAACACGCGATATAGTCAGCGACGGTATTTTGCGCAGTTATGTGTTGAGCACCTATTCCGCCCGCAAGCTGGGGCTGCACAGCACGGGTAATGCCGGTGGCGTGCATAATTTAACGATAGATACCGGGTGAGCTTGATTATCAGGGCATGTTGAAAGAACTGAATACCGGTTTGCTGGTCACCGAGCTGATGGGGCAGGGGGTCAATATGGTGACCGGCGATTATTCGCGCGGTGCGGCAGGATTCTGGGTGGAAAATGGCGAAATCCAATATCCGGTTGAAGAAATCACCATTGCCGGTAATCTGAAAGACATGCTTAAAAACATCGTTGCCGTGGGCAATGATGTCGATTATCGCGGCAATATCCGTACCGGTTCCATACTGGTTGAGCGGATGTCGATTGCCGGGGAATAATGTCATTGTATTGAAAGGGCGATTGGTTAATCGCCCTTTTCAGATCATAAGCTTTTAACAATATCCTCTATCAACTGCGGTCCGCGATAAATAAGGCCGCTGTATATCTGCACCAGACTCGCCCCCGCTGTCTAATTTTTCCTGCGCATCCGCCGCGCTTAAAATCCCGCCTGCCGCAATAATCGGAATCTTGCCATTCAATTCCGCCGCCAATTCCCGCACGACAAAAGTAGATTTGGTCTTTAACCGGTGCGCCACTTAAACCGCCCGCTTCATGGGCAAGCGGATGACCTGCAATCATGTCGCGAGCAATCGTGGTGTTGGTGGCAATCACACCGTCGATTTCAAATTCCAGTAACAGCCTGGCAATATGGGTTATTTCATCGGCGGTCAGATCGGGCGCAATTTTCAGGGCCAAAGGCACGTATTTACCGTGTTCCTGTTGCAGCTTAAGTTGTTCTTCTTTTAAGGCGGAAATCAGGCATTTGATTTCATCACCCTGCTGTAACTGACGCAGATTTTTGGTGTTCGGCGAAGAAATGTTAATGGTAATGTAACTGGCAGAGGTATAAGCCTTGCGTAAACCGATCAAATAATCGTCCGCCGCATTTTCAATCGGCGTGTCGAAATTCTTGCCGATATTGATGCCCAGAATGCCGGAATAACGGCTTTGTTTTACCTGGTTCAGCAAGTGGTCTATGCCCAGATTATTAAAGCCCATGCGATTGATAATCGCCTGATGTTCAGGCAGCCTGAACAAGCGCGGTTTCGGGTTGCCCGGTTGTGGGCGTGGCGTTACCGTACCTATTTCGACAAAGCCAAAACCCAATGCGGCCAGCGCATTAATATAATCACCGTTCTTATCCAGACCGGCGGCAAGGCCGACCGGATTTTTAAAGCTCTAGTCCCATGACATTCACAGGCTTGTCTTCAATAGCCGGGTAGATCAGTTTTGACAAGCCCGAAACATAGGCCGCGTTTAGCAGTTTAAGCGTCACTTCATGAGCGGTTTCCGGATCCAGTGAAAATAACAGGGGGCGTAGTAATGGATAAAGATTCATGGGTATAACCGTGTCTAGGATTGACAGTCGGTCGCCCGTTAAAATTAGTGTTCGCTGGTTAGTTTGTAAGGTTCCGGCGCTACCGCAGTCGGGCGCTCTAAAACAAGATCGACCATCAGTTGCGCCGATGCAGGTCCCATCGCCAGGCCGTTTCTGAAATGGCCGGCATTAATAAATAAATTGCCGATCTTCGGGATGTTTGTCGATATACGGTATGCCGTGTTCAGTGCCCGGCCTTAATCCCGCCCAGTGTTTAATGACGGGAAAGTTTTTAAGCGACGGCAACAAATTTAATGCAAATGCATTCAGCCGATCTCGGGCTTCTGTCGTAGTTGTCTTATTGAAATCATCCTGTTCTACCGTGCTGCCTGCCAGTATTTTACCGTCACGTCGCGGAATCAGGTATTGGTCGCCATCCAGCACCATATAGCTCAAGCGTTTCCGGTTGGGCATCAAATAACAGCATTTGACCTTTAACCGGGACTATTTTCGGCGCATTTCCGGCAGGCGACTGCATGATGCAGGAGGTAGAGCCCAACAGTAGGCGCTTTAGGCGACGCAGAAGCGGTTGCCGAAAAGCTAAACAACTGGCCAGTCCAGGCGCCCGCAGAAATAATCAGCTGATTGACAGCGAACTGGCCGGACGTGGTATTGATCGCTGTAATGCGATTTTTATCGAGGGTAATGGCTGTTAATTCGCAATGCTCTATTAACGTAACGCCTTTATTAATCAGGTCTTGTTTTAATGATTTAACCAGTCGTGGATTGCGCGCCTGGGCAATCTCAGGCAGCCAAGAGCGGTTGGTCGGGATTGTATTAAGCAGTGTTAAAAAAATCCGCGCCAGCCGGTCGATATGAAATATTGTTGGCGTTGCACCAGTTAACAGCTGCAGCAATATCAGGATTTTTAGTGATCAGTAAGCCGCAGGGATTCCATTCCGGGTCTATCTGGGTTTCGGTAGTTAGTTGCGAGGCCAAAGCGGGATACAGCTTCAGGCTTTGTAGCGCCAGGCGGGTAATCGCATCCGGCTTGTCGCCAAGGATAAAGCGGCAGCAAAATACCGCCGCCTGCCCAGGATGATTCCTGGCCCAGCTCATTTTTTTCAATAACGTAACGGTAGCGCCTGCCTTAAAAAATTCTCGGGCAGTCAGCAAGCCGATAATGCCGCCGCCAATGATGGTAATATCCGGGGTTGTGGTCATGTAGTGTTAAAGATCAGTGCAAAATAAAATTCTTGTTGATGAGTTAATGATAACTGATGGCTTGACTAGTTTTTCTTAGCGAGCTAATGGCGGTCAAGTTCATATATTGCCATAGTAGATGACTTGTGCATGAGCGGCGATTAAGAGTATGTAAGGAATAATTAGTCGCAGATTATGCAGATTTTGCCATATGCTCAACAAGAGTGTTGTTTTATTGTCGCAAAGAGTTGCAACGATCTTATTGTGGTTTGGATGTTAGGCGAATAATTTGTTGTTTTTTGCATACAATAATATTCGAGTTAAAATATCTTTTAGTTATTGATAAATAAGGATTAATTAATATTAAAAAAATGGCGTTAAAACTTGTAGGGAATTGGTTTAGCTGCTACTATTGATCCCGGAAGATCGGCTTTGTTGTATTAAAGCAAATTTTTGTAAAATAACAACCTCATGAGGGGGATAAATGATAAATAAAACTAAACTAGCGCTGGGCATTGCGACGGCAACATTAACAATGGCCGGTGCTTTGGTTTCTCCACAAGCTGTCGCTGGCTCAAAGGCGCAGATCACGCTGAAGAGCGGTGAACAGTAAAGTTGATGCACTAGAAGCGCAACTGCAAGCGATGCAGGCTGAAATAAGCCGCTTAAAAGCGAAGCAAACCGTCCTCGCACTAGCGCAGATGCTGCAAAGTTCAGGAGCTGGATCAGTGGATGCATCGGTTAAAGCAACCGGCAAAAAAGAACACCAAGATAATACTCTGTTCTTCCGTGGCGGTTATGCTCATGCTAATAATCAAGAGGCGGTACGCTGGATCCTACATCAATCGCAGCTCTTGGTGTAGTCAACAGAAACGGTCAGCTAGTGGGTCCGATAAACGATAAAGACGCATGGTATTTCGGTGCCGGCTTTGACTTTAGCTCTGACTGATAATGTGTGGGGTGTGATGGATAATACCGAAGTGTTGGGTGAATTGATGTTTGACTATAAAGAACTTGGTACAAGAAAGTCCAATGGTCTATCTCCAGCGAAGTCGGTAGTATGAGCTGCCGCAATGGCCTCTGCTTTACCTGCTGCTAATACCCAAGCTGCAACTGTCAATCAGTTTACTTTAGCGGCTTCTCCAAAAATAAAATTCTTGAAAGACAGTACATTTCAGACCTTGGTTAATTCCTGTCGGTTTTGAAATCAATGTGATCAGTCCTCCATCTGATGCAATTACCGTATTAAGTCCAGGTATGCAGTTTGGTTTAGGTGCTGATTACAGAATCTGGAAAGACATCTTCGTTGGTGCTGATGCTCGTTATCACCTTACTACAGGTAATATTGATGGGGTTAACACAGACGGCGTTACCGCTGGTGGTTACCTCGGTATCGGTTTCTAAGCTAAACGCTTAAAAACAAATCCAATAAAAGGGAGGGGCTTCAAACCCCTCCCTTTTTTTATGCTTGAAGAATTAAAAAGAGGTGCAAGGCAAAGGCTCAAGGTAAAATAGTATTTTTTCTGGTTCTTGCCGGGAAACAAATCAAAATTGATGCTACAAGCCATGAAAACCCTTTACCCCGAAATAAAACCCTACCACAGTTTTTTCCTCGAAACCGGCAGCAAGCATGCGGTTTATGTAGAGCAAAGCGGCAATCCTGACGGCATTCCGGTGATTTTTCTGCACGGTGGGCCATGTTCCGGCACCAAGCCCGATCACCGACGCTTTTTTAATCCCGATCTTTATCGCATCATTCTGTTTGATCAGCGCGGCTGCGGTTTGTCGCTGCCTTTTGGCGAACTGGAAAACAATACCACCCAGGATTTAATCGATGATATGGAGCGTATCCGTAACCATCTGGCTATAGATCAATGGCTGGTGTTTGGCGGTTCGTGGGGCGGAGCGCTGGCTTTGTTGTATGCCCAGCAGCATAAAGACAAAGTAACAGGCTTGATTATTCGTGCGGTGTTTCTGGCGCGGCAGCAGGATTTGGACTGGTTTGCCAAAGATGGCGCGAGTAAGATTTATCCTGAACAATGGCAGCGGTTGATTGAAAGTATCCCGGAGCATGGAGCCGGGAAATCTGGTGCAAGGGCTATGTGATGTATTATGGGGTGAAGACGAGGTGGCAAAAAGGCGTGTCGCCAAAGAATGGACGGCCTGGGGTGATCAAGTGGCATTAGGCAACGATTATCAGGCGAGTCCGAAAGGCGAGCATGCAACGGAGAAAATGGTTAAGCAGGTGCGCATGGAACTGCATTATGCCAGACATCATTATTTTATCGAGGAAAACCAGATTCTGGAAAACTGTGACGAGTTGCTTGAAATACCAACGATTATTATCCATGGGCGTAATGACTTTGTCTGTCCGATGGAGGCAGGTTACAGTCTGCATAAAGCGTTGCCGAATGCCGAATATATTGTTTTACCCAATGCAGGGCATATTGCTCAAGGCAAAGAAATGATCGATGCACTGGTGACAGCAACTGACAAGTTTGCGTCTAAACTGGCTGTTTAATATCGTAAGGATGGCCTTTGGTCGCCTTTATCGAAAATACTAAATATAAATGAATCCAAAAAAACGATTGATCATAGCGATGACCGGCGCAACCGGCGCGGTCTACGGCGTAAGAATGTTGCAGGTTTTACAGGCGCAGGAGCAATGGGAAACGCATCTTGTTATTTCTTCTGCCGGCGTGGTGAATTTAAAGCACGAAATGGATATGAAGCGGGCGGAATTGGTCGAGCTGGCTGATGTGACGCACGGTATTGATGACATTGCCGCCAGTATTTCCAGTGGCGGCTTTAAAACAGAAGGGATGATTATTGCACCGTGTTCCATGAAAACCCTGTCGGCGGTTGCTCATGGCTTTGGCGATAATCTGATTTCACGGTCGGCCGATGTGGTTTTAAAAGAGCGCCGACGTTTGGTGGTCATGCCACGTGAAACACCATTAAATCTGGTGCATATCAGAAACATGGCGAGTGTGACAGAAATGGGCGGCATCATTTTCCCGCCCATGCCTGCTTTTTACAGTAAATCTGATTCAATGGCGGCCATGGTTGATGAAACCGTTGGCCGGGTTTTGGATATGTTCGGGGTAAATGTTGAGGGTTTGTATAAGCCTTGGGAAGGGCTGTAGGAATGTTTGCTTAAGACAACAGCCGTGAGTTTTTGCTGTTACGGAAAATCAGCGGTTTTTCATTGTCAGCTAAGGCGCTTGCCTTTGCTGAGTCTATCGCTTCCTGAATAACGTGGTGATTTGGCGATTTGCTGCACACCGGATCGGCAGCGTACATGTCGCCGCTTAATAAATAAGCCTGACAACGGCAGCCTCCGAAGTCTTTTTCTTTTTCATCACAGCTGCTGCAAGGCTCTTTCATCCATTCATAGCCACGGAAAAAATTGAAGGCCTTGGATTCGTTCCAGATTTGTTCAATGCTGTAGTCTTTAACATTGGGGCAATCCAGCCCTGGCAGTTCACGAGCCGAATGACACGGCAGGGCTACGCCGTCCGGTGCAATGGTTAAGAATGTAGTTCCCCAGCCATTCATGCAGGCTTTGGGTCTGTCTTCATAAAAATCCGGCACCACATAATAGATTTTCATTTTACCGGCGACTTTTTCTTTAAAAGCCTGTGCGATTTGTTCAGCCTGTTCAAACTGTTCTTTGGTCGGCAGCAACAAATCGCGGTTGGCATGCGCCCAGCCGTAATATTGTGTGTTCGCCAGCTCCAGATAATCTGCGCCCAGTTCTTCTGCCATTGCCAGTATTTCCGGCATCTGGTGGATGTTTTCTCGGTGTATGACCACGCACAGGACCATCGGGTAACCGTGTTTTTTGACCAGATGGGCGACTTCTTTTTTGTGCTGGAACGATGCTGTTCCGGCAATATGGTCGTTCAGTTCCTGGCTGCTGGCCTGGATGCTGACCTGAATATGATCAAGCCCTGCTTCCTTGAGTTGGATGATTTTTTCTTCAGTCAGCCCATAACCTGAGGTGATCAGGTTGGAATAATAACCCAGGTCTCTGGCGTATTTAACCAGTTCGGTCAGATCCTTGCGGGTTAAGGGTTCGCCGCCGGAAAAGCCCAGCTGGACTGCGCCCATTTTTCGGGCTTGCGTGAGTACGCGCTTCCAGTCCTCGGTGTCCAGTTCGGATTGATGCTGGGCATAATCAATCGGGTTGGCGCAATAAGGACACTGCAACGGGCAGGAATAGGTGAGTTCCGCCAGTAACCAGCGCGGAGGGCTTATGCTAGTTTTGTTGGATCCAGCCATTTTTTAAAGCGACCTCTAAAAAAGCGGTAATGTCATTAACGAGACCGGTAGTTGCAAATTTTTGTTCCAGATCGTTGACGATTTGGGCAAGCTTGCGTGTGCCATCGCACATCTTCAGGATTTCTGCGGAGCTTTGGTTAAGTTCCACCATGCCTTCAGGATAAAGAATAACATCTTTTTGCTGTGCTTCTTCCCACTGTAGGCGATGCATGGGGGAAAATTTGATGGTTTGATCGGGGTTAATACTCATTTTTCAATATTAAAATAAGGCGGCATATGGTTAATGTAAGCCATGTACATGGCGTCCGCCATCGTCCACAGTACGTCCAGCTTAAACTTCAGGATTTGAATCATGCGATCCTGTTGTTCGCGGGTTTTATACCAGTCCAGCGTGATGGCCAAACCGTGCTCGACATCGCGCCGTGCTTCGGTCAGGCGTTTGCGGAAATAGATATATCCTTCCTGGTCAACCCAAGGATAATGTTCGGGCCAGTTATCCAGGCGTTGCTGGTGAATTTTAGGGGCAAACAGTTCAGTTAACGAAGAGCTGGCTGCTTCATGCCATTCTGCTCTACGGGCAAAATTGACGTAGGCATCGACTGCAAAACGCACGCCCGGCAGGACATGTTTTTGCGAGATGATTTCTTCGCGTGTTAAGCCTACCGCCATGCCTAGTTGTATCCATGCCTCAATGCCTCCAGGATCGCCAGGGTGACCGTCATGATCCATAATCCGTTGGATCCATTTTGCGCGTGTTTCGCGATCCGGACAATTGGCCAGAATGTTGGCATCTTTAATAGGAATGCAGACCTGATAATAAAAACGGTTGGCAACCCAGCCCTGTAATTGTTCTTTGGTGAGTTTGCCTTCATTCATCAGCGTATGGTAAGGATGATGAATGTGGTAATACTTCTCCATGCCGCGCAGTTCGGCTTCAAACTGTTCTTTGGTCCAGGCTTTATTGTCGCTGCTCATGGTGCATCCTTTATAAATCGATTTCAAGGCCGTCGTAAGAGACTTCAATGCCGGCGGCATCGAGTATTTTACGTTGTTCGGAATCTTCGTCTAAAATCGGGTTGGTGTTGTTGATGTGGATCAATATTTTGCGGGCTTTTGTAACGCCGTTCAGGACTTCTATCATGCCGCCTTCGCCGGATTGAGGCAAGTGGCCGATTTCGCGTGATTTCTTGTGGCTGATATTCTGCGTGCACATTTCGTCATCAGTCCAGAAGGTGCCGTCTACCATTAAGCAATCAGCGGTCTTGCATGGCTGCCATAACATGGGGTTCTATTTCGCCCAGACCGGGGGAATAAAACACTTTTTTGCCGGTAGAGATTTGCTCGATGATTACGCCGATATTATCGCCTTCATGTGGGTCATGCCGATGCGGAGAATAAGGTGGTGCCTTGCTTTTTAAGGCTTGGGTATAAAAGCGTAAATCATCTATGCCGGGAATGGTAAAGCTGCTGCCATCGACGGGAATCGGGTGATGATTAACCGTGCAGTAGTCTTTTAGCATGTTAAATAAAGGAAAGCCGGTGGTCAGATCCTGCTTGACCATTTCTGTGCAGTAAATATCTAGCGGCTTACCTTCCCGTAGCATCAACAAACCCGTGGTATGGTCAATTTGGCTGTCGATCAGCATTATGGCTTTAATGCCAGTGTCGCGAACACCTTCTTTAGGTTGGATAGCCGGAAAGGCTTCCAGTTGCGCGCGAATATCCGGTGAGGTATTGAACAACAGCCAATTTTTATTATCGGTGCTGACGGCAATGGATGATTGAGTGCGGGCTTTACCGTTCATTTCATTGTGTCGCAAACGATGACAATTATGGCAGTTGCAGTTCCATTGTGGGAAGCCGCCGCCTGCGCCTGAACCGAGAACTCTGATCTTCATAGTTTGAAGGTAACCTAAAAGGGGGATAAGGGCTGAATGATACGGGAATAAAGGTGATCAGGCAAAAAAAAGGGACCCGTCAAGAGTCCCTTTTTTGTCTAAACCGAATGGTATTAACGGTTGTAGATGTACATTGTTACTTCAAAACCGAAACGCAGGTCTGTGTAGCTTGGTGTTTCCCATTTCATAGTAATAACCTCCAGAAGTTTTTTATGTTATACGCTAGCTTGATCAAGTAAGCTATTTGAAGTATACGATGAACTATTTTTTTACGCAACTTTTGACGGCGCCAAAAGCGTGTATGCCCTGTCTTTTATGAAATTTTGGTGTTGTGTGGTAGTAATGACTGGGTACGAATTTATACAATTTGTTGGTTAGGTCGGGAAGGATGTTTTTTTGACGGGAAGAGAGTATTATCCAAATTCACCTAAAAATAACAATACAAATGATGAAAAATCATGAGGAGGGAACATGGGTGGAGTTGTTGAGCTGTGGGTATTTATGTTAATTATCGCTGCTGCGGCGTTCGCGCCGTTGGGTTATTTTATTTATAGATTTACGAAGGAAAGCAGTCAGCCATTTGGTGAAACTGAGCCGCACGGAGACAGTCCGTCTTTGGTTAATGACATGGCAGAAAAAGCTATTAAATTTATCGGAGGGTTGGTTGGTAAAAAATAAAAAAGCATTTGTAGGTCGGGTTACACTGCGCTAACCCGACCCGCCTCGCTACAAGTCGGGCAGCTAGGATTTTTTCGCAGATTCATTGTGTTCCATTCCATCGTAAATCCATCCAGTAGCAATAACCGTCCGGTTAAAGTTTCTCCAATATTCATTATTAGTTTCATCGCTTCCAGTGCCTGAATACTGCCGACTATTCCGGTGATAGGTGCTATGACCCCGTTTGTGGCGCAATTCTGCAATTCTTCGCCGTCGCTATTATATAAGCAGTTGTAGCAGGGGCTGTCATTTTTGCCGGGAGTGAATACAGCTACCTGGCCTTCAAAGCGTATGGCCGCCCCTGAAACCAATGGTGTCTGATATTTGACACAAGCTTTATTAATCGCAAAGCGCGTTGAGAAGTTATCGCTGCAGTCCAGAACCACATCCGCTTGCATCACTTCACTATTAAGCTGTTCACCATCCAATCGTTGTTTAACGGCCCTTACGTTGACATCGGGATTTAACTTATTGAGTGTCTGGCGGGTTGAAATTACCTTATCAATCCCAATATCAGGCGTGTGATGAGCAATTTGTCTTTGTAAGTTGGATAAGTCCACTACGTCATTATCATATAGAGTAATGTTGCCGACACCGGCTGCAGCAAGATATATGGCAGCGGGGGAACCAAGTCCTCCAGCGCCAATGATTAATACATTGGCGGCAAGAAGTTTTTGTTGTCCTGCAATATCACAAGCTGGGAGCATGATTTGACGGCTATAGCGTAGTAATTGGTTGTCATTCATAGGTCATATTGATTCTGTATTGTGATAAGGGATGATGCCAAAGAACGGGGCAGACTGCAAAAGTAGATTATTATTAGCACTCATTGTCGGTGAGTGCTAAAATTCAAATTTGAATTTAACCTTTAATTTTAATGTTTGGAGATATTGATGAAAATACGTCCGTTACATGACAGAGTGATAGTCAAACGTGTTGAAGAAGAAACTACAACTGCTGGCGGTATTTTACTGCCTGGTTCTGCTGCTGAAAAACCAAGCCAAGGTGTGATTTTGGCGGTAGGTAATGGCAAACAGCTGGATAACGGCACAGTACGCACTTTAGAAGTTAAAGTCGGCGATAAAGTGCTGTTTGGTAAGTATTCAGGTAACGAAGTTAAAGTTGACGGTGAAGACCTTATCGTTATGCGTGAAGAAGACATCATGGGTGTTTTAGGTTAAGCCTGAACACGTTTATCACATTCACATACAAAATATTAAGGAATAAAAATGGCAGCAAAAGACGTATTTTTCGGTGATGACGCACGTAGTCGTATGGCGCGTGGCGTAAACATTTTAGCAAACGCAGTAAAGGTGACTTTAGGTCCTAAAGGCCGTAATGCGATTTTGGACAAAAGCTTCGGCGCTCCAACCATCACGAAAGATGGTGTATCGGTTGCAAAAGAAATCGAATTAAAAGACAAATTCGAAAATATGGGCGCACAGATGGTTAAAGAAGTGGCATCAAAAACTTCTGATGTTGCCGGTGATGGTACAACCACTGCAACCGTATTGGCGCAATCTATTGTCAACGAAGGTATAAAAGCCGTTGCTGCTGGCATGAATCCAATGGATTTGAAACGCGGTATTGATAAAGCAGTTGCTGAAGCTGTTGAAGCAATTGAAGAATCTGCAACGCCTTGTACAGATAACAAAGCGATTGCTCAAGTAGGTACTATTTCTGCAAACTCTGATGAGTCTGTTGGTAAAATCATTGCAGAAGCAATGGAAAAAGTCGGTAAAGAAGGCGTTATTACTGTTGAAGAAGGTACAGGTTTGGACAACTGAATTAGACGTTGTTGAAGGTATGCAATTTGACCGTGGCTATTTGTCACCTTACTTCATCAACAAACAAGAAAACATGAGCGTCGAATTAGACGATCCATTGATTCTGATCTACGACAAAAAAATCTCCAATATTCGTGATATGTTGCCGACTTTGGAAGGCGTTGCTAAATCTGGTCGTCCATTATTGATTATTGCTGAAGATGTTGAAGGCGAAGCTTTGGCGACTTTAGTTGTTAACAACATTCGTGGCATCGTTAAAGTTGCTGCAGTTAAAGCGCCTGGTTTTGGTGATCGTCGTAAAGCAATGTTGCAAGACATCGCTGTTTTGACTGGTGGTACTAGTTATTTCTGAAGAAGTTGGCTTGAGCTCTGGAAAAGGCTGAATTATCGCAACTGGGTACAGCTAAAAAAGTACGAATCACCAAAGAAAACACCACTATCATTGATGGTGCTGGTTCAGAAGAGCAAATTAAAGATCGTGTTGCTCAAATTCGTGCACAAGTTGAAGAAGCAACATCTGACTATGATAAAGAAAAACTGCAAGAACGTCTGGCTAAATTAGCTGGCGGTGTTGCTGTCATTAAAGTTGGTGCTGCAACTGAAATTGAAATGAAAGAAAAGAAAGCCCGCGTTGAAGATGCATTGCATGCAACACGTGCAGCGGTTGAAGAAGGCGTTGTTGCTGGCGGTGGTGTTGCCTTGATTCGTGCTATTTCTGCTCTTGATAAACTTGAAGGTATTAACCATGATCAAACAGTTGGTATCAACATTCTGCGTCGTGCAATGGAAGAGCCTTTGCGTCAAATCGTTGCTAATGCTGGCGACGAGCCTTCAGTGGTTTTCAATGAAGTGCAAAAAGGTACAGGTAACTTCGGTTACAACGCAGCAACCGGCGAATACGGCGACATGATCGAAATGGGTATTTTAGATCCTACGAAAGTAACGCGTACTGCACTGCAAAATGCAGCTTCGGTTGCAGGCTTGATGCTGACTACCGAAGTTATGATTGCTGATGCACCTAGAGATGATAAAGGCGGTCATGGCGGCCATGATATGGGCGGCATGGGCGGTATGGGTGGCATGGGCGGCATGATGTAAATGTTGCCTGACAGAGGCAGATGAGTAATATGTCTTTGTTTATGTTGTAAAAAAAGCCCCGGTTATTTTTAATAACCGGGGCTTTTTTATGGTGAGTCTGTATTGGTTAGATAGTTTAGAAGTAAAGAGTGGAGGTACTTGCAAAAGGCATATATAAGGTTCGGCAGGTTCACCATGAACGGTTCAACATCAAATAATTGGCCGTTTTGTGGATACCTATGCCCTTGCTAACGGCATGCCTCATCTATTTGTTAATAACGGCTTTAGCCTGAAGATCGGCATGGTAGGACGATCTGACCATTGGCGCGCTGGCGACTTGTTTAAAGCCTAATTCCTTTGCAACGGCACCATATTCATCAAATTGTTCGGGGGTGATGTAGCTTTCGACCGGCAAATGGGCTTTGCTGGGTTGCAGATATTGTCCTAGGGTCAGCATTGAGCAACCGTGGGCTATTAAATCTTTCATGACCTGGTGAACTTCGTGTGGATGTTCGCCTACGCCGAGCATTAGACCCGATTTGGTGGGTACTTGCGGCTGGGCTTGGTTGTATTGGCGCAGTAAATTCAGTGACCCCTGGTAGTCGGAACCGGGGCGCACTTGTTTGTACAATCTGGGGACGGTTTCCAGGTTGTGGTTGAACACATCACAGGGTTCTTGAGCCAATATTTCAACGGCTTTTTCTATGCGTCCACGGAAGTCGGGAACCAGAATTTCTATTTTGGTAGCTGGCGTTTGCAAACGGATTTTTTTGATGCAGTCGGCAAAATGTCCCGCTCCACCATCTCTTAAATCATCACGGTCTACCGAAGTGATAACCACATACTTTAATGCCATTGCCTGTATGGCATCAGCCAGATGTTGAGGTTCTTCTTTATCCAGTGCCAGCGGTTTGCCATGCGCTACGTCGCAAAAAGGGCAGCGGCGCGTGCACAGATCGCCCATTATCATGAAAGTCGCTGTGCCATGCTGAAAACACTCAGCCAGATTAGGGCAGGCGGCTTCTTCACACACGGTGTGCAGTTGGTGTTCGCGCAATAATTGTTTGATTCTGGTAATTTCGTCACTGGCCGATATTTTTACGCGTATCCAGTCCGGTTTGCGCAAAACGGTTTCGGCAGGTTCAACTTTTATCGGGATTTTCGCCAGTTTTTCAGCGTTACGTTGGTGAGATTCGGGGGTGGAGCGGGAGGGTGCTTGATGAGTCATTTTTGTAATGCCGTCGTGATGGCTTGAGTAACCGGAATGGCAAGTTCAGCATTGCTGATAGTTACACCCAGATCTGCCAGTTGGGTAACTTCCAGTCCAGAATAACCGCAGGTATTAATGTGATCAAAAGGACTCAAGTCCATGTGATTATTGAGACTAAGTCCATGATAGCTACAGTTGTTTTTAATTCTTATGCCTATGGAGCCGATTTTTTTATCATTAACATAGACACCGGGAGCATCGGCTCTGGCAATTGCTGCGATGTTATACAGGGCTAAGGTGTCAATCATGGCTTGTTCCAGAAGCGTGACCAGCTGGCGTACCCCAAGGTTTTTGCGCTTCATGTCCAGTAAGGTATAAATTATCAGCTGTCCTGGAGCATGATAGGTGACCTGTCCGCCCCGGTCAGAATTAATAACAGGAATGGAGCCGGTATTTAGCAGGTGCTCACGTTTACCATTCAAGCCAAGAGTATAAACGGGAAAGTGCTCTACGATCCATAGCTCGTCGGCAGTTTCTGCATTGCGATCCTGGGTGAACTGCTGCATGTTCTGCCAGACGGTTTCATAGTTCTGGAGTCCCAAATTGCGTATTACAGGCATTAGGGTACCCTTTTAAGTGCAGATTTCTGCGTCATGCGAATGACAAATCTGCCTGGAGCAGATTTGCATTTACCCGAAGGGTGCATGGCAGGGATAGCCATGTATGAATTCGCACCTACAATTACAAAGCCATCAAGATATGGGGATGGTCTGATAAATCCTGATAAATAGCATCCAGTTGTTGTTTGCTGGAAGCTTCTATGATGACAGTTACCGCGATGTAATTGCCGTCTTTGCTGGGGCGCGTAGTCACTGCGCCTTCATTAATATCAGGAGCATGGCGGCGAACAATTTCTACAACCAGCAGGTCAAGTTCCAGTTCGGTTTTGCCCATCGCCTTGATGGGAAACTGGCATGGGAATTCCAGAAGGGTTTCTTCACTCATGATAAGGATTTTTTGTAAGCTTGAAATAGACGATTCATGGTTTGCCATACAGGCCCGGGTTTGCCATCTGAAACTTTTTCAGAATCGAGTTCAACAACCGGGACGATTTCGCGGGTAGAGCTGGCTATCCAGATCTCGCTGGCTGTTTTTAAAGCATCCAGTGAAATAATTTCTTCGCTATAGGGGATGTTGTTTTGCTGTGCAATTTCCAGAATCACATCACGGGTAATGCCTGGCAATATTTCATGGCCTTGAGGTGGTGTAATTAAAATGCCATCAATAACTGCAAAAACATTACTTGCAGCGCCTTCGGTAACATAGCCATCTTTAACCAAAATGGCCTCAGCACAACCTTGCTCAACAGCCTGCTGTCTAAGTAGGATATTGGCGAGCAGTGTGGTGGCTTTTACATTGCAAAGCTCCCAGCGACTGTCATCCACGCTGATTGCTTTCACGCCTGAGTCTCTGTTGTCAAAAGGGACGATGTTTGAACACATAGCAAAGACTGTAGGCGTGATGTTTTCCGGAAAAACGTGATCTCTTTTAGGGGCAACGCCACGGGTAATCTGTAAGTAAATATATTGATCCAGGCTGGAATCCAGCAGGGGAGTCAGGATTTTCAGCCATTGTTCACGGGTATGCGGGTTGGCCATGCGAATGGTGGCCAGGCTATTTTCCAGGCGCTCCATGTGCTCTTGAAAGCGGAATAATTGACCTGAATAGGATGGAATGACTTCATAGACTCCATCGCCAAACAAAAAGCCTCGATCCATGACCGATATTTTTGCTTCATTAAGAGGCAGATAATCGCCGTTTAAATAAACGGTTTTATTTTGCATCTGACTTTCCGAACTTTAACAGTGCGCCATCATAGAGTCTTCTGATAATGTTGCCTTTTTCGACAGACTTAAGGGCTATCAGGTCTTTGTTGGCAATAACTTCATCTTTCAGTGTGACGGTTACAGAGCCAACCTTGTCACCTTCTTTGATGGGGGCGGTAATGTTTTTATCAAGATTAATAACGGCTTTAAGGTCGGAATAACGATTGCGAGGAATGGTGGCGTAAAGATCTTCTGCCAAGCCAGCTTCCAGTTTTGTGGTATCGCCTTTCCAGATTCTTGCTTCGGTTAAAGCTGTTTTACCCTGATACAGTTTGTGTGATTCAAAAAATCGGAATCCATAATTAAGCAGAGTCTGATTTTCGTTGGCTCGGGCATTGGCGCTGCCTGCTCCCATTACGACAGAAATCAGGCGCATGTCATCTCTTAGCGCAGAGGCAACCAGGCAATAGCCAGCGGCATCGGTAAATCCGGTTTTTACGCCATCAACCGTTCCGTCACGCGAAAGCAGTTGATTGCGATTATGCTGAGTGATTTTGTTATAGGTGAATTCCTTTTGCGAAAACCAGCGATAGAAGTCAGGAAATTCCTTGATTAAAGCCGTGGTGAGAATGGCTAAATCGCGTGCTGTGGTGTAATGATTTTCGATAGGGAGTCCATTGCTGTCCTCAAAATGGCTATTGGTCATTCCAAGTCTTTTAGCATGCTGATTCATCATGTCAGCAAAGGTGGTTTCATCACCTGCGATATGTTCCGCCAAAGCCACGCTGGCATCGTTGCCAGATTGGATGATGACGCCTTTTAGGAGGTCTTCAACCTTAATTTGATTGCCGACTTCGACAAACATGCGAGAGCCGGCTGTTTCCCAGGCTTTTTTGCTGATAGTTACCAGATCTTCTAACTTTAAATGTCCATTACTGATTTCCCGGAACACCACATAAACAGACATGATCTTGGTGAGACTGGCGGGAGCAAGTTTAGCGTCAGCATTGTTTTCCGCCAGCACTTTGCCGGTATTGTAGTCCAGTAATATATAACTGCTGGCTGCAATGGTTGGTGGTGCTGGAGTCATAATTTCAGCGTTTTCTGATTTTGCCTGGAAGGTGGCAATCAGCAAGCTGAAAAATAAAAAAACGGGGAGGCGGGGAAAACTTTTAAAAGATATCATTGCTCTTGAAGGTGGACTCAGTAAAACGTAGTTTTATTGTATCATGGCAGTTTGTGTTTGGTAGGGTTCAGTAACAAATTGAGTCGTTTTTATGCCCAGATTTGCTAACTGTATATTCAGCTTGTGTCCACTCTCCGGAGATTTAATAGGCCCTATTTCAACTTTGTATAGAGTAGATCCTTTGTGTACAGAGGAAAGTATTTTAGGTTGGGCTAACTTATGTGTGGCGATTTTATGTTGTAATTTCGTCGCCGTCTTTTTGTTGCCAAAAGTACCAACTTGCAAATAAACATCCTTTTCTTGTGTTTCTGCTGATTTATGTAGTTGTGCTAATGCCTGTTCGGGCGCTATCGCCTTGATTTCAACGGCTCCTATTCCTGACTCTTGAAGATCTAGTCTCTTGGCTGCAGCGTAAGACAAATCCATAACCCGGTCACCATGATAAGGTCCCCGGTCATTAATACGAACAATAACGCTACGCTGATTTTCCAGATTGGTGACGCGAACGTAAGATGACATCGGCAGTGTTCTATGTGCGGCTGTCATAGCATACATATCGTATATTTCGCCATTTGCGGTTTTTTTACCGTGAAAATCGGAGCCGTACCATGAGGCTATGCCCTGTTTAAAGTAGCGGGCAATGCGGGGTAAAAGATTTTCTTCTTTGGCAGCGGTAGTATTCTGCGTATCTGAATCGCCAAAGTGCAATTTTGAAAGGTATCTGAATGGGTTATTGGCTGTAGAGTTGGTTGTAACTGGGGGGTGGCTTAAGCTGTCGGTAGTTTTTACTTGTTCGGTGGTACAACTGCATAAAACAAAAATTAGAAGTATCGGTAGGGTTTTATTCATGGGAATGAGCCTTTTTTATTTAAAATAGATTGGCTTAACTGATAAACGGCCATGGCATATAAAGGACTGTGGTTGTAGCGGGTAATGACATAAAAATTGTCTAACCCCGCCCAGAGTTCTTCGCCTTGTTGCTGTTCAAAGCTAAGCAGCTTCACTTTACTGTCTAAAGGTAATTGCCTCGATATTGTTAAGTTGAGTGATTCTAACTCGGTAAGACTTAAATTCGGCTTAAGGTCTTTATTCAATGCCGATTTATAGTTTTCGCCTTTGGCTGTAACGGGAACAGCGATAGCCTGACCGGCTTGCCAGTGATGTTTGGCAAAATAATTGGCGATACTGGCTATGACATCGCTTTTGTTGTGCCAGATATCGCGGTGATTATCGTTGTCAAAATCAACGGCGTAGGTTCTGAAACTGCTGGGCATAAATTGCGGCATACCCATGGCGCCAGCATAAGAGCCTGTAGGATCGGTGGGGTTAATGTGTTCATCGCGACAGAGCAGCAAGTAGTTTTCAAGTTCGCTGAGAAAGAATTTGCTGCGTGGTGGATAGGCAAAAGCTAGCGTAGACAGGGCGTCGATTACACGGTGATTGCCGGTATTTTTCCCGTAAAGCGTTTCAACGCCGATGATAGCGATAATAATTTCTGCTGGAACGCCGTATTGTTTCTCTGCTGCGGCCAATGCTTGTTCGTTTTCCCGCCAGAATTGTACTCCAGAGTTGATGCGTGCTTCAGTCAGAAAGATTTTGCGATATTTATACCAGGGCAAGCCTTCCGATGGTGACGAAATTCTCTTGAGAATATCATCCTTGATTTCGATTGATGCAAACAAGTCATGAAGTTCTGACTCATTAAACTGGTGTGTAGCCACCATCTGTCTGATAAAGGCATTAATGGCTTCTGTCCTTGCCCCTGTTACTGTTGTCGTTGTCGCGGGCTCTTTTATTTTAGTGACGGCGCAGGAGGTAACGATTAAGCAGACGCAACTAAGGGTGATAGGGGCTAGGATGGTTTTTAGTTTCATTAGTGAGAGATGAGTTTTTTATGAGTGTGAATCGACATAAGAATTCCGAAACCAGCTAGTAAGGTCACTATTGATGTGCCGCCGTAGCTAATTAATGGCAATGGAACACCGACAACGGGCAGGACTCCTATAACCATGCCGATGTTAACAAAAACATAGACAAAAAACGTAAAGGCTAAACCGCCGGCTAATAATCGGCTGTAGGTATCTTGAGCTTGCGAGGCAATATACAGGCAACGGATAATAATGAGCAGATACAGCACCAATAGGCCTAAGCAGCCGAAAAGGCCAAATTCTTCGGCAAAGACTGCAAAAATAAAGTCGGTAGAGCTTTCCGGTAAAAAATCCAGTTCTGACTGGGTGCTGCCTAGCCAGCCTTTGCCATTGATGCCGCCGGAGCCAATAGCGATTTTTGATTGAATTATATGGTAGCCCCTGCCTAATGGGTCAGCTTCCGGGTTTAAGAAGGTGAGTACCCGGTCGCGTTGATAGGGGCGCATAAAATGCCATAGTATAGGCGTCAGCGCAGCCAGTGTGGTGCCGATGGCCAGAATGAGTCGCCAGGAAAGACCGGCAAAAAACAGTATGGCAGCGCCGGAGCTGGCTACCAGTAACGCAGTCCCAAGGTCGGGCTGTTTGGCGATCAGCAATGTGGGGATGACAATTAGTATGCTGGCTATAAGCAGTTGTTTAGGTTTTGGCGGCAACGCATGCTCCGCCAGGTACCAGGCGATCATCATGGGGGTGGTGATTTTGATCATTTCTGAGGGCTGGAAACGAAAAAAACCCAGATCCAGCCAGCGTTGCGCGCCTTTGCCGATTTGCCCCAGGATCAGTACCGCAACCAGCAAAAAAATACCCATACCGAAAAGCATCGCTGAATAACGTTTGAACTGTTGAGGGTCGACATGAGCCAATATAGTCATTAAAAGAAAAGCCAATCCGACACGCGCAGCCTGGCGCATTAGCACGTCCATATTTTGGCTGCCCGCGCTGTAAAGAATAACGAAACTCAACAGGGAAATAAGGAACAGGCAGATAAATAGGGGTATATCTATGTGCAGTTTTCTAAGGATATTGCCGATAATTGAGGGCGGTTGAAATTGTTCGCTGCGGGTTTCAGTTGTCATTGTTGGCCTCTAAAAATTGCTTGATAACTTTCCCTGCGATGGGGGCGGCGACTGAGCCGCCGTGGCCTCCATGTTCAACAATCACGGCAACTGCAATTTTTGGGTCATCCGCCGGCGCGAAAGAAATAAATAAGGCATGGTCACGTAATTTGAAGTCAATGTTATTTTCGTTATATTTTTCGTCCTGTTTAATATTGAAAACCTGGGCGGTTCCCGTTTTGCCGGCAATTTGATAATTGATATCTTTGCCGATGCTCTTGGCAGTGCCGTGGGCGGCATGAACTACATTGACCATGGCAGAAACGATATTGTTGACGTTTTCAGGATTGAGCGGCATCGCCCCTTGATGAGTTTCCGGGCCAGGTGAGGTGGAATCTTCTCTGACAATTTTGTTTACAAGAAAGGGAGTGACAACATTGCCTTTATTGGCCAGCGTTGCGGTGGCTCTGGCAAGCTGTATGGGGCTGACCTGAAGAAATCCTTGCCCAATGCCAGTAATAAGGGTTTCTCCCGGATACCAGGCTTGATTTCTCCGGCTACGTTTCCATTCGCGTGAGGGTAGTAGTCCGGTTCTTTCCCCCACCAGATCAATGCCGGATTTTTCGCCAAAGCCAAATTGCTGTAAAAAACTGTGCATGCGGTCTATGCCTAAGCCTGACGCCAGACTATAAAAATACACATCGCAGGATTGAGTAATGGCCTCGGTTAAATTAACAGAGCCGTGCCCGCCTTTTTTCCAATCCCGATAGCGGTGGCTGACATTAGGCAGTTGATAATATCCAGGACAGAAGACTTTGTGTCCGGCGTTTATGGCATTGTATTCAAGTCCAGCCAGCGCTATAAATGGCTTGATGGTAGATCCGGGTGGATATAGCCCACGGAGCGCGCGGTTATATAGTGGCTGATTCTCGGATGCTTGCAGTGCTTGATAAGCGTCATTGGCAATGCCGATAACAAAAGGATTGGGATCAAATCCCGGGCGACTGGCGAAAACAAGCACCCCGCCTGTTTTAACGTCAATCGCGACTACGGCGCCATTGAATGTGTCTAATGCATCATAAGCGGTTTTTTGTAAATCAATATCCAGTGTCAAATAGAGGTTTGCGCCCTGAGTGGGCATGACCGAGTTGAGCGTGTTGATGGCGCGCGACTGTACGTTTTTTTCTATTTCTGCATAACCTGTTTTTCCATGCAGTTCGGTTTCATAGGCGCTTTCTAAGCCTATTTTACCAACATGGGTGGAGCCGCGATATTCGGCCACAGGTAGGGACTTCATTTCTGCTTCGTTGATGCGGCCTACATAACCGATGACGTGAGAAGCCAGTTCATAATAAGGGTAATGTCGAATCAGGTGAGTCTGAATGTCGACTCCCGGGAAGTAAGGTCGAGCTACGGCAAATTTAGCCATTTCCTCGTCGCTCATGTTCGTTAGCAAGGCGGTGCTGATGAAGCGCTTTTGGCGTTTGCGTTGTTTTTGGTATTGTTCGATTTTTTCGTCAGGGATATTCAGCAGTGCCTTTAATCGAAGCAGCGTATCGTCAAGGTCACTGATTTGTTCCGGAATAAGCTCCAGGCTGAAAGACTGGGTGTTTTCTGCCAAAACCTTTCCATGCCTGTCAAAGATAATGCCTCGGGTTGGTACTAAGGGCTCAATTTTAATGCTGTTGTCTTTTGCCAGTGTAGCGTAATGTTCGTGCCCGACAATTTGCAGGTAAATCAGGCGAACAATCAGACCGGAAGTTAATAATAGTATAACAATGAAGGCAACGATAATACGGTTGAGAAATAGACGACTCTCTACTAAGTTGTCTTTAATAGTATAGGTGCGAGACATAACAGCTACGTAGTTTTATTTAGTAAATCGTGCTAAACGAACAAAGCGTAGCGCTATATAAACAAGAGGCCAGCACAGTGTGCCGGTAAAAACCGGAAGCCAGAAAGATGCATGAAATTGAGATGGGGTCTGAATGTTCTTTAGCCAGAAAAGCAGCAGTTGGGTTAATAGCAGGCACAAGAAAATAAATACCCCTTGTTGAGGCAATGGAAATTGTCGCAAACGTTTGTGCAGGATCAGGCAAAAATAGATAGCTAATGAATAAGCGAGCGCATGTTGCCCGAATAATCTGCCGGTTAGCGCATCGGTGAGTAATCCGACAGTCCATGCATGAAATATGCCGACGCGTTCCGGCACGGCAAGCGTCCAGTAAATAAGAACTAGAAGAACCCAGTCTGGATTAATGTTGGCAATAGCGTTGGGCCACGGGACAATTCTCAAGCACATTGCCAGGATAATGGTCAAAATAATGCGACCAAAGCCATGGTAATCATTCATCACGGACTGTTCCTGCTTGTTCAACTTCGGACGCTTTGTGTACTAATCCGCTCCTGGTGGATTTGTCATCTCGAGGAGTCTCGATCACTTTTTCTTTGGATGTTTGTGGGGTGGCGAGCGGAATGGGCGTCGAGTCGCTCCAGACTATCAATAGCTCTCTGTTACGGTCTAACATGGATTTTGGGGTAGCGGTAATGTTGGCAAAGGGTTTGTCAGATATAGGAGTGAAATCATCCACAATACCAACCGGATAACCTGGTGGGAACGTACCGCCCAAGCCTGATGTTATTAATAAGTCGCCGGGACGAATATCCGCATTATTAGATAAAAAGGGTAAGTTAAGCCGGTTCAGTTGGCCGCTACCTACGGCAATGGTCAGTAGGCCATTGCGATTGACTTGTACCGGAATGGCATGATTCGGGTCGGTAATTAACATGATTTCGGAGCTAAGCGGCAAGGACCGGAAAACCTGCCCGACAACACCGTTTGCATCGAGTACAGGTTGTTTGGGGTGAACGCCAAAGCGAGTGCCTTTATTGACCACGACGATGTTTTCATAAGGCGCCATATTGATCGATAATAATTCCGCAACCAGTACTTGTTCGCCGAGTTTAAATGAGTTTTCTAATAAGGCGCGCAGATGAATATTTTCTCTTTCCAGCGCATCAAATTTAAGTAAACGGGTTTTGTCGATGAATTGTTCTTCGCGCAATCTGTCGTTTTCTTGTTTTAGCGTCGCGTATGAGCTAATGGAGCCGACAGTCTTCTCAATCAGGGTTGTTGGTAAGTCGACCAGATATTTTAATGGGTCGATAAGAAAGGATGTTGTGGCGCGTAGGGGATCCAAGCGATGGCTTTTGTGCTCAGTCACCAGTAAAGCAATAGAGGCAATTACTGCCACTAGCAGTCGGGTGTTTATTGATGGGCCGGTGGTGAATAAAAGTTTTATGGCGGGTGCCTCTTGCCAGTTAAAATGAAGCGACCGGGATGGGCACTCCGGTCGCCGCTAGAATAAACGGTTTAAATGGTTGTGCGAGTCTACTCTACTGAAAAAGGCAAGTTGCCTGATTTATTATCTAGGCTTTCGAGAACTATGCCTCCACCCCGGGCTACACAGGTTAGCGGATCATCAGCAATGTAAACCGGGAGCCCTGTTTCTTCAGATATTAGACGGTCAATATCTTTTAATAATGCGCCGCCGCCAGTTAGAAATATCCCGCGATTTGCAACATCTGATCCAAGTTCAGGAGGAGTTTGCTCCAGAGCTAATTTTACGGCACCGACAATACCGGATAGCGGTTCCTGCAATGCTTCCAGGATCTCATTGCTGTTTAAGACAAAACTACGCGGCACACCTTCTGCAAGATTGCGGCCTTTAACTTCGATTTCTCTGACTTCACTGCCGGGATAAGCGGTGCCGATTTCATGTTTTATTCTTTCGGCAGTTGCTTCGCCAATTAATGTACCGTAGTTTCTGCGTACATAATTGATAATGGCTTCGTCAAAACGATCACCACCGATACGAACAGAAGATGAATAGACTATGCCGTTTATTGATATAACTGCAACTTCAGATGTGCCGCCGCCAATATCCAGAACCATTGATCCGCAAGCCTCATCAACCGGCAAGCCAGCGCCAATAGCGGCAGACATCGGCTCTTCAATTAAAAAAACTTCGCGTGCACCAGCCATTGCTGCAGACTCTCTAATGGCGCGCCGCTCAACCTGAGTTGAGCCGCAAGGGACGCAGATTAAAATACGCGGACTAGGTCGCAGGAGTTTGCTTTTATGGACTTTTTCGATAAAAAATCTCAGCATGCGCTCAGTGACGGCAAAGTCAGCGATTACACCGTCTTTTAACGGGCGTATTGCAGTAATGTTGCCGGGAGTGCGGCCCAGCATTCTTTTCGCATCTATGCCGACAGCTGCAATAGTTTTTGATCCACGAATTCTGTCTTCTTTGATGGCAACAACTGAAGGTTCATTAAGCACAATTCCCTGGCCAGGAATATAGATCAATGTATTGGCGGTTCCTAAGTCAATCGATAAATCGTTGGAAAAAAGACCTCGAATTCGTTTGAACATTTTTGTCTGTGTCCTCTGGAGAGTAAAAATTGTGTCACTTTATCAATCAAGTGGGTATTTGAGCAAGATATAAAGTATCATAATTGTAATGATATAGAATCTCTAAACTTTAATATGGAGTTAATAGTGTCTTTAACGGCGGATGATGTAAAGAAAATTGCGCATTTGGCGCGATTGGGAATTGATAGCCAGGATGTCGAATCTTATGCAAAAGATTTGTCCGGGATGTTGGATTTGATGACGCAAATGAATGATCTTGACACAGATGGAGTTATTCCTATGGCCCATCCGATGGATCAGATGCAAAGATTGAGACCGGATGAAGTAACAGAGCAGGATAACCGCGAAAAATTTCAGGCGATTGCGCCACAAGTCGAAGCGGGACTTTACCTAGTGCCGAAAGTTATTGAGTAAAGGGAATAAACACAGATGCATAATAAAACAATTGCAGATTTAGCCAAGGGTCTGCGTTCAGGTGAATTTTCAAGCGTAGAGTTGACACAGTCGTTTTTAGATCGGATCAAACAGCACAGCTCACTTAATTCTTACATTACTGTCACTGAAGACTTAGCCTTGCAGGAGGCTATGGCCGCTGATGCGAGGATTGCCAAAGGTGATGCCGAGCTACTTACCGGCATACCGATTGCGCAAAAAGATATTTTTTGTACGCAGGGTGTCAAAACGACTTGCGGCTCTAAAATGCTGGATAATTTTATTGCTCCTTACGATGCAACGGTTGTAGAGAAATTTAATAATGCCGGCGCCGTGATGCTGGGCAAGCTCAATATGGACGAGTTTGCCATGGGCTCATCGAATGAAACCAGTTATTACGGTGCAGTCAAAAATCCCTGGGATACCAATACCGTTCCGGGCGGTTCGTCTGGCGGTTCGGCGGCAGCGGTAGCGGCGCGGCTTGCGGTTTGCGCGACAGGAACCGATACCGGCGGCTCAATACGCCAACCCGCAGCGTTATGCGGCATTACCGGATTGAAGCCTACTTACGGGCGGGTATCCCGATACGGCATGATTGCTTATGCGTCCAGTCTGGATCAAGGCGGGCCCATGGCGCGTAGCGCTGAGGATGCGGCCATCATGCTGCAAACGATGGCCGGTTTTGATGAGAAAGACTCCACCAGCGTCGACCAGCCTGTGCCCGATTATCTGGCCGGACTAAATAACAATCTTGATGGCCTGAAAATCGGTTTGCCCAAAGAGTTTTTTGGCGAAGGCTTAAACAGCGATGTTGCCGCAACCCTTGATGCGGCCATCAATGAATATCGAAAATTGGGTGCGGAAGTCAAAGAAATATCCATGCCTAATCTTAAACTGGCCATTCCTGCTTATTATGTCATTGCACCGGCAGAATGCTCAGCCAACCTGTCGCGCTTTGATGGCGTGCGGTATGGCTACCGCTGTGAAAATCCGGCCGATTTGACTGACTTGTATACCCGTTCGCGTGGCGAAGGTTTTGGCAAAGAAGTTAAGCGCCGAATTTTGATGGGCACTTATGCCTTATCAGCGGGTTATTACGATGCTTATTATATTAAAGCGCAAAAAATCCGCCGCCTGATCAGCGAGGATTTCAAAAATGCGTTAGCGGAAGTAGATGTCATTATGGGACCGGTAACACCATCAACCGCCTTTGGCATAGGCGAGAAAATCGGCAACCCGATTGAAATGTATTTGTCTGATATATATACCATTGCTATTAATCTTGCCGGCGTTCCTGCCATGTCAGTGCCTGCGGGCTTTGTTGACGGCAAGCCAGTGGGTCTACAGATCATCGGCAATTATTTCGCCGAAGACAGGCTATTGAATATTGCCCATCGCTATCAGCAGGTGACAGATTGGCATCAACAGACCCCCAAAGGTTTTGAGTAAGGAGAGAACAGATGAGCCAGCAATGGGAAACAGTAATCGGCCTGGAAATCCACGCCCAACTCGCTACAAAATCAAAAATATTTTCCGGCGCGTCTACCGCCTATGGTGCGGAACCGAATACTCAAGCCTGTGCCGTTGATTTAGGCTTGCCGGGCGTTTTGCCGGTATTGAATAAAGAAGCCGTGCGCATGGCGGTCATATTTGGCATGGCAATAGAAGCGCACATCGCGCCTTATTCAGTTTTTGCCAGAAAGAACTATTTTTATCCGGATTTGCCAAAAGGCTATCAAATCAGCCAGATGGAACTGCCGATTGTCGGCGTGGGGCATTTGGACATCGAAGTTGATGGTGTCACCAAGCGCATTGGCGTCACGCGCGCTCACCTGGAAGAGGATGCAGGCAAATCACTGCATGAGGATTTTCACGGGTTGACCGGCATTGATTTAAACCGTGCCGGTACGCCGTTGCTGGAAATAGTTTCCGAACCGGATATGAGTTCAGCCAAAGAAGCCGTCGCCTACATGCGAAAGTTGCATGAGTTGGTACGCTATCTGGGTATCTGTGATGGCAATATGCAGGAAGGCTCGTTCCGCTGTGACGCCAACGTATCCGTGCGTCCTAAAGGCCAGAAAGAATTTGGCACGCGCGCTGAAATTAAAAATATCAACTCGTTTAAATTCGTCGAAAAAGCCATTAATCACGAAATTGAGCGTCAGATTGACCTGATAGAAAGCGGCGGTAAAGTGGTTCAGGAAACGCGGCTGTATGATTCTGTCAAGGATGAAACCCGCTCCATGCGCAGCAAGGAAGAAGCCAATGATTACCGGTATTTTCCCGATCCCGACCTGTTGCCTGTACTCATTGATGAAGCGTTCAAGGAGCAAATAAAAGCGGGGTTGCCGGAATTGCCGCAGGCTAAAAAGCAACGCTTTAAGGATCAATATGCCCTGGACGAGGAAAGCACTACGGTGCTGACTTCTACCCGTCAACTGGCTGATTATTTCGAGGCGGTGGTTAAGGAGGCGGCTTGCGAAGCCAGAATTTGCGCCAACTGGGTGACCGGAGACCTTTCGGCGGCACTGAACAAAGCCGGGCTGGAAATTACCGAATCTCCGGTCAGTCACCAGCGTCTGGCAGGTTTGTTGGTGCGCATAGCCGACAATACCATTTCCGGGAAAATCGCCAAACAGGTGTTCGAGGAAATGTGGCAGAGTGACTCGTCAGCCGATGAAATCATTGAAGCCAAAGGCCTGAAACAAATCACTGATACCGGCGCGATTGAAGCCATCATCGACAAGATCATTGCCGATAACCAGGATCAGGTTGAGCAATACCGCAGCGGTAAGGATAAAGTGTTCGGCTTTTTTGTTGGGCAGGTCATGAAAGAAATGCAGGGCAAGGCCAATCCCGGTGAAGTCAACAAAATGCTCAAGGACAAGCTGAAATAGGCTTGGTTACTGCAGCCAGTTGATTTCTCTGGCTGTCTGTTCGCCAATGACGCATTCATTTAAACTGGCGGCCATGCGTGATGTGGTTTCTGACAGGGGAATGCGCACCGCCATAATTTCTGCCTTGGTTTGCGGGTATAGTGGCGACTGTGCCGGATCGGCGTAACCCGCTGGAAAAGCCGGTTCGCTATCGGCGGCATATTTGTCTGTGGCGCCGACGGTATGCAGTAATTCGTGGGCAATGACGATGTTGTTTTGCTGGTCCTGGTCAACCGAGGCAAAGGCATGGACAACGGCCAGCAAGCCTTTATCGAGTCCCAGTGAATGTTGTAGCCGCCGACCCTCTGTCGGTTCATGGTAATGGGCGAAGACACGAATGCGGTGCAGGTTGGAATCTGAATCCGGCGTGTTCATATAGGCCCAATATCGGAACTTAAGGCTCCACCAGATTATGGAAGCATAATTTGATCCGGGCAGCGGTGATTCAGGCGGCGCTATGGCTATAACAGGCCCCAAGCTTATATGCGTGGGGTGGCTGGTTATGAGGCCATATGTTTGACTTTGTTTCTGGATAAACCGGTCTATCGGTACAAATACGCTCTCATCCAAGTCATTGATGTAGTCATTAACGGTCGGGCTGTTGTTATCGCCATTGATGCGGTAAATGACGACTTCCAAAGGTTCAGACCATGATCTGGACGCCAGCTTTTGTGTCTTTGCATAAAATGCCACTGTCACAAAAACAGCCAATAAAACCAGGATGCGTATGATCTTGAACCAGGTCATGGCTGGTTATTCTTCGCTCAGTGACAGTCCGATTTCTTTGGCGGTTTTGTTCTCTATTTTAAAGCCGCGCAATTCCAAGATGCCTTTGGTATTGAGTGAAATAATCAGATAAAGCGCATCAGGATAGGCGGCCTGTTCCAGGTCGGTAATCGACGGTTTTGCAGGCGCGGTCGGGTGGGAATGATAGATGGCGAAAAGCTCTTCTCCCAGTTCGCGCATTCTCGACATAGCTGAAATTTGTTGTGCGGCATCAAGTTGGAAGCGTTGCTGAGGTTGTTCTGAGTTGTTTTTGACCGGATAGCAGTTGGTGGGGAAGCCATTCTTGCCGCCGATGAGGCCACATATCTCAAGATCCGGTGAAATTTGTGCAAGATGCAATAATTGATTGGTTATTTTGCGGGGAATTTGAATGTTTTCCTGGATCATATGTTTCGCTTAAATTAAGGGATGCGTTTTAAATGTAGATGTTATTTCTGCCATTGTCCATAAGTGACTCGTGGTTGCCCTGATAAATCGGTGTAGGTCTGGACATTGTCGTAATGGAAGTCTTTAAATATGGCCTGAACCTGCTGTTGCTGGTTGTAGCCATGTTCAATCAATAAATGTCCGCCGTGTTCCAGATGGCTGCGGGCAGCGCCGGTAATGATTTTAATATCACTGAGGCCTTGGTCTGCGGCACGCAACGCAGTTTGAGGCTCAAACCGGACATCGCCTTGCTGTAGATGGCTGTCGTCTTCCGCAATATAAGGCGGATTGCTGATGATCAGGTTGAATTGGGTGTCGGGAACACTGGCAAACCAATCGCTGTGGTAAAAATTGATATTGCTGACGTTGTGCTTGCCGGCATTGAGTTGGGCGATGCGCAACGCGGGCAGGCTAAAATCGGCGGCGCTGACTTCTGCAAATGGGCATTCTGCGGCCAGTGTGATGGCTATAATGCCGGAACCCGTGCCCAGATCAATTATCTTGGGGGTTCGTTCTGCTGAAATTAATTTCAAGCTGAGTTCGATAAGCAGTTCAGTGTCGGGTCTGGGAATCAATACGTCAGGCGTGACATGAAAGTCGCGCGACCAGAACTCCCGGTTGCCGGTGATATAGGCGATGGGAGTGCCTTGTTGCCGTTTTTGAATTAGCGACCAAAAAGCGTTTATCTGATCTGGCTCCAGTTGCTTATCCGGCCAGGCGCGAAGATGAGAGCGTTCTTTATTAAGCACCAGACTTAGTAAGATTTCCGCATCCAATATAGCCGAATCAGAGCCTGATGCCAGTGTGTCAGCGGCCGCTGCCAGAATGGATTTTATGCTGTGCATTCGATTTAATCTTCACCCAGCTGGGTCAATAGTTCCGCTTGGTGTTCGCTTATCAGCGGATTAATAACATGCTCTAGTCCGCCTTGCATGATTTCATCAAGTTTATACAGGGTTAAATTGATGCGGTGATCGGTCAAACGCCCCTGCGGGTAATTGTAAGTGCGAATGCGCTCGGAGCGGTCACCGCTACCTACTTGCAGTTTTCGGGTCGCCGATTGTTCGGCATGGTGTTTTTCCTGTTCAGCGGATAGCAGGCGTGATGCCAGTAAAGACATGGCTCTGGCGCGGTTTTTGTGCTGAGAACGCTCGTCCTGACATTCCACTACCGTGCCAGTCGGGACATGGGTAATGCGTATGGCAGATTCAGTTTTATTGATATGCTGTCCGCCGGCTCCTGAGGCGCGGAAGGTGTCAACCTTAAGGTCTGCAGGATTGATATCTATGGCATCGACTTCATCGACTTCCGGCATGATGGCAACGGTGCAGGCCGAGGTGTGGATGCGGCCTTGCGATTCAGTTTCGGGCACGCGTTGCACACGGTGCGCACCGGATTCGAATTTTAATTGTGAATAAACATCCTTCCCGGAAACGCGCAATATGATTTCCTTGTAGCCGCCATGATCGCCATGGCTTTCGTTGATGATTTCTGTTTGCCAGCCCTTGCGTTCGGCATAGCGCTGATACATGCGGGCAAGATCGCCGGAGAAAATTGCCGCTTCATCACCGCCCGTTCCGGCGCGTATTTCTATAAAAATATTGCGATTATCGTTGGGATCTTTGGGTAGTAACAGTAATTGCAATTCATGCTCAAGTGCTTCTATTTTATCTTCTGCCTCGCTCACTTCTTCTTTGGCTAATTCCCGTAATTCCGGATCGCTGTCAGTTCGCCATTTCTTTGGCTGAAGCCAACATTGCCAAGGTTTGCTCATGGCGTTTGTAGCAATCAACCAGAGGGTTGATTTGGGCGTATTCCTGGCTTAAGGAACGGAATTTGTTTTGATTGCCTTGTACTTCAGGCTCTGAAAGTAATGCTGCGATTTCGTCATAACGTTCACACAGGCTTTCCAGTTTATGTTGTATGGATAATTTCATTGAGGTTTTGTTAATTTAAAAATTTCGCGGGCAGCGGCAATCAGGTCATGCCTTTCGTTTTCGGCGGCTTCTCTGATTTGCGTGCTGGGCGTATGAATCAGTTTGTTGGTCAGGCTGTAAGCCAGACGGTTAAGGGCTTCTTCAGGAGAAATGCCGCTTTTTAGTAGGGCTAAGGCTTTTTGTAAGGCCTCATCCCGTGATTGTTCAGCCTGATAGCGATAATCCTGAATGGTTGATTGTGCGCCCTGGGCACGCAACCAGGCCAAAAAATGATCTACTTGTGTGTCTATTATTTCTTCAGCTTGTTCTGCGGCCTGGCGCCGTGAGTCCATGTTCTGGTTAATCGTATTTTGCAGGTCGTCAACCGTGTAAAGATAAATATCTCTGAGTTGCTCAACTTCAGCCTCAATATCCCGGGGTACGGCAAGGTCTACCATGAACATCGGTTTATGTTTGCGTTTTTTTAGCGCGCTTTCAACGCGGCCTTTGCCAAGTATAGGCAGTTGACTGGCTGTCGAAGAGATGACGATGTCTGCCTCAGCCAGATGTGTAGGTATTTCGGACAGGGCGATAGCATAGCCATTGAACTGCGCAGCTAAAGCGTGTGCTTTGGCATAAGTGCGGTTGGCAATGATGATGCGCCCTATGCCTTGCTGGGACAGGTGTCGTGCTGTCAGTTCGATGGTTTCACCGGCACCTATCAGCAGGGCGGTCTGCTCACTGAGTTTATCGAAGATTTGCTGCGCCAGTTGCACGGCGGCAAAAGCGACCGACACGGGACTGGAGCCAATGGCGGTATCGGTGCGTACTTTTTTTGCGGCGGTAAAGGTGTGCTGAAAGAGTCTGCCCAAGCGTTTGCCTAAAGTGCCTGCGTCGTAAGCAGCTTGATAGGCTGTTTTCATTTGACCCAGGATTTGAGGTTCACCAAGAATCATGGAGTCGAGGCCACAAGCTACCCGGAACATGTGGCGGCATACTGACCTGTCCGTGTGGCTGTACAGATAGGGTGCGAAATCCGTGGCATTAATATTCCTGCTATGGGCTACCCAGTCAATCAGGATTTGTTTGTTCGCAGTTGTCGACGTGCAGTAAAACTCAGTACGGTTACAGGTTGAAAGAATGGCGGCTTCACTTATTTCTTTCAGGCGCCATAGATCCTGTAGGGATGATTCCAATATTTCGGCAGAGAATGACAGGCGTTCACGGATCGAAACCGGCGCGGTATTGTAATTGATCCCTAGTGCAAGAAGTGTCATGGTGTCGAAGGCTCGGTGTTTAAATTATTGACGATAATGTCTTTGCAATCGAATTTCTTGTATATCAACATATTTAATCAAGTGTTCAGCGTTACATAGTTGATTAAAGTTTTATAATAGATCAAACTTTTAACAAGTATTATGTCTGTGTATTCTAAAGAAATATAACGGCTTTATCCAAATGGAATAAATCAGCTGTCTGAATCAACTGATTTTTCTGATAATCTATAACGATTGTGTATTGAGAAATGAAATAGGATGTCTGCGTGTTAATTTTAAGATTGTTTTCAATAATAATCCTTGTTTTTCTTAATGGTTGCGCCGATTTTCTGGTGAAGTCTAGTGCACCAGTTGAAGCTGTTAAAATAGCTGAATCTAAGCCGAAAAGCCAACAAAATGAAGTAAAAACAGCTATAGATCCTGATGTGCTGTATATGCTGCTGGCGGCAGAGCTTGCGGGTCAAAGAGGGCAATATGAGATTGCGCTGGAAGGCTACATGGAAGCGGCTAAGCGTGTTAACGATCCAAGATTTGCAGAAAGAGCCGCAAAAATTGCCATGTACATGAGGGATGGTAAGAAAACGGATGAGGCTGTTTCTATATGGCTGACCCAAGACCCTAAAAATCTGACAGCAAGAAAAATTGCAGCTCTATCTGCTTTGAGGTCTGGAAATAAGCAGGCAGCTGTTGATCATTTGGATTTATTGCTGAAAGCTGATCCGGCGGGATTCGAAAAATCAGTACTTGAGTTGGTAAGTATTCTGCAAAAAGATGGAAAGACAGATTTTATTTACGAAGTGCTAGATGCTGTATCGTTAAAAAATCCTGACCAGGCTGCTGTGTATTTTGTACAGTCATTATTGGCTATGCAAATGAAAGACAGCGCATTGGCTGAAAAGAAAATACAGCGGGCTTTGGATATTCAGCCAGACTGGGATGATGCGCTTATTTTTCAGGCTCAGATAGCTGTGTTTTCGGGAGATATGAATAAGGCAAAAACCTTGTTAAGAAATGCATCTCTTAAATATCCGGATAACAACAAAATTAAAAAGATGTTGGCGCAGGTGTTAATAAAAACAGCGGAATATGAAGAAGCTGGTGAGGTTTATAAGGGAATTGTTTCAGCTAATCCGAAGGATATAGAAAGTCAGATTGCTCTGGCATTAGTGTATTTGCAATTAGATCAAGACGGGAAGGCTGAAGATATTTTCAAGGCACTGCTCGATCAGCCTGAGTGGCAAAGTCAGGCAAGTTTTTATTTGGGTAAGATCGAAGAAAAACGTGAGCATACGAAAAAGGCGCTGGTCTGGTTTGATAAGGTGACTGATGGGCCGTTTGTTTTTGAGTCGGCGATTTCAGCGATTTCGATGCTTATAAAAGACAAGGAGTTTGATGAGGCTGGTTTGCGGTTGAATCTGATGTTGGATCGGTTTCCAAAACAAAAGCTGCGTATTATTTTGATGCAGGCTGGATTGTTTAGTCAGCAAGAACAATATGAAAAAGCTTTTAATCTGTTAACCAATGCATTGGCTGAGTATCCGGATCAAAAAGACTTGCTATATACCCGCGCATTGATGGCGGAACGTGTCAATAAGCTGGATGTGCTAGAAGCTGATTTGAAGAAGATATTGGCCAAGTATCCAGATGATGCCGAGGCTTTAAATGCACTGGGATATTCCTTGTTGGACGATGCTAATCGTTATGCTGAAGCAGAAAAATATCTGCAACATGCGCTCAAATTACAACCGGATGAGGCTGTAATTATGGATAGTTTTGGATGGCTACAGTTTAAGCTGGGGAGGCTTGAGCAAGCTTTGGAATATCTTGAGCGGGCATATGCAAAACAACAGGAGGCTGAAATAGCGGCGCATCTTTCCGAGGTATTGTGGGCTTTAGGTAGGAAAGAGGAAGCCAGGAAGTTATTTTCTAAGGCAATAAAAAATTCACCAGAGGATGAGTATCTGTTGGATTTTCAACAAAGAATATTGAATGGCACAGACTAAAATGTTTCGTTTTAAAGAAAAGTTGTTTGTTTGGAGTTGTCTGGTATTTTTGATGTCGGCTTGTTCTATTGTCCCTGTTGAGCCTGAAGTGCATTATTCAAGGGCGGCAAGGAGTCATCTTTATGAATTGAAGCATTGGTCGTTTGAAGGTCGATTGGCGTTAACTGGGCAAAAAGATTCCTGGTCGGCGAATATTACCTGGGAACATGGTCCTGAAGAAGAGAGAATCAAGTTGTCTGGGCCCTTGGGTCAAGGCACAGTTGTTATTCAATTAACAGGAAATGTTGTCACGATAGATCGGGGAGGTAATGATGTGCAAACATCAACACAGCCGGAAGAATTTATTAATCAACAATTAGGATTGGTTGTCCCCGTGCAGTCCCTGCGTTATTGGGTGGTAGGTTTGCCGGAGCCCGCTCAATCATTTCAAGAAACAGCAGTTGGCTTTAATCAGTCAAGGTGGCTGAATGAATACAAGGAAATGCAGACTGTTGATGGTGAGTCAATGCCGCGAAAAATGGCGGTTATGAATGATCAGGTCAAGTTAAAAGTAATCATAGATCATTGGGTTTTAAATGACGCAAAAACAAGATAATCAGGCTGCACGGGTGGAAAGGTGGCCTGCGCCGGCAAAATTGAATTTAATGTTACGTATTACCGGTCAAAGGAATGATGGGTATCATTTGTTGCAGACAGTTTTTCAATTTATAAATTTGTGTGACTGGATAATATTTCATCCGGTAGCTGATGGGCGTGTAAGTTTACAAAAACCAATACCCGGTGTTCCCGAGTCGCATGATTTGACAGTTAGAGCGGCAAATCTGTTAAAAGCAGAAACGGGTTGTGAGCAGGGCGTGTGCATTGAGGTGGAAAAAAACCTACCCATGGGCGGAGGACTTGGCGGGGGCAGTTCTGATGCGGCAACAACTTTGGTAGTATTGAATGAGTTATGGGGTCTGCAATTATCGATGGAAAAATTGATGGAGTTGGGGTTGATCTTGGGTGCAGATGTTCCTGTGTTTGTGTATGGTTATTCTGCATGGGCTGAAGGAGTTGGTGAAAAGCTTGAGAAAATTATGCTCCCAGAACAGTGGACTGTGGTTATAAAACCAGATTGCCATGTGGACACAAAAGAAATATTTTCATCTAAAGATTTGACACGCAATAGCAAATCAATCAAAATAGCCGACTTTATAGCGGGTCAGCACCAAAACGATTGTCTTGGAGTGGTTCGTGAGCGATACCAGGCAGTTAAGGATGCCTTGATTGATTTGTCTCGATTTTCAGAGGCGAAGTTGACGGGTACGGGGGCTTGCGTTTTTGCTCAGTTTGATTCAGAAGAAGCTGCAATCAGTGCTTATGAGTCACTTAAAGATAAGTGGCAAGCTTATCTGACTAAAAGCGTAAATGAATCGCCTTTGTTTTCAAAGTTGAAAAGTAGTAAGTATATATCTTGATTATTGGGCCGTCGCCAAGCGGTAAGGCACGGGGTTTTGATCTCCGCATACCAAGGTTCGAATCCTTGCGGCCCAGCCATTTACCTCCACTAAGTCAAAATCAATTTGGGAGTGCTTGAATGAGTGACACCTCTGTAATGGTGTTTTCTGGAAATGCCAACCTGGCTTTGTCAGAGGGTATAGTAAAGAAGCTCAATATGCGCCTGGGAATGGCGACCGTCGGTAGATTTAGTGACGGAGAGGTTGCGGTAGAAATAGAAGAGAATGTTCGTGGTAAGGATGTTTTTGTTATTCAGCCGACTTGCTCGCCAACAAATGAGAACTTAATGGAATTGCTCGTGATGATTGATGCGCTCAAGAGAGCGTCGGCATCACGAATTACTGCTGTCATGCCATATTATGGTTATGCTAGGCAGGATAGAAGATCGCGATCAGCTCGGGTGCCAATTAGTGCTAAGTTGGTTGCCAGAATGATTGAGCAGGCGGGTGCTAGCAGGGTGTTGACTGTTGATTTGCATGCTGATCAGATTCAGGGTTTTTTTGACATACCGGTTGATAATGTATATTCGTCGCCAATACTTCTTGGTGATGTGTGGCGACAGAAATATAAGGATTTGATTGTTGTTTCGCCGGATGTTGGTGGTGTAGTTAGGGCGCGCGCCCTCGCTAAGCGATTGGATGATGCTGATCTTGCAATCATCGATAAGCGCAGGCCAAAGGCTAATGTTGCAGAGGTTATGCATATTATTGGTGATGTTAGTGGACGCACCTGTGTATTGATTGATGATTTGGTTGATACTGCAGGAACTCTGTGTCATGCGGCGGATGCCCTAAAAAAGCATGGGGCAATTAAGGTGGTTGCTTACTGTACGCATGCTGTGCTATCCGGTCCGGCTTTAAAGAATTTAAGAGACTCGGACCTTGACGAGTTGGTTGTTACCGATACCATACCATTGAGACAGGAAGCTGTCGGATTGGGCAAAATAAGACAGTTAAGTGTCGCGGAAATGCTGGCTGAGACCATAAGGCGAATAGCTGTTGGTGAGTCTGTTAGTTCGCTCTACGTAGATTGATAGTTGTAGATTAATATAATTTAATGTGAGTGCTTGAAAGCACGGAGTTGAGGGGAAAATGTCTAACGTATTTGAGTTTGTTGCCGAAAGTCGTGGAAAATCGGGTAAGAGCGCAGCAAGAAGCGCGCGTCGTCAGGGTAATGTACCTGCGGTAATTTACGGTGGGCATGGTGAGCCTCAAATGCTTTCGTTAAGTCATAATGAAGTAATTAAGCATCTTGAGCACGAAGCAGTTTATTCACACGTTTTGGATGTTAACGTTGATGGAAAAACAGAAAAAGCAATTCTAAAAGGTGTTCAGCGTCATCCTGCTAAATTCAGAATTTTACACTTGGATTTTCTCCGGGTTAGTATGTCGGATATGGTAAAGGTTCATGTCCCGTTGCATTTTCTTAATGAGCACACATCTATTGGTGGCAAAAAGGGTGCTATTGCTGCTCATGCCATGATCGATGTTGAGATTTCTTGTTTGCCTTCTGCGTTGCCCGATTTCATTGAGGTGGATTTGGCAGGTTTGGATGTCGGTGAATCAATTCATCTTTCCGACATCGTTTTGCCAGCAGGCGTTGAAATCGTTGCATTGGCGCAGGGTCCTGAGCATGATCATCCTGTTGCGTCAATGATGGCTTCAAAAGCTAGCAAAGATGAAGTTGCGGAATAGTCTGAAAAATAAGGCATGATCAAGCTTATAGTTGGCCTGGGTAATCCTGGTCGGCAGTACGAAAAAACCCGGCATAATGCCGGGTTTTTGTTTTTAGATGATTTGGCATCTGAGTTAGGTTGCGCGTGGGTTAATGAACCAAGGTTCGACGGGGTGTTGTCGGAGTTTGGGGTGGCCACTGGCAAGGTGTTGCTGTTAAAGCCGGGCACATTCATGAATCGGAGTGGTCAATCCGTAGGCAAGATCGCTCGATACTATAAATTGTCTCCGGAAGAGATTCTTGTTGTTCATGACGAGCTTGATTTCGACGTCGGCATAGTGAAGTTGAAAAAAGACGGTGGTCACGCCGGCCATAATGGTCTGAGAGATATCATTGCTCATTTGGGTTCAAAGGAGTTTTATCGATTAAGGATTGGTATCGGACGACCTTCTGCAGGCGTTGGAGTTGCCGATTTTGTGCTGTCAAGTCCTTCAAAAAATGAGCGGGAGTCTATGCAGTCTGCTTTTGATCTGGCTAGCGGTTATATTGGGCGGATGATCTCAGGTGATATGTCGGCGGTGATGAATAAACTAAATTCATGATCGCTAAGAATGAATAATACATATGGTGTTAAATAATTTATTGACAGAGTGCGCCATATAAAAGATAATAGCTTGCTAATCCGATAACGGAGGGGTTCCCGAGCGGCCAAAGGGATCAGACTGTAAATCTGCCGGCTCTGCCTTCGGAGGTTCGAATCCTCCCCCCTCCACCATCTAATTATAAATATCTGCGGGTGTAGTTCAATGGTAGAACTCCAGCCTTCCAAGCTGATCACGTGGGTTCGATTCCCATCACCCGCTCCATATTCTAAAATTAAGCTCATATAGCTCAGTAGGTAGAGCACTTCCTTGGTAAGGAAGAGGTCACCGGTTCAAATCCGGTTATGAGCTCCATGTGTTGTGTTGATTATTAAAGGTGTATTTTAATGGCCAAAGAAAAATTCTCACGTAGCAAGCCACACGTTAACGTTGGTACAATCGGCCACGTCGATCATGGTAAGACCACTTTAACAGCTGCCTTAACCAAGGTAATGGCAGAGCTCCAGGGTGGAGAAGTTAAAGCCTTTGATCAGATTGATAATGCACCAGAAGAGCGCGCACGTGGTATTACCATTGCTACGTCACACGTAGAATATGAATCGCCCATACGCCACTATGCGCATGTTGACTGCCCAGGTCACGCCGATTATGTAAAAAACATGATTACCGGTGCGGCTCAAATGGACGGTGCTATCCTGGTTTGTTCAGCTGCTGACGGTCCAATGCCACAAACAAGAGAGCACATCCTGCTGTCAAGACAGGTGGGCGTTCCTTATATTGTCGTGTTCTTGAACAAAGCCGACATGGTTGATGACGCAGAGTTAATCGAACTGGTTGAAATGGAAATCAGAGAATTACTCGACATGTACGAATTTCCAGGTGATGACACACCTATCATCGTAGGTTCAGCTTTACTTGCATTGCAAGGTGACACCAGCGAAATTGGCGTCCCATCCGTTGTCAAATTGGTTGATGCGTTGGATAGCTACATTCCCGAGCCAGTAAGAGCTGTAGATGGTGCATTTCTGATGCCGATCGAAGACGTATTCTCAATCTCTGGTCGTGGAACAGTGGTAACTGGACGTATAGAGCGTGGCGTTATTAAAGTTGGTCAAGAAATTGAGATCGTAGGTATCAGGCCTACCGTGACAACTACTTGTACCGGTGTTGAAATGTTCCGTAAATTGCTGGATGAAGGTCAGGCCGGTGATAACGTTGGTATCCTGTTAAGAGGAACCAAAAGAGATGATGTTGAGCGTGGTCAAGTATTGGCGCACAAAGGCACAATTAAGCCACATTCATACTTTAACTCTGAAATTTATATCTTATCCAAAGATGAAGGCGGCCGTCATACGCCGTTCTTTAATGGCTACCGTCCACAGTTCTATTTCAGAACAACCGACGTAACCGGTGCTGTTGAGTTGCCAGAAGGCGTTGAAATGGTGATGCCTGGTGATAATATTTCAGTAAAAGTAAAACTGATTTCACCGATTGCCATGGAAGATGGCTTGCGATTTGCAATCCGTGAAGGTGGTCGTACAGTAGGTGCGGGCGTCGTTGCATCAATACTTGAATAGTAAATCTATATAGTATAATATAACGTTTTATGTAAGGCTTGTCTGAATAGGTCAGTAGTTCAATTGGTAGAATAGCGGTCTCCAAAACCGCGGGTTGGGGGTTCGAGACCCTCCTGGCCTGCCATTCAGATAAAGTATATCAATATTTCTATTGTCACAATAAAAAACACATGAGCACTCAGGCAGAAGCATCGACATCAGTTTTTGATGTTGTAAAGCAAGTATTTTCCGTTGTCTTTGTGGCTGCTGGTGTGGCTGCATTTTATTATTTTTCCGAAGTTCTACTTTTATACCGAGTTCTGGGCTTGGTGACTTTGATGCTGGTTGTGGTGGGTGTAATGCTTACTACCGAGTTAGGCAGGAATGTTTGGGCGTTTGTGTTGGAGTCCAAGCAGGAAGTCAGAAAGGTTGTTTGGCCTACTCGTGAAGAAACCATGCGTACTACATTGTTGGTGTTTGCGATGGTCTTTATCGTTGGGCTGATTCTGTGGTTGCTGGATATGTCTCTTTTTTGGGGAGTTCGGCTTTTGACTGGGCAGGGTGGGTAAGATGGCTCTTCGCTGGTATGTTGTTCACGCCTACTCAAATTTTGAAAACAAAGTTAAGCAAGCATTAGAAGAGCGAATTAAAAGAGAAGGTTTGGAGCAGTATTTTGGCAAGATTCTGGTTCCGACCGAAGAAGTTGTTGAAGTGCGCATGGGGCAGCAGCGCAAAAGTGAAAGAAAATTTTTCCCTGGATATGTGCTTGTTCAAATGGAGTTGACCGATGAAACCTGGCATTTGGTAAAGGATGTGCCTAGGGTTCTTGGGTTCATAGGTGGTACTTCGGATCGTCCTGCACCTATATCGGAAAAAGAAGCAATGGCTATTCTTAATAGAGTGGAAGAGGGCGTGAATAAGCCTCGCCCCAAGACTATGTTTGAGGTTGGTGAGGTAATTAGGGTTATTGACGGGCCATTTAAGGATTTTAATGGCGTGGTTGAAGAAGTTAATTACGAGAAAAGTAAATTAAAAATATCTGTCCTCATTTTTGGTCGTTCAACGTCTGTTGAGTTGGGTTTTGGGCAGGTAGAAAAAAGTTAATTAAACTTAGGTTTTTGTATTTGAAAAATCACTGTCTGAATAAGGCAGTGATTTTTTGTGTCTAGGGGAGCTGAAAAGCGTTTGTACCCATATTTGGAGTAAAACATGGCAAAGAAAATAACAGCATATATAAAACTGCAGGTTAAGGCAGGCGAAGCAAATCCAAGTCCACCGGTAGGTCCTGCTTTGGGTCAGCGTGGTGTGAATATTATGGAGTTTTGTAAGGCATTCAATGCTAAGACACAGGATGTGGAAAAAGGATTGCCTTTGCCTGTTGTTATTACTGTTTATAGTGATAAAAGCTTTACTTTCATTACAAAAACACCACCGGCTTCAATTCTTTTGAAGAAAGCAACGGGTATTAAAAGTGGAAGCAGTAATCCAAACACAAAGAAAGTGGGTACAGTAACTCGCGCACAATTGGAAGAAATCGCCAAAACAAAAATGGAAGATTTGAATGCGGCGAATCTAGAAGCAGCAGTAAAAACAATTGCAGGCAGTGCGACCAGCATGGGTCTGACTGTGGAGGGATTATAATGGCTAAGTTGTCAAAAAAAGCGAAATTTATCAAAGGGAAAGTTGATAAAACTAAACAGTATTCAATTACCGAAGCAGTGCAGCTATTAAAAGAGCTAGGTACAGCAAAGTTTAACGAAGCTATTGATGTTAGCGTCAATCTGGGCGTAGATCCTCGCAAATCAGATCAAAATGTCCGTGGTGCAACAGTATTGCCAAATGGAACAGGTAAAACAGTTCGAGTAGCAGTTTTTACTCAAGGTCCTAATGCCGATGCTGCAAAAGAAGCAGGTGCCGACATTGTTGGTATGGATGATCTGGGTGAGTTGGTAAAAAAAGGCGAAATGAATTTTGACGTTGTCATTGCATCTCCTGATGCAATGAGAGTTGTCGGTCAATTAGGTCAAATTTTAGGTCCAAGAGGTTTAATGCCTAATCCTAAAGTTGGAACTGTGACCGCTGATGTTGCTACAGCAGTTAGAAATGCTAAATCAGGTCAAGTTCGTTACCGTACTGATAAGTCAGGAATTATTCATTGCACGTTGGGTAAGGTTACTTTTGATGCTGCTGCTATTCAAGGTAATTTGGAAGCGTTAATTTCAGATTTGAAGAAAAGCTAAAACCGACTGCTGCAAAAGGTATTTACATTCAAGAAGATAACATTGTCCTCAACGATGGGGCCTGGTTTGTGGCTTGATCAAAGTAGTATTTCGATGTAAAAATTACAAAAGACTTTGGGTTGCCGATTTAATCGGTAACCGTCAAAGACCGCAGGTGTTGTGAGACTTAATATTTCCTGCGTAGACGGAAGCTGGAACCTGAAAACTGGGGAAAAGAGCCGTAAGGGGTATCCGACTGGATATGTTTTATTAAATCTGGATATATTCCAGAAAATTACCGGAGGTAAGCTGTGGCACTAAATTTAGATAGCAAAAAAGCTGTCGTAGAAGAAGTCGCTGAATACGCCGCTAAAGCCTATTCTGCAGTTGCAGCAGAATATCGTGGATTGACAGTTACGGAATTGACCGAACTGCGTAAAACTGCGAGAGAGACAGGCGTTTATTTGCGTGTGGTAAAAAATACTCTGGCAAAACGGGCTGTTGCAGGAACTGAATTTGAATGTATGCAAGATGGGCTAGTTGGTCCGTTATTGATTGCATTTTCGATGGAAGATCCTGGTTCTGCTGCGACGTTTGATCAGTAATTTTGCCAAAACGTCATGACAAATTAATCACTAAGATTGTTGCTATTGGTGGTCAGGCATTTGATGGGTCTGAGCTTGCTCGATTGGCCAGTCTGCCTACTCGTGATCAAGGCATCAGCTCTGTTGATGTCTGTAATGAAAGCACCTGTAGAGAAATTTGTTCGTACTTTGGCTGCTGTCAAAGACCAGATGCAAGAAGCCGCATAAGCATTTTTAGAAACCAGTTTAAAACTTATTATTTTAGAGGAATACACAATGGCAATTTCACAAGAAGATATCTTGGAAGCGGTCTCAAAGATGACCGTTATGGAAATCGTTGATTTAATTTCAGCGATGGAAGAAAAATTTGGCGTATCTGCTGCTGTTGCTGTAGCTGCGGCACCTGCAGCTGCTGCTGCAGTAGTTGAAGAGCAAACAGAATTTGATGTTATTTTGACATCTTTTGGTGAAAACAAAGTTGCTGTTATTAAAACAGTTCGTGGTATCACTGGTTTGGGCTTAAAAGAAGCCAAAGATGCAGTTGAAGGTGTTCCAACAGTACTGAAAGAAGGCGTACCTAAAGCTGAAGCTGAAGACATTAAAAAGCAGCTTACTGAAGCGGGCGCTACTGTCGAAATTAAATAAAAAATTTTGACACAATTGAAGAGACGCAACTAACTGCGTCTCTACTTAAGTATGGCTGGTGGCTTGTGTCACCGGCCTTTTACTGTTTGTAATAAATACACAGTAGAAATAATTCATGACGAAAAGGTTTGGAAGCGATATGTCCTACTCTTTTACCGAAAAAAAGCGTATTCGAAATAACTTTGGGAAAAGTACTGAAGTACTTGAGGTTCCCTATCTCTTGGCAACTCAAATTAATTCATATGCCGGCTTTTTGCAATCAGGCGTTTCGCCTGAAAAGCGAGTAGATATTGGATTGCATGCAGCATTTTCCAGTGTTTTTCCTATTGAAAGCCATTCCGGCTATGCGGTACTGGAATATGTAAAGTATAGATTGGGGGAGCCTACTTTTGATGTAAGAGAGTGTCAACAAAGAGGTGCGACCTATGCCGCACCTTTACGGGTATTGGTTCGCCTGGTTATCTATGATAAAGAAGCCGCTGCTAATGCCAAGGTTGTTAAAGACATTCGCGAGCAAGAAGTCTACATGGGCGAATTGCCTTTGATGACTGATAATGGCACTTTTGTCATTAATGGTACTGAGCGCGTTATTGTGTCTCAATTACATCGTTCGCCAGGTGTATTCTTTGATCATGATAAAGGCAAGACTCATTCGTCAGGAAAATTATTATTTAATGCCCGGGTAATTCCTTATCGTGGTTCATGGCTGGATTTTGAATTTGACCACAAAGACTGTGTTTATGTGCGGATAGACCGCCGTAGAAAAATACCTGCAACGATTTTACTTAGAGGTTTAGGTTACGATAACGAAGAAATGATTAACATTTTCTTCGAAACCAACAAATTTACCCTTGAGTGCTGAAAAATGCCTATTCCATATCGTGCCTGAAAGAATGCGCGGTGAAATTGCAGCATTTGATATTAAGACATAATGATCAGGTTTTGGTAGAAGAAGGACGTCGAATCACTGCCAAGCATATTCGTGAAATGAATAAAGCCGGCTTGACTGAAGTTGAAGTTCCAAAGAGAATATCTTGTAGGTAAGATTCTGGGTCATAACCTGATCGATCAATCGACAGGTGAGCTGGTTGCTAATGTCAATGATGAGCTGACACCTGCTTTAATAGATCGTTGCATAGAAAGTGGTATTACTGAAATTAATACCCTGTTTGTTAATGACTTGGATAATGGGCCTTATATCAAGTAATGCGATGAGGCTGGATACAACCACGAATGCTTTGGAAGCACTGGTTGAAATTTACCGCATGATGCGTCCTGGTGAGCCGCCAACTAAAGAATCTGCTGAAAATTTGTTTCAGAATTTGTTTTTTACCGACGAGACGATATGATTTATCTACTGTTGGTAGAATGAAATTTAATCGTCGATTAGGGCGTGAAGAAACAACAGGTCCAGGCACATTAACCAAAGAAGACATCATTGATGTACTTAAAGAGTTAATTGATATTCGTAACGGTAATGGCACTGTTGATGATATTGATCATTTAGGTAACAGACGGGTACGTTCAGTTGGTGAAATGATTGAAAATCAATTTCGTGTTGGTTTGGTCAGAGTTGAAAGAGCGGTTAAAGAACGTTTGACTCTGGCTGATTCAGAAGGCTTGATGCCGCAAGAAATTATTAATGCGAAACCGGTTTCTGCTGCTGTAAAAGAATTTTTTGGTTCAAGTCAATTGTCACAGTTTATGGATCAAAATAATCCATTATCACAAGTGACACATAAACGCCGTGTTTCTGCTTTAGGGCCTGGTGGTTTGGCAAGAGAGCGTGCTGGTTTTGAAGTTCGTGACGTACATGCAACCCATTATGGTCGTGTATGTCCAATTGAGACACCTGAAGGACCAAATATTGGATTGATAAACTCATTATCAGTTTATGCGCGTACCAATGACTATGGTTTTCTGGAAACGCCTTATAGAAAAGTAATTAATGGTAAAGTAACTGATCAGGTTGATTATTTGTCCGCTATTGAAGAAGGTGAGTTTGTTATTGCTCAGGCCAGTGTTGCCGTTGATGAAAACGGTAAGCTGGTTGAAGGCTTGGTATCCTGTCGACATAAAGATGAATTTACCTTGGCAATGTCTGACACTGTGCAGTATATGGATGTATCGTCAAAACAGATTGTATCGGTTGCAGCTTCCATTATTCCGTTCCTTGAGCATGATGATGCTAACCGTGCGTTGATGGGTTCAAACATGCAACGCCAAGCTGTTCCTACATTAAGAGCTGAAAAGCCGTTGGTGGGTACAGGCATGGAAAGAACCGTTGCTAAAGACTCAGGAGTAACTGTAGTTGCTGCGCGTGGTGGTAAGATTGAAGCGGTTGATGCAGCAAGAATCGTGGTGCGTGTCAATGATACGGAAACCGAAACAGGTGCGCCAGGTGTTGATATTTACAATCTGACAAAATATACACGTTCAAATCAAAATACTTGTATTAATCAAAAACCATTGGTAAAACCGGGTGATATAGTTAATGCGGGTGATATTCTGGCAGATGGTCCTTCCACCGATATGGGTGAATTGGCATTGGGGCAAAACATGTTGGTTGCGTTTATGCCTTGGAATGGCTATAACTTTGAGGATTCGATTTTAGTTTCTGAACGTGTTGTTAAAGAAGATCGTTTTACTACGATTCATATTGAAGAGAAAACTTGCGTAGCGCGTGATACCAAGCATAGCCCGGAAGAAATTACTGCCGATATTCCTAATGTTAGTGAAGAAGCATTATCCAAACTAGATGAGTCAGGGATTGTTTATGTTGGAGCTGAAGTTAAAGGCGGTGATATTTTGGTGGGTAAAGTAACGCCAAAAGGTGAGACTCAATTAACACCAGAAGAAAAATTGTTACGTGCAATTTTTGGTGAAAAAGCCGCTGATGTTAAAGATACTTCATTACGTGTTCCTGGAAGTATTGAAGGTACAGTTATTGATGTTCAGGTATTTACTCGTGATGGTGTAAAGAAAGACAAGCGAGCGCTGGATATTGAGCAGGAAGAAATCAAGCGTTACAGAAAAGACCTTGATGATCAGCTTAAAATTCTTGAAGAAGATATTTTTGCTCGTGTTGCCAAACTGCTGGTTGGAAAAGTTGCTCAATCAGGTCCTGGTCAGTTAAAGGCGGGAACTGAAATAACGCAAGACTTATCTTGAATGGTTTGAAGGCATTCAGAGTGGCTGAAAATTCGAATGAAGGATGAAGATATCAATCTTCAACTGGAAACCGTTGTCGCTCAGGTAGAGCAACAAAGAAAAGACTTTGATGAGAAATTTGAAGTCAAGCGCAAAAAAATCACCATGGGTGATGATTTGGCACCAGGTGTTCTGAAAATGGTCAAGGTTTATTTGGCGGTTAAAAGACGTATTCAGCCTGGTGATAAAATGGCCGGTCGTCATGGAAATAAAGGTGTTATTTCCATGATTAGGCCAATTGAAGATATGCCGTATACGGCTGATGGTAATCCGGTTGATATTGTCTTAAATCCATTAGGCGTACCTTCGCGGATGAACGTTGGGCAGGTTCTGGAAACACATTTAGGCTGGGCTGCAAAAGGTTTAGGTATCAAGATAGGTAAAATGCTTGAAGCTAAATATGATGCGGAGAAAGCTAAAGTTACTGCTATCAGAGAATATCTGGACAAAATTTATAACAGCAGTGGCCGTAAAGAAGATTTGGATTCATTTTCCGATAAAGAAATTCTGGAAATGGCGGACAATCTTGTTGGCGGTGTACCTATGGCAACTCCTGTATTTGATGGTGCAAGCGAAGAAGAAATTCGCACCATGTTGAAGTTGGCTGATTTGCCTGAACATGGGCAAATTACGCTTTATGATGGCTTGACAGGTGAACCGTTTGAGCGGGAAGTTACTGTTGGTTATATGTATATGCTGAAATTGAACCATTTGGTTGATGACAAAATGCATGCACGTTCAACAGGGCCTTATAGTCTTGGTTACGCAGCAACCATTAGGTGGTAAAGCACAATTCGGTGGTCAGCGTTTTGGTGAAATGGAAGTCTGGGCGCTTGAAGCTTATGGTGCAGCCTATACCTTGCAGGAAATGTTAACAGTTAAATCTGATGATGTGACAGGTAGAACGCGAATGTATAAAAACATTGTCGATGGTGATCATAAAATGGAAGCCGGTATGCCGGAATCATTTAATGTTTTAATTAAAGAAATCCGTTCATTGGCTGTCAATATAGAATTGAGATAGATCGAGGAATGATGTACATCCCGTTTAGCGTTACCTAATGAAATTAACTGCATTAGCCATTGATTGCTAGGCAATACACTTGACTAGACAAGCGTCTGACTGTTGAACGCATTTAAAGAGGACAAACTCTTGAAAGATTTAATGAATTTCTTAAAACGTCAAGGTCGTGCCGATGATTTTGACGGGATTCAGTATTGGCTTGGCATCACCGGATATGATTCGTTCCTGGTCTTATGGTGAAGTAAAAAAACCAGAAACGATTAACTATCGTACGTTTAAACCTGAACGTGATGGTTTATTTTGCGCCAAAATTTTTGGACCGGTCAGAGATTATGAATGTCTTTGCGGTAAATATAAACGACTAAAGCATCGTGGCGTTATTTGTGAAAAATGTGGTGTTGAAGTAACTTTATCAAAAGTTCGTCGTGAACGAATGGGGCATATTGATTTAGCAAGTCCTGTTGCACATATTTGGTTTTTAAAATCATTGCCTTCACGAATTGCGTTGTTGTTGGATATGACGTTACGTGAAATTGAGCGCGTGTTATATTTTGAATCGTTTGTCGTTGTTGATCCAGGCATGACCCCTTTAGAAAAAGGTCAGTTGCTTACCGATGATGAGTATCTGGATGCTGTTGAATTGCATGGTGATGATTTTGTCGCCAAAATGGGTGCTGAAGCGATTTATGATTTGTTGAAAGCAATTGATTTAAAAGAGCAAGTTGAAATTCTGCGTGAAGAAATAAACTCAACCAATTCAGAAACTAAAATCAAGAAGTACTCAAAACGTCTTAAAGTCATGGATGCGTTATTGAGTTCCAAGAAATCGTCCAGAATGGATGATTTTGAAAGTATTGCCGGTATTGCCACCTGATTTACGTCCGTTGGTGCCTTTGGATGGTGGTCGTTTTGCAACCTCTGATTTGAATGATTTATATCGTCGGGTTATTAATAGAAATAATCGATTGAATCGTTTGCTGGATTTGAATGCGCCAGATATTATTGTTCGTAATGAAAAACGTATGTTGCAAGAATCTGTTGATGCGTTGTTGGATAATGGTCGTCGTGGTCGTGCGATTACTGGTACTAACAGACGTCCGCTGAAATCATTAGCCGATATGATTAAAGGCAAGCAAGGTCGTTTCCGTCAAAATTTGCTAGGTAAACGTGTTGATTATTCTGGTCGTTCAGTAATTGTGGTTGGTCCTACGTTAAGACTGCATCAATGTGGATTGCCGAAAAAAATGGCATTGGAATTATTTAAGCCATTTATATTTAGCAAATTACAATTTCGTGGTCTTGCTACAACCATTAAAGCAGCAAAGAAAATGGTTGAAAGAGAGGGCGCTGAAGTATGGGATATTCTTGAAGAAGTTATTCGTGAACATCCGATTTTATTAAACCGTGCACCTACCTTGCATCGGTTGGGTATTCAGGCATTTGAACCTACTCTGATTGAAGGTAAAGCGATTCAGTTGCATCCGTTGGTTTGTAGCGCATTTAACGCTGACTTTGACGGCGACCAGATGGCGGTGCATATTCCGTTATCAATAGAAGCACAATTAGAAGCCAGAACGTTGATGATGTCAACCAATAATATTTTGTCTCCTGCTAATGGTGAGCCTGTTATTAATCCGTCGCAAGACGTGGTATTGGGGCTTTATTACATTAGCCGTGAAAAAATAAATGCAAAAGGTGATGGCAGTATATTTGGCAGTGTTGGTGAAATTCATAAGGCTCTATTAGCTAAAACAGTTGAATTGCAATCAAAAATTCAATTGCGTATTACTGAAAAAGTAGTCAATGAACATGGCGAGACTGAAGATAAAACGCATCGAGTAGAAACAACTGTTGGTCGTGCGTTAATTTGGGAAGTTGTTCCAGATCGTATGCCTTACGAGTTGGTTAACTGTGATATGACCAAAAAGAACATATCGCGGTTAATTAATTACAGTTATCGTTATTTGGGTAACAAAGATACGGTAATTTTTGCTGATCAGTTGATGTATTTGGGTTTCAGGTATGCAACGATTTCCGGGGTTTCATTTGGTATTGAAGATATGGCGATACCGGCTAAAAAAGTCGATATTATTAAAGCGGCTGATACTGAAGTGAATGAAATTCAAAGTCAATATGCCTCTGGTTTGGTAACTGATGGTGAGCGTTATAACAAGGTTGTTGATATTTGGTCGCATGCTAATGATCAAGTTGCCAAAGTGATGATGGATGGACTTGGGTGAAGAATCAGTTGTTGATGCTGAAGGTAAGACAGTAAAACAAAAATCATTCAATTCAATCTTTATGATGGCTGAATCTGGTGCGCGGGGTTCTGCAGCACAGATTCGTCAGTTAGCTGGTATGCGTGGTTTGATGGCTAAACCTGATGGTTCAATTATTGAAACGCCTATTACTGCTAACTTTAGAGAAGGTCTTGACGTATTACAATACTTTATTTCTACACATGGTGCGCGTAAAGGTTTGGCAGATACAGCGTTGAAAACTGCTAACTCAGGTTATTTGACACGTAGTTTAGTGGATGTTGCTCAAGATCTGGTTATTACCGGAGATGATTGTGGTACGTACTAATGGTTTGATTATGACGCCAATTATTGAAGGTGGTGATGTTGTTGAGCCATTATCAGAGCGCGTATTGGGTCGAGTTGCTGTTAATGACATAATGGATCCGGCAGGAGAAAATATAATAGTACCTAGCAGGACTTTATTGGATGAGCATTGGGTTTCCATTCTTGAAGAGCATAGTATTGATCAGGTTATGGTTCGTTCAATCATTACCTGTGAAAACAGACATGGTGTTTGTGCTGCCTGTTATGGTCGTGATTTAGGTCGTGGTCATCTGGTGAATATTGGTGAAGCGGTAGGTGTTATTGCTGCACAATCAATTGGTGAGCCAGGTACGCAGTTGACCATGCGTACCTTCCATATTGGTGGTGCAGCATCAAGATCTGCTGCAATCAGTAATGTTCAGGTTAAATCTGCGGGTACTGTGCGTCTTAATAATCTGAAATCAGTAGTTAATCGTGAAGGTAATCTGGTTGCAGTGTCAAGATCCGGTGAAGTTGGTGTTGTAGATGACTATGGTCGTGAGAGAGAGCGTTATAAAATTCCTTATGGTGCAGTTCTTTCTGTCCAGGAAGGCTCAAGAATTAATGCAGGTGATATAATTGTCACGTTGGGATCCTCATACTCATCCGGTTATTACTGAAGTTGATGGTGTTGTAGAGTTAATTGATTTCGTTGATGGCGTCACCGTACAAAAGCAATCTGATGAAGTAACTGGATTAAGTTCATTGGTTGTTACTGATCCAAAACAGCGTGGTAGTGCAGGTAAAGAATTGCGTCCAATGGTGAAACTGGTTGATGACGAAGGAAATGCAATTTATTTGCCAGGAACTGAAATACCTGCACAATATTTCTTACCGGCAGGTGCTATTGCAGGTATTAAAGACGGTGGTGAAGTAAAGGTCGGTGATGTATTGGCCAGAATTCCACAAGAATCCAGTAAAACCAGAGATATTACCGGTGGTTTGCCGCGTGTTGCTGATTTATTCGAAGCACGTAAAACAAAAGATCCTGCAATTCTTGCAGAAACTAGTGGCACTATGTCGTTTGGAAAAGAAACAAAAGGTAAACAGCGGGTAATTATTACTGATTCTGCGGGTGAGCAGATTGAAACCTTGATACCAAAATGGCGTCATATCACGGTCTTTGAAGGTGAATATGTGGAAAAGGGAGAGACTATCGCTGAAGGTGAATTGACGCCTCATGATATTCTGAGGTTAAGAGGTATTGAAGAATTAGCTAACTATCTGGTTAAAGAAATTCAAGATGTATATCGCTTACAAGGTGTAAAGATCAATGATAAGCATATAGAGGCAATCATACGTCAAATGCTTAGAAAGGTTGAGATTACAGCATCAGGTGATACCAGATTCTTGAAAGGTGAGCAGGTTGAGCGTGCAGCAATGAGGGAAGAAAATGACAAAATGGAAGCTGAAGGGAAAATTCCGGCCAGTTATGAATCTATGTTGTTGGGTATTACCAAGGCATCATTGGCAACTGAATCATTTATCTCTGCGGCTTCTTTTCAGGAAACAACCCGTGTATTGACTGATGCAGCTGTTCGTGGATTAAGTGATGGCCTGCAAGGCTTAAAAGAAAACGTTATTGTTGGTCGATTAATTCCAGCAGGAACGGGTTTGGCTTATCATGAAAGCAGAAAAAACAGATTTGCTCAGCACGAAGTAGTGGAAAGTGAAGAGCCTATTCGCTGTTGATGCAGGAGATGTAGAAGAGGCCCTTAAACAAGCTTTAAATGTTTAAGGTGTATAATTCATCGAAAAATTGACTTGACCCATTGAGAGTTAGCAAGTATTATACTCTGCTCACATAGAGCTAACGTGCTTGAGTCGGGTCGAATCACAAATAACCGTCGGCATTTAACTTTTGACGGTGGTTATTTTATTATCTGACAGTTAAATTGTATATCGGAGTAAACAAAGATATGGCCACGATCAACCAATTAGTTCGTAAGCCGCGTGCTAAAAAAATAGAAAAAAGCAATGTTCCTGCATTGGAGGCTTGTCCTCAGCGTAGAGGTGTGTGTACGCGTGTTTATACAACAACGCCTAAAAAGCCAAACTCGGCTTTGCGTAAAGTGGCAAGGGTTAGGTTAACTAACGGATCTGAAGTTAGTAGTTATATTGGTGGTGAGGGTCATAATCTTCAGGAGCACTCCGTGGTTCTGATAAGGGGTGGTCGTGTTAAGGATTTACCTGGTGTTAGATATCACGTTGTTCGTGGTAGTTTGGATGCTTCTGGTGTGGACAACAGAAAATGTGGTCGCTCTAAATATGGAACAAAACGGCCTAAAAGCTAAAAGTTGAGTTGGTGAGATAAATGTCTAGAAGAAGAGTTGCTACAAAAAGAGAAATCATTCCAGATCCAAGATTTGGCAGTGTTATGCTGACCAAATTTATGAATATGATTATGGAAAGTGGCAAAAAATCAGTTGCAGAAGGAATTGTCTATGGTGCTTTGGATGTAATTGAAAGCAAGGGGCATAGTGAGCCACTGGAAGTTTTGTCCAAAGCTTTGGAAAATGTTCAGCCTAGGGTTGAGGTTAAATCTCGTCGTGTTGGTGGTGCTACATATCAAGTTCCAGTTGAAGTTCGTCCTTCAAGACGTATGGCTTTGGCTATGCGTTGGTTGATTGATGCATCACGCAAAAGAAATGAAAGAAATATGTCTGCCAAATTGGCTGGTGAGTTGATGGATGCTTTTGAAAGCAGAGGTTCAGCAGCTAAGAAACGTGAAGATACGCATAGAATGGCTGAGGCTAACAAAGCATTCTCACATTATCGTTGGTAATAATTAGATTATATTAAAGACTGTTTAGTTGTGGCACGCAAAACTCCAATAGAGCGTTATCGTAATATTGGCATCATGGCCCATATTGATGCAGGTAAAACTACAACGACGGAGCGGGTGCTCTATTATACAGGTGTGTCTCATAAGATAGGTGAGGTGCATGATGGTGCTGCAACCATGGATTGGATGGAGCAGGAGCAGGAGCGAGGTATTACTATTACTTCTGCTGCTACTACCTGCTTTTGGAGTGGAATGGAAAAGCAATTTCCTCAGCATCGGATAAATATTATTGATACGCCAGGGCATGTTGACTTTACAATTGAAGTTGAGCGTTCATTGCGTGTTTTGGATGGTGCGTGTGCTGTTTTTTGTGCTGTTGGTGGTGTTGAGCCTCAATCTGAAACTGTTTGGCGTCAGGCTGATAAGTATAATGTTCCGCGATTGGTTTTTGTTAATAAAATGGATCGCACAGGTGCTGATTTTTTGCGAGTAATTGAGCAAATTAAACGTACGATTGGGAAGTAAAGCGGTTCCTATGCAATTGCCGATTGGTGCTGAAGATGCGTTTGATGGGGTTGTTGATCTAGTTAAAATGAAAGCAATCTATTGGGATGAAACCAATATGGGTATGACTTTCATGGAAAAGGAAATTCCGGCAGATATGCAAGAACTCTGTGAAGAGTGGAGAGAGCATATGGTTGAAGCTGCAGCTGAAGCAGACGAAGAATTGATTGGAAAAATACCTTGAAGAAGGTGATTTATCAAATGAAGAAATAAAGCGTGGCATTCGTTTGCAGACGATAGCCAATCAAATTGTTCCGGCATTTTGTGGATCGGCCTTTAAAAATAAAGGTGTTCAAGCAATGCTGGATGCTGTGGTTGAATATATGCCGGCACCAACTGATGTTGAGGCGATAAAAGGCATTCTTAGATGATGATGTCACTGAGGCGGTTCGTGCTTGCCAATGATGATGAGCCTTTTGCTGCGTTAGCATTTAAAATTGCAACTGATCCATTTGTTGGAACCTTAACTTTTTTTAGGGTTTACTCTGGTGTGCTGAATTCTGGAGATAGTATTTATAATTCGGTCAAAATGAAAAAAGAGCGCATTGGTCGTATAGTGCAAATGCATGCCAATAGTCGCGAAGAAGTTAAAGAAGTATGTGCAGGAGATATTGCTGCAGCGATAGGTCTTAAAGATGTTACTACTGGTGATACTTTGTGTGATCTTGAAGACGTAATTGTTCTTGAGCGTATGGAATTTCCAGATCCTGTGATTTCGGTTGCAGTAGAGCCTAAAACAAAGGCAGATCAAGAAAAAATGGGTGTTGCGCTAAGTAAGTTGGCTCAGGAAGATCCATCCTTTCGAGTTCATACTGATGAAGAGTCAGGTCAAACAATTATATCCGGGATGGGCGAGTTGCATCTTGAAATTATTGTTGATCGCATGAAAAGAGAATTTAACGTTGAAGCCAATGTTGGTGCGCCTCAGGTTGCGTACAGAGAAACGATTCGAAAGACGGTAGAGCAAGAAGGTAAATTTGTAAGGCAATCTGGTGGTCGAGGTCAATATGGTCATGTTTGGTTGCGTATTGAGCCACAAGAAACAGGTGCAGGTTATGAATTTGTTAATGAAATTGTTGGCGGTGTTGTTCCAAAGGAATACATACCAGCAGTTGATAAAGGTGTCCAAGAGCAGCTGAAGAGTGGTGTTCTAGCCGGCTATCCTGTCTTGGATGTAAAAGTGTCTTTATTTGATGGTTCGTATCATGATGTAGATTCGAACGAAATGGCTTTTAAAATTGCTGGTTCCATGTGTTTCAGGGAGGGAGCAAGAAAAGCAAATCCTGTGTTGCTTGAGCCAATAATGAAAGTTGAGATTGCCACGCCTGAAGATTATATGGGTGATGTTGTTGGCGATATCAATAGACGACGTGGAATAATTCAGGGTATGGAAGATACTCCATCAGGTAAAACGGTTAGCTGCGAAGTGCCGTTAGCAGAAATGTTTGGTTATGCAACTGATTTGCGTTCGGCAACACAGGGGCGAGCAACATACAGTATGCAGTTTGAAAAATACAATGAAGCACCTGCAAATATTGCAGAAGCGATTATTAAAAAATCTTCATAAAATTGAATGTAATTTAAAGGTATTAACTCATGGCCAAAGAAAAATTTTCACGTAGTAAGCCACACGTAAACGTCGGCACAATCGGTCACGTTGACCATGGTAAGACCACGTTAACAGCTGCCTTAACCAAGGTAATGGCAGAATTGCAGGGTGGAGAAGTTAAAGCCTTTGATCAGATTGATAATGCACCAGAAGAGCGTGCACGTGGTATTACCATTGCGACGTCACACGTAGAATATGAATCGCCGATACGCCACTATGCGCACGTTGACTGTCCAGGTCACGCTGACTATGTAAAAAACATGATTACCGGTGCGGCACAAATGGACGGTGCTATCCTGGTTTGTTCAGCTGCTGACGGTCCAATGCCGCAAACAAGAGAGCACATTCTGTTGTCAAGACAGGTGGGTGTTCCTTATATTGTCGTGTTCTTGAACAAAGCCGACATGGTTGATGATGCAGAGTTAATCGAACTGGTTGAAATGGAAATCAGAGAATTACTCGATATGTACGAATTTCCAGGTGATGACACACCTATCATCGTAGGTTCAGCTTTACTTGCATTGCAAGGTGATACCAGCGAAATTGGCGTACCATCCGTTGTCAAATTGGTTGATGCGTTGGATAGCTATATTCCTGAGCCAGAAAGAGCAGTAGATGGTGCATTTCTGATGCCTATCGAAGACGTATTCTCAATCTCTGGTCGTGGTACAGTAGTAACTGGACGTATAGAGCGTGGCATTATTAAAGTTGGTCAAGAAGTTGAAATTGTTGGTATCAGGCCTACCGTGACAACTACTTGTACCGGTGTTGAAATGTTCCGTAAATTGCTGGATCAAGGTCAGGCCGGTGATAACGTTGGTATCCTGTTAAGAGGAACCAAAAGAGATGATGTTGAGCGTGGTCAAGTATTGGCGCACAAAGGCACAATTAAGCCACATTCATACTTTAACGCAGAAATTTATGTATTGTCCAAAGAAGAAGGTGGTCGTCATACGCCATTCTTTAATGGCTATCGTCCACAGTTCTATTTCAGAACAACCGACGTAACCGGTGCTGTTGAGTTGCCAGAAGGCGTTGAAATGGTAATGCCTGGTGATAATATTTCAGTAAAAGTAAAACTGATTTCACCGATTGCCATGGAAGATGGCTTGCGTTTTGCAATTCGTGAAGGTGGTCGTACAGTAGGTGCGGGCGTTGTTGCATCAATAATCGAGTAATAAATATGTCTAAACAAACTATCAGAATCCGTTTGAAATCATTTGATCATAAATTGATTGATCAATCGGCTGGTGAGATAGTAGAAACAGCAAGAAGAACAGGTGCTCAAGTTAAGGGTCCTATTCCATTGCCTACTAAAAAAGAGCGTTTTACGATTTTGATTTCTCCGCATGTTAATAAAGATGCGAGAGATCAATATGAATTGAGAACGTATAAAAGATTATTGGATATCGTTGAACCAACAGAAAAAACCGTAGATGCATTGATGAAGTTAGATCTTGCAGCTGGTGTTGATGTTCAAATAAAATTGAATTAAGAAGCAGAGGAATTGGCAGATGTCAATAGGTCTTATAGGTCGTAAATGTGGTATGACCAGAGTTTTTTGTGAAGATGGTTCGTCAGTACCAGTTACTGTACTCCAGATTGACTCAAACAGAGTTACTCAGGTTAAAAGTATTGAAGTTGATGGTTATCGTTCGATTCAAGTAGCGGCGGGCGATAAAAAATCTTCAAGAGTCAATAAAGCAATGGCTGGTCATTATGCAGCAGCTAATGTGACAGCTGGACGCGGTCTTTGGGAGTTTAGGCTCGAAGATGGTGAAGGTGAAGATTTATCTGCTGGTTCTTCAATTATCTTTAGATATTTTTTCTGCTGGTCAAGTTGTTGACGTTCAGGGTAAAAGTATTGGTAAAGGTTTTGCTGGTGGTATAAAGCGTCATAATTTCAGTATGCAAGATGCTACTCATGGTAACTCACGCTCACACAGAGTCTTGGGTTCTATTGGTATGTGTCAAACGCCTGGTCGTGTATTTAAAGGCAAGAAAATGGAAGGTCATATGGGAGCTGAAAAAGTTACAGTTCAGAATCTGACCATTCATTCAATTGATACAGCAAGAAATTTAATTTTAGTAAAAGGCGCTGTGCCTGGTGCTAAAGGCGGTGATGTAGTTATTACACCCGCAATGAAAATGCGAAATAAAGGTTAAGCCATGAGTTTGCAAATACCTGCTTTAAATGAAAAAGACTCTGCTGGAAAAGTAGAGGTAACGGAAGCTATTTTTGGTCAGGCTTTTAATGAAACATTGGTTCATCAATTAGTGGTCAGATATTTGGCTGGTGCGCGTGCCGGAACTAAAGCCCAAAAAACACGATCTGATGTCAGTGGTGGTGGTTCAAAGCCATGGAGACAAAAAGGGACAGGTCGTGCAAGATCTGGTACAATACGCAGTCCTATCTGGCGTACTGGTGGTGTAGCTTTTGCGGCTAGACCAAGATCGTATGAGCAAAAGCTGAATAAGAAAATGTTTCGTGTTGGGATTCGATCAATTTTGTCTGAATTACTTCAGACAGGATCGATTGGTGGTGAGTAGTGATATTTTACCTACAAGCCCTAAAACAAAAGATTTAAATACAAAAATTAAAAATATTGACGCAAAGCGAATTTTGATTGTTGTTGAGAATGTTGATGCAAATCTGGCTTTAGCATCAAGAAATATTCCTTATGTAGAAGTTATTGAGGCGGCCAATTTGAGTCCAGTTTCATTGGTTTCAGCAGATAAAGTTATTGCTACACCAGGTGCGTTAAAGCAATTAGAGGAGCGCTTGGCATGAGTCTAACTAAATATCATTTGGCAAGTGTGCTTGCAAGCTCCAGTTATATCTGAAAAGAGCACTATTGCCGCAGAAAAAAATAATCGATTTGTTTTTAAAGTGCAAAAACAAGCAACAAAAAAACAAGTTAAAAATGCAGTAGAAGTTATGTTTAACGTTGAAGTTGATTCAGTTCAGGTTTTGAACGTTAAAGGCAAACAGAAAAGATTTGGTCGTTCATTAGGCCAAAGATCTGATTGGAAAAAGGCTTATGTAAAGCTTAAGCCTGGTCATGACATAGATTTCTCTGCTGCTTAATTAATTTAAGTTTTAAAAGATCAATAGGAAACGGTAGAAAGCATGGCGATTGTAAAGTCAAAACCGACGTCACCGGGATCACGGTTTGTAGTACGCATCAAGAATGATGAGTTGCATAAAGGCAAACCATTTGCACCTTTGCTGAGTAAAAATAGCAAAAGTGGCGGTCGTAATAATCAGGGGCGTATAACAACACGTCATATCGGTGGTGGTCATAAACAACACTACCGTATTATTGATTTTAAAAGAAATAAAATTGATATTCCTGCTGTTGTTGAGCGTCTGGAATACGATCCGAACAGAACTGCTAATATTGCTCTGGTTTTGTTTAAGGATGGTGAGCGTAGATACATTATTGCACCTAAAGGTCTAGTTGTTGGTCAGGAAATTCTTTCTTCAGAAACTGTTCCTGTTAAGCCTGGTAATTGTATGCCACTAAGAAATATACCAATGGGTACAACTGTTCATTGCGTGGAATTGAAGCCAGGCAAAGGTGCTCAAGTAGCTAGAAGTGCAGGTACATCTGTTCAATTGGTAGCAAGAGATGGTGCTCATGCAACTATAAGAATGCGTTCAGGTGAAATGCGTAAAGTTATGGCTGATTGTCGTGCTGTAATTGGTGAAGTATCAAATTCAGAACATAATCTTGCATCTCTTGGTAAAGCTGGTGCATCAAGATGGCGAGGTGTTCGTCCTACTGTTCGTGGTGTTGTAATGAATCCAGTTGATCATCCACATGGTGGTGGTGAAGGTCGTACATCAGGTGGTAGGCATCCTGTATCTCCTTGGGGTATGCCAACTAAGGGATATAAAACAAGAAAAAACAAACGTACTGATAATATGATTATCAGACGTCGTAAGCAGAAATAGAGAGGAATTAGCGTGCCGCGTTCAATTAAAAAAGGTCCTTTTATTGATCATCATCTTCTTAAAAAAGTTGAAGATGCTGTAAGTAGCAATAATCGGAAACCGATTAAAACATGGTCAAGAAGATCAATGATTATTCCAGATATGCTGGGCTTAACTATTGCAATCCATAATGGGCGGCTGCACATTCCAGTTCTCATTTCTGAGAATATGGTTGGGCATAAATTAGGTGAGTTTGCACCCACTCGAACATATAAAGGCCACGTGGCTGATAAGAAATCTAGGTAGGTCTAAGTGATGGAAATTTCAGCAAAATTAAATAATGCCCCTTTATCTGCGCAAAAAGCGCGATTGGTTGGTGATCAAATTCGTGGTATGCCAGTTGAAAAAGCGCTGAATACATTAAAATTCAGTTCAAAAAAAGCTGCAGCTATTATCAAGAAAGTTCTGGAGTCAGCGATAGCTAATGCAGAACATAATGAAAGTGCAGATATTGATGAATTAAGAGTGTCTACCGTTTATGTCAATGAAGGGGCGACCATGAAAAGATTTAAGGCAAGAGCTAAAGGACGTGCGAACCATATCCTTAAAAGAACCTGCCATATTACAATAAAAGTCGCAGAATTCGAGTAGGGGCAGAAAATGGGTCAAAAAGTACATCCAACAGGTATACGCCTTGGAATTGTAAAAGATTGGAATTCAAGATGGTATGCAAATAGCCAGGATTATTCAGTTTTCCTGCATCAGGATTTAACAGTCAGAGCATTTATCAAGAAAAAATTAGCTCATGCTTCTGTAAGTCGTATTCAAATTAATCGCCCTGCAAATAATGCGCAAATAACCATACATACAGCACGTCCAGGTATTGTCATCGGTAAAAAAGGTGAAGATATTGATGTATTGCGACAAGAAATATCAAAAATGATAGGCATTCCTGTTCAATTGAATGTTGAAGAGATCAGAAAGCCTGAACTTAGATGCTCAATTAGTAGCTGAAGGCGTTGCTCAGCAACTTGAAAAAAGAATTATGTATCGTAGAGCAATGAAACGCGCTGTAACCAATACAATGCGTTTAGGTGCTGAAGGTATCAAAATTAATGTAGGTGGTCGTTTAAATGGTGCTGAAATTGCAAGAAGCGAATGGTATAGAGAAGGACGTGTACCTTTGCATACCTTAAGAGCAGACATTGATTATGCAACTGCAGAAGCAAATACTACCTATGGAATTATTGGCATCAAAGTGTGGATATTCAAAGGTGAAGTATTCGACATGGATGCACATATTGCATCTATTAATTCTGAATCCAAGAAATAGTTGAAGGAATACAGTAATGCTTCAACCTAAAAGAACCAAATTCCGTAAGCAACATAAAGGCAGAAATAACGGTACTGCCGTACGTGGATCATCAGTTAGCTTTGGTGAATATGGTCTTAAATCAATTAGTCGTGGCAGACTAACTGCTAGACAAATTGAATCGGCTCGTAGAACGATTACACGGCACGTCAAGCGTGGCGGTAAAATCTGGATTAGAATCTTCCCAGATAAGCCAATTACCAAAAAACCATTAGAAGTTCGTATGGGAAAAGGTAAAGGTAGTGTAGAATACTGGGTTGCTCAAGTTAAGACCAGGAACTATGTTGTATGAAATACAGGGTGTTTCTGAAGAACTGGCACGTGAAGCATTTGCATTAGCAGCAGCTAAGCTACCTTTAAAAACACTGTTTACCGCTCGGACAATAATGTAATGAAAGCAAGTGAATTACGCCAAAAATCAAAAGACGAATTAGGAACTATGTTGCTCGAATTATCACGTGAGCGATTTAATCTTAAAATGCAAAAAGGTACAGGTCAACTGTCAAAACCCGATCAAGTAAAAAAGGTTAGACGCGATGTGGCACGTATCCACACCATATTAAATGAAATGGCGAGTGCATAACTATGAGCGAAAATGTAACTAAGTTGCGGACAATCACTGGTCGGGTTGTTAGTAATAAAATGGATAAAACCATTACAGTTTTGGTTGAGCGAGTTGTAAAGCATCCTGTTTACGGTAAATACATTAAGCGTTCAACAAAAATGATGGCTCATGATGAACAAAATGTTTGCCAGGAAGGTGATGTAGTAGCAATTACATCATGCAGGCCTATATCTAAGAATAAAACCTTTAAATTGGTTCAAGTCTTAGAAAGTGCTAACAAATAGCATAAACTATTTAATATACAGAATGTAGGAATAAATCATGATTCAGATGCAAACTAACCTTGACGTCGCCGATAATAGCGGTGCAAAAAGGGTCATGTGTATCAAAGTATTAGGTGGTTCGCATCGACGTTATGCTGGAATTGGTGACATCATCAAAGTCAGTATTAAAGATGCAATACCTCGTGGAAGAGTAAAAAAAGGTGAAGTTTATAACGCCCTTGTCGTTAGAACACGTAAAGGTGTTCGTAGGCCAGATGGTTCTGTTATACGTTTTGATGGCAATGCTGCAGTAATTCTGAATAACAATTTGCAGCCACTTGGAACACGTATTTTTGGCCCTGTAACACGTGAGCTAAGAGGCGAGAAATTCATGAAAATTATCTCGCTAGCTCCTGAAGTTTTATAAGGTAGGGTTTAAAAATGGCAAAAATTAAAAAAGGTGATGATGTTATTGTTCGTACCGGTAAGGATAAAGGTAAGAGCGGTAGAGTAACCAAGATTTTAAAAGACAATAAGGTTTTAGTTGAGGGAATCAACCAGGTTAAAAAGAACCAAAAACCAAATCCGAATGCAGGTGTTTCAGGAGGAATTATTGTCAAGGATATGCCGATTAATATTTCCAATGTTGGATTGTATAATCCTGAAACAAAAAAAGCAGATAGAGTCGGCTTTAAGTTTCTAGAAGATGGAAAGAAAGTCAGATATTTTAAGTCAACAAATGAAGTTGTTGATGTGTAAGGTGTAGATGAATCATGGCTAGACTAGAAACCGTATATAAAGAAAAAATCCTTCCGGCATTAGTAGAGCAGTTTGCTTATAAATCTATTATGCAAGCTCCGCGTATCACAAAAATAACACTCAATATGGGTGTTGGTGGGCAGTTGCTGATAAAAAGGTTCTTGCAATCTGCACTTTGCTGACATGGAAAAAATTTCCGGTCAAAAACCTGTTATTACCTTGGCAAGAAAATCGATTGCTGGTTTTAAAATTCGTGACGATATGCCTATTGGTTGCAAAGTAACTTTGCGTAGCGATAGAATGTATGAATTTTTAGATCGTTTAATTAGTATTTCTATTCCTCGAATTCGTGACTTTCAGAGGATTAAGTCCTAAAAGCTTTGATGGGCGTGGTAACTATTCAATGGGTGTTAAAGAGCAAATCATATTTCCTGAAATTGATTATGATAAAATCGACACTTTGCGTGGTATGGATATTACTATCACAACGACAGCTCAAACCAATGAAGAAGGTTTGGCTTTGTTAAAGCTGTTTAATTTTCCATTTAAGAGCTAAGGGGCGATTTTAACATGGCAAAAAAATCAATGATTGCGCGCGAAGATAAGCGTAAGAAGTTAGTAAAAAAATATGATGTTAAACGTAAATCTTTGAAAGAAATTATCAGAGATCCAAATGCAACATTTGAAGATAAAGAAACTGCTCATTTACAACTTCAAAAATTACCAAGAGACTCCAGTGTAACAAGAGTCCGTAACCGTTGTAATTTAACTGGACGTCCGCATGGTTATTACCGTAAGTTTGGTCTTAGTCGAAATAAACTAAGAGAGGCTACAATGCGCGGTGATGTTCCTGGCGTAGTCAAAGCAAGTTGGTAAGATCTGTTAGATCAAGTTTGGAGATAAGAAAATGAGTATGACAGACCCAGTAGCAGATATGCTGACTCGTATTAGAAACGGTCAATCTGCTGGTAAAAAAAGCATTAAACAACCTTCGTCAAAATTAAAAGTATCTATTGCTAAGGTACTTAAAGAAGAAGGTTATATTACAGACTTCAGCACTGAAACAAATGGTAGTCATACAGAAATGACTATCGAGTTGAAATACTATAAAGGTGCTCCTGTAATTGAAACTATAAAAAGAATTAGTAGGCCTGGTTTACGTATTTATAAATCTAAAGACGAATTGCCAAAAGTTCTTGGCGGGTTAGGGATTGCTATTGTATCAACATCAAATGGTGTTATGACTGATAGAGCTGCACGTGCCATTGGTCATGGCGGCGAAGTTATTTGCACTGTTTGTTAATGTAGGTCGTGTTATGTCAAGAATTGCTAAAGCCCCGGTTACTATCCCAAGTGGTGTAGATATAAAGTTAGATGGTAACAAAATGACTGTAAAAGGAAGTAAAGGTCAGTTATCACACATTCTTAATTCCGCAGTTAATATTGATATTGCAGATAATGTAATACAAATGCAGTGGGATAAAGATAACAAAGAAGCGACTGCTCAAGCTGGAACTGCTAGAGCAATCCTAAGCAATATGGTTACAGGTGTCTCTGCAGGATTTGAAAAAAAATTAACATTGATTGGAGTAGGTTACAGAGCTCAGGCAAAAGAAAATATTCTTAGTCTTGTCACTTGGTTTTTCTCATCCTGTTGATTTTGAAGTTCCAGCTGGAATTTCAGTTGAAACACCAACTCAAACTGAAATAGTAGTCAAAGGAACTGACAAACAGTTAGTCGGTGAAGTAGCTGCAAAAATAAGAGCTTATCGTCCGCCAGAGCCTTATAAAGGTAAAGGGTGTCAGATACGCTGACGAGCATGTTGTAAGAAAAGAAGCTAAGAAGAAGTAAGGTAGCGTGATGGATAAGAAACAATCTCGAATGAAGCGCGCATTAAAATTGCGTTCAAAAATTAAAAAATTAAGTGCAACTCGCTTATCAATTCACAAAACTTCACAGCATATTTATGCTCAGGTTATTAGTGAAGATGGAAGTGACTACACTTGCTAGTGCGTCAACCACACAGGCAGAAATTAAAGCATCTTTAAAAAATACAGGTAATATTAAAGCTGCAGCTGAAGTAGGAAAATTTATTGCTCAAAAAGCAATTGCTGCTGGTGTGACAGAAGTTGCTTTTGATCGCTCAGGATTTAAATACCATGGTCGCGTTAAAGCATTGGCTGATGCTGCACGTGAAGCCGGCTTGAAATTTTAGGAGAATAAAATGGCTACAGCACCTGCTCAAGGTAGTACTGACGGTTTACAAGAAAAGTTAGTTAATGTAAGACGTGTTGCAAAAGTTGTAAAAGGCGGTAGAGTTTTTGGTTTCACAGCACTGACAGTTGTTGGTGACGGTGAAGGTCGAGTTGGCTATGGTGTTAGCAAGGCCCGTGAAGTACCTATTGCAATACAAAAGTCTCTGGAACAAGCGCGCAAAAATATGCGTAAAGTATCTTTAAAAGGCGACACTTTACAATATCCTATTATGAACACTACTGGTGCTGCAAAAGTTTATATGCAGCCTGCATCTGAAGGTACAGGTATTATTGCTGGTGGAGCAATGAGAGCCGTATTTGAAGTGGTTGGTGTGCATAACGTATTAGCAAAATGTATAGGAACCAGTAACCCGATTAATGTTGTAAGAGCAACAATTAATGGTCTGACCGGAATGCACAATGCTAACCAGATAGCTGCAAAGCGCGGCTTATCAGTTGAACAGATTATTGGATAGTTGCAATGGCTGGTACTAAATTAAGTGTGACAATGACAAAAAGCAAGTATGGGCGTTTACCGCGTCATCAAGCTTGTTTAAAAGGTTTGGGTTTGCGCAAAATCAACCAAACAGTTGAGGTGCTCAACACGGCCGAAAACAGAGGTATGATAAATAAAATATCGTACATGCTAAAAGTCGAGGAAGTGTAATGTATTTAAATACCATCCAGGCAAGTGAAGGTGCTCGCAAAAAAGCTAAAGCGTGTAGGTCGAGGTATTGGCTGTACGCTTGGTAAAACTTGTGGCAGAGGACATAAGGGACAAAAGGCTCGTAGTGGTGGCTTTCATAAGGTTGGTTTTGAAGGCGGACAAATGCCTTTGCAGCGTCGATTGCCAAAAATTGGCTTTACTTCGCAAATAAGTAAATTCTCAGCTGAAGTTCGATTAAGTGAATTGAATGGATTAGTTGCTGATGTGATTGACCTTAAGGTTTTAATTGATGCGAACATCGTTCCTGTTTTTACAAAAACAGCAAAAGTTATCAAATCAGGTGAATTAAATAAAGCTGTCACTATTAAAGGTATAAAAGTAACAAGCTGGAGCTAAGGAATCTATTGAAGCTGCTGGCGGCAAAGTAGAGGCTTAAGTGAGTACTTCAAGAGCTCAGATGGCTAACAAATCCGGTGGTTTTTCAGAGCTAAAAGCTAGATTGCTTTTTGTTCTGGGTGCTCTTTTCGTATATAGAGTCGGTGCTCATATTCCTGTTCCTGGGATAGATCCAAAAGCGCTTGCGGTTATGTTTGAGCAGCAAAGTGGATCCATCTTGGACATGTTTAACATGTTCTCTGGTGGTGCTTTGATGCGGTTAAGTCTATTTGCGCTTGGTATAATGCCTTATATTTCTGCATCAATTATTATGCAGTTGATGACTGTTGTTATACCATCTATGGAGCAAATGAAAAAAGAGGGTGAGTCCGGAAGGCGTAAAATCTCTCAATTTACTCGTTATGGCACTGTTGTTTTAGCAACTTTTCAAGCTATTGGTATATCACTGGCTTTGCAAAATCAAACTGCTGGTGGTCTTTCTGTTGTTTTGAATCCAGGCATTGGATTTATTGCTATTACAACAATTACATTGGTTACCGGTACTGTTTTCTTGATGTGGCTAGGTGAGCAGGTAACTGAGCGTGGAATAGGTAATGGTATTTCAATGATTATTTTTGCCGGTATCGTTTCGGGCTTGCCTAAAGCGATTGGTGGTACATTGGAATTGGCAAGAACAGGCGAAATGAATGGTGCATTTATTATTTTATTGTTGCTTGTTGTCGCTTTCTGTAACTGCACTTGTTGTTTTTGTGGAGAGAGGGCAGAGAAGAATACTCATTAATTACCCAAAAAGACAGCAAGGACGAAAGTTGTATGGCTGGGCAAAGCAGTTTTTTGCCATTGAAGCTGAATATGGCTGGTGTTATACCGCCAATATTTGCGTCAAGTATTATTTTGTTTCCAGCAACTATTGCTGGTTGGTTTGGAAATAGTGAAGGTTTTACTTGGCTGCAGGATATTGCAACCATGTTATCGCCAGGTCAGCCTGTTTATGTTATGTTTTATGCAACAGCTATTATATTCTTTTGTTTCTTTTATACAGCTTTAGTGTTTAATTCAAAAGAAACGGCTGAAAATTTAAAAAAATCAGGTGCTTTTTTGCCTGGAATTAGACCTGGTCTTCAAACAAGTTCATACATTGATAAAGTAATGACCCGATTAACATTAATTGGTGCTTTTTATATTACTTTAGTATGTTTGTTGCCTGAGTTTTTAATAGTATATTGGAATGTTCCGTTTTATTTTGGTGGAACTTCTTTATTGATTATTGTAGTGGTTGTAATGGATTTTATTTCCCAAATGCAAACCCATGTAATGTCTCAGCAATATGAAGGCTTAATGAAAAAAGCCAATCTGAAAAAATAATTTATTGCACAAGAGCAACCTAGGAGTTAGCTGTGAAAGTTCGTGCTTCTGTAAAAACAATTTGTAGAAATTGTAAAATTGTAAAAAGAAATGGTGTTGTTAGAGTTATCTGTGTTGACGGAAGACATAAACAACGACAAGGCTAATAATTTGTTGCGCCATAATTACTGCAATGCTATAATTCGGCGCTTAACTTTAGAGTACTACTCAGGGGAGTATCTAGATGGCACGTATTGCCGGGATAAATATACCAGATCATAAACATGCAGTAATAGCATTAACTGCAATTTATGGTATTGGTCGTCAAACTGCAAGTGAAATTTGCGTTGAAGTAGGTATAACGCCTTCCGTAAAAATTAAAGAACTGACTGAAGAGCAACTAGAAGCTATTCGTAAGGTAGTTTCGAAGATGACAGTGGAAGGTGATCTGCGTCGTGAAGTTTCTATGAATATCAAGCGTTTGATGGATCTTGGTTGCTATCGCGGAATAAGGCATCGCCGAGGTTTGCCATTAAGAGGACAGAGAACGAGAACCAATGCTCGTACTCGTAAAGGTCCGCGTAAACCAATTAGAAAATAAGATATTCCTTTAAGAGATCGAATAATGGCTAGTCCAAATCGTTCAAGAAAACGTATTAAAAAAGAAGTTGCTGATGGCATTGTGCATGTGCATGCATCTTTTAATAACACAATAATAACTATAACAGATAGAAAAGGCAATGCGCTTGTCTTGGGCAACATCTGGTGGTTCAGGTTTTCGTGGGTCAAGAAAAAGTACGCCATTTGCTGCGCAGGTTGCTGCTGAAAAAGCGGGTATTGTTGCACAAGAATTTGGTATGAAAAATCTTGATGTCATGATTAAAGGCCCAGGCCCTGGTCGTGAATCTGCAGTTCGTTCATTGAATAATCTCGGATTTAAAATTAATAATATTGTTGATGTGACGCCCATTCCACATAATGGTTGCCGTCCGCCTAAAAAACGCCGCGTATAAAAATCTGGAGTAGTATCATGGCAAGATATCTTGGACCTACCTGTAAATTAAGTCGAAGAGAAGGGACTGATCTGTTTTTAAAAAGCAGAGGAAAGTCTTTAGAAAATAAATGTAAGTTAGATCAAAGACCCGGTCAACACGGCGCCAAGCGTACAAGAAGTTCTGATTATGCTCTTCAGTTAAGAGCAAAACAACGCTTACGCAGAATTTATGGCATTTTAGAAAAGCAATTTAGAAATTACTATAAATCTGCCGATATGAAAAAAGGCGCTACAGGTGAAAATCTGTTGAATCTTCTTGAGTCAAGATTAGATAATGTAGTTTATCGTATGGGTTTTGCTTGTACACGTGCAGAAGCGCGTCAATTAGTTTGTCATAAATCCATTCAGGTAAATGGCTCATTGATTAATGTACCTTCTTATCAGGTAGCTCCTGGTGATGTTTTGACAGTTAGAGAAAAAGCAAAAAAACAACAAAGAATCGTTGATGCTTTAACTGTATACTGAGCAGTATGGATTTCCTGCTTGGGTTGAAGTTAATTCAAAAGCAATGTCTGGAACATTCAGTTCTCTTGCCTGATCGTGTTGATTTAGGTAGTGACATTAATGAGCAGTTGGTTGTCGAGCTTTACTCTAAATAATTGCAGTTCTGAGGGATATAAATGCAGAATTCTATTTCTGGCTTATTAAAGCCTCGATTAGTTGAGGTTGTAAGCAAAACACCTAATCATTCCAGGATTGTTATTGAGCCACTTGAGCGTGGTTTTGGTCATTCTCTTGGTAATGCATTGAGGCGTGTGCTGTTATCTACAATTCCTGGCTGTGCAGTTACAGATGTGGAAATTGAAGGTGTTCTCCATGAGTACACAACAATAGAAGGTGTTCAGGAAGATGTAATCGATATTTTGCTGAACCTGAAAAAATTAGCAGTTGTACTTCATTCAAAAGATGAAGTTGAGCTTACTCTAACAAAAAATGGTGCAGGTTGCGTTACAGCAGCTGATATTAGTATTGCCTCATGATGTTGAAATTATTAATCCTGATTTAGTTATCGCCAATTTAACACAAGCTGGCGTCTTAAATATGAAAATCAGAGTTCGTCGCGGAAGAGGTTATGAGCCTGTTAGTGTTCGTAAATTAAATTCTGAGACATAGTTTGGTTGTTGGTGCGCTTCAATTAGATGCTTCATATAGTCCAATTGTTAAGGTGGCTTATCAGGTTGAAAGTACGCGTGTTGAACAGCGAACTAATCTTGATAAATTAGTAATTGAACTGGAAACAAACGGAACAGTTGATCCAGAAGAAACTATTAAACTGGCTGCTACTATACTTCATGATCAGTTATCTGTTTTTGTTGATTTTGAAAAAGTTAATGATCAGCTTGACAGAAGAAGAAGTTGAAGTTGAAGAGGTATTTGATCCTGTTCTGCTTCGTCCTGTTGATGATCTTGAGTTGACAGTACGTTCTGCTAATTGTTTAAAAGCCGAGAATATTTTTTATATTGGTGACTTAATTCAGCGTACTGAAGTTGAATTATTAAAAACTCCCAATCTTGGAAAAAAATCCTTAACAGAAATAAAAGACATTCTTGCATTAAAAGGTTTGTCTCTAGGTATGCGGTTGGAAAATTGGCCGCCTGATAACCTAGCAGATCAATCACACGCAATATCAACACATTAACATTAGGTCTTCTAACAATGAGACATCGTAAATCAGGTAGAAAATTCAATATGAATAGCAGCCATCGTAAGGCGCTATTTAGTAACATGGCTAGTTCACTATTTAAACATGAGCTAATTAAAACAACTTTACCTAAAGCTAAAGAATTAAGAAGCTTTGCTGAGCCTTTAATTACTTTATCTAAAGAAGATAATGTAGCTAAAAGACGTCTTGCTTTTTCTAGATTGCGCGATCGTGAAGTTGTAACCAAGCTTTTCAATGAACTGGGTCCGCGTTATAAAAATAGAGCAGGTGGCTATCTACGTATTATGAAATGCGGTTTTAGACCTGGTGACGATGCGCCTATGGCTTATGTCGAACTGGTTGATAGACCTGAAGTTGTCACTATAGAAGATTAATATATTTCTTCTGTTAAAAAAGCCGGTTAATCCGGCTTTTTTTATGTCTAAAATTTATAGTTACAGAAATAGCTTAATCAATTCCGATTTAGAATAATCCCCTTGTGCTCAAGGATAACTAGCCGATTGCGCACATAAATTTTAAGTGGGAATTGATCACCCAGCTAAGATCCTTGATTCTGGTTTTAGGGTGTATCCTTTACAGGGTGCTAGACAGACTTAATATGTTGTGGAGGTATGTCCCGTTTAGTCGCGCCGGTATAGAGTTGTCTTGGTCGACCTATTTTTTGTTCGGGGTCAGATATCATTTCATCCCAATGAGAAACCCAACCGACGGTCCTGCCCATGGCGAAAATCGCAGTAAACATGTTGCTGGGTATACCTAATGCGTGTAGCACAATGCCGGAATAAAAATCGACATTCGGATAGAGTTGTTTTTCAATGAAATACTCGTCTTCAAGAGCAATGCGTTCAAGTTCCAGGGCCAGTTTAAATATTTTGTCATCATGCAGCCCTAATTCTGTGAGTACTTCATGGCAGGTTTCGCGCATTAATTTGGCACGAGGATCATAATTCTTATAGACGCGATGTCCGAAGCCCATGAGTCTGAATGGGTCACTTTTATCCTTCGCTTTTTCTAAATAGATACCAATATTTGAAGCGTCACCAATCTCTTTCAGCATGTTCAACACGGCTTCATTAGCGCCGCCATGCGCAGCGCCCCAAAGACAAGCGATTCCGGCTGTGATGCAGGCAAATGGATTGGCGCCGCTGGAGCCGGCCAGGCGGACGGTTGAAGTTGAGGCGTTTTGTTCATGGTCGGCATGAAGGATTAAAATCCTGTCCAGTGCGCGTACCAACACTGGGTTGGGCAAGAACTCATCGCAAGGCGTGGACAACATCATGCGCATGAAGTTTTCGACATAACTCAATTTGTTTTGTGGATAAATAAACGGTGAACCAGTGCTGTACTTGTGGCACATAGCAACGATAGTCGGTACTTTGGCAATCAGACGAATGGCGCACATGGCGCGATCCTCTTTAGACCGGATGTCCAGTGCATCATGATAAAAAGCAGATAGTGCTCCGACCACACCAACCATTATGGCCATCGGATGCGCGTCGCGACGGAATCCCTTGAAGAAATTGGTTAGTTGATCATGTACCATGGTGTGCATAGAGATATCATGTACAAATATTTCTAGTTCTTTGCTAGTAGGCAATTCACCATGCAACAGTAGATGGCAGACCTCCAGGAAAGTGCATTGTTCTGCAAGTTGTTCGATGGGGTATCCGCGATATAGCAGAATACCTACTTCACCGTCTATATAGGTTATGGATGAGCTGCAGCTGGCGGTCGATGTAAAGCCAGGGTCATAAGTAAACATGCCCGTCTGTTTATACAGGCTTTGGACATCTAATACATCAGGTCCTGTAGTTCCAGACAAAATGGGTAACTCGCATAAAGACTGAGCTTCCTCATTTAAAGTAACGCTGCGTTGTTTGGTCATGGCTTTTTCTCGGTTTTTATCGTTGTGATGCTACATCATAAGATGGTTGAATAAACTGAAGACTCCGGTTTAATACAGCCAATACGGCAAATGATGTGAAGTAGGTATTTGGAAAGGAGTTACTTATGTTAGTAATAAGAGATCTTTAAAATACCTACATTTTCATTATGTTATATCAGAAAAAATTGGGCAACTTTAGTTATTACGCTGGAATAACATTGTCGATGGCTTCTTTTGCCAGTTCGGTAATTTTGGCCCAATTTTTTGATTTTACTGCATCAGCAGGTGCCAGCCATGAGCCACCCACGCAAGCAACATTGCTAAGCTTTAAATAAGCATTGTAATTTTCTGGAGAAATACCACCAGTCGGGCAAAAAGTGACTTGTGGAATGGGACCCGCAATGGATTTTAGCATAGGTATACCGCCAGCCGCTTCGGCTGGAAAAAACTTGAAATGATCCAGCCCATATTCCATGCCCAACATCAGTTCTGACAATGTAGATATGCCAGGAATTAGCGCTATATTTCCAGTTTTGGCCGCAGCTAAAAGTGTTGGTGTCAGTCCAGGGCTAATGGCGAAAACAGCGCCGGCATCTTCTGCTGCTTTTAATAACTCTGGAGTTGTAATGGTACCTGCGCCAACTATGGCATCTTCGACTTCCTGACTGATGAGTCTGATGGCCTCAAGCGCTATAGGAGTGCGTAGCGTTATTTCAAGTACTTTAATGCCGCCTGCGACCAAGGCTTTAGCCAGTGGAACAGCATCATCCAGATTCTGTATAACCATTACTGGCATTACTGGGCAGGTATTTAAAATAATGTTAGGTTGGATTTTCCAATTGTTATGATTCATTTTCTTACCAAAATATTTGTTGATTCTTGATGATGCTGGTTTGAAATAATAATCTACAGGAAACAGCGGGGTTGCTTTAATGCTGTTCCCGATAGATTCAGTTGTGTGCAAACTAGTTGCCGTTAAATATTCAGCCCAGACATAAATCCAGGGTGTGTTAATAAGTTAATCGGCTACAAACAGGTTGGTTGCACCTGTTTCAGCGGAAGAAGCACCTAAACGGAAAGCGCCAAACAATTCGCGACCCATGCCATAGTGATGATTAGTGGAACTGTTTGCATCAGGAACGCGAGCGTTAAACTCTGCCTCGTCAACTAATACATTTACTTCGCCGGTCTGGGTATTCAGGTAAACGATGTCGCCTGTGCGTACTTTCGTTAAGGGGCCGCCTTCAGCACACTCAGGGCACATGTGAATAGCGGAGGGTACTTTGCCAGAGGCGCCCGACATTCGGCCATCGGTCACTAGAGCGACTTTGAATCCTTTGTCTTGCAGGACACCTAGTGGAGGCGTCAGCTTATGCAGTTCTGGCATCCCATTGGATTTTGGTCCCTGGAAGCGGAGCACGACTATGACATCCTTCTCTAACTCGCCACGTTTGAAGGCCGCAACCACATCATCCTGATCGTCAAATACCATCGCAGGCGCTTCAACGATCTGATGCTTTTCAGATACAGCAGAAACTTTTGACACGCCACGCCCCAAATTACCGTGCATAACATGCAAGCCGCCACCGGCTGCGAATGGTTTTGCAACCGTGCTGATAACTTCAGGATCTAAAGATGCTTCGGGGCAGGGTTCCCATACCAATTTGCCGTCAATCAATTTGGGTTCTTGAGCGTAATTCTTCATGCCATGCGTATCGGCAACTGTCAGAATATCTTCATGCAAGAGACCGTGTTTTAACAGTTCTGCAATTAGCGCGCCCATGCCCCCAGCGGCCTGGAAGTGATTGATGTCTGCCTGGCCGTTTGGATAAATGCGGGTTAGCAACGGTATTGCTCTGGAAAGTTTATCAAAATCATTCCAGTTAATGATGATACCCGCTGCACGCGCAATGGCGACCAAGTGGATGGTGTGGTTGGTCGATCCACCCGTTGCCAGCAAACCAACGATGGCGTTCACAATCGCTTTTTCGTCGATCATATGTCCAACTGGACGAAAATCATTGCCCAGCGCCGTAAATTTCAAAACCTGTCTGGCAGCCGCTTTGGTCAATTCATCGCGCAATGGTGTGTAAGGGTTGATGAATGAGCTGCCGGGCAGATGCAGTCCCATAATTTCAACCATCATTTGGTTACTGTTTGCGGTACCGTAAAATGTACAGGTGCCTGCACTGTGATAGGATGCGGACTCAGACTCCAGCAGCTCTTTGCGCCCTATTTTGCCTTCGGCGTAAAGCTGGCGGATACGAACTTTTTCTTTATTTGCCAAGCCGCTAGGCATGGGGCCTGCAGGAACAAACACAGCAGGCAAATGGCCAAAGCTCAAGGCGCCGATCAGTAGTCCCGGTACAATCTTGTCGCAGACACCCAGGTAAAGTGCACCGTCAAACATGTTGTGACTTAAGCCGATTGCGGTAGCCATGGCTATCACGTCACGGCTGAACAATGACAGCTCCATGCCGGGACGACCTTGTGTAACTCCGTCGCACATAGCAGGTACACCGGCTGCAAATTGGGCAACGCCACCAGCTTCCTTTATGGCGGCCTTGATTAACGCAGGCGCGTCTTTATAGGGTTCATGTGCCGACAACATATCATTATAAGAAGAGATAATGGCGATGTTGGCTTTTTGATGTCCGGTTAAATCGGTCTTTTCACTGGTTGCGCAGGCAGCAAAAGCGTGAGCCAAGTTGCCGCAAGCAAGTTCTGCACGATGGGGCTCTTTTTTTGCAGCCGCATCAATACGTGCCAAGTAAGCTGAGCGGGTTTCACGGCTACGCTCAATAATTTCGGTAGTAACTTTTTCTAATACGGGATGCATAATGTGTTCCTTTTGTATCGCTACTGGTTAAAGGCTTAAGATATATTTGGCTTGTGCGGAAGTTATTTTTTATTCATCCCAAGCCCTGCCGTCACGAGCAATCAGGGCTGCGGACGCGTCAGGTCCCCAGGTTCCGGCGGAGTAAAGCTTTGGCGCATCATTGAGCGTGTTCCAGGCGTTTTGTATGGAGTCAACCCAGGTCCAAGCCTGTTCAATTTCATCTCGACTGATGAACAGAGCAGAGTTACCGCGCATGGCTTCGAGCAATAATCGCTCATAGGCGCCAAAAATGCGACTATCGTTAAACGTATCTGAGAAGCTTAAATCCAGCTTAGTTTGATGTAATTTAATGGTCTCATTAATGCCCGGTTCTTTATTAAGCATGTGCACTTCCACGCCTTCATTGGGCTGGAGACGAATAATGAGTTTATTGGCTGGCAGATTGCGATAACTGTCCTTAAAAATATTATGCGGCAACTGCTTGAAATGAACCACAATTTCCGAGCGTTTAGCAGGCATTCGTTTTCCTGTGCGCAGATAAAAGGGTACATTTGCCCAGCGCCAGTTATCAATATCGACGCGCAATGCGACAAAGCTGTCTGTAGTGCTTTTCTGGTTGGCACCTTCCTCTTCAAGATAGCCAGGTACGGGCTTTCCTTTATGAAAACCAGCCGAGTACTGGCCGCGCACAGTAGTTTGTTCTGCATTGTCAGCCGTAATGGGGCGTAATGCGCTTAGGACTTTTATTTTTTCACGATGTATGTTTTTAGCATCTAAATTGACCGGTGGCTCCATGGCGATAAAAGTCAAAATCTGCAACAAGTGATTTTGCACCATGTCCCGTAATTGCCCTGCGTCATCAAAATACCCCCAGCGCCCCTCAATACCGATGTCTTCAGCAACGGTAATTTGAATATGGTCGATGGCATTGTGATCCCAGTTGGTAGTAAAAATGGAATTGGCAAAGCGCAATGCAAGCAAGTTAAGAACGGTTTCCTTACCTAGATAATGATCGATTCGATAGACTTGGTCTTCCTTGAAAACTTTGGCTACTTCATCATTGATTTCCTTTGATGACTCAAGATCATGGCCTATGGGTTTTTCCATGACAATGCGTGATTCTCGGGTAAGCACGCCGGATTTATCAAGACCCTGGCAAATATTCTTAAATAACGAGGGCGGTACGGAAAAATAATTCACCATAACCCTGTTTTTTTGATCAATGACTGCGTGCAGTTGCTGGAACTGATCAGGCTGAGTTAAGTCGATTTGAAGATATGAGAGTCTGGCAGAAAGTTTTTCCCATACCGCATTATCAATTGCTTCGCCCAAAAATTCCTGCAAGCTTTTGAGTGTTATCCCAACAAATCCTGCATTGTCTTCGGGAAGCCTGTCTACGCCTATGATTTTGGTATCAAGAGCGATTAAGCCCGCTTTTTCAAGGTGATACAAAGAAATTAGCAATTTTCGACGGGATAAATCGCCTAACGCACCAAAGATAACCAAATCACAGGGTTTAAATGTTTTTTCGTTCATAAATTAATGTGTTGAGTAATAGTAATGGGCTGTAATAGACCAGCAATCCATATGCGGAAAAATTAATGTCTTATTATCGCAGAATTTCTGTCAGGGTGCAGTTCTGGATACACGTGTGTAGCGGCAAAAAATCAAGTTTTATGAATATATATGATGTGCAAATCTAACTTGTTGCTAATTTTAATGATGAAAATAACTGATTTTTGGATTTCAGAGGTTTTCGTGGAATTGTCATCTTGGTGTTTATTTCAGGCATGTGACTCAGGATTTAATGGTCAGAAATAAAAATTAAGAGGTAGTTCGTTATTTGATGTTTGTATCGAATCGATATTTAGTTGACAGTATTCTTCGGCTTCTTTTATAGTATTGATACGCTACTAAATAAGCAGGTATTTTTGAATACAGTATCTTCGCTATATCGGTTGGTTCTGGTGATTGTTCAAGATATCGAGTTGAAGTGGTTGATCTATGGGGGCGCCGGCTTGAATGACTAAGTTTTGTGTCCATTGATGATTTAAAACAACAAAAGGTAGAAGAAAATGAGCGAAGAAGTACAAAAAAAAGATAATTTCTGGTTATACGTTGGCTTGGTAACCGTTGCTTTAGTGACTGTTCTTGTTATGGTTAAACTAAGTGAGAATGAAAAGTTTGCCCCGATCAAGCAGCAGCTGGAAGAAAATACAGCTCTCATGAATATTCGGGTTTTGAATTGAATTTAAAGTTTATGTCATTTTTAGCACGAACAATCGATTGCTTAAAAAAATAATAATAATAATCAGGAGAGAATAATGAAACTTAATTATATATGTCTGTTGGCGGCTTTATCTTTTTTTTCTGGAGCTGCATCGGCGACAGAATATGTGTATAGGGATCTTATGGCTAATACACTGCCTTCGCCAGGATGTGCGGTAGAGTCCGAAGCCATTGCAAATGCATCAAAAGCCTATAACATCACAAAATTTAGCAAAACATTTTGTCAGACACAAGGTTACGGCTGGCATGTTGAAAAAGTGAAGGATGAGGGGAAAGCTGTCTGCACAGATTGTACTGGTGCTAATGATGGCAAAAAGCAGTGCCATCTGGAAGATGTGATTGTTACCTGTAAACGAATCAAACCTGGTTCAGTAGGCATGTTGCCCGGAAAAGGTTGATTGGGATGTGAGCTGCAAGAGATATGACTATGTCTCTTGCTAATTTTGGTAGCTGTGGATAAATTATTTTTAGTTTATCCTCCTCTTTAGCCGATACGTGGAATATCAGTTTCGGCTATTTTTTTATTTGTTACAGGGCGCTTTGTTTTGCATTTAGTAAGGCCGCGGTCGCGTTGGATACATATTGTGTTGAATTGCGCGTTAAAATGAGCTACACATTATTTAAAAATTGAATTAATGAAAGCTGAAATGTGTTCGATTTCTTCAATGCAAAGGCTATGTTCCATCAGATAATCATGCCATTCAATGTTGTATTCCATGGATTTCAGTGTATCAAACGCTGCTTTGCCGGACTCAATCGCTACGACGGGATCTATTATGCCGTGAGCCATAAATATGGGTGTGGCATTGTTGGTGGCTGAACCTTCGGTTTTTAATTGATCGATTGTCGGTAAATAAGATGATAACGCAATAATTCCGGCTAGTTTATGCGGATATCTTAGTCCTGTATGAAGCGCAATCACGCCCCCTTGAGAAAATCCGGCGAGTAAAATATTTTTTGATGAAATACCCTTGTCAATTTCTTGCTGGATAATTTGGTCAAGCAGGCCTGCTGATTGATAAATGCCATTAATATCAACTTTGTGCTTCAGTGACATTTCCAGAATATCGTACCAGGCGCGCATGGTCATCCCGCCATTGATGGTTACGGGCTGAATAGGTGCGTTGGGAAAAATAAAGTGTATATTAGATTCTGCGATTAAATGCAGTTCAGGAACAATTCCTTCAAAATCATGACCATCCGCGCCTAATCCATGTAGCCATATAATAGAATATTTATGAACTGATTTAGGCGGTATTTCGATGGTGCTAAGGTATTCAGAATTCATAAGTTTTCCAGAAGACAAATGAGATCAGCAATAAAGTAGCACACGCTTACCTCAATCCCAAGGGTTGCCGTCAAATTTTGGTAGATTAGGGTGCATAATGTCCCACGGTTGGGCGTCAGCTACCCATATGTCTTTTTGCGGCTTAAAAATGCTCGGATCATCAAGCGTTGCCGCTGCGACAGGCCTTATTTTGGCGAAGGCGCTATTTCTTCCAAACAGTGAGGTTCCACATTCAGGGCAGAACGCGCGGTAAACGGTATTGCCACTTGCTGCAATGGTTGCGTATTCTTTATAGTTACCAGTTATGATAAGAGCTGAGGCAAGAACAAACATGCCGGCAAAATAAGGCGCCCCAACTGCTTTTTGACAGGTTCGGCAGTGGCAGTTGAAGCCGCCGACAGGCTGAGCTGAAATTTCGTATCTAACGGCACCGCAAAGGCAGCCGCCGGTAATGGGAAGTTTCATATTTTTTACCTTGAATGTTTGATGGTGAATCTTAGTACAATAAGTCACGCGCACCTAAACTTTAGCTGGTAATACCAAATCTTAGATAATGTTGGATGATATTTTTTTAATAGCCTTATTGCTGGTTGCATATCTGTACTGGTCAAAAGCACAGCAGGTAAAAGAGTTTGCCCTTAAAACAACTCGAGCGCATTGCTTGAGCATGGAAGTTCAAATGCTGGATGAGTATGTTGCGTTAAGTGGCATCTGGTTAAAAAGAGATGCAGCTGGGAAAGTTCATGTACGGCGGTCATTCTTATTTGAATTTTCTTCAACAGGAAATGAGCGGTATAACGGGCGAATCGTTATGCTGGGTCGCCAGGTTGAGTCAATTCATATGGAGCCGTATCGATTTGAATAATTCTAAACGGAGTGTTAAATGAACAAGTGCCCGTCATGTGGTCATGAGAGAAATGACCGTGATATGAAATGTCCGCAATGTGGCAGTTTTTACTCAAAAATTGATGAGTTTCTTGCCGAACAGGAAGCGCATGAAGAAATGCATTCGTTTCGCGGGCGTTGTAAAAGAATCATTAACGCGGATGATGTTAAACGCGAACTGGTGGCTGAACTGAAACTGATAAAAGCGGGGCTTTCCAAAAAAAGCCTGTTTACAATTTATGTGATTATTGCTTTTGTGTTTGCTTTGGTGATTTCTGTTTTATAGAAAGAGCCAGAATAATTGAAGTCCTCAAGGATCAATAAAATTTTACCTTGAGGGCTTCAGGATGGCTTAGTCGACAATCTGTAGCCATTGTCAGCGCCAAAAATAGCTGTACTTAAAGAATGTTTACCGTTAGCACATTATTTTTCTAGGAATTCGAGTTTACCTTCTTTACCGTTCCATTCGTCAGCATCAGGTAAAGGCGATTTCACTTCAGTAATAGATGGCCATTGTTTGGCTAGTTCTGCATTTAGCTTGATGAAGACTTCTTGTCCTTCTGGTAATTCATCTTCGGCAAAAATTGCATTGGCGGGGCATTCAGGCTCGCATAATGTGCAATCAATACACTCTTCCGGATCGATAACTAGAAAGTTAGGGCCTTCATGAAAGCAATCTACAGGGCAGACATCTACGCAATCAGTAAATTTACATTTAATACAATTTTCGGTGACTACAAAAGTCATAATTATTACCAGGAAGTTGCGGGAAAAATTAATTTTTAATTCAAAAATTTATTTTAACAGAAAGCGTTGGCTGATTGAACGCCAAGTTTGTTGTGAATGTTGATTTTACCAAGTGAATCACAGGGCTGTAAAACTTACTTTGTACTTGCTGAGTTAAATAAAGACAGGAATATGCCTTTTTCGCCACTGATTTTTCGTTCTGTTGTGTTTTTTAGAGCGAGTCTTGCCTCTGCTTTAAGTTGATTGTCAGCAAAAAGTTGTTCAGTGCGAACTGGCGCAGTTGTTGCTCTTTTGAAATATATGGCTGCGTCTTTGGGTTTGTTATGCAGCAAAAGAAATTCGCCGTAGAAATAGTTGGTATCAATGCCCTCAGGATTGATTTTAAGTGCGGTTTCCAGCATTTTTTTGGCTTCTTGGTCATCGCCAAATGCGACGGGCCATTTAGGTGCCATATAATAGAGTGTACCTAAAGTCACATAGGCTGAGCCGCTCATGGTTTCCGGGTTGATTTCAATGGCCTTGATTAGCAAGTCGCGTGCTTCATGAATGGCATTAAGCGCGGAAAATGGATCTTGATGATCGGCATAGCTTGCCTTTACAACAGCCTGCCAGAAAATAGGTTCGGCATTGTTCGGGTATTGCTGGACTAAGTTTGTTGTCTTGTCGAGCAGTCGAACATAAGCGGGGCCCTGTTTGTTTTTAGAGGTACTGTAGTAAATGGATGCCCACTCGGACTCGATGTTTTTTAGAGAGTCTTGTAGGTTCTCCGCAAAACATTGAGTCGATAGTAGCAATAAAACAACAAAAAATACTTTTCTCATGCAGAGAATATAGAATAAAACCCATGTCATTTCAATAGGTGTATGAAATAATTAGTTTTCACGCCATTCTGAATAGGGATGTATGGCGAGATTGTTGTTGTAATAACGCAAATCATCAGTAACTTCCCGTCCCAGCCAGTGCGGTTTTGAAAAGGATTGCCCTGTCTCTGTCCAGTTCAATTTCAGCGACGATCAAACCGTGATTATCGCCGTCAAACTCATCTATTTCCCAGACATGAGCATTATCTGTGACGAAATGGCGGGTTTTTTCTATGATTGGTTTTCTGCAAAGGTTATTTATGATCTCGTTTGCATCGGACATCGGGATCTCGTATTCGTATTCATGCCGATGAGTTCCGATAGTTGCGCTTTTTATATTTAACCATGCATGGTCATCGCTTATTCTGATTCTGATTGAGCTTGTTGCTTGGGAGCTTAAATAGCCTTGTCGGTATCTTACCGACCGGGTAATGTGCTTGCGCCAGTCGTCGTTCGCAAGTAGGAATTTATGTTCTATTTCTATAGCCATGATGAAGCCGTTGATTAAATTGGGTTGCAGTGACTGCCGTCACAGTAAGGAGGGGTCTGCGTCTTTGTGCAGGCGCATAAAAGAAGTGTTTTATTTTCTTCTGCCACAAATTTAAGCGATTTTTTGTCGGAAGCTGATTTATGTGTTCCATCACATAATGGCATGGTTTGGCTTAAGCCGCAGCGGCACCAGGCATAGGTTTCTCCTGCGATAACGTCAACAGGAAGTGGTGAGTTGATTTTTGTTGTCATGGTGCGTGACATATAAATTTAAAGGAAAGATGATTATAAGATAACTTTGTGGTGCAATGACAACTCAAGGGATGGAGTGACTGTGATAAGACGTCCTGCTTTATTTAATTGGCAAGCAATGCTAAAGTAATTGTTTATTAAAACACTTGGTATTTGTTTTTGTTGCCAGCTGTTTGCACTCAACACCTTACGACAACTTTGATTTAGGAGAATCTCATGGCTTTCGAACTTCCCGCCCTACCTTATGCTAAAGATGCATTAGCGCCCCATATTTCTGAAGAAACCTTGGAGTATCATTATGGCAAGCATCATCAAACTTATGTAACAAACCTGAATAACCTGGTTCCAGGAACTGAATTTGAAGGTTTGTCGCTGGAAGAAATTATCAAAAAATCTTCAGGTGGCATTTTCAATAATGCGGCGCAAGTCTGGAATCATACATTCTACTGGAACAGTATGGCCCCAAATGCGGGTGGTGAGCCAACTGGCGCTTTAGCCGATGCTATCAACGCTACCTTTGGTTCATTTGCAAAGTTTAAAGAAGAATTTACCAAGTGCGCGGTCACTACGTTTGGTTCAGGTTGGGCCTGGCTGGTAAAAAATGCCGACGGCAGTTTGGCGCTGGTTAGCACAAGCAATGCTGGTTGCCCGTTAACGACCGGTCAAACACCGTTGTTGACTTGTGATGTGTGGGAACACGCTTATTACATTGATTACCGCAATGCGCGTCCTGCCTATCTGGAAGCATTCTGGGCATTGGTTAACTGGGATTTTGCTGCGAAAAACTTTTCAGCTTAATTTTTAAGTAGTATAAGAAACCTTCTGCGTCTGCCGATGCAGAAGGTTTTTTTATGGGAGCAATAAAATGGCTACAGTTTTAATTACCGGCGCTAATCGCGGCTTGGGTCTGGAGTTTTGCCGCCAGTATGCGGTTGACGGCTGGAATGTCATCGCCTGTTGTCGTAACCCGGATGATGCGTTTGATTTAAATAATCTCGCCAGTCGTCACCCTAATATTCAGCTGGAAACGCTGGATGTTTCAGAACTTGAACAGATTGATGCGCTGTCGCGAAAATTATCAGATTGTTGTATCGATGTTTTGATCAATAATGCGGGCGTTTACGGGGATTTGCAGGGCGGCGGGTTTGGCCAGCTTGATTATCAGGAATGGACCAAGTCGCTGGTGGTTAATACCCAGGCGCCAGTGAAAATGGCCGAAGCGTTTTTACCGCAAATCAAGTGCAGCGATAAAAAACTGATTGTTAATATCAGCAGTCTGATGGGCAGTATTGCCGATAATGACAGTGGCGGCAGTATTTTTTACCGGTCCAGCAAGGCGGCGCTGAATGCTGCAATGAAGAGCTTGGCGATAGAACTTAAAGATCAGTCTGTCGGGGTGCTTATTTTTCATCCGGGTTGGGTAAAAACAGATATGGGCGGACCTAATGCGCTAATTAATGCCGAGCAAAGCGTTGCCGGAATGCGCGCTTTGATAGAGAACTTTTCATTGGATCAATCAGGTAGTTTCGTCAAATATGACGGAACGACTATGCCGTGGTGAATGTTATGATTAAAAAAATATTGATTTTATGGGTCATGTTACAAGGCGTTGCTATTGCCGAGGTTTCGATACCCGAGCAGATTAAAGTGCCGGAAGGCTATAGTCCTGTTTTGACTGCGCATGCCAAGGGTGATCAGATTTACCAATGCTCACTCAAGGAAGGCAAATATTCATGGGAAACACAGGCACCCGATGCCAAGCTGTTCGATGCGGAGGGCAAGATAGTCGGAAATCATACCGCCGGCCCCCTCTGGGAATATAAAGAGGGCAGTCGCGTGGTCGGACGGGTCCTTAAAAAAATCGATATGGAGCCGGGCTCATCTATTGCCTGGTTGCTGGTCGAGGTGGTCTCCCATCAGGGTGACGGCTTGTTTTCGAACGTCAGCTTTATTAACCGGGTTAATACGCACGGCGGCTTGCCGCCTTCGTCGGGATGCGATGCTAATCATTTAGGCGGTGAAAAGCGGGTTGCCTATACGGCGGATTATATTTTTTACGGCAAATAACCCAGCTTCAATTCCCTGAGCTTCATCAAGGCATAGACCGATTCCAGATGAGGAGCGGCTATGCCTAGCCGCTGAGCGGCGCGCACTGTATTGCCCAGAATGGCTTCGGTCTCCATGGGCTGGCCGTTTTCATAATCCAGCAACATACTGGTTTTATAAGGCGGCATGGCGTAGGTGCTTTCGATATTAATAGTAACGATATCGTCGGGCAAGGGATGCCCGGAGGCCGCCGCAATGTTGCAAACTTCCTGCATGATGCTGCGCACGAAAGACTCCTGGTTTTGCAGGATGTCGAGCGTCAGCAAGCCTCCTGATAAGACCGATAACGGGTTAAACGGCGCGTTCCATACGCACTTTTGCCAGCGTCCGGTAACAATGTCTTCGCTGGCCTTGCAGTCAATGCCGGATTGATTGAAAAGTTCACAAAGCTGTATGGTTTTACTGCTGACGCCGTTCGGCAGATTGCCTAAAGCCAGACGGCCATAAGCCAGGTGCAATATCTCGCCGGGATCTACCCGGTTGCAGCAAATAAACGCCAGCCCGCTGATGATTTCGTTGTCGGGGAAAGCATCCAGCATTTCCTGCTCGATTTCCACACCATTCTGGATAAAGACTATCGCGGTATTTTCGAGCAACAGCCGGGCGTATCAGGGCGACCCGGTCCAGCGTTGGAATGACCTTGGTGCAGAGTAAAATATAGTCTGCCGCGCCTTCAAAATCCGCAACATTTTTTAAAACTTGTGCCGGGGTAAAATTCCAGCGGCCGAGAGGTGGGCTGTCGATGATAAAACCGTGTTGCTTGACCTGGTCATAATCGGAGCGGCAAACTACCGACACTTCAGCTCCGGCCTTTGCCAGCAGCGAGCCGTAAAAAGCGCCGATGGCTCCTGCTCCAATAACCAGCACTTTAATCATGGCTTTCTTCGTCCAGAATCTGCTTTAAAAAGGGGATGGTTAATTTACGTTTGGCGGCCAATGATGCCTTATCCAGTTTTTCCAGCAAAGCCCATAAAGAGGCCAGATCCCTGTCGTAATGCGTCAGCAGAAAACGTCCGGCTTGCGGGGCGATTTCAAAGCCCATTTGATCGGCTTTAAAGATTAATGCCGCAATGCGGTCGCTATCGGTTAAGGGCTGTATTTTTAAGGTCAGTCCCCAATTAAGACGGGTTTTTAGGTCGGGTAATTGAATGGCAATATCATTGGGCGCAGAAGATGCCGATACGATCAGTTTGTGGCCGCGATCACGATGCTGATTAAAAAAATTAAAAAAAGCCAGCTCCCAGGCCGCGTTACCGGCTATGCGCTCGATGTTGTCAAAACAAACGACATCATACTCATCAAGCCCGCTTAGCATCGAGGGATCAGGCAGTTCTGCATTCGATAAATCAAAATAGAATGAACTGAGATTTTGATTTTGCGCCTGGTGACAGCAGGCTTGCAGCAGATGACTTTTGCCTTGGCCTGATTTACCCCAGAGAAAAATTTGCTGTTCGCCCAGGCCTGCGATACATTGTTGCAGGTGAGTGACGATTTCCTGATTAGTGCCGGGGAAAAAATCATTAAAGGTTTGATTGGCCCTGAATTCAAAATGTAATGGAAGCTGCTGTGCCATTGTCAGTTCTGTTTTCCCGCAAAGCGTACATAGAATGTCGCGCCGAAAAAAAGCATCAGGCTGAGCATGATTTCAAGTGATGCGTACAGCCGTTCGCTCGGCGTTGACGTAAGCTTCGGCAGAGCCGTGGATAAAATAAATCAGGCTGACATAAGCCACCCAGGCGCAACTTTTAGGTTTGCGATCCAGTAAGCCGCGCATCGGCAGCAATAACGGCGTAACGGTGATCAATAAAACCAGCGCCACCGGAAAGCGGGTGGAGGGCGCGAGGACGGTATTCCAAAGCATCAACAAGGCAAACAGCCCGAAAAAACCTGTCAGGGCAATAATGTAGTAATAAATCGGTTTTATGTTCATGCTGATTGTTTCAGATGAAGCGCGGTTTTGGCCAAGCGCGTACCGAGAGCCCGGCACAAGGTTTTTTCATGATCGCTCAATCCGGTGTGATCTGTCGACACGTGGCTGGGGCCGTAGGGTGTGCCGCCTGACGTGGTTTCACGCAACGCATGTTCGGTGTAGGGCAGGCCTAATAGCAGCATGCCGTGGTGCAGCAGCGGCAACATCATCGATAACAAGGTGCTTTCCTGTCCGCCATGCATGCTGCCGGTTGAGGTAAATACGCCGGCGGGTTTGCCGGACAATGCGCCTGAAAACCAGATTTCGGTGGTGCTGTCGATAAAGTATTTTAGCGGTGCGGCCATATTGCCGAAATGGGTTGGGCTGCCCAACGCCAGACCGTCGCAGGATTTCAAATCGTCAAGTGTAGCGTAAATTGCGCCGTGGGCGGGAATGCTCTCGGCCGTCTTTTCGCAGACGGTTGAAACATCGGGAACGGTTCTGAGCACCGCTTCAGCGCCGTCAACCGATTCCACGCCGCGAGCGATATGATTAGCCATTTCTGCGGTTGTGCCATTGCGGGAGAAATAACAGAACCAGAATTTTTGTCATAAGATTAGTAATTATAGAATGGCGAGTACAGCTTCCGGCGGACGGCCGATTGCCGCTTTGTCATTGGCAATAACAATAGGCCGTTCAATTAGTATGGGATTGTTTACCATGCCATTAATCAGCGCCTGCCGATCCAGTGAGGTATCATCCAGACCGTTTGCCTTATATTCGGCTTCTTTCTTGCGCATTAACTCACGAGGCTCCATGTCCAGTTTTTGCAGAATGTCATCCAGTTCCTGGGCGCTGGGAGGCGTTTTAAGATATTCAATAATTTCCGGTTCAATGCCTTGTTCTTGAAGCAATTGCAAGGTTTGACGTGATTTGCTGCAACGCGGATTGTGATAAATTTTTACGCTCATGGTTCCACGCTCATTAAAATAAAAAAGCTATAATAACATTTTTAACAAAATTCACGCTTTGGAAAAGGCAATAACAATGATTATGGACAGAGCAATGGATCGAGTATTGGATCGAATTAAGCAATACTGGTTATTGGCGCGATTTGACCGGCCTATCGGCATCCTGATTTTATTGTGGCCGGCATTATGGGCGCTCTGGGTGGCCAGTGACGGCAAGCCCGATTTGCTGGTGTTAACCGTTATTTGTCTGGGCGTCGTGCTGATGCGTGCCGCCGGTTGCGTGATTAATGATTATGCCGACCGCGATTTTGACCCGCATGTGGAACGCACCAAGCAGCGGCCTATTGCTGCAGGCAAGGTTAAGCCCAAGGAAGCGCTGATAGTTTTTGTCGTGTTGTGTCTGTGCTCTTTTGGCCTGGTGTTATTGCTGAATATCTACACCATCATGCTGTCATTCATCGCTGCATTTCTGGCCGCCAGCTATCCGTTTATGAAGCGCTACACCCAGTTGCCCCAGGCTTATTTGGGTATTGCTTTTGGCTGGGCGGTGCCGATGTCCTTTTCCGCGCAGACAAACAGCATTCCGCCCGTGGCGTGGGTGATGTATTTGGCCGTCGTATTATGGGCACTGGTTTATGACACCATGTATGCCATGGTCGATAAGGATGATGATTTAAAAATAGGCGTTAAATCGACAGCCATACTGTTCGGCGATTACGATCGTCACATCATGGGCGTTTTGCAGATCATCATTCTCGGTCTGCTGATTGCAGTAGGGCAGATGGCGCACACCGAGCTGGCCTTATTATCTCGGCGTTCTGGTCGCGGCAAGCCTGTCGGTTTATCAGCAGAAATTGATTTTTCACCGGGAAAAAACGCTTTGTTTTAAAGCGTTTTTAAACAACAACTGGTTTGGCCTGGCGGTATTTGCAGGGTTGCTGGTCGATTACTGGCTACGCTGACAGCTGCACGGCTAAAGGTTAGCCTGTCGCAACCGGCCTGTTTTTATTCCTGATCCACTCGCTCCACGACCCTGCATAAAGCTTGGAGCCGGTTAGTCCTGCATGCTCCATGGCCAGCAAGTTATGGCAGGCGGTGACGCCGGAGCCGCACATGTGGACTACCTGTTGCGGCGATGTATCGCCTATCAGTCGTTTAAATTGTTCGCGTAATTTATCGGCGGATAAAAACAAGCCATTGCTATCCAGATTTAACTGAAAGGCCCGGTTTAATGCGCCGGGGACATGGCCTGCAACCGGGTCGATGGGCTCTTGTTCGCCGCGATAGCGTTCAGGCGTTCTGGCGTCGATCAGGCAAATGGATTTTCGGGCCAGACTGTTTTGCACCTGTAAGGCATTAAGCCATGCCGTATCGTTCAGATATGGCCTGAACGTGGCGGGCTTCACAGTGGGCAAGGCTGTGGTGATGGGAAGTCCGAGTTTTTGCCATTGCTTGATGCCGCCATCCAATACGGCAACCTTGTCATGCCCCATGCAACGCAGTAACCACCAGAGACGGCCTGCAAAAGCGCCTCCTGCATCGTCATAAGCAACAACCTGGCTGGTTGTTGGTTATGCCCCAGTTGCCCCAGTTTTTTTGCCAATAAAGCAAAATCGGGCAAAGGATGGCGGCCTGTAAAATCGGTGATCGCTGAAGACAGGTCTTTGTCCAGGTGGGCATAGCGGGCATTGGGGATGTGCCCATGTCGGTAGGCTTTGGCACCGGCTTCGGTATCCGCTAATGAAAACCGGCAGTCAACGATGACCCAATTGGAATTGTTAAGCTGCTGGTTGAGTGTTTCTGCGGAAATGAGAGTGGTGTAGTTCATAGTTCTTATACCGTTAAGATGATTTTGCCGATGTGCTGGCTGCTTTCCATGAGTTGATGGGCTTTTGCGGCATCGGTGAGCGCAAAAGTTGAATGTATAACCGGTTTGATTTTGCCGGATTCTAGTAAAGGCCAGACCTTTTCAAGCAGTTTGCCTGCGATTGCGGCTTTAAAGACATCGTCCCTGGCTCTTAAGGTAGAGCCGGTAATGGTGAGCCGTTTAAGCATGACGGGCAGCAGGTTTATCTCGGCTTTCGGGCCCGTTTTGAACGGCGATTTGCACCAGTCGGGCATCGTCAGCCATGCATTTTAGATTGCGCGGGAAATAGTCGCCGCCGATCATGTCCAGAATAACATCGACGCCTTTGTTGTCGGTAAGCTGCTTGATCTCCTCAACAAAATCCTGTTCCTTGTAGTTGATGGCGGCATCGGCGCCCAGTTGCAAGCAGAACTTGCATTTAGCTTCTGAGCCGGCGGTGACTATGACCTTGGCGTTAAAGGCCTTGGCCAGTTGTATCGCAGTCGTGCCTATGCCGCTGGCGCCGCCATGCACAAGCAGCGTTTCGCCGGGCTGCAACTGGGCGCGGTCGAAGACATTGCTCCAGACGGTGAAAAAAGTTTCCGGTAATGCAGCGGCCTGAGTGAAAGACAGGCCTTGCCGGTACAGGCAGGCATAACGCCGCCGAGGCGAGGCAATATTCGGCATAGCCGCCGCCAGTCACCAGTGCGCAGACTCTGGTCGCCTTCATTTAAATGATCAACGTTGTCGCCCAATGCAAAGATGGTTCCTGCGACTTCAAGCCCAGGAATGTCGGATGCGCCGGGCGGGGGCGGATACAGTCCTTTGCGCTGAAACACATCGGGGCGATTGACACCGGCGGCAGCGACTTTAATCAGCACCTGGTTGGCTGACGGCGTCGGTATGGCGCGCTGAGCCGGTTTTAAAGCGCCGTTTTCAATTTCAATGGCAATCATCTGTTCAGGAAGCGGCATAGTTACAACATCGTCAATAAGCAGAGTTGCGGTTATTATATACTGTGATTATTTTTATGAAACGTGTGACAGGATAAAGCAGATGATTCGTGCAGGTATTGTGGGCGGAACCGGATATACCGGTGTTGAGCTATTGCGGATTTTAGCGATGCATCCGGAAGTTGAGGTGTCGGTTGTCACTTCGCGCGCCGATGCGGGGCTTAGGGTGGATGCGCTTTATCCCAGCCTGCGCGGAGCTATCGATGCTGTATTTAGCTTGCCCGAAGTCGAAACCCTGGCCGAATGTGATGTGGTGTTTTTTGCGACGCCGAACGGCACGGCGATGCTGATGGCGGAACAGTTGCTGGCGCGCGGCGTAAAGGTGATAGACCTGTCCGCTGATTTCAGGTTGAAAGACGCAAAGGAGTGGAGCAAGTGGTACGGAATGGAACACGCGTGCCCCGATTTAATCGCCGAGGCGGTTTACGGTTTGCCGGAAGTGAATCGTGAGGCGATTAAACAGAGCAATTTAATCGCCTGTCCGGGTTGCTATCCAACCGCCGTACAGCTGGGTTTTTTACCGTTGCTTGAAAACGATCTGGTCGATGTAAAGCATTTAATCGCCGATGTTAAATCCGGTGTCAGCGGGGCAGGGCGTAAAGCGGAGCTGGCGACGTTAATGAGTGAAACCGGCGAGAGTTTTAAAGCTTATGCGGTTGGCGGTCATCGGCATTTGCCGGAAATTACCCAAGGGCTTGAGTTGATGGCTGGAAAATCAGTCGGATCTGACCTTTGTGCCGCATTTAACACCGATGATTCGGGGGATACACGCTACTTTATATGGTCAGGCGCATGGAAATCTGGTCGATGTGCAGGACTTGTATGAAAAAAGATATGCCAACGAAACGTTTGTCGATGTGCTGCCGCAAGGCTCGCATCCTGATACCCGAAATGTCCGGGGCAGTAATAACTGCCAGATTTCGATTCATCAACCGCAGGGCGGTCAAACTATCGTGGTGTTATCGGTGATTGATAACCTGGTTAAGGGGGCGGCAGGGCAGGCGGTGCAAAATATGAACTTGATGTTCGGGATAAACGAAGATACTGGATTAAGGATAATTGCTCTTTATCCGTAGAGGGCTAACAAGCAAACGCGCCCATATTCATAATTCTTGACTAAAAAGCTGGGTATAGTCATAATTCTATTCAATTCCATTTTTTATAGTGTTAAATGTATGTCTAATCCGATAGTTTTTACTGACAGCGCCGCTTCCAAGGTGAGTGAATTAATAGCCGAGGAAGGTAATGATAATCTGAAGCTGAGAGTTTATGTCTCAGGCGGCGGTTGTTCAGGGTTTCAATATGGCTTTACTTTTGATGAAGAAGTCAATGATGATGATACCAGTGTTGAAAACGGTGGTGTCACGGTATTGATAGACTCGATGAGTATTCAATATTTGACCGGCGCTGAAATTGATTATAAAGAAGATTTATCTGGCGCCCAGTTTGTTATTCGCAATCCTAATGCGACCACTACCTGTGGTTGCGGATCTTCTTTTTCAGCGTAGTATTCCAGGTTTCTCCCCCCTCGATGGGCGACAGGACTGTCGCCCTTTTGTTATATTACCCCTGATAAATTCCACCAAGAATGACAGAGTTAATCGCTCCCGTTACTTCTTTAAGGTTGCCCGGCAGTTTGTTCATAGTTTGTCTGGCTAACCACGCAAAAGCCATCGCTTCAACATGATCGGGATGAAGACCGTGCCGCTCTGTCGATTCAACAGGGCATCCAATGTTCTGTTGTATGAGTTCCAGCAAGTAATCATTATGAATACCGCCGCCGCAAATCAATATGCGTTCAGTAGCTGGCGCGTGCTTTTTAATGGCATCACAAATCGTTATCGCCGTTAAAAAACACAAGCTGGCCTGTATGTCTTCGGCTTTGTAATCGGATGCGTCGAAATGCTGATAAGCCCAAGGAAGTGAAAAATACTCTTTGCCGGTGCTTTTGGGCGGGGCGGCGTTGAAATAAGGGTCTTGTTTTAATAAGGCCACCAAGTCATGGTCGATTTTACCGGTTCTGGCCCAGGCGCCATTTTTATCATACGACTGGTTTTGATGCAGTTTGATCCATAGATCCATTAACGTGTTACCGGGGCCGGTATCAAAGCCGATAACTTCTGCGGACTGATTTATGGGCAAGACGGTAATATTGGCGATGCCACCAATATTGACGATACAGCGATGTTCATACGGGTGTTGGAATACGGCTTGATGAAAAGCCGGAACCAGTGGTGCGCCTTGACCTTTGGCTGCAATATCCCGGCGTCTGAAATCGGCCACGGTGGTAATACCGGTTTTTTCGGCAATTATGTTGGGGTCGCCAATTTGCAGGGAAAAAGGAAATTTAATTTCGGGTGCATGGTAGATGGTTAGTCCGTGACTACCGATGGCATCGACCGATGAAGCGGGAATGTTGGCTTTGGCAAGCAAGGTGTTAACAATATCTGCGAATAAGTAGCCAAGCTGCGTATCCATTGCGCCATATTCTTTGAGTGAGATTAGCGCGTCAGGCTCACTGAGTTGCTGGATGGTATTTTGAATTACGTCGGGGAAGGGTAGGTATTCAAATTCGACAAGACGGACTTTATTGTCTTTGAAATCAACAAGGGCGGCGTCAATACCATCGAGACTGGTTCCGGACATGAGTCCGATATAAAGCTCAGGCATGGCTTGAGTTAATCGTAGCTGGAGAGGGGTTTTCGCAAATAAACTTTTGGCTTTGACCTGATTAAGTTGGGCAAAGAACGGTTGGGTTTGTGCTTTGAAGTCAGCCAGTAATGCGTTACTTATAGGCATTGAATGCGGTATCTTGACTGTCTCCGGGTCGCGATAAACACCATCCACATGAAATTCATAATGCAAGTGGGGCCCAGTGGCCAGGCCAGTTTGGCCTACATAGCCGATAACATCACCTTGCTTAACATGATTGCCGACTGTTAAGCCTTTTTTAAAATCAGACATATGCGCATAAAGCGTTTCATAGTGATCATTATGTTGAATTATTACGACTTGTCCATAACCGCCTTTGCGACCGCTGAAGGTAACGATCCCGTCCCCCGTCGTTTTTACAGGGGTGCCGGTTCTTGCAGCATAATCAATACCCTTATGAGCGCGAATCCTGTTAAGTACGGGGTGCTTACGGTGCATGTCAAAATGGGAACTGATCCTGGCAAAGTCAACAGGTGTGCTTAAAAACGCCCTTTGCATAGACTGTCCGTCAGGCGTGTAATAACTGGCAATGCCGGATTCATTTATGTATCTGATAGCTGTATATGATATCCCTTGGTTAATAAACTCAGCGGCAATAATATCGTCATTATCAGTTTCTTTACCATCAACCATTTTTTTTCCATAAACAATCGTGAATTGATCGCCAGGATGCAGGTTGGTGGCAAAATCAATGTCCCATGCAAAAATATCGGTAAGTTGCAGTATCAGTTCTTTTGATAAACCGGCTTCGAGTCCATCCAGAAATAAAGAGGTTTCTATAGATACATGAGCAGTGTTGACTTTTGTGTTGTGTAAACGGTCGATTAAGATTGGACGAAATTGTTTATCATTATTAGTGTGGACAATTTGATCTGATTCGACATTATCCAAGTTAAGATTAGTGGGGATATTTTTTTGCAGTTTTTTGTAGTTGATTGGCTCTACTGATACAGATTTGATCGACTTGTAAGAAATAACAGTATGTTTTCTGGTGGCTGACTCAGCAGAGCGAGAGTCGGTTTTGTGACTCGATTTGTACCAGGCAATGGATTGCTTGCTTTCATTTAATTTGGCAGAAACGGTGGTTTGTTTTTTTGTAGTAGATTTAGGTGCTGCAACAGATTCTTTTTTATTAACCGGCTTTGTGTGTTTTGATTGAAGGTGAGCGGCAGAAATAGTCTTAGCTGTTGCGTGCTTGCGTGATTGCTTTGTCTCTGCGTGGCCGGTTAATGAAAAGGCTACGCAAATTCCAAAGAGCAGGGATGTATGGATTCTAGTTATCACGAGACTGCGCTAAGTAATTGAAATTCATATAAATCATAAATAATTTAATGGGTCTGTATATTTATTTTAAGTGGTTTTAAATATTTTTACCAATTAATTAGGTCATGTGAAAGTTTTTATTCAGCGGAGTTGATTATTAATTCTATAATGAATTTAATGTGAATATTTGGAGAAAGAAATTGCAAGAGGACGTATTGGTACACCTTCTTAGAGGGACAGATGAGGTTTTAATCAAGCAGGAATTAATTAAAAAGCTGGAGGAGGGGCGGCCTCTTCGGATTAAGGCGGGCTTTGATCCGACCGCTCCTGATTTGCATTTGGGGCATACGGTATTGATTAATAAGTTGAAGCAATTTCAGGAATTGGGGCATGAGGTGCTGTTTCTGATTGGTGATTTTACAGGGATGATAGGCGATCCAACAGGGAAAAATGTTACGCGCAAGCCGTTGACTCGAGATGAGGTTATCGATAATGCAAAGACCTATGAAGAGCAGATATTTAAAATTCTGGATCCGACTAAAACCCTGGTAATGTTTAATTCAAGCTGGATGAATGCAATGTCACCGGCTGATTTGATTCAGTTGGCCGCAAAACATACTGTGGCCAGAATGCTGGAGCGTGATGATTTTAGCAAGCGCTTTAAAGGTGGGCAGCCCATTGCGATACATGAGTTTCTGTACCCATTAATACAGGGTTATGATTCAGTGGCAATGAAGGCGGATGTCGAATTGGGTGGTACGGATCAAAAGTTTAACTTGTTGGTTGGGCGGCAGTTGCAAGAGGCGTTTGGACAAAAGCCTCAGGTGGTTATGACCATGCCGATTCTGGAAGGGTTGGATGGTGTGCAAAAAATGTCCAAGTCACTCAACAACTATATAGGTATAGCTGATTCAGCTGATGATATGTTCGGTAAATTAATGTCTATATCAGATGATTTGATGTGGCGTTATTTTGAATTGCTGAGTTTTCGGCCTATGACTGAAATAAAGCTATGGGCGCAGGAATGTGAGCAAGGGGCAAATCCTAGAAATTACAAAGTAAGGTTGGCTCAGGAGATTATAGAAAGATTTCATGATGCGGCGGCAGCCGAAAAAGCATTGGAAAATTTTGAAGCCAGATTTCAGCGCGGCGCGATGCCTGATGAAATGGATGAGCTGGAATTAAAGATTGAGGGTGCAAGTTACGGTATAGCAAATATATTGAAAGATGCCGGATTAACGGAGAGTACATCCGAGGCTAATCGGATGATAAAGCAGGGTGCGGTGAAGATAGATGGAGAAAAAGTCTCTGATCCGAAGCTGGGAATATCGGCTGGCGCTGAGCATGTTTATCAGGTTGGAAAAAGAAAATTTGCGCGAGTAAA
>CAVZRB010000018.1:0-217867 GCA_963777585.1 uncultured Gammaproteobacteria bacterium | reverse complement strand
GATTACTCGCGTATTCGGTTTGATTATTTTATCCATCGCGGTGGAGTTCATCACTAAAGGATTGGCCGCCATTTTCCCGATACCAGGGTAATTGGTGTGGTCCCTTAATTTGATTTGCCCTACCTCCTTTATGCCCGATCATTGGCCACGATAACTCATTTTTGTTTCGAAAAAAATTTATAGCATTGACCATAATTTTTACAATTTTTTTACAGCGTTTTATATACCATGCAGTTAATTGCTTGATGACGGGCTCTGCATGAACGGCTGTTTTTGAAATCAATAAAGCACCGAATGGGGCGGGATTAATTCAAGCAGGTTCTCTGCAGTTTTACGAGGCGCTTCCATGAACAGCAAGTGTATTAAATATTTTTTGATCTTGGTGTCGAGTCTTGTGGCTCAGGCTGCATTGTCAAACATAGCCCATTCAGCGAATACTCTATCGGGATTGGCGGTCTATAGGGAGGTCGACAGCGCGAATGCAAACATTACTGACCGCTATACGTTGCCTCCTAGCAAAGTTTACATCGAACCCTGCCAAAAAGAGGCGCTGATTCTGCATCCGGGAGTGACTGAGGGACAACGTAGGCTATATCGGCACGGAGTTTTTTGGTTGCGATATGAGATACAGGCGCGCGATGGCTCGGAGTGGCACGTGCTGTGCGACGAGGCAACCGGGAGAATCATCCGTGAACAGGAGCTGGCCGATGATGAATTCTGATAGGCTTTATCAGACAAATTGGAAGAGTTTATCCGTTGAGTTATGAGCAGCATAATACGCAGCCTTTAACGAGTTAATCTCATAACTTTTTCACCTAATTCAATATTTACCATGTCGACAAGCCCACAGAATCAATCCAAAGAACAACTGGCCGGATTAACCCTCGGCGCCATAGGCGTCGTGTTCGGCGATATCGGCACCAGCCCCTTATATGCTATCAAGGAAGTATTTCATGGCGGCTTGACGATCGATAAACTCCATGTGCTCGGGGTTTTGTCGCTGATTTTTTGGTCGATAACGATGGTTGTAACCATCAAATACGCTATTTTCATCATGCGTGCCGACAACAAGGGCGAAGGCGGCATTATGGCGCTAATGGCTCTTGCCTTGCAGGGTTCCAAAGATAATCCGCAAAAAATGGTTCATTGTCACTATCGGCTTGTTGGGCGCGTGCTATTTTACGGCGACAGCATCATTACCCCGGCCATATCGGTGCTTAGCGCGGTCGAGGGCTTGCAAATTATCGCGCCGCCACTGGCCCATTATGTATTACCGATTACCATCACGGTGCTGGGGGGCTGTTTATTCTGCAAGCGAAAGGCACCGGGCAATGGGCAAACTATTTTCGCCGATCATGTGTTTCTGGTTCGTGGTGTTGGCGGTCATGGGCGTGATCAACATCATTCATGAACCGGGCGTGTTGATGGCGATTAACCCTTATTACGCAGTGCATTTGCTGATTGAACTGGGCTGGCATGGATTTTTGATTATGGGCGCGGTCGTGCTGGCGATCACCGGCGCCGAAGCGCTGTACGCCGATATGGGACACTTCGGCCTGAAACCGATCCGTTACGCCTGGTTCAGTTTTGTGTTTCCGGCGTTGCTGCTCAACTATTTCGGACAGGGGGCGCTGTTGATCGGCCATCCTGAAGCGATAGAAAATCCCTTCTATTTACTTGCGCCGACCTGGGCGCTGTATCCTTTGCTGATTCTATCGACGCTGGCGACCGTCATCGCCTCGCAAGCGGTCATTTCGGGTGCGTTTTCGGTGACGCGGCAGGCGATACAACTGGGTTATTGTCCACGCATGAACATTTTACATACCTCGGGCGATGAAATGGGACAGGTCTATGTTCCTGCCGTCAATTGGCTGTTGATGGTGTCGGTTTTCGTGCTGGTGCTGAGTTTTAAATCGTCTTCAGCGCTGGCATCGGCTTACGGCATTGCGGTTACCGGTACGATGATTTGAACACGGTACTGGCGTTTATCATCATCCAGGCACTGTGGAAATGGAAAAGGCTACCAGTATCACTTTCCTGTCGATTTTTTTGACCATAGATTTGTTATTTTTTCTTTCCAATAGCCTGAAAATCCCGACCGGCGGTTGGCTCCCGCTATGGTGGTTGCCGTACTGTTTCTAATATTGACGACATGGATTAAGGGACGCAGAGTTACTTTCGGAATATATGGATGAGAGACGAACGTTATTCGAGGACTTGGAAGAGAAAATAAGTGGTCATCAGGCAGTAACCGTAAAGGTACGGCGATTTATTTGACCAGAAGCTTGCACGGTGTGCCTCAAGTGCTGTTGCACAACCTTGAACACAATCATGTCTTGCATGAGCAAATTATTGTGCTGACCATTGTCACTAACGATGGCCCTATGTTGACGAAGCGCACCTGGTCAAAATCCGGGCCTTCGGTGAAAACAACAATTTTTACCGGGTAAAACTTTATTACGGTTTCAAGCAAAACGCTGATGTACGTCGTGCCTTGGAGTAGTGTATTCAGGAAGGACTGGATTTTGATCCCAAACAGACCTCGTTTTTCATCGGCAGTGAACGTATCTCTTTCCGTAACAAAAGCCCAATGCCGAAATGGCGCAGAGGCTTGTTCAGGTTTTTATTCCACAATTCTTCCAGTGCGATTGAGTTTTTTAAAATACCCGTTGAGCGTGTCATTGAGCTGGGTATCCGCATCGAACTTTAGCGGAGTAAACAAAGAACGCCTTCTGCTTGGTAAGCCAGCTACTAACCGTTTGGCTTTAGGCTGGTTTCCATTTGCACCACATTTGTCCATAAAATGACTGTTTGTTAAACAAGTTTATACCGGCATTGGCCAAAAGATGGAGCTCAAAAACCGGATTTTGAATTTGCTGTGAAGGGCAGCAATGGGTCGATAGCACCATTTCGCCATCGAGTACTATCGGCCAAAAGCAGCCATTCGACTTACACTTTATTCAATAATTCGTCGAACAAATCTTTAGTTTTTGATGGTAGTGCAATCACTTGATGCTCCCAACTTTTCTCACACTGTGATTTTAATTCGAAAGGTATAACTCCCGTATCTTCACTTGTTGTTTAGTCTTGTAAAGAAGGGGGGTTTAGTATATGTTAAATTGCTCGCAGAAATTTAAGTCGTTTCGTGACAAATTTCTCGTGTTCGATTTTTAAGGCAGAACTCGGTCGATGACTGAGAACGTTCAATATCACTTTATAATAGGGATCCACTATGAAAAGTATCATTTTAACAAAATTGCTAAAGGCTAGTGCCCAAACATGTATGCTATCCGTTATTGGTTTAGGCTTTGCCTTCAATACCGTCGCAGTTCGTGCAGATGAAGTTAATGAGCATATTCAGTGGGTCAACCACTTTGATTTGCTCTCGGGAGACCTTACTGACCTGACAACAACATATAACTCTACCAACTCTGGTGTAGGCAGCGGCTTGACCGGCCTCGTCATTCAATCTAAATCACTTGGAGATACATTTCCTTCAGGCGGCAATAAAGTCGTGCAGATGGCTTTGGAACTGCCCAAGGAAACTAAAATCAAAGGCGTCAGAGTTTGCTATGAGAACAGTAGTAACTTAAGTTTCATCAGTCAAGTCCGTTTGGCGCAAGTGCAAAATCCTCCTAGTTCGGCTTTGGTAAAGCTCGATGACCCCACCCATTTAAACGCTTCAGGTCCGGTTTGCGAGGACAGTGCCCTTGTAAACAATCCTGCTATCAAGTCTAAAAACGGACCTGTTTTATTGTCACTGCGCATCGATACCGGCGACATCCATGACAAAATAGTTATACGCGGACTCGGTTTGATCGTAAAATAGTTAACGAAAATCAATTAAATCGGGAAGTCGCTATTTTCACTGAAAGCTTGTTTTGGGCATTCCAGCCCAAGCAAGCAGTGAAAATAGCGGCCGCTAATGTCTACGGCACCTCAGCCTTCCTGATTCTCTCGTATGCCATCCAGCAATGGGTAGTTCATATTATCCCATCAATGACTCGACGCGATTTCGGGAAACCTGCATTTTCATTAGGCTAAAGCTCCGTTTCCATGATGAACATCGTTTGCAATTGGGTGACCGTAAGGATTCATGCGAAACTGGGCAATAGTAGCTAAGCTCATGTGTTTTTTGCATCTATGATACAGAATTATCATGTTTAGCCTGCTGTAGGAGGGCACTTTGTCATACTGAATATGAGCAATACTGACCGCAGTGAATAGCAGCAGTCAGCCCCGTTCCAATGGAGTCATTGGAACCAAACGAATTTAGCTATTTTCTGTCACAGCATTTCTTGGGACGAAGTGATGAACTTTGCCCTCATACATCGCTCGTGCTCGTATGGCGGAATCAAGTCATCGATGAACCAACGGTTCTAAAAAAGTAAGTCGAGCGCATCTTTCTCCTAAATCATCCACATGATTTTGGAGCATGGGCAGTAGCATTTCTAAAGGTGCCGAATAACCCCTTTAACTGGCCCAAGAATCCTTTCTGTTCACTTTGCTCGCTTTCCGTTTGTTGGAAGTTTCGGTGCCAGATGTTCATCGGTTCAAATAGTGTCCTTTAGAAGGGGGTTATTGGTCCTTTCCAGTCACCATGAGTACGGGGTGTTGCTCTCGCCAAGGCACTCTCTGCCTCATGCCAGCCTTCACAGCTGTTACGTCCCTTGTGGCCTCTTGTCAGATTAAGCAGACTTTTGGCCTTGGCGTAGATCATAAAATAAAGAAGAATCAGCCGTTGCTTCCAAGGAGGAATTGGTGAACGACTGCATATCAGTTTATCGTCATACAATCCCCCGTCGATCATTCTAATAGCTCCCCAAGCATGAACTTTTACCGTTGCTCCCAATGGAAGGCGGGAGCCGAGCACTACCGCATCCAGAAGATCACCGTCCAGTCCGATGAATGCCGGAATCGAGCCATAGTTGAACGGGCAGGGTAAGGGAGAGATAAAATCCAATTCTCCAGTGGAGCCCCGCTTCAAAAAACTACCACGTGGTATCTCAATGATGACTTCAACCAGAGGAGCTTCTATGTGCATATCCTCTGAATTCGTTGATACAGATGGACTTTCCGTTTTCTTTAATTCTATCAATTATCAATCACTCCTTAGTTGCAAAAAAGGACGCCCTCCTTATTGTCATTATTAATGATTAAACCTTAATACAGCTTAAATATCGACCCATAAACAACTTTGGCCGTAAAAACTGGTAAAGATTTGTTTGTTGCACCATTAAAATAAACTGTTACTCTCTGTGACACTTCTGGTAGCTTGCGTAACATCTGACAGCAACTAAATTAATGCCAGTTTTTCACCACAGATTCTAAAGCGAGCCTTTATGAATACACTTTATTATAGCCATCCTGATTTTCTTTTTCATGAAACAGGTGCTGGACATCCAGAATGTGCAGACCGGCTCAGGAGTATAGAAAAAGCATTGGCAGCACCAGAGTTCTCAAGTTTGATTCGACAGTCTCCGCCAATGGGTACAGAACAACAAATCAGGCTTATTCATTCACAGTTTTATATCGATGCAATTCTTGAAGCCATACCCGAACAAGGTGAATATTATTTGGATCAAGACACAGTGCTGTCACCAGGATCAAAACAAGCCGCTTTTCGAGCAGTGGGCGCTGTTTGTGATGCCGTAGATCAAGTCCTGACTGGCAAAGCCGACAATGCCTTTTGCGCCATAAGGCCGCCAGGGCATCATGCAGAGCCCGGTCAGGCAATGGGCTTTTGCCTGTTTAATAATATAGCGATTGGGGCCGGTTATGCGCTTCAACATTATCACCTCGAACGCATCGCCATCGTTGACTTTGATGTCCACCACGGCAACGGCACGCAGGCGGCTTTTTACAATCAGCCCAACGTGTTCTACGCATCCAGCCATCAGATGCCGCATTATCCTGGCACCGGCCATCCCACAGAAACAGGTGTCGGCAATATTATCAATGTGCCACTGGCTGCGGGTGACTCGGGCGTTGAATTCAGGAAAAAATACAGCAGCATTATTTTACCTGCAGTGAAAAAATTTAAACCTGATTTGCTGCTGATTTCGGCCGGCTTTGATGCGCATAAGGACGATCCGTTAGCTTCCATCATGCTGGTTGAAGATGATTTCAAATGGATTACTCAAGAGTTAATGGACATCGCCGACAGCTGCTGCAAAGGCCGGATTATTTCGGCATTAGAAGGCGGTTACAATCTCAAGGCTTTAGCTGCCAGTGTTGCCATTCATGTTAAGACCCTCATGGCTAGCCAGCGTATTAACTTTGCTGCCTCAGAAACATGAACGAAATTTTAATACAGCGCTTACGCGCACATGTCTATGAACTTGCTGGTAAAATCGGTGAGCATAATATTTTTCATCCGGTAGCGCTTCATGCTGCGGAGGCTTATATTACGAAAGAATGGGAGCAGCAAGGCTATGCCGTCCGTAAACAGACTTATACCGTACAAGGCATTGAATGCGCCAATCTTGAAATTACCTGCACCGGTAACAGCCGTAACAACGATGTCATTCTGATCGGCGCTCATTATGATTCAGTCTTGGGCAGTCCAGGCGCCAATGATAATGGCAGCGGCGTTGCAGCGTTGCTTGAACTTTCTCGCCTGTTCAAGGATGTTGCGCCTGAAACCAGTCTGCGTTTTGTCGCTTTTGTGAACGAAGAGCCACCTTTTTTCTTCTGGCCTGGCATGGGCAGTATGGTGTATGCCAAAGCCGCTAAGCAACGTGGTGATCCCATACGTTTTATGATCTCGCTGGAGACCATCGGCTGTTATCGAGATCAGCATGGCAGTCAAACTTATCCGCCTTTACTGAAGTATTTTTATCCCGATACCGGTAATTTTATTACTTTTGTTTCTAACTTGCGCTCTCGGAAGATCATGCGGGACTGTGTTCATGCGTTTTCCTCGGTGACGGATTTTCCGTTGCAGTCCATTGCCACTCTAGCCCTTGTACCGGGAGTTGCCTGGAGTGATCATCTGGCGTTTTGGCGGCACGGTTACAAGGCTTTCATGGTTACCGATACCGCTTTCTATCGCTACCCCTATTACCATAGAGCTCAGGATACGCCGGATAAGCTCAATTATGAGCCATTTGCAGAAATGACTAATGGCCTGTTTTTGATGTTATTTAAGTTGGCGAAAGCAACAAGGCCCGATCCATAGAAAGTCATCAAGGTTAAAAATCCTGCGTCGGGTTAGGATCGATTTGAGGCAGTCATGACCAGCTAAAATCAGCCAAAACCAGTCATTGATGGATTACGAGTTATTTACATGTTTCACAATGTGGAATCGGCTTTGGGATATCAAGGCCGCTGATCTTTTCGAGTTATTGCAAGTAGGTATTCATACATATTGTGTATTTAGTTCGAAATATGTAATGTCGATCCATATAGATTATCGATTTTTGATCTGAGAAGGTTAAGGTTGGATGGAAGTTCCTATTCATCATCAAAATAAAGAGTCTAAAGATGAATTTTTTATTACTCTTTGGAGACACCAATGTTTGACTATTTATCTCATTGCCTAAAACGTACACTAATCACCGGTCTCCTTGCCTGCGTAAGCCACTTAGCCTGTGCGGCTCCTGTAAATGGCGTCAATCAATTCGCCTTCAAGATCGGTGACAGGGGGCCAGGTGGGGGATTTATATTTTTTGTTGATTATAATGATCAGTACCCAGGCTTCACCTATCTGGAAGCCGCACCTACGGATGCCCCACCGACGGATACCAGCGGCGATGTTTGGTGCAACGATACAACTAATTCAATTCCTGGGACGACGGGGTGGGATGCTAATGCGGTCGGCCGCGGACGTGCTAACACGAATGCCATGCTTTTGGTATGCGGCTCCGGTGCGGCAAGGGATGCTGACAACTACGCCACTCGCATCTACTGCCGCAGGTGACTGGTTTTTGCCGTCAGAGGGTGAAGTGATGCTGATGTATACGAACTTGCGGCAAGCGGGTGTGGGTGATTTTGCTGATCTTCTTTACTGGAGCTCTACTGAGTCCGGTGAATCCTCCGCGTGGTGCCATTCCTTCAGCGATGGCCTCCTGCAAAGCTTTTTTAAGTCCACCACGCTTACAGTGCGTGCTGTTCGGGCTTTTTAACTATTTAACCCTTTAACTATTTACTTTCCTGTCGCGGGCGGGGCGATTTTTTAGCCTCAAAGCACACTCAATAAATCAACACGATTTCGGGTGGGGGGCTTGCCATTATTTCCCATTTTTCTACCAGCTTTCACGCAAAACGAATATTAAGAAACAATGCCCTAAGATTTTATAGGGTCAATTTTGACGCTCTTTAGCGGCAAATATTGGACGCTGATTGTTAAGGATTAAGCCTCCTATTCAACCAGAAAATCACCGCTTTGATGCTGCCACATTGCGTAGTATTTGCCTTGTTTGGCGAGCAATTGCTGATGCGTGCCTTGCTCTATGATGCGGCCTTTTTCCAGAACGACAATGCGATCCATGCTTAAAATAGTAGAAAGCCGATGAGCGATAACAATGCGTCGTTTTATTTTTAATCAGCTCAAAAATAGCTACTTGTATCTGTTTTTCGGTGAGTGAATCCAGCGCGCTGGTGGCTTCATCCAGAACTACGATAGGTGCATCTTCCAGAAAGGCGCGGGCAATGGCAATACGCTGTCTTTCGCCGCCGGAAAGCTTGACGCCGCGCTCTCCCACCATCGTGTCAAATTGTTCAGGCAATATATTGATAAACTCAAGGCTGCGGGATTTTTTGGCAACATCAATAAGCCGTTCTTCTGAAATGTCAGCGCCCAGCGTGATGTTGTCGCGTATCGAGCGGTGAAATAAATCCGGCTGTTGCGGCACCATGGATATTTGTTTGCGCAAGGAGTGCAAGGTAAAGGCTTTTGCGTCAAGACCGTCAAAGGTGATGCGTGCCTTTTTGGGGATCGAGAAAGCGAAATAGCAGTTTGGTTAAGGTCGATTTACCGGAACCGGATTGACCTACCAGCGCGATTTTTTCACCCGCTTTTATGTTTAGGGAAAAATCCTCAAACAAACGGGTTTGACGGATATTTGCCTGATTATAGGTAAAACAGAGCTTGTTAAAGTTAATTGCGCCGTTGCTGATGGTGAGTGGCCGGGCATGATCGGCATCGATCTCAACATCTTCCTGTCTGAAAACCTCGGCCATTTCCGAGGCATCGGCCAGGGCGGTGAAAAAGGTCCTGAAATTGCGTCCAAACTCCCATAAACGCTGGATCAGCATGATCATGATCGACTGAAACAAAACAAACTCGCCGACCTGAAAGTTGCCGGTTTTCCACTTTTGGATCATCAAATAAACCAGCAGCAATTCAATGCCAAAGGTCATCAAGCCTTGCACGGCAAAGGAGATAAACATCAACGTCCAGGCGATTTTCTTCTTCCGGTAAACGAAATCCGATGCCTTGATTGATGCGTGCCTGTTCACGGGTTTCCATGGCAAAGCTTTTGACAATGAAGATATTGCTGATGGCATCCGAATACACGCCGCCAACCTTGGAATCGGCCTGGGCTACGGCCTTGATCAAAACGCAATTTCCATATCGAATAGGCGATATTCCAGGTGACAAAGAGCACGACCCAGATCAGGAAATAGCAAGCGAATTCGGGCTGTTGCCGGTAGAAGATTGCAAATGCAATGCCCACCGCCACAATGTTCATGAAAAACTGGAATAAAAACCAGTCCATAATGATTTCAAAAGAACGCGAGAAGCGATTGGCCTGCTTGATTAAGCTGCCGGAAAAACTGTTTTCGAAAAAAACGTATTTTTGTTTTTTAAGCACCTCGAAACAGCGTTTTTCCAGCAAGTTAACGCCGCCGCCATCGAGCGGAACAATAGCGATTTCAAGCAATCGCCATGACAGCCAGATGCCCGCATAAATAATTCCGACCTGTTTCAGGTTGTCCAGCAACAGTGCCAGTGTGGCGTCTGAATAGGGCGCGGCCAGTCCGTTGGCAATGTTTTTATAATAAACCGGCGCAGATAAATCCAGGGTGATGGCGGATGCCAACGCAAATAAAGCCAGCAGGAAAAACCATTTTTTCTGCCAGACAACCCGGCTGTATTCTTTAAAGATGATATCCATTAGTTATTTTTTGTAAGGGCGGATGATGCTTTGTAAAAGGCGCCTAAGAAATTGTGAAAGCAATTGTCTCGCGATAGCAGCACTATTAGGCCAATAGTGCTGCAATAATGCCGGTCAGAAAAATACCGTCAAAGGTACCCGCGCCACCAATCACGGCAACAGGCCTACCGAGGTCAATTATATTTTTCAGTCGGAGTATATCAGCGCCGATCAGCACACCCATCACGCCACTAATATAGGCCAGATGAGCAGCATGGATGGGATCAAGAATTAACGCAATAAGTGCTGATGCGAAGGGGGCTATGAATATTGGCATGCCAACGCCAACACCAGGGATTATTCGACTCAAGTTATAACTTAATGCGGTGACGGCTAATAATGCTATTAATAATTTTTCCGGTGCAATCACTTGAAGAGAGATGAAATAGAGACACAGGCCAACCGGAATAATGCATCCGCCAACATTAACGGCGATAACAATTTTACCTTCCTTGGCAGGCTGAAATATTTCCCAAACCGGCTTTTTTTCCGGAGACATAACAAGCTGACCGGCTTGTTTGGCACGGAGAGTAAAAAGCGGCAGGTTAATCCCGCTGCCAAACAATGTCCCAATCAATAAAAGTAACGAAACTTCAGGGGTCAAGCCGAGTTTTGCAAAAGCGATCTCAAAGATTCGAATCTGAATCATCGCCACAAGAAACAAGGCAAGCAGAAAACTTATCGTCAAAGGAATAATCGGCATGGCAGTGTACCTTTTTTATCAGTCAAAGAGATCTTTGCGGTTCTTGCTTTAAGCCTAAAGCAAGGCAGGATTTTTGTTACCTTTATCATACATAAGCTGCAACTTTATGATGTTGGCTTTATTGGGTGATAGTAGTGCTTTACACTCCCATACGCACTAACTTAAAGTATTCTCTGTCAATCAGCGTCGAAATTGACCAGGAATAATTTTTATCGCATTGTTTTATTGTAGTAATTTATTGGCTTAGTGGTGAAAATGGATTCTGAAAGTTGTAAGTTTTGGGCGCTGTCTTACACCTTACGTTACCAGCTTTTTGAAAAACGCAATTTTTGACCGGGTGAAGTATACTTGCCGGCTGTATATAAAGACGAGCGCTGCATCCTAAATCATGAAAGTCATCCTGACCGAAAAGCCCTCAGTTGCCCGCGACATAGCCAAATGTCTAAACATCAACAACAAACGTGATGGTTATTTTGAGGGCAATGGTTATCAAATTACCTGGGCGTTTGGTCATCTGGTCGAATTAAAAGAACCCGATGAATACCATCCCGAATGGAAACGCTGGTCTTTGGAATCCTTACCCATCATTCCCGAACAATTTGGCCTGAAAGCGCGCGGTGATGAGTCTGCGCAAAAACAATTAAATACCATCAAGCGCTTGTTCGAATCAGCCGATGAAATTATCTGCGCCACCGATGCAGGTAGGGAAGGGGAGCTGATTTTCAGATATATTTTGTCGTGGACACAGTGTTTGCAAAAACCGTTTAAACGCCTGTGGATCAGTTCGTTAACCGATGATGCGATACGCAAGGGCTTTGCCCAATTGCAAGAAGGCAACGCCTACGATGGGCTTTATCGAGCCGCCAAATGCCGTAGTGAATCGGACTGGATAGTCGGCATAAATGCAACGCGGCTGTATACCCTCAAGTTTGGTCAACAGAGTATTTTATGGACGATAGGTCGTGTGCAAACGCCTGTGCTGGCGCTGATTGTGCAAAAAGATTTGGACATCGCCAACTTTATTCCCAAGGATTTTTGGGAATTGCATACGCTCTACAGAGAGGCTGATTTTCAGTATGTCGGCGGGCGATTTGACCAGAAACCCGATGCCGAGGCTCTGTTAAGCCAAATTGCAGGGACATGATTTTGAGATTACCTCCGTCAAGGGTAAGCGTGAACTGGTCAATCCGCCGTTATTGTATGATCTGACCGATTTACAGAAAGACATGAGCATTCGCTATGGTTTTACTGCCGATCAAACCTTAACCTGCGCCCAGCAGTTATACGAGAAAAAACATATCACTTATCCACGCACGGACAGCCGTTGTTTAACCAACGATATGAAGCCCGGCATGAAACCCTTGCTGGAAAAATTACGCATGAATTTCGGACCACAGATAGCACCGCTGGATCTTGATAAGCTGCAACTGAGCAGCCGTTATTTTAATGATGCCAAAGTAACCGATCACCATGCCATCATTCCCACGACCACATTGCCGGGATCGCTTAGCCAATGATGAAGCCAAAGTCTATGAAGCCATAGTCTTGCGGTTTATTGCGGCTTTTTATCCGCCTTGTGTCAAACAGATTACGACAGTTTTGGGTGAAAGTCCCGCCAGAGTACAATTTAAAACCACAGGTACGATTATCGAATCGCCCGGCTGGCAGGTATTGTATAAAAATGATGCGTCAGCTCAGACAAGATAAAGAGTTAAAAATCCTGCCCAATTTTGTCCAGGGCGAAACGGGCCCGCATCAACCCTCGATTAATCAGGGCAAAACCACGCCGCCCAAAGCCTATAACGAAGCCAGTTTATTGGGCATCATGGAATCAGCCGGGAAAACCTGTGATGATGAAGAACTCAAGGAAGCGTTAAAAGAAAAAGGCCTGGGCACACCGGCAACCCGAGCCTCGATTATTGAAGTGCTGATCAAACGCAACTATATCCAGCGGCAAAAAAAACTCTTGCTCAGCACCGAATCAGGGCGGCATCTTATTTCCATTATCGCGGACGACAGGCTTGAAATCTGCGGCAATGACCGGCGAATGGGAGGCCAAACTCAAAAAAATAGAACACAACGCTTATGATCCCGATCAATTCATGGCCGAAATTATTCAATTTACCCAAAAATTAAAAGATGAATCAGACAAGGCCGCTTTATGACGAAAGCAGCTTGGGCGACTGCCCGTTGTGCCAAACAACCCATTATCGAAGGCAGGAAAGGTTACGGTTGCAGTGACTGGAAAGACGGTTGTCAAGTTTGTGTTATGGAAGCAAGTCTATGGCGTACCAATCACCCGGGAAATGGCGTGTCAATTACTGCAAAATGGCCGAACCCTGAACGCTTACGCGATCAAGCTGAATGATGAAGTTTTTAATGCACAACTGACCCTTAATGCATCAGGGTGAAACAGGCTATAGCAAAACCAAGAATCAGCAGGCCTAACCGTCACAGACAGCGATTGCCGATTGCCCGCTGTGTAACGGCAAGATTATCGAAACAGCCAAAGCCTACAGCTGTAGCGAATGGCGCAACGGCTGCAAAGTGGTTATCTGGAAAACCATCGCGCATAAAAAAATCACCGCCAGCTATGGCTAAAAAATTATTAAGCAAAGGCGAAACCGGGGTGTTAAAAGGCTTTAAATCCGGCAAAGGCACTGAGTTTGAAGCCAACCTGAAGCTGGTCGATGGTAAAGTTGAAATGGATTTTGCTGCGCGTTAATGGAAAGGATTGGCTGATTTTTGATCAATTTAACGGCAGCCCAGATAGAACAGGCTGGCAAAAGGAAATATGACAAATTAATGACAGTGTTATCCACAGTTTCTGTGGATAACACACAGGCAAATTGAATGGTAATAACGTCCAGATTAAGGGGCAATAATGCGAAACATTATTGTACCTTTTGAACCTACAGTCAGGCTGGTGAGTGATGTGTAGACTTTTAATCTGCCCGGTTTTGCCCTTGGTAAGCGTGTGCACAAAAACAAGGCAAGCTCCTGACTATGATCTGATCATAGTGAGTAACATTTTAAAATTACTGACGGCTTTTAAGGCATGCGGTTCCTTGGCGGGCATTATAATTATCTCGCCTTGTTTCAGATGAAATGGTTTCCCGGAAATTCTGATTTCCACCTCTCCGTCAAGAACCTGAACCAAAGCATCAAAAGGAGCTGTATGTTCACTTAGACCCTGACCCATGTCAAATGCAAATAAAGTAACCGTCCCGGTATTTTTATCAATGATAGTTTTGCTGACAACCGCCTCCTTTTGATAATTAACCATATCAACCAAGGTGTTTGGCATTACTTCATTATTCATTTTCTCTTTCCCTTCAGAATATATTATTAAGCCTAGCGTAAAGCTAGGCGGACTAGGTGAAATGCGCGCTTTTTAGTTGTACCTCTAACACCCCGCTTCGGTTGAGCGTTGTGTTAGGTATTTATGATTTAAATCAATCCTATTGATACACTTGCCCGGAACATTCATTGAATTCCCTGTATGTGTATCCAAACAGCAAATTAATGGTGTCTTGAAAAACACTTGTCAACTAAGACATGGGCTTGAGAGGTATACCATTGTGAACATAACTATTATTAATTTGACGGGCAAGAAGGTATCTATCTGGCTGCTTCCACCACTGATTTCAATGATGCTAACCCTTTTTCAAACTGGCCGCCGACCATCTTATCGCAGCTCATGACTAAGCCTATGGCCTTACTCATGAAGTTATTTTTTCCGTACATACTCCATGTAACGGTGGTTTGATCGTTTTCGGAATTGAAGGTGAACTCCGCCGTATTAGTGGCTGCGAAGGGTTTCAGAAATTCAAGTTTGAACCTGATAAACTCGTCTGGGCGACTCTCGATGATGGTCATACTTCCTTGGCCTACCTTGTTGTTGCCAGACCATCTCATAATGGCGCCCGTTCCCGATGCTGGCCCCTCGAAGGAATTCTTGGCTTCGGGATCGAGTTTTGCCCACGGCGACCATGCATCCCATTTCTGCAAATCGTTCACTTGGGCAAAAATTGCCGATGCAGGCGCGGATATTGTGCCTGTTCGGGTAACGCGGAAATCAGATGGTTGCATCGCTGCAAATATAAGAAAGATGATGACGGCACCTGCGATTAAGATGAGGATTATGTCGAGCATGGTATGTCCTCCTGCAATTAATCATAAAAACCAAACTATAGATCAACTAATAATTGTGATTCAATCATTTTGATGCATTTTTAATCAATGGTGTGGTCAGCCAGGTTCTGTCTTATTGATTTATGAAACAGGTACTAAATTATTAAAAAAACTAGGCACCCCTGAACCAGCGCACAAATTGATCCTTATTAAACCTCCTGTTAACCAAGTCCGCTTCCACGCGCGCAGTTGCGACCATTATCTGACTGGCCGGCTTATGAAACCAATGTAGTAAACGTAGCCCCAGGTAACCGGAGTCTTAAAGCGCAGATTGATATATTCCGCAAACAAGGTATGAAATGAGGTGGTAATGCCAGTTTTTGTTTCAGACAATATTTCCGCTTTTTTGAAAGATTGCTATATCCGCAAAGGGGCGGCTTCGGTCTGTTGGTTGAATAACGCAAATCGCCCAAAAACCTGTCATGGAGACAGGTCGGATAACTTTAATAGTTGTTTAGATGCTTAACAATGTGAACAGGCTTTGAAATATAAAAGCAGCTGATTTTTCGAGTTAGTACGCATATTGATATTTTTACATAATAGCCCGCCTTATCTTTGCCGTTAGGATTTTTTTATTCTGCTATATTTATAACTCCAAAACCAAGGAGATGAGTGATATTAAAAATTCAGCAATACCGCTACTTAATTAATATTTAATGATCGTGGAGTTTAAATGAGATTTAATTTTTCTATATCGAATGGCGTATTTTCTAAATGCGCTATTCTACTAACATTATTTCAGACTAATGTAAACGCTGCTAATAATTATCCTGCTCATGTAGGTGATTCCCCAGTTAGCTACGATTACATCGCTGAACCGAATGGCGAGTTTGTCGTATCTGATCGTCAAAGTGGAATATTAGATAGATATATATATCGCGATAGTCGTACTTACCAAATAACAATTAATTTGCCAGTTCATCGTTACATAGGAGATTTAGCTACAGCAGTGTCCTTCCGCATCGTTTTCATGTGATCCATTAACATTAGATACTATTTCCGGACATGCAGATGAATTCATCAAACAAATTAAGGAAGATGGCGCGCTGGTTGGGACGGCTGACGTACATTTGGTCGGTCATTCAATGGGAGGATTAGATGGCCGCATGGTATTAAAAAAACTTGCCGAACAAGATTATCCGGTTCAAGTCAGCGAAATGGATGGCACGCCTGTATATGAAAACATGAAAGTACAAAGCTTGTTGACCCATGGTTCTCCCCATAAAGGTACGCTAGTGGCTGATTATCTCCCTTCGATTGCCAGTTTATCTAGTTTTATACAGGATATTTGCGAATTAAAAGTTGATACTTGGGAAATAGCTAACCCAGTCTTAAATCAACTTAATGGTGCAAAGTTCTCTAGTATTGGAAGTGATGCTGATTGGAATGGTTCAGGCGATTTAGATAGTTCCGAACTTGCAAACAATCAGATTCCTTGGTTAAGTCTAGGTAACAAGTTGTACAAACTGTTATATAACTACGATGAGCTTGCTATTGACTATGTCATGGTGCCAACGCCATCGGGAGACGTTTTTATTCCTGATGTGCACTATATCGGTAGCGGCCCGAATCCTAACGATACCATGGTTACTATTGAAAGCGCTCATGGTGCGCCGGGCATAATCAGCAAAGTATCGCTAACCGGAGCCAATGGAAAAAATCACGGAACCATAATTGATGAGCAATCACAAAATGAAGCAATTTCACAAGGTAAAACTGTTCTTGGATGGGGAGCTTTAAAATGAAAATATTTTCGTATATTAGTGGTTTAATTATTGTTATCGTCAGTATGACGAGTCAGGCATTACCCCTTATCCCAATGGCTCAAATTTTCCAAACCGAGGTAAGTAGTTCAACCAGCGGACAGTTTTTAATAACAAATGATAGCTTTTCCGCCTTCGTAACCGGAGCAAATAGCAGCGACATTACTTTGCGATTACCGAATGGAACATTAATTAATGAAACCAATGCTAATAACCACGGTATTAATTGGACCGTTGATACCAGCGAGATTAATAATGAATCCATTGTTGAAATTAGTTCAAATACTGCAATAACAGGTACTTTTGCTTTTAATGTGACGGCGCGAAACCAGGAAAAAGCAGGATTTTCTGTCTTGGAAAATCCAAGCTTGCAATATAGGGCAATCATCGGCAATCCGTTACAGCCCATAGGCCCAAACACTGCAATTCCCTTCTCAGTGATATTGTTTTACGCTGGCTTTCCGGCAACCGGAGCTACAATGAACGTCGATATATTTGATGCAATGGGCAATAGCGCGCGTCAATTAATACTAAAAGATGATGGTCAAGCACCCGACCTTTCTGCGGGGGATGGCGTTTATACGACGCTGACCAATCTTGACAAAACTGGCGATTATAAGACGCTGGTTCATGCCAATTGGAACAATCATCAAGGGCGTGTTTACGAGACGTTCACCGTATCAGAGAAAGACATATCGGTATCGGGCCAATTCAATGTTGGGCTAATTGATTCTGACAACGACAATCTAATCAATAATGTCCTTTTAACGTTTGCGGAATTACAACCCCGTTCGCCAGGGATTTATTCTGTTACTGCCGAGATCAAAGATGCTTTAGGTGCGAGTATTACTGAGACTTCTTTAATCGACCAGCCAGAAAAATCCCTGGCTGTAAACTTTGATGTGAAGAAACTAAAAACATTAGGCGCGCAGCCTTGGCACGTTACTTCGCTTAATATCTGGAAAGGGCCAAAAATTTTAGGTTTATGGAATGATTTGGGAGAATTGAAAATTGATGTCAATAATTTCGAACGTGATCCTTTAATCGTTGGAAAAATAGCCGATGATAGCGGAATTGACTCTGATGCTGACGGACTGTTTGATAAATTGACGATTGATGTCCCAATTGATACCCAAGTTTCAGGTAATTATGGTATTTCTGCCGATCTGCGTTCAGCCAATAATACCCTAATAGGGAGTGCGGGCATTAGCCAAATTAATTTAAGCGCGGGCACAAACACGATTACGCTCCAATTCATGGGCAGCGATATTGGCGGGATCGGCGAAGACGGCCCTTACAAGTTGACTAACTTTTTAATCTACCCAAACTTTAAAACTAATGACAAGCTTTCCCAGTTGATAAGTTTAGTCGGTGAAACCAAGTCTTATTCTTGCAGTCAATTTGTCGGTTGCAATTCTGATATGGCAAGCGAGATCACTCGAATTGCCAATGGCTTATGTGAAAAACAAGGTCATGAATTGCTTGCAAAATTAAAATCAATTCTTGCCATTGGTAATAAACATCCTGATGTTGCAGAAAAACAATTGGAAGGTTTATATAAGCGAGCAAAAGCCATCGAAAGGTCAGGCTCTTGTCCACCAGCTAATGGTTGGAGTGGCGACAAATGAAATTAACCCTTTATAGAGACTAACCACGCCAGTATCAACAAGTGACGGATAAAATCATGGCTTCTTTCGGCACCACGCTTTTATCCGTCCGTTATGCTAATCGTTAGAATCTCTTTGGGTGTGAAGTCGAATATGTCGATCCGAGCGAACTCAAAAGTTGAATGGAAGCATGCTTCTCAGCGCACTCAGAGTAAGGCGTATTACAAAGGGCCATAATGGCTTGAGCAATGTGTAGCCCAGCTTGTTTGTGGCGCTGACTCTACGATGTAGAGACTGAATCAACAGATTTATTTCAAGATAAAAAAGGGGACAAAAATGGATACGAAATATACTTCATGGTGCGTTTAGTTGGTGTGAACTGCTGACCACCGATGCTGAGGAAGCCAAGCGCTTTTACAGCGAGCTTTTTAACTGGACTCTGGAACCAGCGCCGATGCCCGGCATGGAATACACTGTGGTGAAATACGGTGGCGAACAGATGGGTGGCATTATGGGCATGATATCCCAGGAGTCGGTCGCTTCTGCGTCCTGCAAGACCCACTGGGAGCCATGATCAACGTCATCACTTATCTAAAACAGGAAGAGTAAGGAGCAAACATGTCGACCAAAATTTTTGTGAATCTGCCGGTAAAGAATCTTGATAAATCGATGAATTTTTACTCGGCTCGGCTACACGTTTAATCCCCAATTTACCGACGAAACAGCCACGTGCATGAACATCAGTGATACATTTTCGTCATGCTTTTAACCGAGGCCAAGTTCAAGACGTTCACTCCAAAAGCCATTTGCGATGCCATGAAAAGCACGGAGGTACTGGTATGCCTTACTTGCGAGAGCAGGGAACAGGTCGATGAAGTTCGTAAGGCCGTCGCCGCCGGAGGAGACCACCTACAATGAACCACAAGACCACGGTTTTATGTATGGGCATGGATATCAGGACCTGGATGGTCATATATGGGAGTCTGATTCTACATGGAGCCAAGCGCAATTAACCAACAACTGGAAATTTTCGGTTAACAACTGTCTTGGGGAATTCGCCTTCTAGGTTCGACCGTTGAATATCTATATGAATTATTTTATGAAAGTGAAACAAAAAATTCCAGTGACATAGCCACAGGAAAAGCAGCTCCAATCACTATATTTCCGTTAACCAATAAAATTGATAAGCCTGCAAAACGATCCGGCGATCATACTGGGTCGGGCTTCTGCCGCTGTATAAATCGATGAACTGGCCGTAAAGATTAATACCTCGGCCGCTGATGACATCCAGATCGAGATACTGGGGACTGGCGTCGAAATTGGCGACCACCAGGACCCGTTCCGACGGACGCTGATAATTGAAACGGATAAAACAGAGCAAATGTTCATTATTGACGTCCAGTAATTCGCGGTTGTTGAAATCGGCGAACGCAGACGTTTCCTTGCGGATGGCGATCATTTTTTTCATCGCGTTGAACAAACTGTATTCCACTGTGCCTTGTTTTTTCCGCAATTCGGCTCTTTCCCAATTGATTTTGGGCCGGTGAATCCAGCGGTTGTCGTTGCTTTTGCTGGGGTCGTCGCGATAGCTGTAGTCGTTGACGACGCCGAGTGCATCGCCGTTATAAAGCAGCGGAATGCCGCCGAAAGACAGAATCAGGCTATGCAGTAACAGGATTTTATTGACGGCGGCCGAAATCATGGCCGGATCGCCGCTTTCCGCGCCGCTTCCAGTCCCGCCAGAGATGCCAGCGATCCGCAAATGCGCGCGTCCCCGGTTTCGTCGTTACGCATGAACACCATGCCCCTGGCCGGAGAACCCTCGAATTCGACCGCTGAAATAATCGACCAGAAATTTTCGGTGTGCGAAGGGCTCGTAACCCGCCGCCCGGACATCGTTGTCGTCGAAACCGAAGCCGATGTCGTCATGGCAGCGCACATAGTTGAGCCAGGTCGCCCGTTCCAGTTTGGCGGGCAGATTTTTCACCCCCTGATAGAGCAATTTGGCGTTTTTGGTGGCGATGCCGTCCCACAGCAACGCCATCAAGGTAGCGTTGTAAGCGATTTCGCATTCCTTGGCGATAATCGCGTCTTCGCCGAAATATTTGATGACTTCAACCGGCGCGACGATCGCTTCGGCAATAAACAACACGCCGGGCGCGGTCACCTGGCAGCAATCCTTCATCAACTGCAGAATCAGATGCGCGTTGCGCTCGTTCTGGCAGGCAGTGCCGATTTTTTTCCACAGGAAGGCGACAGCGTCAAGACGCAGCACATCAACGCCCTGATTCGCCCAAAACAGGATGATGTCGAGCATTTCAATGAACACTTCAGGATTACTGTAATTTAAATCCCACTGGTAGTTGTGGAAGACAGTCATCACCCATTTTTGCATGTCCGCATTCCAGGTAAAATTTCCCGGATCGCTTTCGGGGAAAATTTCCGGCATGGTCTGTTCGAACATATCGGGAATTTCCCGGTTATCGAACATAAAGTAATAATCCTGATAACGGCGCTCCCCCATGACCGCCTTTTTGGCCCATTCGTGCTCGTCGGAGGTATGATTGAGCACGATGTCCAGGACCAGCAGGATATCGCGTTTCCTGAATTCCTCGGCAACCCGGCGTAAATCGTCCATGTCGCCGAGCCTGTCGTCGATTTGCCGGAAATCGCTGATCGCATAGCCGCCGTCGCTTTTGCCGGCTGGACACATCAAAATCGGCATGATATGCACCATGTTGATGCCCAGTTCCTGGAAATAAGGCGTTTTGTCAGCCAAATCAGTCCAGGTTTTCCGCGAAACCGTTGGTATAAAGCGCCATGCCGACCCATTTCTGCGACAAGAACCAGTTATGATCCTGTTCGCGCTGGATGTCGACGCGCTCCAGTTCCGCAGAACGGTTGATATAGCCTTTGGCCATCGTTTCCACCAGGCGCAGCATTTGCGGCTTAAAATCGTTCGCGGTGTCCGTAGAGGTTAAAAAACAGCGAATAAATGGCGTAAAAATTAGCGCCCAGCCGGGTATAAAAATGCCGTAAATCCTGTCTTCTGATTTCCGGTTTTAAATCGTCCAGAATGGCATTCAACAGCGAGTGGGAAACTTGTTCGTACATAGCGTTATCCTAATTGTGTAAGTGCGTCCTACCAATGTTGTACTTTTATACCCGAACGGTCACGTTTTTCGGTTTTTACAATTCACCGTAGCGTACCCTATCTAAAAAACCGAAAATATGGAAAATGGGGTTATTGTTCATGGTTTTGTTCCATCCAAACCCGGGTGTCAGGGTGATAATGGGCGATGCCCTCAAGAATCCCCGCGCTGTAATTGCCGTTCATGCCCAAAAAACCGCCTTGCGCCAGATAAAATGCCGCCATCGTTCCCTGTTTTCGGGCTTGGGTTTTGGCTTGCTCGACAACATCAACGTCGGCGTTGGCGACCAATACGGATTGAATCGCGCTGGCGAGTACCGGCAAATCGTTACCGCTGTCGCCGGCGAAAACCGTGTTGGCGTAATCAAAGCCCTGATGCTGCATTAAAAATTCCACGGCATGGAGTTTGGTGGCGTGCGCCGGCAACACATCCAGCAGACCCGTCGACGTCGCTTCGTCGACACTGTAGATTAAGCTGGCCGCCATTTTTGCCGATTCAAGTCGCCGCAACATTTCTCGTTGCAGAGCGTCGATGTCCGTTTGTAAGGGCAGATAATAGCTGAGTTTGTAACGGTTTTGCTTGGCTTTCTTCCTGTAAGCGTAACGACGGTAAATCGGTAAATAAAGGCCGTAAATCGTTTGCCGTCAATCCTCGCCAATCGGCGGCGATGTCCTGTTCCCATTCAGGCCAATGCCGCCATTCTCCGGTGCGTACCTGGTAAATAGTCGTGCCGACATCGCCGATGACCCAATCGGGCAACGGCAGCTCGTATTCCCGGATAGCATCTTCAACCAACTCGCGGTGTCGACCGCTGACATAAGCCAGGGTCACCTCCGGGCGCGAAACCAATCGGGTAAAAGTCGTCCGCGCACCGGGCGATTCGGGTTGTCTGCCGTTCGGCAGCAGGGTGCGGTCGAGATCGGTACAAATCAGAATGCGCTTAATCATGGGCTATGTACTCTGTTAGCGATTGAAAAAGTCGTAATGCTCGATGGCCTCCAATATGCCCCAGGCATGCGAACCCTCGGCGAAATAGACGTGTTCCGTATCGCCCAGAATCGACAATTCCTCGCAATGACGATTGGCGACCACGACTCCGAGGGTGTTACCGCGCAACATATCTTCGTCCCCTCCGGAGCCACCCGTAGCCAGGATACGCTCCAGCGGAATATTCCATTGCTGGGCGATATAGCGTAATGCCTGTCCTTTGGAGGCTCTGGCCGGGACAATAGTCTAAAAACTGTCCGAACGAGAGTGTCGGATTGGCCGACAATTCTTGCTGCCGCAGTAGAGTGAGAATTTCTTCCATCGGCGGTGCGGTATTGCTGTCGTAATGATATGAAAGTTTAAACCGGCTCTGTTCACTTTTAGCTTGTGGTGTCAGGCCGGGCAACTTGCCGATAACGCGTCGCAGTACCTGAGGTGTCCACAAATGATCGATATGGTAAGTCCAGGCGATATCGGCGATCAGTTGCGGGGCATAATAGATTTCAGTGCCGAGACTGGTGATTAAAATATCCGGCATGGGAATCTGGTGTTTTTTTAAAATCGCCAGTGCCGAATCCAGCCGCCGTCCAGTGGCGATGCCGAATAGAAATGTTTTTCGTTTTTCGCGAATAAGTTTTCCGAATTGTTCCAGTCCTTCGGTATCGCCCAGCAAGGTATTATCGATAGCTGTAAAAATGGCGTGATTCCGGTAGCGGCCGGTTTTTGCGAGCGGCGGAGTTTTCGGGAGTTGCTCCCCGTGCTGCGACAGCGTCCGAATCTTTCGCAAATAGGCTTGTGCATGGGCGTCCCAGGAATAATACCGGGCAACGTTTTGTAATCCATTTGCGGAAAACTCCCGCCAAAGTTTCGGATTTTCGAGGATAGTCAACAACGCCTCAGCCATCGCCGGCTTATCCAGCGGGTCAACCAGCAAGCCGTTACAGCAATTACCGATGATATCCACCGGGCCGCCGTTTTCGGTGGCGACCAGCGGCAGGCCGCTGGCGGCCGCTTCCAGCAGCGTCAAGCCGAACGGTTCGGTTAAGGCCGGATTGACGAAAACGCCTCCGGACGTAGCCGCAAGGCGATAAATATCGGCGACGTCGTCAGCCGAGTGGTGTTTCGGCAGTGCGACCCGCCCGTAGAGATCGTAATAATCGGCAACCAGCAACAACTCCGTTAAAACGCCTTGCGGGCCTTCGCCCAACTCTCTGATATCTTCACGATTACCGGCGATGATCACCAGATTGGCCAATTGCTGCAAACGCGGCGATTCGCCGTATGCTTCCAAAAGTCCAACGATATTTTTCCGTTCGTCGGGCCGGGATAACGCCAATATCATCGGTTTATCCGGTTCATGCAGAGACATCTTAAGGTTTTTTGCAAAGGCAATGTCTTCACCGGCGGAAGCGGGCGGATGAAACATGTTCGAGATCGGTTCCCGGCGGGATGATCGCCATCTTGTCCGGCGTGTAGCAATCGTAAAGTTCGTATTGATCTTCGATTTCATTGCGGGTGCTGGTAATTACCACATCGGCGTTGGTCAGCGTATCCTCTTCGGCGTCGATACGGCGCGACATATGATAGCGCTGCTCGATATCCTCCATCGCCAAGCCCATAGCCAGCAGCCTGCGACATTTATCGCGTCCCAGAGAATGGCCGGTATGGATCAGCGGCAAACCCGTTCTATGCGAAAGGCGCACCCCCACATAACCGGCGTCGGCATAATGGCTGTGCAGAATATCCGGCAAGCGTGGCTGACGGTGCAGCCAAGTCAGTAAATTATCGGCGAAACTATCCAGATGGTCCCATAGCTCTTCTTTGCGGATATAGCCTTCAGGACCCGCTTCAATGCGGACTATTTGTGCATTTTCCGCCAGCGGTTCGACGAGCTCGGCGTAATCGGGGCCGACTTCGCTGTCGATTATCCGCCGCGTTACCAAATCCACGCGCCCGACATTCGGCTGTTTTGCCAGCGCTATAGCCAGCTCAACGACATATTTGGTTTGGCCGCCGGTATCCGCGTCGCGTCCCAATTCCAGATCGCGACCTCGAATCAAACCGTGGATGCTGATTAATAGGATATACAGCGGCTCGGTATTAGTGTTTTCAATCATTGTAGATATGCTCCCTATTACCGGTGTATTTAAAACACGCGCCAACGATTATCCAAATAGAAACCGTTAGCACGCAAAGGGAATACTCTGGCTCCCGCGACCTGATTGCGCCGATTATGAGTTCCAGATTTTTAGCTTCGGTAATTCCGAGCCATATTCCCATGTTGCTAACCGTCTACAAACTGGTTCATGTTGCATCAGATTAGTCCAGTGAAAATCTATGACTCTATCAATTATAGGATTGAACACATTAATCCTTTCTTAAAGCACTATGCTTATCCGAGCCTTCATAGCGCAGACGAGACTGTGAATGCATTGTCGAAACGGGAAACCTTGTGTGATTCCTATAAGTTCCCTATACAAGAAAAGTAGTAAAACAAAAACTTGATTATTTCGGGTACAGCAGACATACAAGTAAGAATAGGACTTAGTGTCCAGCATACTCTGCTTGGCCGAATTTTGTCGGCATCTCTTTGATCGCAAAAATAACCTATCCTAGGGAGCGTTCTCAATCATATTTAATTCTCTGCTCCAATAGTGTATTTTAGCGGGCATTTGGATTTAAATAATAATGAAGCGTACGGTTCTGCGTGATGACCAATGGGAACGTATAAAGGATCTTTTGCCGGGCAAAGCCGACGATTGCGGTGTGACAGCAACCAAATAACCGGCAATTTATTGAAGAGATATTATGGATTGCTCGAACGGGTTCACCTTGGTGGGACTTGCCGGAATCCTTCGGGAATTGGCATAGAGTCTATGTTCGTTATAACCGCTGGTCCCATAAAGGGACATGGAGCAAGCTATTTGAAGCCATTGCCGATGATCCTGACCTTGAATATCTGATGGTGGATGGAAGCATTGTACGGGTTCATCCACATGGAGCGGCAAAAAAAACAACAAAATGAAGAGGCGATAGGTAAATCGCGCGGCGGCTTAAGCACTAAAATCCATGCGGCAATTGATGCCTCCGGTAATCCGGTTCGTTTACTGCTCACTGCCGGACAAACTTCCGAATATACTCAAGCTGAAGCATTGATTGAAGGCTTTGAGGCAGGCTACGTGTTAGCTGATAAAGGTTATGATTCAGACCAGTTTGTGTCCGCCATAGAAAAAAACCATGCAGTACCGGTGATTCCATCTAAAAAGAACCGGAAAGTGCCAAGAGATTTTGACAAAGTTCTTTATAAAGAACGAAATGCGGTTGAACGATTTTTTCAAAAATTAAAGAATTTTCGCCGAATTGCAACGCGATATGAGCGATTAGCAAGAAATTATCAGGCTATGCTTAGCCTTGTGTCTACTGTCATTTGGCTTAATTAAGAACGCTCCCTAGATAGCTAAACTCAACAAAAAAGCCCCTGTGTCATTCATTTTACACCGGGGCTTTTTTACATAAGGCTGGTGTATTATGTGAATTACGATCAGGGGTAAAATTTGATCTGCGACTTATACCTGTGGGGGAGTAATAAAGTCTCATACCGGGTAATAAAGTTGCATACTGAAATCAACTCAAGTGTGAGGTATCAATTCCGTCCGGAGCCACGGCTAACTAAGATTAAATCTTGATGATTGTGTCGCTATAGAGCGCCACCAAGGGATCGTGGGTCATTAAACGCATCGGCTCTACGAGTGCCTGAGCCACAAGAATGCGGTCGAACGGATCTTGGTGGTGCGCAGGCAACTCTTCGACGGCAATCGCATGCTCCGCCTCGACGGCGAGGAAGCGATAACCAGATTCCTGAAAATAGCGCATCGCGTCTAGGCTAGAAACCGGCATGTCGCCTCGACCTAACGAATGCTTGATTGCAATTTCCCAGATATTCGCCGCGCTGACCCAAACGGTCGTTTTGGGCGACGCAATCAAATCACGCGCCTTTTGCGACAATTTTGGGCTATCCGTGATAGCCCATAGAGCGACGTGAGTGTCCAGCAGCAGATTCAAGATTGCACCTCTCCCATGAACAACTGAGCCACTTCGTCGTTATGTGCATCGATGCTGTCCGGCACCACGAACAAGCCTTTTGCTACACCAATCCGCTTCCCGGATGGTGCAGTATCCATCGGAACAAGTTTGGCAGCTGGGCGGCCATTCCGGGCAATCACGATTTCACGCTCCTGCCCTTGCTCGATTGCCTCTACTAAGCGGGACAGAGAGGACTTGGCTTGCAACATATTTACGGTTTGCATTACATTCTCCAAAAAAACACGCATTTAGTCTAGTCTAGCTAATTATGATAATCAAGTAAGTATGAATCTTTATTACTCAAATTTTCTTGGGTGATGCGCTTTTATGCTGGGTCAGTATGACACTTTATTTTTCATTGGCTGATTTCCACACCTAACGAAATGACTGTTAAATCGGTTTTCGTTAATAACAAACTGTTTACTGTGGAAGGTGTCGGTTATAACCCTCATGGGGGAGGTGAATTGGGCGATGAAACAACACCTGTAGAAGATCATCCGTATTTGCATGAGTTGATTCGGGCTGCCGTTTTGTGCAATAACGCAAGATTAGAGCAAAAATTCGGGAACGGAACCTTGCAAGGCGACAACTGGATTGTACACGGCGACCCTACCTAGGGCGCATTAATTATCCTGGCGCATAAAGCGGGGATGAACCCTGATTTTATCAATCAGGAAATGCCGCGTACCTACATTATCCCGTTCGAATCCGAACATCGTTATATGGCGACACTGCATCACGACCATAGCGGCCATGCCTTCGTGTTTGTCAAAGGCGCTCCTGAACGTGTGCTCGGCATGTGCAGCCTGCGACGCATTGATGGCGAAGATGTGCCGATTCATGTTGCCCATTGGCATCAAATGATGGATGAAATCGCGAGCCGTGGTCAGCGACTGCTTGCGATTGCGTTCAAGACCGTACCTTCCTCCCAGAATCAAATTGGCTTTGCCGATATTGAAACCGGGCTGACCCTGCTAGGCATTGTCGGCATGATTGACCCACCGCGCCCCGAAGCCATTGAAGCAGTGCTCAAATGTCAGAACGCCGGGATCAGGGTCAAAATGATTACCGGCGACCATGCGGCGACAGCTGTCGCGATTGCCGTAGAGCTTAATATCGGTGACGGCTCGGTGCTGAGTGGAGAAGACCTGGATCGGATGACCGATAGTGAGCTTACAGCAGCCATCCGCAATATCGATGTTTTTGCCCGTACCAGCCCGGAAAACAAGCTGCGTTTGGTGACTGCGTTGCAGGCTGACGGGCAGGTGGTGGCGATGACCGGTGACGGCGTTAATGATGCCCCGGCGTTAAAACGTGCCGATGTGGGCGTGGCGATGGGTAAAAAAGGTACCGAGGTCGCCAAGGAAACCAGTGAAATGGTGTTGGCAGACGACAATTTCGCTTCCATAGCCCATGCCGTTGAAGAAGGCCGTGGCATTTATGAAAACCTGAAAAAATCCATTATTTTTATCTTGCCTACCGGCGCAGGTGAAGCACTGATCATCGTCGCGGCCATCTTCATGGGTGAAGCATTGCCGCTTACCCCGGTGCAAATACTATGGGTAAACATGATTACTGCGGTGACGTTATCGCTAACGCTTGCCTTTGAACCACCGGAGCGAAATATTATGAGTCGCATGCCCAGAAAGCCTAATGAGCCGTTACTCTCGAGGCTGTTGGCGTGGCGCATTGTGTTTGTGTCGCTGATTATGGTGGCCGGTACCTTCGGCCTGTTCCTCTGGGAGCACTCACGAGGTACATCAATTGAGCATGCGCGGACTGTTACTGTGAATACGCTGGTGATGTTTGAAATGTTTTATGTCTTCAATAGCCGTTATCTGCACCATTCCGTACTCAATCTGCATGGGCTGTTCGGCAATAGGCTGGTATGGCTGGCTGTCCTGCTGCTGATAGCATTCCAAATGGCCTTCACTTATTGGCAGCCCATGCAAGTGTTATTCGGCACTGTTGATTTAGATGCGCATACCTGGCAAGTGATTGTTGCCGTTGCCTCGAGTGTATTTATACTGGTTGAAATTGAAAAGTTTTTTATTCGCTTATTTCTGCCCAAAGCAGCTGCAGGGAATGGCATGAAATGAATAAAGAACATTTTAGCTGCCCCGATTTCTAAGGAAGTCACTGTGTTTCAATAAGTTAAACTACGTATTTGTCTAAGCTCATTGATAGTATATTCTCAGTATCGCAACTGCAACTCTGCTACAAGCATATTTGCCGACTTCACAATAATGCTTAGTTGAGGATTCGTTATTCTGCAAAATATCGTTTTGCATCCATGCCGCGTAAGTCGGACACTAGCCCGAGGGGGATTCTTGAAATCGATACCTGGATTGTTTATCAGCCGATGGCTTTTTGTTTTTATATGGCTATCAGCTTACGGCTTTAGCTCGATGGCATACGCCGGGGTAACACCCGTTTTGCCGACAAAAGCCGACGAATCTGCCGATATTGTGGTCTTCGTGCAAGAGGGTTGTCCACATTGTGCTGACGCAAAGGCGTTTTTACAGGCTCTCAAACGCGAGCAACCCGTGTTGAGCATCATTATTCATGACGTAATTCAGGAGCCCTCTGCATTGGCGCGATTGCAGCTCAGCGCCAAAAAACAGGGTATAAGGTCAGTAAGAGTGCCTGCTTTTCAGGTTGGCGGGGAATTGATTTTCGGTTATTCAGAGGAGACCAACACCGGTCAGCTTATCCGTAACGCGCTTGCTAAACTCCAAACGCCAAAAATTGAGGATACTTCGGGCAGTTGCGAAATTAAGGAATCCTCGTCCTGTGAGACAGCCCAATACATCGACTTCTTTGGTCACAGAGTGTCGCTGGACGAGGTTGGTTTACCTCTGTTCACGCTGGCGATGGGCTTACTTGACGGTTTTAACCCCTGTTCATTATGGGTATTAATGCTCATGGTTTCGTTGCTCGCGTCCATGAATGATCGAGTAAGGATGTTCGCCATTGCCGGTACATTCGTCGCCGTGGAAGGTTTGGTTTATTTCATTTTCATGGTGGCCTGGCTCAATCTCTTCCTGCTGATCGGTCTATCCCGATTTTCGGAAATTATCATTGCAGCCATTGCTTTGCTGGCCGGGATGATTAATCTCAAGGATTTTAGGTTTTACGGCCAAGGTGTTTCATTGTCGATTCCCGATGCTGCCAAACCTGGCATTTATGCCCGTATCCGGCAAATTCTCCAGGCAAAGAATTTTGTAGGCGCTCTGATCGGGGCGGTACTGCTGGCTGTTTTGGTGCAGATTGTCGAATTCATGTGTACCTCGGGTTTTCCCGCGCTGTACACACGGATTCTGACGCTGAAACAGCTGGACAGCATGAGCTATTACGGCTATTTGCTGCTGTACAACCTGGCCTATATGTTTGATGACATGATTATTTTAGCCATTGGCGTCATCACGCTGAGCCAGCGGCGGCTTCAGGAAAAAGAAGGGCGCTGGCTTAAACTAATCAGCGGCTTGGTGATGGTGGGGATTGGCGTGTATTTAATATTAAATATCGCCTGACATTTTTGATAAAACGAGGCCGACCCGTGAAAAACAATCCGATAATACCCCACTGGGAACATTTTGAACACGAAGCGGACATCGGCATACGCGGCATTGCCCCCACGCTTGAGCAGGCGTTCGAACAGGCCGCTGTCGCGATGACCACCGTAGTTACCGATCTTGACTTGGTTGCGGCATCAAAAGTTGTCTCCATCCATTGCGAAGCGCCCGATACTGAACTGCTTTTCGTCAGCTGGATCAACGAGTTGGTTTATGAAATGGCGGTAAACAGCTTATTGTTCAACCGTTATGAGGTGCTGATTGCTAACGGCAAGTTATCGGCGACAGCCTTTGGCGAAACCGTTGACCGGCAAAAACACCAACCTGCCGTGGAAATCAAGGGCGCTACTTTTACCGAGCTGCGTGTCTATCAGCAAGCTGATAGCGCGTGGGTCGCCCAATGTGTGGTCGATGTTTAAAGGAGAAATGCAATGGATATCCGTCAATTTATACAACGGGACGAAACCTGCTGGGAAATTAAGCCCTTCGGGGCCATGCGCGTTCCGGCGATTATTTATGCCGACGCACAATTGCTGCAGGATATGGACCAGAAGGTTTACGAACAGCTCACCAATGTCGCGACCTTGCCGGGCATCGTTGAGGCCGCCTATGCCATGCCTGACGCACACTGGGGTTACGGTTTTCCGATCGGCGGTGTCGCCGCTTTTGATCCCGAACAGGGCGGGGTGGTATCGGCAGGCGGCGTCGGTTTTGATATTTCCTGCGGTGTCCGCACCTTGCATACCGGCCTTAATATGGACCAGTTGCAGCCTCATAAACAGGCGCTTGCGGATGCGTTATACCGCACGGTTCCAGCCGGTGTCGGCAGCAGAGGCAGGATACACCTGAATCATGAAAATATGCACGGCATGTTGATGAAAGGAGCGAAATGGGCGCTCGAACAGGGGTTTGGCGAAGAGCAGGATCTGGAACGCATTGAAGAACACGGCTGCATGGCCGGTGCCGACCCCCATTACGTTTCCCCAAGAGCCAGGGAGCGGCAAAAAGATGAAATGGGCACCCTGGGTTCCGGCAATCATTATCTGGAAGTGCAGCGGGTCGCCGAGATTTTTGATCGGGAATGTCGCCAAAACTTTCGGTTTGCGAGTCGATGATGTTGTCATCAGCATTCATTGCGGCTCCAGAGGTCTGGGCCATCAGATCGGCACCGAGTTCCTGAAAGACATGGCGATGTCAGCGGCTCAGTACCATATTGCCTTGCCGGATCGTGAACTGGCCTGTGCGCCATTAAATTCACCTTTAGGCAAGCAATATCTGGGTGCAATGCGGGCGGGCATCAACTGCGCATTGGCCAATCGCCAGATTATCACCCATCTGACCCGGCAGGCTGTCGCGACGGTATTTCCAGGCATCCATCTTGGTCTGCTATACGATGTCTCGCACAACACCTGCAAGCTGGAGCACCACATAATTGATGGACAAAAAAAAGCGCTGTACGTCCATCGTAAAGGCGCAACCCGCGCTTTCGGCCCAGGCCATCCCGATTTACCTCCCGTATTCAAAGAGACCGGTCAACCGGTGCTGATCGGCGGCTCCATGGGCACCAGTTCTTATGTGCTGTGCGGAACCAAAGAAAGCGAACAGCGCGCGTTTAGCTCGGCCTGTCATGGCGCGGGGCGGGCGATGAGCCGCAGCAAGGCGACCAAACAATGGTGGGGCAGGGCAGCTGGTTGATGAACTGGCGGCGCAAGGCATTATTATTCGCAGTCCGTCCATGCGCGGTGTCGCCGAAGAAGCGCCTTTAGCTTATAAAGATGTCAGTGCGGTGGTGGATATTGCAGACCGGGCCGGTTTAGCCCGAAAAGTCGCCAGACTGGAGCCGGTGATTTGTATCAAAGGTTAAAGTCGTTAACAGTAAAAGATGCCGACTTGCACAGCGGAACAGGAACACCTCTTAACAAGCGTAGGTGAGCCTTTAGGCAAGCCCAGCTCTAAGAAAACAGATAGGCTCATAATCTTCTGTTGCCATGCTAAGCGGTGTGGTTTAGTCTAACTGTTAACGCTAAATTCAAAGCAAAGGACATTGTTTGAACGATGCCATGAACACAATTCTCTCTATAATCGACTGGCCATTCTCGGCGCAACCCACCACCGTTTCCCTGTTCTGCAAAGGCCATAACCATGACACCTAAGTTTGGCTGGTTATGCATCCTGGCTGGTCTCGGCGGATGTACCGTAGGCCCTGATTACCGGGAGTCCGTACCCACAGTCCCTGATCGCTGGCAGGCAGGAAAAGACCCAGCCCCGGGCTTGAAACCCGTCGAACTGGAAACCCTGAAAAACTGGTGGAAAAGTTTCGGCGACGCCAGGCTTGACCGCCTGATGGACCGGGCCTTGGCGGACAATCTGGATCTCAAGATAACCATGGCCCGCATCGACCAGGCCCGCGCCGAGCGCCGTGCGACCCGCGCGGAACTGTTTCCCAGAGTGGACGTAACGGCGGGCGCCCAGCGCAACGACAACCCGTTACCCGGACTGGCGCCCGGCATCCGTTACAACCTGTTCGAGCTGGGTTTCGACGCCCTGTGGGAAATCGACCTGTTCGGCCGCCAGCAACGGCGGCTGGAGGCGGCCTACCGCCGATCTGGACGCCGCCAGGGCAGAATACAGACCAGGCCCTGGTGACGCTGACGGCCGACCTGGCGCGTAGCTATATCGAATACCGCAGTTTTCAGAATCAACTGCGGATCACCCGCGCCAACCTGGCGGCGCAGCAACACACGCAGCAACTGACTGAGAGGCTTTTTAGCGAAGGCGTCGGAACTCGACACGACGTGGTGCGGGCGCGGGCCCAGACCGAAAACACGATGGCACAGATTCCCGCACTGGAAGGCGAGCTGATTGCTTCGCTTCGGCAACTGGAAGTGCTGGTAGGGCGGCAACCCGGTGCGCTTGACGGCCGAGCTGGATGAGCCCGGCGCCGTACCGGCAGCGCCCGGGCAGCGAGATCCTGGCCTCGCCGGCGGATACGATCCGTCACCGCCCCGACCTGCGCGTCGCCGAACGCCGGCTCGCGGCCGCCACCGCCCTGCAGGGGGCCGCGATCGCGGAGCTGTTTCCGAAAATATCGCTGTCCGCCTTTTTGGGCCTGCGCAACACCGATCTCGAATCCTTGTTCAAATCGGCCGCTTTCTCCTACGGCACCGCCGCCAACCTGTTGCAGCCGTTGATCAATTTCGGCCGCATCCGCGCCGGCATCGATCTGGCCGATGCGCAGCAACAGGAAGCCTATCTGGCTTTCGAGAAGGCGGTGCTCGAAGCCCTTGCGGGAAACGGAAACCGCGCTGACCCGCTACCTCAAGGAGGAAATGCGGCGGCAGACGCTGGCCCGCGCGGTGGCGGACTTACGCGAATCCGTTCGGCTGTCACAACTGCGCTATCAGGAAGGTGTCATATCATTTCTGGACGTGCTGGACTCCCAGCGCGCCCTTTATGTTGCACGAAATCGAGCTGGCCCGTTCCGAAGCAGAAAGCTTCCACGAATCTGATTGCCGTGTATAAAGCGCTGGGCGGCGGTGCGAACGCCCAGCCGCCGGAAATCTCCATTGAGGGAAATAATGAACAAAAAGATAAAATCGACGCTGACTCATCGCTCTTGCCGGCATCGTCATCGCTGCGGCGATCGCAGCATGGTGGGTCTTGCGTCCGGCTGGCCTGCCTGCCGGTATTGTCTCCGGCAATGGCCGCATCGAAGCGACCGAAATCGACATCGCCACCAAGACGCCCGGCCGTATCGTCGACATCCTGGCGCGGGAAGGCGACTTTGTGCAGGCCGGCGCGGTACTCGCACGCATGGACACGCAAGTACTGCTCGCCCAGCAGGCCGAAGCGCAGGCCCAGGTTCGTCACGCAGAGAACGCCCATCAAACGGCGAAGTCCATCGTCGCCCAGCGCGAGAGCGAACATAACGCCGCGCAGGCGGTCGTCGCCCAGCGTCGTGCCGAACTCGATGCCGCCGGCAAACGCCTGAAGCGCTCGCAAAGGCTTGTTGGCGAAGGCGCCATGCCGGAGCAGGAAGTCGATGACAACCGCGCCCGGGTGCTGGGCATGCAAGGCGGCGGTGAGCGCGGCGCAAGCCCAGGTTGCGGCGGCGCGCGCAGGCATCGAGGCGGCGAAATCGCAGGTGGTGGAATCGCAATCGGTGATCGAGGCAGCCAAGGCGACGGTCGCGCGCCTGCAGGCGGACATCGACGACAGCGAACTGAAGGCGCCGCGTCGACGGGCGCGTGCAGTATCGTGTTGCCGAACCCGGCGAAGTGCTGGATGCCGGCGGGCCGGGTGCTCAACATGGTGGATCTTGTCCGACGTCTATATGACCTTCTTCCTGCCCACCGAAGCCGCGGGCAAAGTCGCGCTCGGCAGCGACATCCGCCTCGTGTTCGACGCCGCTGCCGAACTATGTGATCCCGGCCAAGGCCAGTTTCGTCGCCAGCGTCGCCCAGTTCACGCCGAAAACGGTGGAGACCGAGAGCGAACGCCTGAAGCTGATGTTCCGCGTGCGTGCAAGGATCGATCCCGAACTGTTGAAACAGCATCTCGAACAGGTCAAGACCGGCGTGCCCGGCATGGCCTACGTCAAGCTCGATCCGGCCGCTGCGTGGCCTCCTGAGCTTGAGGTCAAGCTGCCGCAATGAACACCGGCAACCTTGCCGCAGCCCGTCGTCCGCGTGCAGGATGTCAGTCTGCGCTATGGCGACAACCTTGCCCTCGACAATCTCAGCCTGGATATTCCCGCCAACCGCATGGTGGGCCTGATCGGCCCCGACGGCGTGGGCAAATCCAGCCTGATGTCGCTGCTGACCGGCGCGCGGAAAATGCAGGAGGGCCGTATCGAGGTGCTGGGCGGCGACATCGCCGACGCCGCGCATCGCCGCGCTGTCTGTCCACGCATTGCTTACATGCCGCAAGGGCTGGGCAAGAACCTCTATCTCACGCTGTCGGTATTCGAAAACGTCGATTTCTTCGGCCGTCTGTTCGGTCACGAGCAGGCCGAGCGCCATCAGCGCATTGCCGAACTGCTCGAAAGCACCGGTCTGGCACCGTTCCGCGACCGCCCCGCAGGCAAACTCTCGGGCGGCATGAAACAGAAGCTGGGGCTTGTGCTGCGCACTGATCCACGATCCCGACCTGCTGGTGCTGGACGAACCGACCACCGGCGTCGATCCGCTGTCGCGCGCCCAGTTCTGGGAGCTGATCGATCGTCTGCGCGCGCGCCGTGCCGGCATGAGCGTGCTCGTCTCCACGGCCTACATGGACGAGGCGGAGCGCTTCGACTGGCTGGTGGCGATGGATGCCGGCAAGATCCTCGCTACCGGCACTGCGTCCGAACTGCGTGCACGCACCGGCGCCGATACGCTGGAAGCGGCTTTTATCCAACTGCTGCCGGAGGAAAAGCGCAAGGGCCACAAGGACATTGTGATTCCGCCGCGTGACACCAGCGGTGGCGCACAGGAAATCGCCATCGAGGCGCACGGTCTGACCATGCGTTTCGGCGATTTCATCGCCGTCGATCATGTCAGCCTGCGCATCGAGCGCGGCGAGATCTTCGGTTTTCTCGGCTCCAACGGTTGCGGCAAATCGACCACGATGAAAATGCTCACCGGCCTGCTGCAACCGAGCGAAGGCGATGCGCTGCTGTTCGGCCAGGTCCGTCGACGCCGGCAATCTGGCCACGCGCAAGCGTGTCGGCTACATGTCGCAGGCGTTCTCGCTGTACTCCGAACTGACCGTGCGGCAAAACCTGGAACTGCACGCGAAGCTGTTCCATTTGCCCAATGCCGAGATTCCCGCCCGTGTCGCCGAGATGGCGGAACGTTTCCTGCTCGGCCCGGTCATGGACACCCTGCCCGACGCCCTGCCGCTGGGCATTCGCCAGCGTCTGTCGCTGGCGGTGGCGGTGATTCACAGGCCGGACCTGCTGATTCTCGACGAGCCGACCTCCGGCGTCGATCCGGTAGCGCGCGACGGTTTCTGGGAGCTGATGATCGATCTCGCGCGCCGCGACCAGGTCACCATCTTCATTTCCACCCACTTCATGAACGAAGCCGAGCGCTGCGACCGCATCTCGCTGATGCACGCCGGCAAGGTGCTCGCCAGCGACAGCCCCGCCGCGCTCGTCAAGAACAGCGGCCACGCCACGCTGGAAGAAGCCTTCATCGGCTACCTGAAGGAAGCGAGCGGCCTCGACGACGAATCGATGGGCGAGAGCCTGACGCACATGCCGCAGCACTGCCTGTCCGGACCTCGGCCCCGGCGACACGGCCATGTCCGCCAGCCCACGCCCGCTTCAGCCTGTTGCGCCTGTTCAGCTACACCCTTCGCGAAGCGCTGGAACTGCGCCGCGACCCCATCCGCGCTTCGATAGCGCTGTTCGGCACGCTGTTTCTGATGGTCACATTCGGTTACGGCATCAGCATGGATGTCGAAAACCTGCGTTTTGCCGTGCTCGACCGCGACCAGACCCTGCTCAGCCAGCAACTACGCGCTCGACCTCGGCGGTTCGCGCTACTTCATCGCCCAGCCGCCCATCGCCGATTACGACGAACTCGACCGCCGCATGCGCAGCGGCGAACTGAGTCTGGCACTGGAGATTCCGCCCAACTTCGCGCGCGATCTGGAGCGCGGCGACAACAGTCAGGATCGGCGCCTGGATCGACGGCGCGATGCCCTCCCGCGCCGAGAACGTGCTCGGTTACGTGCAGGCCATGCACCAGGGCTGGCTGCTCGAACAGGCTCGCCGTCATTCGACGGGCCGCGTGCCCGCCGGACTGATGACCATCGAGACGCGCTTTCGCTACAACCCCGACGTCAAGAGTCTGCCGGCCATCGTGCCGGCGGTGATCCCGATGCTGCTGATGCTGATTTCGGCCATGCTCAGCGCGCTTAGCGTGGTGCGCGAAAAGGAGCTGGGTTCCATCCTCAATCTGTACGTGACCCCGGTGACCAAGCTGGAGTTTCTCCTCGGCAAGCAACTGCCCTACATCGCCTTAGGCATGGTCAACTTCTTCCTAGTCTGCGCGCTCGCCGTGTTCGCTTTCGGCGTGCCGCTCAAGGGTAGCTTCCTGCTGCTGACCGTGGCCGCGCTGCTTTATGTGACGGCCGCGACCGGCCTCGGCCTGTTGATCTCGGCCTTCACCCGCAGCCAGATCGCCGCCATTTTCGCCACATCGATCGCCACCATCATTCCAGCCAAGCAATTTTCCGGCATGATCGACCCGGTGTCGTCGCTGGAGGGCGGGGCGCGCTTCGTCGGCGAGATTTTTCCGGCCACGCATTTCGTGACCATCTGCCGCGGCACCTTTTCCAAGGCACTGGGTTTCGCCGACCTCGGTCCGTCACTGTTGCCGCTCGCCCTCGCCATTCCGGTGATCGTCGCCTTGAGCGTCTTGCTGCTGAAGAAACAGGAGCGTTAGCCGTGCACACCCTGCTCAACATCTTTCATCTCGGCGTCAAGGAATTGCGCAGCCTCGGACGCGACACCTTGATGCTGGTGCTGATCCTGTTCTCCTTCACCGGTCAGGTATACCTGACCGCGACCGGCATGCCGGAATCGCTGCACAAGGCGCCGATCGCCATCGTCGACGAAGACCGCTCGCCATTATCGTCGCGCATCGTCAACGCCTTCTATCCGCCCCATTTCCTGACACCGGTGATCATCGACCAGTACGCCATCGACCCCGGCATGGATGTAGGCCTCTACACCTTCGTCCTCGACATCCCGCCCGATTTCCAGCGCGACGTGCTGGCCGGGCGCGGGCCTACGATCCAGCTCAACGTCGACGCCACGCGCATGTCGCAGGCCTTCATCGGCAACAGCTATATCCAGAACATCGTCAATGGCGAGGTGGCGGCCTTCGTGCAGGGACATCGCGCGATCGCCACCCTGCCCGCCGAGCTCGAAGTGCGCGTGCTCTTCAATCCGAATTTGAGCTCGGTGTGGTTCGGCTCGGTGATGGAGCTCATCAACAGCATCACCATGCTGTCGATCATCCTGACCAGCGCGGCGCTGATCCGCGAGCGCGAGCACGGCACCATCGAACACCTGCTGGTCATGCCGCTGACCCCGTTCGAAATCATGATGGCCAAGGTGTGGTCCATGGGCCTGGTGGTGGTCGTGGTGGCGACGGCGTCGCTCGTCTTCGTCGTGCAGGGGGTGCTCGAAGTGCCCATCGAAGGTTCGATCGGGTTGTTCGTCCTGGGGATGGCGCTGCATCTGTTCGCCACCACCTCGATGGGCATCTTTCTCGGCACGGTCGCGCGCTCGATGCCGCAGATGGGCCTGTTGATGATCATCACGCTGCTGCCCTTGCAGATGTTGTCCGGCGGATACACCCCGCGCGAGAGCATGCCCGTACTGGTGCAAAACATCATGCTGGCTGCGCCGACCACCCATTTCGTCTCGCTCGCGCAGGCCATTCTTTATCGCGGAGCGGGTTTCAGCATCGTCTGGCCGCAGTTTCTTGCCCTGATTGCGATCGGTAGCGTCTTCTTCGTGCTGGCGCTGAGCCGCTTCCGCAAGACCATCAGTTCGATGGCCTGATCCGCGATCAATCTTGAGAGTCATCGGATGACGAAGGATGCTACTATTCCAGATGCTGCTGTTTTAGCAGCCCTTGAAATAATTTTGGCAAATACTATATTTATTAAAGCACCGCGCATGAGCCGCTTGTTAGGCTATCTTGTCAAAAAAGCCATCACCGGATCTGTTAGAGACACAAATGAATATGTCATTGGCATCGAGGTCTTTGATCGAGATGCATCTACTTATAATCCCAGTGAAGATCCTATTGTCCGGGTTCAGGTCGGCCGTCTGCGTGAAAAACTTAAAGCGTATTACGCGACCGTGGGAGCGGATTCCGACATTGAAATATCAATTCCAGTAGGCCGTTACATGCCGATCATCCAGCGGCTGAATTCTGTAAATACCGACTTTAAGCAGGGCTCTATGTTAGCAATGTACCCATTCAAAAGCATTTCTTATCATGGCGATGGCATGCCTTTTACGCAAGGCTTGAATGAGGAACTCATGCATCAGTTATTTAAAGAATTTGGAAAAATAAGGGTGGCACATTCCTTTCTCACACCCGGTGAGTCCGACAGCGCAAGCTGGTGTTTAAAAAGTACCTGCAGCGCTGAAGCAAACCACTTAATTGAAGGAAGCGTACGAATCGACGCCGAACGCATTAGAACTTCAATCCGCTTGATTGATATCTCAGTAGGTTGTATTGCCTGGTCAGAACAATTTGATCGAAATATTTTTTTTGCCACTACAGTTCAGGAAGAGATCGCCTTATCGATTTGTACTGCATTAAAAGGCTATTTGAGTCAGGAATAACGGTGTCTTCGCTGCACTGTATTTCAAGTTGCGCAGCCATATCCGATTGAACAGTCCGCCATTCCAGCTTGCATAACAAAACGGCTCCAGCCGTGATGTTACCGTAACACCTACGAATTGTTACCTAACGTTACTTACGCTGGTGGACGGTAGACATTATTGTTTAAACCGAAACTAAGGCAGTGCTAGCAATCCGGCATAGATTGTCTCTAAGTTCAGTCGTCATTGTTCAAAGGCTTTTACAGATCACCTTCATGTAATGTCAAAGCTGATATGTCGCAATTGCCCTGTTTCAAATCATAAAGATAGTAAATCTTCCCAGTAACTTTAAAGAGAGAAATATCATGGCTACCTTGTTCACAATTAATATAGTAAATAATAGCAATTCTTTTCAAAACTTCTATGTCTTTCAACAGCCTGCGATTTACACTGGAGGTCCGCAGGTATATTCGAACAGCCTGTGGAGTCAGGGTATACTGCCCAGCTCTCAAGGTGGTTCTTCTTCAACATTTACGATGCTTCAGCAGTTCTATGCCGGCGTTCAGCAGCAAATAGTCCCCCCAGCAGTAGGTGCGGTTTCTGGATACTCGTCTGCAATTCAAGCGATAGGCCTAACGCCAGCAGCAGGCGGTGCCCCAACGAATAACACGACTAATATGATAATATCTCCAGCGTTAGGATTGACACCACCGACATCTACCGCTGGGCCACAGTCAGGTGCTTTTCGAATTGTCACTGCCCAATATAATCCTACTGTAACCCCTTATAATGCAGGTTCAGCATCTCAATCTCCGTCGGGTTTAGTGACTCTTTCCAATTTCGTAGTTGCTCAGCCAAACCAAAACATTGATTGTCAGCCTGTACTACAGTTTTATGTACAAACCGGAAATTACAAATCTGGGACAGTCATTAACTTTACGTCTTCTTCGGTAAATGCTGCCCTGTGCAATGCAACTACGGGATTTGTGACATTTAATGTTAGTTACAATATAGATGGAACTTGGTCTGTGACACCCAGCGCAGCGACCCTATTAATGGGTCAACCGCGAACCGCAGTTCACACTCAAGCCCAAGCTCCTGCACCATTACTTCTGCAGCCCGCAGAAATTAAAAATGAGGCAGGAACGGCAGTGATTTGCACGGGTAATGCAGCCAATTTTAATGAACCTGTCACAGTTCAAAATTTGAGCAATCCTGGTTTAATCCACCTTCATGCTGAGTATCAGGTTGGGCCCGTCGGCGGTCCTTATACCGGGCGCATGTGCACGGATATAGATATAGCAGCGCGCACTGCTACGTTCTCGTAACTGTCTAGCACGATAGGATGGGCTGCGAAGGAAGCCCATCCTATCGCTCAATTTCACGGACTTTTAAATAGAATCCATAAGGCCGTAGATTGGAATAAGCCTTAGACAGCTAGATCGGGAAACAGCCTTATAGTGGACGAATGAAACAACACTTTTTATTTTTAGGAGAAAACCATGCCACAAATAGATAACGTCAGTGTAACGAACAACAACACAGGTGTCACATGGGTAACCGGCGAGCAAGCCACGGCTCCCGATCAGGGGGCGATTCCACCCTACAACGTTTATGTGAATGCATCGGAGGATTACCAGCCGCCAGTGGGATTCCTGAACAATCCAGCGCACCTGTTCACGGTGCAAGGGCATTATTTGGCGTCGGGACAGCTTTTTGTGTCGGCGCCTTTAATGCCTAACGGCGGGATGAGCGATCCTCCGCTAGTTTACGTCTTTAGTTGATGAATACGCTCCCTCATTCGGACGGGGTGTGTTACCCCGTCCACTAATTCCAGATGGTAGAAATGTTCCGGAGGAATCGGAGTCAGATTTATGGTTGTATATACTTATCAAGACCTGATTTTCACTTTTTTTCCAGAAAGAGACACTGACACTTATGATTATCAGCATAGTTGGGCCAGTGCTGAAACCGGTTTCTTGTTTGATTCCTTTTTTGGAGAAGCAGAAGGGAAGTGGTCGAAAGTATCGACCGAATCGTTCTCAAGCAACTATTCACTAGATTTTTCGTTTGGCGATCTATCAACCATTCAGGTGATGTTCGCCATTTGTACGGCAAGTGGTATCTCCGTAGCAAACCGTTCCGAATATTTGGCGGCAAGAACGCCCTGTATGGCATGCTATTTATACCTGACATTCCGATGTTTCAACATAAGGTCAGATTTCTGATTTGCCCACAGCCGTTCCATCACAGAAGGTCGAAGTGATGGACGATGAAAAGCTGTTGCTCAGCCTACCCGGCTTTAGGTGTTTATACTAATTGTGATTGCAAATCAAATGAAGAACAATAATTTTTCCAACGAAAGCTGGAGCGATTGGTTTTTGGATAACATAGATAAAAATGATTGCCACTATTAAGAGTAGCCCAGCCACTCGGTATTATCTCTGTAACATTGCTTCACTTTCCTTTCGCAGTGACTGAGGCGGCAGCGATCTAACGGAACACGATACGTTTACGTCGTCGGTCCAGCGTTACGCTGACCGATAACTGGCAGGCTAATAATTGGCGTTTGTCTAAGTTGAGTTGTCCTCCTGTCTCAGAGCAGCCTTGACCGGACAGACTAGCCAGGACAGCGTGATGTAGTGAGCGCCGCACTACGACCGCGCGTATCCGTGCGGCGCGTTTAGCCGATTTTAGCGTTAGCGGAAGCGTAGTCAAATTCTAGGCCATCCTACATGAACGTCAAGTCATAACGGAGTCATGCGCACAGCGTAGCATCGAAGTTGACAATCTCACGGACTAGGCCGGAGACTAACGCGTACACCGACGGTATTAATTGTCCAGTCATTTCTCGCGCTAAGATCGTATGCATACCATACTGCTTCTCATGGAAATCCTGCGCGCTGATTTCAAATCTAAAGACATCATCTTCCCAGTAACTTTAAAGAGCGACATATCATGGATCATTCATCACCATTTATAGTCACATAATGCAGTTCTGTCCATGCTTCTTGGATTACAACCAGCGCTTCGACTTTACACTGGAGTTCAGCAGGTATAATCGAACAACACTGTTTATTTTTAGGAGAAAACCATGCCGCAACTAGGTAACTTCAGTGTAACGAACATCAACACAGGAGTCACTTGGGTGACCGGTCAGCAAGCCACGGCTCCTAATTTCCCTCCGCCTGTTCACTACAACGTCTATGTCAATGCATCAACGGCGAACCAGCCGCCAACGGGATTCCTGAATAACCCAGCGCATCAGTTCGTGGTGCAAGCGCTTTATTTGGCGTCGGGACAGGCTTTTGTGTCGGCGCTTTTAACGCCTAACGCCGGGATGAGCGATCCGCCGCCAGTCTTCGTCTTTAGTTGTTAAATGCGCGCCTAGCAATCGCGTTGTACGATCGGATTAGGGTGACGCGATTTGTACCCGTCACCTATCTAAACCGCAGTGATTAACAATGGGCAGACACTGAGGTATCCCCACAAAATTACCCTACCTAAACAATGGTTCGACGAAACCTCGCCAACATTCAGGTTCATAAACAAAGCCAATCGGATGTCGAGGTCTTCATCGTACTTACGCTGGGCCACTTCCGAAAGAACATCAGCTTGATGGCATAAGACAGGCATTATAAAAAATCCTAACGTCCAGTATACGGCGGCAGTATACTTTGGTGGCAATACACACTGGAGAATGCCATGAATGCTGCCGGAACAGTATCGGGCCAAGTCAGTTTCATACCGATCGACGATTCGACTGTGGCTATACAGTTGACCGGCAGCTGGAGTCATGGATCAGCGATCAAGCCGGTCGAACAGGTGCTCGCGGATTTGGGCGCCTCTAAAAATCTGAAGCTCGTTTTACTGCGGGCGCAGGATCTTGCAAGATGGGACAGCCGGTTGCCGGCTTATCTCCTCAAGATAATCGATTATTGCCAGACCCAGCATATCGAAGTCGATGTGTCCGGACTGCCCGAAGGCGTACAGGCGCTGCTCAAATTGGCGCGCGCAGTACCCGAACGGGCCGGTGCGCGCCGCACGGCGCAAAAAAAATCCACGCTGGCCGAAATTGGCAAGGCGGTCCTGAACGGCCTTAAAGACGCCAAGGGACTGATCGCTTTTATCGGCGAAACCGTGCTGGCTTCCATGGCGCTGATTCGAGGCAAGGCGCGCTTTCGTGCCGTCGATATGTTCTTGTGCATACAGGACGCAGGTCCCTCGGCCTTGCCGATCGTGACGCTGATCAGCTTGCTGGTGGGGCTGATTCTGGCTTTTGTCGGCGCCGTGCAGCTGGCCATGTTCGGCGCTCAGATCTATATCGCCGATCTGGTCGGCCTGGGCACGGTCCGCGAGATGGGCGCGCTGATGACGGCCGTGATCATGTCCGGTCGCACCGGCGCCGCCTATGCCGCGCAGCTCGGCACCATGAACGTCAACAGCGAGATCGACGCCCTCAAGACCATGGGCATATCGCCGATGGAATTTCTGGTGCTGCCGCGCATGCTGGCGTTGATCCTGATGATGCCGCTACTCTGTCTTTATGCCGACCTGATGGGCATTCTGGGCGGGGCGCTGGTCACGGTCAGTGCGTTCGATGTGTCCTTGATCCAGTACTACAATGAAACCCAAAAAGCCGTGGACCTGACCGATTTCGGCATCGGCCTGTTCAAAAGCCTGGTATTCGCAACGCTGATCGCAACGGCCGGTTGCATGCGCGGCCTGCAGTGCGGACGCAGTGCTTCCGCTGTCGGCGATGCCGCAACAACGGCCGTGGTGAACAGCATCGTCTACATTGTGGTCGCCGATTCGGTGATTACGTTAATCTGTGATCGGCTCGGTATTTGACTGGTGACAGGACAAGCCATGAATACGCCGCATATCACAGTAAAAAATCTGACCATGGCTTACGGCGATTTCGTGATTCAGCGGGATCTGAATTTCACTATCGAGCATGGCGACATCTTCATCATCATGGGCGGCAGCGGTTGCGGCAAAAGCACCTTGCTCAGGCATTTGATCGGCCTGCAGCGGCCTGCCAAAGGCGATGTGTTTTACGATCGAGCAGGACTTCTGGCATGCCAGCGACGAGGAACGTGTCAGTATCATGCGGCGCATCGGGGTGTTATACCAGAGCGGCGCCTTGTTCAGTTCCCTGACGCTGGCCGAAAATATCGCCCTGCCGCTGGGCGAGTTCACTGATATGAGCGACCGTGAAATCGGCGACATCGTATCCTACAAGCTTGCTCTGGTCGGTCTGGCGGGATTCGAGGATTATTACCCGTCCGAGATCAGCGGCGGCATGCAAAAACGAGCCGGTCTGGCCCGGGCCATGGCGCTCGATCCCGAGATTCTGTTCTTCGACGAACCGTCGGCCGGACTCGATCCGGTCAGCGCCAGGCTGCTGGACGATCTGATCGTCAGTCTGCGCGATACGCTGGGCACGACCATTGTTGTCGTCACCCACGAGCTGGCGAGCATTTTTGCCATCGGCACCAATTCGGTTTTTCTCGATCCCGAGACCAAAGACCATGCTGGCGACCGGTTCGCCCAAAAAACTGCTGGCCGAATCCAACGATGCCAAAATCATTCAATTTCTGACCCGAGGCGAAAGCAATGTCAATAAGTCGGCTTAGAAAGGAGCAACCTTGCCATGAGTAAACCTATCAATCCTGTCGCTATCGGCGGTTTTACGGTCGGCGCTTTGGCGCTTTTGCTGGTCGCGGTCTTCATATTCGGCGGCGGACAGTTTTTGCATGCCGATAAAGTCCGCTTCGTGATCTTTTTTGATTCCTCGCTCAATGGGCTCGAGATCGGCGCGCCGGTAAAAATGCAGGGCGTCAAAGTCGGCGAAGTCACGGAAATCGCTCTGCAGATTGATCCGAAAGCCGACAAGATATATAAGCCGGTAGTGATAGAGATCGACCGTAATACTTTAACCGGTACAGAAGGCAAGGCTTTTCCCAGAGCGATGACGCGCAAAGAGCGGGAGGCAAACCGGGACAAGCTCGTTGCCGCGGGCTTTCGTGCCCGTCTCGAGATGCAAAGTCTATTGACGGGGCTGCTTTATGTAGACTTCGATGTGCATCGTGATAAACCGCCTGTGTTTACCGGTCTTGAATATCAGGGATTGCTGGAAGTTCCCGCCATTCCGACCACCGTCGACGAGCTCCGCAATACGGCCTCGAGAAGTGGCAAAGAAACTAAACGAATTGCCGCTGGAAGACATAGTCAAGAACTTATCGGCCAGCTTGCGCGAAATCAATAGACTTTCTGGCTTCCGAGATGTCAAAAAATCCAATGTTGCCTTAGCCAATACCCTTGGAGGAAATGGAGAAAACGGTAAAGACGCTCAATCATAATCTGGAACCGTTGCTGGTCAATACGAACAATACAATGGTTAACACCAATACCTTGATCAAGGATTTTAAGCCCATCGTCGCCAACACCGACAAGACATTGACTGCCGCAACCGCTGCCCTTGACAGATCGCGGGATTCGATGGCGAAACTGGACGGCGCAGTCGGGCCTGAATCGGCATTGAACCGAGACCCTGGAAGCGCTCAAAGATACGGCTCGCTCGATCAGAAATCTGACCGATTATCTGGAACGCCATCCGGAAGCGGTGCTTACCGGAAAAGATAACTAGAGGAGATTGACCATGTATATAATCCGGCTCGTTTTTATTCCGCTGCTGTCTGTTTTGCTCCTGTCTCTGGCGGCCTGCATAGGCGGGACAACTCTCCGTCACAATTCTATATGCTGGAGCCGATCAGTGGCCTCGAGCACAAAAGTCCAGTCGGAGCCATCAAAAAACCCGTTATTATCCTTTCGCCGGTTCGCATTCCACACTATGTGGACAGGCCCCAGATCGTGACCGCCACCGGCAAAAACGCCTATCAACTGAGCGAACTCAATCGCTGGGCCGAGGCGTTGGATCACAATATCAGCCGCGTGTTGGCTCAAAATCTCACGATTCTGGTGCCGGCGGAGGTGGTGTTTTCCAATACTTCAACTACGGCAGAACGGGCGAATTTCCGGGTGTCCGTCAATATTCTCGAATTTCATGCAGACCCGCAAGGACAGGCCGGTTTGACTGCACAATGGCATATAACACGCGGCGACGGAAATGTTAGTGAACCGGCAGGTGTCTTACCGTGCTCCGGCTTCAGCCTCTGACTATCAAATTATTGTGGAAGCGCTCAACGAATGCCTCAATCGTTTGAGCCGCGACTTGGCCGTTGAACTAAAGTGCTAATCTGAACAATGAAATGCGTAGAATCGACAGTGATGTAAATCAGCTGATTTAAAAGCGAATTTTAATATGCAATCACTATACATAGGCACCAGCGGCTGGAGCTATCCAGCACTGGCAACAGCTGTTTTTACACTGGCGTCGCCCGAAAAGACTGGCTGAAATTCTACGCCGAACGCTTTTCTGCGGTGGAAATTAACGGCACTTTTTATCGCCTGCAAAGCTCCCGCCACATTTAAAAAATGGTTCGACGAAACCCCGGCAACATTCAGGTTCGCATTAAAAGCCAATCGCTATTTAACGCATAACAAAAAACTGCTTGATCCGGAAGCATCGGTACTGATTGAGAAAAACCATGCCGAAGCGCTGGGAGAAAAACTGGCCGTGGTTTTGTGGCAGCTGCCCGGCCTGTTGAAAAAGGACTTGCCCCGGCTCCAAGGTTTTATCGACGCCTTGCAACAGTGGCCTGAAGTGCGCCACAGCATAGAATTCAGGCACGCATCCTGGTTTGATGATGAAACGGCGGATAGGCTGGCTCAAGCCAATATCGCTGTATGCCTGTCGGATGCCGAAACCTGGCCGATGTGGGATCGCAGTCACCTCAAACCTGGTTTATATCCGCCTGCATGGACACACACGAACCTACGCTTCTTCCTACAGCGCAGCCGAACTGGCCTATTGGGCCGAGCGCATTGCCCAATGGCTAAAGCAGGGTAAGGAAGTGCATGTTTATTTCGACAATGATCGCCGAATGCGCCGCGCCTTTTAATGCCTTAGCTTTGCAGACGATGCTGGATAAGCATGGTAACCGTTCAATACTGAGGCACGGAAACCCAACCGGCCGAAAGGAGCAAGACGACTGTACCCCAGGAAAGACATGAGGAGGAATGAACGGCTACCGGAACCTACTCTACTACCCGAAGCTTTCAAGAACCTTTCAGCCAAATGAGACGCCACGCGTATGGTTGCTTTGTAGATTTTTTGCCTAACTAATGCTCAAACTAAACGAGGTTTTACTGTTTTGTTTTTTTTATCTGCGTACATTCTCATGTCCGCCTGCTTGATCAAGGCTTCCGGATTGTTGCCATCATCTGGAAACGTGGCTATCCCGATGCTGGTACGCGCGCAGATAAGCTTGCCATCGATCAGAAGTCCATCAGACAGTTTTTGCTGAATTTTTTGGCTCACGGTTTCCAGCGCTTCACGGTTTTCCATTCCTTCAATCAGGATAATGAATTCGTCGCCGCTCATTCTTGCCACCGTATCTTCCACTCGGGTCGCAGAGCGGAGGCGCTCAGCCACAAATTTAAGCAATTGGTCGCCAACTTCATGTCCGTAGGTGTCATTGACCTGCTTGAAATCATTAAGATCCAGGAACATGATGTCCAGGCGCTTTCTCTGACGTAGAGACCTTGCCAGCAATTGCTTCAGCCGATCCATCAGCAGCATGCGGTTAGGAAGCCCCGTTAAGGCATCATGGTTAGCGAGCCGCCACAGCCGCATTTGATTCTCGATCAGTAGGATCCGGCTCTGATGATGTACTCGCAAGTACGCTACAATCAATAACGATGACATGAGTGTTAATAATGTCATCAGCGCCAGCAGTCCCAGATTCAAATCAGACCAGCCGACCTGTCGCGTCACCATCAGGGAAAAGGGCTCTCCCATCGTAGCCAGAGATTTTTTGTACATAAAGGCGGGAAAAAGAGCGGTTTCAATAGAGCTTCGGGGGGCTCCAGACATTTCCAGTAACTGGCCTTTGGGGTCGTCCGGCCTGAAATCCTTGTGGTAAACAACCACCGTACCCCCATTAAAAATCGGGAATTTTACGGGATCTACCAGTTTGGCAGCATCTATCACCATCTCCACCATCAATTTATTCTGAGTGGTGAGCTCCAGGGGCGAGTCATCGCCCTGGAAAGTATGGGCGATCGGGCAAAAAACGACATAGGCCAGATTGCCCTCCACCAGTCTGAATGGATGGCTGGCAACAGGCGCACGACGCTGGAGAGATTCGGTCATGGCCTGCTTCAAAAATGGAACGCTTTCCATGTCCAGCCCAAGAACTTCTTCGGAGCCTGACTGCATTGGCTCTATGAACACAATTGGGTAGTAGGTATCCTTCTCTTCCAGTGCCTGCCATTTTCGGTCGGAATCATAGGAGAATGATTTGACGGAGAAATTAGAGATGCCATTACTTCTCTTCATGGCAACAAGTTTCGCAAGCTGACTTTTTGTTACCACTTGCACGATTTCAAGTGCAAAAATTTGAGGATTAGTTTCAATGACCTGCCTGGCATAACGCGAGGCTTTGTCCGAGGCTGTGCTACCAACGACACCAAATAGGGCCGAGAATCCTTTCAGGATGGCTTCACTGCTGACGATTCCCTTGTTGAGGTGATCAGAATAGACATCACCGTATTGCGTCAAGTCTTTTTCCACATCGCGAATATTCAGCACAATCACAATGGCCTCCGCACCAAAGCATAGGGACAGCCACAGCGCGAGGCTAATGACGTAAGTCCAGAGGGAAAGTGATTTCATTGACGGCAGTGAACTTTGCATGAACCTATCCAAGCATAAGGGGATAACACACGAAACGAAATTTTACGCCCGCTAAGTCATTTTGTTCGCTGCAGCCCAGCAGCAGACAGTTTTTGCGCGTTTACGTTTAACTTTTTCCAGCACGGCATTATTGCTCGGATTTAGTCTCCTGACAATCTAACACCAGGATTGATCTGCGGTCACCAGCTCCAATAAGCTTTTGATGTCCTCAGCTTAAGACTTCTAATAAGTGCGGCTGTCACTATACCCATGGTTAACCAGCTAATCGCATCACCAATAACAGGTTTTCGATTCATGCCTTTTAATGCCGAAATAGGGATAAAAATATCACCTTTCCCTTTTTTCGGCTTTATGAATCCAAAACCTTTATCATCAAACCAGCGTACTAACGGCCCTTTTCAGCATTAATTATCAGTCCGGACGCGTTATCTGGATGCACAGCTCCATAATTAGCTATATTCGGCTATCAATTCCAGTATTAAAGTGTCACAAGCTCCGCACCCCGAACAGGCGCCTGTTTTTCGTGATATTATTTCTATATCGTTGATTCCATTATTAATAAGCTCCTTAATTATCTCCTTGGTCGTTCCACTACAATAACAAATAACGTCCTTTTTTTTATCTGCCCTAATATCGTTCATACAGAGTTCTCAGTGCCCATTAACAGCGATATGATCATTGGTTTTTCCATGTCAGTGCAAGCACTGGTGCATTTTTTTGACATGGGTTAATTTTTAAAAGGCTGCTTTTTTAGAAACGAGAAAAAATATAGAACAAAAAGAGAACAATTGCAATTTTTAGTGTTCCATCTTGACTCTCATCAAGACCACTGCACGCAATATGAACAGTAAACTCCTTCAGAAACAGCAGCAACTGTTGCTTAATCGATACGACAAGGAATGGCTGGCCGCTGACAATTTGCAGTTGCAATGACGGCTGTGTGATTGCGCGAAGCAACGAGGCAAAGTCACTGGGCATCAGCAATACGCCAATAGCGCCACAATAGTCTTTGAGTTGCCGACCAGCAATTCGGCGCAATTGATTCACGCGGCACATCGCGGCCTGGAGCGTATTTTTAAAAATGGTTTTAGCTACCAACGTGCCGGTATTTTGTTGCCTGATTTATTACCGGCAGGCGTAGCGCAAATGTCACTGTTTGAGTCTGGTGAACGTTCAAATCGATCAGATCAGCTAATGGCCACTCTGGATAACATCAATCGACTTCATGGTAAAAGAAGTATCCGTTATGCCAGCGAAATCGCCAGCCAACGCTGGCACATGCGGCAACAGTTTAAAACACCTTCTTACACAACCAACTGGCGGGAGATGCTGACCATTAAAATCTAACATCATGGCTGTTACTTAATGGATTGGGTTAAATGGGTATGTTGTAAAAAATTGAGTTGCCGCTTTCGATCCATGCTGTGTCAAAACGCAAAAATCGAGAAGGTGGTGGAGTAATCATGCCAAATGTTGAGCCAAATACCGGAAAAGGCATTGAGTTCATGCACATGATCAAGAGAGGCCAGATGGTCTCTGACGGCAGCCAAAATCTGTCCGTCGCAGGACAGTTTTATTCGTTGGCCGCATAAAAGGCTACGAGATTAGCCAAAACACATCCGAAAAAATGAACTCAGTTCAATAGAACCGTTATCAGCGTGTATACTTGCCAAGTAGGCATCTTGAATGCTTGAAATATCAATGCGCTAACGTCCGATAACCTGGTAAAGGTTAAACTGAAACTTGATAATCGTTGGTGCTGATTTATACTTTACGGACATACCTTAAGAGCCTTTTCTGTTCCATTGCATCCTAAACCCTTATGCCCCCCGATTTCTTTCATGTCGCTATCGAGGTTTAATTTCAACCTATGACTAAGCCGCTTTCAACCATCGTGGACCTGGTCCGGCAGTACGGCGGCCCCGTATCGCACGCCGCCCTGGATCCCTCGCACAGTACCTTCCGCACTCCTGACGTTGACGGGCTGATCAGCTATTTGCTCGTGTGCCGGTGTGCTGTCGTGCAGGGCGATCCGATCTGCGCGCCCGAGAATAAAGCTCGACTTGGCCGACGCCTTTGCCGACTATTGCGCAGGCAAGGGCTGGTCCATCGTGTATGTCACTGCAACGGCCAGCTTGCAAGCCTATGCCCGCGAGCGCGGATATGCCTCGATGGAGTTTGCCGGTCTGCTGATAACCGATCCCCAGGACGATCCTGAGGACAGGTCGCGCAGGGCCGCCATCTGCGCCAGCACCTCAACCACACCCGGCGGACGGGGGTGATGGTGCGCGAGTACCTGGGGGAACCTGATGCACAGTTTGAAGCAGAGACACAGGCGATGTGCGAAGCATGGCTGGGTGGCCGCCATGGGCTGCAGATGTATCTGGGCCGGCCCCGGCTTTTCGATGATAGGGTGGGCCGGCGCTGGTTCATTGCCGAACAGGCAGGCAAGGTGATCGGCTTTCTCTCCATGCTGCGGGTGGGTTGCACCGAGTGCCAAGACCTGATCAACCTCGTGTTTTCCTCGCCCACCGCCCCGCTCTATACCAACGAACTTATGGTGGCCACTGCCCTGCGGGCACTACGCGAAGAGGGTATCAGTTCGGTTTGCCTGGGGGTCGGGCCGCTGGAGGCGCTGGGGCGGATTGAGGGTTGCAGTGCCATCGCGGAGTGGCTGTCTCGCAAGCTTTACCGCTTGTTTTCGACCAAGCTAATGCACCAATACGACAAGACAGTGTTCTGGGAAAAATTCCGCGTGACGCAAAGAGAGCCCTTATACCTGCTGTTCCAATCGCCGCGCATCGGACTGAGAGAAGTTTACGCCCTGTTACGGGCCCTTCATTTTTCCGTGAAAGGATAAGCCTGAGCCACGCGGATCGTAGCCTGGCTGGATGTCGGCTTTGGCAAGGCCGGCCCGCCCTGGAGGTGCTGGACGAAAAACCCAACGGTCGCGCGCCTTGCCGTGATGCGTACTTGGCGCGAATCCGCCGTGCCGCTACGGCAGATGCCGTAGCCGAATCGGTCTGGCTCATCCAGCATCTGCACATGGTCAGCATCCCGCAGCGTCAGTTCGACGGTTCCGGCGGCGCCCGCTCGAAGAAACGCAGGTAATTAGTCGCCAGCGGCGCGCAGACGCTGGATGCGCGCCAGGCGACTTCCGCGCCGATCAGCAGTAATGGCGCCTTCAAGCTGGCAAGCAGGCCGTGCACCACCGAAACGTTGCCGTTGTCGTCGGGATCGATGGCCACCACGCTGGCAAATCCACCGTATTGTGCAGCGGCAAGCACCGCATCCTTGCCGCCCATCGAATGACCGGCGATGCCGATTTTTCTCGAATCAACTCCCTGAACCTGAATCAACCAATCGGCGATTACTTTCGCATCGTAGGCCAGTTCGAGGTCGCTTCTGAAAAGCGAATACCAACTGCGCACAGCCACGACAAACCCACGGGAGGCGAGCGCACGGGCGTAGCTTTCATACTGGTCGTCGGTGGCCATGCGGCCTGGCAAGAAAACAATAGCGGGCGCCGGTGTTTGTGGACGGGCGGGTTTGTAAAGCACGACTTCCAAACTTTCGCCTTGATTCAGCACTTCGACGCGTGTGGCGTCAACCTGCTGCAGGCCGGGGCCGGCCAAGTCACCTTTCAGGCATGCCTATCGCATCGGTCGCAAGCTTATCCAGAGACAGCTCTTTCAAAAGACCGTTGCAACTGACGTCCAACAAAAGCAGGCTAGTGACAAGGATAAGGCGGGAGAAAAATCGATAATTGCGCATCATTTATCAGTATATACGAATACATTAAGATATAAAAGAAATATACGAATACGCCATGATACTGTTGAATGTCTAGGCAAAAAGATCATGGGCGATTTTATCAATAGAAATCACCCACTCCTGTTCATTAGCACGTGTCGGATATCTGGAAAACTCCAGTCAACGTTTTGGGACCAATGAAATAGCAAGCTCGGCAAGACGCTCGTCGCTGATCGTGGAAGGTGAATCGGTCATGGTGTCACGGCCCGAGTTATTCTTTGGAAAGGCAATCACATCCCTGATGGAATCAACGCCTGCAAACAGGGAACATAGCCTGTCAAAGCCAAGTGCGATGCCTCCATGCGGAGGAGCGCCGTATTCGAAGGCTTCCAGCAAGAATCCAAACTGTTTTTGCGCCTCCGCTTCCGTCAAGCCCAGGCGCTTGAAAATCAGTTCCTGTGTCGGACGATCATGGATGCGTAGGGAGCCACCACCGATTTCCGTGCCGTTTATCACCAGGTCATAAGCATTCGCTCTGACTTTGCCTGGGTCGGTATCGAGCATGGGAAGGTCCTCACGTTTGGGTAAAGTGAAGGGATGATGCATCGCGAGGTAACGACCTGTCTCTTCACTCCACTCCAGCAGGGGAAAGTCGACCACCCAGAGGGCTGAAAAAGTATTCTTATCCCTGAATCCCAGCTGCTCGCCGATTAACAGCCTCAATTCGCCCAAGGCTTTCCGGGTCTTATCCGCAGTTCCGGACAGGATCAGTAAAAGATCGCCGGGATTTGCCCCGCATTTTTCCAACCAGGTTTTTACGGTGTCCTCGGGGTAAAACTTGTCGACTGATGATTTCCATACTCCATCCATAGTGTAATGAGCCCACACCAGCCCATGAACTCCAATCTCATGCTTCTTCAGGAATGCCGCAAGTTTGTCGAGTTGACTGCGGTTAAATGTTGCGCAACCCGGAGCGCAAAACCCGACCACCAGTTCAGCCTCATCGAATACCCTGAATCCCTTGCCCTTCACCTCCTCGTTCAGTTCAACAAACTGCATGCCGAAGCGTATGTCGGGCTTGTCCGTTCCGTAGAGACGCATGGCATCCGAGTATGTTATGCGGGGAATTTCCGGAAGCTCCATGTTTTTGACCGTTGTAAAAAGGTGCCGGATAAGCCCTTCGAACGTGGCGAGAATGTCATCCTGGGTGACAAAAGCCATCTCGCAGTCGATTTGCGTGAATTCCGGCTGCCGATCGGCGCGCAGGTCCTCATCCCGGAAACACTTCACGATCTGGAAGTAGCGGTCAAAACCGGCAACCATCAGCAGTTGCTTGAAAATCTGCGGCGACTGGGGAAGCGCATAAAACTCCCCGGGATTGATCCGGGAAGGGACAACGAAAGTCACGCGCTCCTTCCGGAGTCGATTTGATCAGAACCGGGGTTTCTACTTCGATAAAATGTCTGACTGTGAAAATAGGCGCGGGTTTGTCGCGTCAGCTGGTCGCGGAGCAAGAGACGGTCCCTGACCAGCGACCGTCGCAAGTCGAGATAGCGGTATTTCATTCTGAGATCAACACCGCCGTCGGTATTATCTTCGATGGTGAAAGGGGGAGTTTTCGAGGAATTCAGGACCGTGAGAGTTTTCAACCTTGATCTCAATATCCCCGGTTGGATGTTTTCCGTTTTTACCTCCGCGTTCTACTACCACGCCGGACGCCTGGATTACGAATTCGCGCCCCAACGAGCGGGCCTGCTCCCGCAAAGCGGATTCCGTTTTGCTTCCGTTGAATACAAGCTGGGTAATGCCGTAACGATCACGGAGGTCGATCCATAATACCCCGCCCCTGTCACGGCTTCGCTGGACCCAGCCCGCCAGGGTAACGCTCTGGCCGATATGAGACTCGGCGCAGTTCGCCGCAGGTATGTGTCCTTAGCATGAAAAATTCCTCAAATTGACAAATTGCTGGCGCCGAAGGACTAATATTTGTTCCGACTCTGGCGTTAGCGATAGATATATAACCGACCACGATAACCCAGATTACGCCATAGTGAAAGATTCTTCAGCCGGACGGAGCCAAGGTTCTGGACGCGGCCCAGCGGCAGATGCCGTACAGGCATCGAGATTGGGGTTTACCTCAAAGCGGGGCGTGCTTTCTGGTTGATGCTTTTGTTTCAATAGCGCCGACTGCCAGGTTGGTTCAGTCGGGACTTTGTTCGCTCAAATTGTCTATCGGAGGAGAATGATGAAAGAATCACTACACTTGGATACAGCAGTTATTGGCGGTGGAATTACCGGTCTGTATACTTGTATGGAGTTACACAAACACAAAGGCCCCGACCACAGGATGGCTCTCTTTGAGGCATCTGATCGATTCGGAGGGCGAATTGAAACCGTTGAAATGGATGGATTTTTAGCAGAATTTGGTCCAATGAGATTTGAACAAAGAGCACAGCCGCTTCTTATGCGCCTTATCCAGGATTTACAGCTGGAAACCTGCTATTTTCACCCTTACACACCGGCAAAAAACCTGGAGTCGCTCTTTGACTTGGAGAAAGATGAAACCCGTGTATCCCATGGGCATCCGTTAAACACCCTTGAACTCTTGAGCCTGGGGATATTGAGAGTTTTGCGGCAAAGCGGGGGTGATTTAAACAACCCCAAGAGACCAGCGACACTGGGATTGGTGGGCTGGTTTGGATGAAGAGTTCTATTGCCGAGTAAGGAATGAGTTTACCTTTAACGGTAAGCCGCTTTATAAAACCGGTTTTTGGAATGTCTTAAGCGAAGTGTTAAGCAACCAAGCACTTCAAAAAATCATTGAATATGGAACTTTCTATCACCTCATCCATTTCAATCCCAGCGCTGCTGAGTGGATAAATTTTTGGCTGAGAGGATTGCACCCTAAAGAAGATCTTGTCGGTATCAAACAGGGAACCGAAGCCCTGATCACCGAACTGGTAAAAAAGCTATCTTCTCTTAAGCCCAATCCGGTTCCTCTCTATCGGAGTCATTGTTTGACTGCCATTCATCAGGAAGAAGACAATCGTCTTTGTCTGACTTTGAAAAGGGACAATGGTGAAAGGGTGATGGTGTATGCCCGCCATGTGGTGCTTGCTATTCCCCAGAGTCCATTGAAAAAACTGCTTCCTTTTTTCCCTGTCCCTATCGGACGCGTTATTGAGGCAGTTATTCCAATCCCTCTCATGAAATGTTTTTTTGTTACGAACACTCCTTGGTGGAATGAGGCAACAAAACCACAGACACGTTCCTCATCCATCCCAACCAGAGAACTCCATTATTACTTCCGGGAAGAAGGAAATGAAAAGCGGGGCATGGTGATGGTCTACGGGGATATGCCTTCAATGAACTATTGGAAGACTTTTATCAGAAATGAGCCACACCAGAAAGCGGAAATCAATCAGAACGAACGGTTGATTGAGCAATATCTGAAATACTTAAGCCCCCATCCGACTTCGAGTAGTCCGAAAGAACGGAAAGCACAGGCTCAAGCGATTACCTGTTTTGGTATCCGCGATTGGAGCAGAGAACCATTTGAAGCGGGCTGCCATGTCTGGAAACCCGGTGTAATGGTTGACGATTCCATAGCCTTATTGTCAAGTTTTGATCTTGCCGGTTCACGCTCTGCCTATCAACCTATTCATATTTGCGGCGAGGCATACTCAGATTTTCAAGGATTTATTGAAGGCGGTCTTCGTTCAGCTCTCACCGTGGTAAAACAAATCGAATAAAAGGTTTTTTGAGTACCATTTTATGTTTATTAAAGGTTGAATATGGTAGATATATAGAAATTTTAGAATTATTAGTTAGACCTCGATCACTGAAACGAGCGCCGCGTCGTCAGGTGATCGGCAATCAGTTCACAGCGGATTAGCCGCTGAGGGTGATCGCTGAAGGCTCTGCATGCACCGGCGCCACAACCCGCGCACTAGGCGCGAAAGGAGAATGCTATGAAGAACTGCAATTCACCGGAGAATCAGACCACGCGTCGCATCCTGCTCATCGCGTGCGCCACTGCTCTCGCCGTGGCTTTCACGGTCTCGCTGCCGCAGCCGGCCCACGCCGACCATGTCACACCGCCACCCGTGCCCGCCAACATTCAGGTGCCGGCGGGGAACAAGGCGTTCCTCGTGGGTCACGCCGTCGGCACCCAGAACTACATCTGCCTGCCCTCAGGCCTGCTGGCGTCGCCTGTACCCTCTTCACGCCGCAGGCCACCCTGTTCAACGACGACGATAAGCAAATCATCACCCACTTCTTCAGCCCCAACCCGGATGAGGACGGCACGATTCGCGCCACGTGGCAGCACTCGCGGGACACGAGCACCGTCTGGGCCAAGGTGGCACCCGATGGAACCTCCACCGACCCCGACTTCGTCGCGCCGGATGCGATTCCCTGGCTCCTGCTTGAGGTGGTTGGAGCCCAAGGACGGACCCACCGGTGGCGACAAGCTGACGGCGACCACCTTCATCCAGCGGCTGAACACCTCTGGAGGGGTCGCACCGTCGACCGGCTGTGACTCGTTTGCAGACGTCGGCAAGCAGGCGTTTGTGCCTTACACGGCCGACTACTTCTTCTACAAGAAGGCCGCCAAAAAAGTCCCGCCCGACGACGATGGGTTTCATTTCCGGCCGCTTGACCCAAATTCACCTTGAGCGGCCGCGGTGAGCGTATGCGAGTCAGCGCGGCCGCTCACTGTGCCGTTGTTAGCCATCAACTTTCAAAGGAGGAGGCTCTATGAAACGTCAACATGGGAAAAACGCGGGCATAATGTTTAGTTGGTTTGCCATTATCGGACTTATGGCGCCGGTCTTGGTGGCACGGGCGGAACTTACGGATATTACACAAACAACGCCGAATGTGCCGGGTTGAGCAATCGGGAAATCATTACAGGAGCAGGTCGGCGAGCAATGAGGCGGAGCGTCAGCCAGCCGTTGGGTTGCCATTTAAGGTCCACAGTCGCGGCATAGTAGCTGCTGGCCTGGCTGGCGCAAGACTTTCCCAGGTGGGAGGGGGACAAGACCCGAAAATTGTGGCCGGTAACCGTTCAACCCCGGAGCACGAGAACACCCCACCCGCCGAGAAGGGCAAGGTGACAGTACCCCGGGATGACGCGAGGGGGAATGAACGGCTACCAGGGCCTATTGTATTGCCAGAAGCTTTCAAGAACCTTTCAGCCAAACAAACGCTGCCGGATGCTTAGGGAATCGGTCGGTGCATAAGAAAGGTACGTCTTACGGAGGTATAGCAGATCGCCGCATTGAACAAAATGAGCGATATCACAATTGAAAGGCCATTTATATCCCGTAATATTTATTTCCCGCTCTGCCAGATGGAAAGCAGTAACCAGATGCCTCCTATAGTGGCAAAAGAGTATCCCAGAAAACCGAATGCAGGTAAGCCGAATATTTCCGGCCCGCCTTTTACGGTCATAATAATGGAAGAACCGATAATGAGCGCGGCTGTCACTATGCCCATGGTTAACCGGCTAATGGCATTATCAATATGATTGACATACTGATCGAGACGCCTGACGGTAATATCAACCTGAATGGCGCCTTTTCTGGAGGCGCGCAACAGTTTGCGCAGGTCTTTTGGCAAGCTTGACAAAAGATCGGTGACGCTGATCAGGTTACGCCATCCCCGTTTGGCGATAGCCTCCGGTTTGTAGCGTTCCATCATGATTCTCTGGACATAGGGAGCCGCAAAAACCAGCGTATTAAATTCCGGATTAAGATGTCTGCCGAGACCGTCCAGGGTAATGTAAGTTTTGACTAACAAGGCGAGATCGGCAGGCAACATCAGTTTATGATCTCTTAATAATGCCATCAGATCGCTCATCATCGACGGTAAGGCTTAAATCCTTTAGCGCCAGCGAGCTGTATTGATCAACAAAGGCTTCTATCTCAATGGTAAGCACTTGTTCATCGGTATAAATATTGTCTGACCAGTCTTCAAGTATTTCGGCCACTTTAGTTGGGAGGTGATTGATCATGCCATACAACAAGCTGACAACCTGCTCCCTGCGCTCTTCAGTTAAACGGCCAACCATACCGAAATCGATAAATGCCAGTTTATTATCCTGCAGATAAAACACATTTCCGGCATGCGGGTCGGCATGAAAAAAGCCGTCTTCCATGATCATCTTAATGACGGCCTGAGTGCCGCGATCAGCCAGCAGTTTTCTATCCAGTCCGGCTTTGTCCACAGCCGCAAGATCCCTGCCCTGAATGCCTTGAATATATTCCTGTACATTGAGCCGTTCACCGGTCCATTGCCAATAGACGTTAGGAATTCTGATATTGGGATCAGTCGGCCAAATTGGCGGCTATCCGTTCTGCATTTCTGCACTCGGCGGCGAGATCGAGTTCCCTGCGTAATGATTGGTTAAACTGACGGAGAACTTCTTTCGGATGAAATCGGCGAATATCCGGTGATTCAGATTCGGCAATATCAACAATACGTTGTAAAAGGCGTAAATCGGCTTCAATGATTTTGCGCAGGCCGGGTCTGCGAATTTTTAAAATGACCGGCGTTCCGTCCTTGAGTATGGCTTTATGAACCTGGGCAATTGAAGCCGCTGCAAGGGGTTGTCTTTCGACGTCCGAAAAAAATTCATCAATACTGCCGCCAAGATCTTCTTCAAGCTGGGGTAGCAACTCTTCAAAGGGTACGGGAGGCGCCTGATCCTGAAGTTTTTCAAACTCGGCAATATATTGAGGCGGAGAATAAATCAACACGCGTCGCAAGGATTTGTCCTAACTTAATGAAGGTAGGCCCCAAGTCTTCCAGCACACGACGTACACGTTGCGGCGTGTCGAGTTTGACATAGTCTTCCGTCTGCTGCCAATGCAGTACTCTGCCTGCACGCTCCAATGCCTTGCCCATCCCCAAGCCGCGAACAAAGCTGCCAAATCCATAGCGGATTAATACGGATGCAATATCATGAACCCTGCCCAGATCCCTGGCTGCGTTTAACATTTCCCACAACATGCTGCGCTGTCGAACCTTATTTTTTGGAATGAGATGGCTGCAAGCTTTCAGCGATGCCCAGTAAAATACCGCTGCCTATCTGCGCCAAAGTGGACAGTTGTGGCAACCGTACTTGAAACAATTATGTCTTTACTTATCTTCGGCAAGTCTTTCAGTGCTTCCAGAGCAATTAAAGCTTGTTTGCCAACTGCCGTTCCGCTTTGCCGCGAATGAGCAATAAAATCACTGACAATGTCGAGCAACAACCTGATTACTGCCTTTGGCTACTTTCTCCAGGGTATCGAGAAACAACCCCTCCCTATCCTGTAAATCCTTGATGGCATCATTAAGATCATGTTCGAGAATACTCACTAACTCTGGAAGCTGCCTCTTCAATAGCCAATTTTGATGCTTCTGCCGCAATCGCCAACGCATCATCCAATGCCGTGGCTGCCTGCATAAAGACCTCTTTGCCATGTTCACCCTGAGTAGCCAGGCCCTCATTAATGCCTTTACCGACTGCTTCAGTAACACTTTTGATATTTTCCATATCCAGCTGCCGTTTTGTCAGCGCTTTCAGGGTAATATCCTTGATTTGTTGATGAACATCAGTCTCCCGATTTAACCGCTGCCCGGACTGCATCTTTAACATCTTGGTGTTGGTTTGTTTCAGTCATGGTCGTTCTCCATATCAATATAAAAAAGTTCGTCAGATGTAACGGTCTAATAACATCATCGATCAGGTCAATTCAATCAAACAAAATCGGCATCAAGTACTATACGATAACGCGCTTTACCCGCCGCCAGATGTTCAATAGCTTCGTTTACTTTGCTCATAGGGAAATGTTCGACTTGCAGGGCAATATTGTGCCGCGCCGCAAAATCAAGCATCGTTGCCATGGTGGCGGTGCCGCAGGTAGGTGAGCCTGATACGTTTTTTTGCCCGAAAGTCAGGTCAATGGCAGGAATCGGCATCGGTTCAAGAACCGCGCTCAAGACATGCAGGCGTCCGTTGGGCTTCAGGGTCTTCACCAGCGCCTCCCAATCCAGTGGTGTATTGACGGTAACCATCAACATATCCAGCGAACTTGCTATTTTTTGCATGACCCCGCTGTCACTGTTCGAAACGACGTGATGAGCGCCGAACCCTTTGGCCTCGTCAGGCTTGGATTCGTGAGAAGTAAAAGCCGTCACTTCACAGCCCCAGGCGTTGGCAAATTTAAGTCCCATATGGCCCAGGCCGCCGATGCCGACAATACCAACCGGTCGGTCGGTTTGACGCCGAATGTCACTAGCGGCGAGAATACGGTGATACCGCCGCATAACAACGGACCTGCACTGGCAATATCGAGTGCGTCAGGCAACGGGATTGCCACAGATCCAATGGCTCTGACCCTGTCCGCGAAACCGCCGTGATGCCCGACTATCGACGGCAACGCTACTGTGCAGAGGTTGCTGTTCCCGGTCATGCATTCATGACAGTGCATGCAACTGTCAGCGTTCCAGCCCACGCCGACACGCTGACCGATTTTTAAGCCTTTGACCCTGTTCGCCCATAGCCACGATTTTACCGACGGCTTCATGGCCTGGAATAACCGGATATTCAGATATCGCACAATCATTATTGATGATCGACAGATCAGAGTGGCAAAGGCCGCAATATTCGACGGCAATTTCAACCTCTTCGGATCCGAGTGGTCCTGGATTGTATGAGAAAGGTTCAAGTTTTTGTCCGGGACCGTGCGTGGCCCATCCGCGAATTTCAGTCATTGTAATCTCCCCCTTGTTAATGGGTAGTAAAATGCATTAGAAATCAATATACGCTCATTTCCCGTTCGAGTAGTGCGCGTTTGCGTTCAACGCCCCAGCGATAACCCGACAGCGCGCCGTCATTTCCTACAACACGATGGCAAGGAATAGCCACTGCCAAGGTGTTGGCGGCGCAGGCTCTAGCCACTGCCCGAACCGACTTGGGTGCGCCGATTCGACGGGCGATATCGGTATAGCTGGCTGTAGAACCGGCCGGGATATCACTCAGCGCCTGCCACACCTGTTGTTGAAAGGCCGTGCCACGCGCGTCAAGCGGCAGATCGAGTCCCAAGGAGGGTACTTCAACGTAGCTTACGACCTTCGCAACGAGTTGTTCGAATTTGCTCATCGCCGCTGATCAGTTCGGCATCGGGAAACTTGTCTCGTAAGTCGTGCGCCAAGGTGTGCGGGTCATCGCTCAGGGAGATTGCACATACGCCCCGACCGCTCACGGCGACAAGAATAGCCCCCAATGTACACTCGCCTACGGCAAAACGTATTCTGGTATCGTCGCTGGCGGCATCAGCCATCCAGAGTAGGTCTGTTTCCGTTGCTGTTGCTGGGTTTGTGTTTTTTACTTTTGCGTTCATACCATTCTTTTTATCGATCTACAGGGTTATGTCATTTATCAATATTTGACTCGGATATTGCTTTAAAATTCAATCATGATCGTTCAAATAACACCCCTTAAGGTTATGCGGCATCAGAGCCACTTGACGTATCAGATTCAGAATCGAGGCTGATGCATTTTTTCTTGGCCAATGCGGGTGCATATAGAAAATCGCTGTAGGGCAATTCCTCTTTTTCAGCCTTGGCCAATTTATTTCTTTCTATCATCCAGCGTCGCTGAAAATAGTCTAAAAAAAGATCCGGCATGTTCCACTGTTCTGATTCAAAAAAGTAACTGGTATCTTGTTTGATTTCAGACTGCCAGTGCAAATAGGGCATTCTTCCTATCGGCTCGGCCAGATAAAAACTGTTATAAATTTCCATGAGTTTTAATTTTTTGCGGAGAATAATAAACAACGGAAGACCGGGTAAGGTATCGTGTACGAAAACACCCAGTGTCCCGCTGTCCCGTTCATTAATTCGTTTTGCTATATCTTCGAGCGCTGTTAAAAACAGCCGGTTATATTGTCGGAATTCCTCGGTGCCATAGCCTATTAATTCGCTCGCGCAAAGTTCTGAAATCGGGCAATCCTTCAAAATAAGCATCCTGAAATGTACGCCTTTTTTAATGGCGAGTTCAAGGTCCCTGCAATGATGTTTATAGCGGGGATCAAAGGTGATTAACCAATAAACATAATCGCCGGGATACAGGCTGTGCATGATTTCGGAAAAATCCAATTCTTTCTCGGTTATCCCTAAAAATCCCCGTTTCTTGGCATTGATTACCGTCCCATCGATATACTTTGTCAGTATGTTATGAAATATCTTCTCGGTTTCTTTACGTTCTTCGATAGCGATTATCCAGTGATGAAAAAAACCTACGGAAATCACCACCGACGTGAACAAGCCGAATTCAGCGATTATCTTTAACAGCCATGCGTATTCTTTATCGCCAAGGTCAGTTGCAAGCACACCAAAAATCTTATAAACGGTGAATCCGCCGAAAATAAGTACCAGCGCGAATAGCCATTTCAGGATGTTAAGATTTGATGACATATCTATTGCTCCTGCCCGATTGATGGGGCGATAAGATACTTCATGTGCCTTCTTTCCAGGATGACAGGTAAACCTGCTGTTCCTGGCTTAAACTATCAATACTGATACCCATCGCCGCCAGTTTCATTTTGGCGACCTGTTGATCAATTTCGGTTGGCACCGGATACACGATATTTTCAAGATTTCTCACCCTGTTGCCACAAATAGGCAATGCTCAAGGCCTGATTGGCGAAACTCATGTCCATAACGGTTGCCGGATGGCCTTCTGCGGCAGCCAGGTTGACCAGTCGTCCTTCGGCCAGCAGGCGGACGGTGCGCCCGTCTTTAAGCAGATAGGCTTCGACGCTGGTCCGCGGACGATGTTTTTTTACGGCCAGTTTTTCCAGCGCCGGAATATTGATTTCAACATTGAAATGACCGGAATTGGCGATGACGCAGCCGTCTTTGATAACCTCAAAATGCGCCTGATCCAGCACATGCTTGTCGCCGGTTGCGGTGATAATAAAATCCGAACAGGCGGCTGCGTTGAGCATCGGCATGACTCGAAAGCCATCCATGGCGGCTTCCAGGGCTCTCAACGGATCGACTTCGGTGATGATGACATGAGCGCCGTGGCCTTTGGCGCGCATGGCAATGCCTCGACCGCACCAGCCGTAGCCTGCAACCGTGAAGGTTTTGCCGGCCAGCAGTATGTTGGTGGCGCGAATAATGCCATCCAACGTGCTTTGGCCGGTACCGTAACGGTTATCGAACAGGTGCTTGGTCATAGCATCGTTGACGGCAATCACAGGAAATTTGAGCGCCTTATCCGCCGCCATGGCACGCAGCCGAATCACGCCGGTAGTGGTTTCTTCGGTGCCGCCGATAACCTCAGCCAGTAAATCGCTGCGGTTTTTGTGCAATTCGCTGACCAGATCGGCGCCGTCATCCATGGTCAGTTGCGGCCGGTGATCCAGTGCTTTTGCTATATGCCGGTAATAAGTGCTGCCGTCTTCGCCGCGAATGGCAAAGGTGGGAATCTGATAATACTGCACCAGTGCAGCAGCGACATCATCCTGGGTGCTGAGGGGATTGCTGGCGCATAACACCAGCTCAGCGCCGCCCGCTTTCAGGGTGCGGGCCAGGTTGGCGGTTTCCGTAGTGATATGCAGGCAGCCGCTGATGCGTGCACCCGCCAATGGCCGTTCTTTGGCAAAACGATCATGGATGGCGCGCAGTACCGGCATTTCGGTCAGCGCCCATTCAATATGTTCACGTCCCTGATCAGCCAGCGAGAGATCTTTTATGTCATGGTTGCTGTATGATCACCTAAGGGATTGACTGCCATTAAGTTTAGCGTTGCCCATCGACAAGCTCAGGATGAACAGTTAACCGTGATTTAATGGCGGCTGGTTTCACGTCTTTGGGCGGTTTCACCGCATTCGCCGACAAGCGGCACAAAACTGACGCCCAGAATCGCTCGGGTGTCGATTTCACCATCGGCCTTTTTTTCTACAACCATCAGTTCCTGATAGTCGTAAGGCAAACCGACCGGTATGACCAATTTAGCGCCTGCTCGCAATTGATCAATCAAGGGCTGGGGAATATAAGGTGCGGCAGCGGTGACGATGATGCCGTCAAAAGGCGCATGTTCCTGCCAGCCGAAGTAGCCGTTGTCTTTGCGAACCGCTACATTGTTGTAACCCAGTTTTTTAAGTCGGCTGGCGCGCTTTTGTAGACAGCTCTTCTATTATTTCAATCGAATAAACCTGTTTAACCAATTTCGAGAGGATGGCTGCCTGATAGCCGGAGCCGGTGCCGATTTCCAGAATGGTATCGGTAGGCTTGGTGTTCAGTAAGTCGGTCATCAGGGCGACAATATAGGGCTGGGAAATGGTCTGTCCCGAACCGATGGGTGCCGGGCCGTTATCGTAGGCAAGATAGCGTAAATCCGCAGGCAAAAACTTATGTCGCGGCACTTGTTTCATGGCCGCCATGACCCTGTCGTCCAAGGAATCCTTGCCGATGAGATGGCGGGTCAAGTTCGACCTCCATTTTAATATCGTCTCAACATGCGTTGCCAGTCGTTCATTAATTATCTCTCCGTGGGAGTCTATTTAATCACCAGTATTATCAGAACGCTGATCGTTCAGAGATTGCAGTTTATTGTCCTAGCAGGTTATTTCGCACGCCGGAGCATGGGTCTAACGATGCAAACTAGCGACTCATATTTTGATTCCAACACAGTCCATGGATGATTTTCAATTGGTGTTTTTACTTATAGCTTAGGAGTAAAGAACCGTAGCAGCAATTGGATTTAGCCGTATTACCGAGATAATCACGCTAAATGATGCTATGGAGTGATATTAATGAAAGCGATGGTATTGAAAAAGCTCTGCAACCTTAAAGAAAATCACATGCCGCTGAAATTGATGGATCTGCCGGTTCCGGTTCCCGGTGAAAAGGAAATCCTGCTGAAAGTTTCAGTCTGCGGGTTTGCCATACCGAGCTGGACGAAATTGAGGGGCGAACTCCGCCACCACGGTTACCGATAATCCCGGGACATCAAGTGATCGGACGAGTCGAAGCTGTCGGCGGCAAGGTCAACGCTTTTAAAACAGGTGACAGGGTAGGCGTTGCCTGGATTTTCTCTGCTTGCGGCATATGTAAGTTCTGTCTGGCAGGCAATGAAAATCTGTGTCCGGTCTTTCGCGGCGACAGGTCGTGACGCCAATGGCGGCTATGCCCAATATATGACTGTTGCGGAAGATTTCGCCTATGCAATTCCGGAAGTTTTTTCCGACCTGCAGGCCGCCCCTTTACTTTGTGCCGGTGCAATCGGCTATCGGTCACTACGCTTGACCGGTCTAAAGGACGGACAACGGCTGGGACTGACCGGCTTTGGCGCATCGGCGCATCTGGTGTTAAAAATGGTGCAGCACCGGTATCCGAATAGCGACGATTTATGTTTTTGCCCGAAGTGCCGAAGGAAAGAGCGTTTGCCGTAGAACTGGGCGCGGTGTGGACAGGAGATACCATCGAGCGAGCGCCTCATAAACTGGATAGCATCATCGATACCACCCCGGCATGGGAACCTGTCGTTGAAGCCTTGGCGAATCTGGAATCCGGCGGCAGGCTGGTGATTAATGCGATTCGCAAGGAAGGCGACAAACGCAGTCTGCTGAATCTGGATTATCCGGTTCATCTTTGGCAGGAAAAAGAGCTAAAGAGCGTCGCCAACATTACCCGGAACGATGTAAAGGAATTTTTGGGCCTGGCGGCTGAAATGAATCTCCAGCCTGAGGTTCAGGTATTTGCATCTGGAACAGGCAAACGAGGCGTTGATTGAACTGAAGACAGGGAAGATTCGCGGCGCCAAGGTGCTGAAAATTGATTGATTAACCGATGGAGCTCGAGATTTCTATTCGTGCCAAGTACAGATTTCCCCCACTTACTGCTAAGCACTTAGTAATCATACTAATAGATATTTGTTGAAAGCAAAGACACAATAAGAACTGTTGATGCAGGCCAACAAGCTTTATTTGGTTCTTCACGATTTTGTGTAAAGTTCGCTTGTTTTTGATGAGGCTTAGAAATGACTCTCACTCTACTATGTTCAGATAATGAAAGACCAAAAATGCAATGCAAAATTTGGATAACAACAGCCACCACATAATCGAACAACCAGTTGCCGATAGAGACTGGACTTCTTATCAACAACGAGTGTTTACAGCATCACCGGCAGCGTGGGGAAATCAGGTTCTAATACCGATGATCAACAATCCCGAATCCGCTTGGGTAACCGTTGACAATAACCTGCACGGGGACAATTCAACGTTTTTAACCTGTTATCTGTTTAACCGGCTCCGCACAGCCCAGTCGGAAATTGAGGTTGAAGCCTAAAACGGCAAGGCCGTATGCGTTTGACAGTTCCGTTCGGGCGGATTTGTCATCTACAAGTAAACCGAATGATATTTTCCTGAGGAGGAGTCATGGCGCTTAAACAATATGGTGTTCTTAAAGGCAAGGCCATCAATAAAATAATTGGGCAGGGATCAAGCCCGCATTATGAAGTGCATCTTATCGACGATACGACAGACTACCGTATTGCCATTAATGTAAAGTCCAATCTCGCGCCTTCCGAGCTGATGTATCTTATCATTGATGATTTTCAGCATCCTGTTCTGGAAAATCTGGTGCATCTGGATAATGGTTTTACCGCGCTGCAGAGTGCGCCAAACAAAATGGCGCTGGATTTCATACGCGGCAATCTGTTCGATCCAAGACAAATGCGCCCTTTGCCCCATAATGTTCCCGGCCCGGATAATGATCTCAACGAAAAAATAGATGCTTATGTGCAACGCGCCATTGGCGACGAACGGGCAAGCATCTATGCTTTCGGTGAACGCTGGGGGCCTGAAAACGGTATAAAAGATAAATATTTCGGTTTTAAGCCTGGCAACGGTGTTCATGATATTCACATGAATCAGGGTAACGTCGGTGATTTTGTCAAGGATGACGGCGTTTGGCAGGACGGTGGGTTACTTTTTCATTTTCCGAGTATAGATAAAGTCACTGTCGGTGTCGGCGTGGAGATTTGGCCGGAACAATGGGTCGCCGTTTTTCTGGCTTTTCAGTCGCAGTGCTGGCATACCGACGACCACACCGGCCATCGGCTTCCACAGTGCGAAGGGATATTATTCCTCCTGCAATAGAGGCTAGCGTCCAAATCGTTGCGGCACTGGTCAATCCGGAAGGCGAAGATTCTGGGCATGAAACAGTTACGTTGATTAATCTCGCTCCAGACGAAGTTGATTTATCAGGTTGGTCTATTGTGGATAAAAATAAAAAACGCTCTGTTATTCAGTAGCATGATACTTAAACCGGGCGCGACCGGTGTAGTGAACCTTGGATGGACAAGGGGCTCAGTTAGGCAACAACGGCGGCATCATTACCCTGCTTGATCCTGAAGGTCTTAAACAACATGGCGTGTCCTATACCAAAGAACAGGCGCTTAGCGGCTGGACCGTTTTGTTTTAAATAGGGACATCAAGTTAAGCAAGGCACCAGGCACAATTCAAAAAAATGGTGAGGGGGGCAGGGCAAACGCATTAAAAAGTACTTTACGAGCAGTCGGCTAATTATTAGCCCCTCAGGCTTCCAGATAAGCATGAGTAAAGTAGGCCATTTTGCAACGCTTGAAGACGATTGACAGAAAGTCGACGGAGTGGTGTTCGGCCTACAATTTTAATGCGTTTGCCTGGGGATAGATATTATTTTTCATCTATTGACTGGATATGATTAAAAATTAAGAGTGGAAGGTGAGTTATGTGCAAATTTAAAGTTAAATGGCTTTTTGTCATCGAACAGGATTATTCATGGTCATCCGGATTGGATATTCCAGAGAATGCCGATTTTTATGATAGAGCCGGCGTCAAGCGTTTGGAAATTCGGCAAAATGGTGAGATTAAGGTTTTAAAGGATTATGCATGGGATGGATGTACTCCGAAGTTTTGCTTGCTCGACTTGGTTTTTGGTGTCCCGGATGGCGTTGTTCACGAGCGGACGAAGCGGCCCAAAACTTACTATGCCTCGCTTGTACATGATGCCTTGTATCAATTTATGGATGATGATTTGCCATTGAGCCGCAAGGAGGCCGACCTCTGTTTCCTTAGGCTCATGCAAGAGTCCGAATTTGCGTTAAGCAAACTCTATTATTTAGCAGTACGTTGTTTTGGTGGGATTTTCCGGCGTGCAGCAAAACGAATACGTAAGACGCAAGGTAGGAAGATGGTGATAGATTAGTCGTTTATATGCGTTTACCCAGTCCTATCAGGTGATTAATCATTACAGGCTGATCCTCCCGGCACCTCTGCAATAAATCTACTTAAAAAAATCAAGACCAATCTGACCGGCAATTTGCATTCCATGTTCAGATTTAGGGTTTTTATGATTCAATCAAACAAGCGGATGGGGCCGGAAAAGTTGCCTTAAAGATAAGGTCTTGGGAGGTCATGCGATCATGGCGGTTTATTGTTATTGGCGATATTTTTCGGTTTGCCCAAGCGGAGGGAAGAATAATGTTGCGATCAATGGCGGGAAGACTGTAATTTTTATTAAATCTGTCAACCCATGCGCAAAAATTGGCTTGCTCTGCCAATTTAACTGTCCAAACGTTACAATATGCTCTGATTTTAGTAAGCACAGTCTTTTTCAAACGAGCATGGATATGGAAAAAATAAAAGTTCTTTTTGTGTGTATGGGCAATATCTGCCGGTCACCCACTGCTGAAGGCGTTTTTACAAAACTCATTAAAGAGCAGGAGTTAGACGCGTATTTTGTTGTCGATTCGGCCGGTACGCATGCCCATCATGTCGGTGATGCTCCTGACTTGCGCGCACAAAACGCAGCACTCGATCGGGGGATTGAATTAATGCATTTGCGCGCCAGAAAAGTCGTCATGGGAGATTTTGAGGATTTCGATTTTTTGCTGGCGATGGATGATGACAATTATTCGATACTGATGGATGCCTGTCCTGAACAATACAAAGACAAAATTAGATATTTTCTCGATTACGCCCCGCATCTGAATGACACGCGAAGTGCCTGATCCCTACTATGGCGGGAAATACGGTTTTGAGACGGGTGCTGGATATGGTAGAAGAGGCTTCAGTCGGGTTTCTAAAAATGTTACAGGAAACCGGAGCATAAATGAAAGGTTAGCGAATAAGGCAGCATCATGGCAATAGTATCAAATACCGTGGGATATCTGGATGGTGATGTGTTGCTGGAAGCTTTTTTTGCTTTTGATGATTCATTTTCAGGTCGCAGGCCCGCTGTTTTAATTAATCATACCTGGGCTGGCAGAGATGATTTTGTTGCAGAAAAAGCCAAAAAACTCGCAGCCTTGGGTTATGTCGGCTTTGCGGTTGATATGTACGGCAAAGGCGTTTTGGGTTCAAGCCCTGAAGAAAATGCAAAGCTCATGCAGCCTTTTATGGATGACCGGGCAAATGCTGCAAAAGCGCATGAAGGCGGCGCTTTATGCAGTGAAACTTACTGCCCTGGGTTGATGACAGTAAAATTGCTGCGATCGGTTTTTGTTTTGGCGGTTTGTGTTCGCTTGATTTAGCCAGAACAGGCGCTGACTTGAAAGGTGTGGTCAGTTTTCATGGCTTGCTGGGTGCGCCGGGTAATACTCAGGGTAATGCTATTAAGGCAAAGATTTTAGCTTTGCATGGTCATGATGATCCTATGGTTCCTGTTGAGCAAGTGCTTGCCTTTGAACAGGAGATGACGAAAGCAGGCGCGGATTGGCAGCTACATACCTTTGGTAATACCATGCATGCATTTACCAATCCGGTCGCTAATAATCCGGATTTTGGCACAGTCTATCAGCCTGATGCAGACAGACGTTCATGGCTGGCGATGGAAAACTTTCCTGACTGAAATCTTTCGCTTAACTTTAAAGCATCAACACCTTCGACTCACTATCGACTATTTGTTATAATCTTTAAGTTATTTATAAGTCATGTAGTCGCACTTAACACAAGGAACTCAGGAATGGTGCGGTTGTATTTAGTCAAGAAACCATGCCGATGCGTTGTTATCGGTACACTGTTTATATAGGGATCAATGTCAAACTTCGCTAAAGAAATTATTCCTGTCAATCTCGAAGACGAGATGAAACAGTCCTATCTCGATTACGCCATGAGCGTTATCGTCGGTCGAGCCCTTCCAGATGTCAGAGATGGCCTTAAGCCGGTTCATCGTCGTGTGTTATATGCGATGAGTGAGTTAGGCAACGACTGGAACAAACCTTACAAAAAATCAGCGCGTATTGTCGGTGATGTCATCGGTAAATATCATCCGCATGGCGATACGGCGGTTTATGACACCATGGTTCGTATGGCGCAGCCTTTTTCCATGCGCTATATGCTGATTGACGGGCAGGGCAATTTCGGTTCGGTTGATGGCGATCCGCCTGCGGCGATGCGTTATACCGAAGTGCGCATGGCGAAAATTGCCCATGAATTGCTGGCCGATCTTGATAAGGAAACCGTCGATTTTATCCCCAACTATGATGAATCAGAGATCCGAACCCGAAGGTATTGCCCACCCGTGTGCCGAACTTATTGGTTAATGGTTCATCAGGTATTGCGGTCGGTATGGCGACCAATATACCGCCGCATAATTTGACTGAAGTGGTCAGTGCCTGTCTGGCGATGATTGATAACCCTGATCTGACTGTTCATGACCTGATGGCTCATATTCCAGGGCCTGATTTTCCTACTGCCGCCATTATCAATGGCGCGTCGGGTATTTATAGCGCCTACACGACCGGGCGTGGCAAGATTTATTTACGCGCACGTTGTCATTTTGAAGACATAGGCGACAGCAGTCGGCAAGCGATTATTACCACTGAATTACCCTATCAGGTCAACAAGGCCAGGTTGCTAGAGAAAATTGCCGAACTGGTTAAGGAAGGCAAGCTCGAAGGCATTTCCGGTTTGCGTGATGAATCGGACAAAGACGGCATGCGTATGGTGATCGAATTGCGTCGTGGCGAAGTGCCGGAAGTGGTGCTAAATAATCTTTACAAGCAGACGCAATTCCAGACGGTGTTCGGCATCAATATGGTTGCCTTGCTGGATGGTCGTCCGCATTGCATGAATCTTAGAGAGATTATCAGTGCCTTTATTGATCACAGGCGGGAAATTGTTACCCGCAGAACGATTTATAAGCTGCGCAAAGCCCGCGAAAGAGCGCATATTTTAGAAGGACTTGCGGTTGCTTTGGCGAATATTGATGAGATGATTGCGCTGATCAAAGCTGCAGCCAATCCGGCCGAAGCTAAAGAAGGTTTGTTGGCAAGAACCTGGAATGCAGGACTGGTTGCTTCGCTGCTGGAACGCGCCGATGCTGCTCGCTCAAGACCGGATGATTTGCCTGAAGAATTCGGTATTCATGGCGGCATTTATCGTCTTTCTGAAACCCAGGCTCAGGCTATTCTTGATTTGCGTCTGCATCGCTTGACGGGCCTGGAGCAGGATAAAATAGTCAATGAATATAAACAATTGCTGGAACAAATTGATGAGTATCTGGCTATTCTGGGTAGTGATATTCGCCTGATGGAAATGATCAGGGAAGAATTGGTTGCCATTAAAGAGCAATATTCTGACCCACGCCGTACCGAAATTATGCAGAATCATTCGGATTTATCCGATGAGGATTTGATTACCGAAGAGGATATGGTGGTTACCATGTCCCATGAAGGTTACGTCAAGTCTCAGCCCTTGAGCGATTACAAGGCGCAGCGGCGCGGCGGTCGAGGCAAATCAGCGACAGCCACTAAAGAGCTGGATTATGTTGACAAGCTGATCGTTGCCAATACCCACGATACTATTTTATGTTTCTCCTCGCTGGGTAAAGTTTATTGGCTGAAAGTCTATCAATTACCTGTTGCAAGTCGTGCAGCGAGAGGCAAGCCTTTTGTTAATTTATTGCCGCTAGAGCAGGGTGAAAAAATTAATGCCTTATTGCCTATCCGTGAATTCACCGAAAATAAATTCATTTTTATGGCGACTTCTGCCGGTACGGTTAAAAAGACCCCATTAAACGAGTTCGAGCGTCAACGCACTACCGGTAAAATCGCCATCGATTTAAGGGAAGGCGATACCCTGGTTGGTGTTGCTGTAACTGACGGTCAACAAAATGTTTTATTGTTTGGCAGTACCGGTAAAGCCGTCTGTTTTAATGAAGCGGATGTGCGCTCCATGGGAAGAACAGCGTCTGGTGTACGCGGAATGCGCTTGCAGGAAGGGCAAAAAGTCATTTCCCTGATTATTGCCACCGAAGGCACGGTGCTGAATATTACCGAGAATGGTTACGGTAAACGCACCAAGCTGGAAGAGTTTACCTGTCATAAACGCGGCGGACAGGGTCTGATTGCGATACAAACGTCGGCGCGTAACGGTGCTGTGGTCGGTGCTGTACTGGTTAATGATAATGATGAAATCATGTTGATTACCGATGGCGGCACCCTGGTGCGTACCCGTGTTGATGGCATTTCGGTAGTCGGCAGAAATACCCAGGGTGTAACGATTATTCGTTTGGATAAAAAAGAAAAAGTGATTGGCGTTGATCGTATTGAAGGATTGGTTGACGAAGATGACGATGAAAGCGAAATTGATGTCGATAGGCATCATGTAGTGATGCGGATTCAGATGATATGCAGATAATGAATGATGACGAAGAATAGACTGGTTATTCAGATAGTCGAAATGAATCAGGTGAAGACTACGTTTCTTTAGAAATCCAGCTAGCACATAGGTGTAAAGTGATGCTCTGACCATCGTTTAACGTATTTCCATTTTAAAATTTAACCAAGAGAAAAATAATGTCCAGAGTTTATAATTTTAGTGCAGGGCCGTCTGCATTCCCTGAATCGGTATTGCAGCAAGCGCAACAAGAAATGCTGGAATGGCGCGATAGCGGCATGTCCGTGATGGAAATGAGTCATAGAGGCAAGCATTTCTCGATTATTGCCGAAGAGCTGGAAAGTGATTTAAGAAGCTTGATGGCTGTTCCTGAGAATTATAAGGTGTTGTTTTTGCAAGGTGGCGCGTCAGCGCAGTTTTCATTGATACCGCAAAATATTTTGAATGGTAAAACCAAGGCTTGTTACATTAAGACTGGCGCATGGTCTGAAAAAGCCATTAAAGATGCAAAGAGTTATTGTGATGTAGTGGTCAGTGCGAGCTCGGAAGATACCAAATTCACCACTATTCCAGATGCATCAACCTGGGTGCTGGATGAGCAGGCGGCTTATTTGCACTATACCTCCAATGAAACCATTCATGGTGTGGAATTTTCTAAATGTCCGATGCCAAAGGCTTGCCGCTGGTATCGGATATGTCATCCAATATTTTATCGCGCCAGATTGATGTCAGTCAGTATGGTTTGATTTATGCGGGAACTCAAAAAAATATGGGACCTGCAGGTGTTACCGTGGTGATTGTCAGGGATGATTTGATCGGACATGCCAGTAAAGCAACGCCTCCGGTATTTAACTATGCAGAACAGGCAAAAAACCAATCCATGTTAAACACGCCTGCAACCTACAATTGGTATCTGGTTGGACTGGTGCTCAAGTGGTTAAAAGCCCAGGGTGGTGTTGAGGCTATCGAGCAACGCAATATTGCCAAAGCGGCGAAACTGTATCAAGCCATTGATCAATCGGCTTTGTATTCTAATCCGGTAGCACTCCCGTTCCGTTCACGAATGAATGTGCCGTTTATTCTGGCCGATGAAAGTTTGGATAAGCCATTTCTTGCGGCAGCGGAAGCGAATGGATTGTTTGAATTAAAAGGACATCGTTCAGTGGGTGGTATGCGGGCAAGTATTTATAATGCCATGCCGGAGGCTGGTGTGCTGGCTTTGATTGATTTTATGGCTGAATTTGAACGCACCCATTAAACGGAAGAATTAACGCAGAGCACAGCAATGTCATCAGTCACCCCCCTTTCTGAATTAAGAGACAAAATTGATGCAATCGATGAGCAGATTTTGCAATTGATTAATCAGCGTGCGTCTTGTGCGGTGGAAGTTGCCAAAACCAAAATTGCTCAAGGTGAGCAAGGTACTTTTTATCGCCCGGATCGAGAGTCATTGGTTTTAAGACGAATTATGGACTTAAATCAGGGGCCGTTGTCTGATCATACCGCTGTGCGTTTCTTTAGAGAGCTAATGTCCGCCTGTTTAGCCTTGGAAAAGCCAATGGATATTGCTTTTTTAGGCCCTGAAGGCACATTTACTCAGCAAGCTGTATTTAAGCACTTTGGTCATGCGGTTAAAACGATCCCCGCTACAACGATAAACGAGATATTTAGCGCTGTGGAAAGTGGTTGCTGTCAGTTTGGTGTGGTTCCGGTTGAAAATTCTACTGAGGGTGTCATCAGTTATACATTGGACAGATTTTTGACTTCACCGCTGAAAATATGCGGTGAAGTTGAAATCAGAGTGCATCATAATCTGATGGGGCACGCAACAAGTCTGGCTGAAATCACTGAGGTTTTTTCTCATCAGCAATCACTGGCTCAGTGTCGGCAGTGGCTGGATAAGTATATGCCTCATGTCCGGCTAACTGCGGTCAATAGTAATGCCGAGGCAGCACGATTGGCTTCGCTCAATAAACAAACCGCAGCGATTGCGGGTATTGTTGCGGCTGAAGTTTATAATTTAACGATTATTAAAAAAAATATTGAGGACGAGCCCAATAACACCACCCGCTTTATCATTATTGGGCAACAATCACCGTCTCCCACGGGCAACGATAAAACCTCACTGGTCGTTTCTACAGGTAACCAGCCTGGAGCTTTACATAAAATTCTTGAGCCTTTCGCAAAATTCGGCATAGGCATGGTTCATATTGAGTCCAGACCTTCACGTCAGGGTTTATGGGATTATGTTTTTTTTATTGATATTGAAGGTCATAGTGAAGATAAAGATATTGCTCAGGCTTTAGATATGGTGAAAGACAACGTTAAGATGTTCAAATTATTGGGTTCTTATCCTAAAGCCGTTCTTTAACTAGTTTTGTCCATCAATTCTTGCTGCATTAATATTGCTGTTCCGCTGATAAAAAGCCATGAACAACACAGATAAAATTTACAATCTTGCCGTAGCGGGTGTTCAGCAGCTTATTCCTTATAAGGCGGGCAAGCCGATTGAAGAGCTTGAGCGTGAACTGGGGCTTACCCAGGATTATCAAACTGGCTTCCAATGAAAATCCTTTAGGGCCTGGAAAAAAAGCACTGGCAGCTATTCAGGCAGCTTTGCCGCAGCTGGCTCTGTATCCCGATGGCAGTGGCTTTACGTTAAAACAGGCATTAGCCAAGAAATATGCTGTCGATGTGAGCCAGATAACGCTGGGTAATGGTTCCAATGAAATTCTGGAACTGGTGGCTCAGGGCGTTTTTAACCCCGGAGCTTGAAGTGGTTTTTTCACAACATGCTTTTGCAGTATATCCTATCGTAACTCAAGCTGTCGGTGCTACTGCCGTAGTTGTGCCTGCTTTGAATTATGGTCACGATCTGGATGCCATGCTGCAAAGCGTGACCGAAAAAACCCGTTTGGTGTTTATTGCTAATCCCAATAATCCAACCGGTACTTTGCTAAGTCAGGCAAGTTTGGAGCGTTTTATTAGTGCATTGCCTGACACGTTGTGTCTGTGTGCTTGATGAAGCCTATTTTGAATTTGTCAGTACGTGTTGAGTCGATCAATTCAATAGATTGGTTAAAAAAATTCCCTAATTTATTGATTACACGAACTTTTTCCAAGGCTTATGGATTGGCTGGGTTACGCATGGGTTATGGTTTATCCAGTCCGCAGCTGGCCGATATTCTTAATCGGGTGCGGCAGCCTTTTAATAATAATACGCTGGCATTAGTTGCAGCAGAAGCCGCTTTGACTGATGACGAACATTTGCAACAAACCATTGCGGTGAATGCACAGGGTATGCAGCAATTGACAGACGGTTTTAAAAACCTTGGGTTGGAATGGATTCCATCAGCAGGTAATTTCGTTTCGGTGGATTTAAAACAAGCGGGACAGCCTATTTATGAGGCTTTGTTACGCAAGGGGGTTATTGTCAGGCCTGTAGGTAATTATGAATTGCCTAATCATCTACGTATCAGTATAGGCACAAAAGAAGAAAATCAGATATTTCTCCAGGCGTTAACCGATATCCTGGCTAATGTTTAACCGGCTTTGTATTATCGGCGTTGGCTTGATTGGCGGTTCAATCGCCCGCGCAGCGCAGTCAACATGGTTTAAGCAAAAGCATTGTTGGATATGGTCGGCAGCAGGATATGCAAAATCTGGAGACCGCAAAACGACTGGCGGTCATTGATGACTATTACTCTGGATATTGAGCAGGCGCTTAAAGGTGCTGATTGCATTGTCATTGCGACACCGGTCGCGTCTATCGAAAGCTATTTTTGCGTCTGCTTAAGCCGTTTTGGTCAGAACACGCGATTTATACCGATGTGGGCAGCACCAAGAGCAATGTTGTCGCTGCCGCAGAACGAGTTTTTGGAGCTGTGCCTGATAATTTAGTTCCAGCGCATCCGATTGCTGGTGCGGAACAAAGTGGTGTAGAAGCGGCTGTAGACGATTTGTTTCTGAATAAACGCCTGATTATCACCCCTCTCAGTAATACCAGGCCAGAAGCATTGCAAAAAATTCAATGTTTCTGGGAACAGTGTGGGTTCTACGGTATCGGTGATGGATGTACATCATCATGATGCGATTTTGGCGGCAACCAGTCATTTGCCGCATATTCTCGCCTTTGCTTTGGTGGATATGCTGGGACGATAAAGATGAACAAAGCGAGATATTTAAATATGCCGCCGGCGGATTCAGGGATTTTACCCGCATTGCATCCAGTGATCCGACCATGTGGCTGGACATTTGTTCGGCCAATAAAAATGAAATAATCCCATTAATTCAACAATTAAAAGAAGAGCTGGATAAAATAGAACGTACGCTGGAAAACGATGATAGCCAGCAGCTTTTTGAAACCTTTACGTATGCCAGAAATGCACGGCAACGCTTTCTTAGATCAGTTCGATAATTAATATGTCAAAATCAATAACATTTGAAGTTCAACCAGGCGGTCGATTACAAGGCGAGGCGCGAGTTCCGGGCGATAAATCCATGTCGCATCGCTCCATTATGCTGGGATCACTGGCTGAAGGCATTACCCACGTTAAAGGTTTTCTTGAAGCCGAAGATGCGTTGGCAACATTGCAGGCTTTTCGTGATATGGGTGTTGAAATTGAAGGTCCGGTTAATGGCTGTGTGACCATTCATGGAGTCGGCAAACATGGTTTAAAAGCGCCTAAAAATGAGTTGTATCTTGGAAACTCGGGTACATCAATGCGCTTATTGAGCGGCTTATTGGCTGGGCAAGCGTTCAATTCCGTATTAACCGGTGATAAATCATTATCCGGCAGGCCCATGAAGAGGGTTACTGAGCCATTGGCTGCAATGGGTGCCGATATAAAAACCACTGAAAAGGGCACTGCGCCATTACACATTACCGGCAAGGCCGGGCAACTGACCGGTATTGATTACGTTATGCCAATGGCGAGCGCACAGGTAAAATCCTGTTTGTTGCTGGCAGGCATGTATGCGCAAGGTGAAACCAGTGTTACTGAACCTGCGCCGACACGCGATCACACTGAACGCATGCTGTCCGGATTTTCCTATCCGGTCAATCAGCAGGGCAGTAAAGTCAGTATTACTGCTGAAGGGCATTTAAAGGCGACTGATATTGATGTGCCCAGCGATATTTCATCGGCCGCTTTTTTTCTGGTCGGAGCTTCAATTGCACCGGGTTCTGATCTGCTGTTAAAGCATGTCGGCATTAATCCTACGCGCACTGGGGTCATCGATATTCTCAGATTGATGGGAGCAAATATTGAAGTGCTTAATGAGCGCATTGTTGGCGGTGAACCGGTTGCCGATCTGCATGTTGTTTATAGTCCCCTGAAAGGCATAGATATTCCTGAAGCAACTGGTGCCGCTGGCTATTGATGAATTCCCGGTATTATTTATTGCCGCCGCCTGTGCAGAAGGTCAAACCCGATTAAGCGGTGCGGAAGAGCTTAGAGTCAAAGAATCAGACCGGATTCAGGTGATGGCAGACGGTTTGCAAATATTGGGCGTAGATGCGCAGCCGACCGAGGATGGCATGATTATTCAAGGCGGTTCAATTGGCGGCGGTGAAGTGATATCGCATGGTGACCACCGAATTGCCATGTCATTTTCAATTGCCGGATTACGTGCCAATGCACCGATTACCATTCTGTGATTGTGAGAATGTGAATACATCTTTTCCTGAGTTTAAAGATTTGGCAAAGCGCTTAGGCCTTGACCTTGTTTGCAGGGAAGAATAATGAATATCCCCGTATTGACGATTGATGGTCCTAGCGGTGCTGGTAAAGGTACGGTCAGCCGGGTGGTAGCGAAAAAACTGGGCTGGAATTATCTGGATAGTGGTTCTATCTATCGATCACTGGCTATTGCGCGTTGCAAACAGACGTGTTGATTTAGACAAATGTAAGCTGAGATTGTTAAAGTAGCGCAAGCTATGACGTTAGAATTCGAGTGTGGTGATGAATTGATTGTTAAGCTCAATGGCGAGGACATTACTGCTCAATTAGGGCTTGAAAGTACCGGCAATGTCGCTTCACAGATTGCCGCACTGCCTGACGTCAGGCGGGTATTATTGCAAAAACAGCAAGATTTCAGACAAGTGCCTGGACTGGTTGCAGATGGTCGTGATATGGGTACAGTCGTTTTTCCAGATGCTGAAATAAAGTGTTTTTAACGGCTAGCGCGGCAAAAAGAGCTCGAAAGACGATATAAACAGTTGATAGAAAAAGAAATTGATGCTAATCTTATAAACATAACAAATGAAATAGAAGAACGCGATCGCCGCGATATGGAACGTAAAACCGCTCCATTAGCGATGGCGAGCGATGCGCTTTATATTGATTCTTCTGACATGACTACTAGATGCTGTGGTTGAAGAAGTTCTGAATTTAATCCGTTAAGGATTTTTGTGTGGCCGCATTGTTAGTTGTGTGGTTTTTTTTAACTTTGATAAAGAAAAGGTTTGTTCGAGTTTCGACAAACTTGGGAAATAATAAAATGAGCGAAAGCTTTGCTGACATTACTCGAAGAAAGTTTAACCAAGACCAAAATGAGTCCTGGTGCCATGTTGATGGGTACAGTGATCGATATCGAAAACGATATGATTATCGTCAGTACGCATTCCAAATCAGAAGGCGTCATTCCTAAATGGCAGTTTCTAAACAACGATGGCGAATTAGAAGTTGCAATTGGCGACGAAGTTGAAGTCGCCCTTGATTTATTTGAAGACGGTTTAGGTGCTACCCTTCTTTCCCGAGATAAAGCGAAGAAAAACAAAGCCTGGTCTGAACTTGAAACTGCTTTTGAAAAAGAAGCAACCATTATCGGTCGTATTACCGGTAAAGTTCGCGGTGGTTTCACTGTGTCTGTTGGCGCATTGCGTGCTTTCTTGCCTGGTTCACTGGTTGATGTTCGCCCAATCAGAGATACGACTTTCCTGGAAAATCGTGATCTGGAATTCAAAGTTATAAAAATCGACCAAAAACGTAATAACGTTGTTCTGTCTCGTCGTGCAGTTGTGGAAAAAGAATACAGCGCAGAAAGAGAAGAATTACTGAAAACACTGGAAGAAGGCGCAGTTGTTACCGGTGTTGTTAAAAATCTGACTGATTACGGCGCATTTATTGATCTTGGGCGGTATTGACGGTCTGTTACATATTACCGATATGGCATGGAGTCGCGTTCGTCATCCGTCTGAGTGTGTTGAAATCGGTCAAGAAATTAAAGTTAAAGTCCTGAAATACGACAAAGAGAAAAATCGCGTTTCATTAGGCATGAAGCAAATGGGTGAAGATCCATGGCAAAATATTGCTCGTCGTTACCCTGCAGGAACACGCGTATTCGGTAAAGTTAACAATCTGACTGATTACGGTTGCTTTGTTGAAATTGAAGAAGGCGTTGAAGGTTTGGTTCACGTTTCTGAAATGGACTGGACTAACAAAAACGTTAATCCTTCCAAACTCGTTCAATTAGGTGATGAAGTTGAAGTCATGGTTCTGGAAATCGACGAAGAACGTCGTCGTATTTCTTTAGGCATGAAACAGTGCAAAACCAATCCATGGGATGAATTTGCAGCAACACACAACAAAGGCGATAAAATCTCAGGAAAAATCAAATCAATTACTGATTTTGGTATTTTCATTGGTCTGGACGGCGGCATTGATGGTCTGGTTCACATGTCTGATATTTCCTGGGCAGATGATGGCGAAGCATCAGTTCGTGACTTCAAAAAAGGTGATGAACTGGAAACTGTTATTTTAGCGGTTGATTCTGAACGTGAACGTATTTCTTTAGGCATCAAACAACTTGAACAGGATCCATTCCAAAACTTTCTGGCTACTCACGAAAAAGGTAGTCTGGTAAAAGGAACTATTAAAGAAGTTGACGCTAAAGGTGCGGTTGTCACTTTAGCCGATAATGTTGAAGGTTATTTACGCGCTTCTGAAATTCAGCGTGATCGCGTTGAAGATGCCCGTACCTTATTAAAAGAAGGCGATAAACTTGAAGCGAAATTTATTGGCGTAGATAAGAAAAGCAAATCAATTTCCTTGTCTATTAAAGCGAAAGATCAAGACGAAGAGTCTCATTCTATTAAAGATCATTCACAACAATCAGTAGGTACACCTACATTAGGTGATATCTTTAAACAAATGGAAAAATAAAAATCATAAGGGGTATGTATAAAGTTACATACCCTCTAAAATTTTATTTGTTTTCACAGGATAGAATGTGACAAAATCCGAATTAATTGAAGCTCTTGCTAAAAAACAACCTCATCTGGCTCTTAAAGATGTAGAGATGGCGGTAAAATGCATCATTGAGAAAATGAATCAGGCATTATCTTCCGGTGAAAGAATAGAGATTAGAGGTTTTGGTAGTTTTTCTCTGCACTTACGACCACCTCGTATGGGGCGTAATCCAAAGACTGGTGAATCTGTAGCATTATCAAAGAAGTATGTGCCGCATTTTAAACCAGGAAAGGAGCTTCGAGACCGAGTAGATGCTTCTCGCGAGAAATGTAAAATAATTGATTAATTGTTGATTAAAAAAAGCTCCGCAAAATTGACTTGTGGAGCTTTTTTTTGAGTGCAAGTGTGACTACTTAAGCACCTCCTATGCTCCCCATTTCTGCTTAAGCTGCTGTCTGTTCAATGCCAGCCACTGGATGGCGATAATCGGAATCGCAGATTCTATCTTTTGATCTCCACCATTTGATAGACTTCATCGAAATCAACGGCGCGTACCAATATATCTTCATCCTCGTGATCCAGACCATGAATGCCATTGACATCTGTGCAATCCACTTTGCCGCAAAACAACGTGATTCGTTCAGACGATCCACCCGGCGTGGTGTAAAACTCATTGATGACCATCAATTCCTGAATTTCACAGCCAGCTTCTTCCAGCGATTCCCGGTAAGCGACTTCCTCGGCGGTTTCGCCTTCTTCTATGGCTCCGGCAACAATTTCCACCAGCCAGGCCCTATCCGGCTGTAAAATGGCGCCTGCCCGGAACTGTTCGATCAGTACAACTTTATCGGCATGCGGGGTCATATAACAAAACAGCAACGCAACTGCCGCGCACGAACAATTCACGACCTATTTCAGCGCTCCAGCCGCCTGCATACAGGGTATGTTTCAAGACGATATTTTTCCATGCGGAAAAATCCCTGATAGACGATTTCCTTATCGAGAATTTCAAATTGTTTTTTCATGTTTTCCCTTGTATGAGACTTTATAAATAACGCCCAGCTTGTCATCACTAATCAACAGACTGCCATCCGGCAGTTCCAGAATATCCACAGGACGTCCAAGCACCTTGCCGTCCTTGGTTAGCCAGCCGCTGATAAAATCCTGTTCTGAAACCGGGTTGATCCTGGTTAAATTTCACTAAAACAACGCGATAGCCTTGCGGTTCAGTTCGATTCCAGGAGCCATGCTGCGCGACAAATAACTGGTTTTTGTATTCGGCCGGAAATTGCTTGCCCTGATAAAAGCGTAATCCTAACGGTGCGATATGTGCTTTAAATTTCCATGCGGGTGCGGTAAATTGCTGGCATTTTTTATCGGCGGCAAATTCAGGATCAGGAATCTCGCCACCATGGCAATAGGGATAGCCAAAATGTTCTCCTTTAACAGACCATTGGTTAAGTTCATCAGGCGGCAGATCATCACCTAAATAATCGCGGCCATTATCGGTAAAAAACAAAGCATTCGTCCCTGGTTGCCAATCAAAACCTACCGTATTTCTGATGCCTCGGGCAATAATCTCAAAATCGCTGCCATCCGGATTTAATCTGACCAGCGAGGCGTAAATTTCTTTTTCAGGATTACAAATATTGCAGGGCGCGCCGACGGCTGTGTACAGCTTGTTATCGGGGCCAAAACGCAGATATTTCCAGCCGTGATGCTTGTCTGACGGAAATTGGTCATAGACTACAACGGGTTTGGGCGGATTAGACTAAATTGTTGGCTAATGTGGTCAAAACGAATAATACGATTAATTTCTGCGACATAAAGCGATCCGTCCTTGTAGGCAACGCCATTAGGCATATTTAGATTGGTGGCGATGATATGACGTCTGTTCGGCTACGCCGTCATTATTGCTATCCTGCACTGCATAGACCTTGCCTTCACGTCCTGTGCCGACAAAAACAACGCCGTTATCACCCAAGGCCAAACTGCGTGCATTCGGTACGTTATCGGCATAAATAGATAGTAGTGAAGCCGTCAGGTAAATGCAGTTGTTTTAGAATATCCTGGTAATTGCTTTGCTGCGCAAAGGCTAACCAAGGGTTAAGTAAAAGCAAAGGAACAATATTGCTTTTAAAAAATACATGACAATAACCTCTATAAATAAACTTTGCGCTATATTATCACTCTGAGAAGGGTTGGAATTTAGTTATTCAATCCCCATATAAATCAAACATCAACTTATCACGAGGCTATAACACATGATGCGAATTTTTCTTTTTCTGGCAACCAATATTGCAATAATGGTTGTTATCAGTATTGTTTTTAGTCTCTTGGGCTTAAGCGGCACTTTAGATGCGCAAGGCATTGATCTTGATCTTAACGCTCTTGTTGGTCATGTCGGCAGTGATCGGCATGACCGGTTCATTCATTTCTCTGGCCATGTCGAAATGGTCTGCAAAAAGTGCGATGGGCGTGCACGTCATTGAGCAACCGCAAAACCAGACTGAACACTGGTTAGTGGATATCGTGGCTAAACAGGCCAAACTGGCCGGAATCGGTATGCCTGAAGTCGGTATTTTCCAGACCCCTGAAGCCAATGCCTTTGCTACCGGCATGAACAGAAACAGCGCGCTGGTAGCGGTTAGTACCGGTTTGCTGCAAAACATGAATGCCGATGAAGTGGAAGCGGTGGTCGGTCATGAAATCACTCATGTTGCCAACGGCGATATGGTAACCATGGCCTTAATGCAGGGTGTGGTAAATACCTTCGTATACTTTTTTGCCACTGTCATCGGTCACGTTGTTGACCGTGTTGTTTTTAAAACCGAACGCGGCTATGGTCCGGCTTATTACATCACTCAGATGGTTGCACAAATTGCCTTGGGATTTCTGGCCTCCATGCTGGTTATGTGGTTTTCCCGTTACAGAGAATTCAGGGCCGATGCAGGTGGTGCAAACCTAGCCGGACGCGAAAAAATGATCGGCGCTCTTGCGTGCGTTACAGCGTGGACATGAGGCGCAAGACCTGCCCGGACAATTAGCGGCTTTTGGTATTAACGGTGGAGGCATGAGCAAATTGTTTATGAGCCATCCACCATTAGAAGAGCGCATTGCAGCGTTACAAAACAACCGTTAATACAAGCTCATACAAAGCCGGACAGCTTGCTGTCCGGCTTTCTATTATAATTCAGCATCAATACTTCGGTTTTCTCTAAACCTTTCCTTATGACCAATAGTTGCGCCATTGGGTTTTCAGTTGAAATGATTGAAAGCACTCACAGATCTATATATTTATAAAATGAAAGAATTATTGAACAAAAGCTTTATCACTAATTTTATCTCCGTTGTAATTATTGCCGTCGGCTATATTTCCCCGGTGCAGCAGGACTTAATCAAATCCATAGGTTTTTTTGCGCTTTCCGGGGCAATTACCAATTGGTTGGCTATTTACATGTTATTTGAGAAAGTACCTTTTTTATACGGTTCAGGAGTGATACCGGATCGGTTTGAAGAATTTAAATACTCTATCAAACAGCTCATGATGCAGCAGTTTTTTACTGCAAACAACATCGAACAGTTTATAGAAACTGAGGAACAACAAGGCAAAACACTGTTAAATCTGGAGCCTTTGTTGAATGCAGTCGATTATGACAAGGTTTATGAGGGGTTGGTATCGTCGATCATGGGTTCTTCTTTTGGCGGCATGCTGATGATGATGGGGGGCGAAGAAGCCTTAGTGCCTTTGAAAGAGCCGTTTACTGCAAAAATGAAAATCACCCTGACTGAAATGGTTGAATCGGATCGATTTAAAGCAGCCCTGAAGCAGGGTTTGGATGCTCACAAAATCGGTGAAGATATTATCGGCAAAATTGAAACAGTGATCGATAAGCGCTTGAGTGAATTAACGCCGCAACTGGTTAAAGAGATGGTTCAGTCCATCATTCGCGAGCATCTGGGCTGGCTGGTTGTGTGGGGCGGTATTTTTGGCGGCCTGATGGGCGCACTATTCGTTTTTGCCTGATGGAAACCGTAGAACTGGCTTTTGAGGAATTTGGCAATCCGGATAATAGCCCGCTTATTATTCTGCATGGTTTTTTCGCGTCCTCCCGTAACTGGCGGCAAATAGCGGAAAAACTGTCAGCCAAATTTCATGTGTACGTGCTGGATATGCGCAATCATGGTGCATCTCCCCATCATCCGGTAATGGATTACCCGGCCATGGCAGCGGATTTGTTACGGTTTATGGAAAGCCGAGGATTGAAAACAGCCAATTTGCTGGGACATAGCATGGGCGGCAAGGTTGCCATGTGGTTTGCGCTTAATTATCCCGGCACTGTAGATCATTTAATTGTTGCGGATATTGCGCCAGTCAGTTACAAGCACAGCTTTAACAGCACCATACAGGCATTAAAAGCACTGCCGCTAGCGGAAATCAGCAATCGAAAGCAAGCAGAGGAACTGCTTGCTTCGGCTATTCCTGAGCTGAGCTATCGCCAGTTTCTGTTGCAGAATCTTTTGCTAAAAAATGGCGAGTATTGCTGGAGAATAGATCTGGATATTTTTTACCAAATGGCGCCGAACATCGTAGCCTTTCCTAGATACGGATCATTTAGAGCCTTTTGCTGGAAAAACGTTAGTTATCGCAGGAGCGGATTCAAGTTATGTCACGGTAGAAGATGTAGGTGTACTCTTCCCAGAGGGCATCGATTAGCACCATTCCCAACGCCGGACATTGGTTGCATGTACAGCAACCGGATGTTTTTACGGAGTTAGTGGAGAAATTTTGTACAACACAGGTATAAAAACCACCTTTTCTGCCGAAAAGAGATATCCTGAATGATAGATGATAAGTGCAATGTTCTTGCTTTATTAAAAAAATGGAGAGGTGTTCGATTGCATGAACAGGTGATTGCTCCTACATTATTCATGGACTTATACAATATCTGCATTCACTTCATATGTGTGGATTATGTGGGGAAGGGCGCACACCAAGAGTTGGCGATGCAGGAGCAATTGCCGGGTTAAAAACTATAAGATTCAATGACAAATTTTATTGTCATTAGACAATAAAATTTTAGGAGAACACATGCTCAATAAAGTTATGTTGATTGGAAATCTGGGGGCAGACCCTGAAGTTCGCTATATGCCAACTGGCGGCGCAGTAACAAATATCAGTTTAGCTACAACAAGAAGATGGAAAGACAGGCAAACGGGTGAAAGAAAAGATGCTACGGAATGGCACAGAGTTGTATTTTTTAACCGATTGGCTGAAGTGGCGGGAGAATACTTAAAAAAGGGCAGTCAAGTCTATGTGGAGGGGCGTATACAAACGCGTAAATGGCAAGGTCCGGATGGTCAAGACCGCTACTCTACTGAAATTATTGCCGAAGAAATGCAAATGCTGGGCAGTCGTAGCGGGGGCACTACCAACTTCGGCGGTGATCAACCACAGGCCGGATATTCAGCGCCATCATCAAAATCAACCAATCAACCTCAGCAATCAGCACCTCAATATAATTCAGGAGCTACGCCTCCACCACCGCCAGATTATGACGATTTTGACGATGATATTCCGTTTTAAAAACCAAGAAAGAAGAAAGCAGCTAATCAGCCCGCAAAAAATAGGCAGTACAGTTTAAGGAACAAGTTCTTGAGTGCGAAGCCATACATGGAGGGAATTTTTTGATTCGTGCAGAAGCAAAGCGCCATGTATTCGACTATATTGAAGTATATTGCAATTGCAAAAGGCTGCACTCAGAATCAGGCTGTCTCCGCCGAGAAGCTTTTGAAGCCAAAATGGTCTCTTGGCTAAGTGTCCGTATAATCAAGGCAAGATCAAAAACGAGAGGCGGCTGGTTTTTTGTAAATCGTTTCTATGCTTATCTATAATGAAATGGAGAGTGAATTTTGAGGATATTGGTAACAGGGGCAGCCGGGTTTATAGGTTCAGCGCTTTGCATTAGATTGTTAGAGCGGGGTGATGAGGTTGTTGGGATAGATAATCTTAATGACTATTATGATGTTAATTTGAAGCTGGCAAGATTGGAACGGTTGCGTGGTTACGAGCGTTTTAAATTTATAAAACTTGAAATTGCGGATAAGCAAGCGGTAGAGAATCTTTTTGCCAGGGAAAATGTGCAAAGAGTTATGCATCTGGCGGCTCAGGCAGGGGTAAGATATTCGATAACCAACCCGCATGCTTATATAGACTCTAATATAGTCGGATTCATCAATATTTTAGAAGGATGCAGACATAATGCTATCGAGCATTTGGCGTATGCATCATCCAGCTCCGTTTATGGGGCAAATACCAAGATGCCGTTTTCAATCCATGACAATGTCGACCACCCGGTTTCGTTGTATGCAGCCAGTAAAAAAGCCAATGAATTGATGGCTCATACCTATAGCCATCTCTATCATCTTCCGACAACCGGCTTGCGCTTTTTTACAGTTTACGGTCCATGGGGAAGGCCGGATATGTCACTGTTCATGTTTACCCGTAATATTATCGAAGGAAAACCGATAGATGTATTTAATTACGGCAATCATCGCCGTGATTTTACGTATATAGACGATATTGTTGAAGGTGTCATCAGAGTTATTGATAAACCGGCACAAGTTAATCCAGGTTGGGCAGGTGAAAATCCTGATCCGGGTACAAGCATGGCCCCTTACCGGTTATATAACATAGGTAACAATAATCCTGTTCATCTGCTAAAGTTCATTGAAACGCTGGAAAAATGTTTAGGTAAAGAAGCTATAAAGAATATGCTCCCCCTGCAGCCTGGAGATGTTCCTGATACCTATGCGGACGTTTCGGATTTAGTGAATGATTTGGGGTATAAACCTGCAACATTACTCGAAGACGGTATTAATAATTTTGTTGAATGGTATAAAGATTTTTACAGGGTTTGATTGATATTGCCCTGAGTGGCCGCCGCCTGATACCTCGACCATATGGCTCATCCTGCTCACAGAAAAGTCTCTTGTCTTATACTTGAACTGTTTTGCAAAGCACACTGCCGCTTTTTTTAGAAAAGTCACCTCGTCTTCCAGTTGGACATTTTCTCGCTTAAGGCGGGCTATTTCTGCTGGCTGCAATTATTGATATTCAAATGACTGACCGGTTTGTCGGCTTTTTGCTCGCCACGCATACGACATGGACTCTGCAATACCAAATTCTGATCCGTCTTTGGTACGGCATAATGGATCTGCATGCTCAAGAAATTGCCCCTTAAACTGTGCTGTCTATTTTTTGCAGGCTGATTGGATGCTTTCTTCTTTCTTGGTTTTCATTGGGCACCTCGAGATTATCGATTACTCTCTTAGCCGTGTATCCGTAAAATCGGGGGAAAGATCAAATTGGACTTAAATATGGATTCGGGTAGTTTTTTCATGGCTTCAAAAACAAACAATCAATCGACTGTGGGTATTTGATTAATCCTAATAAAAAGCCTAGTCATTGATAGGTACGAGTTATCAATGAGTTAGCTTCCTTGTCTATTGAGCTTCTGATGCCGGGCTTTTCTGAACACAAATTGCTATCATTGTTCATTCGTGGTCAATGTCGGTTTTCTTATTAAGAAATTAGATATTAAGCGGCTTCTGCGAGTTGAGGAATCATTGTTTTTATGGTGTAATGCCGGGGTTTAACGTCTTAATGTGCCTCTTATTTTGTTCGGGTCTGAAATAAGGGGGTGGTTTCGCCGCAACTTGTTTGGAGAGCAGGCTATTAACTATGCAATTTACTATTAAAAAAGGTTTGGATCTACCTATAACTGGGCAGCCTAAACAAGTTATTGAGGATGGCAATAAGGTTAATTCCGTTGCGATTCTTGGGATGGATTATGTAGGCATGAAGCCTACAATGATGGTCAGTGAAGGCGATGCGGTCAAGCTTGGCCAGATACTCTTTACTGACAAGAAGAATCCTGGTGTTAATTTTACTTCGCCCGGTGCGGGTGTTGTTCTATCCATTAATCGCGGTGCAAAACGAGTTTTGCAGTCTGTGGTTATTGAGCTGAAAGGCTCAGAACAGGAGACATTTACAAAATACGATGTTTCTGAATTAAATAATTTAACAGCAGAACAAGTTACAGAAAATTTATTGGCCTCTGGATTGTGGACATCAATTCGCACCCGTCCTTATGGCAAAATTCCTGCTGTAGACAGCAAACCAAGCTCCATTTTTGTTACCGCAATTGATACCAGCCCATTAGCGGCCGATCCTGCGGTTATCATTAAAATGCGTGGCAATGATTTTGTAAATGGTTTGGCGGTTATTTCCAGACTTACTGAGGGTAAGACCTACGTTTGTAAAGCTACTGGCGCTGATATTGCGACAGGCGATGCAAATTCAGTACAGGTTGCTGAGTTTGCTGGGCCTCATCCTGCCGGCTTGCCCAGTACGCATATTCATTTCATTGATCCTGTAAATGCAGAGAAATTTGTTTGGCACCTGAATTATCAGGCAGTTATGGCAATTGGCGCATTATTTACAACAGGCGAAATAAATGTCGAAAGAGTCGTTTCATTAGCGGGTCCAACAGTCAAAAAACCAAGATTAATTCGTACTCGGGTAGGCGCTAACATCAATGACCTGGTTGATGGTGAACTGGAGAATGTTGAAAACCGAGTGATTTCTGGTTCAGTGTTATATGGACATCTTGCTGCGGATTGGGCTGCCTATTTGGGCTGCTACAGCAATCAGGTCTCAGCGTTGGAAGAAGGCCGTCATCGTGAATTGTTTGGTTGGCTTGCTCCTGGTGATGATAAATATTCAGCCATGAATGTTTATACCTCAAGCATTTATCGCAATACCTATCGCAAGTTCCGGTTTACAACTGATAAAAATGGCAGTAACAGAGCAATTGTTCCTGTTGGTGTTTATGAAACAGTGATGCCTATGGACATTTTGCCAACGCCACTACTGAAAGCATTAGTTGTTGGTGACACAGATCAGGCTCAATTATTAGGTTGTTTAGAACTTGATGAGGAAGATGTCTCCTTATTTACTTTTGTGGATCCAGGTAAACATGACTTCGGTCCTGTTCTGAGAGCGAATTTAACTAAAATTGAGAAGGAAGGATAATGTCGGCTAGAGAAATTTTAGATAGCATAGAGCCGCATTTTACAAAAGGCGGACGATTTGAGAAGTATTACGGTCTCTATGAGATGGTGGATACTTTTATCTATACACCGGCTGATGTAACGCGCGGAACAACGCATGTTCGTGATGGTAATGACCTGAAACGGACGATGACCTTTGTTGTAATCGCAACATTTTTCTGTATTTTGATGGCCATGTATAACACGGGCTATCAAGCTAATTTAGCCATGGAAGCAATGGGGCTGGAAAAGGCAGAAAACTGGCGCAGTATCCCCATGATGATATTTGGCTATAGTACGCTTAATCCATTTTCTAACATGGTCCATGGTGCTTTGTACTTCTTGCCTATTTACATCGTAACACTGGCTGTTGGCGGCGTTTGGGAAGTGCTGTTTGCGACTGTACGCGGTCATGAAGTTAACGAAGGCTTTTTGGTTTCTTCAATGTTATATACATTGATTATGCCTCCTGATATGCCTTTATGGCAGGTTGCTCTGGGTATTTCATTCGGTATTGTTATCGGTAAAGAAGTATTCGGCGGTACAGGTAAAAACTTCCTTAATCCTGCTTTGACTGGACGTGCGTTTTTATATTTCGCCTATCCAGCCTCTATTTCCGGTGATGCTGTCTGGGTCGCGGTTGATGGCTTCACGGCTGCAACACCATTAGGTCTGGCAGCAAACGGTGGTCTTGATGCTGTTTATGCAGCTAATTATAGCTGGATGCAAACCTTCTTTGGCTTTGAACCAGGCTGTCTGGGTGAAACCTCGACCTTGGCCATTATGATTGGCGCGGCATTCCTGCTTTATACGCGAGTTGCCTCATATCGCATTATGGGCGGCGTGTTTGCCGGGATGGTTGCAACATCACTATTGTTTAATTTTATTGGCAGTGACACCAATCCCATGTTTGCATTTCCTTGGTACTGGCATCTGACTGTTGGAGGCTTTGCTTTTGGTATGGTTTATATGGCCACTGACCCTGTGAGTGCAGCGATGACTGACACAGGTCGCTGGGTATTTGGCGGTTTGGTTGGATGTATGACCGTGTTAATCAGAGTTGTTAATCCGGCATTTCCAGAAGGCATTATGTTGGCAATTCTATTTTCCAACATGTTTGCGCCTATCATTGATTACACTGTAGTTCAGGCAAATATTAGAAGAAGGATGAAACGCCATGCCTAACGAAAAAAAGAAATGTGAGCATTACGAAAAATTCAAAATATACAGGGATAAAATCCTTGCTTTAGGCAATGATAGCTTAGAAAAAACTATTGCTATAGCGCTTTCTCTTTGTTTGGTTTGTGCGATCCTTGTTTCTTTTGCAGCAGTTGCCTTAAAACCTCTGCAGATACATAACAAAGAACTGGACATGAAGAAGAATATCCTTGATGTTGCCGGTCTGCTTGAAGAAGGCAAGGATATTGATGCTGAGTTTGCAGAAAAAATCGAAGCAAAACTCGTCAATTTGGAAACTGGCGATTACGTTGAAGGTATGGATGTGGCTCAATACGATCAACGTAAAGCCGCAAAAGATCCAGACCAAAGTGTTGCCATCCCTAAGGATAAAGACATTGCTCATATCCGGGTAAAAGCTAAAGTAGCCAAAGTGTTTCTGGTAAAAGAAGGCGGTGTTATTAAGTCGATTATTCTGCCTGTGCATGGTTATGGATTGTGGTCTACCTTGTATGGCTTTCTTTCATTAGAGGCTGATGGGCAAACCGTGCAAAGCATCAACTTTTATGATCAAGCTGAAACACCGGGACTGGGTGGTGAAGTTGTCAACCCTAACTGGCGTGCGCTATGGAAAGGTAAAAAAGTCTATGCTGAAACCGATCAACCTTCTATGGAAAAAGGTTTAATTGCTGAAGCTGAGATTGGTGAACCTGCCTTAAGTCTGATTAAAGGTGTGGTAGATAATAGCAAACCGGGTTCTCAATATCAGGTAGATGGTCTTGCCGGCGCGACATTAACCAGTACTGGCGTAACTAACTTGGTTAGATACTGGATGAGCAAAGAAGGTTTTGCACCGTATATAGCTAAAGTAAGAGCGGGGGGTAAATCATGAGTGAAATTTTAAACGACGAAACAAAAAAAGTACTGATCGAACCGTTGGTTGATAACAACCCTATTACTTTACAAGTTCTAGGTATTTGTTCGGCGTTAGCGGTAACATCACAGATGTCAACCTCGCTGATCATGGCGCTTGCCTTGACTTTGGTGACGGCGTTTTCCAGTGCGGCAATTAGTGCAATCAGAAACCATATTCCAAGCAGTATCCGGATTATTGTGCAAATGATCATTATCGCTTCATTGGTTATCGTAGTGGACCAGGTATTGAAAGCCTTCGCTTATGAAGTCAGCAAGCAACTATCGGTATTCGTTGGTTTGATTATCACCAACTGTATCGTTATGGGACGTGCTGAAGGTTATGCGATGAAAAATCCACCATTAGAAAGCTTTATGGATGGTATCGGTAACGGCTTGGGTTATAGCTTGATTTTAATTGTCGTGGCATTTTTCAGAGAACTGTTCGGTTCCGGTAAATTACTCGGTATTGAAATTATCAAGTTATCAAAGGATGGCGGCTGGTATGATCCTAATGGGTTGATGTTGTTACCACCGAGCGCGTTCTTTATCATCGGTTTGATCATCTGGGGCGTCCGTCAATGGAAGCCGAAACAGGTTGAAAAGGCAGATTTCAAAATTATGTCGATTGCGCATGGTGAAGGAGGGCATCACTAATGGAAGCTTACGTTAGTTTATTTGTAAAAGCGGTTTTTATTGAAAACCTGGCGCTTTCTTTCTTCTTGGGAATGTGTACGTTCCTGGCGGTTTCAAAGAAAATTCCAACCGCTATGGGTTTAGGCATAGCTGTAATGGTTGTTCAGGCCATTACTGTTCCAGCCAATAACTTCGTTTACCATACGTTGTTAAAGGAAGATGCTTTATCCTGGATGGGTATTACCGGCGTTGATTTAAGCTTTTTAGCTTTATTAAGTTGTATCGGTATGATTGCCGCCTTGGTCCAAATCCTGGAAATGATTCTGGATAAGTTTTTTCCTGCCTTGTATTTTGCTTTGGGCGTGTTTCTCCCATTGATCACTGTAAACTGCGCGATTCTTGGCGGCAGTCTATTCATGATTGAGCGCGACTATAACTTTGGTGAAAGTGTCACGTATGGTGTTGGTAGCGGATTAGGCTGGGCGTTGGCCATTACGGTTATGGCCGGTGTGCGCGAAAAACTCAAATACAGTGATATACCAGCTGGTTTACAAGGTCTGGGCATTACATTTATTACTGCGGGTCTGATGTCTCTTGGCTTCATGGCTTTCTCTGGAATTCAACTTTAAGAAGGTATCGTAATGCTGGAAATTGCATTAGGGATTATTATTTTCACAGCTTTTGTGATTGCGCTGGTCTTTGTTATTATCGGCGCCAAAAGCAAATTGGTTGCTGCGGGGGATGTTGAAATTCTGATCAATGATGAGAAGAAAGTTCATGTGCCTGCAGGGTCAAAATTATTAACCGCATTGGCTGATAACGGCTTGTTCGTGTCATCCGCATGCGGTGGCGGCGGGACTTGCGGTCAGTGTAAAGTCAAGGTGCTTTCAGGCGGCGGCGAGATTCTGCCAACTGAATTGTCACACATTTCTAAGCGCGAAGCAGCGGAAGGCGAACGTCTTTCCTGCCAGGTTACTGTAAAACATGACATGAACATTGAAGTCGAAGACGATGTTTTCGGCGTTAAGAAATGGGAATGTACTGTCAAATCAAACCATAACGTTGCCACCTTTATTAAAGAGCTCGTTCTGGAACTGCCTAAAGGTGAAGAAATCAAGTATCGCGCCGGCGGTTATATTCAGATTGAATGTCCTCCGCACGTTGCGAAATATGCTGATTTTGATATTGAAAATAAGTTTCGTGAAGATTGGGATAAATACGATTTGTGGCGTTATGTTTCAGACGTAAAAGAGCCTACCTTACGTGCTTATTCGATGGCAAGTTATCCAGAAGAAAAAGAAATCATGCTGAACGTGCGTATTGCGACACCGCCTCCAGGTGCTCCAGACAGCGTACCGCCAGGCATCATGTCTTCTTATATATTTAACCTGAAACCCGGCGATAAATGTATTGTTTCTGGGCCTTACGGCGAGTTCTACGCTAAAGACACAGAAAATGAAATGGTCTTTATCGGTGGTGGTGCAGGTATGGCGCCGATGCGTTCGCATATCTTTGATCAATTACGCAGACTGAAGTCCAAGCGTAAAATGACCTTCTGGTATGGTGCGCGTAGTAAACGCGAAATGTTCTATGTAGAAGATTTCGACATGCTGGCCAAAGAAAATGACAATTTTGAATGGCATGTCGCCTTGTCTGATCCGTTGCCGGAAGATAACTGGGAAGGTTATACCGGATTTATTCATAATGTTCTCTTTGAAGAATACATTAAAAACCATCCGGCTCCAGAAGATTGCGAGTTCTACATGTGCGGACCTCCAATCATGAACTCTTCCGTGATCAATATGCTGTTGGAGAACGGAGTTGAGCCAGAGAATATCTTCCTGGATGACTTTGGCGGTTAATTAATTAGGCTTCCATCTCCTCGAAACCTTATTTTGGAGGAGATGAAAGTTCTGGTTAATGAATAGACGAGGAGTATGGCTTGACCTGCTCCTCGTTTTTTTATTGTCGGCCTTTATTATTAATGAGCAAATGCAGTTATGGTGCTTGCCCGATGAAAGTTATTAATTTGCAGTGCAGTACCATAAACCAGTATTATTAAAATCGATGCAGGGCTTGACGAAAACAGTACGTCAGCCTTTATCTACTTTACGAGGTGATATCATGACTTATTTTTTAGTGACTTTTGTTTTTATCGCTTATTGTTATTGCGATTATGGCGATAGGCGTTATTTTTGGCAGACGCGCTATCAAAGGATCATGCGGCGGAGTAAACAATGGGAATTGTGTTTGCGTAGAGAAATGTGATAAAAGAAAGAAAATGGAAGCTGAAGGAAACGTTTAACTAAGCGTAAGCAGTCAAGGATGACTTGTAATTCAGCAGTCCATTTATAATAAACAACAACGAGGAGTTCATTATGCTGGCAAAAATTACTGTTGCAGAGTATATGTCGAAAAGATTGGTTACACTTACTAAAGATACTGATGTAATTGATGCCAGTGAAGAAATTGCTGGATCATAAAATAACCAGTGCTCCCGTTGTTGATCAGCGCGGACACTTGCTAGGTATGTTTTCTGAAAAAGATGTTATGCGAGTTGTTCTGGAAAGTGCCTACAATCAAAGCATGAGCGGAAAGGTTGGCGAATTTATGACTTCAGAAACCATTAGCGTCAATGCCGATTCCAGTATCGTAGATTTGGCTGAACAATTTCAGCAGTCTCCAATCAGAAGTTTTCCAGTGTTTCAGGATAGCTGAATTGGTAGGAATTGTTAGTCGCACTGATGTATTAAGGGCTTTGGCTTCAATTCATTACGATTAAAGCAGTGGGTAATTCACAAACCTTTTATTGGCATGACTACGAAACATTCGGTATTGATCCACAGAAAAGACAGGCCAGTTCAATTTGCCGGCATTCGTACCGATTTTGATTTTAATATTGTAGATGATCCACTGGTTGTTTATTGCAAACCAGCGGCAGATTGTCTTCCTAACCCTGATGCCTGTTTAATTACAGGCATCACCCCACAACTTGCTGAAGAGAAAGGCGTATGCGAAGCAGAATTTATTCGCCTGATACACGAGCAACTATCGCAGCCAAACACCTGTACTCTCGGCTATAACAGTCTTCGTTTTGATGATGAAGTCACCCGCAACTGTCTTTACCGTAATTTCTATGATCCCTACGCACGGGAATGGCAGAATGGTAATTCTCGCTGGGATATCATCGATGTAGTTAGGGCGGCGAGAGCACTACGTCCTGAAGGCATAATATGGCCGGTCAATGAAGAGGGCAAGACCCAGTTTCAGGCTGGATCAATTAACCAAGGCCAATAACATCGCTCATGAAGCAGCGCATGATGCGCTTTCAGATGTTCACGCCACCATAGCAATAGCTAGATTGGTTAAACAAGCCCAACCAAAACTCTACCAGTTCCTGTTGCAACACCGGGTTAAGGCCGAGGCGCTTAATTTACTTCAATTTGGCAGTTTTAAACCTGTGGTGCATATTTCAGGCAAATATCCCGCCGTTAAAAATTGTCTTGCCATAGTGCTTCCAGTTTGCAAACACCCCACCAATAGCAACGGAATTATAGTTTATGATCTGTCTGTTGATCCTGAGCCGATGCTATCTTTATCTCCGGAAGAAATTCAGCAAAGAATTTTTACCGCGACAGATGACTTGCCGGAAGGCGTGGCGAGAATACCGTTAAAAACGGTGCATATTAACAAATGCCCGGTTTTAGCTCCTATTTCTGTGATCAGACCGGATGACGAGCTACGTCTGGAAATTAATTTAGCGCTATGTCAGGTAAATATTGAAAAGATTAAAGCAGTAACCGGATTAGCTGAAAAATTAGCCCAGGTTTTTAGTGGCCAGACCTATGACGAACAGGACTCTGACCCCGATCTTGAAATTTATAGCGGCGGTTTTTTCCCTGAGACGGATAAACAGAAGATGACCAGGATCAGAGTCATGCCTGTTGAACAATTAACTAAAGCTGCATTCGATTTTGCTGATGCCCGTTTACCGGAAATGCTGTTCAGATACAGAGCCCGTAATTATCCGGAAACGCTGAGTTCAGATGAGGCGCTCAGATGGAACGAGTTTTGTGTTAACCGCTTAACCGGTCGTCAACCGGGTGCGGGAATTTTACTCGATGCCTATTTCAGTCGATTGCAGGAGCTGCGTAGCGACAAAAATGTTAATCAGGATATCATTGATGCCTTGAATGCTTATGCGGTTGAGAAAATGGAACGGCTTGGCATTACCAAATAAAATTTACCGTACTGGAAACATCCAAGATGAACCGTCCGCGCATAAGATGCGTTTAAAATGTGCTAAGCAGATGCTTGCATCGCTTAGTTGTCATATAATGTGCAGCTCAGTTTTTATGTTCCCATTAAGGAAATTAATATGAAGAAAATTACTTTGTTTGTTTCGGTTTTGTTGTTCCTTTTTACGGCAGTAGCCAATGCACACGGCCCTGTACGTCAAAAAGCCGAAGAAGAAATCACCATCAATGCACCTGCTGAAAAAGTCTGGGCTATCATTAAGGATTATGGTGATTTGTCCTGGCTGCCAGAAGTAAAAAGCGTAACAGTAGATAAGGGCAATGAGAAGGGTTCAATCCGCGTTCTGACTTTAAAAGATGGCGGTACAATTACAGAAGAATTGAAAAAGCATGATGATAAAGCCATGTCATATGCTTACAAAATTACCGATATGAGCACTGCAAAAACCATCACTCATGCCGGTGTTGAAGAAAAAGTGCCTGTATTACCTGTAGACAACTATGCAGCAAGCATTGATTTGACAGCTAACGGTGACACTACTGTCGTGTCCTGGAAAGCAGGTTATTACCGTGCCTACATGAACAACAATCCACCTGAAGAAATGAATGAAGAAGCAGCTAATACAGCAGTGACAGCTCTTTTGAAGTCAGGATTGCAAAATCTGAAAGCTTTGGCTGAAAAATAAGGTTCGTTAGTGTTTCAAGTTAACTACCGCCGCACCAGCTCCCGGCTGGTTTGCGGCATACACACCATCCTTGGCGGTAAGGCTGTAGCGATTTGCATCGCTACAGCTTTTTTATCTACACCGCTTGCCGCTGCGCCTTTTGCTTACATCAGTAACCAACTGGGAGACAGTGTTTCTGTTATCGATACTGAAAAAGGCAAGGTGGTTGATACTATTGTTGTTCAAGGCAAGCCTGCCGGCGTCGCAGCTTCACCGGATGGCAGCAGGATTTACATCAGTACGCCGGAAGCTAAAGGGTTTGCCGTCTTAGATACAAAAAAAGGTGAGGTCATTGCCAGGGTTGCAGTCAATGACGGAACATTAGGCATTGCCGTTGGCTCCAACGGTAAGCGGATATATGTCGCGGACTGGTACAAAAATACTGTTTCTGTAATCGATGCAGACAGTCTGAAAATCATTAAAACCATAGGCGTAGGTGAATCGCCGTCAGGCCTGGTAGTCAGTCCTGATAATCGTTGGTTATATGTTGCCAACCGAATCAGCAATTCAGTTTCCAAGATCGATCTTAATAAATTGACGATCAAAAAAACGGCTCAGGTTGGCACGCATCCTTTTGGACTTACCATAGATTCCAGAGGCGAGCGAATTTATGTCGCCAACGTACAAAGCGATGATGTGACCGTGTTGGAGGCCGCAAGTATGCAGCCTATCGCGACGGTGAAGGTTAATATGCTGCCTTATGCAGCAGCGCTGGCACTGAATGACAGCCGCCTGTTTGTCACCAATCAGGATGACGGTTCTGTTTCTGTCATTGATACGGAAACATTAAAAGAAATCGGTTTGATTACGGTGGGCGAAAAACCGGAAGGTATCAGCACTCATTCAGATGACCGGCATGTGTATGTGGCTAACTGGTTTGATAGCAATGTTTCGGTTATCGATGCCAGAACCTTGAAAGTGATTGATACTATAAAAACTGGCGAAGGCAGTCGAGCATTTGGACAATTTATTGGCAAGTAATCTCCAGATTAAACAGGTAAGGAAGGCAAAAAAAACTGCTCACCCTACTATTAAATAATCCCGATTTATTTTGCATTGTTAATATAAAACGCATCCACAAGCCCCCTCAATCAGGCTACCCCTTAAATGTCGTCACCGAATCAACTTACTGCTCCGCTTCCTTACTTTGCTGATAGTGCAGAACTATTTTCCGCAATTTCTGGAAAAGCCTGGGCGGTTTTTCTGGATAGCGGTTATCCCTACAGCAATCAAGGCCGATATGACATTATCGCTGCTGATCCTGTGTGCACTTTAGTTACGCATGGCGACACTACGGAGATTACCCGTAACGGCGTTGCTATAAAATCCACTGAAAACCCGTTTGATCTGGTTAAACAACAACTCCTGCCCGATTATACAGGTTTTGATGATTTGCCTTTTAATGGCGGAGCCATGGGTTATTTCTCGTATGATTTAGCCCGCCGACTGGAGACGCTTCCTGTCATTGCCGAGGATGCAGAACATATTGCCGAAATGGCCGTAGGGATCTACGAGTGGGCCGTTATCGTTGATCATCATCAGCAAAAAAGCTATCTGGTAGGGCAGAATTGCGATGCTCGAAAATGGCAAGGTTTGAAAGAGCAGTTCAGCCAATTACCAGTGAAGCCAGAACATGATGCTTTTAAGGTCGTTAGCGATATTAAATCCAACATGGACAAGGATTTCTATGTCCAGGCTTTCAACCGGATTAAACATTATCTGAAGGAAGGCGATTGTTATCAGGTAAATCTGGCTCAGCGGTTTGTTGCTGCCTGTGAGGGTGATCCGTGGACGGCCTACCAGTCACTACGCAAATTAAATGCTGCACCCTTCAGTTGCTACCTGAATTTACCCGAGGTGCAAATCCTAAGCTCATCGCCTGAGCGTTTCTTGAAGCTTACCGATAATGTTGTTGAAACCAAACCCATTAAAGGAACGCGGCCTCGAAAACAGGATTATTCGGAAGATCAGCAGCAGATTAAAAACCTGGAAAGCAGTAAAAAAGACCGGGCAGAAAACCTGATGATTGTAGATTTGCTGCGCAATGATATCAGTAAAACCTGCAAGAAGGGTTCTGTAAAAGTGCCGGTGATATTTGATGTGGAAAGCTATGCAACCGTACATCATTTGGTTAGTACCGTAACCGGTATACTGGCGGAAAATCAGCATGCACTGGATTTGTTGAAAAGCTGTTTTCCGGGCGGCTCAATTACCGGCGCACCGAAGATTCGTGCCATGGAAATCATAGAAGAACTGGAACCCAACAGACGAGGTGTTTATTGCGGCGCCATAGGCTACATCGGTTTTAATGGCAATATGGACACTAATATTGCCATCAGAACGCTGGTGCATTCGGAAAACACTATTCGTTTTTGGGCAGGGGGCGGTATCGTCAATGATTCGGTTGCCGAAGATGAATATCAGGAGTGTTTTGATAAAGCAGCGGCAATGCTTAATTTGCTGCAACAACTGACGGTAAGATGATTGTTGTAAAGCTTGGCGGCAGTCTTACTCAGTCAGGAGCATTGATTAAGTGCTTGAACACTATTGAGCAAAAATATAGGGGCAGGGCGGTGATCATTGTTCCCGGAGGCGGTGCTTTTGCTGACCAGGTCAGGATGGCTCAGGACCACTGGCAGTTCGATGACAAAACAGCTCATGCCATGGCGCTATTAGCGATGCAACAGATGGCCTTGTTATTAAATGGCCTTAAACCGGATTTTTCTATAGTCGGTTCATTGAGTGCTATTCATGAGCACTTAAATCAGCAAAAAGTTGTAATCTGGTCTCCAGATATTGTTGAGCTTGATAGCGCCGGTATTCAGGCCACTTGGGATATAACATCGGACAGTCTGGCGGCATGGTTGGCTAAGACGCTTTTGGCTAAGGAGCTTGTATTGGTGAAGTCTGCTAATATTGATGGCGACCTCAGTGTGCGTGAACTTGCCGAACAAAACATTGTTGATAAATCGTTTTGCAATTTTCTGGCGAATAGCTCTTTTAAGATAACTATAATTAATGAACAAAGGTTCTAATGGCCGACTATAACAAATCCTCACAGAACGATCTTGCAAAAAAATTCTTAGATTTAATTAGTGGTTTCTTCTCAAAAAAAATCAGATCTGTTTATTATAGTGCCAGAGAATCGATAGGCGAACATAAGCGGGATATAGTTGTCTCTCAGGTTGAACATGCCTGTATGGGGCTTCAGGAAACCCGGGATGAGTTTGAGGATGCATTGGAACGATTTAAGACTTTGGTCTGCGTAAATGAAACGTCGTTAGATCATAAATATAATCTGCTTAATAGACAGTATCAGTTTTGCTGTTCTAAATCCGATACGGTAAGCGCCAGAATCAAGGCGATAGAAGAGGTGAGTGAGGCGTTATTTTTAGAATGGGAGCAAGAACTTGATGAATATACGAATCGCACTTTTCGCGCTCATAGTAAACAGCAGCTAAAAATAGCCAGACAAAATTATTCCCGGCTTATTAGGTCTATGAAAAGAGCCGAAGCTAAAATCCATCCGGTATTGGCAGCATTCAAAGATCAGGTGTTATACTTAAAACACAACCTTAATGCCCAGGCTATTGCGGCATTAAGGCATGAGTTTATTGAAATCGGTATCGATATTTCTCAACTAATTCAGGCAATGGAACAAACCATTGCCGAGGCAAGTCAATTTGTTTCAGTGTTAACTAATCAAAAAGCCTTGCCTGGTAGGTGATTTTAGAGCTTATACAACAGGTCGTTGGCTTTATCTTTAGGGTCTGCGTTTTTGCTTCTGGGTTTATTCTGATCAATTCTTTCCTGGCCGAATTTAGCAATCATTTCCTCCCAGCTTGAATACTGCGCATAACCTTTAAAGCCGGCATTTTTTCGTTCTTGATAAATTTCCTTGCCTAATGCAATGATTTCTTCTGGGTTTTTACCATCAACAGTATCCAGGAATTCGCTGTCGTCCTTTTTAGCATCGCGAATGGTCCAAAAAGACACTTCGTATTCAATGCGACTATCTTCAGGCAAGCGATTTTTTATCGCTTTTACAGATTTATAAGCGGTACGGGTATTGTGACCGTTTATTTCTTGCCCCTTACCGCAGGCAATTAAGGTTGTGCAACTAAGAATAAGCAGCAGAGTAAATAGTTTCTTCATAAAGATAACCTCGAAGTTAAGTACGGGTCCGTATGTATATCGGTTATTGTATTACACCAGTTCACCAAACAAAGTAAAATGGTTGGTCATTATAACCCGAGCTAAGCTTTTATGCTGGAATTTATCCAATTATTAAAACAGCGTTACCAGACAGTTTTAAGTCAACCGAACAATGAATCAATTAAAGCAAGCTATCAGCAACGGATAGATCAATTGATTTTGGCTGAAGCCTTTATACGCAAGGGTCAGCTCATTAATTCGTCACCGGAATCAACCACTACAAATCGCCGTCGTAGGGCCGACCCAAGCAGGCAAAAGTTCATTGGTCAATGTACTATTAAACAGTAATGTCGCAGGAGTCAGCCCTTTGGCGGGTTATACCATTCATCCACAGGGTTTTTGTCATGGCGTAAGCCTTTCAGATTGCAGCGGTTTGCAGCGTTATTTTGGTCGTTTCCAACAACTGCAACAGTCGCAGTTAACTCAAAGACCGCCATGATTGTTATTCCTTAACTGAAAATACTACGGAATCCCCGCTTTTGCCGCACGGTGTATTATGGGATACGCCTGATTTTGATTCGATAGATTCGGCAACTTACCGGGAAGGCGTTATCAGAGCTATTGCTCTGGCTGATATTATTATTCTTGTGGTCAGCAAGGAAAAATATGCGGATCAATCAGTCTGGGACATGATGTCCACTCTTGAATCCTTGCATCAGCCGACCGTTATCTGTTTGAACAAGTTGAGTGAAGGTTCGGAATCGTCACTGATCCAGTCATTAAAGGAAAAATGGCAACTTGCCAGAAAAGATGAATTTCCTGAAGTGGTGCCTTTGTATTATCAAAAACAAACCGGGTTGCCATTCTGGCCAGAATCTGATCAGAAGCTGCTTATTCACACGCAAGCAAGGTCAATCATAGAAAACACTCGCATATTGAACAGGAATTACTGCAAAAGCATTGGCAAACCTGGCTGGAGCCGGTTATTGCCGAGCATCAGTTGTTAAATGACTGGCATGAATTGGTTGATCTGATAATTAAACAGGCATCTGGACAATTATCAGCGTGATTACTTGAATCATCCACATCATTATGAAACCTTTCAACAGGCCTTGGCTGAATTGCTGACTTTACTGGAAATACCCGGCTTAGCGGGCGTTCTGACAGGTGCGCGTAAAGTCCTGACCTGGCCGGTAAGGCAAGTGATGAAATTGGGTCGTAAAAGGCTGCATATTGCCGATAGCAGTCACGAAATAGTTTTGTTAAATCAAATAGCCGAACATTTGCTGATTCAACTGGCGGACAGTCTGCTGGATAACGCCGAACAAAGTCATCAGAACCAATGGTGGAAAGAGTTCAGCAGCTTATTGCGCAGTCAACGACAGGATATTTTGCAGGACTTCAGTAGCGCAGCAAAAAATTATCATGTCTCTTTTCAGCAAGACGTAGAAAACGTCGCACAGCGTTTGTATCACAAACTGCAAGAGCAGCCCATGGTGTTAAACAGCTTGCGGGCCACCCGGGTAACTGCCGATGCCGCCGCTATTGCGCTGACCTTGCAGATGGGCGGTATTGGCGTGCATGATTTGATTATTGCTCCGGCCATGTTGATCAGTAACCTCACTGCTGGCCGAAAGCGCCATTAGGCAGTTATATGCACAAAGTAGAGCCCGAATTAAAACAACATCAATTGAATACAGTAAAACAAGCCCTCTTTGTCGAGAGTATGCGCAAGAAACTCTTGGCGCTGCCTGAGCAATTATCGACTGAACTCATTTCAATATTTCTCCTGATCAGCTACAGGCAGCTGAATCACAACTCACAGAAAAGCGACATGGCTTACGATTACTCTGATTTAGTAGAAAAAACCAAACGCTGGGCTGAACAGGCATTTGCATCAGGCTGGATTAATGAAGAAGCTGCGCAGCAATTGGGTGATTTTGATGCAAGAACGCCTGATGCCTTATTTAATCATAGTGAATCCAGGCCGCTCATCGTCGCTTTTATGGGTGGCACCGGGGTTGGCAAGAGTTCTTTGCTTAATCGTCTGGCAGGGAAGGCCATTGCCAGAGTTGGCATAGAGCGCCCGACTTCCCGGGAAGTTACTTTATTTCATCATCAAACTGTGGCGATACAGCATCTGCCCGACACAATTGCCCCTCGCTCAAATCAAAATTGCTCAACATGACGATGACTCGAATAAAAATATCATCTGGATTGATATGCCGGATTTTGACAGTACCGAACAAAGTAACAAACATCTGGTTCTGGAATGGTTGCCGCACATAGATGTGCTTATTTATGTGGTGAGTCCCGAACGCTACAGGGATGAAAAGGCGTGGCGTTTACTGCTTGCAGAAGGCGGCAGACATGCATGGCTGTTTGTATTGAATCAGTGGGACAGAGGCCAGCTGGCGCAATACGAGGATTTTCAAAAGCAATTGCATAAGGCCGGCTTTGTTGATCCGATCATATTCAAAACGGTTTGTGCTGAAGACCTGCAAGCTGATGAATTTGAATCCTTAAAATCAACCATTGCGTCGCTGGCGAATGAGCATATTGTTGAGCAATTAAACCAAAGAGGCATGCAGGTTCGAAAGGATGAACTAAAGCAAAAACTGCAAAGCTATACTCGATTTTTAGGTTCAGAGCAGGCCTTCCAGCAAACGCCGGAACTGTGGAATAACCAATGGCAGCCGACAGTCAACGTGTTGCAGCAGGGCTTTGCCTGGCCTATGAAGCAATTGGCACACTACTATGCTGAACACACCGCTGATTTAATAGCAAATCCGGTTACCGCCAAATATTCATCAACCAAGACGGAATTCAACTTGTGGGATGACTGGGCTCAAGCCCGGTTTGACGATGCCCTGGATGAATTCATACTTAATGTCGATCAACTGGGCATTCCCGTTATACCTTTTAAAAAACAGCTAGCTGTCATTCGTGAAAAAGCTCCGAAGATTATTCAGGCACAAACCGAACTGGCTGCCCGGCAGGCCTTATCAAATCCAGGTAATGTCTTGCATCGTGCCTTTTTAAAATGTGTTCGCTTGTGTGAAATTATCCTGCCACTTGCTGCAATCTGTTGGGTCGGCTATCAGGTCTTTATGGGGTATTACACCAGCAATATGACCAACACAAATTATCTGGGCGTGGATTTTGCCGTACATAGCACCTTGTTAATAGCCATGACCTGGTTAACGCCGTATTTTATCCTGAAAAAGCTAAAACCATCGCTGGAAAAGAGTGCATTAAAAGGGCTTAACAAGGGCCTAATTAACGCAATAAGCCTGATCGACGGCGAAGTTTCGAGGGTGATAGAAACAGTCTGTCTCCAACATGTTGAGCAGATTAAGCAGATTTCTGAGATTATTGAGCATTGCGATACTGATTCAAAAAAACAAAAATCAATAGATAGCAACAGCCCTTTAACACGGATGCTTATTGACAGATAATGGCTGTTATTCTGAAAGCCGCATGAATGCTGGTCAAAATTAAATAGTTGTACAATTTTTATCCACATCATATAAAATATATCTAAGGGGGCGACATGGCTTCGACGTGGGTAGCAAAACCTTAAGTGCATGCCGAGGACAGTACACCTCGTAAAATCTACTGAAACTAAAGTATTCGCAAATGACGAAAACTACTCAATGGCTTTAGCTGCTTAAACACAGCACCATTCCTTTGACCATCTGTGCTTATGCGGGTGGAGTTCAGTTCGCTGAACGCTCAGAGGTCATCTACATAAGATCGCGCTGAAATCTGTCCGGTGTGGATGCGCTAAAACCTTACGGAATCGCTGATGATTTTCTTGGCCCGACGGGTAGTCATTAGCTAAATCAAAAGAGCGGGATAAGCATGTAGACCTTGTGGCGGAGTACTTACGGACGGGGGTTCAATTCCCCCCGCCTCCACCAAATAACAAATACCGGACTTGTTTCCGGTATTTTTTTGCCCTCGCGAAACACCAGTGTTCTGGGGGAGATAGCGATTGCCCTCATGATCGTCGGCCACCAAATAGGCCTCGTTCCTCAGTCATTTCGGCGCAATTTGTTTTGCTGGAATAATGGAGTCCCCAACCTCCGAGTTCACTACTGAATAACGAAAGCATCAATGAGTAAAAAACAAGCCATAAAGGCGATTTCATTATTATGGCTAGGTTCAATATTGGGCGCTGGCTGTGCGTTTTTAACCCAAGTGATTTTGGCACGTAAACTTGGGCCAACGGATTTTGGTATTTTTTCTTCGGCTTTGGCAACAATAACCTTGCTTACTCCTTTAGCTGGATTCGGCATTTCACAATACTGGCTAAAAGCATTCGGGCAAGAAGGCTGGCAAGCCATGCGCTGGTTAACAGGGTCTTTTAAATTTACAAGTTTAAGCACGCTGGTTGTTATCATATCGCTTGTATGCTGGGCTATGCTCGGCCCGCACGATGCCTTAACGAAGACTGTCTTGCTGGTGTTGACCTTATGTGTCTTCGGGCAACTCGTTACAGAATTGGTGAGCGGCAAGCTACAACTCGAAGAACGTTATTTCAGCTTGGCATTTTGGCAATTTCTTCCTCATTTAATGCGCTTGCTTCTGGTCGTCGTTTTAGTCTATGCAGCAACAAGCTTTGTCAGTATTCAACATGTTGCTTATGCCTATGCTGCTGTTGCATTAGTTTTATTTATTAGTGGTGCCTGGTTATTGCTTCGTATGTACCAAGGTTCTTTTGCGCTCAAAGGCCATAATGCCGTCGAAATACACGCAGAGTCTAGTAAGTCGATCGTCCCAGGCATGTTCCAAGTTGCTGCTCAATCTTGGCCGTTCGGGTTGGCTGGTTTATTTTATTTAATATATTTTCAAAGTGATATTATTTTAGTCAAATACATAGTCGGCGCAGAAGCGGCTGGCCTTTATAACGTTGCCTTTACCGTGATGGTTGCGGTTTATTTATTGCCTAGTGTGATTTACCAAAAGTTTCTATTGCCAAAAATACATCGCTGGGCCAACCATGATAGAGTCAAGTTTTATCAGGTTTACCGCCAAGGCAATCTGGTAATGCTGATATTGGGTCTTGCTGCGATGGTGGCGTTATGGATTTTAGTGCCTTGGGGTATCCCGTTCTTATTTGGTATTGAGTATCAAAATTCCATATTTTTATTAATGATTTTAGCAACAGCGGCTCCAGTTCGATTTTTAGCCTCGAGTGCTGGGGCCGTATTAGGTAACGAAACAGCATATAATAAATAAGATTTATATTATGGGGTTTGCTGCAGTTTTGAATATTGTTTTGAATCTTTTGTTAATTCCAATGTTGGGTATGAATGGTGCTGCTATATCTACTGTAGCAACAGAAACATTGCTTCTTATTGCGCTTCAGCTCTAGCTCGATATCGGATTTTTAATGACTTTAATGGAAATATTTTCAACTAGATGAGTAAGAAAATACTATTTACAGGCTATTATGGGTTTAATAATTTTGGTGATGATTTATTTGGTTTGGCGTGCGTAAACGGACTAATGAACTCTGGCAGTGATTACTTGCCAGTTTTACTTTCACCTCCTGTTAATAATATAGACGCCAAATTTTTAGTAGCCTGGATTTTTATCTAATTTATACAAAGATAAGGACTTTAATTGGTAATCCTAGTTTCTGCGTATTTGTTTGAAAGTGTTAAATGATTTATGGTTGCATTAAAATCATAGACCGAAGTTGTTAAATTGTCTGGAGGGATAACTGCAATTAGTTTCATCAGGAGGCTCCTATCATATGAGGCTGGTTCAATATTATTTAGTTAGATTAAGGGTTTGCCGGTTAAGTGCTATTGGTATTTCTGTTGGCCCTTTTGACTGTGAAAAAGATAGAAAACTAAGTCGAAAATTAATTGCATTAATACGCTTTAGGTATCTATGCGTTAGGGATGAAGCTTCCATAGATAAACGGAGTCTATTGACCGTGAATTATCAGCTTCAGAAGGGAATAGGTATTCAATGTCAATTTTATATAATGATTATGGCAGGTCTGTGCGCCTTTGCCGTCATCGAATGCTCAGATTAGTTGAAATTGCATCGTGTTATGGGAGTTTCCCTTTGTAGAGTATGAGTCAGTTGTCTGGATTGGGTAATAGGTTCGAAAACAGACTAAAGTTAAGAAAACTATCAGCTATTTTTCAAGGTATACTGTAATGTGATGCTGCAGTTGCTATTAAGCATAATTTTAAAGTGAAAATTTTGATATTAAATTCAAACGAACTTGTGGGTGATCTAGAGATTTCACAAATTTGGACTGATTTACGAACGTTTTGTTTCAACTGGCCAACGGTACCTTCTGGCAATCGAGCTCGTGGAAGCCATTGTTCGCAGTCCAGTTGAGGGTTACTGAAAGATCAGTTTGGCGATCATGTAAGGTATTAGTCCCTTCGGACATCTGCACGAGACTTCGCGCAATGGCCTGCAGCATCTGAACAAGCTGTGAATTTGTTCAGGCATATATGCCATTCGTGCACTTGATCTGAGTTAATTTTCAACGCCTGCCAGATTCCTTGGATTAAGCGGGCAGGTTGGCCGTTTCCTATGCCATCCTGGATAAAGAGCAAATTCGTTTGGTGGATGCAGTTCTGCAGTGGGTGGGGATAACGACTCGCTAGATTATCGGTTACCGTCGTTATTGATGGGTACTTGATCGTCTAGCGCTAAATCTGGGTAAGCCGGTGGTGATTTGGGGAGCATCTGTTGGAGCCATTCGAACTTGAACCTGATTTTGTTTCTACTATAACAAAGCATTTGTCGAGCATAAACATGATTGCGGTTCGAATCCATATCGTATCGGTATATAACTCAAGGACTTGGATTAAGCAATGTGATTCAAATGGCTGATCCTGCATTTACCTTGCAGAAGCAAACGGTAGACATAAAACCGTTTTGGCCTGTGGAGACTGGCAATGGTGTGCTAGGCATCAATATTAGTTCTCTAATCGAACATTATAAAAATGTAGGCCAAAACTTGCGATCTGAGACTGCGGATTTTATAAGGGCATGTTGTCAATAATAAGAGGTTGGCGGTATTGCTAATACCGCATGTTACTCCATTGAATGGCAGTGATAAAAACAGCGATACTGAATTATATGATGGTGATATTGAATGAGCTTGCCGAAACTTGGGGGTGCTGTGAAAATGATGCCACATCAATCTAACGCTTCGCAAATCAAATGTGTGATTAGTAAGTTGCGGTTTTTTATTGGTGCGCGTACTCATGCCACAATTGCCGCATTGTCTAGCAGCATCCCAACTGTTTCGATTGCCTATAGTGTTAAAGCTAAGGGAATCAATAAAGACCTGTTTGGCAATGAGGCGGCGGTTTTACCTACACCTGAGGTGTCTAAAAAAACGTTACAGACTGCATTTGAATGGTTACTTCGAGAAGAGGTTGATTTGAAAGATGCGCTTGCTATTCGGATTCCTGAATTACAAAAATCAGCAATTTTGGCTACAACAAGTGTGAAAGAGATAATAAATGGCTGATAATTACACAAATGTTAGTGTGATTATTCCTTGTTTTCGCTGTGCCGACACCGTGCAACGTGCTGTTGAGTCGGTAGCAAAACAAACATTGATTCCAGCCGAAGTTATTTTGGTCGAGGATGCTAGTGGCGATGAAACATTACAGGCGTTATTCTATTTGCAAAATCTGTATGCGGACGGTTGGGTAAAAGTGATTCCTAGGGCTGTAAATGATGGCCCAGGCACTGCACGGAATGTGGGCTGGGAATCCGCCAAAGAGCCTTATATAGCCTTTCTTGATGCGGATGACTCCTGGCATCCCGAAAAACTATTCATTCAGTATGAATTTATGCAGAACAATCCAGATGTCGCCTTATGCGGACATCAATGTATTTGGTTGCGTGATAGTGCCCCCCCGCCAGTGCCACCGAAAGACTTGCATGCAACCAAAATCAGTGCGAATAGCTTGCTTTTCAAAAATGCATTTTCTACGCCCACCGTTATGTTGAAGCGAGATATTCCATTTCGCTTCCAAGAAGGTAAGCGCTATGCAGAAGATTTGTTGCTGTGGCAGCAGATCGCCTTTGCGGGCTTACAGGTGGTGCGCCTAGAAAGTCCATTGGCATACGTCCATAAGTCGCTTTATGGGGAAGATGGATTAAGTGCGCAGTTATGGAAGATGGAAAAAGGGGAGTTGAGGAACTTAATTGATTTGTATCGGCAAAATAAGATCAATCAGATTTTATTTATTGCTGCTACAGTTTTTTCTATGGCTAAGTACTATAAGCGATTACTGAAAATGTGCTTAAAACAAATGCTTTATTTATTAAGATATGAAAAGTAAATTGACAGAAAATCAGTTTTTCAAGGGCAAGTATCTCAACCCACAAAAGCATTTTGCTTTTATTCTATGGGCAGTATTCTTTTGTTATGCAATTTGTGCAGCATTGATTTTTCAAAAAGTGCTGCTTCCTTTATTGCCATCAATGCAAACCGGTAGTGGGCTAATATCTAATGATGCTGTGTTCTTTGACTCTGTGGCATCCTCGCTTGCTGACAAAATCAGGGAAAATGGCTGGAGCAGTTGGCGGTTATATCCCGCAGTAGGGGCACCAGGAAATGTTGCGATACTCGGTGCTCTTTATGTACTTTTTGGACATGATCCCTCACTGGCAATCCCTATTAATGCGGTTATGCATTCCTTGGGTGGATTGCTCATTTTTCTGCTCGCTCGCGAACTTGCAAACAAACAGTCTATCGGCACTTATGCCGGAGTAATTGCCGGAAGCCTCTTTGTCGTATTTCCATCGGCTCTTACCTGGTATGGGCAAAACCATAAGGATAGTTATGCCATAGCCGGAATGTTGCTGGTTCTTTTTGTATGGGTTAAGGCGATAAAGAATCCTGAGAATAACCGATCCTGGTACTGGTTGACCTTAGGAAGTATTGTTGCGATGATTTTGGTGGGTATTGTTCGTCCTTTTGGCTTAAAGCTATTGTTAATCGCTACTGTAGGGGTGCTGCTTGTCGCTGTAGTCAGTGCTGTCTTAAGGCGGAAAGTCAGTGCCGAAAAAAAAATGCTGGTTTTTTTTCTCATTGTGATAGTTATGTTGGTAGGGGCAATTAAAACAACTCTCGTCCTAGGGGGACATCAGTCGGATGCCGTTTATGCAAATTGGGAGAGTGAAGCGCATGAACAAAAGCCTGGACAGGGGCAGGAGGGTGTTCATAGACAGTGGAAATGGGTCAATTCAGCCTGGCTGCCAGATAGTGTTGAGAATTATATCGAAACGGCCGCCAAAACTAGAGCCGGTCTCATAGCCTATGGTGTAAATATAAATGCGAAATCCATGATTGACGAGAACATTGCACCGCAGAGCATAGGAGAAATGGCCGCATACCTGCCGCGAGCCTTGCAGGTGGCATTGTTCGCCCCCTTTCCTTCATCGTGGCTGGCGAATATCAGTATGTTCCGTCTAGTCGCCGTTGGCGAAACGTTTGTTTATTACCTGTGTGTATCGGGTATCTTTATGCTACTGGTTTACAATCGCAAACCCGCCGTATTGATGGCCATTTATTTCGCCTGCTTCTTTTTGTTGGTCTATGGGGTTACTCAAGCAAATCTTGGGACGCTTTATCGTTATCGGTATGGTTATCAATTTATCATGCTAATGTTGGGCTTGCTTGGCTGGTTTACTTGGCTCGATAAAACAGACAGATTAAAACGGTTACTTCATTTAATTCAACCCCCGGCTTCATTACCCGCTCCCTCTGATGAAGCCACGGTGGCAGGCCACCAACCAGCGCGCAAAGAGGCGGTTGGAGCAGGGATCTTGGTCATGGGATTAACTTTTCTGTGTTTTATCGGCTTCTTCCTGCGCGATATTATGATGGCGCATACCTTTGGTCTGGGAACCTCTCTGGATAATTTTTTCATTGCCCTGCTGATTCCGATGTTCATTGTCGCGGTGTTATGTATGCCGCTTGGTACAGCATTAATTCCGGTATACTTGGATCTAAAAGAGCGGCTATCGCTGCGAACCGCTAACATGCTGGTGCCCAGCGTTTCCTTCTGGACGACCATTAGCCTGCTGGTTATTTGCTTGATACTGTATCTGACTGGGCCATACCTGTTGCCCCTACTTTACGTCAAGGGATCATCGCCGGACCTGGGACAGTTTACGGAATTATTGGATCTCGCCCTGCCCATTCTGTTGTTTAGTGGCGTAGTGATACTAGGTAATTCAGTACTGAATGCACACGGGAGTGCAGTGGTGACTAACACTGCACAACTTGTCGTTCCGATCGTGGCAATTTTGGCACTGCTGTTGTTTGGGAGTGATTACGGTGTCAAGGCGGTTATGGCTGGCATGGTGATTGGTCAAATTATAAATTTGTTAATTGTGCAGTTTTACCTCAAGCGGTACCATGTTTCGTTGCTATCACCACTGAACTTTCGTAATCAGACGGGGCTTTCCCCACTGATGATGCAGTATGTGCCATTGATCATATCGGCATTTTTTGTTAGCGCAGCTGCTCCAGTAGCCACTTTTCTGGCTATGTCGTTACCCGAGGGCAGTGTTTCGGCCTTGAATCTGGGCAATAAAGTGGTATTGTTTGTCACTGGTTTGGTTGGTGCGGCTGTTTCAACTGTCATGCTGCCGTACTTTTCATCGCTGGCGGCTAAAAATCATCTGGTGTCTGCGCGGCGTGAGCTATCGTTTTTTTTGTTGATTTCGACATTTTTTTCGGTACCCATCAGTGCTGCGCTGTATATGTGGTCAGAAGAGATTATCAGTCTAATTTTTGCAAGCGGTTCCGTTGATGTAGCGGCGACTGGACAGGTTTCCCGGGTAATGCAATATGCTGTGGTGCAATTGCCTTTTTTTGTATGCAACGCACTGTTACTGAAGTTTGCCACGGCTACCAAGCACGTCGTTACCATTAGCGTGGTGGCCATTGTTGGACTGCTGGTCAATATCGGTGCCAGCATTTTGTTAATGCAGCACATGGGTGTGGCTGGAATTGCCTTGGGTGGCTCGGTATCAATGTTGGTGTCGACTGTATTGCTGGTGCTGGTGCTGGTGCGATACTGGCACATTACTTGGTTTGATGCAGTAATTATGCTATTAAATTGGCTGTTTTTTGTAACGCTGCTAGTATGTGTACACTTTAAAAGTGTCCCCAGTATTTATGTAATAATATCAGCCTATGCCGTCTTATTGTTGGGCTACTTCAACTCATTAAAATACGATGGGGCTTTAAAAGTTAGATTGAGCAATTGAAAGCAAAAAATCTGCACGGTTATCCTTGCAGTATATCGGTGATGCTTTTCGCAGGAGTCGATTAGATAGCTTGCTGAGCATTTGAATGTTTATGTGGGAGATCATCTAGACCCTTGCTCATTAGCCAAAATAAATAAGCTAATTTGCAAAAACTAAGCTATTAAAATTATTAATGAATAAAGTCTGTTTTATCGCAACGATTCCTGCCGTAGTGCACTCCTTTATGACAGGATGTATTCGTGCATCAGCCAAAGACTGGTCAGTCAAGATAATTAGCAATCCTAACGGCGCAGAGTATTTGACTGATCTTGATGCACAATTCATCCCGCTAGCAATCGAACGTAAGATATCGCCTTGGAACGATTTGCTTACCCTGATTCAACTGGTAATTATTTTTCGTCGTGAACGTTTTGATCTTGTTCATTCTATAATGCCAAAAACGGGGTTATTGTCGATGTTGGCAGGTAGATTGTCTGGTGTTCCAAATCGAATACATACATTTACAGGGCAAGTTTGGGCGACAAAACGAGGATGGAAACGCAGTGCACTCAAGCAATTTGACAGGCTGATCGTATTGTTTGCTACCCATGTTCTACTGGACAGTCCATCGCAGCGCGACTTTCTGGTTTCCGAAGGTGTTTTGCCGCAAGGAAAAGGAATTGTTATTGGTCATGGCTCAATCTGTGGCGTTGATGCACATCGCTTTCGTCCAGATGCGGCGGCGAGAGAAGCGGTGCGTAAAGAGTTGAGCATAAGTTCAGAGCAATCCCTAATCCTGTATCTTGGAAGATTAAATCGCGATAAAGGAATTCTCGATTTAGCAGCCGCATTTGCCGATATTGCATCAAATCGAAGTGATGTTGTGTTGATGCTGGTTGGGGCTGAGGAAGATGTTTCTTTCGAACAGGTGCAACAAATTTGTGGGGAAGTACATCGTGAGAAGTTGCGCAGAGTCAATTTTACACTTAATCCTGAACGTTATATGGCGGCAGCGGATATTTTTTGTTTGCCCAGTTATCGCGAAGGCTTTGGTCAGGTAATCATTGAAGCAGGTGCAAGTGGAGTACCGACCGTAGCGTCACGTATATATGGCATTACCGATGCGGTTGAAGACGGCAAAACAGGATTGTTGTTTCCGGCAGGAGATGTTGCTGCACTCAGGCAGGCATTGCTAGAGCTAATTAAAAATCAAGAATTGCGCCAGATAATGGGTGAGTTGGCAAGAAAACGTGCAATTGAGTATTTCTCTAGTGAGAGGATTACAGCCGCAATACTGCGTTTTTATGAAACCTTGCTGACTCGACAGTAAATGCAGTTTGGTAACCTTACGTATTAGGTAACATGGACACAGAAGAAACAAAATCGATACTGATCACCGGGGCGAACGGCTTTGTCGGCAAGTCACTATGTGAGGAGATGCTTCGCCAAGGTCGGCATGTCAGGGCAGCTACACGCTCGCCTTGCCAATTGTCTGCTAAGGTAAAATCGGTGATTGTCGGAGCAATAGATGGTGAGACAAATTGGTCCGAAGCCTTGCAGGATGTGGATGTCGTCATTCACCTTGCCGCGCGCGTGCATGTCATGCGTGATACCGTCGCCGACCCGCTGACGGAATTTCTCAAAATCAATCTGCATGGTACGGAGAATTTAGCAAGACAGGCAGCGCATGCAGGCGTTAAACGGCTAGTCTACGTGAGCTCCATAAAAGTAAATGGTGAACGAACCACTCTGCCATTTACGGAATCGGACGAACCCAACCCACAAGATCCATATGGAGTTTCCAAGTACAAAGCCGAGTTGGCTTTGTATCGAGTTGCAGCAGAAACGGGTCTGGAAATAGTAATTGTCCGTCCACCTCTGGTTTATGGCGCTGGAGTGAAGGGTAACTTTGCTCAGTTGATCAAGGTGCTCGCCAAGGGAATTCCTCTGCCATTGGCATCGGTGCATAATCTGCGCAGTTTTGTTGCATTGGATAATTTGGTCGATTTGATCGTAACCTGCATTGATCATCCGGCAGCAGCTAATCAGACTTTTTTGGTCGGGGATGGTGAGGATCTGTCTACTACCGAATTGTTGCAACGCTTGGGCAAAGTGTTGGGTAAGCCAGCCAAGCTGTTTTCCGTTCCTACCTGGATGCTGAGAATTGGCGCTACATTGTTGGGTAAGGGTGATATGGCACAGCGTTTGTGTGGTTCGCTTCAAGTCGATATTAGCAAGGCGATTGATCTGCTGGGCTGGCAGCCTCCCGTGAGCGTGGATGATGCTTTGAAAAAAATGACAACAGATTTTTTGGAATAAAATAAGCTATTTAATATCGGTGATATTAATTTAAGTGATTTAACCCATTTACTCCGGGTTTTTTCCGCAAGGAGAGACATTAAGTAAACCCGAGAAATAACTATAAGGAGTCTCGGCTTCAATTTCAGGAATGTGTGTACATGAATGTTTGGTGGTTTTTTTTGCTGGCCGGTATTGCATCTTGGGCACTCACCGGCTTTTTGCGTCGATATGCCCTAGCGAAGAGCTTAATCGACATCCCTAATGAGCGTAGTTCGCATTCAGTGCCAACACCTCGCGGCGGCGGTGTCGCTATTGTGGTTTCATTTTTGGCTATTCTGCCAGTTCTAAATTGGTTTGATCTTCTTTCTAGCAATGTGCTATTGGCCTTGTGTGGTGCTGGATGTGTCGTTGCGGTAACCGGATTTTTGGATGATCATGGGCATATTGCTGCACGCTGGCGCTTATTGGTACATTTTGGTGCTGCGGCTTGGGGGCTTTATTGGCTAGGTGGTTTTCCTTCGCTGACGGTTTTTGGGTATTTGATAGATTTGGGGTGGCTTGGGTATGTGTGTGCGGCGGTTTATATAGTCTGGCTGCTTAATCTGTATAATTTTATGGATGGTATTGATGGTCTTGCAAGCATTGAAGCGATTACGGTCTGTTGTGGTGGTGCTTTAATGGTATGGCTTGTTGCGCCGGATTTAACAGTTTGGATGTTGCCTACTCTGTTGGCTACAGCTGTTTCTGGATTCCTATTATGGAATTTTCCCCCTGCACGTATTTTTATGGGGGACGCGGGCAGTGGATTTTTAGGTATTATGCTGGCACTGCTTTCTGTGCAATCGGCGTGGATTGCACCACAGCTAATATGGGTCTGGCTGATTCTGTTGGGTGTGTTTATTGTTGATGCAACCATTACCTTGTGTCGCCGTGTATTGCGTGGAGAGAAATTTTATGAAGCGCATCGCAGTCACGCGTATCAATATGCAGCTCGCACCTTAGGTGCCCATCGTCCCGTGACATTGGCTGTATGTGCGATTAATATTTTATGGCTGTTTCCTGTTGCAGGTTTGGTTGCATTGGGGAAATTGGACGGCATTTTGGGTGTTGCGGCGGCGTACTTACCGTTATTTGTTTTGGCGTTTCGTTACAAAGCCGGTGATCGACAGGCGCAAGACAGCTAACCAAGTGTAATTGTTGAATTGAGTATAATAAAATTAGTTATTAATGAAAGTTTGGATAGAAAAACAGGGATAATTCATGAGATCACAATTAGCGCACTGGTTCATTGGTCTTCCACGGCAGAAGAAGTCATTTATTCTAATCAGTGCTGATGTGTTTTTTGCTGTGTTTGCTCTTTGGGCAGCTTTTTCTTTACGCTGGGGAGAACTGTATATTCCTAAAGGCGATGAGTGGTATTTGTTTGCTGCGGCCCCTGTCATCGCAGTGCCGATTTTTGTTAAGTTGGGTTTGTACCGTGCGATTATTCGTTATATAGAGGTCAGGGCGTTATGGACCATTATTCAGGCGACTACGCTTTATGCGCTGGTTTTTGCGTTTGTGTTGCATGAGTCCGGCATCATGGGCGTTCCCCGGACGGTGTTGCCGCTAAACTGGTTGAATATGATGCTGCTGGTCGGCAGCAGTCGTTTTTTTGCGCGCTGGTGGTTGGTAGGGATTGATTCTACACTTAAGCGGAGACCGAAGTGCAGCAGAGTGCTGTAAGAAAAATGTAGTGATTTATGGTGCTGGCAGTGCTGGGGTGCAGCTTGCTTCCGCATTAGGGCACGGACGTGAATTCAGGCCGGTTGCTTTTATCGATGATGATTCATCGTTACATAAGCAAAAGGTTAACGGGTTACGGATTTATCCGCTCAGTTCTTTGAGCTATTTGATAGAACGGCACCAGGTTTCAGATATTCTGCTGGCTGTTCCATCGGCCAGTCGAGCGCGCAGACATGAAATTATTCGTTTGTTAGAGCCCTACTCTGTTCATGTCAGGACTATGCCGGGGTTGTCTGATATTGCTCAAGGCAAGGTTACTTTTGATGTATTACAGGAAGTTGATATCGCTGATCTCTTGGGGCGCGACCCGGTAGCACCTGATCAATCTCTTCTTCATGCCAATATTGCCGGAAAAGTGGTGATGGTGACCGGGGCTGGCGGCTCTATCGGTTCTGAACTCTGTCGGCAGATTATTCAGTTGCAGCCAAATGCACTGATTTTATTTGAATTAAGTGAATTCGCGCTTTATGCCATAGAAAAAGAGTTGAATTATCTTTTAACCAAAACAAAAGACGCTCAAGAAATAGGAATTATTTCTGTACTGGGTTCTGTTGCAAACGCCGATCGTATCGAAAAGGTATGCAACACGTTTAATGTGCAAACGATCTACCACGCAGCAGCTTATAAGCATGTACCCATGGTGGAGAAAAACCCCGGGGAAGCTATCTGGAATAATGTCTTTGGAACTCTTCGTACAGCAAAGGCGGCGATAAAGGCAAAAGTTGAAACTTTTGTGCTTATTTCAACCGATAAAGCCGTCAGGCCAACCAATACGATGGGTGCAACTAAACGGTTTGCTGAGTTAATTTTACAAGCGTTAAGTCTGGATGCCGAAAATAAACATTCAACCCGTTTTACCATGGTGAGGTTTGGCAATGTATTGGGTTCTTCAGGATCCGTGGTGCCGTTATTTAGAGAGCAGATCGCAAGAGGCGGGCCGGTAACGGTTACCGATGAAAGAATTATTCGCTATTTTATGACCATACCTGAAGCAGCACAGCTTGTTATTCAGGCTGGCGCAATGGGTCAGGGCGGGGATGTGTTTGTCTTGGATATGGGGGAGCCCATTCGCATTCTTGATCTGGCAAAAAGAATGATTCACTTGAGCGGCTTGGAAATAAAAGATGAAGATCATCCTGCGGGCGAGATTGAGATTAGCTTTACCGGTTTGAGGCCAGGTGAGAAGCTTTATGAGGAGCTTTTGATTGGCGACAATGTTTCAGAAACCAGTCATGCAAGAATTATGCGGGCACAAGAGCGGGTTATTCCTTGGACTGAGCTGGAAAATCTGCTGGCGACATTGGAACTAGCAACGAAAAATGATAATTTTGAGCTGGTTAGAAGTATTTTTATGGCTGCTGTTTCCGGTTTCGTGCCGCAGTGCGAAATTGGGGATTTGTTGTGGAAAGAAGATAAGAGGCTTGCTAATAAATGAGTTAAATAGTTAAGGGATTGAATATCATTTACTATGTAAAGTTATGCCTACTGTTCTATTTGCAGTTGGCTATTCAGGGTAAATGAGGAGTAATAGTCGTTTCCGCAATAAATTTCCTGAAACATACAAGTCCATTATTCTAGATACAATTTATGATAGACGCTAAAAACAGTCTGTCATTAGGTGAGTCTTCGGTTTTTGAAATAGTTTATACGGCCGCTGTCCACCAAGTTTCAATACGTTGATTACAAGAAAATTCAGACACCGATGCAGCTAATGAACTGCTTCGAATGTATTGAACTATAATTACGCAACACACCTACAGAACTTAATATTAGCTGCTTCTTATGGGATTGTTTATTTAGGATTTGACGCATTTGCCGTTTCAAGATAACATTAGTCAGTTATGTTAGATCGATTACCCGAATATATAGACCCTTTGCACCTGGCTGATACGCGTGGTGAGTTGAAGGGGCAAATACCTTTAAGTAACCTGGATCGTTTGGCGGATATACTGTTCAACGATGAAGGTACTATTTCTGTGGATCTTTTTTTTGGCAGGGAAGGGAGATTAGCCAAAATTGAGGGTAAAATAGAAACAGTTTTGCAGCTTAAATGTCAAAATTGCTTGGAGGCTGTGGAATGGCCTGTCAGTAATGAAGTCAAGCTAGGGATTGTTACATCAATAGATCAAGCTAATAGATTGCCAGAAGATTATGAACCACTGTTAGTTGAGGAAGGAAAAATCCCTTTAAAGGGAATTGTAGAGGATGAGTTGTTGCTCGTTATACCTGCATTTCCAAAGCATCAGCATAACTGTTTAGCTCCTAATTTAGACAAAAAAAAAGCAGATTCATTATTGAATAACGAGCAGTCACCTAAAGAAAACCCTTTTTCCATCTTAGCCAAGCTTAAAAACATTGGAGATTTATAATGGCAGTACAAAAAAGTAAAGTAACACGTTCAAGACGTGGTCAACGTCGTTCACACGATGCCTTAACGGAAAGAGCATTGTCTCAGGATCCATTGACAGGTGAAACTCATTTACGTCACCACATGACTCCAGACGGTTTTTTTAAAGGTCGCCAAATCGTAACTACTGGCAGCGAAGATTAATAAATCTTCCCACCTTTTAAAATGATGATATGCCGAATCAGTTCTGATTCGGCTTTTTTTTAATAACTCCGGAGTCATTCGTAAGCGTGAGTTTAACAATTTCGATTGATGCAATGGGCGGGGATCATGGTCCAAAAGTTACCATTCCAGCTTCATTGGATTGTTTAAAAAACAATCCAGACTTGAAACTTATTTTAGTGGGTGATGAAACTGTTCTTAAGCAACAGTTGGCGCAAGCTTTAGTCGACTTCAAAGATAGACTCACCATCCAACACGCATCTCAATGCGTTGAAATGGATGAGTCCCCGTCCAAGGCATTAAAAAACAAAAAAGACTCGTCAATGCGGGTTGCCATCAATCTGGTTCTTAATGGACAAGCAGATGCCTGTGTTAGCGCCGGCAATACTGGTGCATTAATGGCTACTGCGCGTTTTGTTTTGAAAATGATTCCGGGTATTGATCGTCCTGCTATTATCTCTACGTTACCGTCGATTTATGGACATACCCATGCCCTTGATTTAGGTGCCAACGTGGATTGCACTGCAGAACATCTTTTTCAGTTTGCTGTGATGGGAGCTGAACTGGTTAAAGCGGTTGAGAATATTGATAATCCCAAAGTAGGCCTGTTAAATATCGGCGAAGAAGACATGAAAGGTAATGAGCAGGTTAAAGCGGCTGCAAAGTTACTGGAGAATTCGTCGCTAAATTATATCGGCTATGTGGAAGGGGATTCTTTGAATGCAGGCCATATAAAGGTTGACCTGATTGTTGCTGATGGATTTGTCGGCAATATCGCGCTCAAATCCATTGAAGGTGCAGCAAAAATGATAGGCACCGCACTAAAAGAAGCTTTTGGCAAAAACAGTTTTACTAAACTGGCAGGATTGCTGGCCTATCCGGTACTTAAATCATTTAAAAAGCGCATAGATCCACGGCTTTACAATGGCGCAAGCTTTTTAGGCCTGCGTGGACTGGTCATTAAAAGCCACGGTGGCGCAGATGTACTGGCTTTTAAAACTGCCATTCATCTTGCCGAAATTGAAGTTAAAAAAGATGTCATTAGAAAAATAAGCGAGCAAGTTGAAAAAACTTTAGCTCTGAGAGAAAGCGCATGACTCGTTATTCAAGAATAATCGGTACCGGCGGATATCTGCCGGAAGAAATTCGCACAAATGAGCAAATTTCACAAACTGTTGATACATCCGATAGCTGGATTTATGAGCGGACAGGCATTAAAAGCCGTCGAATCGCCGGGCCTAATGAAACAGCCTCAAGCATGGCCGAAATCGCCGCAAGGCAGGCCATTGATGCAGCACAAATTGTTCCAGAAGAAATCGACTTGATTATAGTTGCAACAGGGACTCCTGATCGCGTCTATCCTAGCACCGGCTGTTTGCTACAGCAGCGTTTAGGCATTAAAAACTGCGTGGCATTTGACGTACAGGCAGCTTGCTCAGGTTCCATTTTCGCTATGAGCATCGCAGATCAATATATAAAATCAGGCGCAGCCAAGACAGTTTTGGTTGTAGGCTCTGAAATTTGCTCGCGCGTTGTCGATTGGACGGATCGAGGTACCTGTATTTTATTTGGCGATGGGGCAGGGGCTATATTACTGAGCGCGTCAGATGAGGCCGGTATTTTATCAACGCATATCCATTCCGATGGTGAATATGAAGACCTGCTGTATTGCCCAAATCCACAGGCTGCTACAGACGCAAATAAGCACGAGCCGGGCTACATTAGCATGCGCGGTAACGAAGTCTTTAAGGTGGCTGTTAATACGCTGGGCCGAATAGTTGATGAAACCTTGGCTGCAAATGATATGCAGCAATGTCATGTTGACTGGCTGGTTCCTCATCAAGCGAATACACGGATTATTGCAGCAACGGCAAAAAAATTAAAAATGTCCATGGACCATGTTATTTTGACCCTTGAGAATCAGGGCAATACCTCCTCCGCGTCTGTGCTTCTTGCATTAAATGAAGGGATTCGTGATGGTCGTATTCAGCGCGGACAAGTAGTCTTACTTGAAGCATTTGGAGCAGGGTTCACCTGGGGTTCTGCATTAATTAAATACTAAAAATGTATTGAAATGAATAACCAAACTTATAATTTAGCTTTTGTTTTTCCCGGCCAGGGATCCCAATCTGTTGGCATGTTAACAGATCTTGCTGCCAGCTATCCGGAAGTGAGGCATACATTTGAACGCGCTTCTGATGTGCTGGGCAAGGATCTATGGTCTATTGTCGCAAAAGGCCCGGAAGACGAGCTTAATCAAACGCATAATACACAGCCAGCAATGTTGGCCGCCGGTGTTGCTGTATGGGAAGTCTGGTGTAAACACAGTAATATCCGTCCATCCTGGGTGGCAGGACACAGCTTAGGTGAATATACGGCCTTGGTTTGTTCAGAGGCCATGTCGTTTGAAGATGGCATTAAACTGGTTGCAGCAAGGGGTCGACTGATGCAGGAAGCTGTGCCTTCCGGCGTTGGTGCAATGGCGGCAATTTTGGGTCTTGAGGATCATCAGGTTGTTAAAGTATGTGCTGACGCGGCTGGAAATGAAGTGGTTGCTGCAGTCAACTTTAATTCGCCAGGGCAGGTGGTCATTGCCGGTAACGTTGCCGCTGTTGAAAGAGCGATGGCTGCTGCAAAAGAAGCTGGGGCTAAGCGGGCGGTACTGTTGCCTGTTAGCGTTCCTTCTCACTGTGCACTGATGGAATCTGCGGCCGAAAAACTAAATGAGCAATTGCAAAATACTGTCATCGACATGCCAAAAATGACCCTGATTCATAATGTGGATGTCGCCGCACATAGCGCTCCGGAAGTCATCCGAAACGCATTAAAAGAGCAATTATATAAACCTGTGCGGTGGTCGGACAGCATTAAATTTATGCATGACCAAGGCGTCACCCGTTTTGTTGAATGTGGTCCCGGCAAGGTATTAATCGGGCTCAACAAACGTATTGTTAAAGATGCCGAGCATATGACTATCTATGACCCAGAAACATTAAATAACGTATTGGAGCAACTACATGGCTAAGCAAATAGCTTTGGTAACAGGTGCGAGTCGAGGCATTGGCAAGGCAATCGCTGAAAGATTGGCTGAAGATGGTTTTTTTGTTGTCGGTACTGCGACGACAGATAGCGGTGCTGATTCAATTTCCAGCTATCTGGGCGAAAATGGCAAAGGCATTAAACTGGATGTTGCCGCTCCTGACTCTATCGAAGAAGTCATTAAAACCGTTAATGACGAATTCGGTGCCCCGGCAGTTCTGGTCAACAATGCTGGCATTACACGCGATAATCTGTTGATGCGAATGAAGGACGAGGAGTGGAATGACATCATCAACACTAATTTGACCTCGGTTTTTCGCATGAGCAAAGCGGTGCTGCGCGGCATGATGAAGGCCAAGACAGGCCGCATCATCAATATTTCATCAGTGGTTGGCGCTACCGGTAATGCAGGACAGGCAAATTACGCCGCAGCAAAGGCCGGAATGGTTGGTTTTGCCAAATCGATGGCTAAGGAAGTAGGTTCGCGCAATATTACTGTTAATACCGTAGCACCCGGTTTTATCGATACCGATATGACCAAAGAACTGAGTGATGATATTAAAAATACATTACTTTCATCCATACCGCTGGCTCGTTTAGGCCATGCCAAAGAAATTGCGCATGCTGTTTCATTTTTGGCTTCTGATGGCGCAGCCTATATCACAGGTGAAACCATTCATGTGAACGGCGGCATGTTTATGCCTTAATATTGTGACATTATTGCAATATCAAGTATAATTCCCCCCGCCGTCTGGAAATTTCCGGAGACGGGATTTCAAATAAAATAAATAAATACTATTGTAAATATCGGATTAGACGCTGATTAATTTACATTGTTTGAGGATAATAATTATGAGTAACATTGAAGAACGAGTAAAAAAGATTGTAGCAGAGCAATTGGGTGTTAAGGAAGATATCGCTACTGATGCTTCATTTGTAGATGATCTTGGTGCTGATTCTCTGGATACAGTTGAACTCGTCATGGCTCTTGAAGAAGAATTCGAATGTGAAATTCCAGACGAAGAAGCTGAAAAAATTACAACTGTTCAGCAAGCTATCGATTACGTAGTAAAAAACAACGCATAAACTCTATTTTTAGTGGATGAACCCGGTTCATCCACTAAAAATTCTAGCCCCTTGTTCCCATCTTCACTTTTCTTACGGTAAATCAAATTGAGCAAACGTCGAGTTGTAATAACTGGATTAGGCGCTGTCACGCCTTTAGCTAACACTGTCTCGGAAACATGGGATGGTATTATTAATGGCAAAAGTGGCATTAGCCCAATTGATTCCTTCGACATTTCTCCTTTTGCCACCACTTTTGGCGGCGTCATAAGAGATTTTGATATTACCCAGTATATTCCTGAGAAAGATGCCAAACGCATGGATGGTTTCATCCATTACGGTATTGCAGCGGGTTGTCAGGCTATTGAAGATTCAGGTATTGAAGTTACTGAGGCTAATGCCGAACGTATCGGCGTTGCAATTGGATCGGGTATAGGCGGGATTACCGGGATTGAAGAATGCTATGCAACCTATGATAAAAGTGGCCCACGCCGTATCTCGCCATTTTTTGTACCTGGTAACATTATCAATATGATTTCAGGCAACCTTTCAATCAAATACGGATTAAAAGGCCCTAACTACGCCATTGTTACCGCCTGTTCTACAGGTACGCACAACATTGGCGATGCTGCACGTTTAATTAAATACGGCGATGCTGATGTAATGATTGCCGGCGGCGCAGAGCGGTGCACAACATCACCAACGGCAATGGGTGGTTTTGCTTCGGCAAAAGCCTTATCCCGCCGTAATGACGATCCGCAGGCCGCTAGCCGTCCCTGGGATAAAGATCGTGATGGTTTTGTGTTGAGCGATGGTTCTGGTGTTGTGGTTCTTGAAGAACTGGAACATGCAAAAGCGCGTGGCGCAAAAATTTATGCTGAATTAGTGGGCTTTGGAATGAGCGGTGACGCTTACCATATGACGACTCCTTCAGTGGGCGGAGAAGGCGCTGCACGTTGCATGAGAAATGCTCTGCGTGATGCCGGTTTAAATGCTGATGCTGTCAATTACATCAATGCCCATGGCACATCAACGCCAGCGGGTGATATTGGTGAAACCCAGGCGATGAAAGCAGCCTTGGGTGATCACGCCTATAAAGTGGCAGTCAGTTCAACCAAATCCATGATTGGCCATTTATTAGGTGCGGCAGGTGGTATTGAAGCTGTGTTAACAGCATTAAGCATCAAAAACCAGATAGCTCCGCCGACAATCAACCTGGAAAATCAGGATCCTGAATGCGATCTTGATTATGTACCGAATACCGCAAGAAATATGAAAATCGATGTAGCCATGTCCAATTCATTTGGTTTTGGCGGCACAAATGGCTCGTTAGTTTTTAAACGTTACGAGTAATCTGTACATCGTTTTTAAAATACCTGATGCTTCTTGCAGATGACTCTCATAAATGGTGAAAGCAAGGAGCATATCGAAATATCAGATCGCGGTTTTCAATATGGCGATGGATTATTCGAAACGATTGAAGTTAGAAACGGACAACCTGTCTTTCTTGAACGCCATTTAGACCGGCTAAATTCAGGTTGTCGTCGACTTTCTATTCCACCGTTAGATTATGAGCTACTTAGCATAGAAGCTAAAGAGCAGTGCAAGCACTCTGAACAAGCTGTACTTAAAATCATAATCACTCGTGGCTCTGGTGGACGAGGTTATCGTCAACCCGATGTAATCCAGCCTACACGCGTATTAAGCCTTCATCCCTTTCCTGATTATCCAGACGCATATAAAGAGCAGGGCATAGTCGCCCGTTTCTGCCATACCCGTTTAGGTTTAAATCCTGCATTGGCCGGTATTAAACATCTGAATCGGCTTGAGCAAGTATTGGCAAGAGCCGAATGGAATGATCCTGAAATTCAGGAAGGACTAATGCTGGATATCAATGATCATGTTATTGAAGGAACAATGACGAATCTCTTCTATTTTAAAAACAATACGCTTTATACCTCGCCAATTGAATTAACCGGTGTTGCTGGTATTATACGCAGCATTATCATTGACTTAGCATATAATCATGATATTCAACTAATTGAGCACACATTTACTAAAGATGAGTTATTATCGGCTGATGAAATATTTATCTGCAATTCAATCATCGGCATCTGGCCTATTAAGCAAATAGCTAACACTCATTTTCCAGTTAATCTTAAAACCAGGCAAATACAAATCTGGCTGGACAGGTACAAATGAAGCGCTTGATAACGATCAATAAAATTATCGGACTTGGATTCGTCATTTTAAGTTTTATGGGCGGTTGGTTGTTGAGGGATTACCAAAGCACTTTTCACGCTCCGGTTGTGATCGATAATCAGGTTACTATTGAAATCGAAAAAGGCGACTCATTTAACCAAATTACTGACAAATTAGTTAACCAAAAGCTGGCTATTAAACCGTTCTGGTTCAAAGTCGTCGCATTACAGGATGAATCGTATAAAAAACTAAAACCAGGGGAATACGAATTACCACCCGGCATAACTGTACCGGAAATACTGGCTTTATTTGTTCAGGGAAAAACCAAGCAGCACACTATTACTTTCCCGGAAGGCTGGAGTTTTAAAGAAATACTGCATGAAATTGAGAAAAACCCTAATCTTGAGCACACCTTATCCAGTACTGATTTTGGAAGCGTAATGACCAAGCTTAAGGTGGACAAACAAAATCCTGAAGGCTTGTTTTTTCCTGACACTTATTTTTTTGAAAAGCACATGTCTGATGTCTCTTTATTAAAAAGAGCCTACGATAAAATGCAGACGGTATTGCAACAGGAATGGCAGAATAAAGCAGAGGGACTGCCTTTTAAAACACCTTATGAAGCGTTGACTCTTGCTTCAATTGTAGAAAAAGAAACCGGAGCAAAAACCGAAAGGCCCTTAATAGCCGGTGTGTTTATCCGCAGGCTTGAACAAGACATGTTGCTGCAAACCGACCCTACGGTTATTTATGGCATGGGTGAAAATTACAAGGGCGATATCGGGTATTCGGATCTAACAACCGCTACACCGTATAACACCTATGTTGTTAAAGGCTTGCCACCAACGCCGATTGCCGTGCCGGGGCGAGATGCCATTAATGCCGTATTGCACCCTGCTAACGGAAGCAGTCTTTATTTTGTATCGCGTGGTGACGGTACGCATGTGTTTTCATCGACATTGGAAGATCACAACGCGGCTGTTGATACTTTTCAGCGGAAGAAAAAATGATCAGAGGGAAATTTATAACGCTGGAAGGCGGGGAAGGAGTAGGGAAGACCACTAATCTGGCTTTTATAAAAGATTATCTGCAGCAATATAACATTCCTGTCGTTGTTACGCGCGAACCTGGCGGCACCAAGCTTGCTGAAAAAATTCGCCAGTTGTTGCTGGACAAAGACAGCGAGGAAATTTCAGAACAGGCCGAGTTATTGATGATGTTTGCAGCAAGAGCGCAACATATCAAACATGTCATTGAGCCCGCTTTGGCGCAGGGAAAATGGGTGCTTTGTGACCGTTTTACAGATGCCACTTACGCTTACCAGGGCGGTGGACGCAACATGAAAATCAGCACCATCGCGTGGCTGGAAAACATGGTGCAGGGTTCGTTAAGACCTGATTTAACCCTGTTGCTTGATGCTCCCGTTGAGATAGGCATAGAGCGGGCAAGAAAGCGTGGGGCCTTCGATCGGTTTGAATTAGAAAAAGTCAGTTTTTTTGAACAGGTCAGGCGAGCTTATTTATTGCAAGCCGAACTGCACCCGAAACGTATCAAACTGATAAAGGCCAACCAACCATTGGCTGATGTGCAAAAAGCAATTGTTGACATTATTCATCCTTTATTCGGTTTTTGCTCCAGCCATGGCGTTGTAAAATGACTTTATTACCGTCATTACTGCCCTGGCAACAACAAAACTGGGAGCACCTCTGTAGTTATATTGCGCAGAAACGTATTCCACAGGCTTTGCTCATTACCGGCAATAAAGGACTGGGCAAACAACAGCTAGCCAATCAATTCGCTTACTCTCTGCTTTGTGAAAAAACGCAGGCCAACGGTTTATGTTGTGGGCATTGCGACAGTTGCCTGCTACTGAATGCACAAACGCACCCTGATTTTATTCAAATAAACCCTGAAGAACCCGGGAAAGCCATTACTATTGGCCAAATGCGCAGCCTGATCACCAAATTAACATTAAAGCCGCAGTTTGAGGCTTATCGTGTTGTGGTCGTTAATCCAGCCGACAAAATGAATAATGCAGCGGCTAATGCGTTTTTAAAATGCCTGGAAGAGCCGACAGAACGCACCATCATCATCTTGATTACTGACAGACCGGCTAAATTACCGGCGACTATCGTCAGCCGCTGCCAAAAGTTGCCTGTTACTACGCCTGATAAAGAAAGCATTTTGGCGTGGCTGAAACAACAGCACATACAGGATAACCTGGACGCGTTGCTTGGCTTGGCGCAGGGTGCGCCACTGCTGGCGCAAGACTATGCCGGCAATGATTCGTTAGCGCAGCGTAATGAATGCTTCAAGGCGTGGATGGCGATAGCAAGCCAACAAAACCATCCGGTTATTGTCGCCGAAGACTGGCAGAAACTACCTGAATCGTCGCTGATATTCTGGATTACATCCTGGGTTATTGATTTAATTAAATGCACTTATCAAGCAAAGGCAGAAAATTTATATAATCCCGATCTCAATAAGCCCTTGAAAGAACTGGCGCAACAACTAGAATTAAAAGGACTTTATAAATTGTATGACTTATTATTGTTGTGCCGACAACGGTTGGACACTCAAATAAATAAGCACATGATGTTTGAAGAAATTTTAATCCAATGGTCTGAACTAAACCTGAGCAAATAATATCATGGCAGAACCAGCTCTAGCACCCAGGCAAGGTATATTGTCACTCTCAATTAAAGACAAAAACACTTTGTACGCCGCCTACATGCCGTTTATTACGAACGGAGGATTGTTTATTCCTACCAACCGTGAATATGCAATGGGGCAGGAAGTGTTTATGCTGCTCAGTTTAATGGAAGAAACTGACCGACTGCCCATCGCTGGAAAAATAATCTGGATTACCCCGCCCGGTTCAGCAGTTTATAGGGCTTGTGGTGTTGGTGTGCAGTTCAGTGATCAGGATGGCGGTATGGCACGCAACAAAATAGAAACCTATCTGGCCGGCTCTTTAGATAATGAGCGCTCGACCCATACGATGTAACTTCCTTATTTACTATGTTAATAGACTCACATTGTCACCTGGATCGCATCGATCTGGCGCCTTATCAAAATGATTTCGCCTGTTTCATGAAGGAAGCAGCAAACTGTCAAATTGAACACCTCCTCTGTATCGCTATTGATCTGGAAACCTATCCCGCGATGCTGGCTCTGGTATCCGATTATCCGCAAATATCCGTTACCGTTGGCGTACACCCCAATGAACAGGATGGCAAAGATCCCAGCGTTGAAGAACTCATCGCTTTAGGCCAGCCGGATAAAGTCATCGGAATAGGGGAGACCGGGCTGGATTATTTCCGTAGCGAAGGCGATTTAAGCTGGCAACACCAGCGTTTCAGAAATCATATCAACGCAGCGAAGGCGTTGAAAAAGCCGTTGATTATTCACACCCGCGAAGCCAAACACGACACTTTACGAATCCTGGAAGAAGAGGGCGCAAGCGAAGTAGGGGGGATAATCCACTGCTTTACCGAAGACTGGGAATTTGCCAAAAAAGCGCTGGATCTGAATTTTTATATTTCCTTCTCCGGCATTGTCACCTTCAACAGCGCCAAAGAAATTCAGGAAGTGGCCAAGAAAGTACCGGCCGACCGTTTCCTGATTGAAACGGATTCGCCTTACCTGGCGCCGGTGCCGTTTCGCGGCAGACCCAACTATCCGACTTACGTGCGCTATGTTGCAGAAAAGCTGGCGGAATTGCGTGAAACGACTGTGAATCAAATTGCAGAGCAATCGACGGCGAATTTCTACACTTTATTCAAGTTGGCGCAGTCTTAATAACATCAACCGTTCGCCCTGAGCTTGTCGAATGGCTGTATGGTTCGACAAGCTCACCACGAACGGCGTCAGCTTATCTTATATCCCGGCAATCAACCCCAGCGCCTTATCCATTTCCCCGGTCGTATTATAAAAATGCGGGGAAAAACGTATGCCGCCGCCACGCAGGGCGCAAACCACGCCGTTGTCCTGCAGGTATTTATATAACACCTCATTGGCAACAGTCCGGTGCTTGAACACAACAATGCCGGACTTAAGCGGCGCGTGGCGTGGCGACAAGCAGGATCAGCTGCTCGTTTTTATCAATTTCAGCCTTCAAATAGTCTGCTTTTTCAAGCACCAGCGACTCAACAGCGTCCATTCCCGTTTCCAGCAACAAAGACAAACTGGCGGAAAGCGCATGAATTCCCAGCATATTGGGACTGCCGCATTCAAAACGGCGGGCAGTGGGGTGAACTTCCCACGGCTGGTTTTCATAATTATGGGTGTCTTTCATCATGTGCCAGCCAAACTGCGTCAGCCTTAGCTTGTCCCTGGCTTCCGGCGTGGTGTAGAAAACGCCCAGACCTTCAGGGCCGAACATCCATTTATGCCCGTCGGCCATGACGAAATCCGCCTGACAAGCCTGCACGTCAAACTGCACCGCGCCCATACTCTGGATGGCATCTATGCAAAATAAAATACCGCGCTGCTTGCAGAATGCGCCTATTTTTTCCAGATCCATGCGCAGACCGGAGGCGAATTGTATGGAGCTGATGGTCAATAACCGCGTATTGCTGTCCACCAGCGCAAACAAAGCATCCTCAGGCGAATCGGCGCTATGCAGATCAGCCTGACGGAATTCCACGCCCTGATTGGCTAATGATTCCCACGGCAATCTGTTGGAGGGAAATTCCTCATTGCTGGAAACAATATTGTCACCGGACTGCCACTCCAAACCGTAAGCGACAAAGGACAGCGCTTCAGAAGTGTTTTTAACCAACGCAATATCATCAGAGGAGGGCGCATTCAACAAAGCCTGCAACTGTGTGCGCAGTTCAGCTTCCTTGTTCAGCCAGTCCAGATAAAAGTGCGACCCGTAACGGGTATTTTGTTCGGCAAACTGAATCACTGCCGTGCTGGTTCTTTTAGGCCACGGGGCTACAGCGGCATGGTTAAGATAAATCAGTTCGTCAGTTAACGGGAATTCCGGGTGTTTAGTCATGGTGTTCATTAGCGTTAATATCCAAATATAAAAAAGCCCCTGCGGGATGATAACAGACCGCAGGGGCTTTTTTGCATAGGGATCATTATGTGAGTTTGTTTTTTTGTTTGACTGGTAAAATCGGTTTTTAAATAAAGTTAGATAGTCAAGAACGTACGCTAAGAAATTAAACAACCTAATTAGGTGTGCCCCTTAACGTACGATTTTTCCGTTTCGTGAGTAGATCCCTCATACGGGCTTTTACTCGCTATTACCAACCTGCATCCGCTTTTTTCAATACATAAGCTGCTACATTTTCAATATCGGCTGCATTGATAGTACCTGGTTTGCCAAAAGCTGGCATAGGCGGTTTGCCATTGGTGACTAGCTCAATAATGGCTGCGGCTGAGTTCATTTTGTTGGTTTCTAAATCCTCTTTGCTTAAAGACTTGCCAGCTGCCATGGCATTTTTGCCACCTGAATGACAGGTCGTGCAATTTTTGGTAAATATTTCTTTCCCTTTCTCTGCATCTGCTGCCATGGTAGAACTTGCAAAGCTGATAAGTGTTAAGGCTACTACTGAGATAATTGTTTTCATTTATTTGTACTCGTTAAAAAAGTTTCATTAAAAAAGCTCGTAGATACCATCTTACGAGTTCACCCATCTTACGGGTTGCATCCTCTAAAATAAAGGGTAATTGGGGCTTGAAGTCCAAATGGACGAAAACGTATCCGCATAGCATCGCACGTTCTTGTTGTTCGTTATCAGTCGGCATGCGTAGCAGGCCAGCATGTAGTTGTCGCATAACGGTCACATTACACGCTTTTGGACGACCAAAACTCAGAATAAAGACTTCGCATAATGTATATTATGTTAAATTGCATTATGATCGACCAAATCCCTGTTTCCTCCGTCGTTCATTTATCTAAAGTTGTAAACGACAAAATATGGTTTACAACTTTAGTTAGCCGATCGTCAATCTATGGTTTCAATCCAGCGACAGCGGTCATTAACAATCTTGGGCGTATTCTTGTTACCTATGCCTTTGGCGATTATCGCAACCACTCTGTCATCGGTATCGTAACGTACGTGTGCATCAATTGGATTAGCCATTTTACCAAAGCCAAAACCGTCAAAAATAGTTGCTACATTAATGTTGATGTTAGTTACATCTATGCACAGCCTTGAATCGAGATACTTTTCTGCAAAGCCGTGTGGAATTGCGTAACTTAAGAAGATCGTTGGGATCACTAAACGCGATGATGGGCGTTTTAGCTAACATACGCTGATTATACTTTTCACCATCCGGCTGACAATACGCGGCTTTTTGGTTGCTTACATCGGGCAATTTACGTCCCAACTGCAGCATGGGCAATTGGTTGGACATCATATAAATGGGAATTTCTTTGTTCTGTAAAGCGTTGCTAAATTCGACATCACGCTTATCCAGCAAACTAGCAATGCGCTGCATTCCATCGATAATTATGCGACTGCCCAGACTGTGGGAAATAAAAGCATACTGATCAACAGGCAAATTCGCTGCCGCGCCATCGTCATTAAATGAACAAGCTTGTGACACATCGTTGGGAAGGTCCTCCCAACTGCTTTTGGTCATCCAGCAAAATGATTGTGCGAACGAGACCAGTATGTCTTCCCTGCTCTCTCCCAGATAGATAATCGGATCGGGGCCGGTATCATTGGAGAATTTTTTCATCAGATCGTTTACTTCTGCTCTGCGGAAGGAGTATTCCCCTGAATTATCATAGGCAAGCACTTCTTTTTGCTTGGCAGTAATGACAGACCAGGTTAATTCATAAAACATTAACTCCCTGCTTCTGTCTTTACTTAGCAAACGGTTAATTCTTAGGTTGCCCAGATTTTTGCTTGAATCAAATCGACTGGTCAGCGTGATATTTTTATACTGCGATGACATCACCGGCAAATCGAGTTCTTGAGCCAGTTTTTCTACCAATTGCGTGGAGTATCCCGGCATATGGTCGCCAACCCCATGCACCATGAGCACCTTCATTTTGCCTTTCTTATTGCTCAGAAACGGCGATAGTCCTGGAAATGGTTTTCCCCATATTTCACAAAGACGTGTATCGGTAGATTGCTGTTTTTCCAGAAAAGCTTCGGCAACGCCTTTGCCTAAACTCGCGCAGCCGCTTAGTTCTCCAGCCAGAATAAGCATGGAGAGTATCTTAAATGTAGAATTCATAACCACCTATGGCTTTACTGCTGTCACCAGCGCATTTACTTCAAGCCTGTGGGTAAGCTTGATGTCTGAAAATCCGGCATCGCGCAGTTGATTAAGCGATACTGTTTCACGCATGACGTGGTTTTCTGATTCATCATTAAATAAATGGACTATCCAGTGTTCCAGCACGTCCAGTTTATTGACCCTGGTTAACACCTTGAAATAACCGCTGATTTCTTCCTGTATGGTTCGGGTATGTATAGAAATATCATCTAAACCATAGCGATCACCGTTAATGAATTGACCGCCGTGCTTCAAGACCCTGAAAATTTCCTGTATCACTTCATTGCGATAGGAGTCGAGGAAGTTGTGTAAGGTATAGGCCGATGCCACTATATCAACGCTATCAGTCGCAATATTTTTTAAAGCTGTCAAAGCATCATCACCACTAAAAGTCAGCTTTCCTTCGGTCACCCATTTGCTCAGGTGCTTTTTGGCCTGTTCCTGCATGACCGGCTCATTATCAACGCTTAAAATATTGAGTTTATCTGATGCAGTTAATAGTGATAAGGTTGTGATGCCGGTACCGCCGCCCAGCTCTACAACGGTGAGATTATCGGTTGTTTTTACAGCATACTCACTGGCGGTAATCCCCACCAGTCGACTCATTTCAGTTGCTATGGGGCAAATTAACTTGATGGTGTCATAGTCCTGCCCAATGACACCGGAAAATAAAGCGTCGTATTGCGATTTGTTTTTATTCATGTTTTTGAATTGTTGTTTACGGTCATAGGCGGCTAATTGCTCTGCCGTCGCTTCGCTTTGATATTTGTCTTTCCATGCCTTATAAGGCATGCCGTACACTATTTCCCTGGCCTGCTCGTAATCCATTTCCACGCCCTGCTCTATTGCCGCCGCCGTATACCATTTTGCCAGACAGTTTCTGCAAAAGTCCGCCAAAATCATCAAGTCGATGTTTTGGACTTCAGTATGCTTTTGCAAATGACTGACTAATTGTCTGAATGCTGCCGCCTCTAATTCTGTTTGTGTGTGTTTATCCACAGATTTGCTCCAAAATATGCAATATTTGAGTGATATTCTAGCAGAAACAAAGATTCAAGCATGTACATTCCTTATTAAAAATTTTACAATGTGATGTCGATAGTTTTTTGCTTCATATATGAAAATTCATGGTTCATCGTTAGCTTTTTCGCTCATTGGCTTTAATCAACAAGTTGGCAAGAGCAATAGCATAAAGATCAAAAGCAGAAAAGTTGGACTGCTAGTCTCAAAAGACTCAAAAAACAAACAGTTAAATCGGGAGCTTTTCCCCTCTTCTACACCTGATGAGATTAAAAAAACATTAGATAATGCGGGATTGGGACTTGATTCAACAAAGCAGGTTAACCTGATTAAACTACTTGATTCAAAGACTTCAAGAGCCTTATCAGCCTATAGTCGAGAACTCTACTCACCTCTGCAAGATCAACGTATTCAATTGATCACAGGCATTGATATTTACTCCTGAACACCCCACTTCCAGTTACTATGAAACAGCTTTTCGAATTCTTTCCAATTATTTTATTTTTTATCGCGTTTAAGCTTTACGATATTTATGTCGCTACTGCTGTCATTATTGCGGCAACTATTATTCAGGTCGCTTACACCTGGTTTAAACACCGTAAAGTTGAAATGATGCAATGGATTACATTGGGACTGATTCTTGTAATGGGTGGTGCAACCATCTATTTTCAGAATGAACAATTTATCAAATGGAAGCTATCCGTCATAGAATGGCTATTTGGCGCAGCCTTTTTGGGTAGCCAGTATATTGGTAAAAAACCATTCATTGAAAGAATGATGTCTGGCAATTTAACTTTACCAGAACATGTCTGGAAACGATTAAACACCATGTGGGGAAGCTTCTTTATCAGCGTAGGTTTTATCAACCTTTATGTGATGTACAATTACAACACCGATGATTGGGTTACCTTTAAAACATTTGGCGTGCCAGGCTTGATGGTTATTTTCATTTTGCTACAGATGATTTTTTTATATAAGTACATCCCCGATACAGAGAAATAAGCAATGTTATACGCAATTATCAGTGAAGATGTAGCGGATAGTCTGGAGAAAAGAATGTCAGTGCGCCCTGCGCATATCAAGAGACTGCAAGAACTACAGGATGCCGGGCGATTGATTTTAGCCGGTCCACACCCAGCCGTTGATAGCGATAATCCGGGTGAAGCAGGGTTTACCGGCAGCCTGGTGGTTGCCGAGTTTGACAGCTTGACAGCTGCCCAACTATGGGCGGACGCTGATCCCTATATCGATGCCGGAGTATATGCTAAGGTTACCGTTAAACCATTTAAAAAGGTCTTTCCACAATGACACCCGAATTAATTAAACGATTATTAATTGATGCCTTTAAACCGGCGTTATTGGAAATCATTGATAACAGTACGGCTCATGCCGGACATGCCGGCGCACGTAGCGGCGGCGGTCATTATCATGTCACCATAGTAGCTGAGGCTTTTGAAGGTAAATCTTTAGTTCAGCGCCATCAGCTTGTTTATCAAGCGCTGGGCGACATGATGAAACAACAAATTCATGCCTTAGGCATTAATGCCCTCTCACCAACCGAAGAAACTAAAGGAAGTTTGTAAATGAAAAAGAAAAAGAAATTCATACCTCTACTCGTTGCCGGTACAGCATTGTTGATTGCCGGTTGTAATCAAGACAAAACTGCTGCCACCAGTACTACTGCACCCGCTGTTTCAAAAGAAGATGCTGTTGCTGTCGTAAATGGTCAGTACATTGCCAAATCAACTCTTGCCGAGTTGGAAAGCGAAATTGCAGAGCGTAGTCATGGACAAACTTTTCCTAAAGAAAAATTGATTGATGAACTGGTTCAACGTGAATTGTTGATTCAGGATGCTCTTAAAAAGCAACTGGATAAATCACCTGAAGTTATCGATCAACTTGAAGACGCTAGAAAATCATTACTTTCACAAGCTGACCTGAAAGACTTCATGAAAGCCAACCCGGTAACTGATGCTGAAATTAAAGCTGAATATGACAGCAAAGTTGCCGCGGAAAAAGGAACGGAATATAAGGCGCGTCACATCCTGGTTAAAACTGAAGACGAAGCTAAAAAACTGATTGTTGAATTAGGTAAAGGTGCTGATTTTGCAAAATTAGCTAACAAGTATTCTTTAGATGCTAAAGAAACTCAAAATGGTGGTGATTTAGGCTGGTTTGTTGCTAGCCAAATGGTTCCACCTTTCTCTGAAGCGGTTGTCGCTCTGGAAAAAGGCAAATACACGACTACACCCGTTAAAACACAGTTTGGCTATCATGTGATTTTAAGAGAAGATTCTCGTGCGTTAACACCACCGCCACTAGAAGCGGTAAAAGAGCAACTGATACCTTACTTGCAACGCCAAAAAGTCAAAACCATGCTAGAAGGCTTGCGTAAACAGGCACAAGTTGAAATTTTGGTGCCGTTAACTGACGAAAAACCTAAGACTGAAGGAGCTGCTGCGACACCTGCTGAAAATGCCCCAGCAGAGCAACCTGCTGCTACAGAATCAGCACCTGCTACAACTGAACAAGCAGCAGAGCCTGCAAAAGCAGTTGAAGAAACAACTGAGAAAGCTGTAGAAGCAGTTGAAGAGACAACTAAGAAAGGCGTAAAAGCAGTTGAAGAGACAACTGAGAAAGCCGTAAAAGCAGTTGAAGAAACAACCGAGAAAGCTGTAGAAGCAGTAAAAGAAGTACCTACTGAAAATAAAAAATAAGTTATTTTACTTGAGTAGCAAAAGGGCGGTTTATCCGCCCTTTTTTATGTGATTTTTTCCAGATACTGCACTATAAACTGAACGCTGCGATTCCCCCTGAATTCATTGATGTCCAGTTTGTAAGCCGCCTTAATGTGCCGCAGACCTAACCAGTTCTCCGGTTGATCAACATAAAAAGCAATAGCATCTATTAATAAATCACCGTAGGGTTTTCTCAGCACTAATTTTAGATGACGCTGCCCAACAATACGTGATTGAATAACGTCAAATACGCCGTCAAAAACAGGTTCCGGAAATTCCTGCCCCCAGGTACCGGCATTTTGTAATAAATCAGCGAATTCAATAGTCATTTCCGTTTCCGACAACTCGCCATCAGAGTAAATTTTCTGATCCAGATCGACAGTTGCCATACGCTTTCTTACCATCTCATCAAAAGCCAGGGCAAACGGTGGATAATCATGCATTTTCAAACTCATTCCTGCCGCCATCGCATGGCCACCAAATTTACTCAGTAATTTAGGGTGTGCTGCGGCAATATCACTCAGTACGTCACGAATATGAACACCCGGGATTGAACGCGCGGAACCTTTTATTTCATCTTTTCCAGATGGCGCAAAAGCAATAACGGGCCGATGCAACTGATCTTTTATACGCGATGCCAAAATTCCTATAACACCCTGATGCCAGTTTGCATCAAATAGGCAGACACCCGCAGGCAAATGGTGTTCATCAAGCGTTTTCATCTCGCTTAATAACACCATGGCCTGGTTTTTCATTTGTCCTTCAATCTCCCGACGGTCATTGTTCAGTTCATCGAGTTGCAGCGCCATTTCTTTGGCCAGCGCCGGGTCTTCGGTTATCAGGCATTGAATCCCCAATGACATATCATCCATACGTCCTGCAGCATTAAGTCTAGGCCCCAGTGCAAATCCCAAATCCGACGCAAAAATGGATTCAGGTTTTCTGCCCGATACCTCGATAAGCGCATTTATTCCAGGATGAGACCGCCCCGTGCGTATTCTCAACAAACCCTGATGCACCAGAATCCGGTTGATTTGGTCCAGCGCAACCACGTCAGCGACCGTCCCCAATGCGACATAATCCAGCAGTTGCGCTAGATTCGGCTCTTTGATCTGATTTTGTTCGAACCAGTTCTGCTCTCTCAGTCGGCTCCTTAAAGCCATCATTACATAGAAAATAACACCAACACCGGCAAGTGCGCCGCTGGGGAATTTATCATCGACCAGATTGGGATTTACGATGGCATCTGCGCTTGGCAGTTCATTGCCTGGCAAATGATGGTCTGTAACCAGAACCTTTATGCCCAGGTCTTTGGCTACTTTAACGCCTTCAATACTTGAAATGCCGTTATCAACAGTAATAATAACATTGGGATTTTGCAGTTTAACCAGATCGACGATTTCAGGTGTCAATCCATAACCATATTCAAAACGGTTAGGCACTACAAATGACACATCCCCTGCCCCCAGTAATTGCAAGCCCTTTATAGCTACAGCGCAACTGGTTGCACCATCGGCATCAAAATCGGCTACGATACAAATTTTTTGCCGTTCATTGATGGCGGTGATCAAATAACCAACCATCTCCTCCATGCCTGATAACAGCCACGGTGACGGAAGTTTTGCCAGCGTTCTGTCCAGTTCCGCTTCTGACGTTAAACCTCGGGCCAAAAATATACGTTCCAATATGGGGTGCATTTCACCAACAAAAGCACGTTTTTTTCCGACAGGACGAGGGACTATTAATTTTTTTACGCCTTGATAATACATAAATATCCAACAAAAAAGCCGGCAAACGCCGGCTTTGTATTTTTATACATCAAACACTAAGTTACATGTTATCCAAAATGGCTTTTTTAACAGCATCCAGATTGGCTTCAATCGTAACAGGATGTGTAGAGACACATTGTTGTATAGCCGTATCAGGATCTTTTAGGCCATTGCCGGTTAATGTACAAACAACTTTGCTGCCTTCAGGAATTTTTCCGGTAGAAATATCGTGCAAGGCACCTGCCAATGAAGTCGCTGAAGCGGGTTCGCAAAATATGCCTTCATATTGAGACAGCATTTTTTGTGCAGCCAGAATCTGCTCGTCTGAAAACTTGTCGAACCAGCCGCCTGATTCCTTCTGCACTGCCCAGGCCAGATCCCAGGATTGCGGATGACCTATGCGTATTGCTGTAGCAACAGTTTCTGGATCATCGATCATTTTACCGGCTACGAAAGGCGCGGCTCCTGCAGCCTGATAACCGCACATGACCGGACGATTGCCGCATACTCGATCTGTGGCATATTCTTTGTAGCCTTTCCAGTACGCGGTGATATTGCCAGCATTACCGACAGGCAGGCAGTGGTAGTCAGGAGCAAATCCCAGCTCATCAACAATTTCAAAAGCCGCGGTTTTTTGTCCTTCAATTCTAAACGGATTAATGGAGTTAACGATGGTTACCGGCGCATGGTCAGCGACTTCTTTAACCAGGGCCATGCCTTTATCAAAGTTGCCGTTAATCTGGATGATTTCAGCGCCGTACATCAAGGTTTGCGCCAATTTACCTAAGGCTATTTTGCCTTCCGGTATCAACACAAACGCCTTAATGCCCGCGCGAACAGCGTAAGCGGCGGCGGCAGCTGATGTGTTGCCAGTCGAAGCACAGATAATAGCCTGACTGCCCTCTTCCACCGCTTTGGTTACAGCCATGGTCATACCGCGGTCTTTGAATGAACCGGTCGGATTCAGGCCTTCATATTTCACATAAATATCAACATCTTTACCAATGAGTCGAGGTATATGTTGAAGTTGAATCAGCGGTGTATTACCTTCGCCCAAACTGATTAGACGAGTACTTGCACTGACGGGTAAGCGGTCTCTATAATTTTCAATTAAACCGGTGTAGCGTTTACGAATAGACATGTTTTTATTTATCCCAAAGTTTCCAGGCGGATGCGATTTACTTTACCCGTAACGGTGTTTAAAGCTTCAATTTCGGCAATGGCCGCATTCATTTCTTTTTCAAGCGTGATCTGTGTCAACAGAATAATTGGTACAGATGTTTCATTTTCTAACGGTTCTTTCTGAATAATGGCTTCAATGCTGATTTGATGAGCTGCAAGAATTCTTGTTACTTCAGCTAAAACCCCAGGCTTATCTTCAGCATTCAGACGCAAATAATAAGAGGTCTTGAATCTGTCCGATGACAATACCGGTATGTCAGCCAATGAGTCGGCCTGAAAGGCTAAATGAGGTACTCTGTTTTCAGGATCACTGGTCAGTGCCCTGACCACATCAATCACGTCAGCGACTACAGAGGATGCGGTGGGATCAGCACCGGCCCCGGCGCCGTAATAAAGTGTTGGGCCAACCGCATCACCTTTAACCAAAATAGCATTCATTACGCCATCAACATTGGCAATAAGACGGCGCTCCGGAATTAGCGTTGGATGCACTCTTAATTCGATGCCTTCCGGCGTTTTGCGGGCGATACCTAAATGTTTAATCCGGTAACCCAAGCTGTTCAGCATATTCAACATCAGTCCGGGTGATTTGGGTAATGCCTTCGGTATAAACCTTGTCAAACTGCAATGGAATGCCAAATGCAATTGAAGCCAAAATGGTTAATTTGTGTCCGGCATCTATGCCTTCGACATCAAAAGTAGGATCAGCTTCTGCATATCCCAAGGCTTGAGCTTCGGCTAATACGTCTGCAAAATCACGGCCTTTATCGCGCATTTCGGTCAGAATGAAATTGCCTGTGCCATTGATAATGCCGGCTACCCACTCGATTTGATTGCCGCTTAAACCTTCACGGATTGCCTTGATAATGGGAATCCCGCCAGCGACAGCGGCTTCAAATGCAACGATTACGCCTTTTTCACGGGCTTTTGCGAAAATCTCGTTGCCATGCAAGGCGATGAGTGACTTATTGGCGGTAACAACATGCTTGCCGTTTTCTATGGCTTTTAGCACCATATCTTTGACCGGTCCTGCGCCACCAATTAATTCCAGAATGATTTCAATTTCCGGATCATTAATGATTTCATACGGATCAGTTGTTAAAGCGATGCCCTGCGTATCGCAAATACGTTGTTTGTTTAAATCTGTTGCTGATGCACGAGTGATAATGATTTCACGACCGGCTCTGCGTGCAATTTCCGCAGCATTCCGTTTCAATACATTGACAGTACCGCCACCGACGGTACCTAAACCTAAAACACCCACTTTTACCGGTTTCAAATCAAACTCCTGCTAAAAATTAGTATCATTTCCATTATATAACGCCGTCTTTCTTCATCATATTGCGAATACCGCGAACTGCCTGACGGGTGCGGTGTTCGTTCTCAATCAGACCAAATCTGACATGATCGTCGCCATACTGGCCAAAGCCGATGCCGGGTGCAACTGCTACTTTTGCCTCTGCGAGTAATTTTTTGGAGAACTCAAGAGAACCCATTTCTTGATAGGCTTCTGGAATTTTTGCCCAGACAAACATGGTCGCTTTCGGTTTTTCAACTGGCCATCCGGCGGCATTTAAGCCATCGCATAACACATCGCGTCTTTTTTCATACATTGTCGCAATATCAGTGACGCATTGCTGCGGGCCTTCAAGGGCTGCAATCGCAGCAATTTGAATAGGTGTAAATGTACCGTAATCCAGATAGGACTTGATTCGAGCCAAGGCCGAAACCAGTTCTTTGTTGCCGCACATAAAGCCCACACGCCAGCCCGGCATGTTGTAGCTTTTAGATAGCGAGAAAAACTCTACCGCTATATCTTTTGCGCCTTCGACTTGGAGAATTGACGGCGCTTTGTAACCGTCAAAAACTATATCCGCATAAGCAATATCTTGCACAACCCATATTTTATGCTCTTTGGCCACGGCGATAATTTTTTCAAAAAAATCCAGTTCCACACATTGGCTGGTTGGATTGCCGGGGAAATTCAGGATCAGCATTTTCGGTTTAGGCCATGAATCACCAATGGCTTTATTCAGCTCATCAAAGAAATCGCCGCCCGGAATCATTGGAACATGCCTGAGATCAGCGCCGGCAATCACCACACCATAAGGATGTATCGGATAGGCAGGGTTTGGTACCAGAACCACATCACCGGGGCCTAAGGTCGCCAAGGCCAAATGCGCCAAACCTTCTTTTGAGCCTATGGTGACAATGGCTTCAGTTTCCGGATTCAAATCAACATCAAAGCGATTTTTATACCAGTTGCAGATAGCTTTTCTTAATCTGGGAATGCCTTTGGAAACTGAATAGCGATGGGTATCGGGTCGCTTTGTCGCCTCAATCATTTTATTGACTATATGCTCAGGCGTGGGCTGATCGGGATTACCCATGCCAAAATCGATAATATCTTCTCCTGCCGCGCGTGCCTTGGCTTTTAGTTCATTAACAATGTTAAAAACGTAAGGAGGCAAGCGACTTATTCTATGAAATTGGTCCATTAACAGCTCTTGAGAAATGAATATATGATTTAAAATTTAAAAATGCTTTCTAAGGTACTGTTATTAATAATATATGTCAAATAATAACAGCGGCCTGGTAGCCTAGTGATTCAAGTAAAATACTTGCTCCACCCGCATTAAGTCTTCTTTGGTATCAACGCCGGCATCAGGGGTTTTGTCTACGGTTTTTACCAGAACAGCTTCGCCGTGCCACAATATTCTCAGTTGCTCCAAGGATTCAACCGATTCGAGTAATGAAGCATCCCACAGGCAGTAACGGTTTAAAAAATCAACCGTATAGGCATACATGCCGATGTGCCTGAGATAAGGCATTCTCCCGGAAGGCTTCCCGCCTGTAGCAGTAAACCTGTCTCTTTCCCATGGAATGGGCGCGCGACTGAAATAAAGTGCATAACCGGCATTATTCAACACAACTTTTACCGCGTTCGGATTAAAAATCTCTTCATGATCTTTGATTTCAGCAGCCAGTGTCGCTATACCCGCCTGCTTCTGACCGGCTAATGCCGCTGCAACCTCACGAATATAGGCCGGCGGAATAAGCGGTTCATCGCCTTGCAGATTAACGATGATTTGATCTTCATCCCAGCCGCATTGCTGCGCTACTTCGGCAATTCTTTCGGTACCGCTCTGATGGTCTGGACGCGTCATCACCGCTTTAATGCCCAGATCACTGACAGTTTGAAAAATCCTGTCGTCGTCTGTGGCTACGATAATTTCATCAGCATCGGCTTCCCGCGCCCGTTCACAGACATGCGCAATCATCGGTTTGCCTGCAATGTTCAGCAAGGGTTTGCCCGGCAACCTTGTAGAGGCATACCTTGCAGGAATGACCACCTTAAAACGCATGGTCATTTGGATAATGCGTCAATTTCGTCGTTACTTAATTCGCGGGCTTCATCTTCAAGCATTACCGGAATATCATCGCGGATTGGAAAAGCGATATGATCGGCTTTGCAGATAAGTTCCTGTTTGGCTTTATCGTAAATCAGCGAGCTTTTGCATAAAGGGCAAGCCAGAATATCGAGTAATTTTTTATCCATTGTTCTTTTCTCGTAATAATTTCAATAATTGTTCAGAAAAATCCTGTTCAGGAACGGCTTTTACTGGAATATACCAATGCTGATTGCCGGCAAATGCCATGCATTTTACAGCATCTTTCTCGGTCATTAACACTTGTTCGTCATCGCTAAATTCGATGTCGCTGCGCTGGAATTTATAATGATCGGGGAAACCATGTGTTTTGCATGACAAACCGGCAGACTCAAGCAGCTTAAAAAACCGGTCAGGATTGCCTATGCCCGCTAAAGCATGGCATCCGGTAGCTTTAAATTCCTGCAATGATTTGTGCTCTCCGGTGACCAGATTAATTGCAGTGTCCCCGGTGATCCGCATGGAAAGTTCATTAGGTTCGGACTTTTCTCCGTTAACGACAATAAAATCGACGCTCTGCAATCTGTCTATAGTTTCGCGCAAAGGGCCTGCCGGTAAGCAGTAGCCGTTGCCAAAGCGTCTTTCCCCGTCAATGACGGCAATCTCAATATCTCTGTTCAAGGCATAGTGTTGCAGGCCATCGTCGGACAAAATGACATTGCAATCGGATTGCTTGAGCAACAACTTTGCATCCTCTACCCTCAACGGGCCAACAGCCATAGGGCAGCCGGTCTGTTTGGCTATTAACAGGGCTTCATCGCCTACATTTGCCGCCGTACTGTTTGCATCTACCCATTGTGGCCATGATTCAGCTTGACCTCCATAACCTCTGCTGATAATACCGGGCCGATAGCCTGCATCCTTAAGAAGTTGGGCCAGGTAGATAAGCAAAGGTGTTTTACCTGTGCCGCCGACAGTAATATTGCCCACCACGATAACAGGAACAGGCATGGTAGTGTTTTTTTAACACCCCGATACGGTACAAGAACTTCCTGAATTTGACAAAATCAGCGAATAAAAAACCCAGCGGCATCAGCCATGTGCCTATAAATGGATCTTTATACCAGACGTCCACCGCCCATCGAGCCAGCGTTTTTTTCATTGTTCGGTCTTTGAATGTAGCGCCGCAAAAGTGATATGACTAAATCCGGAATCACCGGCAGCCTCTAACGCTGTAATAACAGCTTGGTGTGGTGTTTTGCCATCGGCATTGATGATAAAAGGAATCTGCCCTGAATGTTCTGCAAGTTTGCGCAATTCCTGTTTTAACGTGTCTATACTCTGATTAACTAATTGATGAGGCAAGCCATCATCACCGTTCAGGTAGTAAATGCCGTCGGCATCAATAGTCAATGTGACCATTTTTGGATGTTGCTCGGCATCTGCCCCATCCGCTTCAGGAAGCTTAATATTGACTTCTGTATGTTGATTAAAGGTTGTAGAAACCATGAAGAAAAGCAACAGTACAAAAAGCACATCGATCATTGAGATCAACGTAATATCAACATTTTCCCTTTTTTTACGTTGAAATTTCATCAGGATTCCTCACGCTCTCCGTGCAGAATATCGATCAGTTTTAATGCTTCCTCTTCCATACTGACAACATAGTCATCCACCAGCCTTTCAAAATAGCGATGAAAAATCAAACTGGGGATAGCAACCGTCAACCCCGCCGCCGTCGTAATCAGCGCTACCGAAATCCCTCCGGCTAAAACACTGGGATCACCAGAGCCATGCTGCATAAGGGAAGAAAAGATTTCAATCATGCCGAATACTGTCCCTAATAAACCCAACAATGGGCCAACTGCTGCGATAGTACCCAAGGTATTAAGAAAACGCTCCAGGTCATGTGCAACCTTCCGCCCCGTTTCTTCAATACATTCCTTCATGAATTTCCTGCCGTGATGACTGTTGGCAAGGCCGGCCGCTAAAATACAACCCAAGGGTGAACTGGTTTCTTAAGTGACGCAAGGTGGCATCATCAAGTTTTTTTTCACGATATAACTTCCACACCTGCGGAACAAGCTCCGGCGGCAAAATCTTCTTTCTTTGTAAAGACCAGAAACGTTCAGCAATAATTCCCATTGCGCCAATTGAACACAACATGATTGGCAGCATCATCCAGCCACCGCTTTTTATTATTTCAAACACATTATTTCCTAAATAGTCAGTTCTGTCTGTTGGGCGTGCAACAAAAAGTCCGCCCTATTCTTTAATATTTTAACCCAAGACTGCTTTATTTTGGGCATTTTCCCGGCCTACCCACAAATAGGCGATCAAAAAGGCCACGCCGCAGCATATTGCCGCCATTGAATAGACAAACTCCGCTCCCAATGACTCCCAATAATAACCGCTATAGTAGCTTCCCAGCATTCCACCCAGGCCATAACTTAAGCTGGAATAAAGCGCCTGACCTTTACCCTGGTGCTGTTGCCCAAAATAAAGATGAACCAAATGAATAGACGCAACATGAGCACCTGCAAACGTTGCGGCATGCAAAATTTGAGCAAAAATCATCAGCCAAAAATATTCAACACACCAGGCAATTACCAGCCAGCGAACAATAGCCAACAGAATACTGAACAATAAAATTGATCTTAGAGAAAAACGTTTCAGCACTCGGCTCATGTACACAAACAAGATAATCTCGGCAGCAACAGCCAGCGCCCAAAGAAATCCGGTCAGGCTTGCCGAGTAATGATAGTGCTTCAGATAGATGGAGTAAAAAACGTAATAAGGTGCATGCGCCAGCTGTAACAGCGTATTAACCGCCAGAAAAGCCAACACTTCCGGTTTTTTTATGATTTGCATGATACCGACGGCGGCAGTCTCATGATTGATGGCTTGAGTTGCCGGCGTCATTAAGCTGACCAGCCAGATTAGCGTCAACAAAGAGGTAAGGACTACAGGAAGTACTATATGAGGCTGGTTATCCAATAACCAGCCTATGCCCAGCACAGCAACAATAAAACCGATAGATCCCCATAGCCTTATCTGGCTGTAGCGATGCGTTTCATCCTTTAAATGAAACAAGGTTACCGCTTCAAATTGCGGCAAAGCGGCGTTCCAAAAGAAGCTGAAGCCGATAGTTATCCAGGCAAACCAGAAATAGCCATGAATAATCAAAAACCCGGCAAAAAATAAGGCGGCAAAAAAAGAGGTTATGCGAATGATGCGTAAGTTTTTTCCGGTACGATCAGCAATCCAGCCCCATAGAATCGGTGCAATAAGTCTTGTGCCGCCCAGCAGCGCGGAAAGTTCGCCAATTTCAACCGGATTAAAACCGGTCTCTTTTAAATAGAGGCTCCAGTAAGGAATGAAACCGCCTACTGTCGCAAAATAAAAGAAATAAAACCCCGACAGTCGCCAGTAAGGAACGGTCATGGTTTATCTTAAGATTGGCAATCCTGAATTAACGCCTGCGTTTTGCGCACGATGACGTAACAAGTGATCCATAATCACTATCGCCATCATGGCTTCAGCAATCGGCGTTGCACGAATGCCTACGCAAGGGTCATGGCGGCCTTCGGTAATGACATCAATGGCCTCACCTTGCAGATTGATGCTTTTGCCCGGAAGACGCAAGCTGGATGTGGGTTTTAATGCGATGCTGGCAACGATATTCTGACCGCTGGAAATGCCGCCCAAAATACCGCCGGCATGATTACTTAAAAAACCTTCCGGGGTAATTTCATCGCGAAACTGCGTACCTTTGGTGTTGATGCAATCAAAACCGTCACCAATTTCCACGCCTTTGACCGCGTTAATACTCATCAGGGCATGCGCCAGATCGGCGTCGAGCCGATCAAAGATAGGTTCGCCTAAACCCGGGGGGACATTGGTTGCGACCACTTCGATTTTTGCGCCAATGGATTCGCCTTCCTTACGCAAGGCATCCATATACGCTTCCATTTGCGCGACTTTATCAGCGTCAGGACAAAAGAAAGGGTTGCTTTCAATAATAGCTCCAGTCGAGCTTTTCAATTTTTATCGGACCCAGTTGCGACAGATAACCACGAATCTCAATGCCGGCATGTTCTTTGAGATATTTTTTGGCTATGCCTCCCGCTGCAACGCGCATCGCCGTTTCACGGGCCGATGAGCGCCCTCCTCCACGGTAATCCCTGATGCCATACTTATGCTGATAGGTATAATCCGCATGCCCCGGCCTGAAACGTATCCGCAATTTTAGAATAATCTTTTGAGCGTTGATCAGTGTTTTCAATTAACAAGCCAATCGGCGTGCCCGTGGTTTTGCCTTCAAAAACACCGGACAGGATTTTTACTTCATCGGCTTCGCGGCGCTGGGTTGTATGTCTTGAAGTGCCCGGCTTCCTGCGATCCAGATCGTGCTGTATATCGGCTTCCGTCAATGTCATTCCCGGAGGGCAGCCATCAACGATGCAACCTAAAGCAGGTCCATGACTTTCACCAAACGAGGTGACGGTAAATAATTTTCCTATTGTATTTCCAGACATGGTTTAGTTTTCTAAGGCCGCTAAAAATAATTCGTTATATTGACTAACCTGTTCAGCCGTCAGCAAAAATACGCCGTCGCCGCCACGCTCAAAATTCAGCCAGTAAAAAGGCACATTGGGAAACGTATCCTGTAGTGTTTCCGCACTGCTGCCCACTTCCACAATTAAAATCCCCTGCTCTGCCAGGTAATTATCGGCATCAACCAGAATGCGTAACACGATATCCAGTCCTGAGTAGCCTCCCTTAAAACCCATATCCGGCTCGGCACGAAACTCTGCGGGTAGCTGTTCCCATTCTTCAAGGCACACATAAGGAGGATTGCTGACGATGACATCATATTTTGTGTCAGGTAGTTCTTGAAACAAATCTGATTGATAAAGTGTCACTGAATCAGATAGCTGGTGCTTATCGATATTGATTTCGGCAACGTCGAGTGCGTCGGTAGATAAATCAACGGCATCGACTAAGGCATCAGGAAAGGCGTAAGCGCAGGCGATGGCTATGCAGCCACTGCCGGTACATAAATCTAAAATGCGGCTAACCTCTTCTTCATCTACCCAGGGCGCAAAGCGCTGTTCGATTAACTCGGCAATGGGCGATCTTGGAACCAGCACGCGTTCATCAACATAAAACGCTAAACCCGCAAAAATGGCTTCATGGGTCAAATAAGCGGCCGGTTTGCGTTCCTTGATGCGCCTATCGATTATATCGATAACATCCTGACGTTCTTTCAACGTTAAAACGGTTTCCAGGTAAGGTTCGGCCAAGTCATAGGGTTGATAAATGGTATGCAGCACCATCGCCGCAGCTTCATCAAGCGCAGTTGCAGAACCATGGCCAAAAAATATCTCCGCTTCCGTAAACCGGCTGGCGCCCCAACGAATATAATCGCGAATAGTCGTTAACGCTGTTAAAACCTCAGATGGAATTGTTTTCATTATTCAACAAAGTAATATAGGAAACGGTCTGGCTCGACGAAAAGTAAATTTTAAACCAAACTTTATGCGTTTGCCCGAATATTAAATAAACACTGCATGAGTAAAAATCGATATGGCAGTGCTTGCTCGATGCTTAAAGCTATGTAGGCACTAGATCACCTAAAGCAGGTGCTTTAGGTGATCCAGGAGCCATGTTATATAGATGGTGTAAATGTTAAAAACTGGCAGCCTTTGCACGCGCTTCATTTGCCCCTGCAACATTTCTTTGCATTTCTCTAGCGTAGGCAATTAATAACCAGCTTTGTTTTTTCAGCATGTTATTGTTAGAAGCCAATAGTGCAGATTTTTTTGCCAAATCTTCTGCCAAACGGGGTTTTGATTGCTGTATTCTTATAGCTGCTAACTTATAGAATAAATCCGCATTTCGAGGCTCAATTCTGATAGCTCTCTCAATAGAGACAGCAGCCGAGTCCAAATCACCCGCTTTAGTATTTTGATTCGCTGATGAAACTAACGCCCCGACAGCAGGAGATAATGATGTTCTGGATTCAAAAGGTTCAAACGGCTTTAACTTTGCTAATGGAGCCGAATCTGAGTTTGGCAGTGGTTCAGATTTTATTTCTTCAGTTCCTTCGAGTGGTGCAATTTTAACAGTTTCAACTGACTTGGTCTTTTTTGACTTTTTTTTCTGACTCGATTTCGGAATAGTCTTAATAGTGTCATCGGGATGTCCTTCATAAACCGGTGCAGACGACTGAGGTCCATTGAACCCGGCACAACCCGTGATAAGCGTTGGTAGCAAACAAATTAAAACAAAACGTTTAAGTAGCATGATTAAAAACTCGATGTTGTCAGACTGATTTTGTTGGTTATGAGAATTTTTTATAGCTAGCGCCTCATTTCTTATTACACAAGATATAAGAGCGGCTAGGTGATCAGGCCACCATGTGTTCAATTCTCGAATAACCGATTTTCTAAAATTATAGCAAGAATAATGCCTTGCAGTGATATTTTAAAAAGCACTTTTTATGCATGGTATGATTAGCTATTCTATTAAGTCTGTTTCATTAATGTTAATACCCGTATTAAAAAAACACCGTAACACTTAAAATATAGACATTATTGCATTCATATCACATCCATTTGTTTTCTAAAGTTCCTTTGCAGCCTTTGGAAAATGTGCCTAGGTTTTAACCTGTCTGCCATTTACAATAGCTTAACTTTTAGATTTTTTCTGCCGGTATATGTCCAAAAGATACTCCATTTTTCTATTTCTACTTATTCCTGTATTGATCGCTGTTGCTGTTTATTTTGTGCCGACTCCATCACAGAAAGCGGGAATTACGCCGCCGCCGACCGTTAGCAAGCAATCAGTAGAAACCAGTGGCGTAGAAAAACCTTGTTCCAATGAACATCCCGAATGGCGTCAGGCGCAAGTTATTGATGGCGTGAAGATTGAAGAAGCGCCGTCATGCGAACCTGATAATCCCTACGACATTGCCGTTTCCGTAAAAGGCACCAACAACGTGTCGATGAATACACTGATGCAAACACATTTGTCTCAGGATGCCTTGACCATGACCGATGATCTGGACGGCGATGGCGATCCCGATATCATTCGCATCAAACTGGAAGTTGTGGAGCTTAACGGGGCGAGTCCCGACGGTGAATTTCTGATTAATACTTACGACATTGCCCCCGGTATTCAGCCGGGGCTTTGGGTGTTCGCTCCCAAATCCAGCGGCATGGCGCTTAAAAATTTCAATTCTGTTGTCGCTAATCCGCTGTTACGTGCGCCATCGCCGGTGATTCGCGTTGAACAAGGCGATAAGGTTTATATCACTCTGGAAAATACCCATTATTTACCGCACACCATCCATCTTCATGGTGTTGATCATTCCTGGGAAACCGCTGCCGGTGACGATAATGACGGCATGGAAGAACACCCGGTGTTCCCCGGCAAAAGCCATACCTATGAAATAAAGCCCAGACATACCGGCACCATGTTTTATCACTGCCATGTGCAAACCGCCCAGCATTATATGATGGGCTTAAACGGCATGTTTATTATTGAGGAAAATCAGCCGAATAACTGGGTGCAAACTTTTAATATCGGCGCGGGACAGGTGCGTCATCCTGCGGTAGCAGTGAAGAAATCCTACAGCCAGGAATATGATTTGTATTATCAGTCCGTCGATAAAAAACTGGCGCAAATCATACAGAATGCGAATGATCCAAGGCTTATCGCACAGCGAATGAACCGCGATTACAACATGACCGAATCGTTTGAAAACTATTTCATGTTAAACGGTCATTCTTTCCCCTATACGCTGAGGGACGCGGTGATTGTCGCCAATGAAGATGAAGATATAAAACTGCATGTCGCCAACGCCCAGCGTTCTTTGGTGGCGCTTCATATCCATGGGCATAAGGCCGCAATTACCGCTTATGACGGTGTTGAACAACCGGTTGGATCGCAGATAACGCGGGATGTATTCGACATCGCTCCGGCGCAACGGATTGATTTGCGGCTGCGCACCCAAAACAACGGCTTGGACAGTTACGGCCCCGGCCTGTGGATGTTTCATGACCATGTGCCAACCGGCACCACCACCGATGGCATGGAGCCAGGCGGCAACATGGCAATCCTTGCCTACAAGCCGTTGCTTGATGAACAAGGCATGCCGAAAATGCATGACGCTTTTCTCGATCAGGTATTTAACAAAGATTACTACGCCAAAAAACAGGCGGTCTGGGGTGAAGGTGATTTTGCGCCGTTACTGGGGGAAGCCGGGTCAATTGCACCCGATTATATTCGCATCATCATTTTTGGTTTGGCGGCCGGTTTGGTCATAGGCCTACTTATTATTATGACGCTGATTTACAAACGGAAACAAAAGTCATGAAATTATTAATGACACTCTTGATGTTGCTGGGCTTGCATTCCCACGCGGCAGTTGGTGAAGAGACCATGGCAATGATGCATCACGGCAGCATGATGATGGATGAAAAAGGCATGATCATGAATGCCAATAGTGACAATCTGCCCAAAGACTGCTCGAAGATTTCGGGCGACGTCAATATCACCATCCATGCCGGCCAGAAAAATGCACTCAAATTTCCCGGCAAAATGTTTGCTTTTGACAATCAGGAATGGGATGTCGCACCCTGCTCCCGGATTAACATCACCTTCATCAATGACGACCAGATACGCCATCAATTGATGATTCATGGCTTGCCTGGCTATTTGTATCCGCAAGGCATGTTTCATTTGGAGCTCTACGGTCAAGGCGAATTGAAGGCATCCCTGATTGTACCCAGTCAGAAAAAAACCTATCTCGTGCATTGTGAATTGGCACAACACATGGAAAAAGGCATGAAAGCGCAATTAAAAGTCGATGGCGGCGATGGTGATTTACCCAGTATCCCCGGCATCAGCGAGCCTGTCAGGGCCGATGTCTATCCGGTGGATTGGAATCAGGCAACCTGGCTTATCCTGATTTTCTGCGGGCTGATCGGGCTCATTATTCCGTTTTTCATTATAAAAAATAAATAGGCACGGTAGCGGCTACTGCCCGTTAACTCCTGTAGTTGTGTTTTGGCTCGCTTGCTTGAGAGGCTTTTATGAAACAATTGATGTTAGTAGTGTTTTCCATACTGTTGATGAATTGGCAGAACGCATCCGCTGCTGATAAAACTACTGCGCCAAAAAATAAAAACGATGCGATGCAGTGTGCCGCCTTCAGTCCTTATGTAGGCACACTTAGCCCCGATTACGGCCCTGCCCCGTCCAGAGAACTGATTAATACATTGCTGGATAAATTAGTTAAAGAAACCAAGTTTCGTTGCATCATGACTTACGGCGTCATGAATGGGTTGGAATATACCTTCGCCGCTGCAGAAGCCCGGCATCTTAAAGTGATTGCTATTATCTGGCTAGATCAAGATGTCACCGTCAATTCAAAATCCATTGCCAGCGGTATTGAAGTTGCTAAAGCCTTCCCTAAAACCATTATAAAATTAAGCTGTGGTTCTGAAGTTAGAACCCGACATGACTATGCCTTTGATGGCGAAATTACCCGCTGTATCGATAGCCTTCGCAAAGCAGGCGTATCTCAACCCATTACCACGATAGACACCTGGTGGGAATGGTGTAACCGCACTACACCCTGTCACCAGAACAGTTTTGGCACACAAGTCGACTGGATAGGAACCAATATTTTCCCATGGTGGGAAAACAAACATTCAGGGCTTTACCACTGCACGCCAGCGAAAGAAGCGGCTGACTTTCATATCGCACGACTTGAAGATGTTCGCAGAACCTATCCTGATAAAGAAGTGATCGTAACTGAATTCGGCTGGCCGAATGGCCCGGAGGGAAGTACTGAAACCAACCCTAAGACAGGTCAACAATGCGGCATTGCAAACAAGAAGAACCAGGCACTCGTTGTGCAATCAACATTTAAGAAACTGGCGGCAAGAAACTGGTCGGGCGTGGTATTCGAAGCGTTTTCAGAAAACTGGAAGTCCAGCAATGAAGGTGACACTGGCCCTTTTTGGGGAATTTGTCAGGGCGAACCGCCTTATACGTGTGCAAAGGAATTTACTAAAAAATAAGAAAATGATTTTTTAAAATACAGGTTAGGCCTGTTGTGCCAGGCAATTAGATTTTTATTGATGCATGCTGGTTTTGCGGGAGCAAAAACCAGTGATAAAATATCTGTTATTTACAATAACTGAAAATCTGATGATTTTCCTCTGTATTTCATCTAATATCAGATGTGGTCATACATACAATGTAATTTTACAGTGCGAATGGAATCAGCGATTGTGCTTTTTATTACCAATTTTAATTTGAGAACCGCTCTAAATGACTAAAGTAAAATTACTTCTACTTCTTCTAAGTGTTGTGTGGGTATTCACTGCATCCGAAGTTAGTTATGGCGCGCATCATACCGCTATAATCATCGATGCTGATAACGGCAACGTATTACATGAAGTAGATGCTACTCAGTCATGGTATCCCGCTTCACTCACCAAATTAATGACGCTCTACATGACCTTTGACGCGTTAAAAGCAGGAAGAATCCAGCTATATGACAGAATAATGGCATCTAGTCATGCAGCACAACAGCCCAATAGTAAGCTGGGGTTGAGACGTGGAGAAAGCTTAACTGTCGAGGAGGCCATTTTAGCCCTTATTACCCGCTCCGCGAATGATGCTTCGGTTGTGCTTGCTGAGCATCTGGGAGGAACAGAACAGAACTTCGCAGCCAATATGACTGTAAAAGCCCATTCACTGGGCATGTACAACACTAACTTCATGAACGCGACAGGTCTTCCCCACGACTTGCAAGTAACCACCTCCAGAGACATGGCTATCCTGGCATGGAAAGCACAGCGTAATTTCCCCGAATATTATCACTATTTTTCTGCACACAGCTTTAACTACAAAGGCAGACAACTGCGAGCAATCAATAAGTTTACAGCCAACTATCCCGGTGCAGAAGGTATGAAAACCGGATTCACCTGCGGCTCCGGCTTTAATCTAATTGGCGCAGCGCATCAGAACGGCAGGCATTTGATCGGCGTGGTAATGGGCGGCATGACCAGTAATGAACGTTACCAGTTAATGATGCAGAAAATGGATGCCAGTTTTGCCAACGAGTTCGGCGATGGTCCTGTAAAGAACATTAACACCATGACTACACATTCAGCAGGCAGCCCTCCCTATCAGCTTGATTGCGGCGGTCATGCCTCTACGAATGCGGTAGTAAGACATCATGGCAGTAAGCATAAGGCTGGAGTAAATCATTTCAACCGAGCAAGGACCAGCAGCAAGAGCGTTAGAAATGGTTCGCGCAAAAGTATTCACTCAGCTAGCGCCAAGAACAAATCTCGAAACAAAAGTATCCATCTGGCAAAAACCACCAGCAGACATCCGGTTAAGAGTAAAAGTAGCAGCCGAGTCCGGTCTACCATTAAGGGAACCAGCCCCAACAGAACTTATAGAAAAGCATCGAGCGCTCCCAAGAGCCATACCAGGATTGCAAGTAAATCCTAGACTTAGTCTGTTGGATAATCGATTCATTCAGTTGTCGTGAAATACGCAATGAATATGGATTTGCTCAAAAGTTGTCTTTAAATACTGCGGATTCAAAACATCGGGTGCGCAGCCCCCTTCCCTTCAAGCAATTATTTCATTGAACCCAATGCTGCGCTGAATCAGTAGCTTCCGCAGATTATGTCTCATGAATATGCTGTAAGCGCTATGTTTTTATTGAAAAACAGCGCTTAATCTCCTATGCTCCATACTAAGGTTTTGATTCAAAATGTAACCTTATTCTAATTCACTTCCACGGAGGCTGTATGAAGATTGGTATTCCTAAAGAGATTCACGAAGGCGAAAAACGCGTAGCTACTACGCCTGAAGCTGCAGAACAAATTATTAAACTGGGTTTTTCTGTCCTTATCGAAAGCGGTGCGGGTCTGGGTGCAAATATTTCTGATGACGCCTACAAAGAAGTGGGTGTTGAGATAGTTGATAACGCTAAAACATTATGGAAAAACTCCGATATTGTTATGAAAGTTCGGGCGCCTGAACGACATCCTGAGCTGGCAATAGATGAAATTGACCTGTTATCCGAAGGCGGCTGTTTAATCAGTTTTATATGGCCCGCTCAAAATGAAGAGTTAATGCAGAAACTGGCGGCCAAAAATGCCACTGTACTTGCCATGGACAGTGTCCCGCGTATGTCCAGAGCGCAAAAGCTTGATGCACTCAGCTCCATGGCCAATATCGCCGGTTATCGGGCCATCATCGAAGCTGCCCAGCATTTTGGCCGGTTTTTCACCGGACAGATTACCGCCGCAGGTAAAATTCCGCCCGCCAAGGTTTTAGTCATAGGCGCAGGCGTCGCTGGACTTGCCGCCATTGGCGCAGCAAAAGGCATGGGCGCTATAGTCAGAGCCTTCGATACCCGGCCTGAAGTAAAAGAACAAATTGAAAGTATGGATGCCGAATTCCTGATGCTGGATTTCAAGGAAGAAGGCGCCGGCACCGGCGGCTACGCCAAAACCATGTCCAAAGAATTCATTGAAGCTGAAATGGCACTGTTTGCCAGGCAAGCGATGGAGGTGGACATCATCATCACAACGGCGCTGATTCCCGGCAAACCGGCTCCCGAACTGATCACTGAAGGCATGGTCAAATCCATGAAACCGGGCAGCGTTATTGTCGATCTGGCCGCTGAACAAGGCGGCAATTGCGCATTGACCGAGAAAGACCAGGTTGTCGTCAAACATGGTGTGACTGTTATCGGTTACAGCAATTTACCCAGCCGCTTAGCCAATCAGTCAAGCCAGCTTTACTGCAACCAACCTCAGACATTTACTGACCGAACTGTGTCCGGAAAAAAATGGCGAAATCAACGTCAACATGGACGACGAGGTCATACGCGGTGCTACTGTCATAAAAGAAGGCAAAATTACCTGGCCACCGCCGCCACCGAAATTGTCTGTCACCGCGCCTCCGCAAACGGAAGCGCCGGCTTATGCCGCGCAGGAGCCACCTAAGGCGCATCCCATCAAACAATTGTTACCGCTTATTTTGGGTGGACTGGCGTTATTTGCAATAGGTGCGGTTGCTCCCGAAGCTTTCATGTCGCACTTTACCGTTTTCGTGCTGGCCTGTTTTATCGGTTATCAGGTGATCTGGAATGTATCGCCTTCGTTACATACCCCGCTAATGAGCGTTACCAACGCCATCAGCGGCATTATCGTCATTGGTGCGTTGGTACAAGTATCGACGCCTGACAGCACTATCAGTATCTTGGCAGGGCTGGCCATATTCATCGCATCCATCAACATCGCCGGGGGCTTTTTAGTCACCCGCCGCATGTTGGAAATGTTCAGAAAATAAGGAGATTATGATGTCACATAGTTTAGTCACCATGGCTTACATTGCCGCCACCATTCTTTTTATTTTCAGCCTGAGCGGGTTAAGTAAACAGGAAACCGCCCGCAGAGGTAATTATTACGGCATGCTGGGTATGGCTATTGCCATTGTCGCTACGGCGCTAGGCGGCCTCGTCACCAGTTACGGGGTATTGTTGGGTGCCTTAGTGTTGGGTGGTGCCATAGGTACCAGAGCGGCGTTAAAAGTTGAAATGACGCAAATGCCGGAATTAGTGGCCATCATGCACAGCTTGGTGGGCATGGCTGCAGTATTGGTAGGTTATGCCAATTTCATGGATACTTCCAACCCTCTTGTCGGTGTAGAAAAAACTATCCATGAAGTTGAAATTTATATCGGCATACTGATTGGTGCGGTCACATTTTCGGGATCGGTGATTGCCTTTTGCAAACTCAGTGAAAAAATCAGCGGCAAACCTTTGTTGTTGCCTGGCCGACACTGGCTGAATTTAGTTCTGTTGATTTCCGCCGTCGTTTTAGGCGGGATATTTTTGCAACAAACCGAAAGCGGCGCTGGTATCTTGCCATTGGCAATAATGACCGCCATTGCCCTGATTTTTGGCGTACACATGGTCATGGCTATTGGCGGTGCCGATATGCCGGTGGTAGTGTCCATGCTCAACAGCTATTCCGGTTGGGCGGCTGCGGCAACCGGCTTTATGCTGAGTAACGATTTACTGATTGTTACTGGCGCATTGGTTGGCAGCAGCGGCGCTATTTTGAGTTATATCATGTGCCGCGCGATGAATCGGCATTTTCTGAGTGTGATTGCCGGAGGCTTTGGCACTGCGTCGGGCGGTGAAGCAGCAGTTATTGAAGGCGAAGTGCAGCCTATTGATGCGGAAGAAACCGCACAATTATTGTTGGACGCAAAAAACATCATGATCATTCCAGGCTACGGCATGGCGGTCGCCCAGGCCCAACACACCGTTAATGAAATCACCAAACTGTTGCGGGAAAAAGGCAAAAAGGTCGGATTTGGTATCCATCCGGTTGCCGGAAGGATGCCCGGCCACATGAATGTATTGTTGGCGGAGGCCAAAGTGCCTTACGACATCGTTTATGAGATGGATGAAATCAATGACGATTTCCATAATGTCGACGTTACCATCGTCATCGGCGCTAACGATATTGTGAACCCGTCGGCACTGGATGACCCCAACAGCCCGATTGCCGGTATGCCGGTACTGGAATGCTGGAAAGGCGGAACCACCATCGTGCTTAAACGCAGCATGGCGTCAGGCTATGCCGGCGTAGGCAACCCTTTGTTCATATTGGAAAACACCCGCATGTTGTTTGGCGATGCCAATGCAACCATGCAGGCAGTGCTGAAAGCGTTGAAGGGATAAAAACTAACTGTCAGTTCCGACCCCACAGCAAGCGCAACTGCAAAGCTGGGGTCGGGACTTTATCATTCGCTTAATAACCACTTGCAAATAAGCAGGTTTGTGTATGAATTGATGGAGTATTACTCACGTTGGATAATCTAAACTTACCCAGCGATTAATCCGACAACCACAGCTGCTGTCAGCGTTCCACCCACTCGCAAACCTATAGCGCGGCCACCGATAGCTAGTGCAACCACGCTCTTAAATCCTGAATTTACTGAAACTGCAATAAGGATTGCTTTAGTAGCGACACTAAGGTCTAGGCCTTGCTCGACCAAGCGTGGCATCGTCAGTGTTATCGGATCAACATCAGCGAGACCTGAGGCTGCCGCAAGAAAATAAGCGCCCATGTCACCGTAGTACATGATGAGCAACTTGGAGAGCAACATGACGACTAGTAAAAATGCGCCGAATTTAATCGCCATGCCTAATTGAAATGGATTTTTAAGCACGAATTCTTCATCGGCTCGGAAGGCACGAGCATTCCGCCATAATAAAAAAGCTATAAAATAAGTAATCCCGCTCATCACCAGCAAGGCGAGAAGTAACCCATGGAAGATTCCCGGATTAATTGCTGAGGATAATAGAAGAGTACGCAAAAACATAGTGGCACAAGCCGTTAAAATGCCGGCCGAAAGTGCGCTCTCGGAAGCTGGATACGATGTTGCTAGCCGCGACAGGTTAACAGTAACGGCAGTTGAAGACACTAATCCGCCCAGAGCTCCAGTGAGTATCGGTCCGTGACGATTACCCACAATCTTGATCGCGAAATAGCCCATATACGAAACCGCTGCAATCAACACCACCATCCACCAGATGTGGTAAGGATTTAAGGCTGCCCAGGATCCGTACTCTTGATTGGGAAGTATCGGCAACATGACCACGGAAATCAGCAACAGTTTTAGCGTTGCATACAATTCGTGTTCTTCCAGCTTGTTCAGCCAACCATGGAGTAATGGCTTGAACCCCAACAATGAGGTAATTACTACAGCTGATGCCGAAGCTAGAGCTATATGACCGAAAACCGTTAGTGCACCCAAGATAAAGGTTATCAGTGAGGCGATGATACTGGTGATACTGAAATCTTTAAATTTGTCCAGACTTCTACTGTAAGACACTAGCAATACTGACGTCAGTGCCAAAAAAGCAAACCCCATCAAAAGGATTCCCGCTTGCTGAGCAAGCAGCCCGCACAGGCCACCCAGCAAGCTCATCAGTCCATAAGTGCGCAGCCCGGCAACGCGCATGCCTTCACCCCTGGTGCGAGCACGCCATCCACGCTCAAGGCCAATAAGCAAGCCGATAGCTAGTGCGACACCTAATAACTTGAAATTTTCAAGTTCAATCATCGTTGTCGACATTCATTGATGAGCGAAAGCTGCTTCGACTTTCCAACGCTATCTTTTACATTCATACAACACTTATCCTGTTGTAGGGCTGAAGCCTCTTTAGGGTTGTCAGTCATAAGCAATAAACAGCCAAAGCCCTTACAATTCCCGCGTCGCACTGAACTTAATATCAGGCCAGCGTTCTTCAGTCAGTTGCAGATTTACCCGGCTATTGGCTACATATACCAGATAGCCGCCACCGTCTTCGGCAAGATTTTCAAAAGCCTTGTTTTTAAATTCTTCCAGTTTGGCAGGTTTATCAGAGCTTACCCAACGCACGGTTGAGATGGGGACAGCGTCATAAACACATTCGACATTATATTCGCTTTTAAGCCTGAAAGCAGTCACGTCAAACTGCAAAACACCGACCGCGCCCAAAATAAGGTCATTGTTTTTTAATGGCCTGAATAACTGGGTCGCACCTTCTTCTGTCAGCTGCACCAGCCCTTTTTGCAGCGCTTTGGCTCTTAACGGATCCTTCAACACCACGCGGCGGAATAATTCCGGCGCAAAATAAGGAATGCCGCCGTATTTGAGCATTTCGCCCTGGGTAAAGGTATCGCCGACCTGAATCGTGCCGTGGTTATGCAAGCCGATGATGTCGCCGGGGTACGCTTCCTCCACGCTTTTTCGGGTGTCAGCCTGGAAGGTAATGGCATTGGCAACCTGGATGTTTTTTCCGATACGGACATGATGAATCTTCATGCCCTTGTCGAATTTACCGGAACACACTCTTAAAAAGGCAATCCGGTCCCGATGAGACGGGTCCATGTTGGCCTGCACTTTAAACACAAAGCCGGTAAAGTTGGGTTCTTCCGGCAAAACTTCGCGCTGCTCTGCTTGTCTTGGTCTGGGCGATGGCGCATATTCGGCGAACGCATCGAGCAATTCGATAATCCCGAAATTGTTGATGGCTGAACCGAAAAAACCGGCGTCAGCTTGCCTGCCAGATAATCCTCAAGATCAAATTCATGGCTTGCGCCTTTGACCAAATCGATTTCATCCCTGAGTTCTTCAGCCTGATCCTGCAGCAGTTCATCCAGTTTCGGATTATTCAAACCTTTGATGATTTCAGCCTCGGCAATTTTCCCGCCATGCTGGGCGCTGAACAGATGAATTTCATCTTTGTACAGATGATAAACACCCTTAAAGCGTTTGCCCATGCCGATAGGCCAGGTCATCGGTGCGCATTTGATTTTCAGAACATGCTCGACCTCGTCCATTAGCTCAATCGGTTCGCGCCCTTCCCTGTCCAGCTTGTTGATGAAGGTAAGAATTGGCGTGGTGCGCAGACGGCAGACTTCCATCAGGTTGATAGTTCTTTCTTCAACGCCTTTGGCAACGTCAATCACCATCAGCGCAGAATCGACTGCCGTTAAGGTGCGGTAAGTATCTTCGGAGAAGTCTTCATGACCCGGGGTATCGAGCAGGTTAAGAATGCAGTCTTTATGTTCAAACTGCATCACCGAGGTAGTTACCGAAATACCCCGCTCCTTTTCCATTTCCATCCAGTCAGATGTCGCATGACGCGCCGCTTTGCGCCCTTTAACAGAGCCCGCAAGCTGAATGGCGCCACCGAACAGCAACAGCTTTTCGGTGATGGTGGTTTTACCTGCGTCAGGATGAGAAATGATGGCGAATGTGCGACGACGTTGCAGTTCTGAAAGAGTTGCTGACATGCTTTTGATTTACTGGAAGACCTAAGAAAATCGCTAATTATAACTTATTTTTCAAGGTCATGTGTTTTCAATATATTGGACTAATGAGACTTACCTGAACAGTGGATTTTGTTTGCGCAGTAACCTCCTGCCTTGCTAACAGGGTCGTTAATTATGAGCCAGGTAGGCAGGATTTTTTGCCCACCATTGGCTAGATTACTTTCTGGTCTGAGTTCGCCATAAGTTCACGATTTCTTCCACATCCAGATCATCCGGCCCTTCCCGCCAGCTGGTGAAATAATCCACATCGTTACTTTTCGGTTCAGGATTCGGTTTGTAAATCTGTACGCGGGTGGGCAATGGCGCTGCTTCGCCTAACACCAGCGCCTCACCCCGGCCCAGTGAACTTAATATATCCGTCAAGTCACCCTCGGCTTCGGGCACCAGTCCTCTGATGTAGGCTTGATCATCTGGGTTGGTAGTTCGCAGGCAAATGAAAGAGCTGCATTGCGACAGCATGGTTTCCGACAATTCAGTAGGCCGCTGGCTGACGACACCAATGGAAACGCCGTATTTGCGCCCTTCTTTGGCGATGCGTTCCATCATCTTTTTGGTACCCTCAAACTGGCCGCCTTTTTCTCTGGGAATGTAGGCATGGGCTTCCTCGCAGATCAGCGTAATGGGAAAGTCGCGCCGCTGGGGATTCCAGTAATTGAATTCGTAGGCCAGCCTGCCAACCTGGGCGGAAACAGCGGGCCTGACGTCGGTGGGCACGGAGCTTAGGTCAACGACGGTGATATTGGCTTTTTTGGAACCCAATCCTACAAACTGGCGCAATAAATCCGCCATGCTTGCAGAGTTATTGCGAATTTTTGGTTTCAGTAAGAAGTCATAGCGGACATCATTGAACCGGCTTTGCATTCTGATCAGAAATTCATCGAATTGCCCGAACAAAGCCCCCTGCACTTTGCCGAAATCCTTTCTTTCTTCGTTGGCCGCCTTAAATTGCATATACATTTCAGCGAGGGAAAAATAGATGGGCGTGTCGATAGAAACGGTAGCCAAACCGATTTGCTTGGCCTCCTTGCGTTTGAGTTGCTGCAATACTTCGCGCATAAACGACATCTGCATGGAAGCGCCGTCATCACTGCGGTCTATAAATAGATCCACCAATTCGGCATAGGTCATCATCCAATAAGGCATTTCCATTTCCATGGCGTCAATATAATTGACTTGGCTCTCGGAAAAAGCAGATTGCAGCACGCCGTGCTCATCTTTCCAGCAATATTCGCCATGCAAATCCAGCATGATGATATGGCTTTTGGGCATGGCTTTGATGGTGTTTTGAATCAGGCTGGTGACGGTCCATGACTTGCCTGAACCGGACTGCCCGACAATGGCGAAATGTCGACCGAAAAGAGCGCGGGGATCGAGGCTTAAATGGTAATCTTTATGCGAAGACAATTGCCCGATGAAAAATTGATAATCCCTGAATTTCGAGAAAATGGCGTTTATTTCTTCCATGCCCACGGCGTAGACTTTAGCGCCGGGCGTCGGATAATGGCGCACACCACGAATAAAAGCACCATTCGCCTGAATCTCGCCCACCGGAATCAGGGAAATAAAACGGTCCGTCTTGCGTGCATCGACACTATCAAAACGGTCGTTCTCCCACATCTTGAACACCAGCGCCAACACGCCGATATTCGCCTGCCTGATTACAACATAGGAACCGATGTGACCGGCCAGTATCTCCTCATCGCCGACTTTAATAATGGGGGAATCGTTTGAGTGTTCTTCAGCCATTCTGGCATCCATGCCATCGCCTCGGACTTCAGATAAATAGCCGATCAGGATGCTGGGTAGTTGTGCGGACATTATTTGACTCTTGTAGGTAAAAAATACTACAAGCTTAGATCAGTTTCACAGAGTTGGAACTTTAATTCGATTATGCGTTATCTATCCATTCATAGAGCTCTGTCAAAGCAGGATCACATTTACAGCAACTTGTCCCGCAGGAAGACTCCAGCGATAATTTGCGGACATTGCCTTTGCTGATCCATTTGCCCAGCATACCGCGCAGGGCATCCGCATCCATATTAAAATGATTGACCAAATCAGCTAAAGCAACTCGATGTTGTTGTTTTAAATAACTGCGTAAATCAGATAAAATCACTTAAGACTCCTGGCTTGTGTTTTTCGACCGTGCACGTATTTTTTCCGGTAAGCCACAACCCGAACAATACCAATAAAAAAGCAATAAATAATCCGCTTATCCAAACCAGAGAATACTCAGGATGCTGGCTATAAGTCATCGCCTGATAAAAAATAGTTGCAGTCATATAAGCAATACCCGTAGTCCAGAACACCACAAACAAGGTCCAGCCGGTATTGGTTTCCCTGTAAATAGCGGCCGTTGCCGCGACACAGGGCGCATACAGTAAAATAAATAACAGGTAGGCAAAAGCGCCTGCTTTACCATCAAAACTATGCTGCATAGCTGCAAAAGTATCGGTTTTAACTTCCTGCTCACTGGCTGCAGATGCTAATATCATCTACCGTACCAATATTGAGTCCTAGCGGATCCAAAAGATTATCCGCAATAGCGCTTAAGTTTTCAGGCACGGTTGAGCAAGCCGCCAGTAAAGCCTCTTTAAGATTAAACGGTGCTTTATCAGACGGCGCTGAATCGGTTGTTGCAAGCTGGCTATATAAGGCATCGAGAGTTCCAACAACGGCCTCTTTAGCTAAAACACCTGTAAAAATACCGACTGTTGCAGGCCAGTTGTCTTTTTCAATACCCATGGGTTTAAACGCCGGTGTTAAACCTCGCCCGATTTCACTTAGTACCGATTTATTGCTGTTTTCCTGGCCAAAACTGCCGTCTGTACCCAGCGCATTGAGAAAGTTTAATACCAACACCATCGGCACAATAACCTTGCCCGCATTGAACAAAAATGACTTGAGCCGATCCCAGGTTCTAATAAAAACACCGCGCAATGTCGGCAAATGATAGGCGGGTAATTCCATAATAAAGGGCGCTGACTCACCTTTAAATAGGGTATGGCGCATAATCAGACCCGTTAATACTGCAACTGCAATGCCCAACAAATACAAGCCAAAAACCAGATTCTGGCCGCCGACAGGGAAAAATGCAGCCGCAAATAAAGCATAAACAGGTAATCTGGCACCGCAAGACATAAACGGATTCATCAGGTTGGTAAGAATCCTGTCACGCTGATTTTCCAGCGTCCGGGTTGCCATGATCGCCGGCACATTACAGCCAAAACCGACTATCATCGGCACAAAAGACTTTCCGGGCAAACCAATCATGCGCATGAATCTATCCATGACAAAAGCCGCTCTGGCCATGTAACCTGAATCTTCCAGTGCCGATAAAAACATAAATAAAAAGCCGATAATGGGTATAAAGGTAGCAACGACCTGAATGCCGCCTCCGGCGCCATTGGTAATCAAGACAATCAACCATTGCGGTAGATTCATCTCTGTAAGTACCTGGCTTAAACCATCAACCAATAATGCGCCTACCGATTGATCAAAAAAATCGACAAATGCACTGCCGATATTGATGGTAAACATGAACATCGCATACATAACCAGCAGAAACACTGGAATACCTAAAAAGCGATTCAAGACGATGGTGTCGATTTTTTCTGTGGTGTGCCGACTCACTTCATTAAGTCTGCAGACTGCGCCTTGGATTAATTCATTGACGAATCCATAGCGGGCATCCGCAGCAAGAATGTCTATTTCATCATCTGTTTCAGCTTCTACCCGGCGCTGTAATTTGACAACTGTCGGCATTATCGTTTTCCCTGCAAACTGTTTGGCAAGCGTATCATCTTCCAGTAACCTAACGGCCAGCCAGCGCAAATCACAATGGTGCTGTTGTGCAATCTCAACCAACTCCGGTGAAATATCCTCGATGGCTTGTTCTAAAGCGGACTGCATAGCTGATGTTTACCGATGGGATCGGCTTGGTGATAGCTGCTCTGTTGATTTCCGCTTTTAATGTATTGATACCGTCCTTGGTAGATGCAGTAATAGGAATAACCGGACAACCCAGCTGCCTGCTCAAAAAATCACAATCAATTTTAATACCGCGTTGTTTAACCGCATCCATCATATTGAGCACCAATATCATGGGCACGCGCATTTCGATAAGTTGCGACGTTAAATACAGATTTCGTTCTATATTCGATGCATCAACAATATTGATGATTAAGTCAGCATCCCTGGATGCAACATAATCCCGGGCAACTTTCTCATCCAAAGAGACCTGATCATCTGCTGCTTCTAAAGAATAAGTACCGGGTAAATCAACTAATTCGATAAGTTTATTGGCATGGGAATATTCACCGGTCTTTTTTTCAACCGTTACGCCCGGCCAATTGCCCACATGCTGTCTGGAGCCAGTGAGTACATTAAAAAGCGTTGTTTTACCACAATTGGGATTGCCAACAACGCCAACCGTAAAATCAGTTTTCATCACAGTTTCTCTATCAACAATATTGCCGCTTCATCTTTACGCAGGGTTAACGAAAATCCACGCAATTTAATTTCAACCGGATCACCCATCGGTGCAAACCGGGTAACACTGAATTCAGTACCTGGTGTCAAACCCATAGCCAGTAACCGTTTTCGATAAGCTTTACCCGATTGTTCAAAACCGACTATCTTTCCCAAGTCACCTACGTTAAGATTTTTTAAGCTCATCGCCATAAATTAGGCCTTGAAAAAAGACATCAAAAATTAGACCACAGAGCAATCAATAATAATTCTCATTAAGAATAACTATATCATATCTCAAATTTATATTTTTTTATTTTTAAGCCAGATTTGCGTGGCAAGAATCAAGTGATAAAGCTTTGGTGGGAGCTATATAAATAAGCTAAACGGTTCGACGGTTACCTTGTCACCTACTTGCATACCTTTGCACTCAGACGGTAAAACAATATAGCAATTGGCCTGACTCATAGAGCTGAGTATGTGTGAGCCTTGTTTGCCGGAAGATGCTACAAAAAACTCGCCGTTATCATCCTGCGTAAGAATGCCGCGTTGGAATTCTTGCCGCCCCGGCGCTTTTTTTATTGCGCTTGTGCAAGTCGCCGTTAATTGGAGAGGTTTGGAATATGGCGCACCGGACAGTTGTTTTAGCGCAGGCGTTACAATCTGCTGAAAGGTTGCAATGACAGCAACCGGGTTACCGGGCAAGCCAAAAAAATAACATTGGCCTATTTTGCCAAATGCCAGCGGTTTTCCTGGTTTTATTGCTATTTTCCAGAAATTCACTTCCCCGCAACTTTCCAGGATTTCCTTGACGTAATCGGCTTCACCCACCGAAGCGCCGCCTGTGGTAATGATTACATCGTAGTTTTTAGATGCCTCAACAAGGCTGTCTTCAAGCTTTTGTTTATCGTCGGGAATAACGCCCAAATCGACAACACTGCAGCAGGCATCAGCCAATAACCCGTTTAAGGTATAACGATTGCTATCGTATATTTTCCCGGATTCCAGCGGTTGGCCTAATGAGGTAAGCTCATCACCCGTGGAAAAAAAAGCGATTTTTATGGGTCGCCTGACTGTAACGTTACCAATACCGGCAGAAGCCAGCAATCCAAGGTCAACTGCTGTCAATAGTTTAGGATGGGCGCACAACAAGCCCCCTTGTTTAATATCTTCTCCAACCTCCCTGATGTTTTGATGTGCTTTTGTATCCTCTGGAAAATGTATGTTTTGCTCCTGAACCTGCACATGTTCCTGCATAATGACTGAATCAGCGCCTTCTGGCACTACGGCTCCGGTAAAAATTCGAACGCATTGTCCCGGTTTCAGTTGCCCTTGAAAGGGTCGTCCAGCCCAGGAAGTGCCTACCAGGCTGAGCGTAAATGCTTGCTTCTGAGTCATATCGCTGCTGGCGAAGGCGTAGCCATCCATTGCTGCATTTCTGTCGTGAGGGATATTGATCGGGGAATAAACCGGTTCTGCCAGCACTCTCCCTAATGCATTTTTCAGCATAACTTTTTCTGTGCCACCTACAGGATGGATAGCGGCTTTAATTCTTTCCAGTGCTTCTTTAAGCGACAACAATTGCTTCGCTTCTCGGCTACATGCATCAATCATGGTTTTTCATAAAATGGTTTTGAATATATGCGGCAATCATTTCTGGCTGGTTTATATCCAGTTGAGTCAGATAGGCCGGCGTTTCCAATGCGCAATCCGAGGCAAGCGCAATGATGTCCGGATCATTTGGGTAAAGCAATGGATTATCAAGCGATGATCGATGCAATTCGATTTTAGGGAATTTTTCAGTCCTAAAACCTTCAACCAGGATCAGATCCAGTTCAGACTGATCGAATAGCTTTAACTGGTCGTTCAGTTTAGGTTCTTTTTCTGAAGCGAGCTCGGTAATAATTGCGCGTCGGTGTTTGGATACCAGCATAACCGGCGATGCGCCCGCTTCCCGCAGGCGGAAGCTGTCCTTCCCTGGTTGGTCAATTTCAAAATCATGATGGCTATGCTTGATTAAACCAATGCGCAGACCTTTATGCTTTAGGGCTGGGATCAATCTAGTCAGTAACGTTGTTTTTCCGGTTCCGCTTGCAGCAGCAAAACCTAAAATTGGAATTTGAGCATTCTGCATAGTAATCAAATAATCAGACTGGTATCGTGAGATGTCATATTCTAAGGTATTATCTAAAGAACAACTATGCCTACATGGATGTAGGTAAGGACGAGACGAGCAATTGCCGAGGAGCGGAAGCTTTGCGAGCAACCTTAAACAGACATTATTCCAGGAGAAAATATTGATTCGAATTTATCTGGTTTTGCTACTTATCATCATTGCATTTTTTGCATTACGGAAGTTTCTAAAAACCTCTCCTGCCGTATTAGCCAAGTACATGAAGGTTTTATTGTTATGTATTGCCGGCGTCATTTTAATCTATTTAGGTGTTACAGGACGTTTGAACTGGTTTTTTGCTCTGGCAGGCGTAGCTATTGCTTTCATGCTCAGGTTAATGCCGGCAATACTGCGCTATGCGCCACAATTACACAAACTATGGTCACACTTTAACTCTGCAAAGCAGAACGCGTCACAGAGGCAAAGCCCTGCCAGACCTACAGGGAATATGTCCATTGAAGAAGCTTATGAAGTGTTAGGGCTAAAAATTGGGGCTTCAGAACAAGAGATCATTGCCGCGCACCGGAAATTAATGCAAAAAATACATCCAGACCGTGGCGGATCGGATTATTTGGCAGCAAAAATAAATTTGGCTAAAAAGATATTGCTGAAAAAATAAGCTTCTCTATGTATTCCCATCATATAAAGCTGTTTTTTATTGTCATGCCAATAATGCTGGCGGCTTTACTAAATGGTTGTTCACAACCGGGATATCATGCGCCTCTAAGTTCATATAATTCGGAGACTACTGAAAACAGGAAAACAGAAAAAAAACAACCAATTAAAACTGCACCTGCACCTACAAAAAAAATAAATAGCCCGCCAAAAAACTCCTTTATTCCGTCTTATAAAAAAAGCCAACCCAATTACAGATCCCCATATACACAACCAAAAAGCACACCTCCAGCAAGAAAATCCGGAAGTAATTCACAAAAAAAACCAATTATTTCAATTGATAATGAAATAATGTTAAATTTAAACTTCAAGTGGCCAATTAAAGGAAAAATCGTAAAGAATTTTTCTCAATCCGCTAATAAAGGGATTGATATAGCAGGTAAACTTGGACAAGCAGTCACTGCTTCTGAAGCCGGAAAGGTTGTTTATAGCGGACAGGGTCTACTTGGCTACGGTAATTTGCTGATTATCAAGCACAACGATTTGTATTTAAGTGCTTACGCAAATAACAGCAAATTACTTGTTGCAGAAGGACATAGTGTAAAAAAAGGCCAAATCATTGCACTCGTTGGTCAAGTGGGATCTAACCAAGCGTCGTTGCATTTTGAAATACGAAAAAACGGAATACCGGTAAATCCACTCAGTCTTTTACCGGGAAAATGATCAACAAGGCCGCTTCGGCCTAAGCCGATTAATTTGGAGGCTAATATGAAGGAAGAATTAGTTGAACACTTGGATGATGATGTATGCGTGTTGTTTGAAGATGATTTGTCTTTTGAGGATGAGCTTCAAACCATCTCCGTTATAGATGATCCCATTGAAGTTGATGAGATAATCCCCGTTGAATCGAGGATTGAAAATAATTGGGACGCAACCCGATTTTACTTGAATGAACTCTCACGCTCACAATTACTGACCGCTGATCAGGAAAAACTCTATGGCGCAAGGGCTTTGCTCGGCGATGAATCTGCCCGCAAAATCATGATCGAAAGTAACTTACGTCTGGTTGTAAAAATTTCCCGCCGTTACCTGAATAGAGGCTTGCCGTTACTGGACTTAATAGAAGAAGGTAATCTGGGCTTGATCCGTGCCGTTGAAAAATTTGATCCTGAAAGAGGCTTCAGGTTTTCAACCTATGCGACCTGGTGGATCAGGCAAACTATTGAACGGGCGATAATGAATCAAACGCGAACTATTCGGCTACCGATTCATATTGTTAAAGAAATGAATACCTATCTTAAAGCTCAGCGATATTTAGCCGAATTATGCCATCATGAACCCAGTGCCGAAGACATAGCTGAACATCTGGCCATACCTGTAAATAAAGTTGAAAAGATGCTCAAACTTAATGAGCGGGTAACATCAATTGATATTCCTGGAGGCAAGGATTTTGACACGCCCTTAGTCGAATCAATTTCTGATGACGACAGCATGTCACCTGCTGAAAAAATACAACAAGACAGTATTAAAGAAAATATTGCCCGATGGATATTTCAACTTCCTGAGAAGCAGCGAGAAGTTATTTGCCGTCGCTATGGTCTTTGCGGTTATGAAGGATCGACTCTTGAACAAGTCGCTCAAGAGCTGGGCGTGACCAGAGAACGCGTTAGACAGATTCAAATGGATGGTTTGAAAAGAATGAAAGAAATTCTTGAGTTAAACGGTTATTCTTTTGAGGCCATTTTTAATTAAAAGCATTTTGCAAAGGCCAATCCCTGTAGTTGAAAACTTGCCCTTGTTCACGGACTGTTTCACAAGCACTTGGCGTTATTTCAGCAATTAGCCATTGCGTGGCGTTAAGCTCACCAATGGCTAAAATGCCGTTATCAGGAAAGCCGCGATCAACAGGCGTATAAATAGCCGCAGCACCTGTATTCACATCCACCGCTTCCGACCATGCTGCTTCACCTACGATGCAAGATTGGACAACATAACATTGGTTTTCCAGCGCCCTGGCCTGACAACCTATTTTAACCCGATTATAACCGGCAAGCGTGTCGGTACAACTGGGCACTAAAATCAAGTTCGCCCCCATTTCAACCTGTTTTCTTGCCAGCATTGGAAATTCACTGTCATAACAGATATTGATTGCGATTTTTCCGTAGTCGGTATCAAAACACTTTAGCTTCTCACCGCCTTTAATCAGCCACTGCTCGTTTTCAAAACGGGTCATTATCATTTTGTCCTGATAATCATAGCGGCCATCAGGCATAAACAGATAAGCCCGGTTTCGGTAAGCACCAGTATCAACCCGCACCGGGAACGTTCCAGCTTGGATATAACACTGATTCTTTTGAGCTAATGCCCCGAATAAATCGACAAAATGGTCATGCAATGACTGCATCGCGGTTAATTGTCTGCTTAAGGATGAATATATCTCCTGACTGAATAGCGATGCCAATTCCATACTGAAATACTCAGGGAAAAGCAGAATCTTCGCATCTTGTGATACTGCATCTGCAACCCAGCTTTCGATTTTGCCTTGATACTGTTTCCAGTTTTCCAGAAAACTAATGTCGTATTGGGCAGATGCAATTTTAACGTTCATGTTTAAGCCAGAATGTCATGGGTTTAGGGGTTTCTTCAGTGTCATCGAGATCTTTCCAGGTATAAGTGGTGTTAAGTTCAGGATGTTTAAAATAGCCGCGTTTATTCCAGAATTGATCAAGCGGAACATAATCAGCGGGTCGACGCGGATGATCTACCGGCCGTTCTACACAACAAAAACAGATATACTTAAAACCGCCCAAGGCCTCAGCATGCGCTTCCCTTTCCTCAAAAAACCGGACGCCTATACCCAAGCCCCGATAATTCTTATTAAGCACCGATTCACTGCAATAAAAAACCTCGTCCAGGTTGTAACCATTTTCTATAAACGGTTTTTTAATTTCGTCCGTTTCAAATTTCATCGGAATTGCTGTAGACGCTCCAACAACTTTATCGCCGTCAAAAGCTATTACGATGACGCTTTCGGGGCAATCAATGTAGGTCTGCAGGTATTTCTTTTCATAGTCATAGTCCCCGTCATACAAATAGGGGAAATCACGAAATACTTCAATTCTAAGACGGGCAAGCTCAGGAATATATTGCTCCAGAGCTGCTCCGCTCCATCTTTCAATGCGAATATCTTTGGACATGGTGTAATAAAAGCGGTCAAAAATCGCATTTTAGCCGAACTGTCCATCGTTTGCGTAGTTTAAATGAATATAAATGATCAGGTATTAACCATATGTATTGAAAAAGTCTGCCCGTATTCAAAGAGTAGCAATTATGAGATGATATTAGGTTAATTAGCCTAGCGTGTTTCAGAACACCCTTCTCCAATATTTTTTTAATTTACCGCTTTAATATATGAAAACTGCTTCCATCGTTGCATTGGTTATTTTGCTTAATGGCTTGTTTGGCTGGTTAAATAACCTGCCTCAGGATGTAGGATCAGACGTTCCCGAAGGAAAACTCAACAGCCTGTCCTTTGCCCCGTTTCGGGAAGGACAAGGTCCTATGGATGAAATATTTCCCACGCCCGAGCAAATTGATGCTGATTTGCGTCTGATGGGTGAAAAGACTCACTCTATTCGTACTTATGCAAGTGCCGAAGGCAATATGCCAGTCATACCCGCTCTGGCACAAAAACACGGCCTTAAGATGATTCAAGGTGCCTGGTTGGGCGCATTAAAGGAAGACAATAAAAAAGAAATCGATGAAGTCATTCGATCTGCCAATGCACATCCTGATGTGGTCAAGCGAGTTATTGTTGGCAACGAAGTGTTGCTACGGGGCGATTTGGAACCGGAAGAGCTGATTGAATACATACGGGAAGTTAAACGCTCCGTTAAACAACCGGTTTCTTATGCCGATGTTTGGTCCATGTATATGAAGTATCCGCAACTTATCAAAGAAGTTGACTTCATTACCATCCATATTCTGCCCTATTGGGAAGATGAGCCCATTACGGTCGAACAAGCGCCGTCGCATGTTGAGCGCATTTATAAGCAGGTCAAACAAGAGGCGGATTCCATTGCTCCCGGCAAACCCATACTTATCGGCGAATCAGGCTGGCCTGGCGAAGGTCGGCAACGTGGCTGGTCTGTACCGAGCATCGTAAATGAAGCAAAATTTATCCGTGAATTAATTAAAGTGGCTAATGAAAACGGCTTTGATTACAACATCGTGGAAGCATTCAATCAGTCATGGAAAAGTGAGCTTGAAGGCGTGGTCGGCGCTAACTGGGGACTTTACTCCGTTGATCGTAAAGAAGTTTTTCCTTTAACCGGCAAGGTCTACGAAAATCCTGACTGGCTTAAAGGACTTGTTGCTTCAACCCTGCTTTTTCTAGTCGTTGTTGCCTGTGCCTGGAAAAAATTACAGGCATTGTCCGGGCTGCGAACGGTGGGTTTTTTATTATTCGCTCAAGTGCTTGCTGCCTTATTGGTCAGCCAGATAGAAAACCTATGGTATACCAGTTACAGTGATTGGCAGCGCATACAGACAGTACTGATGGTGGGATTAAACGCTGTTTTAGGCGGATTGATAATGCGTCGCGCCTATGCCCTGTTGACCAACCAAACGGCTAATTTAAGACTTGGCTCGTGGATATACACGATCTTTGTACTGTTTGTCGGGTTTGCCGCTTATAAAACCCTTAGCCTGGCAATAAATGGACGCTATATCAGTTTCCCTATCGTATCCACCTACATCCCTGTTGCCGGATTACTGGGCTTAATCATCATACGTTTTTTTACAGAGCGTCGATGGTCGCTAAAGGCTATTGAACTTAATCAATTAGTGGGACACATCAATACAAAACCCAAGCAAGACAAAATAATGGGTTACACCCTGATTATTCTGGGTTTTGCTCTTGTTATCGGGGAAACTCAAGCCTTTGTAATAAGCCGTGATTTAATCCTTGCTTATCCTGACCTAGGCGAGAGAATCCGCCTGTCTTTTGTTTTTTCCATAACCAATTGTCAATTGCTGGGATGGTTAATTTGCTTAGCCGTATTTGCGTTACCCCTTCTGATCGGTAAAGGTCAAATGACAAAAAGTAACCCTGAACCAGATAATCAGATTTGATTGCAATTAACAACCAAAACCAGCGCACCAAATGAATAAACAATTAGACAAAAGTTCCAATACCGTATGGCATCGTGCCACCGTGACCAGAAAACGCCGCGAAGAAAAAAACGGCCATAAATCGGTTGTCCTCTGGTTTACCGGATTATCCGGTTCAGGCAAATCAACGCTAGCCCATGCCGTAGAAGAACATTTGCATCAAAACGGCTTAAACACTTTTGTCCTGGACGGTGATAATGTCCGTCATGGCTTATGCAGTGATCTTGGTTTCAGTGATAAAGACCGCAAAGAAAATATTCGCCGCATCAGTGAAACAGCCAAGCTGATGCTTGAGGCAGGCGTAATAACGCTCACCGCTTTTATATCACCGTTTAAAGCAGAACGCGCGATGGCAAGAAGTTTGATGCCACACGGTGATTTTATTGAGATTCACTGCTTTTGCCCGTTAACAGTTTGCGAACAGCGGGATGTTAAAGGACTTTATAAAAAAGCACGTGAAGGCGAGATAAAAGACTTTACCGGCATATCTTCGCCTTATGAAGAGCCGGAAAAACCGGATTTAAAAATTGATACCAGCCGACTTACGCTCGAAGAAAGCATACAGATGGTCATATCCTTATTGCGTTCCAGAAATATATTGCCGGCGACGGAATAAGGTCATGCATTTTGATGTATTCAATGGCGATGCGGATGGCATTTGCGCCCTCATTCAGCTTCGCCTGGATCGGCCGATAGAATCAACACTCATTACCGGCACTAAACGGGATATTCAGCTACTGGATAAAGTTACCGTAAATTCAGGCGACCAACTCACGGTATTGGATATTTCCCTGCAAAAAAACAGCGCACGGGTTCAAGAGTTTTTAAATCAGGGTGCCAGTATTTTATATATTGATCACCACCAGGCCGGCGATATTCCGAAACATCCCAACCTGAAAACACTCATCAATACCGACAGCAGTATTTGTACCAGTTTGCTCGTCAATCAGTACCTGAATGGAAAATATCCATTATGGGCAATAACCGCCGCCTTTGGCGACAACCTAAACCACAGCGCTGAACAACTGGCTGCTTCCCTGGATCTAAACAAAACAGAACTCGAAACCCTGGAGCATCTGGGCATCTACATCAACTATAACGGTTACGGCAGTTGTATTAGCGACCTGCATTTCGCTCCGGATAAGTTGTACCGGGAAATGGCCGGTTATCAATCGCCCTTTGATTTTATCGCCGGTAATCATGCCACTTTTGCGCAACTGGAACAGGGCTATCAAGAAGACATGGCAAATGCCCAACGCATCAGTCCGGAATTCCAAAGCGATTCTGTCGCCGTATTTATTTTGCCCGACACTATCTGGGCAAGGCGTGTTAACGGCGTATTCGGCAACTACTTGGCCAACCTTGATCCGACCAGAGCCCACGCCGTCATCACGCACCTCAAAGAAAACGATTATCAGGTTAGCGTCAGAGCCCCACTATGCAATAAAACCGGTGCTGATGAGCTATGTTCTTCCTTTCCAAGCGGCGGAGGACGGAAATCGGCTGCCGGTATAAATCATTTGCCCATCAATGATTTAGATGATTTTATCAGGAAGTTTGACTGCTTTTACAAGCAACTATTGGCCTAGATTTGCCATGGGTAACACAGTTAATAACGCGGCACCGAACTATCACAATGACAAGACCAGGCATCAATTCCGCCAGTTAAATTTGTAATATTTTTAAATCCTGAATGCACAAGATAACTGGCGGCTTGCTGGCTGCGCATGCCATGATGGCAAATCACTACAATCTCTTGTTGCGGATCCAGTTCACCCAGTCTTTGCGGGATTTGATTGAGCGGAATTAAAACGCTGTTTTCAATACTGGCGTATTGAAACTCATTAGGTTCCCTGACATCCAATAAAAACGGGGCTTCTTTATTTTGAATTCTGGCTTTTAGTTCTGTCGCTGATACTTGTTTTACAGTCATGATTATCCTTTGCTAATAAATTTTTCCAAACGTTGCATGGCGATGGCCATTCTATCTATGGATGTCGTATAAGCAAAACGAATATAGTGATGAGCCTCGTTTGCTGCCAAAATCCTTTCCCGGCGTTATTGCAACCGCTTCGGCCTCCAAAAAATCCAGGCGAATTGATAGCTGTCATCGGTGAATTTGGAACAGTTGGCGTAAATATAAAATGCACCGTCCGGTTTAATGGGGATTTCAAATCCTAAGCGCAGCAGATTGTCATAAAGAAAATCGCGTCTGGCTTCAAACTCGGCACGTCTTTGCTCAAGCTCAACTAGCGTGCTTTCATCAAAGGCCGCTAATGCGGCATATTGCGAATGCGTCGAGGTGGCAATAAAAATATTTTGCGCCAGTTTTTCAGTAGCTTCAATAAACCCATCCGGCACAATCAACCAACCAATTCGCCAGCCTGTCATGCCAAAATATTTGGAAAAACTGTTGATAACAAACACATCGTCACTAAATTCCAGTGCCGTCGAGGTGTTCGTACCATAAACCAGTCCGTGATAAATTTCATCCGAATAAAAGCACCCGCCTAACTCATTAACTGTCTGAATAGCTTGCTTTAATTCCTCCGAGGCAATAAGCGTGCCGGTAGGATTAGACGGCGATGCAATCAATGCGCCTTTAGTGGCTTCGGTCCAATGTTGCCTTGATGTGTCTTGCCGTTAATTGGTAACGGCTTGCTGTAATCAACAGCGATGGTTTTGGTTTTGCCGCCAAACAACTGTAACAAAATTGCTGTTACACGGATAACAGGGGTCAGCCATTAAGCAGTTCTTCATTCGGATTTAAACTGACCCCAAACGCCAATAAAAACGCACCAGAAGCACCAGGCGTTACAAAAATACGTTGTTCGTCTACAGTTACACCATAACGCTGCCGATAAAATGCAGCTATTTTTTTTCGCAGCTCAGGCAATCCGGCTGCCGGCGTATATTTAACCTCACCGGTTAGAAGATGCTTGATACCCGCATCAACGATGGTCTGCGGTGTCGGAAAGTCAGGTTCACCAATTTCCATGTGAATAACATCTTTGCCTTGCGCCTCCAATTGTTTGGCGCGTCGCAGCAATTCCATGACATAAAACGAAGAAATTTCCGAATTTCGCTCTGCCAGTCGTTTATTCATAGTTTTGGCACTCATACAAAAAACCTGAATGATACCAATAAACCTTGCTAACCGGTGACTATTCTGCTAAAAATGCGCAGTTTTTATTTATCCTGTCTTTAGGAGTTAATGGATGACCGATAGTGCTAAACCTGGTTGCATCACCTTTCAGTTTTACGCCTTATAAAGAAAAAGAAGGCGAAGAATATATGAATGAAGCTCAATTAAAACATTTTGAGACCATTCTGAATAACTGGAAAGCCGAATTAATGCACGAAGTAGACCGTACCGTGCACCATATGCAGGATGATGCCGCTAATTTCCCTGATCCTAATGACCGGGCGACTCAGGAATCAGAATTCAGTCTGGAATTAAGAACGCGTGACCGGGAACGTAGATTAATCAAGAAAATTGATGATTCCCTTAAAGAAATTGAATCCGGGGATTATGGTTTTTGTGAATCATGCGGCATAGAAATAGGCATACGCCGATCTGGAAGCCAGACCAACAGCCACTTTGTGCATTGACTGTAAAACACTCGATGAAATTCGGGAAAAACAAATGGGCTAAATTACTTGTCGTGCGGAAAAATACCTTATATCGGCCGGTTTGCACCTTCGCCTACCGGCCCCTTGCATTTTGGTTCACTCTATACAGCCCTTAGCCAGTTTTCTTCAAGCCCGTTCGCAGCAAGGTTTGTGGTTGCTACGCATTGATGACCTCGATACCCCCCGCAATATAAAAGGTTCCGCTGATAGCATTTTAAAAACGCTGGATGCCTTTGGTCTGCATTGGGATGACAGTGTTGTCTATCAAAGTCAACATCTCGACGTTTATCATGAAATTCTTGATCAGTTGAGCCAAAGATAAACTAATTTATCCCTGTACATGCAGCCGAAAAATCCTGGCATCGGTGATAGAGAGCCGACACAGCCTGATATTTACCCGGTGTGTGCCGGAATAAACAGACACTGCCCAATACCCCTATTCATTACGCATCAAAACCGATAACCGCATCATTTCCTTTCAGGATGAATTACAAGGTCTCGATTTCTCATAATCTGGCTGAACAACATGGCGATTTCATCTTAAAAAGAAAAGACCAGATTATCGCTTATCAATTTGCTGTTGTTGTCGATGATAACCTGCAACATATCAATCATGTTGTCCGCGGCTTCGATTTGCTGGATTCAACGCCCAAGCAGATTTATTTGCAGCAACTACTGGGGTTTGTCTACGCCCGATTATATGCACGTCCCCGTTATTATTGATGAGCAGGGTTATAAACTCAGCAAACAAACCCGCGCCCAGCAGTCGATTTACAAACACCCCATCTGGTAATCTTTAAGTTGCTTTCCTTGTTAAAGCAAAATCCTCCAGTTGAACTGGAACACGCTCCGGCAACTGAGCTCATTGATTGGGCAGTGGACCATTGGAATCCAGTGCTCTTAAAAAATTTTCGTGCAATCAGTCGATGAATTTACTAAGGTAATCAATATTTCATAACCCTATTGCCCAATAAAGGACCCGCATGTCAGACGTTAAAATTTATGACGTAAAACCGGAAATAGCCGTCAAAGCGCATATTAACCGCCGAAACCTATAAAACCCTGTATCAACGTTCGATTGATGAGCCTGAAGCTTTCTGGGCAGAACAGGCAGAACAGTTTCTGGTATGGAGCAAACGCTGGGATACAGTCATGGATTACGATTACCCAACAGGCTATATACGCTGGTTTGAAGGCGGAAAACTGAACGTCAGTGTCAACTGCATTGATCGTCATCTTGAAACACGCGGTGACCAGGTTGCCATTATCTGGGAAGGCGACAATCCGGCTCATGACAAAAAGATCACTTACCGGCAATTGCATGAGGACGTCTGCAAGTTTGCCAATGTCCTAAAAACGCAAGGCGTTAAAAAAGGTGACCGCGTTTGTATCTACTTGCCGATGATTAGCGAAGCGGCAACGGTGATGCTGGCCTGTACCCGCATTGGCGCCGTGCATTCCATTGTTTTTGGCGGTTTTTCTGCCGAAGCGTTAAAAGACCGCATACTGGACTCAGACTGCAAATATGTGGTTTGCGCGGATGAAGGCTACCGTGGCGGCAAAACCATACCCATTAAAGCCAATGTCGATAAAGCCGCTGCTTCCTGCCCCCGGCTTGAAAAAGTCATCGTCATAAAAAACAGCGGCGGTCCCGTAGACTGGCATGAACAGCGTGATATCTGGTATCACGAAGCGATGGCAACCGCTTCCGCCGATTGCCCGGCTGAAGAAATGGATGCAGAAGATCCCTTGTTTATTCTGTATACATCAGGTTCAACAGGCAAGCCTAAAGGGTGTTTTGCACACTACCGGCGGTTATTTGCTGTATACCGCCATGACCCACAAGTATGTATTTGATTACCACGATGGCGATATTTACTGGTGTACCGCCGATATAGGCTGGGTAACCGGTCATTCTTATATGATCTACGGCCCGTTGTGCAATGGCGCGACTACCCTGATGTTTGAAGGCGTGCCGACTTATCCTGAAGCCGATCGTTTCTGGCGAGTAATCGATAAACATCAGGTGAATATTTTCTATACCGCACCGACTGCAATTCGCGCCTTAATGGCACAGGGCAATGAATTTGTTACCCGTACCGATCGCAGCAGCCTGCGCATTCTTGGCAGTGTCGGCGAACCCATTAACCCGGAAGCATGGGAATGGTATTACCATGTCGTCGGCAACGGGCGCTGTCCTATAATGGACACCTGGTGGCAAACCGAAACAGGCGGCATATTAATCACGCCCTTGCCCGGGGTTACCGCATTAAAACCGGGATCGGCAACCTTGCCGTTCTTTGGCATCATACCCGAAATTATGGACAATCAGGGCCGCATTATGGAAGGTGTAGCCGAAGGTATTCTGGTCATCAGCCGCCCGTGGCCAGGACAAGCACGGACTATCTATGGCGATCACCAGCGTTTTATTGATACCTATTTTAAAAACTATCCCGGCTATTATTTTGCCGGTGATGGCGCACGCCGGGATAAAGACGGTTATTACTGGATTACCGGGCGTGTCGATGATGTTATTAACGTGTCCGGCCACCGAATGGGCACGGCAGAAATTGAAAGCGCTTTGGTGCTGCACGAAGATGTCGCAGAAGCCGCTGTAGTCGGTTATCCTCACGACATTAAAGGGCAGGGGATCTATGCTTATGTCACCTTGAATGTGGGTGTAGAGCCCTCGGAAGAACTGAGAAAAGAACTGGTTGATCTGGTTAGAAAAGAAATCGGCGCCATTGCCAATCCGGATATTATTCAGTGGGCGCCGGGTTTACCAAAAACCCGTTCAGGTAAAATCATGCGCCGTATTTTGCGTAAAGTGGCCGCTAATGAGACTTGACAACCTGGGCGATATCTCCACACTTGCCGATCCATCGGTAGTTGAAGATATTATTATCATCGGGCTAATAAATAATTTCACTGACCCATCTCAAAAAGAGACCGCACATCTCTTTTTGAGATGGGTAGTTGCCAAGTTAAATTTGCATGATCGCCGAGGCCGGTCCCCGGTCGACGGAATACACCCCATTCCTGGCGATATCGATTCTCGCAACTTAACTAACAGCATCAAATAGATACCTTTGATTCACATTAAAAGTGTGACTTATCGGTTATATATTCTTTCTAAAAACACTATATGTTGTGCTACCATTACCAACAGATACTATATATCGATGCTGAGTCGTAAACCAGTAAAGTTCTAACAAGTGATTTATTTCTTCTCAAATTGCTTACACACCTACAACTAACAGAGACATTCCAATGTCAGCACAACTACATGTCATCGCAAACACCGTCACCGAAATACCTTTTCAAGACGCTTCAATGGACATTTGGGACACAAAATATCGCTTAAAAACCAAAGACGGCGTAGCCATTGATGCCACCATTGATGAAACCTATCAACGGGTTGCCAGAGCGCTTTCCGAAGTGGAAAAAGGTAAAACCAAACAGGAACAGTATTACAAAGAATTTCTGTGGGCGTTGCGTCAGGGCGCTATTCCTGCAGGACGGATTATTTCCAATGCCGGTGCACTGGAACACAAACCGGCGACATCGACGATTAACTGCACGGTGTCCGGCACCATCGCCGATTCCATGGATGATATTCTGGGCAAGGTACATGAAGCCGGACTTACGCTTAAAAGCCGGTTGCGGCATCGGCTATGAATTTTCCACCTTGCGACCTAAAGACGCTTATGTGTCAGGTGCAGGCGCTTATACTTCCGGCCCGCTGTCGTTCATGGATATTTATGACAAGATGTGTTTTACCGTCTCGTCTGCAGGTGGCAGGCGCGGCGCACAAATGGCCACTTTTGATGTCGGTCATCCCGATGTCGTCGAGTTTATCCGCGCCAAACGTGAAAATGGCCGCTTGCGTCAATTCAATCTGTCGCTGCTGATTACCACCGAATTTATGAATGCGGTAAAAAATGATCAGCCCTGGCCGCTATCATTTCCCGTGACCGAAAAAGAAGTCAAACTCGATAAGCTGGACTTGAGTGACAGCAAACAAATCATCTGGCGTGAGCTGCCCTGCAAAGATGGCTATGTCGTAAATAATGATGGCCTGGTCGCCTGCAAAATAACCAAAACCATCCCGGCGCGCCGGTTGTGGGACATCATCATGAGTTCCACCTACGATTATGCCGAACCGGGATTTATTCTGATCGACAAAGTTAACGAGATGAACAACAACTGGTTTTGCGAAAAGATTCGTGCCACCAATCCATGCGGCGAACAGCCGTTGCCGCCTTACGGCAGTTGCCTGCTAGGCTCCATCAACCTGACCCGTTTCGTTAAAAAACCGTTCACCAGTGACGCGCATTTTGATTGGGACACTTACCGCAAAGCCATCCGGATTTTTACGCGCATGCTGGATAACGTCGTGGAAATCAATGGCCTGCCCTTGCCGCAACAGCGTGAGGAAATCATCGAGCAAACGCCGCCACGGCATGGGTTATCTGGGGCTGGGTTCAACCGTTACCATGCTGGGCATGAAATACGGCGATGCCCCTTCACTGCAATTTACCGAAGAAGTCACCAAGGTTTTAGCCGTAGAAGGCTGGAAAGCCGGATTATCACTGGCTAAAGAAAAAGGCCCCGCGCCGATTATGGAGCAGCTGTTCACAGTCGACGGTGAAATGCTGCACAAGCGCCCTGAAATGATTGCCGATGGTTATAAAATCGGCGATCAGGTTCCCGGCAAACTGTTACACGCAAAATACAGCCGCTATATGCAGCAACTGGCTCAAGAAGAACCTGCACTGATTGCCGAACTGATTGAAACCGGCGCACGCTTCACGCATCACAGCTCCATTGCGCCGACCGGCACTATTTCCCTGTCACTGGCCAATAATGCCAGCAACGGCATAGAGCCGAGCTTTGCCCATCATTATTCGCGCAATGTGATCCGTGCGGGTAAAAAATCCAAGGAAAAAATCGATGTATTTTCTTTTGAGTTGCTGGCTTACCGGGAAATGGTCAATCCCAATGCCATGCCTTACAGCGAAGACCCTGAACAGAAATTGCCGGACTACTTTATCGCAGCCGATGATGTGACGCCCGAAACAGCATGTTGATATTCAGGCCGCCGCGCAAAAATGGATAGATTCGTCCATCTCCAAAACAGCCAACGTGCCCACTGACTTTCCTTACGAAGATTTCAAGTCGATTTATGAATATGCCTATGACAAAGGCCTGAAAGGCTGCACCACGTTCCGCTTTAATCCTGAAGTGTTCCAGGGCGTACTGGTCAAGGAATCCGATCTGGAAAACACCACCTACCAATTCACGCTGGAAGACGGCCACGTAGTGGAATTTAAAGGCAACGAAGAAGTGGAATACGACGGCGAAATCCACAGCGCCGCCAATCTGTTTGATGCCTTGAAAGAAGGGTATTACGGGAAGTTTTGACGCAAGACGTAGGTTGGGTTAGGCGATAGCCGTAACCCAACATATCGAAGCTTAAATGTTGGGTTACGCTATCGCTAACCCAACCTACGCCCTTAATACCAAACAGAGATACCAACATGACACACAAAATCGCAAAAAAAATCGTCAGCTACAAAGTGCTGACCAAAGACGATATCGAACCGGTCAAGCAGGAAGAAAAGCAGTCGCTGGAAAGCATGCACGAAAAAGTCGAGCGCCCGGAAGTGCTGCTCGGCTCCACCTACAAGATCAAAACCCCGCAGTCGGAACATGCGCTGTACATCACCATCAACGACATGGTCCTGAACATGGGCACCGCCCACGAAGAACGCCGCCCTTACGAAATCTTCATCAACTCCAAAAACATGGAGCATTTCCAGTGGGTGCTGGCGCTGACCCGGGTTATCTCGGCGGTATTCCGCAAAGGCGGCGACGCCTGCTTCCTGGTCGAAGAACTGAAAGCGGTGTTTGATCCTAAAGGCGGTTACTTCAAAAAAGGCGGCGTGTTCATGCCGTCGCTGGTCGCCGAAATCGGCTGCGCCATCGAATCGCATCTGAAACACATCGGCATGATCAAGCCGGATGCGATGACCGATCACCAAAAAAAGTTTCTTGACGAAAAACGCCGCGAGTTCGAAGCCCTGCACGGCGAATCCGAAGGCCAGGCGTTTCCCGAAAAAGCCGTGCTCTGCAACAAGTGCAGCACCAAGGCGATGGTGTTGATGGATGGCTGCATGACTTGTTTGAATTGTGGGGAGAGTAAGTGTGGGTGATGGTTTTCTTGAGCTTGGTAACTGTTTTATCACGCGTAATTTAAGTGTTGTTATCCAGATCCCAGATAATTACTTGTTGGGCCACATGTCCCCACCCGATACGGTAACGACAAATGACCAAAATGATGATGTGATTCACGTCCCCCTTCTGACAAAGACCTCTTGGCTGCAATTGGCGAGGTTGCGCTAAGGCACGAGCATCTGAACCACATCCTACGAATGACCATCAAGACCTTAGCGCGTCTCGATGTGACTGAAGCGCTGGACGCTACCGCCTACGACAGCTCCTCCCAGCTTGCCGAGAACGAATCAAGAAGTTGGCGCGCCAACGACTCGGAGAAGGCGAGCCTTTGCCTCAAGCTCCAGGCGCTCCTTAAGCGCTGCAAGCGCGCCACCGAGAAGCGTAACGACCCTCATTCACAGCGTCCTGGGGGGAAGAACTGGATGGAGAATCAGCCCGCAAAGGCTCGGGCGACGAATGGCGCCCCCTACCCCACAGCGACCGAATTGCACGACCTAGCCGAGAGTCTTTCGCACCTTGACTTCGCAGGATTTAAATGAGGCGCGCTTAGAAGAGGTTCCTTCACGAAGCGCTCACCAAGAAGGCGAAATAGCCGATGCGGCCCAACCCATCAGTCCGAGCGTCCCCCTGCGCGAAAAGCCGCGCAGGACGCTCAGCTTCCCACGTTAAGTACAAAAGGAAAAAGCAAAATGGAATATCTGTTTTAATAACCGCGGTCAACACATTTTAAATCTCGTAAACGGCCAACTCCATGCCGCCGACCGGAGAGAAACACTCGGTCTAAATTATTTGGAAGGCCAGGGTGCCTTTGTCGTAGACCATGGTGGTCAGGTCGGTATCTTGGTGAAATCGTTTTCACGGAAATCGTCTTTTTTGTACAACCGTTCGCTCCCCCACATAGAAGCGATTCAATTATGGAAACTACGGTAATTACGGGAACGTGGGCAACTACGGAAATCCTGGTAATTACGGAAGCATCGGCACAACCGACGGCCACGAAGATGTGGCAACTCCCTGGTTGCGGTAAGCCCGGTAGGGTACGCACCGCGTACCATTTCGGATTTAATTTATCGGAAAAATTCGAAAATGGTACGCAATGCGTACCCTACAACAATTCCCGCCGCTTAATATGTATCTTGTGCTTTTTGGGGATTTGCTCCACCGAAAAATTTTAACCACGGTACGTGATGCGTACCCAACCGGAGGTTGTAATGTCCGATTATCGTCGCTGTTATGTGCCGGGTGGGTCGTATTTCTTTACGGTGGTGACGGAGCGGCGCGCCGGCTATTCTGGCCAATGATTGTGCGAGGGACTGTTTACGGGATGCGATTCGTCACTGCCAACAACATCTGCCGTTTCGCGTCGATGCGCTGGTGATATTACCTGATCATATTCATGCTATATGGACGTTGCCTCCGGATGACTACGATTACTCGAAACGCTGGGGCGTCATCAAAAAACACTTCACTCAACAATGGCTGGCCTTGGGCGGTGCCGAACAATCGGTGACGGCTTCCCGTCTGCGCTACCGTCGACGCGGCATCTGGCAACGGCGATTTTGGGAACACGCATTGCGCGACGAACTGGATTACCAAAACCATCTCGATTATCTGCATTTCAATCCGGTAAAACATGGGTTGGTCAAAAATGTGCAGGACTGGCCTTATTCCTCTTTTCAGCGCTGGGTGGAGCAAGGCGCTTATCCGGAGCGTTGGGGTTCGCAGCCCGAGGATTATGCCGGCCTTGATGCTATTCAATGCGCCGGAGAATAGTCCTACGGGCGAGAAACGCTAATTCCCGCCGAAAGCTCCGGTACTCGGCGCGGCATACGGGATTATTCTCACCCCACCGACAAATTCATTACGCTATCAACCGAACATGGCTTTTCGTTGCTATTGCGGATTACCTGACAAAGTTTTTGCGACAGGCAGTTTGGAACGCTATTGATGCTGACTACCGGCATAAGCAAGGGTGATGTGCCAAAGTGGGTACAGTCGGCAGTTGATGCGTTTGCAGGATTCGATAGCGAACAGCCGATAACAAAACAAGTTAAGCTCTTGCTGATTCGAGAATTAACAAAGCATTTCAAATAATCAGCGGCATAAGGCACATGTAATTTTGCTAATTATTTTAATTCTTAAGCTAATCATCATCTCTTTAGGTTTAAATAGACCTCGATCTTCTGATCTTTCTCATGGTTAAAAACTCTCAACCCGCTTTTTGCGGGTTTTTTTTGCTTCAATAATTAAAACTCGATAGTTGGTTGCTACAGCTTCCACAACGACCTATCAGTCCAATGCTTACCCAGAGATATCAAGGCTTACAGGCTTATTGTGCTAATGCTGCGCCATTACTGTGTCGTTTGGTGAATCAAAGATGGACTGCTCGTTGGCTGGACTGAATACAATGAAGCCCAATATTTTCAACGAAAAACTTGCCAATAACATTAACAATGTGTCGCTATCGCGAGGTTGTCGACTTACTTTCCCTTTTGTGTCAACAACTGGCCTGTTTTCAGTCAATCTAACTTCAACCCTGAGTGGGCCTATTGTTCGAGTGGTTGACTATCAGACTTATCCACAAAAAAAGTGGATAACTGTAACTTGGCCTTCTTTGGTAGGTTGTGACATAATTCGGTTAGCCACTTTCGCCCTAGGGATTAATTAAGGGGGTCTGAGTATCAGTCGACGCACTGGGCTTCGTGCGCTCCCAAAGCGGCACACTATTACTAAACGTTTCGGACAAGTGACTTGTAAACCATCACTTTTTTAACAGTGATGGTTAGGCTTCTCCCCCCTCCATTGGTTTAAAGGAAAAATCTATGAAATTAGATATTGGAAGATGGGCTGTGGTTGTTCTCATGAGCTTTCTTATGTTGGGTTGCTCGAGCATACGTGCGAGGACTGAAACCTCTGATAAGGAATGGGCAGTTTATCCCGGTGTTCGGCAGGACGTAAAAGATACTGGTAAGCTATTCAGCGCCAAGAGTCCGGATTCGGATTGGATCAAGGGGTTAAAGGCAACCATCTTTACTCTCGACCTGCCTTTCTCAGCCGTGTTCGATACGGTTGTAGCGCCCTATGATCTATATCGAATTTACAACCCGAAGTCCTCCGGAGAAGCCCGCAATGTCAAACAGCCTTGAAAATTTGCCAGTAAAGAGCATCTAAATTTATCAGCAATAATTGCTATCTTATTGTTTTAAAATACCTGTTGCCTTAACTGACTGGCAAAAACGACGCTGTATGCGGAAAAATTCAACGCCGTTTTACACCCATTCCATGACATTGATTAAGATATAAAGTTGGGCTGAATGCAATGAAGCCCAACTTTTCCAACGGGAACTATCTCCCAACAACATTAACAATGTGTCGTTACCGCGACGATTGAATTATCGGGTTATCGCACCCGAACCGGAGCAAGATCAGAATCCAATTGTCTTGTTAATTAATACCTTCCATTACCCAACCAAGCGCCCGCAGCGCCACCGATGCCAGTTGTTAAAGGACTGCCAGACCCCATTTCATACCCCAGCACGGTACCAACAACACCGCCAAGCAAGCCTTGTGACGAACGTTGATCGTAGCTGTAACGGGGTGGTGGTGCTTCATAATAATGAGGCTGTGCTGGCACATACTCTACGACCCTTTCAGGAACGTAGACGATTTCTTCTCGGTAATATCCTGGCGCAACCGGCTGGTAGTATTCAACCACAGGAGGCTCTCCGTCATCATCCCAATCATCATCGTCGTCATCGTCGGCTAAAGCAACCGATGTTAATAACAAACTAAGCATTATGACTTTTATCACTCTGAACATACAAAGCTCCTTTCTTGGAAAGTTATTTAGTTGTGGTCACTTTCCCATAAGCAAGCTGAACACTTGCTTAATTTTGGTATGGCTTTATTCAAGTCGAATCCTATAAAAAAGAGTATCGTCCCCTTTTTCCATTTTGGTCTTGTTTATTGTTGTTGATATCTTGGGTTATTCATTTTTCGACCGGAAACTCGACAATGGGTGCGTTTTCCAGCATTTTCTGAACCACAACCATCAACGGCGCAGGATCGATTTTGTTCATAAACGTGGAATAGGTCAGTATAGCCAGTAAGGAACGCAGGTCACTCGCCCATGGCGGCAGGTAACGGGCAGGCCGGCAAAGTCCCATGGAGGCCAACTCGCACAGCGCTGGAATGTCCTGAAGTTCCAGCTTTCCACAGAATAACAGGCGCAAGCAGTCGGATCGTCCGGCAGAGAAAATTGCACGGATCACAGTGCTCACCTGCAACAGGCCGAAGAGATAAACGACGTCCTTCGTGAAGGGCGCCCCGCCGGTGATCACCCCGCCCCGAAACACACGCCGGGCATTTTCGAAAGATTGATCGGGATTGCCGGTGCGTTCAAGAAAGTAGTGATACACCTGCAAAAAATCCGCGCCTTCGATCGCCATCTGGATAGCAAAAACACGGTCTGCGAGTCGGCGCAGACGATCCAATTCCATGGTGCCGCTGATGATTTCCGAGAACACCGCAAGACCCTCCTGCGTGCGGGTGGTGCTGGGATGCCCGGCGCCCAGAATCGGCAGGTCGGTCTGAATACGGCCATTGAGCGATGTCGCCACGTGGATATAAGCCTCGTGGTTCAGCAGCTGCGCCGCATCCCTATCGGTGAAGCGGGCATCGCGGCGGATACGGATCTTGTCTGCGGTGGCCAGGGCGTTGGCGGACAGGGTATCTACCAGTATCACTTCGGGCGCATCTTCCGCGAAATGTAGGCTCACTGCCGCCCGGATCTCCTTCGCAACGTCATCGGCGGAAAGATGGGCGGATGGCGCAACACCTAAATCAATGCGGGCGAGCTGGTCGATGACGTCTTGAACGCTCTGCGCGAGCTCCAGCGGGGTGGCGGGAATGTAGCGCAAAGGCGCGGTCGGTTCGCCGTAGACCTGCCGCGAATTCTCGAAAAACACCGGGGTACCGACGCCCGCCAGCATGCGGGCGCCGGTTTCGATGCTGTTCGCCTGCCGCTCCAGCCATAGGTCGATAGGAGAAATCGGAATGATCATTCGGCGCGCTTCACGAATGATGTCGATGGTGGGTTTCGCATCGAAGCCGGGATAACTGACCACCGGCAGTTCTTTTGCGCCTTTGGCAAAAAAGCCTTGTTTGACTGACGCAGGCCAGTCAATAGAGCGAAGAATCCTTACGGGGCGAGCCCCATCATAAAGCAGATGGGCCACTTTTCTTATGCGTTCCTTTTCCTTCTCGATGGTTTTGGTCATGTTCGATTCCTCCTGGTTCAACAGTTCAGCTCGATAGCTGTAATACTAGGCTTCTGAATCAAAGTAAACAAGACCTATTCACAGCATGGAATTCTAACAGTAGGGTGTCAAACAGCCTGGAAAAGTGCGCCAAAATGCCTTTTGAGCTTCAAGGTTTTATTTGTTAAATATTTTAATGCGTTTGCCTTGCGTTTACGGATGGGGTATTTGATTCTTTTTTTATTTTCATTGTTTACCTCGGTTTTAGCGATTACTCTCTTAGCCGAGTGCCCGTTAGACCGGGGTCAGATCACTTTTACGTTAATAGCATGATAGGACAAAATTTGATAGAAAAGCCATCGCCCTGGATTGTTAAATACACTCCGTTGATACGTAAAGAGGGTCGAGTACTCGACCTTGCCTGTGGCAACGGACGTCATGCAATCTGGCTTGCTAAGCAAGGCTATCAGGTCGATGCGATTGATCGCGATGCTCAGGTGGTATCAAACATGGCGGGGATGGACAATATCAACGTTTTCATTGTTGACCTTGAAGCAAGCGACTGGCCCCACTCAGACCAGCGGTATGACGGAATAATAGTCAGTCGTTATCTGTATCGACCGTTGCTCCAAACTCTTGCTGCAATGCTTAATCCAGGCGGAGTGCTGATTTATGAAACTTTCATGGCGGGTAACGAACACTATGGCAAGCCAAGTAATCCCGATTTCTTGTTGCTACCAAATGAACTGCTCGAAATCTACTCACCGTTGCTGAACATAATCGCATTTGAGCAGGGGGAAGAGACAACGCCAAAGCCTGCTGTTATGCAACGCATTTGCGCTAAGAAGAATTCTTGATTAACGTATGATTGCTAAAGGCCGACTACTGTTTGTCGCGGTAGCAGTTTTCGCCCCCAAGGAGACAGTCGCTCTTCTACAAAGCCGACATTGAACGTGAAACTACAGCGAAAGGGATAAAAAGAACAGCTTTTTGACGAGCCGCTGTAAGTACTTGTTGGGCGCCCCCTCACAGCATCAACCTTGCATACTCAATCTATGCATAACCTGATGCCAGCCAGCCTGAGCGCTTGCTCCTGCCTCTTCGAATACCGCTTGTAGCTGCCTCATCTGTGTGCCGGTTAACTGAGCCTCCAATTTTCCCCCGGCCGGGGTCAATAACAGTTGTCGCACCCGCCGGTCATGCTCGGCGGTACTCATCGCTACCAGTTTCATTTCGATCAACTGCCGCAAGGGCGCATTCAGAGCCTGTTTGCTAATGTTTAGCATGGTCAGCAGGGCATTGACCGAAATCTGCGGATTACGACCGACGAAATAGAGAATGCGGTGGTGAACCCGACCCAGGCCGCGCTGATCGAGAATGCGGTCGGGCTGTACGGTAAAAGCACGGTAGCCGAAGTAAAACTGCTCGATGGCCAGGCGCAATGAGGCTTCGTCCGGCTTAGACGAGAGCGCGTCAGCAGCCGTGGCATTTTCATTGGGTGGTGTCTTGTCAGGGGATATTTGGTCAACCATATTGACATTATATACGTGTAGCTATTAGTATGACTATAGGTCAATATTATTGACGTTTATAAATAGCTAGCCATGAATTCACACCACAGTACTCATTTTTCTTCTCGTACCCACGATCTGCATCCGTCACCGATCCGGGAAATCCTGGCCGTCGTCAATCGACCGGGTATGATCTCCTTTGCAGGCGGCCTACCGGCGGTCGATAGTTTTCCCCAATTCAGCCTGGACGCCATGCCGCAGCACATCCTGCAATACGGCCCCAGCGAAGGCGAATTGGAACTCCGGCAGCGGATTGCCGAAGAACTGCACGGGCGAGGGTTGCAGTGTACAGCGGAGCAGGTGTTGATTCTTTCCGGTTCGCAGCAAGGAATCGATCTTGTCGCCAAACTGTTCATCGATCCCGGCACTGCAGTAGCGGTGGAGTCGCCAACCTATCTGGCTGCTTTGCAGGTGTTCCGCTATTTCGGTGCCCGCTTCGTTGCTTACGATGCGGAGGTGCTAGATGTGCAAGCATTGCTGCGCGAAAAGCCAGCTTTTGCCTATGCCATCCCCACTTTTCAGAATCCAAGCGGGCGCTGTCTTGATGCAAAGTCAACGCAATGCCCTGGCTGACGCATGTGATGCCGCTCATCTTCCTTTGTTTGAGGACGACCCTTACCGCGACTTGGTGTATGACCAATGCGAACGAACCCCGGTGTGTGCCCTGCTTCAGCGGGCACCGTGGATTTACCAAGGATCGTTTTCGAAGAGTCTGGCACCAGGATTGCGCCTCGGCTACCTTGTTGCATCTCCGGATTTGTTGCCTTTCCTGACGCGTCTCAAGCAGGCGGCAGATTTGCACAGCAACCGCGTCAGTCAGTGGCTGGTATTGCAACAATTGAACGATCCGGAATACAGCAAGCGTTTGGAGGAACTCGCGGAAAGCTATCGTCAACGTCGAAATTCTTTCGAAAGCGCGCTACGTCGCCATTTTGGCGACATTGCCAGTTGGCAGACTCCGCCCGGTGGTCTGTTCTTCTGGCTCACCCTCAATCGGTGCATTGACACTCGCCTGCTCTTGCCCAAGGCTATTGAAGCTGGTGTAGCCTTCATGCCCGGTGAACCCTTCTTGCCCTTGAATGAGGCTGGCTGCGGCCAGCTGCGCCTCAATTTCAGTCACGCCAGCGAGGAGCAGGCTGATTCAGGTTTAAGAAAGCTGGCAGCGTTGGTGTGCAGTTTCACTTGAATAGTCTGGCGGTAAAGGCTTTGTCAGCTCTGGAGACCACCACATATAACTGCAGTTGGCCGAAAGCCCTCTTTCGCAAAGCAATATTTTTGTCAACATTGAACGTCAGCTATGCGGCAGAAGTCTTTCACGGCAATACCACCACTTTGGGATGGACGCTTTCAGGCATGGCCAGGCAAATAGATCAACGAGGGATAAAAGGCTTTTTGGCCCAGTGATCCACGAACGAGCTTTCCCGTCCCCTGCTCCACCAATTACAAGGGATGGAATAGCTAATCATCTGGCCTCGCCGTTTTGAAACGGGCAGACGCCCCCAACAGGCCGACCACGAAGAAAGCCGTGCCGACAAGGGTGAAACGCAGATTCGACTCCTGGATTGTCAAGTCGTCGGTAGCATAAAGCATGATAATGAAGGCGACCGATCCCCACCCAAGAAAACTCAATGCAGCGGCCATAATGAGTTTACCTGGAGTTTCTGATTCGCTCACTGGAGTATCCATTCGATAAGCCACAAAACCGCACATGAGCGCCGGCAGGATTCCCCAGCGCATATGGTCCAGGAAGCTTTCCAGAAAATTAAAATACTCTCTGCGATAGAACGTTAACTCAAGTACAAGCGTCGATACCATGGTGCTGACAATGAACCCCATTATCATCATTGCCATATAGAATCCATAGTATCGATCGGCTTGCTCACGTTGGCGCCTGAAGGCGAGCGTCCGTGAAATAAAGACGAGCGCTATCGGAAGGACATACATCGGAATGGAATAGGCGATCCACCGTAACGTTGTGTAACTAAAGTGCGATAATGGTTTATCCGGAAACAGAAAAGCATTGTGTAGCGAGACCGAAATCTCTCTACCCAACATGACCCCGATGGCGGTGGCAGCCGTGAAAAGCAGAACATATTTATAAGTGTGTTTCAGGCGAGCCTCGTGGACATTGCCGCCAAGCTGCTTTACGGTTGCCCATATCTCATTCTCGCTTGCGCTCCCGAATACGACCAGAGAGGCGAGTAAGCGACAGAGTAGACCTGTGAGGTGGTCCAGTTCCTTTATCAATTTGATCGTCTTGGTATAGTGTGGTTCCGCTTCCTTCCAGACGATAACTTTTTCCGACATCGCATTGTAGGAGATACAGATTTCCCCCCATTTCAGAGACGGTTCGCTGAATAAACGACGAAAGGACGATTGGTTGGCGTAGTTCTGTATCTGGTCAAAAAGAAGGCAATTATGAGCCCATTTATACTCGACCGTGGCGCTGGATTTTTCGAAATCACCGGGGTCGATGCTCGGCACCAACAGGCGATTGCCGATTTGTGCTTTTAGTCCATCGTCGACCGCGGACAATCTCGATTTAATTAGAGCGTTATAGACCTCTACCGCCTTTGTCGGAATTGCGAAAGCGTCATGGATGCTGTCCCTGAAAATAAGTAAGGGGTTAAACTTGCTTTCCCAGGCTATAAAGAAAAGAAACAGCCCGGCGGCAATCAAAGGCATGATCGTGCTTCCGTCCAAGCCATTCAGAAGATTCGTTAATTCCCCTGGATGGATGTTCTTCACGATGAGCGTCACAAGCGGTTCCAAGGGCAGCCACCGCCAGGTGAGTAGCCAGTAAAGTGCTGCGATAAACGCGCAGTACGATGCGATCCCTATCCAGTAGGTGCTTCTGCGGACAAAGTATTCGGGTAGTGTCGGTTCATCCCCTAGCTGAATGCGACGTTTTTGGAAAGACCGATAGGCGAGGAAGAATGCGGCCCCGGTTCCAAGAATCTGCACCACTAAGTTAATCAAGAGTTCGGAAGTCATCGTGCGGCTGCTCCTACGTATTTTTCACAAGGTTTCAAGTTTAGAAAAAAGCCAAGTACCATCTGATTATAAACCCTCTTATTAAACCATCTCGTTTGTTTTTTACGCCAGTTTTTTGCAAGTCCTGGATTGAAGTGATCTGGCCGAGCGCGCATTGCGGGTTTGGGGTGAGCCGCAAAGACTTGTATCAGTCAGTCAATAAGCAGTATCCTGTCGGCTGAGCTCACTCGGAGCATTGTTGCCGAGGAACAGGTAATCAGGAACCGTTAGTAAACCGCTCAGTCTCAGCAAAATACCGGAAACCCTTTCAGGGTGACTGTCTTTAATCAATGAGGAGGGGAAAATGTCAAACTATCGATATCTTATCATCGGCGGCGGCATGACTGCATATGCCGCGATCTGTGGCATTCGATCCATCGATTCGGATGGCACCATAGGCCTGATTAGCGCGGAATTCCATCCCCCCTACAAACGTCCGCCTCTTTCCAAAGGCTTATGGAAGGGCAAGCCGATGGAAAAAATCTGGTATCCGATAGAAGAGCTGAAGGTAACGATGCATTTGGGGCGCTACGCGCAAACCTTGGCAATAGCCGATAAAACCATCATCGATGATCAGGGAAACAGCTACCGCTTTGAAAAACTGCTTATCGCGACCGGAGGCGATCCCGTAAAACTTCCGTTTGGCGGTGATGAGATCATTTATTTCCGCAGCCTGGATGATTACCTGAAACTTCGCATCCTTAGCGAACAAAAGCAGCGTTTTGCCGTGATCGGCGGCGGCTTCATCGGTTCGGAAATCGCCGCGGCGCTGGCCATGAACGGCAAACAAGTGGTGATGCTCTTCCCCGAAGAAGGTATCGGCGCGGCCCTGTTTCCTCACGGCCTGAATCAGTTCCTGAACGACTATTACCGCGACAAGGGGGTTGAAGTCCTGCCCCGCCAGATGGTCAAAGGGTTGGCACGCAAACAGGACCAGTTATTTCTGGATGTCCGCGGTGCCGATGGGTCTGGTGAACGCAGTATCGAAGTGGATGCGGTGGTGGCCGGCATCGGTATTAAACCCAATGTTCGCTTGCTTGAACAGGCGGGATTGGCTGTCGATAACGGTATCGTCGTGGATGAGCTGTTGCGTACGGAGAATCCGGATATTTTCGCGGCCGGCGATGCCGCAAACTTCTACAATCCCAGTTTAGATATCCGCATGCGGGCGGAACACGAGGACAATGCACTGACCATGGGTAAATGCGCCGGCCGGAACATGGCCGGCGACTCGCTTCCTTACCATCATCTCCCTTATTTTTTTTCCGATCTTTTTGATCTGGGCTACGAAGCCGTCGGCAGAACCGATTCCCGCTTGGAAACGATGGAGGATTGGGTCGAACCCTATAAAAAAGGCGTGATCTATTACCTGCAGCAGAATCGGGTGCGGGGTGTACTGTTATGGAACGTTTGGGATCGCGTGGAAGCGGCTCGCGCTCTGATCGCCGAGCCGGGCCCGTTCACCCCGGCAGATCTAAAGGGAAGATTGTTGTCCTGAAAAGTCATGCCAATGAAATGATGGAGCTATCATTCATCGTCGTCGTCCCAAAAAAGGCTGTCGGTACGCATCAGCGCCTCAACAGCGCGCACGTCGTCAGCTAGCATTCGGTCATGCTCTAAAAAAGCCACCTTGTCACGCAATAACCTATGCACTGCTCGCAAGCGTTCACTGAGCTCTTTAGGTTGTAGCAGGTCGATGGCTTGGGCAGCTGAAAGTAGTTCGATGGCCAGGATGTGATAAACGTTATCCACAATCTTCAGCACTTTCCAGCCAGCGATAGGCCCCATAGAAACGTGGTCTTCCTGGTTGCAATTAGTGGGGATGGAATCGATGCTGGCGGGAAAACTTAGCGCCTTGCATTCACTAACCAAGGCCGCTGCAACGGTTTGTAACATCATTAAACCGGAGTGTAGCCCACCATCGTTGATCAGGAAATATGGCAAACCGCTTTTCTCTTTGTCCATCATCAGATTAATGCGTCGCTCGGAGATGGAACCCAGCGTGGTCAAGGCAGAGGCTAGCCTATCTGCCACCCGCGCTGGGTAAATGGCGTGGAAGTTGCCGCCGTGTAGGATAGCCCCTGTATCGGCAAATACCAGCGGATTATCCGTGGAAGCGTTGATTTCCCGTTGCAAGATGTTTTCACAAGCTTGCACATCCTCCCATACTGCACCATGCACTTGCGGGGCGCAACGCAGCGAATAAGGGTCTTGCACCCTGTCGTGGCCGGGCGCACTTTTTGCTTTGTGACTTCCAATCCACCCGCTAATAGCCAATCCGCAATGCAGCGTGCCTGGGTGTCTATGGGCACGCCATAAGGGTTCGGCGCCGTCGCCATATGCTGACCGCGAAGTCCCTCAATGCTAAGAGCCGCCGCCAGATTGGACAAATCCAGCAGGCGTCGGGCATGATACCAAGCCTTGGTCGCCAGCGCCGTGGTCAATTGTGTGCCGTTGATCAGGCTCAATCCCTCTTTGGGTCCCAATTGCAAAGGCGACAGGCCGAGACGTTGCAGAGCCTCACGGGCCGACATTTCCTCTATTCGACCATCGACCGGCAAGGTGCAGCGCCCTTCACCAAGCAACGCGGCAGCTGCATGGGCAGAGGGTACCAGGTCGCCGGAAGCGCCGACGCTGCCTTGCGATGGCACCACCGCCAACAGCCCTGCATTCAATGTCTGTAGGATAAAATCCACGGTTTCCAGACGTACGCCGCGATGCCCCTTGGCTATTGAGTTTAACAGGATTACCCACATCATCATTACCAGATCACGAGGTAAAGGCTCACCCACGCCGCAGCAATGCGACAAGATGATATTGTGCTGAAACGCTACAAATTTATCTGGGGATACGTGCGTGGTGCACAAGAACCCCACACCGGTATTGATTCCATACACCTGCTGTGACCCCGCGGCCACCCCATTCACCACCGTGCAAGCATGGCTTATGCCGTCACGGCTCGATTCGTCCAGGGTAAGAGCGTACAGACTATCGGGCAATAAGGCACGCGCCGAATATTCAGTAAGACTGGTCGGAGACAAATCATGTAAACCTATCAACAACGACATATAGAACTGGCAGATTTTGTTGGCATGAAGACTGTCTCCTTTGTATAAACTGATTATGTTTTTATCGTTATTCAGCTAATCTGATCAATTGATAGCCTTTTTTCCATTTAATTTTGCTCAGCTTTTGACCTGTAGTTATTGCTTCTCTCAGTATCAAACCGGTCTTTACGTACAGTTCCTGGCGACCATCCCCTGCCCCACTCTCGTATCAGCGACCAATTACCGAATATACCAGGCATAATATTGTGTTTATCTGCCGATAAAATGCACAGCCATTAGTAAAACGTATTCAAGGCTCAATGCAAGGATTATTTCAGGGGCTTCTAGCTTAATCACAACGTTAATCAAGGATTGACCCCACGATGCAGATCGGGGTGCTCGATATGGATGGCATCCCAGTTGGTAATAATACATTAGCCGACGCCATTTTAGATCGACTGATGCATAACGTGCACCGGATTAATTTGAAAAGAGAATCTATGCGAAAAATTCAGTTATTGAGAGATCGGACCAAAAAAGCTACAGGTAAATGGCGGCGAAGCATTTTGTTCTTGTTGATGCCGGGCAAACCAAACTTTTAACGCCGGGCGGTTTTGAGTTTTTCAGCGTCGACTTGATCAACCTTGAATGGATGCCGGTGGCCTTGATGGAATATGCGAAATCGCGATTTTTCCTGCTTCGATTCCACTCACTTTCATTATACTTAATTGAGGTTGCTTGCTAACATGACAAAATCAACCAACAAATCCCAATCGGAGACTGACATGCGCACTCCCATCAGTGCTGAAAAACAGCGCATACTGGCACAAAATAGCGGCGAAGCAGCATGGCGATTATGGGGGCCGTATCTGAGTGAGCGTCAATGGGGTACGGTGCGCGAAGACTACAGTGAAGACGGGGAAGCCTGGGACTATTTTAGCCACGACCATGCCCGCAGCCGAGCCTACCGCTGGGGCGAGGACGGCATCGCGGGTCTCTGCGATGAAAAGCAGCGACTGTGTCTGGGCTTGGGTTTATGGAATGAACAGGATCCGATCCTCAAGGAACGCTTGTTCGGCTTGACCAATGGCGAAGGCAATCACGGCGAAGACGTCAAGGAGCTTTATTACTATCTCGACGCAACGCCCAGCCATTCTTACCTGAAAATGCTGTACAAGTATCCGCAACAGGCATTCCCCTATGCAGACACTGATCGAAGAGAATCGCAAGCGCGGCAGAGACATGCCGGAATTTGAATTGCTGGACACCGGCCTATTCGACGACAACCGTTACTTTGATGTGTTTATCGAATACGCCAAGGCCGGCGTCGACGACATCCTCATGTTAATTACGGCGCATAACCGCAGCGCGGACGCTGCCCCGCTGCACGTACTGCCGCAGATCTGGTTTCGCAATACCTGGAGCTGGGGCTACGATGCCACTCGCCCGGCACTTTCCGCCACCGAAACCGACGGCATCATGATCCAACACGCAGACCTGGGCAGCTATCATTGCTATTTCGACGGCGATCCCGAGCTGCTGTTCTGTGACAACGAAACCAATCTACAGCATTTGTATAACCAGCAAACCGCCGGCTATTTCAAGGATGCCTTTCATGAATACATCATCCACGGCAATCACCATGCCGTCAATCCGCAAAGATACGGCACCAAGGCGGCGGGGCATTTCAGCTTTTCTGTTCCGGCTCACGGCAAGGTTGAAGTGCGTCTGCGCCTGAGCAAAGATCAGAATCTACAGCCTTTTAATGACTTCGATGCCCTGTTCGCTGCGCGTCGCAACGAGGCGGACGACTTTTATGCCGAGTTGCAAACGGCTATGACGGATGCCGATGCCAAACTGATTCAGCGCCAGGCCCTGGCCGGTATGATCTGGTGCAAACAGTTCTATTACTAGGACATCCCCCAGTGGCTGAAAGGCGATCCGGGAACTGTTCCACCGCCGATAAAGCGTCGCAATGGGCGCAACAGCGACTGGCAACACCTGAATAACGCCGACATCATTTCCATGCCCGACACCTGGGAATACCCGTGGTATGCGTCATGGGATCTGGCGTTTCATTGCGTGACACTGGCAATGATCGACCCTGCCTTTGCCAAAAACCAGCTACTGCTGATGACACGGGAATGGTATATGCACCCTAACGGCCAGATGCCCGCTTATGAATGGAAGTTGGGGGATGTCAACCCGCCTGTTCATGCCTGGGCCGCGTGGGAGGTGTATAAATCCGAATGCCAAAGCAACGGTGGCACAGGTGACCTCGACTTCCTGGAACGGATCATGCACAAATTGATCATCAATTTTACCTGGTGGGTCAATCGTAAGGACGCTGACGACAACAATGTCTTCCAGGGCGGCTTTCTCGGTCTGGATAATATCGGCGTGTTCGATCGCAGCGCCCCCTTGCCGGCCGGCGGCCACATCGACCAGGCCGACGGTACCAGCTGGATGGCGATGTATTGCCTGAACCTGATGCGCATCGCCCTGGAGTTGGCGTTGCATGATCGTGTTTATGAAGATATCGCCACCAAGTTTTTCGAACATTTCCTCTACATTGCCAAAGCGATGAGCAACATAGGCGGCGATCAACATATCGGTCTTTGGAACGAGGAAGACCAGTTTTTCTATGACGTGCTGCGTTCTCCCGACGGGAAAATGATCCCGCTCAAAGTACGCTCCATGATTGGGCTGATTCCCTTTTATGCGGTAGAGATCATCGAACCCGAATTGCTGGACAAGTTGCCGGACTTCAAACGCCGCATGAAATGGTTCCTTGATTACCGTCCCGATCTGGCGTCGTTAGTTTCCGATTGGAACGAGCCGGGGCACGGCGACCGCCGCTTGCTATCCCTGCTTCGCGGTCACCGGATGAAAAAGCTGTTGCAGCGCATGCTGGACGAGACGGAGTTTCTATCCGATTACGGTGTGCGCTCCCTGTCGCGTGCGCATCATGATCAACCTTATGTGGTTAGCTGTGCCAGCACGCCAATGAGCGTGCACTACCAGCCGGGTGAAGCCGAATCCGGCATGTTTGGCGGCAATTCCAACTGGCGAGGCCCTGTCTGGTTCCCGGTCAATTATCTGTTGATCACTTCGCTCAGGCGTTTTGCCAGCTTCTACGGCGAGGACTTTAAAATAGAATGTCCGACCGGTTCCGGTATCTTTCTATCTATCAATGAAGTAGCCGATGAATTGTCTCAGCGACTGACCCGGATTTTCCGCAAAGATGAAAATGGGCGCAGCCCCGCACTACGGTCACGATGAAAGACTGCAAAACGATCCGCACTTTAATGATTATCTGTTATTCCACGAATATTTCCACGGCGATGATGGCAATGGCCTGGGGGCGTCACACCAGACCGGCTGGACCGGTTTGGTGGCGAAACTGCTGCAACCGCCACATGGATGAAAGACCGTTGGGTCACCATCGCAATTTCGAAAGGCGGTTTTTCCTGTCTAATGGTGCAGGTAATCTAGTTAAGGGTATATGTTAAGACTTGACACTAACCATAAAGATAAATATCATCCAGTTTAACGGCTGGCATATTTGCACATCCTAAGTATGTTTGATCGCTTAATGCGACTGTGCCGTAAAAAATCGTCCTTGTGTAAGCCCGCTCAAGGAAATTATGATGTCCATTATCCCCATGACTACGCCTACGCCAGAATTCCTCCCCTAAAATGACAAATGAAGATAACTTAATGAAATACCTGTCAAGCTGCCGATGGATTGATGTGCTTCGCATGTCAGGTCTGGCGCTGGTTTATACGGTATTGGAGAAAGTGGTGCTGACATTCGCCATAACCTACGGCACAGTTACCATTTTCTGGATACCTGGCGGCGTGGCGTTAGCGGCTTTTTTGCTATGGGGTAAGAAACTTTGGCCTGGTGTATTCATGGGAGCCTTCGCGGGGGGCGTAATGGTAGGCGACCCGTTCTGGGTTTCTTTGCTGATAGCCGTGGGTAACACCCTGGAAAGCCTGTTCGCCGCTTGGTTGCTGTCACGTTTGAGTGATTTTGATACCGAGCTTAACAATCTCAGAAATCTTGTGTACTTGGTGCTAGTGGGTTTATTTAGCGCTTGGATCAGTGCCGTGATCGGTCCATTGACTTTGTGGGCGGCCGGTTATTTAACCCCGCAAATTCTCTTCAACAGCATCTTGCGGTGGTGGCAGGGCGACACCTTGGGCATTATCTTGGCCACACCACTACTCTTGACGTGGCAACGCTTACCTTATGGCTGGCTACAACCCCGGCGTGTCCTGGAAACCGTCAGCCTGTTTTTGTTAACGTTCCTTGTCGGCCAGATAGTCTTTTTTGACTGGTTTCATGCCAGTCTTGGACATTTAGCCCAAAGCTATTGGTTATTTCTGTTTGTGGTTTGGGCGGCATTGCATTATGGGAAACATGGGGTTTCTTTAACCGTCGCTCTGGTGGCTCTTCAGGCATTTGAAGGGGCAAGACGCGGCGAAGGTTTTTTTGCCAATGATATGGCTGAAACGGGATTACAAAATTATTGGTTTTATATTCTGATTATTACCACTGTCGGTTTTTTTCTGGCAATAACCGTTGATGGTCTCCAGCGTGCCAAGCAACAACTGAGCGAAAAATCCGATGAATTGGACAATTATTTCAATAATGCGCTGGACATGTTTTGCATCGCCGATAGTCGCGGTTATTTCCGCAAGGTCAATCCCCAGTGGCAGCAAATCCTTGGCTATCCATTAACTGAACTGCTGGATCAGCATTTTGTGAATTTTGTTCACCCCGATGATCATCAGTCAACACTGGAAGCGATGGATTATTTGAGAACGCAGCAACCGATGCTGAATTTCGTCAACCGTTACCGCCATCGAGATGGATCATACCGCTGGATTGAATGGCGAGCACTGCCAAAGAACGGACTGATCTACGCTGCCGCTTGTGATATCACCGAGCGCAAGCAAGCTGAAGAAATCCTGCGTGATAGTGAAATCCGTTACCGCCATATGTTCCAGGCCAACCCACATCCAATGTGGCTCTATGATGTGGCTACGCTGCGATTTCTAGCGGTGAACGATGCCGCGATAGCCCATTACGGCTATAGTGAGGCCGAATTTCTTGCAATGACGATTGCCGATATTCGCCCTCCCGCTGATGTGCCTCGGTTGCTCGATCAGATCAGGCACCTCGAAGGCTATGCACAATACCCTGGGGGTGAGTGGCGTCATCGAAAAAAAGATGGAACGCTGATCGAGGTTGAGATCAGTTCGAACGAATTAGAATACGAGGGACGGCTTGCCAGGGTCGTGCTGGGGAACGACATCAGTGAGCGCAAGCGAGCCGAACAGGCGCTGTTGAAAGCCAAACGTCTGGCGGAAGAAAGCACTCGTCTAAAATCCGAGTTTCTTGCCAACATGAGCCATGAAATTCGAACCCCGATGAACGCCATCATGGGCATGGCTCATTTGGCTTTGCAAACCGATTTGACGGAAAAACAGCGTAATTATTTGGATAAAATCAACACCTCGGCCAAATGGTTGTTGGACATAATCAACGATATTTTAGATTTTTCCAAAATCGAAGCCGGCAAACTCAAGCTGGAACACACCGAATTCAGGCTTGAGACGGTCATGCAGTATTTGGCTGACGTATCGTCGCCACTGGTGAACGGCAAACCGTTGACGCTGAGCTTTGATGTTGATCAGGATGTGCCATCCACCTTGATCGGCGATCCCCTGCGACTGGGGCAAGTGTTGGTCAATCTGTTGAGCAATGCCATCAAGTTTACCGAAACCGGAACCGTGATAGTGCATGTGCAGTTGCTGGCCTCTGATGCAAAACAAGCGCATTTGCACTTTAGTGTTATTGATACCGGCATTGGCTTGAGTAAAGAGGAACAAAACCACTTGTTCAGCGCTTTCAATCAAGCCGATAACTCAACCACCCGCCTGTATGGCGGTACTGGACTGGGGCTGACCATCAGCAAGGATCTGGTTGAAGCCATGGGCGGCACAATCGGCATCGAAAGTCGTTTGGGGGTTGGCAGTACCTTTTATTTCACGGTTACCTTGGGCCTATCGACCGTAAGCAAGCCCAATCCGCCACTTTCGCAAACCATTACGCTGGACAAGTATCCAGTACTGAAAAATGCGTATCTGCTATTGGTGGAAGATAATCTCATTAATCAGGAGTTGATGCTGGAAATGCTGAGTAATAACGGCATGCGGGTTGATCTCGCCACCAATGGCGCCGACGCCGTTGCGATGGTTGGCAAGAACGACTATTCAGCGGTGCTAATGGACTGCCTGATGCCGGTGATGGATGGTTATGAAGCCAGCCGACTCATTCGTACCGATACTCGTTTTGCTGATCTACCGATCATTGCCATGACCGCCAACGTGATGGCTGAAGATCGAAAACGTTGTCTAGCCAGCGGCATGAACGATCATATCGGCAAGCCGATTGAGTGGGATCAGTTTTTCCAGACGTTGGTGCGCTGGATCAAACCGCAAACAGCAGTTGGCTTGATTAAGACCAGCGAAAAAGTTGCCGATGTTGATTTGGCGTTTCCTGTGTTGACGGGTGTTGATTCGGATACGGTGAGACAACGGACAGGCAATAACGTTGCGTTGTATCGCAAGATACTGTTCCTATTTCACATCAATCACGCCGATGACATCGCGTTAATTAGAGCAGCCTATCAGGCAGGAGATAACGAAACGGCTATTCATCTTGCCCATAAGCTCACCGGCAGCGCCAGCTCGGTGGGAAGTGACCAGCTTTCTAATTTGGCGATCAATATAGAACAGGTGCTTAAGCAGCGTAATGACACAGCACTGGAGCCCCTGCTGGAAAAAACCGGCGCCGTTTTGACAAGACTGATCAATGAGATTGAACAATTAGAGCGATGTGCCAATGCGTGAGTGCGGGTGCGAAAAGAGATGCTCGATACAAAAAGGATGCGATGTTCGAGTGGTTGATGTATTTGTAGAGCAGTTCGATATTGGTAAATTAGTATTCGTTGGGGTTGAGTTCATGAAAACAGGACGACTTAAACGCCGACTATTTTATTTTTTTGATATTTTACAAGGCCTGGGCCGAACCGTAGACGATCAATGTCTTGATGCACTAGAGACTAATTTTGAAAGCTGCCAGATCAAGTCCAGATTTTTACACTTTATATCAAAATCAGGAAATTGCAGCTTATGGGGTAACCCACAGAGCTTTTGGATGGTGGTTGTCACCTTTAGCGACCTCCATCTCTGTTATCTATGGTAGCGAACACAATTCATCTTGTTATGAAGGTTGTACCATTCTGTTTCAACACCCCATGGCCTTCATGAAGGAGCAGATATTGGAAACACCATACACCCTATAATGATATTGTCGCAAACACCTCAGCTAACTTTGCGACAGAATCCTTACAGTGTTTGACATCCTGTTTTGGCAATAAAAAACCGCCTTTGCTTTTACCAAGAGGCGGTTTGTTTTAAGGAGCTGCGCTTCCCATTGTTTTCGAGCTTGTTATACGTTAGTGCATATGTATCTCTCGCGACTTTACTGTATCGCTTCTTTGCAAAACATACCGATTCGCCTCATTGGTCATCCTTGTTCCATCATCATTAAGCGGAATGAGCGTCCCTTCATTTTCAATATGATAGTGCCGTGTACTTGTCCCTCCCTTACTTGGAGTTAAAACAACGGTATGATTTTCATCATTCCAGCTATATTTTCCTTTTTCATAAAACTCCCTTGAGGACTCTTTTGCATACTGAGTCACCAACAGATAATTGTTTTTTTGTTTTAAAGACAGCGTCGTTTTAATCCCAGTGCAATCGTTGCAAGGGAGAAAGCCGTAAAAAACACCATGAAACTCCAGACTTTTATCAGTATGGTTTTCATGTGTTGAGTGATCTATTTCCTTCTGGTGGATCTTTGCACGCGCTCTGGCAAAACTTTCTTGAGCTTCAAGGTCTGTTGCTGCCATTGCAGGAATAGCAGAAAGCAAACTGCTAATAAGAAACAAAGCCAGATTCTGTTTTAATTGTTTTTTTAATGCTCGCATGATGACTTTCCAGAAAAGTAACGATAGTTGTGTTAGTGGAAAATTTACCAGAATTACCGACAAAGAGCTTCTAAATTTGTCAGCAAACCGGCCCTGGAATCGCTTTTGTTCGGGATTGACAGGTGTTATTCGTACTTACAGACGACGGGACGATCCAGCAACGCATATGTTTCCCCGAACGTTTCCAATCGATAACATACCGGACAGCCACAATTACTATTTCGGAGTGTCGTTTCTGCCACGAACGGGCCGAACTTTGTCAGTCGCGAAAGACCGAGTCGAGTTCGACCCCTTGCTGCCCTTCACAGCAAATTCAAAATCCGGTTTTTGAGCTCCATCTTTTGGTCAATGCCTGTATAAATTTGTTTAACAAACGATCGTTTGATGGACACTGGTTCATCTCGGCAACTCAATGGCCATCTTGCTGCTGGGAGGATACTTCTTCATGACACCCTGGCCTGCCGCCTTAACTGGCTGGAAAAGCCGAGGCTGACAGTGTAAAAAATTGGAAGCTTTTGTACAGTTGATCGTTAGCTACAGATGGTACGAATGGAGCGCGAAATATTAAAAAGGGCCGCAGTCTTTTGTATGACCACAGTAATGACAAACAGAAACAGGTGCGCAAAAATCAGTCAAACACGATGACCGGCGTACCGTTTTTGATGGTGTCGTAAAACCATATTGACGTTTCTATGGATATTCGGACGCAACCGTGGGACACGTTATAGGCAGGAACTGACGGCGAACCATGAATTGCGTATCCGCCATTGAAATACAACGGGTTATAAAGCTTTCCGAGATCGCTTTCGCGCCAACCGGAAATTCTCCATTGAATGCGAAACTTACCTCGCGGCGTGTGGGCCACACCGCAAATCCAGTTCTCCCGATTTTTTCGATATTTCGCAATACTTGCGATTCGATCCCGTTGACACCGCGATAACGCGGTTGAGTCCTTGCTCATCGAAAAACAGTAGCACCTGACGCGTAAGATCTATCTCGATGCGAGGCAAACCCAACTCGGGATGAAGCCCTTCAGGAAGCGTTGCCACGTGCAAGGCTTTCTGTGTTTCCAGCGTGTACGTGCCGGTGCGCTTCAACCTGGCGTACTTCTGAAACGCCACGACACCCTGCCACGTCTGTTGGTCGTAAAAACCGTCGACGGCACCCACGTCGTAACGAAGTTCGGTAAGCCGTTTCTGCAGCGCCAGCACCGCCTCGCCTCGTGAGCCGACTTTAAGAATCTTGGACGGGGAAAACGGACCCAGATCAAGTGGCGTCGTCGGAGCGACTGTTGAAGTTGCTGACGGAGTGCTTGTGCTCTCGGTGAGGTCTGTCGTTGACGGTGGAGGCAACGTATCCACATACGCCGAAGTTTTTAGTTTAGAAGCATTGGCCTTATCAACTGAGACCATTTCGACGACCTTTGATTTTGACAAATCAGAATAGAATCCTTGCACAGACTTTAGAGCAAGTGTGAGGCTACCACACCCGGTCAGCAAAGCGAGGACTATCAATGCGAATAATGCTTTCATGATGGTTTATTTGTGGTGGTCTATGGTGGAACTGAACAACACGCCTTTACAAAAACCTTCCAGCAGCATGGTATCGCCCAGAAGTTTACGCGCATCAATTGGCCTCAAACCAACGGAAAAGCCGAACGGATCATCCAGACTCTGATGGAGATGTGGCAATGCCAACACACCTTCAAAGACACTATCCGTCGGCACACGGAGCTCATCCGCTTCATAAACTTCTTCAATACCTTTAAGCCTCATAAGAATTTGAATAATTCGATCCCTTATGGAAGCTTCTTGATTACTTTAAATAATCGATCTGAAAACAACTCTGAGATTTCTTGCACATAAGGCAGTCAAGAATAAAACATGTTTATTCAGCCGGAATGGCGAAGAGGTCAGTAGTCGGATTATTTTCAGCGGGGAACAACTTGGCTGCTCCACGATACCATTTTTTGTAGCCTTCAACTGTGAACTCGCAGTATATTGGACCGCAGCTTTCACGAAGGCCTGGAATATAATAATTTGCCGTATGCAACGGTTCGACAGGGACTTTACCGCTATCATCGTGAATGGTGCCATTGCTGATGATGCGTACTCGTATGATGCACGTATTATTACTCACGTTGGTTAAGTTGCAAGCAAAATAGACAGGTTGCTGCGCCCAATAATAGCTGTACCAGTATAAAAACAATTTAACTAAACATTCATAAAAAGGGAATCTATGTTAAATCAAGTTTTAAAACCAACCGTACTGGCAGCGGCAACGCTGGCTATATTGAGTGTTCAAAGCTGCACAAATGCGCTGCCACATACGGAGCATAGCGATCATATGAGTAACGGCCCTATCGTTATCGGTCACCGCGGCGCTTCCGGTTATCGCCCCGAACACACACTGGAAGGCTATGCCTTGGCTATCAAAATGGGTGCCGATTTTATCGAGACGGACCTTGTGCTGACCAAGGACGGCCAGATGATCGCCCGTCATGAACCGATGATAGGCGGCACTACCGACGTCGCCAGCCACCCGGAATTTGCCGACCGTAAAACCAAGCGCATGGTCGACGGCGTCGAATATAACGACTGGTTCGCCAGCGATTTTACGCTGGCGGAAATCAAAACCCTGCACGCCATTCAAGCCCGCGCCGATCGCGATCAGCAATACAACGGCCTGTTTCAAATCCCGACCCTGGACGAAGTGATTGCTCTGGCTAAAAGCAAAAGCAAAGAAACCGGACGCACCATCGGCATCTATCCGGAAATCAAGCACTCCACTTATCACGCCAACTTAAAGGACGCTAACGATAAACCTTTGTTCGGCCTAAATTTCTTCGAAAACAAACTGCTGAAAAAACTGCATGCAGCCTACGGCAACAGCGCCTGCGCGCCGGTATTCATCCAGTCTTTCGAAGTCGGTAATCTGCAGTATCTAAACGGCAAGACCGACATTCAAATTGGTGCAACTGATCGACGCCGACGATGTCAATGCCGACGGTTCGATCTCGCTGGTCGCGCCTTACAAACAACCTTACGATTTTGTGGTTGCCGGCGATGCACGCACTTTCGCGGATTTGCTAAGCGATGAAGGTCTGGATTTCGTTAAATCCTATGCCGACGCGGTTGGTCCCTGGAAACCTTATCTGGTGAAAACCGTAGCCGATCAACATCGACCGCAACGGCGACGGCAAAATCACCATCAACGACCGCCGCGTCGAAGGTAGCACCGGTGTAGTGGAAATGGCGCACGACAAGGGTCTGCTGGTTCACACCTGGACTTTCCGCAATGACGCCAGCGGTTACGGCTTCGCCGATCCCAAGCAGGAAATGACCTATTATTTCGATCTGGGCGTCGACGGCTTGTTTACAGACTTTGCCGATACCGGCGTTGAGGCCCGTGATGCGTCAATAAATGCTGATATCATCAGATGCAAACAATCAATGCAAAGCTCACCGGTGAGCAGGAAAACGAACATAAGGATCAATGTGCTGTTGAAAATTTCGGCCAGTTAATTCCAGCGGATGCCCGGTAAACAAAGCCTCTTTACATTGACTGCAACGGGGATGTTGGCTCAACCGTTCGTATGATGATTTACGATTTATCGGATGGCAGTGGGGACAAACAATATGCAGTGTATTAATGAGATGACCTTATTGTTAAGGTTTCGTCGAGGATATAAGGTTATCAGATCAACAACTGAACGTTGCACCGATTTAAATTTCTTCCAGTGAGTCTTGGGGTGCACTAGATCACATCATCAGACTTTGTATAATTATGCACTGGCGCGGAGGCTATGTCTCTTCTTGCAGATAAGCCTCTTCCCGGTAATACCGACTATGCCAGACAAATCCCAAGGCTGTTACCAACATCAATGCGGCAAAAAACCAAAAATAACTGGCTCCGGCAAGGCGACTTGAGCCGTCCGGATTTTCAATGAAAAAATTCACCGCGCTGGTGAACAGATTTCCGAGCGCAATTGCCGCCATATAAAGCGACATAACGAAGGATTTCATCGTCCTTGGGGCTTGGGTATAGGAAAACTCCAGGCAAGTGATCGAAACCATGACCTCGGCGGAAGTCAGCAACAGGTAAGCCAGTAACTGCCAGCAAATGCTTAGGATGAAATCCTGCATCTATGCGCATCTGAATACCGGCGACCAATACAAACGACAAGACCGTGATAAACAAACCGATGGCGATTTTATTCAGATAACCCAACTGCAAATACCTGCCCAGTGCCGGATATAAAAACCTGTAAAACAATGGCGTGAGCAGGACGATCAAAAGCGGATTGGCGGCTTGAATCTGCGAAGGCAATATCTCCACGCCGAATATTAGCCTATCCATCTGCTGCGCCTGCAAGACCCAGGATGAGCCGTTTTGGTCGAACAAGGCCCAAAACATCGCGATGAACAAGTAAATGCCGCTTAACCGGCCCAGGCAACGCAAGCCTTCCCCGCTCAAGGCCTCGCGCACGAAAACCATACCGGCGGCGGGTATGTGTACAAACCGATAGCGCCCCGACCAGAATATCACCGTCGCCAGCAGCATCAACACGCCCGGCACCAGAAATGCGACCGATGCGCCATAGGTTTTGAGCAGCCAGGGCACCAGCAACATAGAGACAAAAGCTCCTAGGTTAATCGTCAGATAAAACCAGCTGAACACCTTGCTTAGCCAATGCCTGTTACTGGAGCCAAACTGGTCGCCGACATGTGCAGACACACAGGGTTTAATTCCGCCTGCGCCTAATGCGATCAGGGCTTGCCCCACTAACAAGCCTGTTCGCGTGTCATCCAGCGCTAAGCAAAAATGGCCCAAGCAATAGACGATAGACAACAAGATGATTGTCCGGTACTTGCCCAATACGCCATCGGCCAGCAACGCGCCTAAAAATGGTGTGAAATACGTAATGGAGACGAATAGATGGAAATACGCCTTGGCCTCGCTTGCCGACATAGGCGCAGGATTGCCGCCGGCATCCATCAGGTATTGTGTCATGAACACGACCAAAATCGCCCGCATGCCGTAATAGCTGAAGCGTTCCGCCAGTTCGTTGCCGATGATGAAGGGAATACCCGCGGGTATTTCAGTGGACGGAACAGGGGCGGTGCGGTACGGGGTTTTCATTAATTGATGATTCATAGATTTTGATTTAATTTGGAATCCGGTCAGTCATGACTTGGCATAGCATATCAACAAATCAATCACCCCCCTCCCCCTTTACCCAGCATAAAACCGTTCACTCAGCGCGGTCTTGAAATGCGCGGCTAATTCGGTTTCCTTAACATCACCCTCAAGCACATCCGAATCGGCCCGATAGCCGACGGCCATCATTGCCAGAGCAATTGCCCGACCCGTTTGTCAGGATCCGATTGTTCCCGGTAATCCGGGCTTTAAAACGTATTCGGCTAATCCGATGGTTTTTCTCCAAGGCGAGCTGTCTTTCCCATAATTATAAATGATTAATTTATTCATATCGGTAACCCCAGACATTGATTAATTATTCGCAAATGGTATTACAATCAGGCATTCTTGTTATGGAAATCTATAAGCCATGCTTACCAAAACAACATTCAAGCCTGCCTGGTGGTTAAGCAACAGCCATTTGCAGACTATTTATCCGGCCTTATTAAGAAAATCGCCTGATCCGCCTGAGTATCGCCGCGAAAGATTAACGACTCCAGACCATGATTTTATCGATGTTGATTATTGCGGAGCAGGCAAGCAACCGCTGATTATCCTGATACACGGCTTAACCGGCAGTTCGCAATCGAGTTATATCAAAGGCTTGCAAAGCGCCTTGCTCAAACACGGCTTTCGCAGTGCCGCGCTTAATTTCCGCGGCTGTAGCGGATCATCCAATAACAGGGCGCGTAGTTACCATTCAGGCGAAACAGAGGACATTCATTTCCTCTATCAAACCTTGCGACTACGCGAACCCGACACGCCTTTAGGAGCAGTAGGTTTTTCATTAGGCGGCAATGTGCTGTTAAAGTGGCTGGGCGAACAAGGCGACCAGGTAAAACTGTTTGCCGCTGTCGCGGTTTCCGTGCCTTTAGTATTGGGAATTTGCGCGACGAAACTGGATAAAGGCTTTTCAAAGCTCTATCGCAGCAAATTATTGAATGAGTTAAAAGCCTATATGCACGTCAAATTGCAGCATCTGGAACGCACAGGTCAATCAGTAGAAGCGATGAAGATCAGGGAATTGGGCGATTTGTCGTTCATCCGTTCGTTCTGGCAATATGACGATCAGGTTGTGGCGAAATTGCATGGTTTTAACGATGTACACGACTATTACCGGCGCTCCAGCTCCAGGCAATATCTCAAATCAATCGAAGTGCCCACGCTATTGATTCAGGCGGTTGATGATCCCTTTATGACTAAAGAAGTCCTGCCCAGGCAGGATGAACTATCGCCGCATGTGCAACTGGAATTTACCCGGCATGGCGGTCATGTAGGCTTCATCACAGGATCAATCCCTTTTAAGCCTCAGTATTGGCTGGAACAGCGGATACTGGAATTTTTGATGGGATACACCGCTGCGGGTGTAATACCCGCTAGTTCTGAGGAGCCTAAAAAGAAAATGACTACGGATTTCTCTGCAGCTAATCATAGATTTCGTAAGATCATTTATGCCGCATATTTACACACTCATATGCATTTTTTTACACCGCATGCCTTATCATTTAAGAGTAGGCTTCTCTACGGAAGATTTACGAATCACAATTAGAACAGTGTCGGGGCTATGATGAAAATTGAAGTAGACAATAAGAAATTGTTAATCAACATGAAAAAATCACCAGGGATTCGGGGAAATCAACATTGAAAACTTTCCAGGCACCAAGAGTGCTGCTTAGGAAATTAATACCTTACAGAACATTAAGCATTTAAGTAATCATCATGAATATCATCGGCAGTTGGACGTGGAAAGGTTTAGGCGATGCGCTCTTTAGTCCCAAAGCGACCGGCATAGAATCCAAAATAAACGAAGTTAAGCAACGTTTACCGATTCCTGTTTTTTGGCTACTGGGCAAAACGCAAGCCGGCAAAACATCGCTTATTCGAGCATTAACCGGCTGCGATGCGGCGGAAATTGGCAATGGCTTCCAGGCTTGTACTAAAAGATCGCGATTTTATGATTTTCCATCATCCAGTCATCCGATGATGCGTTTCCTGGATACACGAGGCTTGGGTGAAACTGCTTATAATCCTGGCGAAGACTTAGCCTGGTGTGCCAATCAGGCGCATTTATTAGTCGTGGTGCTGCGAGCTTTGGACATGAATCAAGCGGAGGTGGTTGATTCGGTGCTGACTATTCATGAGCAGCACCCGAACTGGCCTGTCATAGTGGTGCAAACTGCCTTGCACGAAGGCTATGCCAGCGATGCCGAACACATTCAACCGTATCCTTATCAACAAACACCATTTCCGCCGCAAGTACCTCATGCTTTGGCACAAGTGCTATTACATCAACGCGACTGGTTTAAGTCAGTGCCAGCGCATTTTGTGCCGGTTGATTTCACCCTGCCGGAAGATGGTTTTGAACCTGTCGATTACGGGCTGGATGCATTATGGAGCACCATTGAAAGCGTGCTGCCAGCGGGTGTGATCGGCTTGTTACGCGGTACCGAACAGCATAAAGAATTACTGGATTTTTATGCTCAAGAGGCTCATCCGCACCTTATCGGTTACGCAGTACTTAACGTCGGCATGGGTGCGATTCCCCTGGCAGGTTTGCCATTAGTGCTGGCTGTGCAGGCCAAACTGTTTCATAGTATCGCTTCAATTTATGGACTGGAGTTGACCCGCAGGCTGTATGCCGAATTTACCAGCCTGATTGGTGTCAGTGTCGGTGTAGGATTATTAGGACGAGAATTGCTGAAATTTGTCCCCGTTTACGGTTCGGCGGTGGCGGGTGTTTATTCGGGAGCGATGACGTATGCACTGGGCAAGGCTTTTTGCGTGTATTTGTATGGTGTTAAACGAGGCGCCTTACCTGACCATGCGACGTTAAAACAAGCTTACGACGAAGCTTTCGTCCATGCGCGTCAATTGCTCAAAAATAAGGAAACCTAGCTTATGCCTGTGTCTGTATCGCGCTTTGGAATTATGTTGGCGGTGGTGTTTTTACTGCCCTGGCTGGCGTTAATAGGCTTAGGCGGTTACTGGTTATGGCAACAGGGTTGGCTTTATCAGGGCCTGGCTATCTTGTCGGCCAACATTGCGCTGGTCTATGGTCTGCTGCACTGGCGCAGGCGCAGTGCAAAGCCGTTGTTTATAGAGCCCATTGAGATCCAGCCTAATCCAAACTGGCCGGATAAAGCTCAACTGGCGTGGCAACAACTTAAGCCATTGACCGAACGCTGGCAAACAGAATCGGGCTTATTGACGGACTCAAGCAAAGCCTTAAAACTGACTAATGAAGTATTAGCGCTGGTTGCTCGACACTTTAATGCCGATTCCAAATATCCTATTTTAGAATTTCCGCTGCCGTATTTGCTCAAGCTGATTGTGTTGGTCTGTGAAGATATTCAACACGACGTATTGGACAAAATTCCCGGCAGCCATGCGGTGAGAGTCGGCGATTTATTACGCGCCAAGCAGGCCGTCGACACCTTTAATAAACTTAGATCGGTTTTCGATGTCGGGAATTGGCTATTTAATTGGTCCGGCGCAGCGCTGGCTAAAGCACGCAGTTTATTACTGGGCAAAGGGCTAAATACCGTCACCAATGAAATATCGCAACGTTTGATCAGCGCTTATATTAACAAGCTCGGCTATTACGCTATTCAACTCTACAGCGGTCAATTAACCTTGGATGATATTGTACCGACCGATGTATTAACCGCCGCCTCAAAAGAAGACATTGCGGAAAGCGAAGCGCATGACCAGTCGATAGAGCCGCTTCGACTGCTTCTTTTAGGCCAGGTCAGCAGCGGTAAATCCAGTTTGATTAACGCCTTATTTGGCGAAATAAAAAGCGCGGAAGGAGTCTTGCCCACTACCGCGGAAATTACCCCTTACCTGCTCGAACGCGATGGACTGCAACAAGCCATCATACTGGACAGCGCCGGTTATGGTGGTTTAATGCACGGCCAGGCACCTGAGGCGTTAAAGCAGGAATGGGCAAAAGTCGATGTAATTTTAATGGTTTGCAATGCCGCGCAAGCCGCCCGCCAAGTTGATACGCAGCAATTAAACGCTATTCGCCAGTATTTTCAGGAACAATGCCCCAATCAAGCTTTGCCGGTTATCATCGCGGTGGCTACGCATTGCGACCGTTTACGTCCAGTTCGTGAATGGAACCCTCCTTACAATATCCAACAACCGGACAACGCCAAAGCACACAGCATTCGACAGGCTTGTGTAGCGTTGGCCCAAGATTTGAGTTTACCACTGGACTGCATCGTTCCCGTTTGTCTTGCCCCTGAAAAACCTGCTTACAATATCGAAGACGGATTGATGCCACTGATTCACGAACATCTTAACGCTGCTCAACGGGTGCGTTTTTTGCGCTGTTTACGTCAGCAACAAGCAGCAAGTTACTGGCAGCAATGGCGAAAACAGGCACTACAAGCGGGGCAACTTATTTTTAAACTTTGAGGAGAGAAAAATTCAATCTAGAAATCAGCTTCCCGTAATCGACAAACGAGGGTACAGTTTCGAATGATTTTGTGAAATTTCTGACTGTTTTGGATATTGGCCGATTTCGGCTACTCAAATCCAAAGCGTTGCTAAGACTTCTAATCAGACAAGTAATATTCTACGGTAGACACTACTCGAATTTTCTTGATATGCGGATTGTTTTTATCTCTTGGCTCTATGGTAAATTGACCTTGAGATGCCAGTTTTATCTTTCCCAGTTTACTATTTGAGTCTTCAGCGAATTTTAAAGCAACCTCTCTGGCTTTTGTTGTGGTTTCCTGGATCATTTCCGGCTTAATTTTATTTAAATCAGTGAAAAGATATTCGGTCTGGTTTTGAAAGTCCTCACCTTTAAAGGCTATCCCACGCTTGCCTAACTCAGATAGTTCATTCATTGCTTTACGGACTATAGAGACATTCGATGAATAGACTGTAACCGTTTGAATTGCCACATATCTAAACTCGGCCTTCTGACCGTTGTTAAATTCCTGGGCTGATTTGTCGGTAACCGAGGGCAAGGAATGGGATATCTCGGCTACCGTGATGCCCCTGGAAACTAGAAACTCTTCAATGCTCTTTTTACCGACTTCAATCGAATTATATAGAGCCCCCAGGTCATTGCTGCTCTCAGTGAAAACGATTGGCCAAATCACTATATCGGCTGGCAGCTCTCGCTCGGATAACCCTTTAACGGAAACGCTCCGCTCGTATTCTTTGAAGTCGATAGCGGCCTTGCCAAGGAGGTATCCCAGCGAAGTCAGTCCAAGAAAGATCGATATGCCCAGGATCAGGGCGTCTGCTCTATTTGTTGGGTTCATTTTTTAGCTCATTCTGCTTAACAAGTTATGATCCAGGTCGGCATAGTGTATAGGAGGGCTACTATCAAGCACTAATAAAACCTTATCCTTATTTTCTACGTGACCCGGTAACACTTAAATTTTATAGGCTATCGGTAACAGGGCACTATGTAATATAATTACGACCGGCTTCTATTGCCGGATTTCGCCAGTCATCTAAAAGACTAAATGCTGCCCATTGATGCCATTCAGAAAAAGGTAGTTCCACCAAGTGAAAAAGCCCGATTGACATTGAACTGTTTCGATTTTCTTACTCCGACTCTGGTTTTGGGCTAAGCTCCGCCTTCCAACGAATAAACACCAAAATTATATCTACCCAAAATCGTGTCCTTTTAATATTGAGCGTCTCATTTCACTCCGGTAACTCAAAGTCAACCAGCATAGCCGATTCTAGTTTTCCGCACTTAATGCGACAGGACCGTTTACGATTATCCCGATCGGAATGATAGGTAATTTGCAAACGTCATTATCAGTTAATTACCTAAAAAACAATAATATCAAGCTATTAGTGATAACACCTTAGCCGACGCCATATTATATCGGCTGATGTACAACGCGCACTGGATGTGTTGAAAAGAGAATCTATGTGAAAAAAAATCAATTTCTTGACTCAAGTAACACCTAGAGTATAAATCACTTTCAGAGATGAGTTGTAATCTGGACATTAAAATTCGACCCGAATCCGTGCTCCAGTTCACAAAAAAACAACAGTTTTAAACCGATCAACGCTAAATTAACTTAATAAAAAATATGAATCGATTAATTATGCGGATTTGGCTTTTTTCTACTATTGCATTTGTGTTGAATGCGTGTAGCAGTACTGAGCCTACAGTCAAGCGCGAATAAACCCATGGCCCACCAAACCATTACTCAACCACGGACGGCTTCACCGCAAAACTTCAATGAATAGGCAACTTACTCCGGTGCATTTCATAAACCTGGCGAACTGGAACCGGCGGTAGAATTCTGGCGCAAAACCTATTCGGTGTGGCATCGTTCGGAAGTAGCATTTCACGATGACCGCTATCTGGATGTGGTGTACGAAGTGATGGTGTTGCCCGGCTATGTCGACGAAAGTCTGACAAGCGAACAAAAGGAAATGGTCAGCCACCGCCGCGATTATTGGAAAGCCCAACTGTCCGTTCTGGAGAGCAAATTGCGCTACAACGCACCGTTAAATGCTACCGACAGGCAACTGATCGCTAAAATAAAAAGTAGCGGCAGGCAACTTAATAGCGTATTTAACGGTGCTGCTGACGGTGAGTACGCAACGCGGTACCCGCGAACGTTTCAAACAGGGGCTTGAGATCAGTCGCCGCTACGAACGGCAATTTAGAAAAACATTCCGCGACGCCGGCTTGCCGGAAGATTTGGCTTACCTGCCGCATGTCAGATCTTCATTTCAACCTTCGGCCAGGTCCTCCGCCGGCGCCGTGGGCATGTGGCAATTCACCAAAGCAGCAGCAAAAAGATTTATGCCCTCTACCAAGAGAGTTGATCAGCGCCTGATCCTTTTGCTTCCGCCATCGGCGCGGCCCGCTATTTGAGTTACGCCTACAATAAACTGGGTGACTGGCCTACGGCGATTACCTCCTACA
>CAVZRB010000017.1:0-92585 GCA_963777585.1 uncultured Gammaproteobacteria bacterium | reverse complement strand
GCCAAGAATGAAAGCAGGATTTTTTTCATGGTCTAACCGAAAGAGAGTTTAACAAAATATTATACCTGATTATTCGTGCTGCTGGACTTCTATGCGTCTAAACTCCATCACAATCAACCATACAGCATGATCTACATTGAATCAATACGCTTCAGCGAGATTTACTCAGAGCTTGAGTATCTGCTAACGAACCCAAGCAGCCACTCATCGAAACTGCTTGTACGACTATACAGACCCAAGCTCAAGAGAAATGGTTGGTGGTTTTGTTTTTAGTTACCTTATTCCCTATACGCCAAACGATACCCCACGCCCGCTTCGGTCAGCAAGTAACGCGGGTGCGTGGGATCTGATTCAAGTTTCCGGCGCAATTGTCCCATGTAAATCCGTACATAGTGGGCATGCTCCACGTAGGCAGGTCCCCAAACGTCCAGCAATAACTGCCGATGCGTCAATACCTTGCCCGCATGACGGATCAACACGGTCAGCAGCCGGTATTCGATGGGGGTCAGATGAATTTCCTGTTCGCCGATATGTACACTGCGACGGGATAAATCAACCTGTAAATCACCGACGCGAAACACCGTTTCGACGCTGTCTCCTGCAAGCTGGGCGGCGTGGCGAAGCGATACGCGGATGCGCGCCAGCAGTTCGCCGATGCTGAACGGTTTGGTCAGATAATCGTCCGCTCCGGCATCCAGCGCGGCAATCTTGTTGCTTTCCTGGCTTCTGGCCGACAGCACGATGATCGGCACGGCGGACCATTCGCGAACCTTGCGGATCACCGCTATGCCGTCCATGCCCGGCAAGCCCAGATCGAGGATGACCAGCTCCGGTTTGCGGGTGCCGATTTCCACTACGCCCCGTTCGCCGGTTCCCGCCTCAATCACCTGAAATCCCTGCACGCTCAGGCTGGTACGCAAAAAGCGGCAGATTTGCGGGTCATCCTCAATAACCACAATGACGGGTTTGATGTTATTCATCTTGCAGCTGCTCCGCTGCCAGTTGCGGCGGCGCTTCGTCTACCGGCAACAGAAAAAAGAATTGCGCCCCGCCGCCCTGCCGATTAGCGGCGCCGATAACGCCGCCATGCGCGATAATGATAGCCTTGCAAATGGCCAAGCCCAGACCGACGCCGCTTTGCGTGCCTTCCCGATGTACCCGGTAGAATTTATCGAACAGTTTTTCCTCTTCTCCCGGCGGTATGCCGGGGCCGCGATCCGCTACCGTTACCTTTAGCGTATGGGCGGAGAGCTCGGCGATGATGTCGATGGGGCTGCCCGTCGGCGTATATTTGCAGGCATTTTCCAGCAGATTGACCAGCACCTGTTCGATCAGCACCGCATCAACGCGCACCAAACAGAGGCCATCCGGCAGTTTGGCGTTGACGACACGCCCTTCAAGTTGCTTGCGCATACGCGTCAAAGTTCCGCCGATGATTTCATCCAGCGGATACCATTGCCGGTTCAGCGATGCCTGTCCTGCATCCAGGCGGGCCATATCCAGAATATTATTGGCCAGGTTCGACATGCGTAGCGCTTCGTCATAGATGGTCAGGCTCAATTCCTGTCGATCCGGAGGGGCAAGCTGGGCATCCTCTTCCACCAAGGTACTGGCTGCGCCGACGATGGATGCCAACGGCGTGCGTAAATCGTGGGAAATGGCGCTGAGCAAGGAATTGCGCAAGGTCTCGGATTCCATGCGCAATTGCGTCTGCTGCGCTTCTTCGGCGAGACGCACCCGTTCAATGGTTTGGGCAATCTGGCTGATAAAGGTATCCAATAGCCGACGCTGTTCGGGTAAAAACACCCGGCGCAGATTGGCGGCGCGCAACACCAGCACACCGATGACGCCGCGAAAACCGGACATAGGAAAAAACACCGCGCCTGGCTCCGGGCAAGGTATCGGTGCCTTGTCCGGCCATCTGGCCGTGGTCGAAAACCCACTGCGCCACGCTGAGATCGCAATCGCGCAAGGATTCCGGCACGGGCGGATCCAGCGGGTAGACTATCCGGCCGTCATCGTCGGGAAACAGCAATACGCTGGCGCCGCCGAACTCATCCTGAATATGCCGCGCGGCGATTCTGGCGGTATCCGCTACGGTACGGCTGGCCGCCAGTTCTTCACTCAGCGCGTAAAGGACATTGGCGCGCCGTTCCCGATGCGAGGCAACCTTCGCCTGGGAACGCATATTGCTGGTCAGATGGCTGATGATCAACGCCACCAACAGCATAATGACGAACGTGACTAAATACTGGCATCCGCAACCGCAAAGGTATGAACCGGATTTACAAAGAGAAAATCGAATGCGGCAACGCTCAGCACCGAGGTCAGAATGGATGCCTCACGGCCAAAGCGGGCCGCCATGAAAACCACGCCCAGCAAATAAACCATGACCAGATTAGCCAATTCGAATTTCCCGGACATTATCCAGGCAAGCAAACTCGTGCAACCGGTCATAACCAGCGCCCAGCCCCAATTTAACCAGCGCCGCTTGGCGCGTCCCCAGGGATAACTGGATCGTAGCGCTTTTGCGCCTGGCATTTTTTGTTCAAAGGAGTCTTCGCCGCGCGGGCTTCCCAGCAAATAAACGTTGATGTTATGGGCCTCGGTAATCAGTGTATCGACAACCGAGCCCAGCACCCAGCGCTTCCAACCCCGGCGACTGGGTTTGCCCAGCACGATTTTGGTGACGTTGCGGCTTTTGGCGAACCCCAGGATTTCTTTGCTCATGTCCGGGCCTGACAAGGTCACTGTTTCTGCACCCAGCTGTTCGGCGAAACGCAGTACCCGCAATACCTCATCGCGTCGTTCGGCAGGCAGACGTTGCAGCTCCGGCGTTTCCACGTAGGCCACGATCCATTGTGCATGAAGGCTGGTAGCGAGTCGCTTGGCGGCGCGCACCAGCCGCTCGGCGATAGTATTGGGACCTATGCAGACCAATATCCTGTCACCGACCGGCCAAACATCACGTATCGCGTGGTCGTCCCGGTAGTCTTGCATCTGCGCATCAACCCGATCGGCGGTGAGGCGTAAGGATAACTCACGCAAGGCAATGAGATTGCCTTTACGGAAGAAATTGAGCATCGCCCGTTCCGCCTGTTGCGGCACATAAACTTTGCCTTCCTTGAGCCGCAGTAATAATTCATCGGGCGGTAAATCAATCAATTCGACTTCGTCCGCCAGCTCGAATACCGTATCCGGCACGGTTTCCTTAACCTGCACCCCGGTTACTTGGTTGACATCGTCGTTGAGACTTTCCAGATGCTGGACGTTGAGCGTGCTGTAAACATCAATACCGGCATTCAGTAATTCTTCAACATCCTGCCAGCGTTTGGGGTGACGGCAGCCAGGAGCATTGCTATGCGCCAACTCGTCCACCAAGACCAGAGCTCGGGCGGCGTTTCAGCGTGCCGTCCAGATCAAACTCGCGCAGCACAGTGCCCCGATGTTTCACCAGCTTGGGCGGCAGCACATCCAGGCCTTGTAATAAAGCGACGGTTTCTTGCCTGCTCATGGGTTTCCACCAGCCCCACCACCACATCGACACCTTCAGCCCGTTTGGCTTGAGCCGCCAATAGCATGCGCGTAGGTTTTTCCAACGCCTGCTGCCGCGCCGAAAAAAACCTTGAGTCGTCCGCGTCGTCGCTGGATTTCCTCGCGCTCTACACGGGCTAGCAGGGCATCAGGGTCTGGTCGTGTGTCGTTCATGCATTAAACTCATTACTTGAGGCGTTGATCCAACGCCAGATTTAATTTCAGCACATTAACCCGGGGTTCACCCAATATGCCCCATTGCCGAGGCTCAGTATAACGCTCAACCAATTCACGCACACTGTCCGGCGACAAGTGCCTGGCTCTGGCAACGCGGTTGATTTGATAGGCTGCGGCGGCAGGGCTGATGTGCGGATCAAGCCCACTGGCCGAGGCGGTCACCAAATCCACAGGTATAGCTTCCGAATGTTCAGGGTCTGCATCGCGTAACGCTTTGATGCGCGCCTGAACGGCAGTCTATCAGTGCAGGATTGGTAGGCCCTTGATTGGAACCGCCGGATGCTCCGCCGTTATAGGGAACGGGCGAAGTCGCGGAAGGTCGTCCCCAAAAATACTCGGGACGGTTAAACGCTTGGCCGATTAATTCAGAACCGAGCGGCTGCTCGTTACTGCCGAGCAAACTGCCGTTTGCCTGGCTGGGGAACAGGGTTTGTGCGCAGAACGTGACTGCCAATGGATAGACGATGCCGGTCAGCACGGTAAAAAACAATAGCATGAGTATTGCGGGTTTGATGTGGTTGGTCATTGATGACTCCTTTGTTTATGTCTAGAATCGATGTAACGCAGTTAAGCCAAGATCGATCAACTTAATGCCTATAAACGGCACGATAACACCGCCGCCACCGTAAACCAGCAAGTTATTGCGCAGCAATGCCTCCGCATTTTGCGGCCGGTAAGTCACGCCTTTCAACGCCAAGGGAATCAAGGCGACGATAATCAAGGCGTTAAAAATAACCGCCGAAAGTATCGCGTTGTCCGGGCTGCTAAGCCCCATGATATTAAGTGCGCCAAGTTCCGGATAAGTGCTGGCGAACGCGGCCGGGACAATGGCGAAATACTTGGCCAGGTCATTAGCCAGACTAAACGTGGTCAACGCGCCGCGCGTCATCAGCATCTGTTTGCCGGTTTCGACGATTTCGATCAGCTTGGTGGGATTGGAGTCGAGATCGACCATGTTACCGGCTTCCTTGGCCGCCTGGGTACCCGAGTTCATCGCCACCGCCACATCGGCCTGGGCCAAAGCCGGCGCATCGTTGGTGCCGTCGCCGGTCATCGCCACCAGACGGCCTTCGGCTTGTTGTTCGCGGATCAGCTTGAGTTTCGCTTCCGGCGTCGCCTCGGCCAAAAAGTCATCGACGCCCGCTTCGGCCGCAATCGCCGCCGCAGTCAAACGGTTATCGCCGGTGATCATGATCGTTTTAATGCCCATATTCCGCAACTCGACAAAACGCTCCTTGATGCCGCCTTTGACCGTATCTTTCAGTTCAATAACACCCAGCACCTGTCCACCGTCAGCAACCAGCAGCGGCGTACTGCCGCGGCGCGCAACAATATCGACGATTCGTGTCGCTTCCTCGGGAAATTTTGCCTGTTGGGCTTCCACATAGCCGCGAATGGCATCGGCAGCGCCTTTGCGAATCTGGCGATCGCCAATATTGACGCCGCTCATCCGGGTTTGCGCGCTGAAAGGCGACAAACGTCGCATCCAGTTCGTGAATATTGCGTTCCCTGATCGCGAATTTCTGCTTGGCAAGAATAATAATGCTGCGGCCTTCCGGCGTTTCGTCAGCCAGCGTCGCCAGTTGCGCGGCATCGGCCAATTCTTTTTCGGTGGTCTCGCCGATCGGTATAAAAGCCGAGGCTTGACGGTTGCCCAGGGTAATCGTGCCGGTTTTGTCCAGCAGCAACACATCGACATCGCCCGCCGCTTCAATGGCCCGGCCCGAGGTGGCGATGACGTTTTTCTGCATCATCCGGCCGATACCGGCAACGCCGATAGCGGACAGCAAACCGCCGATAGTCGTCGGAATCAGGCAGACCAGCAACGCCACCAGCACGGTGATCGAAACCGGCGTACCGGCTTTGGCGATTTCCACGCTGTACAGGGAAAACGGCAGCAGGGTCACGGTGGTCAGCAGAAAAATCAGCGTCAATGCCACCAGCAAAATAGTCAGGGCGATTTCATTAGGCGTTTTTTGCCGCGATGCGCTTTCCACCATCGCAATCATGCGATCCAGGAAGGCTTCGCCGGGATTGACCACGACCCGCACCACCAGCCAGTCGGACAATACCCGCGTACCGCCGGTTACCGAACTGAAATCGCCGCCCGATTCGCGGATGACCGGCGCGCTTTCGCCGGTGATCGCGCTTTCATCGACACTGGCCGCGCCTTCGATGACTTCGCCGTCGGCGGGAACAAAATCGCCCGCTTCAATCAGCACGATGTCGCCGCGCCGTAATGATGGTGCTGGTGACTTTGGCGTAATCGGTGCTGTAACGCGGTTCATCCAGTTTCTTCGCCATGATGTCGCGCTTGGCGCTGCGCAATGATGCCGCTTGCGCCTTGCTGCGGCCTTCGGCGACGCTTTCCGCGAAGTTGGCAAACAACACCGTGAACCAAAGCCAGAAGGTCACGGCCAACATGAAGCCGGTTGGTGCGTTGTCCCCGGAAAACAACGCCCACAGCCATAGCCCGGTGGTCAGCAAACTGCCGATATAGACCACAAACATCACCGGATTTTTCCATTGTTGCTGAGGAGCCAGTTTGCGCAAGGTATCGCCTAGCGCATCCAACAGGATCTGGCTGTTAAATAGCTGTTGTGTATGATTTTTTTTGCTCATAGACTGTTTCTCTTATTGCTTAAATTCATATAAACCCACGAATATCAGTTAACTGTCTAACTTTTTGCGGCTACTCATGATTAAATGCTCAACCACCGGCCCTAAAGCCAACGCGGGTACGAAAGTCAACGCACCGACCAAAATCACGGTGCCGATCAGCAGCATCACGAACAACGGCGTATGCGTAGGCAAGGTGCCGACGGTGGTTGGCACGGTCTTTTTTGCCGCCAATGAACCGGCAATAGCGAGCACCGGGATAATGATCCCATAGCGACCGAACAGCATCGTGATAGCCAAGGCTATGTTATAAAACGGCGAATTGGCGCTAAGACCGGCAAAAGCGCTGCCGTTGTTGCCCGCAGCCGAGGAAAATGCATAAAGAATTTCGCTGAACCCGTGCGCGCCGGGATTGGCGACCGCTGTTTTCCCTGCTTCCACCATGACCGCCAACGCCGTTCCGCCCAGAATAAAGAAGGCCGGAATTAAAATAACGATAGCCGCCATTTTTATCTCGAAGGCTTCGATTTTTTTGCCGAGATACTCCGGCGTGCGGCCTATCATCAGACCGGCAACAAATACCGCAATCAGCGCAAAAATCAGCATCCCGTAAAGACCGGAACCGACGCCGCCGAAAATGACTTCACCCAGCTGAATCAGCCACATCGGAACCAGGCCGCCCAGCGGCGTATAAGAATCGTGCATGGAATTGACCGAACCGTTGGATGCCGCTGTCGTCGCAGTCGCCCACAGCGCGGAATTGACGATGCCGAAACGCGTTTCCTTGCCTTCCATGTTGCCGCCGGACTGGTCGACGCTAACGCTTTGCTCAACTCCAAGCGCAGTCAGCGCAGGATTGCCGCCTTGCTCAGAACCAACCGTGACGAATAGCAAGCTGACCAACACCAGCGTCATCGCCGCCAAAATTGCCCAGCCCTGGCGCGGATCGCCGACCATCGTGCCAAAGGTATGGCACAGCGCCGCCGGTATCAGCAAGATAGCCAGCATTTCCAGAAAATTGGACAACGGCGTCGGGTTTTCGAAAGGATGCGCCGAATTGGCGTTAAAAAAACCGCCGCCGTTGGTACCCAGTTGTTTGATGGCGATTTGCGAAGCGGCAGGCCCTACTGCCAAGGTTTGCGTAGTATTTTCCGTTGCCGTGCTGACCTGCTCAACTAACGGAATGGTTTGGTAAGGTTTGAAGGTTTGCACCACGCCTTGCCCAACCAACACCAACGCCAGCACAAACGACAGCGGCAGAAGGATATACAAAGTGCCGCGCGTCAGATCCGCCCAGAAGTTGCCGATGCCGTCCGCATGAGTGCGCTGAAAGCCGCGTATCATCGCAACCAAAACCGCCATGCCGGTGGCCGCCGAAACAAAGTTTTGCACACTCAGCCCCAGCATCTGGGTCAGATAACTCATCGTCGTTTCGCCGCCGTAACCCTGCCAATTGGTGTTAGTGGCAAAACTGACCGCCGTGTTGAATGCCGAATCGACAGTGACATTGCCCAGCTGTTGCGGGTTCAGCGGCAAATAGGCTTGCAGCATTTGCAATGCAAATACCGCCAGTCCGCCGAACAGATTAAACCAGAGCAGCGCTGCTGCGTATTCACTCCAGCGCATCTCTTGTTCCGGCTTAACGCCGCTCAAACGATAAAACCCTGCTTCCAAAGGCGCCAAGATGCGATTAAGAAATACCGGGCGATTTTCATACACCGCCGCCATATAAACGCCCAAAGGCTTAGCCAGCAGCAACAGGGCGACAAAATATAAAGTGATTTGCAATAAGCCGTTTGCAGTCATTAGAATTTCTCCGGGTAAAATAACGCCACCAGCAGATAAATGAATAATGCGAATGCGAGCAAGCCGCTCAAGCCGTAGATAAAGGTCATGATTACCTCTCTTTTATGGATATTCCGAGAGGTTAATGTAACGCAGTTGTTATAAAAAAACTGTAAAAATTGTGGGTATACCACCGTCTGCCGCTTTTTCGTTCCCGATGTCAGAGAAGGTGCCACTCTTTAATAAGCTCGAACAAGCAATAAAATTACCATAGGCTATATAGTGCATCAACATAGGTTAAAAATTCTATGAATACGGATCCGTTAACAATTCGTGTGGAATGTTATGCCGGTTACAAGGGAGAGGAAACACCACGACGTTTTTTTATGGGCGATAAATCTATTGAAATTGAAGAAGTAATCGACCGTTGGCTAGCTCCCGAATACCGTTATTTTAAAGTGCGTGGAGGCGAAAACGATATTTACATACTGCGGCATGATGAATTAGCGCATCGATGGGAGCTGACAATGTTCCAAAGCGGGAAGTATGATGGCAGCCCATTGTCCTCAACTTGAATTAGGTAATGCTAAGTCGATTCAACGTCTGCTTCCGGACTAATACCAAAGTTTTTGAGTCTTGGTAGATAATGTTTTTTATGAACTTATTTGCGGACAAGCTCCAAGACTGATTTAAGCTATCGCTCATCTGAACTTTTATTGATACCATCCGGTATAGTTTTTGATTCTGATCATCTCTAATAACCATGAATGTTAATCACGGCAGTGTTATCGCTTATATTGTTCAAATTGATGAACGACGCATTTTTCCAGGGGAAATCACTTGGGAGGACGGCATCATTACCCGACTTTGCGAACTGGATAAGCCGAAATCGGCTTCAACCTACCTGCTGCCCGGTTTTATTGATGCCCACGTCCACATCGAAAGCTCGATGCTGACGCCCGCCGAATTTGCCCGTATCGCTTGTCGACACGGCACGGTTGCGACGATTTCCGATCCGCATGAGATTGCCAATATCCTGGGACTTAAAGGCATCGAGTTTATGATCGAAAATGCAGCATTAACACCTATGCCGATTTTTTTCGGCGCCCCCGCTTGTGTGCCTGCTACGCCCTTCGAAACAGCAGGGGCGCGCCTGGAAAGCGAGCAGCTGGAATGTCTGTTCGCAAACCAAGTCCGTCACCTATTTGTCGGAAATGATGAACTACCCGGGCGTCTTGAATAATGCCCCGGACATCATCGCCAAACTGCAATTAGCTCAGCGCTTCGATTGCCCGATTGATGGGCATGCGCCCGGCTTGACCGGACAGGATGTGACTCACTATGCGCAAGCAGGCATTTCTACCGACCATGAGTGCAGCACGCTGGCTGAAGCCGAAGCGAAATTGGCCGCCGGGATGCATATTTTGATCAGGGAAGGTTCGGCAGCACGCAATTTTGACGCCTTGCATCCTTTAATCAGCAGTCATCCGGACAAAGTCATGTTCTGCAGCGATGACAAGCATCCGGACGATCTCATTGCAGGTCATATCAATCGTTTGGTGGCGCGAGCTGTTGCCGAAGGTCATGATATTTTCAACGTATTACGCTGTGCGTGTATCAATCCGATCAATCCACTACCATTTACCGCTCGGCCAATTAAGAGTCGGCGACCGCATGGATGCCGTGGAAGTCGATAATCTACAAAACTTTGCTCCGCTCAGAACCTGGATAGCGGGACGTAAAGTCGCGGAAAACAATAAGAGTCTGTTACCTAGTGTTAAACCGGCGCCGATCAATTTATTTAATGCCCGGACAATAACGCCCGGCGATCTTGACGTTGAGCATGTTGGTCAAAAAATTCGGGTCATTAAAGCCTTGGACGGTGAATTGCTCACCGAAGAAATCCTGCAAATTCCGAAAGTACAGAATCAAAAAATCGTAGCCGACCCTGACCGCGATATTTTGCTATTGACGGTCGTCAATCGCTATCGACCGGCCAAACCGGCATTGGCTTTTATTCAAGGCTTCGGCCTGCAACAAGGCGCACTGGCATCCAGTGTGGCGCATGATTCCCATAACATTATCGCAGTTGGCACCGATGCCGATTTGATTTGCAAGGCGGTCAACAGCGTCATCACGGCAAAAGGCGGGATTGCCGCAGCTTCTCTCAAAGGGGTTGAATTACTGCCCTTACCTATTGCCGGACTCATGAGCGATTTTGATGGCGATTGGGTTGCCAAACCGTTATGCCGAACTCGATCGACTTGCCAAGCAAATGGGCTCCAATCTGCATGCACCTTTTATGACGCTTGTCCTTTATGGCGCTGCTGGTGATTCCGAATTTAAAATTAAGCGATCAAGGATTATTTGATAGCAGAACCTTTCAATTCACCTCCCTGACAGTGTAATTGCCATGACCTATCAGATTCTTATTAAACCGCAATAGTGTCGAAGAAAACGTTCCCCCGGACGAACTTTTACTGGATATTATTCGCCATAACCGGGGCTTGACCGGCACCAAGGAAGCCTGCCGTGAAGGCGATTGCGGCGCTTGCCAGATACTGGTGGGCGAACTCATTAACAATCGCATCCGCTATCAGGCAGTCAATGCCTGCTTGCTGCCGGTAGGTGCGATTTCAGGTCATCATGTGGTGACGATAGAGGGTCTAAACAGCGAGCAACTCAATCCGATTCAACGTGCGTTGGTGGAAAACGGGGCCATTCAATGCGGGTTTTGTACGCCCGGCCTGGTCATGGCGTTGACCGGCTTTTTTCTTAACAGCACACTGTCGGACGAAAGCGCCGCACTGGATTCGATAGCGGGTAACTTATGCCGTTGTACCGGGTATGCCGGCATTAAACGGGCGGTCAGTGCGCTTTGCCTGCAATTCGATCTGTCGGCTTCGCCGCTTGAACGCAGAATTGAAGATTTAATTGCCTGGCAAATTCTGCCCGCTTATTTTGCCACTGTGCCGGAGATGCTAAGCCAATATTCAGCTGGCAAAACTTCCGAGCCGCTTGATAATGCCGTACTCATTGCCGGCGGCACGGATCTTTTTGTGCAAAAGCCTGAAAAGCTGCACTCGCAACCGCTGCATTTTTTATCAAACGAGTCACTACACCCCCTTATTCGCAAGGAAAACAGTGATTGCATCATTAATGCGCTGACCACCATCGAGCAAATCAGAACCTCGCCATTGCTGCAATCCTGTTTTCCCCGGCTGGCAGAAGATTTTAAATTGATCTGCTCGGCGCCGATTCGCCAGCGTGCAACGTTGGGCGGCAATTTGATTAATGCCTCTCCCATTGCTGATTTGGCCGTATTCTTTTTAGCGCTGGATGCCCAATTAACCTTACTATCAGGCTCTCAAACGCGCACAGTCCCATTGCAGCAGTTCTTTCAGGGCTATAAACAAATCGACTTAAAACCGGGCGAACGCCTATTGGAAATCAGGTTCGAAATCCCAACTCAAGTTGACCGGTTTAGCTATGAAAAAGTCAGCAAACGCATGCATCTGGATATTGCCGCAGTCAATTCAGCGATGCTTATTCAGGAACAGGCTGGAAAAATAACCAAAGTGCATATTGTCTGCCGGCGGTGTCGCGCCTTTTCCGCTTTATCTCGCCAAAACCTGCGCCTATTTAGTCGGCCAAAAGGTGTGCCTGGAAACCGTCAAAACAGCCGCCGAAATTGCCCAAAGTGAAATAGCGCCGATTTCAGATACTCGCGGTTCAGCCCAATACAAACGCCTGTTGTTGCAGCAATTGCTTTACGCCCATTTTGTTAAACTATTTCCTGAATCTTTTAAAGGAGAGATGTTCAATGCAGATTAACGACATTGAGCTGCACGCTCAGGGTGCATCGACATTTACCGACGACATCCCGCTGCCGCAAGGGACTCTCCATGCTTTTCCGGTCGTATCGACCATCGCCCACGGCAAGATTTTAGCCATCGATACCCGTGCCGCAATGGCTTGTCCCGGCGTCGTGCAAATTTTATCGGCTCAGGATATTCCCGGGATTAACAACATCGGCAATATCGAAGCCGAAGAAGTATTGCTGGCCGATCAGATAGCCATGTATCAGGGCCAACCCATCGCGCTGGTCATCGCCGAAACCGAAACCATCGCCCGGCAAGCGGCCGCATTGGTCAACATTGAATACCAGGAATTACCGGCTGTTTTCGATGCCAGAACGGCGCATGCTCAAGGCTTGCATATCGCCCCTCCGCGGATTTTCTCGCTGGGCGATGTCGATAAGGCCTGGCAGGCGTGTGACTTTATCATTGAAGGCTCGGCCAGTACGGGAGCTGCGGAGCATGTCTATCTGGAAACCCAAACCGCGTTAGCCATTCCGCTGGAAAATAACGGTTTAAAGTTGTTTTCTGCCACACAGTCGCCGGGCTTGGTGCAACGGGCCTGTGCCAGAGTGCTGAACTGCCCGATGCACCGGATTGAAGTCGACGTTTTGCGCCTGGGCGGCGGCTTTGGCGGCAAGGAAGAACAAGCCACGCTATGGGCGGCTTTGGTTGCGCTGGCCGCTTTTCTGCTTAAAAAACCGGTCAAAATAAAATTAAACCGTGACGAAGACATGCGTCTGACCGGCAAACGCCATCCCTATGATGCCGACTTCAAAATCGGCCTGGACCAAACCGGTAAAATCCTGGCCTATCAAGTCGAATTTTTTCAAAATGCCGGCGCGGTTGCCGATCTTGTCGCTGGCCATACTGGAACGGACGCTGTTTCACACCGGCAACAGTTATTTCATTCCCAATGTTCGCGCCACCGCCAACAGCTGTCGGACGCATCTGCCGCCGAATACGGCTTTTCGAGGCTTCGGCGGCCCGCAAGCCATGTTCGTATTGGAATCGGCTATTTTTAAAGCCGCTCAGACCATGCATCTTGACCCTGCCGAGATTCAGCAAAAAAACTTGCTCAAAGAAGGCGATCATTTCCCTTATGGCATGCAAACACAGCGATGTCATGCGCAAACCAGCTGGCAGACTGTGCAAACACACTATGCCATTCAAGACCGGCAACAAGCTATCGACGCCTACAATGCCCAGCATCCTTTAAGCAAAAAAGCCTTGGCGCTGATGCCGATCTGTTTTGGCATTTCTTTTACCGCAACCTTTCTCAACCAAGCCGGAGCGCTGGTGCATATTTATACGGACGGCTCGGTCAGCGTCAGTATGGGGGCCGTTGAAATGGGGCAAGGGGTTAAAGAAAAAATCCGAAATATCGCCGCAGTAACGTTTGCCATTGATGAAGCCCGCGTCAAGGTAGAAAGCACCAACACCTCACGCATTGCCAATATGTCGCCGACTGCTGCCAGTGTGGGTTCCGATCTTAACGGCGCGGCCACGTTACTGGCCTGCCAGCAAATTCTGCAAAACCTGAAAGCGGTGGCCGCCAAACTGTTAGGCAACGATGCCAACGCTGAACAAATCACTTTCAAACAGGAAAAAGTCTACTTAAACGGCGAAGCCACGGCGATTGACTGGAGAAAATTGATCAGCCAGGCTTATCTATCCAGAACGGCGCTATCAGCCCATGCCCACTACGCAACCCCCGGCGTGTTTTTTGACCGGAGCCAGGAAAAAGGCAACCCGTTCGCTTACCATGTCTACGGTTGTGCCTCGGTGGAAGTGACTGTCGATTGCCTGCGCGGCATTTATAGCATCGACCGGGTCAGCCTGGTGCATGATATGGGTAAAAGCCTGACTCCGATGGTAGACCGCGGTCAAATTGAAGGCGGCGTGGTTCAAGGCCTGGGCTGGATGACGATGGAAGAAATTATTTATGATCAACAAGGCCGCTTAAAAACCGATAACCTGACCAATTACAAAATACCGGACCTTTATTTCGCGCCTGAGATTGAAATCGAGCTTTTATCACATGAAGAATCACCTGCTGTCATGCATTCCAAAGCCATCGGCGAACCGCCTTTGATGTATGGAATAGGCGCTTACTTTGCACTGGTTAAAGCCATACAAGCCTTCAACCCGAACTGGCAACCCGACTTCTGCGCGCCCATGACGCCGGAGAAAGTGTTGCTGGCATTGTATAAAAAATGAAGCCTCTTTTAACCAAGCGCGACAGCTTTCACGGCGCTGTTGTTTATGCATTTAGGGGATAGTTGCGCAGCCTTGCTGACCGATGAATTTCAAATTTCGCGTTTGGTCGGCATGATGTTTTTGGGCGGAACCCTTTATGCAATCGAGATTCCCTGTTATTTCGCCTGGATAGAACGCCATTTTAAAAAACAGGGTATTGTGAACGGAATAAAACGAGCTCTAATAGCGCAGGCTTTTTTTAATCCATTATGGATTGCCCGCCACATTGCCTTTATTAAATGTTTTTCGGGGCAGTTTGCATCTATACAGTGGAGTTTAATCGGTATTGGCCTGGATTCTTTTGTGCAAATCGCTCCCTTCTCGCTGTTGGTTAATTATACAATTCAAAATTTTATTCCTTACCCCTGGCGTTTTTTAGCAAATGCCGTTTTCTCGACTTTGATGGCTGTTTATTATTCCTTAAGCGAGGTGTTGTTTGTCTGAACCAGCAAATATTTGGCAATGGATGGTTGATGTCCTGGAAGATAATAATGATGCAATACTGATGATAGTAGTTAGCAGCGAAGGCAGCACACCCAGCAAAGCCGGAACCAAAATGGCTGTCACCTCTCAAGGCGAGAGTTTTGGAACTATCGGTGGTGGTGCTCTTGAATGCAGCTTGATCAAAAAAGCTCATTCCTTAATGGCGACAGAATCGGTTATGCCTATTTTATGTCGGTTTCAACACAATTTATCTATAGCCAATGATGATTCCGGTATGACCTGTGGCGGAAAACAAACCGTTTTACTTTACCGAAGCCATAAAACCGATATTAAGCTATACCGGCAATTTGCTGAAATCTATCTAAACAAAACACCGGGGGTCATCAGCGTGACGCCAAATGGCTTTCAACTCCAACTGCAGCAGACATTACCTCAGCAAACGCAATTCCACCTGCAGTCCGAAAATGATTGGCTTTACCAAGAATCGGTGGGCTTTTATAAGCAGGCTTATCTGATCGGCGGCGGCCATGTCAGCCTGGCCTTGTCAAAAATTCTCGCAACCCTTGATTTCGACATTACCGTCATAGATGAACGAGATAACCCCGACACCTTAGCGCACAACCACTATGCGCACAGAAAGCTGAGGATTCCCTACCAGGAAATCGGTAACACCATTCCTGAAGGCAATCAGGTTTTTGTATTTATCATGACTCACAGTCATAAAGCCGATGAAAAAGTAGCCGAACAACTGGCCGATAAACGTGTACGTTATTTAGGTGTACTAGGCAGCCTGAAGAAAATCGAACAACTTAAAGCCAATCTTGCGCATCGACTCCCGGTTGAATCTCTGCGGCGCATACATGGCCCGATGGGGCTACCGATAAAAAGTCATACACCGGCTGAAATTGCCGTCAGTATCGCCGCTGAGTTAATACAGATTCTGAATGCACAGCCCCAATAATCATTGACTCACACCGGTCGCTGTTGCTGATCAAATGTATACCGAATTTCCGCACTTGGCCGGAAATCGGCCTTCGGCTCAGACAATCTTTTTCTTGAAACTCAAAGGACAGTTGCGCCCCATACGAGATGACCGGCAGACTGCGTCATTTCGGCTTGGCTCTTTCCTGTTGTTCTGCTGTTTTCCGTAATTTTTGTCGAGTTTGTTCCGACAGTGCGGTCAAGCCAGAGCAGGGATTTTGGGTGTCTAGTGCTTTAAGTAAGGCCGCTGCCAGGCCAAAATCGGGGTCATTGTTTGTGGACTTATTTAAACCACGTCTTGCAATGCCGGCAGCAATTGCCGCATCCGAACAAGCCAGTTCGATCAGTTTCGGGTGTAGCACGTCAGTACGGTAAACATCCAGTTGCAACGGATCACGGTATTCGCATTCCAGTAAGGCTGGATTATCGCTGTAGCAGCCTGTTCGACTGATCGGTTTTCCCGACGGTAATCCCGTACTGGCAGAACTCATACGTGTCTGAAATGCGCTGAATTTTTCACTATCCAGTATCGGCTTGAGTGTTGATTCCAGCTTGCGCTGTTGGTGCTCGTTCCAATCCGACATCAAGCTTTCGGTAATAAATATGCCATCGAGATTGGCTTGTGACCAGTCAACCCCCAGCAGTTCCGCTTCACGTAGTTCTGCACCCTGTAATTCGCCAAGGTCCAAGTCCGAGCCCTGCAGTTTCGCATAGACCAAATTCGCACCTTGAAAATTCGTCTCGCGCAAGTTCGCACCCTGCAATTTCGCCCCGCGTAGGTCCGCGCCCTGAAGTTTCGCCCCGTTCAGGTCTGCACCCTGCAAATCCGCTCCGCGTAGATCCGCGCTCTGCAGTTTTGCCCAGCCCAGGGCAGCGCCCTGCAGATTCGCGCCGCGCAAATCCGCGCCCTGCAGATCCGCCTCGATCAGACCCGCACTCTGTAGCTGAGTCCCACCCAAAATCGCGCCCTGCAATTGTGTTTTGTCCCAACCGACCACGCCCTGCAGCTTCGCTTTTAACAGGACCGCGCCCTGCAACTGGACATGGCGAAGATCGGCTTTGGGTAACACGGCCCCGAACAAATTGGCAAAGCGCAGATCGCGGTTTTGTAAATTGAGTCCGTCGAATTCCTTGAAAGCAGCGTCACGTACCTGTTTATCAGGGTCTATTGCCCGGGTCAATAGCGACAATGACACCTCTTTGGGTACCAGCCTGGCTTCTCTGAGGTTTAGGTTGCGTGGAAAAAAGCCCAAATTGAACCATGAGCAGGGACCGAGCATAACCTGAAGAATAGATGCTTCCGACTTTTCAGCCATCTGCTAGCGAGGTACAAGAAACCATATCATATTTATGGGCGGCAACACTCAGCCATGCCTCAGGCACTCTGCGGATCAACCAATCCTCGAAGTAGTTGGGAGTATCCTCAGGCATGTCATAGGTCTTCCGGGGCGTAATAAGTTTGTACGGTAATACTGCCAGGTATGACTGCGATGATACTGATCAGAACAATCACCGGCACAGAGACCAGCAAGAAAATCATACCCTTGGGTTCAGTTCCGGGTTGCAACATAGGCCTGGGGGTGATTTCACGCTCGGGCAGGTTCGGCCAGCGACGCTGAATCGATCGCGTTAGCCGGTTCCATCCGAGTGTACTCAAATACCGGAGCCAAGCAGGCCAATAACCAAGCAACTGAAAGCTAAAGTTCCGCCACCATTCCCGTGCCCGGTCTTGGGGCGAGGCGATCAACGGCCACAAGGTAATCAGCATGGCTGCATCGAACCAAACCGCGAGGCGCTGCGACCAGGTGATGGCTTCGTCGTGAAACGGTAGAAAGCGGATTTGTGCTGCCAGCAACATTAATAAGGGTAAAGCGATGACAGTAATACCAACTACCAAGGATAGCAGCCAGCGGATCAGCCAGACTTCGGAACGCCCTACGATGAGGTGAGTGAAGGGAAAGATAAACAAGCGGTCGCGTACTTGTTGCCCGGCTGGCGTATCAGGAAGGTCGCGGTCCAGATTCCAAAGTTTGCAAGAGAGCAACTCCAATTGCATGAGCAGATTGAAATGCAGCAGGACTACCATCCACGGCACGAAGGAGTAAAAAGTGGTAAGCGGCAGTTCCACATCCAGAATCGGCAGTTTGACCGGGCTGATGCGCAGCAGGTCATCGTGCGTTGTGCCCCAGACGATGACGCCGAGATACGCAACGAACGCCACAAATGCGACATGTAGCGCCGCCACCGTCTGAGATGCAGAGTTGGCTGCTTCCAGAAGTTTCTCGATATGCTCTGAAGGTTCGTCGTTAGTTCTGGATGTGAGGTTGACCATGTCGATTGAGCTATTTGATTCGGATACTTAATCTAGCCGAGTATAAATTAAATGAGGTAATTCTACGTTATGATTTCAACGCTAAAATCCGACTACATCCTGCCAACTTCAATAAATCAATCGCTACTTTAGCAAAACCGGCGGCTTTGGTAAAACCGCCCGGCATTGCCAACTCAGTAGAATTATTGGCGCTTTGCTTCATGCCCAAGTATTTTCGCTGATCTTATCTCCAATGGTGTACGCGTAATTCGCCGGGTCTTTTTTAAACAACTAATAAAATTGACACAATACAACTCACGCTCGGCAGTCGCATTGCGTTTCACGAACTCATCTTCAAATACTACTCATACTCCAACTCATCAACCCGCTGAAAGCCTCTGGGTAAGGCAGAACCTCTTTTTGCGCGACTGCCGGAATAATGCTCTATATCTGATCCAGCCAGGCGTATATGGCGTTTGCCGGATATGACTTTTAACTGGCTGTTTTCCGGCATCGACACCATCGCGACAACGCAATCTTTCCCTGCGACCAGATCAGCTGACGGGATCTGTATCAGCTTGTTACCTTTGCCTTTCAACAAGGCGGGTAAATCAGCCACGGGGAAAATCAGCAGGCGACCTTGCAAGGTAGCAACCGCGAGCAAATCTGATTCGCTGTGGATAGGAGTAGGCTTTAAGACTTTTGCGCCATCCGGCAGCGAGATAAGCTGTTTACCGGCCTTGTTTTTGCTCAATAATTCCTTAAGCTGAACCCTGAAACCATAGCCCGCATTGCTGGCCAGCAAATACCAGTCATCCGGCTGGCCTGCCAAAAGATGGAGGAATAATGACCCTGCCGGTGGATTGAGACGCCCGGTTAACGGTTCGCCCTGACTTCTGGCCGACGGCAGGTCGTGAGCAGAGGTACTGTAAGCCCGTCCGGTGGAGTCGAGTATGTAAACCGGCTGGGTCGTCCTACATTTAACCGCGTCCAGAAAGCTGTCGCCGGAGCGGTAGCTTAGACTTGCGACATCAATATCATGACCTTTCGCCGCCCTTATCCAGCCTTTATCCGACAGGATAACAGTTAATGGCTCGTTGCTTATTAACGCGGTTGTATCCAATGCCTGTGCTGCCTCTCTCGCAATAATCGGCGAGCGGCGATCATCGCCGTATTTCTCTGCATCGCGCTCGATTTCTTTTCTGATCAGCCGATTTAACAGGGCTTTGGAACCCAGGGTTTTTTCCAGCGCGGCACGCTCCAGTTCCAGTTCATCCTGCTCGCCGCGAATTTTCATTTCTTCAAGCTTGGCCAGATTTCTTAACTTTAACTCCAGTATCGCTTCAGCCTGAATGTCGGTGATACCGAAGCGCTCCATCAGCACCGGTTTAGGGCGATCCTCACTGCGAATAATGGCGATGACTTCATCGATATTCAGATAGGCAATCAGCAAGCCATCCAGAATATGCAGCCTTGCCAGCACCTTGTCCAGACGATATTGCAAGCGCCGTCGCACAGTCTCGGTACGGAACGACAACCATTCAACCAGTATGTCTCTGAGGCCTTTAACCTTGGGCCTGCCATCCATACCTATCATGTTCATGTTGACGCGATAGCTTTTCTCAAGATCGGTGGTGGCAAACAGATGCGACATCACCTCATCCACATCAATCCGTTTTGACCTTGGAATTACCAACAAGCGGGTTGGATTTTCATGATCCGATTCATCCCGTAAATCTTCAATCATCGGCAGTTTCTTCGCCAGCATTTGCGCAGCGATCTGCTCCATCAACTTAGCGCCGGAAACCTGATGCGGCAGCGCAGTGATGACGATATTGCCGTCTTCCTGCTCATATTTGGCACGCATTTTTATCGAGCCGCCGCCGCTGATATACATTTTCTGGATTTCATCAGCCGAGGTGATGATTTCGGCATCAGTCGGGTAATCGGGGCCTTTGATATGGGTGAAAAGGGTTTCCAGCGTACTGTTTGGTTCATCCAATAGCTGTATGCAGGCATGAGCGACTTCCCGCAAATTGTGCGGCGGTATATCGGTTGCCATGCCGACAGCGATACCCATGGTGCCGTTCAGCAGTATATTCGGCAGTCTTGCCGGCAATAGTTCCGGCTCTTTTAAGGTGCCGTCAAAATTATCCGACCACTCAACCGTGCCCTGTCCCAATTCACTTAACAAGGTTTGAGCATAACCGGTCAAACGCGATTCGGTATAACGCATGGCGGCAAAGGATTTAGGGTCGTCCGGAGAACCCCAGTTGCCCTGCCCGTCAACCAATGGATAACGGTAAGAAAAATCCTGCGCCATCAGCACCATGGCTTCATAGCAGGCAGAGTCACCGTGCGGATGATATTTACCCAGCACGTCACCGACGGTTCTGGCCGATTTTTTAAACTTGGCAACCGAAGTCAAGCCCAGCTCTGACATCGCATAAACAATACGCCGCTGCACCGGTTTTAAGCCATCCGCGATATGCGGCAAGGCTCTGTCCAAAATCACATACATGGAATAATCCAGGTAGGCTTTTTCAGCAAAATCCTTTAATGGCAGTTGTTCAAAATTTTCTTGTACTTTCACTTTCACAATTACAACTCATCCTTTGGTATATCAACGTGCAATGCGCGATTCTTTTCCAGGATTTCCTGGCGCATTTTTTTGCGCATTTCTGCCGCTTCAAATAATTTTTTTTCCACTTCGGTATTTAGCTCCAATCTTGGGACTTCAACAGGCTGCCCCTGTTCATCAACAGCGACCATCGTAAAGTAACAGGAATTAGTATGCCTTTTTTCATCCGTTCTTAGATTCTCGGCGACCACTTTCACGCCAATTTCCATTGATGTGCGGCCGACATAATTGACGTTGGCATAAAAAGTAACCAGCTCGCCAACATTCACATGCTTTTTAAAGAAAACCTGATCCAGCGATGCTGTTACCACATAACTTTTGGAATATTTTGCCGCACAGGCATAAGCCACCTGATCAAGCAATTTCAACAAGGAACCGCCATGCACATGGCCGGTAAAATTCGCCATGTCCGGCGTCATCAGCACCGTCATGGTTAATGATTTTTCCTGTTTACTCATCAGGCTATATCCGCCAGATTCCCTTTGGTTTCCAGCCAGATTTTCCGGTCCTGCGAACGTTTCTTGGCCAGCAGCAGATCAAGTTGCCCGGTGGTATCGTCATTCTCCTCAACCGTTAACTGAACCAGTCTGCGGGTATCCGGGTTCATGGTGGTTTCCCGAAGCTGACTCGGATTCATTTCACCCAGACCTTTAAAGCGCTGCACATTAATCTGTCCTTTGAGGTTCTCGGCTTTAATTCGATCCAGAACACCTTGGCGCTCGGATTCATCCAAGGCATAAAACACCCGTTTGCCGACATCAATCCGATACAAGGGCGGCATGGCGACAAAGACGTGACCTGCTACAACCAGCGCATTGAAATGCTGGTAAAACAAGGCACAGATCAGGGTGGCGATGTGATTGCCGTCCGAGTCGGCATCCGCCAAAATGCACACCTTGCCGTAACGCAGGTTCTGCAAATCGCTGGAACCCGGCTCTATGCCCAGGGCGACAGCAATATCATGGACTTCCTGCGACGCCATCACCTGATTGGACTCGACTTCCCAGGTATTAAGAATCTTGCCGCGCAACGGCATAATGGCCTGGAAATCCCGCTCCCTGGCTTGTTTGGCCGAACCACCCGCCGAATCCCCTTCCACCAGAAATAATTCGGTACGGGCGATATCCTGCGCCGAACAATCGGCCAGTTTGCCCGGCAATGCGGGGCCTGAGGTGATTTTCTTGCGAATTATTTTTTTATTGGAACGCAACCGCTTTTGCGCGCTGGAAATGATGATTTCAGCGATTTTCTCGCCTTCCGCGGGATTCTGGTTTAACCACAGACTGAAGCTGTCTTTCGCCACACCGGACACAAAGGCCACGCATTCGCGGGAACTGAGTCGTTCCTTGGTTTGCCCTGAAAACTGCGGATCTTCCAACTTGACCGACAGCACAAAATGGCAATTTTCCCAGACATCTTCCGGTGCGACCTTAACGCCGCGCGGCAGAATATTCCTGATATCGCAAAACTCGCGCATCGCTTCGGTCAGACCTGCACGCAAGCCGTTGACGTGGGTTCCGCCTTGCGCAGTCGGCACCAGGTTAACGTAGCTTTCAGTCAGCACTTCCGCGGGATTTTCAATAGCCCAGACGATGCCCCATTCAACGGCTTCATGGTTGGCAGCCATGTTGCCCATAAAAGGCTGTTCCGGACAATAGTCAATATCGCCGATGCGGTCGAGCAAATATTCCTTGAGGCCATTCTGATAACACCAGAAATATTCTTCGTCGGTTTGATCGATTTTCAGCGAAATTTTCAAGCCGGGGCATAAAACCGCCTTGGCGCGCAAGACGTGTTTCAGCTTTAAAACCGATACCTTATTGGAATCAAAATATTTTTCATTCGGCCAGAACCGGATAGCCGTTCCGGTATTATTCTTGCCGACCGTTCCGGTCTCAGCCAGTTCAGTCTGCTTTTCGCCATCGGCATACTCCATGTAATAAACCTTGCCGTTCCTCTTAACCTCTATCTCCAGCTTTGCCGACAATGCGTTAACGACAGAGACCCCCACACCATGCAGACCGCCGGAAAACTGGTAGTTTTTATTGGAAAACTTTCCGCCCGCATGCAGCTGCGTCAGAATCACCTCGACGCCGGGAATGCCTTGCTCGGGATGAATATCGACCGGCATGCCGCGGCCATTATCGCTGACCAGCACCGAGCCATCCTTATACAAAACCACATCAATTGCCGTGGCGTGGCCTGCCATCGCCTCATCAACACTGTTATCAACGACTTCCTGCACCAGATGGTTGGGTCGGGTGGTGTCCGTGTACATGCCGGGACGCTTTCTTACCGGCTCAAGTCCGCTTAAAACCTCAATTGCCGACGCGTTATATTCGTTACTCATACTTCCTAATCACTCACTATCCAATTTCATATATAATGTTCCGGTTTATCTATACATCGTATCACTAAAAATATTTTTATCTCATGCCGAAAAAGAAAACCACGACTTTATTCGAAGATTCACTCGCCGAACTTGAGCAATTGGTTAGCCAACTTGAACAGGGTGACATTTCACTTGAAGAATCATTAAAGTCGTTTGAACGCGGGGTTAATCTTACCCGAACCTGTCAAAAAGCCTTGCAGGAAGCAGAGCAGAAAGTTCAAATTCTAATTGAAAAAAACGGCACTCAAACCCTGGAGCCATTTACTGATGAGTAATGCGTTAAAAGAATATATTGATTTTTGTCAAAACCGTGTGGAAAGAGCTTTGGAGGCTCGTCTGCCCGGTGAAAACATACTGCCGCAAAAACTGCACCGGGCAATGCGTTACAGCGTACTGGATGGCGGCAAACGTATGCGCCCGATGCTCACCTATTGCACTGGAAAAACACTGGGCATTGCACCGGAAGCACTGGATGGCCCGGCTTGCGCTGTCGAATTCATACACGTTTATTCTTTGATACATGATGATCTTCCAGCGATGGATGATGATGATCTCAGACGCGGCAAAGCCACCTGCCATGTGGCTTTTGATGAAGCAACCGCCATTTTAACCGGCGATGCCCTGCAGGCTTTGGCTTTTGAAATACTGGCCAATGATCCCAGCATTACGGCAACCGCTGAAGGCCGCCTGAAAATGATCACCGCGTTAACCAAAGCCAGTGGCTCTCAGGGCATGGTAGGCGGTCAGGCCATCGACCTGGAATCGGTAGGAACAAGATTGACCCTGCCTGAACTGGAAAACATGCACATCCATAAGACCGGCGCGTTGATTCGTGCCAGCGTCAATATGGCTACTCTGGCGAAAGCGGATATAGACCCGAATGTCGCCAAAAAACTGGACCACTACGCCAAGTGCATCGGCTTATCGTTTCAGGTTAAAGATGACATTCTCGACGAAGAAAGCGATACCGCAACGCTGGGCAAAACTCAGGGCAAAGACAAGGATAACGACAAACCCACCTACCCTGCTCTTTTAGGTCTGGCCGGAGCCAAACAAAAGGCGCAGGAACTGCACGAGCAAGCGCTGGACAGCCTGAGCATTTTCGGCAGCGAAGCCGACTTGTTGCGTGACTTGTCGCTTTATATCATTCAGCGGGATCACTGATACTGAGTGACTGTTCCGGTAATGCGCGCAAATCAGCGCCGTTACCGGAATGGCACCGCTACAATCAGTTTCTATAGATCGATAACAATCCATCAAAAGCTTGTTTTTCGTCAAACTAATGAAGGCCTAATGGTGGATTGTGAGACTGTAAAAAAATCCGTGTAAACCGCCGTTAAATCTAATTGGGCAATGGAAAAATAACCGGCGCTTATCACCCATAGAATACCCAGCCATATTACTTCAACAGAATATGATCTTTCGGTAATTGCCGCGATATCCATAACGCCAATTTATGTTTCATATTCACCCCGTTTTCCTGATCACTTGCTAACGGTTGAATAAGTTTATCCTTTACCAACAAACGATAAATGCATTCAACTTTATCCTTTGCCGAATCCGTCGCTGCAAATTCCGCGTACCCACGATTTTTTGCGTAATTTTCAGCAACCTCTATGGCTTTTTTTAACAGCTGAACTTCATTTTTTAACTTTGTCATTTTTATCCAACCTTTTCCGATATTAACAATCTACCATGATACGACAGTTAATCGAGGTTCCACGCATTCTTGAATGCCTGATAAAAGCCTAAATCCTGAACAGTTGCCCCTTGCCGTGTTACCAGGGCAGATGCAAATGACTGCGCTCTGTCCATGGTCAATTGCAATGACCAGTCATGTTGTAAACCAAGCAAAAGAACCGCTGCAAAAGCATCCCCTGCTCCCACCGTATCGACTATTGATAAATTCCTGACAGGTTCAACTTTGGCAAATTGCCCGGCATTGTTCACTGCCATGGCTCCCTGACTCCCGCACGTAACAACCAGAACTTCAAGATTATGTTGCGCCCGAAACAAACGCATTTTGTCCTTGATAATACCACCCTGCTGCGGCGCTAATCGCATTAACTCATGATGATTGAGTTTGACCCAATCTGCCTTGGATACATACTGGTTAACCGACTCGGCTTGCCACCAGGGATCCCTTAAATTAACATCAACAAAAACCTTGCCCAGATGATGCGCTTTTAAATCAAAAAGTGCTTTTTTTGAAACGTGATGCCGCAACGCCAAGGTTCCGTGATAAATGACACTGATTTCATTGGCAAGTCTCAGCTGATTCGCAGCTATAAAATCGTAGGCCTGGTTTGCTAAAATTTCATAGTCCGGTTCGCCATTGTGAATATTAACTTTAACAACGCCGGTAGGATAATCCGGATCCGTTTGCACGTTATCAACATTCATCCCCCAATTCAGCATGGATTGCCGGATACTGTCGCCCATCGGATCACTGCCAACCCGGCTGACAAAGCACGGGTTCTGATCAAAAGCCTGAAGATGCCATGCAACATTAAAAGGCGCGCCTCCCAACACCTTCTGACCATCAGGAAATTGATCAAACAGTACTTCACCGAATATGCAGACCTGCTTCTCTGTCATATTAACTCTCTATCAACGGGGTAGAATTGGAAAAACATCACTATTCCATCAACTTAAAAAAACTTTTTGGCGCCCCGCAGATAGGACAATCCCAGCTGTCAGGAATATCTGCCCAAAGGGTTCCGGGTGCAATACCGCTGTCCGGATCACCTTTAGCTTCATCATAGATGTGCTCGCATTCCAGACAGTGGTATTTTTTAAAATCGGACATTGTTATTTCCCATCAAAAACGACCTTAAGTTAGCTTGACCAGTCGGCCTTGAGCTGGCAGACTGCAAGGCGGCAACAATGATTTGGCAGTTGGCTTTTGCATCGTCCAGCGACAGCAAAGGTGCTTTGCCGTTTAATACGCAATCACTGAAATGCTCGATTTCCAGCCGAAAGTGATTGTCTGCCGGCAACCGCTCTTCACATTGCCGACCGTCTTCAGTCCACCATGAAATCACCGGAACATCGCCGGGCAATTGCCATACGGTGTGGCATTTAATGCCGCCCTTGGTGCCGATGATTTCGTATTCACATCGCCTCGCACGCTCAAAGCTGAAATCGAAATGCGCAAATTTCCCTGCGCCGAAATCAATGATGCCGCTGGTGGTAATATCAGCGCCGCTCTCGACATACTTGGACATAGCCGTCACTGCGACAGGAGCTTCGTCGAAAAACATCCGCGCTGAATGGATTGCGTAACAACCGATGTCCCACATGGCGCCGCCGCCATTTTCGACGCTTTCAGTCAGACGGTACATTCGGGCGGGTCTCATCATAAAGGAATAACTGGCGCGCACCGACCTTACTTCACCTATCGTTCCCGAACGAATCAATTCCTGCACGCGTGCGTGTTGCGGATGGAAGCGGTACATAAAGCCTTCCATGACGGTTACCTTATGCTGGCGTGCGGCAGTTTTCGATGGCTTCGATGTCAGCCACAGTCAGTGCCATCGGTTTTTCGCACAACACATGCTTGCCGCATTCAATGGCACGCAACGCCCATTCGGCATGTTCGTGATTGGCCAGAGGCAGGTACACGGCATCAACTTCAGCATCGTCGAGCAACGCGTCGAGATTGTCGTAAGTCCGTACATTCTGCTGCTGCGGCGCATACTGCGCCAGCGTTTGAGCAGCGGCGCCAGGACGACGACTGGCAATGGCAACCAGTTCCGCATTCGACGCTTCGACTATCGCGGGCAGCAAGCGCTCGTTTACGCGCGCTGCGCCTAAAATACCCCAGCGTAGCTTCGTTCTGTTATTCATAAGATTCATCCTTTTCGTTTGTGGGCTAAAGATCCGGTTTTATAGCTGTTGCAACCAACAATCCAAACCGGTTTCTTTGTTGCACGGCCTTAGGAAAGAAATACGGTTTAACGTATTGCAAATGGTTGAAGCTGAATCTTAACTCTACTTGAGTTTTCTGGGTAAATTGTTTTTTCAATACTAACGGTTGTTGATTTTTTCGATATTGTCATTAAGTAACAAAGTTTCATACCAAAAGCGTTTAACAAAAAATCCTCATGAATTTAATATAAAAAACCTATATTTAATCTGACATTGACAGGCATCTATCAGTCTGGGTCAGAACCAGCCTGTAATAAATGTCACAGCTCGACCAACATCTGAAATTAGAGATTGTGCCGTCGAATTCCTGCTGCAAAACTGCAAGCGGTCGTTCTCCCGGTTCACTGTACCCCCCAATTCAGAACTCATTCGCATTCCTGAACAGTGAAGTTTCGTCAATCAAACCACCTAATTTGATTGACGAAACTTCTGGTGACATCGACTTGCAATTGCTAATCTAGCTTTCACTATCTGATATTGGAGGAAATGATGATTAGCGCCCCTGAGGAGATTGCTCCTGATCCTGTACGTGAACGGCTGCTCAAAGCCGCTCTCGACAGTTTTCTGTCCGACGAATACCACAAGGTCACGACCCGTCTGATCGCAGAAAAGGCCGACGCCAACATCTCAATGATCCGTTACTACTTTGGCAACAAGGAGGGGTTATACGAGGAGATGATCCGCGACACCATGAACCCGCTGCTTAACGTGCTGGACGGACAGATGTTGGAGTCCGTTGATGGATTTAAGGACTTCCTCATATCTGTATTACGAAACGATGTCCAAACGACCTGAATTTCCGAAGCTGATTTTGAAAGTACTGGCGCTTAACCAAGGACCAGGTCGGCGCTTTATCCAACAGCTATTGGAACGCGGGCGCACACGCGGCGCCAGGAAGGTCGAAGATTTGAAGTCAGCCGGGCAAGTCACTCCTTCATTAGACCCTGACATCGTTCAGGATGGCATTTGTCAGTCTGGCAATGATGCCCATGCTGCTGAAAGATATTTTTGAGGAGCAGATGGGGCGAACAATGGATGCAGCATTCCTCGAAAAATTGGCCGCGTTCAATGGCCATCTATTTTCCACAGGCTTGACGCCGACAAGGACGGAATAACAGGAGACTCGCGATGTCGTTACAAAAAAATTCAGGTGCAGTTCGCCGCTTTGCAATGCTGATGAAGTTTGCCGCTTGGCTACAGAACATTCCCAACAAGGTTACACCGCCACCATTCCGCCTCATCCAGATCGGCTCAGCGTTTTGGCAGTCACGTGTGCTTCATGTCGCTACACACTTGGACATTGCATCCATTCTGGGGGATGAGTCTCTCGCGGTTGAAGTCATTGCGGTACGAGTCTCGGCTCAAGCGGACGCCGTTTACCGTCTGCTACGCATGCTGGCAGCGATGGGTATATTCGAAGAAGTGTCGCCTCGGGTCTTCAAGAACAATACGCTATCCACTCACTTGCGTGAAGATAACCCAAAAAACGTCAGAGCAATGATCTTGATGCACAACTCGATTGAGATGAGCCAGCCTTGGTATGAGCAACTGGAACAGGGGGTGCGTAGCGGGGAAGTTCCATTCCATCTCTCTCACGGTCGGGAACTTTATTCCTACATGGACGACCATGCCGAATTCGATTCGCTGTTTGCCCGCGCCATGGACAGTGTGGAGGCATTGATGGGCGACAGTTTTGCCACCGACTTCGATTGGGGACGATTTGATCGAATCATCGATGTTGGCGGCTCGAAGGGAAGTAAATCATTAGCAATATTAAAGCGGTATTCACATCTTACGGCTTTAGTGGTTGACCGTAATCAGGTTATTCAAACAGCGGCAACATACTGGACTGGCAAAGAATCGCCAGCCCTTCTTTCCCGATTAACTTACCAAGCTGGGGATTTGCTCGAATCGGTTCCCACAGCCAAAAACGACAAAGACATCTACTTGTTGAGCGCAGTCCTGCATGGCATGGATGACGAGAATTGCGTCAAAGTGCTGCGCAATCTGACCACCGCAAGTGCTGGTACCGGTGCCCGCATTGCGCTAATGGAATTGGTTGTTTCGGAATTGAAGGCCGATTTTTCCAGTGCTGCTTTCGATATGCAGATGTTCATGGCTACCCGAGGCAGGGAAAGAACGCTTCCTGAATGGCAGAACCTTTTCGACCAATCCGGATTGGCGCTTGAGGAGGAGGTAGGCCTTCAATCCATCGGGAAAATACTGGTACTGAGGCCGAAGGATTCGGACTTGTGCGGTGGTCACTGATTCAAATGCAACCCAATGACAGCAATGTGTTCAGGCATCGCGAAATCAGTATATCGATTTTTAAAGGTTGCTGATCTCAATTAAGATAATGAGCCTAACATAAATGGTATGCATAAAATGAACGAAACAGACAACCTGACAGAAAGGGCAATCGATTTACAGGAACTGCTTGCCACACAGCAAACACTGTTGCTATCGACGGCTTCGGCAAACTGCGTGCCAGATCTTAGCTACGCTCCCTTTGTACGAGACCAGGCGGGGTGTTTCTATATCTTTGTCAGCGAGCTTGCTGGCCATACTCCCAACTTATTGAATAACCCGCAGGCCTCGGTCATGTTTATTCGCCAGGAATCCGAGACCCGTAATCTTTTTGCGCGCGAACGTGCGGTATTCAACTGTTGTGTCAAAGAACTGGAGCGCGATGATCCAATTTACACTACACAGTTGCACGCGTTGCAGGATAAATTTGGCGAGGTTGTCAGTTTATTACGGTCGTTATCCGATTTTCACTTATTTGCCTTACGCCCGGAAAGCGGCCGATATGTTGCGGGTTTTGGCCGGGCCTACACAATTAATGTTGAGGATGGTACATTGTCCCCGTTCGCTAAAAAGCAAGGTTGAGTTGAGCTGCACTGCTTTCTATCTTGTTGTTTTTAAAATAGCCTGCCATCTTACTTGCCTGAAAAATGGATGCTGATTTACAGGGATGACAGAAAATCTAAGTATAGGGTGAATTGAGCCTCTGATTCCCTATATACTGCCCTCGTATTCTCAAGCTGACTTACCGATGCCATGCCGTTAACATCGTTTCATCCTATCGTCGCCCAGTGGTTCAATACCCATTTTGACGCACCCTCGGACGTTCAACGCCAGGCTTGGCCTGCAATTCGTGCGGGCGAATCCACGCTGATCGCAGCCCCTACCGGCTCGGGTAAAACCCTGGCGGCATTTCTTGCGGCCATCGACCAGTTGGTGCAACAGGGACTGGAATCGCCGTTACCGGATGAAACCCGGATTCTCTATGTATCGCCGCTCAAGGCGCTGTCTAACGACATTCACAAAAACCTGGAACTGCCGCTGAACGGCATTCGCCTTGCATTGCTGGAAAACGGTCTGCCCGATGTCGCTATCCGTGCCCAAACCCGCACCGGCGATACCTCGACGGCAGAACGCGCGGCCATGAAGCGCCATCCGCCGCATATTCTGGTCACCACGCCGGAATCGCTTTATATTTTGCTCACCTCGGATTCAGGACGCGAGATGTTGAGTTCGGTGCGCAGCGTTATCGTCGATGAGATTCATGCGCTGGCAGGCAACAAGCGTGGCGCGCATCTTTCGCTCTCTCTGGAACGCCTGGCACAACTGACAGCAACGCCGCCGGTGCGCATCGGTTTATCCGCCACGCAAAAACCGGTCGAACTGATGGCGCACTTTCTGACCGGAATCCAGGCAACGCATTGCACGATTATCGATACCGGTCATAAACGGCAGCGTGATTTGGAGATAGAAGTCACCGGCTCGCCGCTGGAAGCGGTCATGGCGGCAGAAGTCTGGGGCGAAATCTACAATCGTCTTGAACAGTTGATCGAGCAACACCGCACGACACTGATTTTTGTGAACACCCGCCGTCTGGCCGAACGCGTGGCTGCGGCGCTGGCCGAACGCTTGGGCGAAGAATATGTCACTTCCCATCACGGCAGCCTGGCCAAGGAACACCGGCTGGCAGCGGAACAGCGCTTAAAACAGGGCACACTCAAAGCCCTGGTGGCGACGGCTTCACTCGAACTCGGTATCGATATCGGCGAAGTGGATCTGGTTTGCCAGCTGGCCTCGCCGCATGCGATATCAACCTTTCTGCAACGGGTCGGGCGTTCCGGCCACCAACTTGGCGCTACGCCCAAAGGACGCCTGTTTCCGCTGTCGCGTGATGATCTGGTGGAATGCACGGCCATGCTGGCAGCGATTCAACGGGATGAACTGGACCACATTTCGATTCCTGATCATCCGCTGGATGTACTGGCGCAGCAAATCGTAGCCGAAATTGCCTGCCGCGAGTGGCACGAAAACGACCTTTATCAGGCCTTTTCCGCTGCCTGGCCTTACCGGGAACTGACGCACGAGCAGTTTATAGACGTCGTCAAAATGCTCAGCGACGGCTTTCATACGCGGCGCGGACGGCGCGGTGCCTATCTGCACCGGGATGCCGTTCACGGCATGCTGCGGCCGCGCAAGGGCGCGCGGCTGACCGCGCTGATCAACGGCGGGGCGATTCCCGATCAATTCGATTACGATGTGATCTTGCAGCCGGAAGGCATTTTTGTCGGCACCTTGAATGAAGACTTCGCTTTTGAAAGCCTGCCGGGCGATATATTTCAACTGGGCAACAGCTCGTATCGGATGCTCAAGATCGAACAGGGCCGCGTCTATGTTGAAGATGCCCACGGACAGCCGCCCAATATCCCGTTCTGGATCGGTGAAGCGCCCGGCCGTAGCGATGAACTGTCGCTTGCCGTATCGAATTTACGCGCAACCGTGGATGCCAAGCTCGAACAGGGAGAAGATGCGGCTTACCGTTATCTCAAAGAGGACCTGCAGCTTCCCCATGCCGCCGCGGAACAACTGGCGCAATATCTGGCCGCGGCCAAGGCGGCTTTGACGGTATTGCCTACGCAGCAGAAAATCGTGTTCGAACGCTTTTTCGATGAAACCGGCGATATGCATTTCGTCATCCACTCGGCTTACGGCTCCCGGATTAACCGGGCCTGGGGCCTCGCACTGCGAAAACGCTTCTGCCGCCGCTTCAACTTCGAACTACAGGCCGCCGCCAGCGAAGACACCATTGTGCTGTCGCTCGGTCCAACCCACAGTTTTCCGCTGGATGAACCCGCACAGTACCTCAAGGCGGCTACGGTCAAAGACATTCTGATTCAGGCGCTGTTAGCCGCCCCGATGTTTCCGTCGCGCTGGCGCTGGGTTGCCAACACCGCGCTGGCCGTGCCGCGCAACCGCGCCGGCAAGAAAGTCCCGGCCTATTTTCAGCGCAACGATGCCGAAGACCTTATCGCCCTGATCTTTCCGGATCAGCTCGCCTGTCAGGAAAACATCGCCGGAAACCGGGAGATTCCCGATCACCCGCTGGTCAATCAGACCTTATCCGACTGCTTGCATGAGCTGATGGACATCGACGGCCTGGAACGCTTGTTAACCGGCATCGAACGGGGAACGATCACCGTCATTGCCCGGGATTTGGCCAGCCCTTCCCCGCTGGCCCTGGAAATACTGAACGCCCGGCCCTATGCCTTTTTAGACGATGCCCCGGCCGAGGAACGCAGAACCCTGGCGGTACAGCAACGGCGCTTCATGGACCCGCAAAGCGCTGCCGACATCGGCCGCCTGAACCCCGAGGCCATCGAAAGGGTGCGCATCGAAGCCTGGCCGGAAGCCCATACCCCGGATGAACTTCACGATGCCCTGGTGGTTCTGGGGTTTCTGACCGAAACCGAGGGAGAACGCGGCCCGCTTTCGAACTTGCATGACAATCTTGCCCACGGCTGGCCCACCCTGATGGAAAGCCTGCAAAAGAGCAAACGCGCAACCGTCATGACCCTTGCCGAATGACACGCGCCTGTGGATTGCGGCCGAACGCCTGGAGGTCCTGCAACTGCTGTTTCCGAAGGCCCCGATTCATCCTGCCATCGAACCGGTTGCCGCTGGTGAAGCAAGCGATCCGGAGAGCGCCGTAAGGGAAATCATCCGCAGCCGCCTGGAAGGTTTGGGGCCGGTCACCGCCGCGCAACTGGCCGGCTCGCTGGCATTGGACATCGCCACTATTGACCGCGCCTTGGCCGCCTTGCAACAGGAAGGCTTCGTGATTCAGGGAAAGTTTACGCAGGGCGATGCGACTGAATGGTGTGAACGCGGCTTACTGGCGCGTATTCATCGCTATACGCTCAAGCAATTGCGCACTGAAATCGAGCCGGTTGCGCCGGCGGATTTCATGCGCTTCCTGTTTCGCTGGCACGGTCTGGATGATCCGGGCGAAGGAGAAGCCGCCCTGCAACAGCGTTTATTGCAGCTGGAAGGCCTCTGTCTTCCGGCCGTAAGCTGGGAGGCCGATATTCTGCCGGCCAGAATGCGTTTCTATCTGTCTTCCGATCTGGATAAATTGTGCAGCTCCGGCAAAATCACCTGGCTGCGTTTACAACCCCCTGCCGGCATGGCCTTGAACAAACGTAAAAACCCTGCCGGAAAATCCACCTCAATCAGCTTTATCAGCCGGCCCAATCTTCCGCACTGGCGCGCCTATGCGCCGCTGCCGGCCAATGAGGCGCTGGATTTGTCAGGCAAAGGGCAAAAAGTCTACGATGCGCTCAAGCAATGGGGCGCCAGTTTCTTCGAAGACCTGCTGGCAGAAACCGGCCTGCTCAAATCGCAACTGGAAGAAGCGCTGGCAGAACTGGCCGCCTGGGGACTGGTTACGGCTGACAGTTTTCAGGGCTTGCGCACGCTGATCACGACGCAGAAAGTCCAGCAACGCCGCAGCAAAAAATATCCGCATCATGATCCGTTCGCCGCCTCCGGCCGCTGGTCGCTAAACCGGTCAAACCAGCCCGTCGAAACCGACCGCTATCAACACTGCGAACACATCGCGCGAGTCCTGCTGCGCCGTTACGGCATTGTCTTTCGTAAGCTGCTGGATCAGGAAGACATTCTGCCCCCGTGGCGGGAATTGTTATATGTCTTCCGGCGCATGGAGGCGCGGGGCGAGCTGCGCGGCGGCCGCTTCGTGCAGGGCTTCGCCGGCGAGCAATATGCCTTGCCCGAAGCGGTTAAGCGCCCTGAGAGAAATCCGCAAGCAATCCAAGACAGGGCGATCTCGTTGCCATCAGCGCTGCCGATCCGTTGAATTTAACCGGCCTGGTTACGCCGGGACAACGCGTGCCGAGTCAGCCTGGTCAGCGCATTTTATACCGTGACGGAATTCCCATTGCCAACAGCGCGCAAGGTAAAATCAGTTTTCTTGAACATGTTGAACTGCAAGATGAATGGCAGATCAGAAATGCGTTGCTGCGTAAATCAACGTTAACAGCTTACCAGCACACTTCCCGCCTGCCGGTTTGATCTGTTTTTTAACGGTTTACCAATTAAGCTCTCACCTTTTAGGCGTCAGATGAAAGTTACCCTCACCATTGCCGTTGAAGCCGCTAAGGAATAAGCTTTAGGCTAATACCGTCCCTTGAATTTCCGTTACCGTTATTAAGGAGTACGACATGCGCACCCACACGTTACAACAAATGACAAGAACCATCGCCGACTTTCCATGACAACCCTCATCGTGGTTTCGAGATGGTTGCCTACTGGAATACGCAACTATTGGCCAAGCAATCATGAACAGCGAATCAGCTATTTTACCAAGTCCTGTTGTGTACCTTTCTCATGGAGGAGGTCCTTTACCCTTGCTTGGAGATAAACGCCACCAGAACATGATCAATGTTATTAGAGAGATTACGAGAACTCTCGCAAAGCCCAGCGCAATTCTAGTCATTAGCGCGCATTGGGAAGAGAGCAAGCCAACCATTACCAGCGGGGCATCTCCTTCATTGATATATGATTATTATGGCTTTCCTAAAGAATCCTATGAAATTGAGTATCCCGCATCAGGCTCGCCTGAACTGGCGAATAAGATTTTTAATCTATTGGCGAGTTCTGGTATTGAAGCAAAACTTGATGACCAGCGAGGTTTTGATCACGGTTTGTTTGTGCCATTAAAGCTTATGTATCCGGAGGCAAACATTCCCTGTGTTCAATTGTCTCTGGTCAACAGCTTGCAGCCCGAAGAGCATATCCGGATTGGCAAGGCCTTAGCGGATTTGAGAAAAGATAATGTTCTTGTTATTGGTTCCGGGTTTTCATTCCATAATCTCAAAGAATTTTTTGTGCCGTCGACAAAAGAAGCCCGTTCCATGAATGAGTCCTTCGAGCAATGGCTTATTGAGACCTGTTCCAATAGTCTGCTTACCGAAGAGGAGCGGGAGCAAAGGTTGAAAAATTGGGATAGCGCCCCTGCTGCAAGATACTGCCATCCAAGAGCAGAACATTTGTTGCCCCTACACGTTTGCTATGGAGTCGCCGGCACTGCGGCAAAGAAAGTGTTTGAATTTGAAATAATGGGAAAAATGGCGAGTGCTTATATTTGGTAAAACGACTTTATTCAAAACAAAATATAAAAAATCATTCGGGGGAAACAGCAACTTATGGAATATTAAGTATAGGACTGGAAAACACAGAGAAAAAAACGGCAGCCCGAGAAGTGAGCTGCGGCGCAACTTGGAAGCTAACTCAACTTACCAGATACTGTTAGTCTCTTTTCGAGCAGGTGAAGGATATATTTTCTGTTCAACACCCATGATGGCCCTGTTCAAAATGCCAAGGTTCTTTTCCTCGTTGATTTGCATGCCCATCACATAAAAAATAGGCATCCATAACGGATTGATTAAAATCCCCCCGAGTATACTCTTCCATGTCCGTTTCAAGTTTTTGAAAGGATTAAAAGACTCTGTCAGAGCACACATAGGACACTCGACAAAAACAGCGGCAATCGGGTACAAAATTGCTTTTTCATGTTCTTCAAGCTGCGCCATGGATTTCAGGAGTTTTCGCTCCATGTTATGGTAATTTCTCCGTGCAAAGCTCGATGAAAGAGCAAAAGTAAGCGCTACTAAGGGCAGAATAACGGTCGGCGGGGCCAGAGGCGCGAAAGTAGAAGATAACATGACCACGCAAAGCCCTAACATAAGAGCGTCTTCTCCCCGCTCTACATCTCGATCAATACCCTTGACAATGGCTGAAACAGCATTATCAAACTGATCTTCTAAATAGCTTTTTTTATTTATCATGATGTTCTCCTGATAAGTAATCCTGCGTATTCCAGTGAAAAAATTACCACTCCATTGGAACATTGCAACGCAGGATAATTTTCTTTTACTCTATCTTGTTAGCTGTCGTCAATCGGATTGTTGTTTAGGTACTAATTCTCTTTTTGAATCAACCTAATACGCGTTGGTTAAACAGATCAAAAACACAGGCTGGACAACATCACTAGCTTGCGTCGGTATCTTCATCCATTCGCACTTTGCCCCAAAAAACCAGATACTGATAACCGTTATAAACAAGCATTACCGGAACTAGAAAACCGATACCTGTGAGCATGAATATCAAGGTCTTATTGGAAGATGCCGCTTCAATTAGTGTTATCGACGATGGGATCATATAAGGATAGTACCCTATCGTCATTCCCATAAACGAGGCAAAGAAAAAAAAGATACTCCAGAAAAAAGGACTTGTTTCAAACCCTCGTCGCAATGCCCGTATTAACATAAAAAAAGCAAAGCTGATCAAGCCTAGAAAGAAATCCAAAGAAAGTCGCGATGCAAAATCATCCCAGCGCGCTGCAACATAAGGATTGAACTGTAGCGTCCAGATGATGACCGCTATACCAATCGATATACCAAAAATGGCGGTAACATAAGCGTGGCGGATACTGATTTGCTGCAACTCACCTTCCGTTTTTATTATTAAATAAGTCGCTCCCAGCAACCCATAGCCGACAACTACTCCGACAGCGACTAACAAGGAAAATGGCGTGAGCCAAGCCCAGCCTCCGTCCAATCCCGTACCGTTCACATTCAGTCCGCTGATCAACCCGCCAAACGCAAGCCCCTGAGCGATGGCGGCCAACAAGCTGCCTCCTCCAAACGCCATATTCCAAAGCACTTTATTGTGCGCATGACTGCGAAATTCAAAGGCAACACCACGAAAAATAAGCGCAAATATCATCAGCATAACCGGAATATAAAGCGCATGCAGCACGATTGCATAAACCAGCGGAAATGCACCAAAGAGCGCGCCAATCAGCAGCACCAACCAGGTCTCGTTGGCATCCCATACCGAACCCAGACTGGCCATCATAATCGTGCGCTGCTTTTCATCACGGTTTAGCAGGAAAAGAATTCCCACACCCAGATCAAAGCCATCCACAACTATATATATAAAGAATATCAGCCAAATTATAAAAAACCAGATATTGGCCAGAAAAACATGAAGCTCATTAAACATGAGGTTCACCTCCTTTATTCTTGTCAAGGCCTTTCCTGATGACTCTCCTTTCCCCGCCAATAATTTTTGATAGCGGGTTATTTAATGGCGCGTCGGCCATATCAGGTCCCTTCCGGATAATTCTGGCTGCAAAAACCACAAACACCATAAAAAGCAGCGTATAAACAATGACAAAACTAATAAGAGTGGTGAACACTGCAGAAGCAGGCAAGGCAGATGCAACATCACGGGTGCGCAACATGCCATAGATCACCCAGGGCTGACGACCAACCTCCCTGACTATCCAGCCGCATTCTGTTGCCAGATAGCCAAGAGGTAGAGAAGCCATCCATGCATAGAGCAGCATCCGGTTTTTAGCAATATGCTGGGGCGTTAATTGACCTTTAAGCCAGCACACTAACGTCCACACTATCAGCGCAAACAAACCAAATCCAATCGCCGACCATGATACGGAAAGAATAAAAAATCAGTGGAATCGCAGGAGGCTGATCTGCCGGAGGAAATGACTTTAAGCCAATGACTCGTCCATCCAACTTTCCGGTAGCCAGAACACTCAATATGTTTGGAACAGAAATAGACCAGTCATTTTTCTGGGCTGCCTTATTTGGCCATGACAGAACATTCCAGTTCGCCCCCGTTCCAGCTTGATTGGTTTCCCAGTGCGCTTCAATGGCAGCTCCTTTTGCCGGTTGATTTTCAAACACCTCATGGCCATTGCCGTGGCCCAGAAATATTTGAACAGGCGCGGCAAACACCGCAATGATTACAGCCAGTTTAAAAGACTTTAAAAAGAAATCCGTATGCCGTTCTTTCAGCAAGTACCATGCAGACAAGCCGCCCATAACAAAGAGACTTGTTTCCAGGCAGGCAACCCACATATGAGACACCGCCCAAAATGTATCCGAGTTAAAAATCGCCTGGGAATAGCTGTCCACCACAAACCTGTCTTTTTCCATATGACCGCCTGCCGGGCTCTGCATCCATGCATTGGCAACCAGAATCCAGAATACGGAAAGTGATGCCCCCAAAGCCACCATACAGGTAGCAAACAAATGAATGACAGGGGGTACGCGCATCCATCCAAAAAGCATGATTCCCAGAAAACCGGCTTCCAACATGAAAGCCATGGCGCCTTCGAAGCCCAGAATATTTCCTAAAAACTCGCCCGTCATCATGGAAAAACGTGACCAGTTAGTGCCGAACTCAAATTCCAAAGGAATGCCGGTAACAACGCCGACCGAGAAATTAAGCAGAAATAATTTAGACCAGAAATGCGCATGCCGATAATAATCAGCATCCCTGGTTTTTAACCATAGCACTTCAAAGACAACCAGAACCAGGGACATGCCGACTGACATGAGCGGCCACAAGATGTGAAACATCGCCGTTACAGAAAATTGTAACCGCGATAAAAATATCGGATCCTGAAGAATTTCCATAGGTATCCTTTTTTGGCTGGCTACATCAAACGACTCAGAAAAAGAAATTTCACGTCGTTGATCAGGATTATTATGCTAATCCTTTTGCAAGAAATAGAAATACGTAATATTGCGTATTTACAATTTAGGCTACAGACTCTAGCGACACCAGAGCAGGACGCATCGAAGGTATTCAGAGTTTAGCTTAGGAGTTAATCCTTGCAATACTATAAGACAATCCGGCGTATTCTTTTCGGCATCGCTGAGCGTACTCCGGGTATGGTAAAACTGCCCCAGATAGTTACCGAGCCATCGAAATACAAATGTGTTCATCCGAACACTGCACAGAGTTTGACATAGCCTAATAGTTCCATTACTCTGGAAATATGAAAATAAATTCAGCCGTCAAAGCTCTTGGCGCCTTAGCGCAGGAAACCCGTCTCTCAATCTTCCGAATTCTGGTTCAAACGGGGGAAACTGGCCTTTCGGCTGGCCAAATAGCGAAGGCATTGAGCATCCCAAATGCAACCCTGTCTTTCCATCTGAAAGAACTGACAAATGCGGGACTGATTACCGCACGGCAGGAAAGCCGCTTCATTTACTACGCCGCGCATTTTGCGGCCATGAATGAGTTGCTGGGATTCCTGACCGAAAATTGTTGCGCAGGAACCCCTGTGGGGCGGTCATGGGGTGTTGTGACGAAGAAGCCCCAACCTCTGGCCGTTTACCCTTAATGATGGAATCTGTTTTATGAAACGCATTCATGTGCATGGCGTTCGCCGTTCTGGAACGGTGAATCGCGCTGTTAACAAGTTTGCACCCAGAAAGTCTGGAACGGCTGGCGCTTGAACAGCAAGTCCGCGATATTGGGCAATCCTAAAAAAGCGGAGCTGGACCGCATCGGCACTTTGTTACCCTAAACTTTAAGGAGATACATCATGACAAGCATTCAAGTATTTGACCCCGCCTTGTGTTGCAGCACCGGCGTCTGCGGTGTGGACGTCGATCAACAATTGGTCGGCTTTTCTGCCGATGTCGATTGGGCCAAGCAAAACGGCGCGCAGATCGAGCGCTTCAATCTGGCCCAGCAACCGATGGCTTTTGCCGAAAACCCGGTCGTGAAAGGTTTTCTGGAGCGTTCCGGCGCGGAAGCGCTGCCGTTGATTCTGGTCGATGGCGAAGTCGCGTTGGCGGGCGCTATCCGAATCGCGACGAACTGGCACGTTGGGCCGGGATTGCCCAAGCGTGAAGAAAAAGCCAGAATCCGGTTGCTGTGGCGGCAGCAGCTGCTGTTAAACAATCCTTTGGAGATGTCATCATGACTGACATGAAATTTCTCGACCAGCCGCCGCGCTTTCTGTTTTTTACCGGCAAGGGCGGCGTAGGCAAGACCTCGATTGCCTGCGCCACGGCGATACAGCTGGCGGATGCCGGGCAGCAGGTGCTGCTGGTCAGCACCGACCCGGCCTCCAACGTCGGCCAGGTGTTCGGCATCAGCATCGGCAACCAGATCACCGCCATTCCGGCCGTGCCGGGTTTGGCGGCGCTGGAAATCGATCCGCAAGCCGCGGCCCAGGCCTACCGCGACCGCATCGTCGGCCCGGTGCGCGGCGTGTTGCCGGAAGCGGTGGTGAAAGGCATCGAAGAACAACTGTCCGGCGCCTGCACCACCGAAATTGCGGCGTTTGACGAATTCACCGCGCTGCTGACCGATTCGGCGCTGACCGCCGGCTACGATCACATCGTTTTCGATACGGCACCCACCGGCCATACCATTCGCCTGTTGCAACTGCCCGGCGCCTGGAGCGGCTTTCTTGAAGAAGGCAAAGGCGATGCGTCCTGTCTCGGCCCGTTGGCCGGCCTGGAAAAGCAGCGGGAGCAATACAAGGCGGCAGTGGATGCGCTGGCCGATGCGACCCGTACCCGGCTGATTCTGGTGGCCCGTGCCCAGCAAGCCACCTTGCGCGAAGTCGCCCGCACGCATGAAGAACTGGCGGCGATTGGCTTTCAGCATCAGTATCTGGTCATCAACGGCATCCTGCCTCGCACTGAAGCCGACAATGATCCGTTGGTCGCCGCCATTCACGAACGTGAGCAGATCCGCCCTCAACGACATTCCCGAAGTGTTGAAGAGACTGCCCTGTGATGAGGTCATGCTTAAGCCATTCAATCTGGTCGGACTGGATGCCCTGCGCCAACTGCTGGTTGACACACCTGTGCAAGGGCACGTCAGGGTGGATTCCCCCATCGAGCTCGACGAACCCAGTCTTTCCGAACTGGTCGATGACATTGCCAAAGACGGTCATGGCCTGGTGATGCTGATGGGCAAAGGCGGCGTCGGCAAAACCACGCTGGCGGCCGCGGTCGCCGTCGAGCTGGCGCATCGCGGACTGCCGGTGCATCTCACCACCTCCGACCCGGCGGCACACTTGACCGAAACGCTGAATGGCGCTCTCGACAACCTGACCGTAAGCCGCATCGACCCGGCAGCCGAAACCGAGCGCTACCGTCAACATGTTTTGGAGACCAAAGGCGCAAAGCTCGATGCGCAAGGCCGTGCGCTGCTGGAAGAAGACCTGCGCTCGCCCTGTACCGAGGAAATTGCCGTATTCCAGGCGTTTTCCCGCATCATCCGCGAAGCCGGCAAGAAGTTCGTGGTGATGGATACCGCGCCCACCGGACACACCTTGCTGCTGCTGGATGCGACCGGCGCTTATCACCGTGAAGTGTCGCGCCAGATGGGCAGCTCCGGGCTGCACTACACCACGCCGATGATGCAATTGCAGGACCCTAAACAGACCAAGGTGCTGATTGTCACACTGGCCGAAACCACGCCGGTTCTGGAGGCCGCGAACCTGCAAGCCGACTTGCGACGTGCCGGCATCGAACCCTGGGCCTGGATCATCAATACCAGTGTTGCCGCAGCCACTTCCAAATCGCCCTTGCTGCGCCAGCGCGCCGCCAACGAACTGCGCGAGATCAATGCCGTCGCCACGTTGCATGCCCAACGTTATGCGGTTGTTCCGCTGCTTAAGGAAGAGCCGGTTGGTGTAGAACGGCTGCTGGAAATGGCTGCAGGCAATAAGGGATAACGGCCTATCGTTGTTATCAATGCGGCATGGCCTTGTTGACCACTTATCCCCCTTCAGCCAAATAAGTCAGCGGGAATAAATTTGTGATGGGGTAAAGGTTTGATAACAAGAATCTCAGTGGACGCTGTATTCAGCAGTTTCCTCATTAGTCAAACTGGCTTTGTTGCATAAATATTATGTGTGAACAAAACCAGGTTACATGAAAAGCCCTGCAGGGAGGAAATGGGTTACTTACATCGAATATTAACCGGCAAACAAAGTCAAAATTGACCCTGTAAATTCATCATCGCATTGTTTTTTAGTATTTATGTGACCGTAAACTTGTAAAACGAACGCTGGAAGTGGTACATATTGGATGCCGTTTTGTTTCAAATATCGCAGACTCGTTCGGCTCGCTGGATAAAACGTATACCGAATATCCGTACTTGGCCGTAAACGGCCAGTAGAGTCTGGACTTATTTTTCAGGCATTAAAACAGCACTGGAATTTTCCGGGAACTAGAATCGTCAACCAAAGGACAGAAATATAGTTTCTTTTTGCCAACCTGAGTTGATGAAAAAATGGAGTCATTGTGCACGTAACTAACCACCAAGAAATTCCAGACTGGATCGTCAAAGCGCTGGACTCCGCCAGTTGTGGCATCACTGTAGCTGACGCGACACAGGTCGATACGCCTCTCGTCTATGTGAACCGGGCATTTGAAGTCATGACGGGCTACGCGAAGGACGAAATCCTGGGCCGGAACTGCCGGTTCCTTCAAGGCGAGGACCATGACCAGCCCGACTTGGATCACCTCCGTCGGGCGCTGGACGAGCGCCGGGAAGTGGCGGTCGTCCTCAGGAATTACCGCAAGGACGGGACGTTGTTCTGGAATGAACTGCGCCTGGCTCCGGTTTTCGATGACCAGGGCCAGCTCTCCCATTACGTGGGCATCCAAACGGATGTCACGGCGCAAAGGGAAGCCCAGGCCGAAGTACAAAGGCAAGCCCGGCAATTTTACGAATGCCTCGAAACCATCCCTTTCGGCGTACTGGTTCTGGATGCGCAGGGCCGGAACTTCTATGCCAACAAAGCGGCCAGCTGCCATTACGGGAAAAATATTCGAGCCGGGCGCGATGATTGGGGATCTGGCGGCGTATTGCCAGGTTACCGTGGCCGGCACCGATCAGCCCTATCCGCTTGAAGCCATGCCGATCATGCGTGCCCTGGCGGGCGACACGGTGGCCGTGACCGACATGGAGATTCGGCGCGATGGCCGGATCATCCCGCTCCATTTCAGCGCGTCTCCGATACTATAACCTGCAAGGCAATGTCACCCATGCGGTTGCGATTTTTGCCGATATCTCCGAGATCAGGGAAAAGGAAAACAAGCTGAAGGAAGAGGAAGCGCGCCATCGCGCCCTTCTGAACAGCTCCCTCGATGCCATCATCACCATCGACACGTCCGGAACAATCCAATCCGTCAACCCTGCGACGGAGCGCATGTTCGGCTACAGCCCGGAAGAACTGCTGGGCCATAACGTCAAGCTGCTGATGCCTGAGCCGTACCACAGCCAGCATGACCGCTACCTTGAGAACTACCTGAAAACCGGGCGAGCCAAAATGCTCGGAACCGTCCGGGAAATATCGGCGCGGCGGAAGGACGGAACCGTATTCCCCGTCGAGCTCGCTGTGACCGAGGTGAAACTCCCTCGGGGCAGCTTGTTCAAGGGTATCGTGCGCGACATTTCCGAGCGCAAGGCAGCCGAGGCGCTGGCCGAGCATACACTGGCCGAACTCAAGAAAAGCCAGGAAAATCTGTTGGTTCTCCTCAATCAATTCCGGGTGGGCACCCTGATGCTGGACGCCGATCATCGCGTGGAATTTGTCAGCGAATCCTGTGAACATTTTACCGGCATCGACCGCAACACCGCCATGGGCCGGCCCTGGGATCAGGTGTTGCCCTTCGGGATACAGTCGAAATTGCAATTGCAGCAGTTGCTGGACCTCCCGCCCGCCGAACGCCATCGAATCACCCTGCATTGGCAGGGAGCGGATCGGAAAGAATACTGGGTGGAATGCGATGTACGCGACGATCCCCAGGACCCCGACCGCCACATTCTGCTGCTCTACGACGTCACCGAAATCCATCAACTGCGGCAAGCCATCGAAGAGAGCCGCTACGGCCGGATGCTCGGCAACTCAGAGCCCATGCGGGAGCTTTACCGGCTCATCGATGATGTGGCGCGCGGCGACTGGACGGTGCTGATCGATGGCGAAACCGGTGTCGGCAAGGAACTGGTCGCCCACAGCATCCATGCGGCCAGTCCGCGCAAGGACGGGGCCTTCATCGCCGTTAACTCCGCCGGCCTTAGCGAGTCGCTGCTGACCAGCCAGCTCTTCGGCCACCGCAAGGGCGCGTTTACGGGCGCCGTCAAGGATCAGGAGGGCTTTTTCGAGGCCGCTCACGGAGGCACCCTGTTTCTGGACGAGATCGGCGACCTGCCCCTGAGCATGCAGGCCAGCCTGCTGCGCGTGCTGCAGGAAAAAGAAATAACCCGTCTTGGAGAAACCCGCACACGCAAGGTGGATGTACGGATCCTGGTAGCCACGCACAAGGATCTGGCCAACGAGGCCCGTGAAGGCCGCTTCCGCGAGGACTTGCTCTATCGGCTTCGAGTGGCACGGCTTTATGTGCCGGCCCTTCGGGAACGCAAAACTGACATTCCGCTTCTGGTGGAAGCATTCCTCAGCCAGAGCCATCACTTTTCCAGCCGGACTCAGCCCCGGTTCGGTACCGAAGCCATGCAATGCCTGCTGAATTACGACTGGCCGGGCAATGTGCGCGAGCTGAAAGCCTGCGTGGACTACGCGGTCATCCACAGCAAAGGCGAGCGCATCAATCCCCAGGACCTGCCGCCCGAATTCAGCCGGGGCGCAGTGTCCGCCGTTGTCGAACCCATGGCCGCCGCGGGAGACGAGCGGGGCCGCATTCTGGCTGCCCTAGAAAAAACGGGCGGCAACCGCCAACAAGCCGCCAAACTGCTCGGTATCAGCCGGGCCACTTTCTACCGGCGTTTGGCTGAACTGGACATTTCCCAGGATCGATAAGCCAGCTGCCAGCCGTGCCGGGCACTTTTTCAATACCCATCCGCTCCCTACCTAGCACGCAAAATCCTATAATCCCAGACTTTGCCTAAATACTGTCTCATATGCTGTCTCATGAGACAGATAGTGAGACAATTGTGATGCCGCACATATGTCTCACGCTCACGCGAGCCTCTCAACTCGCCTCACAAGCAAAAGATAATTAACCCATTGAAATTAATTATATTTTTTAATCTATACAAAATTGGCACGGTTCTTGGTTGCAATATTAGCAACTGGGATTGCTGACTGAATAAGACAGCAAATCAACCGACCCAGAGTGTTCACATGAATCAGAGTGTTTATGTGAATTTAAATAAGACGATTGAAGTCTTCTGGTTGAAACTGGATCAGGCGTAAAAGCCTGATACGTTAATAGATTCATTGAACATAGGTTATACATATGACTTTTTTAAAACTAATTCGATTCATCGCACTGGTTGGGGTATTCCTGACAGGGGGATCAGCATTGGCGTCCAGCGAGACGGCATGCGGGACCACGACCTGGAATCTCACCGCTGGCCAAAACATGGATGTGGGTTCAGTTACCGTCTCTAATGACGCCGAAAATCTTTATGTGAAATACGATCTGGACTACCCGGGTGCCACGTTTGGAACCCTACATCTATGGGCGGGTACTGACTTGGCGCTTATACCCAAGAATAAGCAAGGTATTCCTGTCCCCGGCCAGTTTCCGTACAAACCGGATGCAACTGGATTAACTTCCTACACGGTCATAGTTCCGTTGAGCACACTAAGCATTACGGATATTGCGCTGGCGTGTCCACTGAAGCTTTATGTAGCGACCCACGCCGAGGTTAATATGGACGACGGACAAGGGAATACCAGTCACGAGACAGCATGGGGTGGCGACAAACCCGGAACCGGGCCGCGTTGGTGGTTCTATAGTGAATACAACCTGTGCTGCGATACTACCGTACCGCCACAAGTGGGTGAGTGCGAAACGGCGTTCGCCAAGGGTAGCTATGTATTCACCACTGATCCGAAGAGCAACCCTGAGAAACTGCTGTCGCTCAATCTGATCAAAAATCGGTGGGGCTGGGCCATTAATCTGGCGACCCCAGGCGAAACGACCTACCAGATTTGGAAGGGTGCCGGTTTGAACAAAACTTCCAACGGGGAATTGGTCGGGACTCTAACGGTAAACTGGACCGGATCGGAAGTAACGGTGACGTATAACCTACCCAGCGACGTGATGAAGGAACTGCACATCTACGCGGGTGACTACAAGCCGACTACAACCGCGCCGGGTCAGTACGGGTATACCCGGTATTTCGATCCAGAAGTCCAAAGCCACACTGCCACCTTCTCGGTGTCCGACACGAACAGTGACGGTATTTGGCTGATTGCGCATGCCTTGTCATGCAAGGTTCTGCCGCAACAATAACGTTCGGGTAATCCCGCGTTAGCCGGTAGTCAAATCGACGGGGCAAGGACAAATCCTTGCCCCGTTTTCTTGTAAGTTTGCAACTGATTCAGTTAATTTTTCACTAAAAGCGTAGATGAGTTAGACGCGCAAAAAACATGTCATCCGTCATCATCTGGATTATCCGCCCGTCGTAACCCGCCTTCCCCAATGCCTCACGTGTATTTCAAACCTCATTCCTGTCAAACAGAGTCCACTATTTTCCAGATTGCAGGATTTAAGTATTAAGCTTTTCCAAAGTCAAAATATTTTGCACATGAATGACTAACGTTAGATATAGTGCTAAAGTAATTATTCACAATTTTTGTATGAGTTGAATTGCTTATTTCAGTCATGCAAAATTACCACTACAACTCAACTATACTATTTAAGGATCAACCATGAGTCTCTTTAATTCCATTCTTGAAAAACTGGGCATTCGTAATGCTGCCGCTGCGGAAGCACCTGATGCAAGCCAACCAGCAACAGCTTCTGCCCCTGCTGCTGCAATTGCTGTGGTCGATGTCGTAACAAAATTGGAAGGATTAGCCGCTTCCAGTGCAGAAAAGCTTAACTGGAAAGTTTCGATTGTCGATTTGTTAAAATTACTTGGGCTTGACAGCAGTTTAACCGCGCGTAAAGAACTTGCGACAGAATTGGGTTGTCCAGCCCAAGCAATGGGAGACTCAGCCCAAATGAATATTTGGCTGCATAAAACCGTATTGCAAAAACTCGCACAGAACGGTGGTAATATCCCGCCAGAATTGTTGAACTAAATAGCACATTGGGGAACCTCATTAATTTCTACTTAAAACCAGAACCATGCTGCAACGAGTTGCCAACACTATGCAGCCCTTGGTTCTGGGGTTAATGCCAATCCCAAACCACTCTTTTTTGAAAGTTTCTTCGCTTTTTTATGCCTCTATGGGCATAGCCTTCTTGCCAATGAATCATGGAGGCCATGGGATTATTGGAGATAGCCATGTTAAATACCGCCACTACCGAATGTTACATTTATGTTTTGAATGAGTGTTTTTCTAAAGCTAAAACTCAATACTTTTAAGCATTTGAGCAGTATAAATTTTCTATCTTTTCAAGCAATAATGCGATAAATTGGCTTTCAAGCCACTGAAAGTTTTTTCTGCGATTTCTTGAAGACTTTAGTGTCTGAATGCTTTTTATCTTATGCTAATTTCACGAGGAGAAACCTTATGAGCCTTTTCACAGAAATAGTTAAATCCGCCATCGGAGCAAGTAATTCTTCAGGACAAACTGAAAACCAAAGCCAAAATTTATTGAATGGCGCATTGGGAATGCTGCAGACAATGGGCGGCATAGACGGGTTGGTTAATAAATTTCAACAATCAGGCTTGGGTGATCTTGCCGCGTCCTGGGTTGGTACGGGAGAAAACAAGAGCATAAACCCCGATCAATTGGCCAATGTATTGGGCAAAGACCAGATTGCTGCTCTGGCTCAACAGGCAGGCATCCCTGAGTCTCAAGGCGCATCAGTGCTCTCGCAGGTTTTACCCGCTATGGTCGATAAACTGACGCCAGACGGCAAGGTACCCGAATCAAGCAGTTTCCCGACATGGGGCAAAGTGCTTCTTGGTGGAGTGGGGGCCGCGGTTGCAGCGAAAGTGGCGGCATCCTATTTTGGCAATAAAGAAGATGAGGAACAATCGCCCAATCCAGAGCAACAAACAACAATCACAAGCGCCGGCTCTGTTGATACAGGCATGGGTTCGGCGACTGCAAACGTTCGAACCTACACTGTAGCCAGTGGCGATACGCTGTCTAAGATTTCCAAACAGTTCTACAACGATGCTAATCAATGGCAACGTATTTTTGATGCGAATCGGGATATTTTAAGCAACCCGGATCGCATATTTCCGGGCCAACATTTACGTATCCCTTAAACTTAAGCGCACTTAAAGCCGCTCCAAAATTGAAACAAGCAAACTCTTTGAGGCTTTCAGTGTAACTTAACAGATCAAATTGAATATTTATTATTTTTGACCACCGGGTTTGGCGTGTAAACATCATGTTGTGGAAAAAAGGTAGACAAAGCGATAACGTTGAGGATCGCCGTGGTGCGCGTATCGGCGGGTCATCGATTAAACTGAGCGGTGGTCTGCTGGTGGTCGTAATGCTAATAGGAGTCGCATTGGGAGAAAACCCTTTGGAGCTATTAGCTATGCTATCGCAAGGGTTCCTTGAGGGCGGTTCGACAACTGCGGTCTCCCCTCGACAAACGCCTGGCAACGATGAATCCGCTCAATTTGTATCCGCCATATTGGCGGATACCGAAGATACCTGGGCCACGATTTTCCCTCGCATGGGCATGCAATATCAAGTGCCGAAACTGGTTTTGTTTTCCGATCAAGTTTCATCCGCATGCGGATATAATTCCGCAGCTACGGGGCCTTTCTATTGTCCTGGCGATAGAAAAGTTTACCTCGATCTGGGGTTTTTCCGGGAATTGGATCACTTGGGCGCCCCGGGCGATTTCGCTCAAGCGTATGTCATTGGACACGAAGTCGGTCATCATGTGCAAAACCTCTTGGGGATTTCCGGCAAAGTCCATGATTTGCAAAGTCGTAGCGGTGCGACTCAGGCCAATGCTTTATCGGTCTTATTAGAATTGCAAGCGGATTGTTTTGCGGGGGTATGGGCTCACTATGCCGATAAATATCGCAGTCTTTTGGAACCAGGAGATGTCGATGAAGGACTCAGGGCCGCCTCCGCAATAGGAGATGACCGCCTATTGAAACGCGCCGGGAAAAGAATAAGCCCGGAATCATTTACCCACGGATCATCGGAGCAACGCACTTTTTGGCTTCGTAAAGGATTGGAAAGTGGAGATATAGCGACTTGCGATACCTTTTCAGCTGCGGCAAAAAAATAAACTCGAGGTCTAATGTTAAATCGGTGTTGATTATGTAACCCAGAAGTATCTGCAAGATAAACGTTTGCAGATACTTCTGAGTTTTTCATAACCTTACTTTACCAATGAAACATGGAAGTTACCCGAGTCATTAGTGTTTGTTCTTATTTTTAAGAGAAAAATGATTTTACGGATGAGGTTAAGCTATTCCAGCCTTCTTCCAATTTTGATGATGCTTCGTCCCATCCTGACTCCAACGACTCTTTCATATCATCCCACTTATCATCAGCTGCTTCTGCTATTTCCTTAGCTTTAGCTTTTGCTTGCTCTAACTTGGGTTCCAAATCGGCAATTGCAGCTCTAACATCATCAATCGCTTCTTGCGACTCATCTAATGCTTTTTCTTTAAGTGATTCGAGTTTTGCTTGTTGTTCGTAAATGGTGGCTTTCGTTTTTGCTAATAATTCATCTTTGGTCATGGCGTTAATTCCCGGTTGAATGAGTAAAAAAACATCTGATTCTGAATTCTGATTATTAATAGAGTGAAATCCTGAGCTTTTCACCTGCAATATAGTCCTCTTTTGTTGGCGCCGGTTGAATTTTGATCAGAATATGAGTTGAGAAACTGAGTATTATTTGTGTTCTGAACCAAAACAACACTAGTCAGCCAGATTCCGGCTTAATTTGAATTGGCTTTAAATGATTAAATATCAAAATCATCGGTCCTAACAATTCTATTTTTTAATCCGTCATAATCTGGTAATCGAATCTTTATCCAGATCGGTCAGAAATTCTGTTAATACGTCCCGGTTTGCATGCGGCATCACCACAACATGCGCATAATCCTGTTTTTGATGATTTATCTCCAAATGCATGGTTGCCAGTGAATATTTTTTCACAATCCGGTCGCTGGGCTTTCTAAAAAAAATGGTATTAGAAAGATCGTTAGCACGTGTGGGTTGTAAATGGGAAAAGTGGGCTTGCATTTGTTCCATCAGGTAAACCGTGTTTTGCAACATAGACTGCGCGTCTTTAGCTAGCTTGGCCATGGACGATGGGCGTTGAAAAGAAATAAAATTCCGCCGGTTTTACGGCATCTCTGGAGCAGGTTATCGTTCCCGGCACATGATGGATATATTCAGGATTATGAATTTGACTAAAAAGTTCATTAAACTCATCAAAATGGCTTTTTGTGGTAATGAATAAACCGGCAGGCGATGGAAAACCGAAAAATTTATGGCAGGAAACAGCTATCGAATCATATCGAGCTAGAGCTGGGTGTGCTCTTGGATTGGTATGATCACTTCCCCGGCATGGGCGGTAAATGGCAGGTAACCGCCAAATAATGCCGCATCCAAATGCAGATAACTTGAATAGCCTTTTAACACTTCCTGAATACCATCAACCTGATCAATAGCGCCTTTAAAGGTGGTCCCGATCGTCGCTATCACTAATGCCGGATGAGATGAGTTATCGGCTAGCTTCTGCCTTAGGTCATTGGGATCCATGCCGCCATCCGGAAGTGTTTCCACAAAAACTGTTTCAAGCCCCAGCAAGTCCCGTAAAATCTGCATCGAATAATGTGCTTCTTTGGTGAAATAAGCTTTCGGCAACACTCCGGTACGTCCTTTTAAAATGGTCCGCCCCATGTACATGCCATGCATATTACTGTCAGTACCGCTGTTTGAAAGAAAGCCCCATGTGTTGTTTGGAGGAAAGGCATATAACTTGCCAAATCTCAGGATGAGTTCACGTTCAAAATCGTGGGTATTGAATGGGATAGAACTGTCTTTGAACGGGTTTCCCACATTATTGTAGGCAAAAGTATTGATTCCCGCATCGAGTAGTTGTCTCCGCCAGGCAAAAAAATCCTCGGGTGGAGTATTCATATTGATTGGATACCCTAAGAGAAGATTTTTCAGCTTCTTGAACTTTGCCTTGTCTGCCAGCGAAAGGTTTATAGTTGAAGATGCCTCTTCCTGATTTGGCAGCCAATTGAAATTTTCAGGTCTACAACCAGCGGTAAGGGCCAGAATCCCTGCCCCGCCATAACCTAGAAAGCGACGTCGTGTTAGCATGGCATCTCCTTAAATTTGATGATCTTTTGAACTCGGTTTTATCGAATAGTTTCAGCTTCTCAAGTCTATTTACATAAGTCAAGAAAGACAGAGGCACTTAAAATTTATCCAGAAATGTTTGACTACCATTCAACTGCTGTAGCTAATGATCCATTTCAGTCAGTCAAAAATTTGTATTTTGTAACAAGGTAACGGGAGCTCAGCGGCGCGCAAAGTTCATCCGCTTGTGTGCTTTGCTGTGCTTCGCATCAGTCATGGTTGCTACCTTCTTCATCCACCGGACGTTCGCTGATGATCTTACGTCCCGTGAACATTGCAGAAATGATGCTGCCACCTTCCTTTAACTCGGTGACGATTACCGCCACAACGTGCATAACGACGACGACAACCAGTACATAAAAACTGTATAGGTGCACCAATTCAACGGGTTTACGGAAAGCACGCATGCTTTCATAGGCCGCCGTATTGTACATCTCGGGTGCATAGGGTATTAGCGATCCAGGAGCAACATCAGGCGCTGCCACCCACTGCGCGATCCAATGCCCGATGGGTGGATAGAACAGGTCAGTTCCCGCCAGTACCAAGCCGGTAATCGCTTGAATAGTGATAAGAAGTAAGCATCGCGGCTATCCCCAGACGCCCCACTGGATTGTGTCCCACATACTGTTCGGGATGGCCGGCTATGAAGGCCGCGACATAGCTTCGTAGCGCTTGTAAATATCCTCTGCCGCCGGGAAGAATCGAATGCCACCTGGCATATCGGTTGCCAATGAAAGCCCATACAATGCGGCAGATCAGGCTCAGCACTAAGAGATAGCCTATCCATACGTGGATCGTTTTAAGGGTCACTTTGCCTGTAGTGGACACATCGAGCGCGCCGGCGTTAAGGATTATAAATCCGACAACCATCAAGGCGACTACACAGAGCGCATTGATCCAGTGAAGCCAGCGGGTGCCGGCGTCCCATACAGAATAAGTTTTTAGCACAGGCATACAGGTTCTCCATTTTCGCCTTAGAAATTCATGTGATAAGTTCGCGATGACACAATCTGCTGTCTTCAGAGATGCGCGTTTGATTTGCAATCGTTAACTTATTGCGCATCTTGTAAAACGCCCATCGATCAAGGTCAGCGGACGTAGCTTAACGCCAGGTCCGGGGGAGCGCAAAGTTAAATGCAGCTTTACTGATAACGAGGACATTATTTACCATCATTCCCGCTATGTAGTCCGTTATGATGTCAGCCTATGGAACCGCCGTTAGTGCTATTGTTTCCCTATTAAATTCATTTCCTTTTAACCACCCTTCCCCTCAGGAGTGAAGTTAAAATTACTAAAGTGATTGTTTTAACAGTAATAATAGAAACCAGAGCATCGACTAGACTTATAAATGTGCTCTCTATGTTATCCACAAAATCTGTGGATAAACCTGTCTTTAATTTGTCATATTTTCCTTCAACCCGCCTTCCCTACTGAAGCTACGTTAGATTGATCAATAATTGGTCAACTTTTTTCAGAAAAATTCCAGTGTACCAGAAACCGTTGATGAAGCTGCTGAGCAACTGATGATGATCCTGGACAATGTACAGAAAGTCGCCCTTGCTACAATGCAAGAACAAGACTTGATCAATTTGCACTTTAGCCTAGGCTTGGCGATCCGGAATGCTTTTGGATTGCAAAAATCGTGGAGTTAGTTATTGGCATCGTATGGTATTGAACACCCTGATAATGCAGCAAGACTAATTATTCGGGCAGATTGGCTTCAATTAAATGGCGATTATGCGAGAGCTCTCACATTAATCAGATGGCGATTATGATAGTTTTCAATTATTCAAAATCGCCTCGTTGCTATGCTGCATTCGTAGACGGTTCCGTGAAATGTTACAACAAGGCCACATCCAAGAAAGAAACATTTATGAGTATTAAAACAAATACCCCAACAGGAATACCATTTGAGTTTGATGTAGATACTGATCAAGATAGAATTGTTATAACAACGCAGAACGGTAGTCAGCATGCGTATATGCTACGCTCGTTGTTAGATCTTTATCTATGGCTCAAAGACGATTGTGATGGAAACTGGGTTTTATTGGGTGCACAAGGGGAAGAGGAATCACCAAATGTTGGCACTATTGAACAATGGGCTAGGTCCGAACAAAATTCTGTTAATGGCTTCTATGGTTTAACACCAGGATTAAGAGGTGAATTCGCCTCCTACATACCATCTATATTGGAGCATTTTGGATTTGTAGAGGTTGAACATAACCTAAGAAATAACCGTATTCGAGCACGACCAGTTACACCAAAATAGACATATATAATTAATTCTATAACCTTCATCGCTCTAATCCGCAAATCGTCCGGTCGGCTTTAAAGCATACGTCCCCGTACGCTTTTAAACACCCCCTCCCGAATTGCTCTACCTAAGCACCAGTGAGGAGCCTTCCCCGCCAGTGCTACCCAAATTTCTGAGTATTATCCAAGCGCTCTGCGCATCCATGCTGTCCCAATTCGGGCTCTCCTGCCATCAAGCGGTGCGCGTTCCGTCAAGTCAAATTTGTATTTTGAGACAAGATAACCCAGGAATTAACCGAGCATAGCGGTGCATCCGAATACAATTAACGCGTTAGCCGTATAATTTGTCGAGCCTGATTTCTACCTTGTCAAATAGGTCGTATACAAAATCGGTTCTTTGAGACAAGCTGCATTGCGCAAAAGACTTTAATGCTTTGACACCTTCTACTTTTAGGCGAAAGATCTGATTACCATCCAGTCCCTTAAGGTTGTGTCGCTTAAGATTGACCATTTTGAGCATGATAGGAATGATGGGCTTTTTTTGATCGCCGACAAGCCTTGGCAGTTCCTCAGCATCAATGAATTTGGACCCCAGAAATGCCGGGCTAATTAATAACAAGCCAACTTCGCAATTGATGAGTGCTTCCCGTATTTCATCCCGCCAATTTTCGCCGGGTAGAATCTCTGTATCTTGCCAAAATACGTATTCGTATTTTTCTGATGGCGCAGACATTTCCTTGAATTCATCAATAAAGGCACTTGCATATTCATCATCTGCGTGCGCATAAGATACAAAAAACTTAATTTTAATTCGCGCTTTGTTGGCCATGTTTATTTCAAAAGACTCTCGAATTTAACCGTGAAAAATTATTACCCAAGTCAGCATAGTTTATAGGATGGTTACTAGCGAACACCAACAAAAACTGATCATAACTTCGCTCCCCAATACAACTTTCTCTTTTACTGTAGCCGTGTCTTTTAGGGAGATTGCCGTCCTGCGGCGCATCACTAGTATTAAAACTCATTCGACAGACATAAAAAAACCGGCAGTCCTTTTGGGGGACTCTGCCGGTTCTTAGAATTTTGTGAGGACGGGGGAATTCCCCCACCTCCCGTCCGCATGCGACTGCAGCGGGCGTTTTGTCTTTAGATGACCGTTACGTTTTCAGCTTGCGGGCCTTTTTGGCCTTGCGTTACGCTGAACTGTACTTTTTGGCCTTCATCCAGTGATTTGTAGCCACCAGAGTTATTGATTTGTTGAAAATGTACGAATACATCGGGGCCTGATGCTTGCTCGATAAAGCCAAAGCCTTTATCAGAATTAAACCATTTAACGATGCCAGTAGTAATTGTAGACATGATGAGTCCTATAAATATTTGAGTATATAAAGCCTTAAAAAGGCGGGTTAAGCTGGTAAATTTTGAAGTTACAAAATGAAAAACAGGACGAGGAACTACAGAAGATACATCGAAATGGTAAGCAGAGGGTAAATCTTATTTCTAAGCTGATGCCAGTATGGGCTTCTCAGTACAGTGATGTCAAGGTTTAATTTTTTATATTTACACGCGCACTGTAGATCACTATCGGATAGTAGTAGGTAGCCGAGTTTAGGTTGCGGTCAGGAGGTGAAGTCGTGAAGCTAAATTTTTCAGAAAAGGAGCAACCTGATTTTGTGTCAGGAGGTTTAAGCAAATTGATAAACAAAAAAACTTCCAAGGCCGTTAAGCCTTGGAAGTCTTCAGGTCGCTTGGGTAAGCCGTTCAGGTAAGGGCATCAGTCGCATGAAAATTGACCGGCTTTGACTCGTTTACGGTTCAGGTTAATATTGCTGGCAATGGCCGCCGTTCCGAATAGTGCGGATGAGATGATGAATTCGCCATGAAACAAAGCCCAGCAGGCCGGTTATAAATAGTAATCCCGTTAAAATATCTTTATGAAAGTCGCTCATGAGTAAGTCCTCGTACTAAATTGAATAGGTTTAGTTAAACTGCAACTGAACTATACGGTAGGCGAATATTGTTGACAATAACACTATTGATGTATTGATTATTTCCTTATCGGATACAATAGGTTCATAAACCATTCATATAAACTTAGTAACAATATTAGAATTTAGTGTCATGCCTTGGAAACTATCTTTTTTCATTTGACGCCAACCAGTTCTCGCCAGTCCGTCGTAGTGCGCTGTGAAATCGAGGATGAAAGTCCCCGGTATTTACGTTACATGCAGCAAAAAACCCTTACCCGAAACTCCGAATAAGGGTTTGGTTGGTAGCTTCGTTTAAAGTGGCTTGCCTGACGGCGCAGCTACCTTTAGCGCTTAGTGATTCGCTGCGTAAAGTTGTTCAATTTCTTTATACCGGTTTGCGGCATCCGTTAAAGATTCTTTAGCCGATTCCCGATCATTGTTCTTGACCGCTGTACGCGCTTGCTTCAACACATTGCTGGCTTGATTACGTTTTACATCAAGCACGTTATTGGCAATATCTTTCTGCAATTGGCGGGCATCGCTGATCATCTCTGCCACCACTTCGTTGTCCGTGCCATTGTCCAGTGCAGTAATAGTCTCGTCGACTTTGGCCTTCGTATTGACGATAGCCGCTTTAACATCTTCATAGGATGGATTCACCACAGCTGAAGCGTTGTATGACATTGCCGCCATCGATACGGCCATAACAGAAGAAACCAGGATTTTGTTGAATGTGTTCATGGGATAAACCTCACAGTTGATAAATAAAGTATTTCTACGTAACGATTAAAATGAGCTTTTGGTTAAGAAAGATTCAAGTAATCGTTAAGTTGGGTAAAGTTTAACATAACTAATCCTAATTAGTACTACTATATGTTCTAATGCGGACTATTTTTGAAGCGCATGCTTTTTAGTCGATGCCTTTCCTTGACCTTTATAAAAATAATATTTATTTATCAATGTGTTGTATTATTTTAAGTCATCAAGATTCACATACTTGATTGGCTGTGGACTCCGTTCGATTTGAAGCCTCTAGTCGGCAAGTCTTGCCGAAAAATAAATAAAACACCTTAATAGCGGGAACTTGGCGCCCTTTAGTGAATAACGGCGTCTGTTTTACAATCGGAACCCACTTATAAAAAATAATTACCAATCTGCAGGCGGAGACAGGAGACATAGCTGTATTCAGCCCATCCGGAAAGATATTGGTCACTTCGGGTTCTTGTATTTTGGAGGAATCGCGCGGCAAATTGAGTACGATCCGATTAAAAAAGACGAGTGATGGACGTTTATTGTCACTATCAAAACTACTGCTATACTCATAATGTTCGCAAGTGTATTCACTAGTGACCAGAAGAAAACGGCTAAAATTGAATAATGATAGGTGTTAGCGTTACTTTTTGTACCGTTGGATTTCATAATTCGATATCGCCTACAATATAAAAATTAAGGAGAGTCATGATAAAAAGTAAAACCTTATTACCTCTATTTGGCATCGCAAGCGTCCTCGGTTGCTCGGTGTGGACTGGCGCTTATGCTGGTCAAACTGGGGTCTCGCAACGGGGACTTGTTACCGTTCTTACGGTTCCGCTTGAGCAGACTCAAAAGAGTGGTGGAATCGACTACGTGAATGCCCAGCCGCTGGAACTCCCCATCGCCCCAAGCGACATTGCAAAGCAGGCTCAGGACGACCTCATCAGCGCATTTACGTCTCAGTCACTTCTGGGCGAGGCCGGTGGTTATTCACCGGGCGGACAAGGTGACGGAAAAACCAGCCCGGTTAATCTAGGAGTGCCAGCTGTGTCGAATACCAACTCCGGGGATGTCGCGCCTCAGGAATTCGGTACCCAAAACCACCCCTTTAACACTGCTCGAGCCGACCTAAATGGACAGCAAAACAACACAATCTACCCTTATCGAGCTTCTGGGAAGTTGTTCTTTAATATCGGTGCCAATACTTTTATTTGTTCCGCGTCTTTGATCAAGCCGGGCATTGTCGTAACCGCTGCGCACTGCGTGGCAAACTTTGGAAAAAGTCAGTATTATTCGAACTGGCAGTTCGTTCCAGGATATAGGAACGGCGTTGCACCCTACGGAACTTGGTCTGTTAGTCAGGCCAGAGTCCTCACAGCCTACTACGACGGCACCGATCCTTGTGCTGTGAGTGGTATTGTCTGCCGAGACGATATCGCAGTGCTTGCATTGAAGGCTCAAGACGGTGTCAACGTGGGTACAAACACCGGATGGTACGGTGTTGGCTGGAATGGATACGGCTTCGCCGGCGGGCTCAACCAAATCACCCAGATAGGTTATCCGGCCTGCCTCGACAATGCTAAGTTTATGGAGAGAAACGACTCCTACGGTTTTACGTCTGACAACCTTTCCAACAACACCGTCATCGGATCACAGATGTGCGGCGGATCGAGCGGTGGCCCATGGTTGGTCAATTTCGGGCGGCCACCAGCTCTTACCGGAAACACTGCGGGAACTGCCCCTGGCCGCAACACCGTGGTTGGGGTGACCAGCTGGGGATATGTCGGTACGAGTGCCAAGGAGCAGGGCGCCAGCCCCTTTTTGAGCGGCAATATTGTCAAACTACTAAACGACCAGTGCGCTGCGACTCCAGGGAAATGTTAGAAGAGTCCGGCGTCTGAGGGCAAAGACGACTGATACGCCCTCAGATTTACTTGCTGTCTCTGTGTGCATAGGTGTTATTTTATTTTGAATGCCCGGCACGCGAGACAGTAAATGAAGCAGAGATAATAAGAAAACGGGCGCTAGGTCCGTTTTCTTTTTTGCACGGCAGGAAATGAAACTGGTAGATCGCAAAGTTCTTTTGCGAATCTAAAGTGGTTCTATTCTAAAAGTAAATGCGTGTACTTTGCTGACGGGGCCTAAGCCAAGGGATTGCCGGTGGACTCGTGAAGGCGGTTTAGTAGAACTGTTTAGCAAATTGGCGGTTGTGAATATCAACCGACCTCAATCAAGAGAATTGTATATACCATGACGAGAAAAAATCTAACGTTGAAATCTACCCTGTTGATGGGACTCGTAACCATCCTCGGTTGTACCCAAGCGGTCAACTCGCCGCCTGAACAAACCAATACCATCCATGACGGGGACGGATCGGAAACCATATCATCGCCCGGCGAGAATCCGCAAGTCGACGGCGGAATAGACTACGAGAACGCAAAACCGATGCCCCTTCCTTCCGTGCCAGTCCCTCCGAATCTTGAGGCTCCAGCTGGAACACCCTCCTCTGACCCAACCCGAGCTATTCCTGGGAGTTCTACCGGGAATACTGGAAACGGTAAGATAAATCCCCGGGTGTTGGTACCGCCGAAACCCCTTCAGGGCACTGATTAAGGGGGTATAAGTCCAAACCCAGGAAATTTCGGAACACACATAACTTAACTAATATTGATAATGTTACAACCGTGTTCGTACTGCGCCTGTCGAAGAACTGTGTTTTTAGAGGTTACCAAGCTAAGCGTCTGTCAGATTAAACTTTGACAAAAACGCGGCTTCATCCATCACCTTAACTCCCAATGATTCCGCTTTATCCAGTTTGGAACCGGCATCCTGGCCTGCAACGACACAAGTGGTTTTTTTAGAAACTGAACCGGCGACTTTTGCGCCCAAACTTTCAAGAAACGCTTTGGCTTCATCACGCGTCATATGCTGCAATGTGCCGGTTAAAACCCAGGTTTGTCCGGCAAGAATTTGTTGTTTGGCGTGATCATAGTCTTCATGTTGCCAGTTAACCCCTGCCTGCGATGATTTTTTCAACAATCGCCCGGTTTTTTGTCATCCTTAAAAAAATTGACGACATTGTTAGCCGTCACCGGGCCAATATCAGGCACTTGCATCAGTTCTTCAAAAGAGGCGGATGCAATGGCATCCAGGTTTTTAAAATACTTTGCAATATTTTTTGCGCCTTCTTCACCGACTTCATGGATGCCCAATGCGCCCAGGAATGTGCCCAGTTTTGTGGTCTTTGACGCTTCAATGGAATCAAGCACATTTTGAGCGCTTTTCTCGCCTTGACCTTCCAGGGAGGCAATATCGCTGGCTTTGAGGGTGTAAATATCGGCAATGGTTTTAATAATGCCTTTGCTGTAGAGCAGTTCAATCAGTTTGGTGCCCAGATTGGTGATATTCATGAATTTACGCGACGCGTAATGCCTGATGCGCTCAGCGCTTTGAGCGGCGCACAGCAAACCGCCCGTACAACGGTAAGCCGCTTGGCCTTCCGTTCTTTCGACGGCGGCATTCACAAACCGGGCAACGATCAGGCATGACGATCGGCTTTCTGTACTGCGCCTTGCGTCTACCACTCTAACGACTTTTGGAATGACATCGCCCGCCCTTTGAATTTCGACGCTATCACCGATACAAAGCCCCAGCCGTTCGATTTCATCCATATTGTGCAAGGTTGCATTGCTTACGGTTACGCCGCCTACAAAAACAGGTTCCAACCGGGCTACGGGCGTTAAAACACCGGTACGTCCTACCTGAAAATCGACAGCCAGCAAGTTCGGTAACGTCATTTTGAGCGGGGAATTTTCTGGCAACAGCCCATTTGGGGGAGCGTGCAATAAAGCCTAATGAAGCTTGCAACTTCTAAGGAGTCTATTTTGTAGACGATGCCGTCAATTTGCATCGGCAGTTTTTCTCTCGCCTGTTCCATGACTTGATAATTTTTTTCAAATTCATCAAAACTGCCGGAGAAAGCGTAACAATGCGGGTTTTTTCTAAAACCTATTGTCGTGCAAATAATCAAGGATTTCTGAATGCCGGCTAAAGTTACGCTCGCCTGAATATTCGCCTATGCCGTAAGGAATAAATTGCAAATCACGCTCGGCGGCAATTTTGGGGTTCATTTGCCGGATGGTGCCGGCAGCGGCATTTCTTGGATTAACAAAGACTTTGCTGTCATTTTGTAGCGCCTGCCGGTTAAGTTTCTCAAAAGCCGCTTTGGGCAGGAAAACTTCGCCGCGCACGTCCAGTTTTTCGGGCGGGTTGTCGGTTGCCAGTTTGATAGGGACTGATTTGATGGTTTTTATGGTGTGCGTCACATCTTCGCCCACTTGACCATCACCACGCGTAGCGGCATAGCTGAATAATGCCGTTATCATAATGGATGGATAGCGCCAAACCATCAAGCTTGGGTTCGCTAAAAATATCAAGTGATGACGGGCTTACATCCAGTTCTTTGGCGGCTTTTTCAAAGAAATCGTAGGTTTCTTCAAGGGAAAATGCATTCGCAAGAGAAAGCATTTTTACGGTATGTTCTATCTTGCGGAATTCATCGATCGGTTTTGCGCCGACGCGTTGAGAGGGTGATTCGGGGGTGATTAATTCAGGATTTTCGGCCTCCATCTCCAGCAGTTTTCTGAATGCCTGATCGTACTCGGCATCAGTAACCGAAGGATTGTCGAGAACATAATACTCATGATCCCATTGATTGATTTTGGCAACGAGTTCGTTATAGGCGGGATCAATGCATAGTTGGATTCCACGGATTTGGACAAGTGGACTAAACAGGATATGAATGATTAGCTCCTTTTTCGAAGTTCTACAGAGTGTAAATGAAAGAAGCCGGAATGCACTTTACCGCTTTCTGCATCCGTTTTAGATTCACAAACTCTGCCGAATTGATTGAATTGTGGCATCGGTCAGCGGTGTCTCTGTGATGATCCAGAATGATACCGTCCAATTCTACAGCTAATAGCTGAATTGTTTCTATGTAGTCATCAAAAACGGCTTGCGCATCATCCAATGCGCCAGGCTGCATAAAAAACACCAGTCCCGGGCAATAAAAATCTTCCAGATCTGCTATCCGGAAAAGTGCCTGGTTCAACCATACAGGCGACACCGAAATCGACCAGTCGATTAGCGTCCAGCCGTTCAAATATTTTCAAACTGCCATATTCAAGCCCGACATCTCCAAAGGCGTTAACCAAATCAATACCATTAAAACCTTCGTCTGCCTTGGCGATAAGACTGAACTGGATAATGGCTGGAACTGTAACAATCGCGGCGGCGGCTCAATGTCATCTTCTTCTGGTTCATAAATAGTCGTCTTCCTGATCATAATCATAATGATGATTCATCTGCCTTGTCGTGATCAGGATCGCGGCATCAATTTCACTACTGGACGATCCTCAATAGGCACGACATCAAAGTCATCGTCACCCGTAGTTACATCATCATTAGCATCAGGTCATCATAAAATCCATGTCTTCTTGAGCTTTTTTATTTTTTAAATAACTCCATGTCAACATGCCCATGATGATCATCAGACCGGTTGCGATAATTACAATTCTTAATAGTTCTTTATCCATTAGATTTCCGCCAGACTCACTGCTTCTTCAATATCAACTGCGACCATTCGGGACACGCCCGGTTCTTTCATCGTAACACCTGCCAGCTGTTTTGCAATCTCCATAGTTACCTTGTTATGAGAAATATACAAAAACTGCACAGATGCCGACATCTCTTCTACCATTTTTGAAAACCGCCCGACATTTGCATCATCCAGAGGTGCATCGACCTCATCCAACAGGCAAAAAGGTGCAGGATTGAGTTCAAAAATTGAAAACACCAGCGCTACCGCCGTTAATGCTTTCTCTCCACCCGACAACAAATGAATGGAGCTATTTCGCTTGCCGGGCGGTCTGGCAATAATATTAACGCCCGATTCCAGCAAGTCTTGCTCGGTCAATTCCAGATAGGCCTGCCCGCCGCCAAATAATTTTGGAAACTTTTCCTGTAATCCGCTGTTTATTTTATCGAATGTTTCCTTAAAACGCAGCCTACTTTCTTTATCAATTTTACTAATCGCCTGATCCAGTATTTGCAATGCTTCAATCAGGTCGGCATGTTGTTCATTAAGAAAGTTCATGCGCTCGGATTGCGACTTGTATTCTTCTATGGCGGTCAGGTTAATAGTGCCCAAGCGTTCAATTTGCGCCGATAAATCGTCAACTTTACTTTTCCAGCGTGGCTCTTCGGCCTGATCGGGCAAGGATTTTCAGTACCTGTTCAGCATCCGCATCGATTTCTTTAAGTTGTTCATTGACGGTCTGCTGGCGAACTTTACTTTCCTGCAATTCAAAACGAAGCGTATCCAGGGCCTCTTTTTGTTTTTCCAACGCCCTTTGTGCGCGGGTATGCTCTTCGGACAACTCGCGTTATTTCCGCTTCGATGGCTTCCTGCAACTGGCGTTGTTTTTTTAAAGTGGCTTCCAGTTGATCCTTATCCAGTATTCGTTGCTCCAACTGCTGTTTTTCCTCATCCAGCGGCGTGAGTGTTTGTTGCAGTTTTTTCTCCAGATCGGCAATCCGTTCAATCGAGTGTTGATGCTGGATTTGCAGACGATCAATCTGTTTACTGGTTGAACGCTTCAGAAGAGCGTAACGATTCAATCTGCGCCTTTAAGCTGTAAACCTGTTGTCTCGCTTCATTAACGGATCGCTCGGTATTGTCATGCTGTGCCTGCAAAAGCTGATTGGATGTTTCCAGACTTTGCCTGTTTTGTTCCTGCTGCGCTAATACTTCTTCAGCTTCTTCCTGCAACAATCTGCACTCGGCAATAATCTCGGCATTTTCGCCTGTTTCACGAATGATGTCTTCAAGGTCATTAGCAATTTGCTCCAGACGACGTTGCTGATGTTCCCAGCGAGTCGAATACGCGCTGAATTCCGCGCTCTTTAGCGATAACTCGGAACCCAGTTTATTGTCCTGCTGCTGAATAGACTCGCGCAAAATTTCCGCTTCTTTTAACTCGGTTTCAGTCAGCTGCCAACTGATCCTCGAATGTGGCAATTTCAACATGTAATTCTTCCTGCCGGTGTTTTAACAGGCGCAATTCTTTCTCACGCTGCAAAACGCCGGCTTTACTGTCTTTGGTATGGCTGATTTTTAGCCAACCCGGCCCGAACCAGGTGCCGTCCGGGGTAATAACCGACTCATGCGGGTTTGTATTGAGTTGATAAAGCTCTGGCCGATTCGTTATCATCGGCACAATAAACACCGGTCAATAAAGCGCTTAAATCCCACGGTGCATTGACTTTATCCAGTAACGTTTGAGCTAGGCACGGATTAGTATCACTGTGAGCCGATTTTGGCTTGGGTTTCAAACAGCGTTAATGATTCGTTAGTCAAGCTGCTCAAGCCCGGAATAACCGGCTCGGCGCTCGCCACACAAATCGCTTCCAAATAGCTGCCCAGAACCGTTTCAACGGCCGTATCCCAGCCTGACTCCACCTCCAGAAATTCAGCCAGGCGTTGGTTATTGCCCAAATTCATGGACTCCAGCCAGGTACTCAAATGTTTATTATCTTTACCCATGGCATGTTGCTGCAATAACTCCAGCGAAGTGATTTTACCTTTTATGCTATGGACTTTCCGAACGGCGGTGTATGCAATGAATCATGGAACTGTTTTACCTGCTGGCGCTGTTCGCGTATCTGATGATGCAATTGTTCCAGTTGGGCTTGATGACTATCGCGCTGAAATTCGATGATTTCGATATCGGCATCCAGTGTTTCAATATCAATTTGCAATTGACTGGACGACAGTTCAGTCGCGCTCGCGTTGCAATTTATCCATGCGAATTTGCAATTGGCGATTCTGGTTTTCCAGTTGTATGGCTTTTACCCGGTGCACTTCGAGCCTGTTCCTTGTATTTTGAACTCTCAGTCCGGTACGCTTCCCATTCTGCCTGCCAGGAACTCCTTTGTTGCTGGGTATCCTGCTGTAGCTGTAAAATCTCTTCCTGTCTTTCCTGGGCAATAACCAAAGCTTTCTTCCGCTTCCAGCAAAGCCTGTTTTATTTCTTCCAAGCTGCTGTAAATCAGTCTCAAGCTGGCTTAATGACTGGTCGGCCTGGAGCTGACGTACGCTTGATTTCAAGCAACGGTTTCTTCATGAGCTCGCTTCATGATGCTTGATCGCCTGTTCAAGACCGCTGACTTCTGCAACAACCTGTGTAATAATCGCCTTGAGCGTTTTTAATTGCTGTTGCTGGGTTTTATGTTCAGCACGTTTTGCTTCGATATGCGCTATCAATATCCCGTAACTCCACAAACAAGCGGTTATGTTCGGCAGCCACTTCCTGGAGTTTTGTTTCCAGCTGTTTTGCGGCCTGATGATAGGTATTCCAGCGCATCGCCAGCAACTCCAGCTTGAACTGGCGTTCCTGCCTTTTTAAGCTCGGTATATTTTTCGGCTTTTTCTGCCTGTTTTTGCAAATGCTTGAGTTGCTTGTCAACTTCTTCGCGCAAATCATCGAGCCGTTCCAGATTTTCCCGGGTATGTCTTCATCCGGGTTTCGGTTTCACTGCGCCGTTCTTTATATTTGGAAATACCGGCCGCTTCTTCGATATGAATTCTCAAATCTTCAGGCTTCGCTTCAACCATCCGCGAGATGGTGCCTTGCTCAATAATGGCATAACTTCTTGAACCCAGACCCGTACCCAAAAACAAGTCGGTAATATCCTTGCGCCGGCAGCGCGAGCCATTCAGTAAAAACAGGGACGTGCCGTCACGGCTAACCTGTCGTTTGATGGCAATGGTATTGTATTGGGCGTATTCGCCGCCCAGCTTGCCTTCGGAGTTATCAAAAACCAGCTCTACCGAAGCGGTACTGACCGGTTTGCGTCCGGATGAGCCGTTAAATATAACATCAGCCATATTGCCGCCGCGCAGATGTTTGGCTGAACTTTCGCCCATTACCCAGCGCACAGCATCAATAATATTGGATTTACCGCAACCATTAGGCCCGACAATTGCCGTCAAATTGCCGGTAATAGGGATTACCGTCGTGATCAACAAAGGACTTAAAACCCGAAAGTTTGATTTTTTCCAGCTTCATTACAGGTATGAATATCCCTGCAGTTGAATTAAAATAACCGTCTATTATTAACGATAATTAGCCAAGTATCGAACTTTTTCGCCTAACGCGCCTACTTTCGGTATATATCTCACTTTATATATAAACAGAAAATGACTACACAACCAAGCAAAGATCTGGAAACATTCGACAACCCAAAACCAGGCCGTGATTACACCATCCGCATCGACGTGCCGGAGTTTACCTGCCTGTGCCCAAAAACAGGCCAGCCGGATTTCGCCACCATCCAGATTGAATACATACCCGACGCGCTGTGCGTGGAACTTAAAGCGCTTAAACTGTACATGTGGGCATTCCGCGATCAAGGCGCATTCCATGAAGCGGTCACCAATGAAATCCTCGATGACCTCGTTAAAGCCATAGCACCCAATTTCATGCGCATTCGCGCCGAGTTTAACGTGCGCGGTGGCATCTACACCACTGTGGTCGTAGAACACAAAAATCCAAAGTGGCAAGCACCGGAACTGGTTACTTTGCCATAAGGGTTAATGCCTAAGACCTACTAAACCACCGATCTTGCCGTCGCATTAAAATACGACGGCAAAAATGCGCCAAAGGTTACCCGCCAAGGGGACAGGTCTTATGGCAGAACTGATTTTACAAATCGCCGAACAACATGGAATATAACTGCAACCGAGCAAGAACTGGCAAGAATTCTGGCTCAAATTCCGTTAAGCGATGAAATCCCCAATGAACTCTATGTTGCCGTCACTGAAGTCATCGCATTTGCGTACTTCTTAAGCGGCAAAACACCCGACAGTCACAATCCATGAACATTAAAGAAGCCATCACCACCCTGCCCCAATACGTTTTGCCTCATCATGCCCTGTCCAGCATGATGAGCAAATTGACCCATTGCGAAAACAAGGCCTGGAAAAACCTGTTTATCAAGCAGATCATCAAGCATTACGGAGTCAACATGGATGAGGCGCTGGAGCAGGACATCAACGCCTACAAAAGCTTTAACGACTTCTTTACCCGCGAACTAAAACCCGGCGTCAGACCGCTCAGCACGGAAAGAAACGCCATCGTCTGCCCTGCCGACGGCGCAGTCAGCCAGGCAGGCAATATTACCGACGGCAAAATCTTTCAGGCCAAAGGCAAAAGCTTTACCGCGATTGACTTGCTGGGCGGCGATGCAGCTCGCGCCGAACCTTTTAACAACGGCGTATTTTCCACCATCTACCTGTCACCCAAAGACTATCACCGTCTGCACATGCCGTTGACCGGCACCTTAAGGGAAATGGTGCACGTTCCCGGCCGCCTGTTCAGCGTGAACACCAGAACCACCAATTCCGTTCCGGGATTATTCGCCAGAAACGAGCGAGTTTGCTGCTTGTTTGACACCGAAGCAGGCCCGATGGCCTTGATACTGGTCGGCGCAATCTTCGTGTCCAGCGTCGAGACCGTCTGGCACGGCGTAGTCACACCGCCGAGCATCAGCACAGTAAAAAGCTGGCAGTATCAGGACAACGCACCCACGCTGAAAATCGGCGAAGAAATGGGACGCTTTAATATGGGCTCTACCATTATTGTTTTATTCGGCAAGGATAAGGCGAAGTGGGATGCTGAATTTAAAGCGGATAAGACGGTGAAGTTGGGAGAGTTGATTGGCAGGATTGTTGGTTAACCCGTAGGCCGGAATAACCGGTTTGAGCGAGCGAAAACTTTTGGAGATGAGTCATCTTTCGATTTGCCGTAAACAGGTTGCTTCGCAACTCTTGAGATCCATAGTCATTCTTGCCTAACGGTTGTACAAGGGTTGCGTTATACATCTGCGGTTGAAATTCAATATACAACTGCAAAGTGTCTACTTTACAATTGGGATATACCAGACAAATTTTATATCGCTAGCAACATTGTCTTTTGGGTATATCCTCCATCGTGGAGGCTTTTCTGCTAAAAAGTAAAGTGGATACAGAGAGTGGCTTAATACTAATCCTAATGAGTTCGCAGCGTTATATTTCGACAGCCGGATATAGTGCACGCAAATACGCGACAAAATTCACAACTGTAAACATAAGCTCATTTGAATATACGAACTAGATAACTACACTTTACGAAATGATCACTTTGAGGCATGTCGATTCCTATAATGAAGTCTTTAGCTCGGCATAAAAATCGCAGACCCAAATTAACCCAATGGAGCGTTAATAATGTTAAACTCTAATCAAGTTAATGAACTATACCAACCCGTTAAATGATTCAGGATTATCGTGCCGCAACAAATTAATTGCATCAGTTTAATGGTCAATGATGGCGCTATCTAGACGGCTGAGTTTTTAGGCTCATACCCGCTTCACAGCAGCGCTGTATTTCTTAGACATGGTTCAAGACGATGGATGGCTCAATTAGTTACGGCAGATCGGCCACTTTCGACAGGGAATCCGTCATGGGATTCACTAAGTTGATCTTCGAGGTAATTGCAAAAATTAAAGATCTGGTCTAGCGTACAGTACACATCCTACAAAGTCCAGTCGCGAGAAGAATTACGCGAAAAGTCCACCGGACGCCAAGTTTGCACCAGATCGAAACGACTTAAGATGCCAGAATACCACCAACTTCGAAGATGCTTAATAATGCGGTAAGAATCAGTGATAAAAATGGTAGCCTTTATATTACCCATCGTACAAGTAATCTGAAATTTGCAAAATGCCATTAACGAAATAATCCGTGGCGACAGGGCCGTAGGGTGCGGTGAGGAACGAACCGCACCGTTCGCGTTACTCGATTGATGCGGTTCACTGTGTTCACCGCATCCTACAAATTTAAAAATATGTGCCCACCAATAAAAAGATTGTGTTCATTGGGTACATTAATAGTGGGCAAAACATGCCCACTCCTGGTATTCGTACCACATTTTCCAACGAGAATACGAACGCAAACAAACTTTATGTGACCTTTTAAATTATTAGCTTTAAGTTTAGTGATCTCATTAAACACGTTATCTGCACCTATTTTTAAAGTTTGTAGTGGTCTAATTAAGAACGGATAATTTTTCCATAAGGACAAACAACCTTTTTGATATCCGAAAAAAGTCGACCACTACAAAATCATCAAGAATTACCGAATATCCCAAAGCCCCATCATGCCAATATCTTCATGTTCGAGAATATGGCAATGGAACATGGTCGTTCCCGTATAATCTTTAATAGGCACGAGCAGTTTAATGCTGCCGCCTTTAGGAACAATGACCGTGTCTTTCCATGCAGGGCTAGTGGTATAAAGCGATTTATATGCGCTGTCGCCGCCGCTAATCGAAATCACCTGGGCCGGATTGACATGATGGTGAAAAGGATGATCCATCATGCTCTGATTGAAAACTTCCCATATTTCATAGGTGTTCAAACTGGAATGTGCGGTATAAGCATTCGTTTCTGAAAACGCTATACCATTAACATAAGCTTCCATGCCGCTCATCATGCCCATACTCAGGGTAATCTGCCGCGTCGGAGTGCCTGCAGGTACAGCGAGTCTTACTGCATTAGCATTAATGGTAGCAGGAATACTATTAGTTACCGCCGTACCAGTAACGTTGACTGTCAATAAGGTAATTTGTTGACTGCCACCACCACTCATCATGCTCATACCGCGGTCATAAGGATTGGACAATAATTTGTAATAGCCTTTAGTAGTTGATGCTTTGACCATGACATCAACACGTTCACCCGGTGATAATAATATTGAGCTTTGCGCGTAAGGCTTATTCAATAAACCACCGTCTGTGCCTATTACCTGTAACGTATGGCTGCCCAAGCTCAGTTTATAAAACCGTGCATTGCTGGCATTAACGATTTTCCAGCGTTGTACCTGCCCGGGTTTCATGTTCAGCACCGGATTGACCTTGCCGTTGACCATCATGACATTGCCTTCCTTACCATTCATGAAATCATCCATAGTATGCGCGGCAGGGGCTGCGCCATCCAAACTAATGTCTTTTAGCACCATGATATGCGTTTCATAACCCGCTAAAGCCGTTGTTTCATCAGCAACTTCTAACGCGCCCGCCATACCGCCCCACACTTGTTCTGCGGTATTACCGTGACGATGTGGATGGTAAAAATTAAGATTGCCGCCTGGATGCAGGGATAAATCAAATTCATAATCGAACAAATCACCTGACATCCAGCTGAGCATCCCATTATCCGAATTACCTTCTGGGGAGACATGCAAACCGTGCGTATGCAGATTAGTCAAATCGCGAGGATCTCCCATCATATTTAAGCCCGTATAAGGCAACGAATTTTTAAAGTGAACTTTTAATATGTCACCTTTTTTTACTTTAATAGTCGGTGCGGGATAAGTACCGTTATAGGTCATTAAATTAGCCGTCACACCGTTAATATTAATCGGTGCAACTTTGGCTTCCATATTGACTTCGACTATACCAGGTGTAGTCGAAATATTGGGCATGGTCACAGGGTCTTGAAATGCCGCTCCGCGTGGCGGATCAATGACGGTTGTTGTAGTAGTACAGCCCATCATACATCCACCCATACCGCCCATAGCAACAGCGTGCGTTGATAATAACGTGCTAACTAACCCCAGTAAAAAAGGTGCTGCGTAACGTTGAGATATCTTCATATTTTCCCTTCTCTTATAATTATTAAATAACTGAATGATCATTGCTGGCTAACTAATTTCGGGTATTAGCAGGCAAGGAACACGAAAAGAATAGGCAATAATCAGACCATCTATAAAATTTAATGATTTATCAAAAAGTTATGAATATTTGCGAAGCCTTATGGACTCTAAAAAAAATTAAATACGGCAAATCACACAATAAGTGTGTCATTTGCCATAGTTTTTTATGATATTCCAGAGCCGTTATCACTTGGTAAAATCGTTTTCTTTATCGGCAAGCTCTACGGATTTATTCTCTACTCAGTAGATTGCATTTAAAGCTTTTCTACTAAAACGCTCTAAAATCAAAGGAAATAATCGATGCTACGTAGGCCTTCAGAAGAATCAATGGCTGTAGCGAATTTAAAAATCTGTAACTCATTGATTTTTATTGCGGGCGTGTAACTTCAGGAAATAAACTTCCCACCAACAACAAACCACGTGGTAATGTCTAGTTATGATAAAATTAGTACTAACTTGAACTTTTCAGGTGGGCAGCCATGAACACACATAAAACCGCTAAATTTCACAGCGTATTTTTTGCACTGTTACTGAGTCTTGGCTGCGCCAATGCGGCAGCAGAAACGCGCATTGCTGTTCTGGATTTTGAACTGAAAGACCTGACGCTCGCCCCTCGCATACCGGCAGAAATAGAGCGTACCGCCACAGTCAAACCGCTGCTGGAAAATGAGCTGAAGAATTCAGGTTATACCATCGTTTCCATACCTGGTGATGCTCAACTTTCGGCGACTTCCGGAACCGGTTATCTGTTTGATCACCATGATGTTGCCGCTCAGCTCGCCAGTAAATATGGGGCGGATTATGTGATAGTGGGAAGGCTGCATAAACCCAGCTTCCTGTTTGTCTATCTGATGGCTCATTTAATCGATGTTAGTAATGGCAAGCTAATCGGCGATTACATTTCCGAAGTCAAGGGAGGCGAAAAGAAATTAACCCTGAAAGGCGTGGAAAGCCTGGCTGTCAAAATCAATGACACGCTCAGTGCAACAACGCAGTAATAGCTTGGATCAATGTAAGCTTGCGCAACCAACATGAAAAATATCACATGCTCGACGATAATCGTCTGAAAATAATTTTAGCCGTTGTCGCCGTCGCTATTATCACAATATTGAGCATCGATCCCATTGCTCAACCCCAGGATTACCACAATTTCGCCGACCAGCGCGACCTGCTTAACATACCCAATTTTTTCAATGTGCTTTCCAGTCTCCCCTTTGTTATTGTCGGCATCATGGGAATGAGGCTGGTCGGATCGGGTCGGGCAAGCGGCGGTCTGGCTGAACTGCAAGGCATCTACCTGACGTTTTTTGCCGGAGTGTTTTTGACCGGTTTCGGCTCCGCGTACTACCACTATCATCCCGACAACCAGACTTTACTTTGGGATCGCCTGCCGATGACAATTGCATTCATGGCTTTTTTTAGCGCCATTGTCGGGGAATATATTTCGCTCCGATGCTGCCTTGAAATTGTTTGTTCCTCTGCTGATATCAGGCATCGCTTCAGTAGTCTACTGGTATGTTACGGAAATCAACGGCAGCGGCGATTTGCGGGCTTATATACTGGTGCAATTCTTACCGGTTTTGCTCATGCCGGTGATTCTGTGGCTTTTTAAATCCAGATTGGACGGAGACATGTATATTTGGGGCATCATCGGCGCTTATGCGGCCTCGAAATTCATGGAGATGTTCGATACCCAGCTTTATGGCGCATTGGGCATGATCAGCGGTCACTCGCTAAAACACTTAACCGCCGCATTCGGGGCATTTGTTTTTTATTGGGCGTTGCGGGATCGGAAAAAATCAACGGAGTAAACGTGGTTTTGCAGAGGCTTCCCGGCCTTTTCATCCGACACCCACCACTCCTGTTTGCTTACGAATCATGGCATTTGCCTTGCAATTACCGCAGGCAATTGTTTAGGCGCTTTGATCCGCAATTGCTTGTTAACGTTCATGCGGCCAAATACAACTTCAATATCGGAAACCGCCACGTCAAATTCCTTGGCCAGAAAGCGCACCATGTGATCTGTCGCCCTGCCCGCACGAGGCGCTTCCGTGACGCTGATTTTAAGTTGATTGCCCTTAACCTTACCAATGGCATCTTGCTTGGCACCTGGCGTACCCAGCACATTGAGCACGAGAATGTCGCCATCCCAAACAAAAAAAGAACTCATTTTTTTAGTATTTGTCTTGTTTTCTTTGACTGTTTTTTCTTTGTTACTTTTTTTTGCTGCCATTATCCTAATCTAATTTTTTTCATACTATCAAGCTGTAGACTTAGAAACGAAATCCAATATTCTAAACACTGTTTTGCGGAAAATACGCCAAGCTCCCTTCCCTGCGCCTTAGCGCAGGGAAGCCTATTTTATACCAGTACCTAAAAATAAAGCCCGTATTTTACGTGTTGATCCGCTGATCACCGTAAACCATCCTGATAATTTCCCTTTTTGCTTCCAGCCAGTCACGAATGTCATTGCCAGGAGTAAAGCCACGTTTTTCTGCTTTGTAATAAGCCGCTTCAGCGATCATGGCATCAAGATTAACGGTTAAGTCCGTTTGCAGGCACTGGATTTTCAGAGGTAAAGCCAAACTTTATCAGGTTAACACGATCTGCGGTGAACTTCCTTTGATACCTATTTCAGCAGGTTTCAGCTCTGACAGAGTGCCGAAAAGCCGATCCCAGAGCGATAAGACAGCGCCATAGTTACTGTCATGCTCGCTACGTTGCGTTGAATGGTGAGTACGGTGCAGAGATGGAACGATAATGACATTTCCCAAGCGTTTTTCACCCTGAAAGGAAATATTGGTGTGATGAAACATGATAAATAGGGTCATTATTGCTTCACTGGTTAGCACCATCGTTTCTTCTATACCTAAAAGGATAATTAGAACCGCTTTCAGAACGTTGGTGATGAACAAGCTCCAGAAAATGTATTCGAAATGATGTTGTAATATTCAAATAAGGATCGTTATGATGCACCTTGTGAAACATCCACAGACAATCAAAGCTGTGACTGGCTTTGTGCCAGAGATACATCAACAAATCGAGCATTAAAAACGACAGGACTGCTTTCCATGCAGGACTGGAAATATGACTTAGCAGTCCTTTGTCTGAATAGCGTTCGGCCAGTACCAATAAGGATGATGCCGACACTAACGAGATAACGATACTGTTAACAATAAACAGGCTAACATTTGTTTTATAAGACTGGCGCAAGTGTTTAAAGGGCAATTTTCGTTTGGGATAGCTAAACTCAAGAGCCAACAGTACGGCAAATACAATGAGCAAGGTAAATGTCGCCAATTCTCCTGACATGATTGACGACCATGTTAAATGGGATTCAAGAAAGGTGGTTAATGACGTAATTTCGGTAGACATTGCCTTTTCCTCCATACAACGCTGATGTGAACTCAGCACGAAGTAATCATAAGCAAAATTAATGAAGATATTATTAAAAGTTAGATATTTTTTTGTCTTCTTTACTTAAGAAAATGCTTTGATTAAATATCAGCAAAGCTCGCGCCAAAACCGTTTTTTAGTTACGGTGCAGCTGCAAGATGCAGCTTGAAAGCCAATACTGATAAAGGCTTTCAGGTATACGAAGAGGAAATGGGATTGTTGACAGCCTTGAGGAAAGTTTATTTTTTAGCTGCCTGCTTGCATCAGTCGGGTGCAAATGTTCCCTTTTTCGCACCGATTTAGTTATTGTTAAGCTACACGAGGCATTCTTACTGAATGCCTGTCCGGTAACTTATAAAACCGTATGCTCCTGGCATATTTTTTCACTATCACTCTGGCTGAGCTGCTCTTTGGTTAAGCCGCAAACAAAACCTTCTGAAGTTGTTGTGAAATATCTGCAAGTTTTACAAAGTCCAAATGATTGTGATTTATTGGCTTTTTGCAACGCGGTAAGTGCATTAACAAAAACGTTTTCCTGGCTAAGATTCTCTTTAAATATTGCCGAGGCCTGGCTATATAACTCTGCTGGCCGCGCTTTATTCAAAATGGCATTGCCAACTGCCAGGAGGCTAAGATGCACCATACGCCGGTCATTTGCATCGGCTGTTTTTTTAATGTAGCCTTTTTTTTCCAGCAGCAGCAGGGTTTGAGAAACCGTGCCACGGGTCATGCCAAGGTAATTGGTAAGCGCTGCCGGCGTATCGCTATACCGGTTGCAGCGCGACAAATAGTCCATTACTTGCAAATGAACCGGTTGCAAGCCTAACTCTGTACATTTTTTACGTTCTTCTGAACGGATCAATGCTGACATCCGTTCAATCAGATCAAATACATCAACTTTTTCCATGGAGCCTATAAACAGTTGTTAAGTTGATAAAAAATAAACATATTACCACAAATCACAATATATCGAATCGCTATTATAAAAAACAATCAAATTTATTATTCCAACTGTTTGTAATACAAGTGAATTCACTCATCGAACTGCTCTCTGGCTAAGCAGGCGACAGAAACTGCCGGTGCGCAGTCTGCTGTAGACATGCCTGACTGAGCTAAGGATTCCGGGAATAAATCGGAAAAATCCAGATAAGGGTAGCCTAAATTCAATGCTACCTGCTTAACCAGAAATCGCCCTACTCCGGCACCGATCAATGGGCTGTTTGGAGCGAGACTGTGCCTGGATAGTTGAGCCTCACAACCGCATTGTATTTGCTGTATTTGCTGCGCGCGGATGTTTTCTGCGAATTGTTGCCAGCGAGGTAATTCACCGGGGATAAAATCACAACCTATCATGCGCGATAAGCGTTTAGCGCTGGCAGCGAGTGTTTTTTCTGCGCCATCAGCCGTTTCGGTTTGATCGTGCGCTTCATTAAGCTCACCTGTGACGCGGTAAACATCCGCCATAGTTGCAAAGTACTCAGCCATTAGGCCGATTTTTTTACCTTTATCAAGCGCTGTTTGTGCCACTGCCATCACTGCGGTTCTGACGATACCGGTATAAATAAGCTCTTGTGAAATCAGGCGCTGGTAATCGGTGTAGCCTTCTGCAAGAACCCGCCCATTGTTTAATAAAAGAATATCTGACGTGGTGCTGCCGATATCTACAAAAAGCCCATCACCGATTTTTTGAGCGGCAAATGATGCACTGGCTAGCCAGTTGGCGGAAGCAATGGATTCATAATGTCGAGCTTCGACCTGTGCAGTTTTCAGGAGGCCTTCTTTACCTGCAAATATGACAATTTCGCAATCAGGCAACAGCTCAGTCATGGTTTGGATGATTTGCTTAACGCCATCATCCCGGCTATCAAACAAATCAACCAGCTCGCCGGTCATAGTGATGGCATGGCGGGAAGCTGAACCTGCCAGCTCCTGCTTAATTGTGTTTACGGCACGGTGCAGTTGATCAAGCCCCTTCCATAACGGGCAAGGTTGCTGGTAAACAGCAACAATTTCACCGGCATTATTGATCACCGCAGCCTTGACGTGAGCCCCGCCTATATCCCACCCGATAGTATTAGCTCGCATTGGTTTCCTGTTTTACTTTGATGGTAATGGATAAGTTTTTAGACGGATCGAGTACCGGCTTGCCATTGACTAGCTGCAAAACGGCTTCGGCTACATTGATGCCCAGTGCAGCATGAATGCCGACAAATGAGGTAGTCAGGCGGGGATTTATTTCAAGCACCAACATCTGTTCGGCAGTTTCTATCAGATCAATGCCGACATAGCCCCACAACTCAGGGAAAGCATGGGCTATTTGATCGACTAACTGCTGATATGCTCCTGCATCGGCATGGTGATTCACCACAATTTCCGCCAAGTGATATTGCTGGTCGATAAACTCGAACCGCTGCAAATTAGCGCATACCAGCCAGCCGCTGCCTTGTTTGAACAGACACGACAGACTGGTCTTGTTGCCTTGTAGATGCGGCTGAATGACATATTGCACCTTTGCGCATGGATATCTGCTCGAAGTCCTGCCGGTTGCCGATGACATAACTGTCTGCACACCCCACCCCGTCAACCGGTTTGACCATCCATTCACCTGGGGAATAATCACCTTCAAGCATCCGGGTAGGCACAGTGGCTATTTGATGCTGACTGAGCAGCTCAAAAGTCTTGAATTTGTTACCTGCAATGGCGACGGCGCTTGCCGGCGATGTCAGCAATATCTTGCCCAGTGATTCAACAGATTGACACAGCGCCTGTAAAATACCGTCAAACTCCGGCGCTATCGGCCACACGGCATCGGATTGCCTGACTAATCGTTCAAACTCTACAGAAACATCATGCTCTGCATTGATGATGACAACATTAATGCCTGTCGTGTTGACTGACGCCGCGACTGCTCCCGGCAGGTTTTCGGCATACACACCATCCCTGGCGATAGCGTGAAGCCGCCAATCCAGCATAACCGTTATTTCGATACCAACATGTGATCGCAGGTTATCAAGCAAAGCATTAAGCATCAAGCTCCCTTCACTAGCGAGGGAATCTGGCAGTTCATGCTTATTAAAGCCGCCGCCAGTGATATACTCAAACACCAGAATTTTCAAAATACTCAAGACTTAAGTTATAAATGGTTTACAGCCGAGGCTATGACATAAACATGTTATTGTACCATCCGGCATACACTGCATTTTATGAAAATAATCCCAGTAATTGATTTAAAAGATGGCCTCGTCGTTCATGCCCAACAAGGTAAACGCGAACTCTACCAACCCATCAATACCGACTTGTGCCGCTCAGCTGATATCTATCATGTAATTCAGGCATTTATGGGTATTTATGATTTTGATACGATCTATATAGCAGACTTGAATGCGATTACCGGTCAGGGTGACCATGATCATCTAATAAGTGAGGTACTGACTCGTTTCCCAAAAATAACATTCTGGATTGATAAGGGTTATCAACCCTATGATGACAGCTTAAGGCATCCCAAAAACTATCTGCCCGTACTGGGTAGCGAGTGTTACCGGGATGACAATATTTCAGAAATAAAGGCGTTCGGAAATGATTTCATTCTTTCATTGGATTATTCAGGTTCAAATGCACTGGGTGCAGAAAGCCTTTTTTCTAATCAGAACCTTTTGGCCGGATAATATCATTATCATGACCCTGGAGCGTGTAGGCAGCAACTTTGGACCTGATCTTTATAAACTGGAGGAGTTTTGCAGGCAATATCCGAATAAAAATTTTATTGCTGCAGGCGGTATAAGAAATATACTGGATTTAATGGCTTTGAGTGAGATAGGTATACACCAAGCACTTGTTGCAAGCGCCCTGCACTCAGGCAATATTGGCCCCGAAGATATTGCTAAAATTTTAGGCAAAGCTTCCGCTCCTCCTCAATCGCCCCTGCATGCCTAAAGCGCTACTTTTGGTGCTCTACCTACAAATCCTGTAGGCAAAAAAATACCCCGACAAGCGGGGCATTTTTAACATTCTTGTAACTAATTAAAACTTAGTTAGCAGCGAATGGATGTACAGCAGTGCCTTTAGCAGCAACAACTTCAGCAGCTGTAGGAGTACCAGCAACAGCGCGTTTCAAAGCTTCTTTAGTCGCTTCGTAGTTGTATTGTTGGATTTTAGCGTCGTCTTCTGCAGCCCAGTGAATAAATACACCAACTGATACGAATAAATCGTCAGCTTCAGCAGCAGGGATTGTGCCGTCTTCTACACAATCAGCAACAGCCATAGCAACACCACGTTGTGCTGGGCCAAACATTTGAACAGCTTGTTTAGCGCCTTTGATTGTTACTTTGTTGAACATAACAGTTGAAGGCTTAACCATCAGGTTAGGTGCAACAACAGCTAACAGGCTAGAAAAGCCGTCTTTGTTGTTTGTTAAGCAGTTTGCAAATGCAGTTTCAGCAGCTGAACCACGTGGTCCAACCATCAAATCGATGTGAGCAACTTCGTTGCCTTCACCAACTAAAGATTCGCCAACGCATAATTTGTTGATTTTAGCCATGCTTGTTATCCCCTGTGAAGAAAAAAATGAAAAAATTGAATCTAATATCGACATTATTCATGTCTCCTATTTGTTTTTAACAAATTCCGTTTTGAAGCCTTGATTAATAACGCTCGTTACTAACAAGATCCTCTAAAAATACCGTTAATACCGTCGCCACAATCATATCGGCCGTAGTACCCGGGTTTATACTATCAACCTTAAGTTCCCGATCAATGCGATAAAGCAGCGGCTTTATTCGCTCAGGCTTATCGGTTTTAGACAGCTCATCACTGATGAGTGCCATCTTAGTAGCCACCATCTCAGAGTACTGATCTCCGTATTTTCTTTCGATATGACTATCAGGAAATTGACATAGCAAGTCAGCATATACTGACACCGCAGCCCAATTCAGGTCACCCCACCGATTGAAGGCCCCATTATACCTCAAAACTGAGAAATCGAAAATATCTTTATAATCTGTGACGTATTGCAGAGCGATGCGATCTTTGGCACTAGCTATTTTCATAGCCTCGGTTAATGTAACAGATGCTTTTTTATTAACATCCTGCTCTTCAGAGTCTCCCAAACCGCCAGGCGAGGCAAGTTTTATTGCCTTAAAAACCCAATCGGCATCCTCTATTGTTGTCGTACTAAGAACCTCACTTACGGCCTGCCTTAGCGTTACCTCCGAATGCCTGCGACTGACTGCCTGAATGAGTGGCGCGCAAAGCAAAATAATGCCCAGATTGGTATTACAGCCTACTGCCTCGCGTGTCGATTTGACGGCATAATAGATTTTTTCGCCCAACGAATAATCCGGATTACAAAGAGGGGCAGCACTAACCTTGGCGCTGGTTCTGAAATCGGCCACGACCATATCATGCCCCTCAGCGAAAACGCTTACATTGCCAGGCTTAAATGCCTGCACGTCAACTTCGCAGGCCTGCTGATAAAGATCACTGAGCTGTTGGGGAGAAATCATGAAACAGCGGCAGTTATTTCCGGCGTATTTTTGTTAATGTGGCGTGTTATCAGGTCTTCTGCCATTAACTCGGCAACATTGACATCACAGACGCTTTCAAGCCCTTTCCATGCAGGAATGCTATTGACTTCAATGATCGTGCAATGCCCTTCCCTATCCCGAATAATATCGACTCCCGCATAATCCATGGCTAATGCGGATGTCGCTTTAACAGCTATATCAGTCATTTCAGGATCCAGGTCAATCAGTTCGCACGTTGCCCCTTTGGCAACGTTATTCAGCCAGGACTTTCCGCGTCTGCGCATTGCGGCAACCGCTCTGCCATTAATGACAAAAACGCGGTTATCTGAAAAACCAACGCCCTCGCAATGTACGAAGCGCTGCAGGTAATAAACGCCATGACTGCTGGTTAACCAGAATAAATCAGTCATCTTTTCGATGCGCCGAATGCCTTCACCCTGCGAACCAAACAACGGCTTGCTGATCAACAAATTTCCCTTTTTCAATTCAGTTTCCGCAATACTCAACGCTTCCGCCCTGTCCCGCAACACCCACGTCATCGGGGTAGGCAATCCGGCATTGTGTAGCAAAAAACTGGTCATGCCCTTGTCAACACTGCGCTCTACAGCATGCCCATCATTATAGACAGGAATACCCATTGCTTTTAACGCATGCAGGATATCCAGATACAAGACAACTTCCTCAAGCGAACCGCCGGGCACTCCGCGCACAAAAACGGCATCAGGAAGCGACTGCTCAAACCCTGGAATAAAAACCGGAATCCGGCCAGGTTCAATTGCAAACCTGCATTCTGTCAGCGAAACATAGTCGCAGGTGTAACCCCGGCTTGCAAAAGCTAGGCGCAGTTGCTTGCCATGCCAGCCCGGATCATCGGTAAAAAGTACTATACGACCCACGCTTAAGCTCTACGCCCCAAACGACTGGTCTAATAAAGCATTATCCAGCTTGCCAGCCCGGAAGCTTTTGCCGGACTCAACCGCTGTCACGATAACGCTGGCAGGGCTAAACAGCATGGCATCGATTTTGAAGAAATCGTATTCATATTGCTTGAAGATATCCGCAAACGGCTTGCCGTAATCCTTGGATGTTGAACTTGGCAATTCCTTAGCCAGTTTTTCAGCGGCTTCATCGCTGCCTTTTACGAAGATATGGACCTGGCCTGCGAACAGGATCGCATCATTGGTACGGCCCATTGCTTTTACAAAATTAGGGTGCGGAGGACAGATTGGCGCGCTGCCGCTGCCGTCGATAATGTTTTCCAATGGGAAATGCAAGGCATGAGCTTTGTGCATGGCCACTTCAAGCACTCGCGCCACCACTTGCACGCCACCCGCCAGACTGCTGGTCGGGGTGACGATGATAGTCAGTTTCGATGGATCAACTTTGCAGGCGGCAGCGACTTTTTCAACGATTTCAACCGGTGGAACCGCATCATTTTCAATCACTAAAACCGTAGAATCGTTGCTGTCCTGATAACCCAATTCCTTGTACAGTTCTTCAACTGGTTCCTGATTGCCATCCTTGATCTTGGTTGCCATTGCACGAGCAGGACCTGAACCTAATGCGTAATATTTCTCATGCGACAAGCTCCAGCCTGCATATTGGCTGCCCAAACAGCCCAAAACCGGATTGCCGGTATGGACGTTGACCGACAATGGCCAGTTATCCGTATAGGAGCTATGGCTGATAGTCACGGTTCCCATGCCGCCCAGACAGATTTCAGCAATAATCCGGCCTGCTTCAATACCGCCAGGCACTTTAATGCCAGCATCAATAATGGTGCAGCCATTGGCCAATTTTTCCACGCCGACTCTTAATTTGTCGGCATTATCAATCAATTGCTTTACTAATGGCTGGGTTAATTTATTAACGCTAGCTGTATATTCCATGACGGTGAAAACCTTCTAGTTTATTAATGATAAGTTGTTGTTTAGTCAGTAACTGTTCTAAAACTGACCGTGATTCTTTTTGGTGCGCAATGATACTGCAAATCGGCTGTCCAGCGCGACACATATCGCCGGATCCGGGCAAATCCATGCACCATTCGGGCCATTCGAACTGATCGGGAATGGTCAAATCCTGCCCGGCGTAAACAATCTGATAGCCCGTAGGATGATCTTGCCTGACGACAGAAGCGCCTTATCGCGTTGGGCAAGCAAAGTCCCGGCCTCACATGCTTGAATATGCCTGATCAGCAAATCCCCTTCATATAACTGCATGCTGGCAGAAGGACGCGGGTTGATTTCCAGAACATAGCTGCAATCATCCGCATGAATAAAATCCAGGGAATTCAAGCCTCTTAGCGCAAACACCGGAACCATTTGCTTTAGCCAGCCCGTTATCACTGCCTTGTGCTTATCCGGCAGATCAGTGCTATTGATCACGCCTGAAAAAACAAATTCCTGAGTCTCGCTCAGACTGACAGACCACTGGGTATTAAAACCGACGACCTGCACCTGCTGCCCGTCAGCCAGAAACAGCACCGAATGCTGCGTACCGGCTTGAAATTTCTGCCAGTAAACCGATGCCGTTGCAGCTGTCATCAGCATGGTAACGCTGTATCCCGACACCACCCTGCCCCTGCATCGGTTTCAGTCAGCCAGCCATCGGCAAAGATCAGGCGCATTAAAGGCAACCTCGGGATGAGGAATGTTTAAATCATCCAGCGTTGAAAAAAACGCCTGCTTATTCTGCAGCCTTGCAAAAACATCAGGATGATTGCCCAGAACAGTCAACCGGCTATCCAGATAACGCAGGCTTTCAGGATAGTATTCAAAACCGCTGCCGTAAATGACATCGGTTACCGCATAACGCTCGACAAAATCATCTACGGCAGGTGCCAGGTCTTGTTCGGCTAGTGATTTTATCCGGCGGAAATCTTTTGCGTAGCTTTGCGTATCCAGATCGGCAAACAGATCAATGACCAAGGGCTTCAAGCCGGTATTTTTTGCAGCCTGCGCCAGCATACGCCCAGAGCTGGCGACTATCAGTATTATTTCCACGCTACCGGCCTACATCAAAGACCATTACTAACCCGCAAAAACATCCCCGCCGCTATTCCGTGCACTGGCGACAACAAAACTCAATTGTTCAAAATGCGCAAATTCCGCTCTGGCCTGGCGGGCCAAAGATTCAGCCAGCTCTACGCCGGCTATCGCGCAAAATCCGGTTGGCCCCCATGAGGTTTGACCAATAGCCACCGCACCTTGCTGTTCAAACCATTTCATGGCCTGTGCGACTTCAGGGCTGGTAAAAACACCGCCCTGAGCCGATGAAAAATGCTCGCCGACCGAGCGTTGCAGCTGGGTAATCACATCGCCGAATTTAATGATGTCGTTTTCAGCTACTGCGGGTAAACCCTGCATCAGCAATAAATAGCATAAGCGCGCGGCTTCCTGCTGGGGAAAAGACGGCAGTTCCTTAAATGCCTGTATTTCCTGCTGACCGTGCAGTCCCTGGCCACGCTCGTCAAACACCAGAATAAACCGCCAGTCCTCCGGCACGTCCATATGCGACAAAACCGGGGGCGTGATGGTTTTTTCGCCGCGACCGCCATCAACCACCAGACCGCCCTGTTCAAAAACGCCGATGCCGATGCCGGAACGCAAGCCTCTGTCCGTCAAGGCGGCAATGTCACGCACAGTAAGGCCTAAACCGTAAAATTCATTAAGCGCGGCGCCGATTGCCATCGACATTTGCGTGCCTGAACCCAAACCCACATGCTCAGGGATAGCCGCTTCTATCGTGATATTCAGTTTGTCGGAAACATTTAACGCCTGACAAAGCATGGCGACGCATTTTTCTGCCCGCTGTGCGGCAGGGCCGGTAATGGTGAGTTGCTCGGCGCTGGTTACCGACAATCTCGTGTTGATTTCGTTGAGCGCAACGCCGATGCTTCCGAAATGACGGCCCAATGATCCGCTTAAATCGATGAACCCCATGTGCAATCTGGCCGGGGCGATGACTGAGACTTTAGAATGTTGAACTATCAAGGTGTTATGCTGTGTCGTAATGCGAAAAGTTGTAAAAATTATACATGATCAGCCTATCGGCTGCGAACTAAGCGCGGATAGCGTCCGTCAATTGCGCCAGATCATTCATCATCAGATCGCATAGCTCGACTGTCAGCGGATCAACCGGCAATATGTGAAGGTATAAACACAGAAAAAGCCCCGGCTCTGGATGCTGCCTCAATTCCGGCATGAGAATCTTCAAGGACCAGACACCGGCTGATATTAACCTGCATCAACTCGGCTGCTTTCAAGAAAATATCCGGCTCCGGCTTGCCTTGCTGAACATGATCGCGGGTAACAATGATTGGAAAAACATCCTTTATCCCAGCCAGCTCAAGACATTCCAAGGCATTTACAGCGAGACTGTTAGTAGCCAGGCAATAGGGGACTTTTTGCTGGATGAGCAAATTCAGCAACCCGGTAAATCCATGCTTGGTTTTTATGCCATTGGCAGTAACGTTCTTGCGCCAAAACTCGCCGCTTAACCGGTTAAACGTTTGCAGATTAAAATCAGAACCGCAATATTCGATCAGTTTTAACTCTACGTCTTTATAGTGCAATCCTGACAGCGACAGGCAAAACTGCTCGGAAAAATCATAACCCATCGCGCTTGCAGCCTGCTGCCAGGCAAGAAAATAGGTGGGCTCGGTATCCAGGACCAGCCCGTCCATATCAAAAATAACCGCGGAGAAATCAGCTAACTTGAGCACTCAATAACCTTGATATATTCCCCGTGCGCTTCACGGCTGGCGCCCACCACGATGCGTTTGACGCCCTGTTCCGTTTGCTCCAGCATGCCTGAAACCTCAACCCATTCACCGCTGACAGCCTGCCCCGTATAGGTTGCCGTAAAGCTGACGACTGTATCGATCTGCTCATGGTCTATTTTAAATCTGGCCGGATAATCAAATCCATGAGTATCATCGACCACCCTGCATTGCAAAGTAATCGCCCCGTATTTTTGATAACTGACAGCCTCTGAACTTGCGGAATGGTCAATGAAATTCAAATCGAATTTCCGCCCGTTGATGACGGCCTTGTTGCATTTACGCCGCTCATGCCAGACATATTCCTCATAACTCAATTCGCATGAACGTCGATCATAAGATTGACGCCAATCCAGATCATTCAGTTCCTGCAACGCCCCTGACTCGATAAGCTTGCCGGTAATTGCCCTGCATTGGTGAAATACATCCCTGCCATAACAAACCAGATCAATATCCGAACCTTGGTTCTGCACGCCAACCAATATTGATCCCGTAATCCCGGTTTGCGCCAAATCCAGCCCGTGTTGCTCAAATAACTCACACAACCGGAACAGGTCCCGCTCAATAGCATCATGTCGATCTGACTGGATAATCTGCTGCAATCTATGTTTGGGCTGATGATGTTTTACGATCCGCTCTGTTGCGACCGCATGCAAATGCGCATCTAAAACCATGGAGTAATGCAGATAATCAGGGTGATTTTGTTCGAGGAAAGCATTAGCCTCTACAGTCTGGTATTTTCTCCAGCCGGAAGACTCACGCACATAGCGCAAAAAACACAGCGCTTTGCCATCTTCCAGGCCCTGCCCTACAACGGCGAAAATAAGCCCTTCAGCGGTCTCAATAAAATCCTTGGCAAAAAACATGATTTAGAAAAAATGGTAGGTGGATAATCGTAGATGCAAATATTAACCGATGTTGCGGATGCTAAGGAATTTTTACTACGGAGGTCAGGACGTTAAATAGTCTGTATGGGGAGCTTGCGTAATACGGAATTTGCGGCTCCGACGTCACGTATTCGGTTGCACTTCATACAAGCTACTGGCTTTTTTAGCTCTTGCGCCCCATTGCAGAAAGCCGGAGCTTGCAAGATACGGTACCCAATCAGAAGATTGGGTACCGGCGAATCGTATATTATTTTTTTTCGTGTTTCGGTGGTAGTAGTAGTCGATTCCTGAGTTTTAGTTGTAGCTGGTTCTTCAGTCGGAGCTGGTGTTGTTGTAACGCTTGTAGTGGTGCTGGAGGTGGATTCCTTTTCTTTGTTGCAGCCAGCCAATAACGCCAAAGTAACTAAACCTGCAGCTATAATTGCTTTAGTTTTCATAGTAGTATCCTATTATAAGTTTTGTTAGGGGTGTTCTTTACCTGAGAAATTCCAAGGCAATTGCAATGCTAACACATTTTAAATGGTATTCCATCTCATCAGTCGATTCGACCATGCCGACAGCTTCCAAACCGGCCCTGCCAGGTTTTGTTCCAGCCAATCGATTTGTGCTCTGGGCCAGTAGCGGCAGGCGAAAAAGAAAAAGCCTTACCAAACTCCTCCGAAATCGTGTTGATTTATTGAGGCTGATTTGAGACTAAAAAATGCCCTGTTAGGAAACCAGCGGGGTATTTTTGGTGGGCATCTAAGACAAAGGAGGAACCTGACCGGTGGCTTACGGTCATAAATCGGACACTTTGGACGATGGATTGCGAATAGCAAATTTCGACCCAAAAGAGACATTCGGCGGTACTGAGTCACTTTAGACATGATTTTATCTATTGCTATGCGCTTCCCAAAATAGTTGCCGGATTTGTTCCATCCCAGTTAAATTGGCTAAAATTTGAGAAGGTTATTTTATTCAATAAAAAGCTCAATACATTTTTCTCTGGCTGAGGCTGGAGCAAAAATAAAATCTTTATTTTCGGCGACTTCTTTTCCTGTGGTGCCATAAAGTTTTTCTTTTTCCATCTCCCAGCGTGTCTTGAAATAGTCGAGAAACAGCTCTGCCATATTCCAGCACTCCGATTCGAACGAAGTCTGCTCGCTGAAATTAAGCCCCGTTTCCCAATGCAGATAAGGCATTTTCGAAACCGGCTCGGTTAAATAATAGCTGCTATAAACTTCAACTTTTCTGGACTCTTTGCGGATGATGATAAACAGGGGAATGCAGGGCAGGCCATCGTATACAAAAACGCCTAACGACCCCGTTATCTTATCTCCTATGCGGCTAATCACATCTTCTAGTGAAACTTTGAATAATTTGGAGTATTCGTTGAATTCGTGCGGGTTAAAGCCGGTCGTTTCCGTTGCGCGCAATTCGCCGATGCGGCAATCGGCTTTTAAAATCAACACCCTGAAATGCACGCCATTTTTTATCCCATTCTCCAGTTCCCGCGATTTGTTTTTGAAGCGAGGGTCGAAGGTGATCAGCCAATAGACATAATCCCCCGATTTTAATCCTTGCATAATTTGGCTGAAATCGAATTCTTTATTGGTGATACCGGAAAATCCTCTTTTAACGGAATTCAGCAAAATACTATCTACGTACTTGGAAAGAGTTTCACGCAAACTTATTTCGGATTCCTTGTGCTCTTCAGCAGCGATAAACCAGTGATGAAAATAACCAACCGAAACGACGACGGATACGAACAGGCCAAATTCCGAAATGATTTTGAATATCCATTCATATTCTTGATAGGCAGGATTATGGACCAGCCCCTCAAATAACTTATAAATCGTAAATCCACCGAAAATTAGCACCAGCGATAAAAGCCATTTGAGTTTTTTAGTAGTGGTCATGATTTGTGCCTATTTTGGAAAAGGGTCATCCTAAGTATCCTCCTCCGGTAATACATTGCCAATACCCTGGAGAAAGTCAATCAGCAATCCAATTCGGATGAAAATACAAAATGGCCGAATATAGTGACATCAACCACAATGCATTGAATAGGCCAGCGGGTGAAGGCATTTGATCAGAAATTTACGGTTTCGGCATCAACTACAAAAGTCCGGTTTTGGCCGAGCCTGTGTAAAAACGTAAAAAATAATTCCGTCATTTTGTCATTCCAACATCCGGTTTTTAACAAGCGTATTCGTGATAATTTTTGATCGGTCTCCCCAAATTGGGTGAATTTCGAAATTGATTGTCATCTAATCCGTTTTTTGTCGGTAATACCGCTTTGTGCGAGGTAAGTATGGGCTTTTATGCCCTTATTGCCTCCATCATGGCAGTGGTACCCATTATATTCATGACCCGTTTCATGTTATACGCCAGAACATGCAAGCTCATTTCCGTACTGACATTTTTCAATTGCCTGGTCAGAAAATGGGTTGCTCCCATCCAGGCTTTGAGAGTGCCGAAAGGGTGCTCCACCGTCTGGCGTCGTATTCTCATGCTATCTGGAGCGTTATCCAAACGAGTTTGCATGGCCTCAAGAACGTCTTCATGTTCCCATCGGCTAACACGTCGATAGGGGCTTGGCGTGCAGTTTGTTTTGATGTGGCATTGTTGACAATGTGAGCTATAGTAGCGGCTCAATTTTAATCCGTGTTCAACCCTGGCAAATCGCCAAATCAGACGTTGTCCCGCAGGGCATACATATTCGTTGGTGTTAGCATCGTAAATAAAATCGGCCTTATCGAATCGTCCCGCCGCCTTGGCGCCTGATGTTTTACATTTAGGTACAAAAGCAGTAATACCCGCTTCATGGCAGGCGAGAATTTCATCGCTATTAAAATAGCCGCGATCTGCAATAACAGACAGGTCTTCTGTCCCGATTGCTATTTGTGCCTGTTTAGCCATTGAAGATAGCTGGTTTCGGTCACTACCCTTATTCGTTACTTCGTGGGCGACAATCAGATGATGTTTGGCATCAACCGCCGTCTGAACATTGTAACCAACAATACCCGCCCCTCTTGATTTCATGGAACGTGCATCGGGATCGGTCAGAGAAATTTGCTTATCCTCTGTTTTGTTAAGCTGGACTTCAATTTCCTTAAGGACTTTCATCTGTTCCTTGAGAGCAGCGATTTTATCGTGTAGACGTTCAGATTTGGCTTTTGCAACAGTCGGTTCTTGCCGATCAGCGGTATCGAGTGCAGTGAGATACCGATTGATGCTCGACTCAATTTCTTCCATTCTCCGTTGCAACTTGGCGCTGGTAAAATTTCGATCCCGGTTATTAACGGCTTTAAATTTGCTGCCATCGATAGCGACTAATGATTCTGCAAATAGCCCCAGCTTTTGGCATAAAACGACAAATTGGCGGCAGACACTCCGTATGGCTTTACCGTTTTCCTTACGGAAACGAGCGATAGTTTTAAAATCGGGTGTCAATCGCTCGTGAGCCACATGAGCTCGACATTGCGTTGAGTCTTTTTCAAGTCTGCGGCTGGATTGGATGCGGTTCAGGTAACCATAGATGTAGATTTTCAGGAGAATCGCGGGATGATAAGCAGGTCTGCCGGTGGTTGCAGGCTTTATACCTTCAAATCCTAGCTGGCCCAAGTCGATTCATCGACAAACACATCAACGATGCGAACGGGATTGGTATCAGTAATGTAGTCGTCGATGCTTTCAGGCAACAACGTGGTTTGTGTACGGCATTCGCCTTCAATGAAACGTTTCATCCGCTGGCTCCATCAATATATTGGCGGCTATTATATCAAACACCACGTTTTGACACACTCTGGGCCGTTTAGAGCTATTCAACTAATAGACCGAAGCCGGTCCAAAAAAGCGATATGAAAAACAGGGTTGTGAAGTCAAAAATTGGTTCACCCGTCATACCGATTAATTAAACATGGCATAGAGTGTTGTGAGATAATTTTTAACTAAATCATCACCTTCGATTGGGGCCCATGATGCTTGCTCCTCAGCTTTAATTGGAACAAATGGCCCGGCTTTAGCTTCAAAGAACACTGTTCCATTTTTCAGTGCGAGTACTGTGTGAAAAGTACCGTAAGGAATGTCAACGCCAACAGTTTCACTATTTGCTTCTAATGTTAGCTTTTGCTCAACGTTACCTGTTGAGTCGAAAATTATTAAGCCCAGTTTGCCAGAAAGGCAAATTATAGTTTCCCCTTTATTTGGGTCATTATGTTTGTGTGGCATAACATATGAATTTGGCTCTATAGCATTTAATAATCGGTGCGATTGGGCTTCACTATTTTCATGGAAATTGTGGTTCTTACGACGGCGAGGCAAAGCTACCGCCTCCATACTAAGCTTTTTGAGCAGTTGCTGATTGATGGGAGTAATCATACGTTTTTGATCCTATCTTCCCTTGTGGATTAATTAAGATTCCAAAAGGTCGCAATATATCACTTGTCAACATTCACAGCGAATGCGCTCACCTTATGGATTTTAGTGGCTCAAGCAATATTCAAGATATTTGGCTAAACGATTAAGTGGCCGCCTGCCGATATTAGCGAAAGTCAGTACCCGCCCCAAACCGGATGGTGAGACGGTGCAATAATTATTTTGAATACTGATAACGTGGAGTTAAAGGGGCAGCGCGCTTTTTCGCCGACCCGCTTGAGTAAAGGGCTGGGCCAGATTAAGATTATAGGAGACCAAGTTGTTCGAGAGTTAAATAATTAATAACGTCAGAAATTAGCTTTTCAGCTCTAAGGTAGCGATTATCAACACCCCTGGCGATGACTAGCCCCAAGGCTCGATTTTGCTTTGGGTGGTGCTCGTCTACCCAACCTACATAGCTCATAACCTGTCCGAAGGTGTTCGGCCCGGCGCGAACATTTTTTAGTTCAATCACAACATATCGGTCCGTCTTCTGATCGAGGCAAAGGAGGTCGATTCTCCCACCGTCCCCTTTGCATACGACCTGTCTACCGATGAATTTAGGTCGTACCCATAAGTGCGTAGACTCTCTAAATTTTCGACAAGATGATTTTCAAGATCCTCTTCGAGAAGTATCTCTTGTGCAATTGGTTGATCGCTTTGTAGCTTTTTTAGAACAGGTTTGAACCAAGGATTTTTCTCTGAAAGTGGACGAACCAATTGACCCCAAATTTCAGGTGCGATCTCGAAGAACGAATTCTGGAATTGGCAACGAAGCGCTGGCCAATCGAGTAGATATGGGTCATTACGAACTTCAGAAATTGTCAAAGGGCGCTGGAATTTAAAGAGTGGAAGGTAATCACAGCCATATTCCCAACCATAACTTTGAGCATATGAGTCATCAGCAATAGAATATGCATCGGATTTCGCCTGAAGCAGATATCCAATATCGCTTTTTGGGCGAGTACACCATAGAAGTATTAGATCTCCTCTACGTGTATTTCGATGGCAGGTCCACCAGCCGCTTATGTTTTCGTTTTTCGAAGGATTGAGATTTTCATTATCTTCCCCAAATTCATTTAGGTAGTACAGCGGCCGTGTTACCCAAAGCCAGTGCTGAGTAGACAATTGAGTGGATGGCACTGAAATTCTTTTTGGCATAAGCGCAACTCCTCAGGTAGGGGGGCCTAACGTGATATATATGACATCAATTGACTTATAAAAAATCTAATTTGTCATATATTTCTCATAAATCCATCTAAATGATTGTTTTGATTGAACCGAGTTCAAGCCAATAAGGCATGGTGTACAAACAAACACGACATTACTTCCTTTCCAAAAAAGGTTTGATAAAGTTTGCATGCAACACGCCATTGAAAGACAGCTTTTGGCCGACTACTGCTATTCGTGAAAGCCTGTACACGGACCCCAAGCGGGCAGTCAAATGTAGGGTAGGCAGCGCTTTTTTGCCCAGCATTTAGAGCTATAGCTTTAATTTAGAATGTTAATTGCTATTATTTGAGATGCTCTGAATTCCAAGAACCGAGTTAATTGATTTAATAATCGCAACAGTTATGATAAAGTCCACATTGTCATGTAACTAATTAAATATCCTTAATATCTTAGGCAGTTGCAGACCTAATAATAATAACTACAACGAGGATTACATTACATGAAATTATTAAAAAGCAGCTGTCGTGGCGACTACATTGGCACTTTCTTGTTAGGGATTCTTCGGTTACTGCTGACGTCTGTTTGGGGATGGCATGCGTGTAACAAAATGACTCCAATGGAAGGAATTGAGGCCACTGTAGGTCAAGTGACTAAAGCATTGATTGCTATCAATGCCAATGCCGGTGGCGATGTCGTTATAAACGATATCAAAGATGCATTAAAGTTAAGTAAAGAAATCAATGCTAACGATAAAGTTGACCGTTATCGTAACCGTGCTAATGATTATTTGAAAAAAGCTCGAGAAGCTGTAAAAGATGGTGATTTGACTAAAGCAACAGAACACCTAAAAGAAGCTGAGAAACGTTTTCTAGATCTTAAAGGCATGATCGACTTGACTCTAGACGATAGAGTATCGCAACAGACCCCCATGATAAACCGTATTTTGGATAAGCCCGATAGATAATACAGCTATCAACGGGTGTAGATCTATTTGTGAAATATAAAACAATATCTTACGTGTAAATCAACGCCACCTACTTTCCAGCTATCAACATGGACTTTACCAGATCAGTTTTCGTAGGATATTGATTTCGTACAAAGTAATCTTGGTGCCTGGAAAGTTTTTAATGTTGATTTCCCTCGCTTCCCTGGTAAGTTTTGTATGTTGATTAACACAGACATTGTCTCCCAAGTAAAAAAGCCCCGGTAGATTTTCAATTTTCCACCAGAGCTTTTCTACATAAGGCAGGATTATTATGAGAAGTACTTAACGGTTTAGTGCTATCCATGCAGCAGCATCATGCCAGGTTATTTCCTCGCTCGCCGGAGCTGATATGCCAGCTTTCATCAACATTAATGATATAGACATCGTCTACGCCCTGCTGATGGGTATTGGCATTAGACATTATGGCATTGACAATGCTGTCCACCAATTCATCCTGAGCGAAAATCTCAATACGCTTTTTCGTCACAAACAGCGTGAAGTCATGTTCCGTTATTACTTTTTCACACCCTAAATAGCCATCACAATCAGATACCCTCATACCAGGAAAGTGCGGTATATCGAGCAGAGTCTGGGTCAGTGTAGATAGCATAAAGGGCTGAATATAAGCTCGAATTTCTTTCCGCAAGGAAACCTCATTTTGTGAAACGGCGTTGAAAATTTGCCAGTTTTTACAATAAAAGACTGTCAAAGTTTACCAGTAATAATTGTTATCTTATTGTTTTTTAATGCACGCTCTGTATTTGTTGGCTGGCAAAATCGCGTCTATTAGGTGGAAAGAATTAAAAGCCGTTTTGCAGCTTATAAGTAATCGTACGTATATTTTTTTACAAATTTGCAATATACAATATGCCTACCAATTTCTGAGGAGGAATGGTTGTTAGGTTCAATAACAATAAGAACAGCTTAACAGGTAAAGCCCAGACTCAATGTTGAATCTGGGCTTTCCATATGTGACTTCCAGTGTGACAATACAGGTTCAACCCCGCATTCACATCAGCGTTTGACTGCGACAACGTGCGTGTACCAAACTGCGACCAAAAACGCAAAGAATCACTCTCTAACCCCTATCTCGCCTGTAATTAGGTGCGTACCGATTTCGTATCAACTGCCAGGTTATCCGCGCGGAAACAATGCAATAAATCCCACCTCAACCATTACGGCGGCTATCATCTGCACGGAAACTACTGCACAAAGACC
>CAVZRB010000016.1:0-79791 GCA_963777585.1 uncultured Gammaproteobacteria bacterium | reverse complement strand
GCGCATTGCAAAGCGATAGCGGAGTAATGTCGCCTGCAAGCGGGTTGGGCAGATGCTTTTGCCAATATCAGCGAGTTGAAGCATCATCTTCAGGCTGATACCCGATCTCTGCCATTGCATTGGAAATATCCAAGAACCGTTTTCTGTTATTCGAAATACCATAATAAATAGCAAACTTGACCTCAGCCAAAAGGCTCTTTTTCACCAATTGCACGAGATCTCGCTGGCTGAGCCACATACTCTGACTGCGGGCATTCTTGGTAGGATCATCGTCCTTCAGAACTGAGCCAATGCGAAGGCATACTGACTCAAGGCCGTGCAACTCATGATACATTCTGGCAATCGCTTCCCCGGCAGCTTTACTGACTCCATAGAATCCATCTGGACGAATTGGGTGTTGCGGCGTAATTAAGGTCGGATTTGGTTGGGTATGCAGGCTTGGAGGAAAACCTTCATAGGCGCCTGTAACGTGGTTTGAACTTGCGAATACGACTCGCTTGACCCCATGCGCCTTTGCTGCATCATATATATTCTTGGTTCCGGCAATATTGTTCACCAGTACTGATTGCCAGTCTGCATTAACACGCGGATCGGCTGCCAAATGAACGACGTAAGCAAGCCCGGGGATTCGTTCGAATACAGCATAAACTTGCTCAGGATTTGAAATATCGGCTCGAAATACATTCTCGGTTTGCTCGCTCAGGCAAATATCAACCCCATAGAGTTCGAAAGTATCCGCCAAGTCGCGCCACAAGATTCTGCCAATCAAACCACTGTGGCCCGTGATTAATAATTTAGGGTTGCGTTTCATGATTCATTAGTCCCCACCGGCACACCTATGAAACGGAGAGGCCTGATTAATGATTATAATGTTTCCTTATATCTATCATATTCAAACCTTTAATCACCATAAAATGATGATTAAAAATCAATTGATTAACGGCATACATCCAACCAGAAGTGATATTAGCACCTACCGATATACGAAAAAGGTCATGAACCATATCAAAAAAATCATGCAGAAAATTGACGTGCATAATCAGGGCGCGCTGATGAAAAAGCTTCTCGCCATCGCGGCTTTATAAACACACTCAATTGCGCTTTTGCAGAACGGTTCGACAGGGATTAATTAGCTAAAACTCGATATAGATGCCAATCTCGATGACTCGTTCCGGAGGAATTGCATAGAACGCCGTAGCACGAAAAGCATTCCTTGAAAGGAACGCGAACAAAGTTTTTCGCCAAAAAGACATTCCGGGAATTTCCCGCGAAGGGATCAATGCCTTCCAGCCAAGATAGTAAGTCGTTTTTTCCAAATCGACATTGAGTCCATGGAGTTCACACTCCCTGAGCGCCACAGGCACATTGGGGCTTTGCATAAAACCATAATAGGCGAAGACGCGATATATGCCTGGTCTCAATAGAATCACTTCCAGCCTTTCGGCTGCCGGAACTCTGGGAACATCCTTCGTGACAACGGTCAACAATATCACCTGCTCGTGCAGCACCTGATTGTGTGCAAGGTGGTGAAAAAGCATCGGAGACGATCCAGTCTTGCGTCCGGTCATGAACACCGCTGTGCCGGATACTCTAACCGGAGGAACCTGGTCGATTCTCGCCAGGAACTCATCCGGCGACCTTGTCGCTTCTCTGAGTTTGTATTCAAGAATTGTCCGACCCTGCCGCCAGGTCGATATCAAGGTAAAAACAATACCTGCAACAAGCAGTGTAAACCATCCTCCTTGGGGTATTTTAGGTAGATTCGCGCCGAGAAACACCAAATCGACGACTAGAAAAAAACCGAATAACATTCCTGCGCCGATGAGACTCCATTGTCTTCTTCTTCGCATGACGAAAAAGGCCAGGACGGACGTGATTGCCATGGTCGAAGTGATCGCGACACCGTATGCGCCCGCCAACTTGGCTGATGTTCCAAAGCCCAAGACCAGCGCCACAGATGAGATCATAAGCATCCAGTTTATAGCGGGAACATACACTTGTCCGATGGTTTCAGGAGATGTCTGAATGATTCTTAACCGTGGACTTTCCCCAAGCTGAATAGCCTGCCGGGTCAAGGAGAAGGCACCTGAGATAACCGCTTGTGAGGCTATCACCGTGGTTAGTGTGGCGAGCAGGATGAGAGGGTATATCGCCCAATTTGGAGCCAGCTGATAAAAGGGTTCGGTGATGATATTCGGGTTTTTAAGAACCAGCGCCCCTTGTCCAAAATAGTTCAAAAGCAGTGCCGGCAAAACCAGAGAGAACCACATAAGCCGGATTGGAAGTGGTCCGAAATGCCCCATATCCGCATAAATGACTTCACCGCCTGTCACTGCAAGAAACACCGCGCCAAGAGCCAGAAATCCAGTCGTTCCATTGTGTAAAATGAAGTTAATTGCGTAGGCCGGATTTACCGCGGCAAGGACTTCGGGCTGGTGCAGGATGTTTGTCAAACCGAGCAAGGCCAATATCAAAAACCAGATCAACATCACCGGCCCGAAGGCCTTGCCGACGCTGGCGGTGCCTTTTTTCTGAAATAAGAATAGCAATACCAGCACTACGAGGGTAAGCGGGACGACGTAAGACTTTAGTTCGGGAGCCGCCACACCGACTCCTTCGATCGCACTCAAGACGGATATCGCCGGGGTAATCATTCCATCGCTGTAAAGCAGAGCCGCGCCGAACAAACCTAGTGCTATCAATACCTTGCGACTTCTGAGCGAGGTATCGCCCCAAGGTCTCAATAAGGCCAGAAGAACCAGAATGCCCCCTTCGCCTTCAATATCCGCACGCATCAGAACCAACAGATATTTGATCGAAATAATGATAATCAACGCCCAAAAGATCAGCGATAACAGCCCTAAGACATTATCTGAACTGTGTGAAATCAAAGCATCGCCATGCAAAGCCTGGCGAAAAGCGTAAAGTGGGCTCGTGCCGATGTCTCCATACACGACGCCCAAGGTTGCAAAGCAGAGCGTTGGCAGGTTCTTGGTGTCCCTGTCGTTTTGCGATATTTCTTTTGTCTTGCTGTCTCTTAATATCGCCTGAGGTGATGAATCTTTGGGATCAATCATAAGTAGATCCTTTAGTAAGGATAGATTATGTCTCCACTAAATATTCTAAATTACCGGGAACATAGAATTATTAGGGTATTGGCAATAATAAATAAGATTTAATTCTATGTAGCAATGCAAGACCTGATCTTTTCTTTCAGTTTAGATGATCCAAAAAATCACAAATTCCGTGCTCAAGGCGCCGTCAACGCCGATTGAAGCAGATTCGCTGTCATCTGTCCGCTGGTATTTTTGACGTAATCAACGACCACCGGAATAAACTGGTTAACCATATTCGGCGACAGGTTCAACTGCTGGAACGAGGATGCCAGCGATGTCATCGTGTTGAGAGTACTGCCCACACTCCCCATCATCGAAGTGGCTTCGGATAAAGGTTGACTGACTTGCGGAGCCGCGGCCAGCATTTGGGACATGGCGGGAATGGATTGAGACAAGCTGGCGAAGGCTTGCGGCGCCATTTTGGCTTTGGCGGCCTGAAAAATTGCCCCGGCACCGCCTAGCGCTTGTTGCTGGGTCACCCCTAATTGACTAACCAGAACATTGGTCAAACTGCCCTGGCTTACCGGTACTCCAGTCGCGGCGGTCTTACCGGCCTCAATGACAGCCCTTCCTGTTTGCGCGGTCTGCCCTACAGTAGCCAAACCGGTATCGACGGTACCGAGAACGCTCTTGCCGCCGGTATCGGCGCAGCCGACAGAAATAATTGAAATCAACAATGGCACGATTTTCATACGGTTTAAACTTTTCATGACTAACTCCTTAAAGGTCGGTTCAACACATTCGGCCAATCTTTATATGACCGTTAGCTCAAAAATGTTTTGAGCCGTCAAATCCCGACCGAATTGAAAATAACGAAATAAAATCTTTAAAATCTAATTCACTGCATCCGGCATAAATCGGGCACCCGCTTTGAAATAGTCTCGAACGAGGGAATCGAAATCCGTCATCGCACGACAGTATATTGACAGTTGCTTATAAAAAAGCCTAACTCGCCAGTTACGCTGCCGATGTTAAACTCTTTATTGGCAAAAGAACAGGGTAAACTCATTCGTATCCAGTGCGAATAATTTGGAGTCAGAAAATAACCTCTGTATTAAGAAGGTTGCATATTGCCATTCTGACAATATGCAACCTGTGTTCTTGCAGTGCAATCGTGATGTCATTAGAGAAGCGCTGATTTAACCTTTCTACAGACTCGGTAAAACAGTAGCTTTTGATTTCGCCGGAGGGCTCAGGAGATCCTCGTCGTACCCTGTACTAAAGCAATTTATTCAGCACTTCCTTAACGCCGCTTTATCTCATTAAGATAAATAGTCGCACCAATGACCGCAGCCGGTGCGACGATGATATTCAGCACCGGAATGGTAAGCCCCATCACCGCCACTCCGCCAAAGCTTAACGCGCCCAGCCTTATGCTTTTAACCAGTTGTTTCTGTTCAGAGAACAACACACCTTCATTTTCCAGTGGATAAGCCATGTATTCCAGCGCCATGCCCCACGCGCCGAACAAAGCCCACAGAAAAGGTGCAATCACATTGATGCCGGGAATAATCGACAGTATCAGCAACGGCAAGGCTCTGGTCACAAGATAGCCGGCACGCCTTAATTCTGCAAACATGACTTTAGCCAATGGCTGTTCGGCGCTTGCGCTGAGTCTGTCCGGTTATGATTGCCTAGCGTTTTTGCTGATAATTTGCCGTAAAAAGGGGCGGCAATCAAATTAGCCAATACCGTAAAGGTAAAAAAACCGACAATGAAAAAACTGATGAAAAATAACGGCCATAATACCCAGCTTAACCATTGCAACCAGCTGGGAATGAACTGATCAATCAAATCGCGAAATATAGTAATAGCCCAGCATTAAGGCGGCGCTATACAACACGACGTTAATTAAAACCGGAATCAATTATAAACGTGCGTAATTCCGGGCTGCCCAATAATTTTAGGCCTTTAAACAAATAGCCCACGGCTAAAGCCGGATTATTGCCTTTTTTATCAAATATCATTTTTTCAAACCTCTCATACCTTGTTCAGCAGGATTCAATACGACGCCACGCTCAGTCACAATCGCTGAAATCAATTCAGCCGGAGTCACGTCAAATACCGGATTCCAGGCGCTGACCAATGACTCATCTTTGATGTAACACGCAGGCAATAATTCATTCTGGTTGCGTTGTTCGATTTCTATCTGATCGCCGTTATCGATAGTTCCAGTCTATGGTCGAGGTAGGCGCTACCACCATCACCTTAACGCCATGCTGTTTAGCCAGCACAGCCAAGGAATAGGTGCCGATTTTATTGGCGGTATCGCCATTGGCGGCAATGCGGTCTGCACCCACGATTATCCAATCGATAGCGCCTGATTTCATCAGCCATGCCGCCGCTGAATCGGCAATCAACGTCGACGGGAATGCCGTCTTGCGCCAATTCCCAAACGGTCAATCTTGCGCCCTGATATCCAGGGCCGGGTTTCTCCGGCATAGACGTTTATTGGCTGTCTTTGGTAAGCACTGCGGATAACGCCGAGCGCCGTGCCGTAACCGCCCGTTGCCAAAGCGCCGGTATTACAGTGCGTCATCACGCCTTTAGCGCCCGCCAAAAGATCAGCGCCCAGTTCACCCATTTTAGTGATTGGCGGCAATATCATCAGCATGGATTTTCTCGGCACAGGCCAATAATTGCCGCCAGCGGATTATGCTAGCGGCTGATCAAGTAAGGTTTTCATTTGATCCAATGCCCAAAACAAATTGACCGCTGTTGGCCTGGACTTTGCCAGCATGTCGATATCGGCCGCTACTTTTTGCTGCCAGTGTGCCGGGTCTTCTGCAATAATGCTGGATGACAGAAAGCAGCGACACCGTAAGCCGCCGCTATACCGATAGCCGGTGCGCCACGAACGCGCATGGTGGCAATGGCTTCTGTCACGCCTGCCGCATCGCGATAGTCATCATAAACAATATTCTCAGGCAATTGCCGCTGATCCAGCACTTTTAAAGCATCCCCTGTCCATTGCAGGGCTTGTACAGTCAATTTAGTTTGTTGTGTCATTATTTAATAAAACCTGGTGGTAAAAAGTTATAATTTCGTCGCTGGACATAGTAAACGAAAAGTGTCAGGTTAAGCTAACCGGACCACACACAGGAACAACTTATGATAGTCGATACCCTCATCCATGCCCGCTGGATTATACCCGTTGAACCGGAATCCGTAACCTACGAACACCATACCCTGGTGATTGATAGCGGCAAAATTATTGATTTGCTGCCTACCGATCTTGCCAAACAAAAATATCAGGGGACGACCACCGAAAATCTGGAAAACCATGCATTGCTGCCCGGTTTAATCAATTGCCATACCCATGCTGCGATGACTTTAATGCGCGGCATTGCCGATGATTTACCGCTGATGGACTGGCTGCAAAACCATATCTGGCCGCTGGAACAAAAATGGATGAGTGAGGCATTTGTCAAAGACGGCACTGATTTGGCGATTGCCGAGATGATTCTGGGCGGAACCACCTGCTTCAATGACATGTATTTTTTTCCCGAGATCACCGCCGGCGCAGGCGATACATCATGGCATACGTGCCAAAGTCGGGTTGATCGTCATTGATTTTCCGATCGGTCTGGGCGCAAAACAGCGACGAATATATTGAAAAAGGCCTGGCCCTGCATGAGCAACTGCGTCTTTCAGACCTGTGTTCCACAGCTTTTGCACCACATGCACCTTACACGGTATCTGATGAGCCCTTGCAAAAAATCAGAACGTTGGCTGATGAACTGGAATTGCCGATACATATGCATGTTCACGAAACACAGCACGAAGTCGAGCAGGCACAAGCACAAACCGGACAACGGCCTTTGCAAAGATTGCAGGAATTGGGACTGGTCAATCCCGTCATTAATGGCTGTACACATGACCCAGCTAACCGATGAGGAAATCAGTATGTTTGCGGAGTCCGGCGCACATATCGTGCATTGTCCCGAGTCCAATCTAAAACTGGCCAGCGGCTTTTGCCCGGTTGCCCGGTGTCTGGCAGCAGGTATCAATGTGGCATTGGGTACCGATGGTGCAGCCAGTAACAATGATCTGGACATGTTCGGAGAAATGCGCACTGCGGCTTTGCTCGGTAAAGCCGTTGCCGGTGATGCCAGCGCCATTCCGGCCATGACGGCACTGCGCATGGCGACCATTAATGGCGCTAAGGCCCTGGGTCTTGATACCTGTATGCGGCTCGCTTAGCATCGGCAAAGCCGCCGATGTGATTGCCATTGATTTATCACATCTGGAAACACAACCTTTATATTGTCCGGTTTCGCAGATCGTTTATGCAGCCAGTCGGCAGCAAGTCACGGATGTTTGGGTAGCCGGCAAACGCTTATTAAAACAACGTCATCTGACCACCATTAATATTGATGATTTAAAGGTGAAAATCGCCGAATGGCAGCAGCGTTTATCCAGTTAATTCGACCAAAACAATATAAAAACACCCCTCGTCAAGAACAACAAATGACGAATAACCCACTAATATAGTAAACTATATCAATCTAACATTACGGTTCAGCACGATGACAGCAACAGACAACGTACACCTGCACGAAATCAATAAATTTGGCTCGATGGCGGAACGCTGGTGGGATACCGCAGGGTGAATTTAAAACCCTGCATGACATTAACCCGCTGCGTATCCAGTTTATCCAGCGTTATGCGGATATTGCCGGCAAACGCATTGTTGATGTGGGCTGCGGCGGCGGTATTTTAACCGAAGGTCTGGCTAAACACGGCGCCGATGCTCTGGGTATTGATCTCAGTGAAGAACTGATTGATATTGCCGATCTGCATGGACTTGAGTCCGGCGTTAACGCGCATTATCAAAAAATCAGCGCCGAAGCGCTGGCGCAGCAACAGCCTGAAAGTTTCGATCATGTTACCTGCATGGAAATGCTGGAACATGTGCCTGATCCCGGTTCAATCATTTCTGCTTGCGCCAGCATGGTTAAACCCGGCGGCATGGTGTTTTTTTCGACGCTCAACCGCAAACCCAAAGCCTATTTGTTGGCCATTGTTGCAGCGGAACATGTGCTGCAAATGCTGCCTAAAGGCACCCATGATTATAAAACCTTTATCAAGCCTTCGGAACTGTGCCAGTCAGCCCGCGCTGCAGGCCTTGAGCTTCAGGGCATGGTAGGGATTGAATACAACCCGTTTAACAAACGTTTCAGCCTCGGCAAAGACATTGATGTCAATTACATCGCGGCTTTTAAACGTCCCGAGTAAAGATGCTGATGTCGACTGATTTCAAATTATCCTGCGTGTTATTCGACCTTGACGGTACTTTGGTGGACACCGCGCCGGATTTGATTTTATGCTTGAATAAAGCATTAACGCAGTCATGGCCTTACGACTGTTGCAGCTGACAAAATCAAACCGTTTATTTCATTTGGCGCCGTTGCAATGATTAACGAAAGCCTGAATCAATCTGATATCGGAAGAACTTCGGGCAGACATACTGGAAACCATGCTCGATCTTTATCAAAACAATATTGCCGAACACACGGTTTTTTTCAAAGGCATGTCAGACACGCTTGAATGCCATTGAAGCGCAAGGACTGAAATGGGGTGTAGTCACCAATAAACGGGAACGCTTTACCAACCCGCTGATGGATGCCTTAAAGCTCACCGATCGAGCCGCCTGCATCATCAGCGGCGATACCACAGCAAACCCCAAACCCCACGTCGGAACCTATGCTGGCTGCCTGCAAACAGGCGGCGGTAAATCCCAGGGAATGTGTCTATATCGGCGATGCCAGCATGATATTACCGCCGGAAAAAATGCTCGAAATGAAAACGCTGGCCGCGCTTTACGGCTATCATTAAACCCGGTGACACGCCGGAAAGCTGGGGCGCTGATGCGCTAATCGAGTCTCCCGAACAACTTATCAACCTGGATAGCATCAGCACTATGCCATTAAAACATCAAGTCATTTTAATTACCGGCGCAGGCGGCGGCTTGGGCAGCACAGCTGCCTTGACACTTGGCCAAGAACGGCGCGCATATCATTTTGCTGGATAAAAACATCGCCAAGCTGGAAGCAGTTTACGATGCGATTCTGGCGGCAAATGCTCCCGAACCGATCATTTATCCGTTTGATCTGGCCGGCGCCAATGAAAACGAGTATCAGGAATTGGCGGATAAAATCGATGAAAAATACGGCTCCCTGCAAGGCATTGCTGCATTCAGCGGTTGAATTCAGCTCGTTTACGCCCATCGCCACGTTCAAAACCAAGGACTGGGGGCATACATTAAACGTCAACCTGAATGCACCTTTTCTGCTGTGCCGGGTGTTGCTGCCGGTGCTGCAAAAGAGTCGAGCATGCCTCCATCGTATTCACGTCTGATTCTTCTGCCAGAAAAGCACCAGCCTACGCAGGCGCTTATGGCGTTTCCAAAATAGCCCTGGAAGGTTTCGCAAAAATACTGGCTGAAGAACATGAAGCATCCGGACAAAATCCGGGTCAATACCCTGATACCGGGGCCTGTTGACTCTCCATTAAGAAAGCGGGCCTATCCGGCAGAAGATAAAGCTCAAACTGCCTGACAATGGAATCATTGGCGCCTGCTTACCTGTATTTATTTGGCTCACAAAGCATAGGCGTAACCGGCCAGGCTATTGATGCCCGAACCTTTCATTTATAACTGAATTACTATGGCAGAAAGAGAAACCGTTGTTTTAACCAGGGATGTCAACATTGTCACCATCCCTGACGGCAATACCGGTACGTTAAGCAAAGGCCAAGAAGTCACCATTCACCAGTCGCTGGGCACTAACTATACCGTTGTCACCGAGCACGGTCACATGGTCCGTATTGCCGGAGCAGATGCCGATGCCTTGGGTAAGGAAACCCATCAACTGCATACGCTGGTGTCGGAAACCAGTCCAGAAGCGGTTGAAAAAAACTGCTGGGAAGTCATGAAAACGGTTTATGATCCGGAAATCCCTGTTAACATCGTTGACCTGGGACTGGTTTATCAATGCAAAGTGACGCCGGCAGGCTGAAGGCCTGAATGACGTCCACGTCATGATGACGCTGACTGCTCCAGGCTGCGGCATGGGGCCGGTTATTCAGGGTGACGTGGAAAAATGTATCCGCGCCCTGCCCGGCGTCGCCAGCGTTAATGTTGAAGTCGTCCTTGATCCGCCCTGGTCACGGGAAATGATGTCGGAAGTCGCCCAGTTACAATTGGGCTTGTATTAGCCAACAACCTTACTCCAGCAACACGCCTGACAGTGTGTAATGGGGTAACGACTGCATGGATGCAGGAGGTAGAGCAACGCAGGGAGCAGTTGCCGAGTTTACCAACCTGTCAAAACAATCCCGAATCCGATGAAAATACTTGTCCGTAATTTACCCCGCGAAACCACCGAAACTGAATTAACAGAGCTGTTTGAGGCTTATGGTGCCGTGCAATCCTGCAATTTAGTCATCGATAAGGAAACAGGCAAATCCAAAGGCTTCGGATTTGTCGAAATGCCGCGTGTTAATGAGGCGAATGCAGCAATCAGCGGACTTAATCATAAAGAAATTTCAGGCCTTAAAATCCGGGTAAAAAAAGCGGATTTGAAATAAGAATCTGACTCTTTTTATTTCCTGATTAATGTCAGGCCGATGCGAATACCTCCCGTTGTTTAGCTATTGAAAAATTGTATAGACGAGACAAGTAAGTTTGTTATTATCTCAAGCATTCAGCAGAACCCCTTCTGTAAGAGTTTCCTTAGCGTTGTCGAACCAGAACCAGGAGTCAAACATGCTTAGTTTCATTAAATCGAGTCTGAAATATTTTATAGTCGGTATTTTAGCGGTCATTCCGGTTGTAATTGTCATTCAAGTTCTGGTGTTTTTGGAAACGATCCTAAGGGATTTTTTTATCGATATTTACGGGTACTCCAACAACGTCTTTATAACTGTTCTGGCATTCACGCTTTCTTTTATTGCAATTGCTTATACCGGTTATAGGGTTACGGTATCCGAAAAAATGTGGATGCTGCATCAGGTTGAATTATTGATTAACCGGATTCCAATGATCAGGACGATTTATAGAGTCAGCAAAAAACTGGTCAACCTTCTCGGCAGTCGGGAAAAAAGTCTGGCTAAAGAAATTATTTTTGTTGAGTATCCTAAGGAAGGCTTATGGGTGCCGGCTTATGTCACCAATAAAATGGGAGAAATGCTGGTTGTTTATGTGCCTACTTCGCCAAATCCAACTTCCGGGTTCACCATTGTTGTACATCAATCAAAGGTCGTAAAATCGACCATGGATATTGAAGCAGTTACCAGTTTTATTGTCAGTGTCGGCGTTGATGTTGATGCGCAGCAAAAAGGGGAGTTTGAGAAGCTTGGCAACTTGAATCCCGCCGAAAACCGCAACGCCGAGTAGTGAGCACCACTTTTCTGCCGACCCTTTTATGATCAAAGTTTTGGCCAAATTATTCAGACAGTCGCAAAGGTCTGTAGGAAAGCCCAAAATGCCCCTTCTCGGTTTAAACTATATATTGGGCTGCTTGCCGTTGAAGAATGATAGTAGCGAGATAGGCAGCGTATAGCACCAGCAGCAATACACCCCGCCTTCGTTCAATGAAACCTTTGCGCGTAGGGTAAGTGAACACCAAGGCCACGAGACCAAACACCAATGTAATAGCTACCTCACGCCACGCAACGGTTATGGGGTGGATAATGGCCGCGACAGCAACGATAAAAATGCCGTTGAAGATATTGCTGCCCAAGAATTGTTCCCAGGCCAACCTCGTCATGTCCGCGAAGCTTGGCTATGACGGTTGTCGCAAGTTCCGGCACGGACGTGCCCACTGCCACAATAGTTGCCCCGATAATGAATTCATCTATGCCAAAGGAAATGGCGATGCCTCTTGCTCCTGTCACAATGAGATTTCCGGCAGCGACAAGGAAGGCAAGACCGGCAATGCACGAAAGAACGACCAACCACCCTCGATGCTCCCCAAGAACCTTCTCCGCAGCACTTCGTTGTTTTCGTGCCTCGATAACCGCCGCCACAAGCCAAGCGAGAAACATGCCCAACATCAGCAAACCGTCGAATCTGGAAAGCTCGCCATCCAGAAACAGAACACCCGTAATTATAGGAATCAGCAACGCCACAGGAAAATCCCGTTTTACGCTGTCACGAGGACTTTGGATTCCGGAAATTACCAATGCAAGAGCGAGGATCAGGGCAACATTCACCACGTTGCTGCCAAGGGCGTCGCCGAGGGCGATTTGGGGTTTTCCAGCCATAGCGGCATTTATAGAGACTGACAATTCCGGACTCGATGTGGCGAATGCCGCAACGGTTGCGCCGATAATACCCGGAGAAACCCGCGCCCAATGAGCGAGGCCGACCGCACCGCGAACAAAAAGCTCTCCGCCGATGCCGGCACATACAACACCCAAAATCAAAGCAACGTAATCGTTCATTGCAATCCTAACTAAGAGCTAGGCTGATTTATTTGCCTGTTTCTCAGTGGTGTTGCCATTCATTTCGCCTCATCAACCATCCGAATTGTCTTTTCCTCGACCTCTTTAGCGACTTGAACCAACGCTGCGTCCTGAGACAACGCCGAAAGCATTTGCGCTGGCTTAATAAGGCCGATTTTGGTTTTTCCTTCCTCAGTAAATACCGAAATACGACATGGCAAGGCCATGTTCAGCCGCATGTCGGTCGACAAAACTTTTGCAGCCTGCCCCGGATTACAGACTTCAAATATCTTGCACTCCTCATTGAATGCAATGCCTTTACTGCGAAGCGTAGCTCCCAAGTCGTGAATGTGCAGCACCCCGAAGCCGTTACGGACAACAGCTGCCTCAAGATCTGTCGATGCTTGATTAAATGATTTGCCAGTTTCAACTATGTAGTACATAAAACCACCTCAATCTATATAGGGTTGACATTCAACACTCAAATTGAAAGACGCGCCTCTTTTTGGCGCGCCCCACTCGAATGCAAATATTAACAGACTAATTTCATACCATTACTACTGATACCGGCTCAACCGATGCGACCAGATGTAATCAGCTGACTGGTAATAAGCCATATTTTCCGTTACCAACGCAGCGGCGGCATCCATATCCAGCTGTTTATGCGCGCCTAAAGGATCATCGACAACATCAACCTTTTGCTGTGGCGATAAATACACCAGTTTATTGTCTTTAAACAAGCCCAGTTTCTGGTAATTACTGATCAACGCCCTGCCCTCATCCTTGTGCATCTGCATAATATCACGGCCATAAAACTGGCTTTCATAACTGATGTTTAAAAGCCCAAGCACGGTTGGTGCGACGAAGGAGCCTATTCTAATGAAAACTGGTTAAGTTGCTTTAACATACAAGTACAGGAAGCGTAACGGTAGTGGAGCGGTGTACGACGACCCCCGCGTAGCCGTAGGGGCCGGGCGTTTTGACGAAGTTGGAGCGCGAGCGGAAGCGTAGTCAAAATGCAAGGCCATCCCGACACGGCGTCAAGTCATTTGCGCAGGCCAGTGGCGCACAGCGTACCGAAGGGAAGTTGTGCGCCGCGGCCGGAGCAGGACGAACGCGGGCCGCCGAAGGCAATAACCGCCAGGAAAATTTTTCGCCGCTGAAATCGGATGGACCCCATTTCAGCTTTCGCGAAAAATCCTGGCGCGCTGGATCAATCTGACTGGATACGATATCCGGCCGTTGCACGATAGCTGCTCCACCGCCACTCTTTGGCGCTGTGTACCATCTGAGCACGCACCGGATTCAAGGCAATGTAACGCGCCAATTCCAGCAAGTAGGAATCTTTCTGTACCAGTATGGCTTTGAATCGGCCTTGAAACACATGGCCCACGCGTTGATGCTGTCGATTGAAATATTGCGTGTAAGTGCCATTGAGGAGCTTCATGCCTTTAGACAAGGTTGGCGTACTGGTTTCAACCAGCAAATGGTAGTGATTGTCCATCAGGCAATAAGCGTGGCAATACCAATCGTAGCGATTGACCGTATTCTGCAGCAACATCAAAAACTGCTGACGATCAACATCATCACAGTAGATCTCTTCCCGAGCGTTGCCACGCGCTGTTACATGATACAGCGCCCCTGCAAATTCAATGCGTAAAGGCCTTGCCATCTGTACATCCAATATGAAATTAAGCTGATCGAAGATTAAGGCAACATGACACGTATGTCAAATGTAAGGCCTGCCACCCCTCCAACTTATCCATCATACGATCATCGAAAGCCTTATCAACTCGACTATGCCATTTAAAGTTGACTTCCGAGACGGTATCTACGAGCTTTTCCGCCTTATGTGAGTTAACTAATCAGCAATCACTGAGTTTATCTACTTTTCTCAGAACAATCTCAACTTTGTAAATTCGTGGATAATTTTGCTCAGCCACCACAAAAAAATTGCGGAAATGGGTTATCTGTGCTCGCTCATAGCAAATCTCTAAGACATTCTGCCCCACCCATGTCAGCTTAAGGCCATTAGTTTTGTCTGACTCCATAATCAGCGTCTCCTGCTTATCTCCTTGTAAACGCTGTATCCAAACTTGGTAAGGCTGAGAAACTGTTGCTCCCAATCCACCAAGCTCTGGTGTCCATATGAATGCTCGGCTAAAGCTATCGGGTGCTGTTTGGCTAGTAGCCTCATGTCCTTCTGGCAATTTTTGCACTTGGTTGTCACAACCAATTAGCAGAATCAGAAGCCATATGCTAAAAATAAAATGTAGGAAAAATTTAATCATTTGCTACAGCCACAATTGTTACGAACATAGTCATATCCTGCTTGAATTTGTTTGGCATCCGTGGGATCGTCACCATATGGCCAATTCATGATAGGATCACCTTGCCCTGCATCCGCGGCCCCTTTTAATTGTTGATAAATCCCAGCACCATTTTGCGCGACATAGTAAGGAAAACCCATTGCAGCCGCCGTTGCGCCGAAATTAAAGTTGCCAAAATCTTCATACTGCACGCCTTGGCGCTTGTAATCCCACATACCATAATTCTGTACAAGTTGAATAAATGCTAGATCGGCTCCAGGATTCAGCCACGAATAGTCTTTAGCAATATTGATATTATTATTGATATTAGCTCCTGCCGGACCCTGTGGAGGAGTTGGACAAGCTTCTAAACCATTGAATCAACAAATTAACCGGATCATTCAACCACATACCCATAAAGATTCGTATCCCCACCCGCAAACAGAATCGGATCTTTAGCCGTCCACCGCCCGGTTTCGGCATCATAATCCCTGGCCCCAAACCTGACAAGCTGAGTATCGCGGTCATACAGCCCGCCGGCAAAGCCGAACGGCTGGAAGCCGGGGTTGCTGTCCTGGATGACCTTGCCCCAAACATCGTAACTCATTTGTTGAATGACGGTGTTGGTCGCGATGTCGACAACCAGCCTCGGGCTACCCAGATGATCCTTGATAATGCGATAGGTGACGCCGCCTTTGATCATGAAGTCCGGCACGTTGGCATCGGTGGCGTAGACGAAGCGGCTGACGATGGTGTTGTTGCCGTCCAGTTCGGCGACGGGTTTGAGTTGATCCTGGTACAGGAAGCCCTGCTCCAGCACGTTGTTGCGCTTTTTGCCGATGCGCCGGTTCTGGCCGTCGATCAGGTAGTCGATGACGGTGCCGTCGGGCAGGATGACCTGCCTCAGGTTGCCCAGTACGTCGTAGTGGTAGCCGGTCGTCGCGGTGCCGACGGTCTTGGTTTTCAGTTCGCCATTGGCGGTGTAGTCATAGGTGGCGTTGTTGTAGTCGAGCAGCCGGTCCTGGGCGTCGTAGTGGGCGATGGGTGCGCCGTTCAGGTCGGTGCGGTTGCCGTTGTCGTCGTAGCCGTAGCTGGACTGTACGGCGCCATTCAGTTTCACTTCGATCAGCCGCCCTGCCACATCGTAAGCGTAATCGAAGGTGCTGGTGCTGCCGCCTACGGTTTCTATTTTTTGGGTAATCCGGCCCAGTTTGTCGCGGCTGAAATCGGTCTTGTACAGGTCTGCCGTTGCGTACTTCGCCAGATAACCGGTGACTTCGCCGAAGCCGTTGTAGGTATAGCTATCGGTCAAGCTGCCGAGCGCGGTGCCGGTCAGCAGGCCGTTCTGGGCGTTGCGGGTCAGGGTCAGGTTGATGCCCAGGGCGGTGCTTTTAACGGCTGTCAGCAAGCTGTCGTTGTCGTACTGGTAGGTGAACGGGTTGGCGCCGTTGACGCTGACGGTGCTGACGCGGAAGTCGTTGTCGTAGGTTTTGCCGACGTTGCCGCTCACGGCTCCAGACCAGCTGGTCTGGGTCGGTAAGGCTCCGCTGAAGGTGTAATTCAGCGCCAATCCGTCCGGCGTGGTGATGCCGGCGAGTTTGCCGGTCGTTGGGTTGTAGCTATAGCTGTAGTTGCCTTCGGGAACGGTGACGCTGCCGGTGCGTCCGGCGGTGTCGTAGCTGTAGTCTATCGTCTGGCCGTCCGGGCGTTGCACCTGGGTCAGTTGTTTGTCGAGGTTGTAACGGTACAGGGTGCTGTTGGTGCCCGCGGCCACATCCGGCGGTACGGTGGATTCGGTCAGGTTGACCGGCGTGTAGGTAAAGCGGTGTCCGGGCCGTCCGGGCGGCAACAGTGAAGCCAGGTTGCCGTTGGCATCGTAACTGAACAGGATCTCGCGGTTGTCCGGCAGGATTTGCCGGGTCACCCGGCCGGCCAGGTCGTATTCGGTATTTGACTTGCCGCCCGAGCGGGTCGGTGACGCTGTCGAGATAGCCTTCCGGATTGTAGGCGAAGCTGACCAGCCGTTCGTCCGCCCCGCTGCCTTGGGCGATGGTGGCCGGACGGCCTTGTAGATCGTAGGTGTTGTTGACAGGCAGGATGCCGGTTGTTTGGCTCTGGGTGACGCGGCCTAGGCTGTCGATCACTGCCGTGGATTTCCTGGCTGCCGGACTGGTGGCCGTGAAGGTCTTGCTCGCAGCATCGTACACGGTGGTCTGGGTGCGGCCGTTTAAGGTGACGGTGTCGGTGAGTTTAGTCAGGCTCAACGGATTGCCGAGGGTAGCGAGAACTGCGGTGCGCTGACCGGTCAGGTTGGCGGTCAGGCCGCCGGTGCTGGTTTGCAGGCTTTTGGTAATCGGCGACAGCATCGAAAATCGCGGATCGGGGCCTTGTAGTTGCGTAATCACGGTGCCGTCGGCCTCGGTGGTTACAACGGTGCCGTCGGTTTTTTCCAGCGTGGTCGACGCTGTTTTATCGGGCTGGGTGTGTTGTCGCTCCCGGTTGCCGGTACTGAGATTATGCACTTCGTGGGTGGTAACCCGGTTAAGTGCGCTGGTGACGGTAGCCGCATAGCCATCGGCCAGTTCGGTGCGGGACAGGGAGGAACCTCCGCCGCCGGCATTCACGTCAGTCAACAGCCGACCCAGTGTATCGTAAGTAAAGGTGGAGGCATTGCCGCGCGGATCTTTAAATGAAGTCAGCAAGCCGTCGGCGGTGTAGGTCATTTCGTGGCTTTCGCCTGCGGGGTTGGTGGCTTTGGCGAGATAGCCGTTGCTGTCCAATGCGAGCGTGGTGCGCTGGCCGAACGGGGCGACGATGGCGGTGGGATTGCCCAAGGCGTCGCGTTCGATTTGGGTGCTCAGGCCGTCGCCGTCGGTGATCTGGTTTAGGCGGCCTTGAGCTATCGTAGGTAAAGCTAAGTAGGGTCGCGCCGGTGAGGGCATTTAGTGTTGTCTAGGTGTCGTCCTGTGGGATCGAAACGGTAGAGTTCTGTGCCGTCTTCCGACGGGATGGCGATTTCGTTCGCGTTAAAACCGGGTAATACGGGAGAAACCTGGCTAATCCTATGGTTTTCGCATCATTGCTGATATACAAGCCGCCATCAGCTCCAACTGCGATATCGGTAGGGGAAGAAGCGAAGCCTGGGTCGCTGGTCCGCCATCGCCGCTGAATCCGCTGTTCCGTTACCTGCCACCGTGGTGATGATGCCGTCCGGGCCTACCCGGCGAACTCTATTGTTATGAGTATCACTGATATACAAGCTGCTATCTGCTCCAACTGCGATACCGTAAGGATAATTAAGCGAAGCCTGGATCGCTGGCCCGCCATCGCCGCTGAATCCTGCTGATCCGTTACCCGCTACCGTAGTGATGATGCCATCCGGGCCTATCCGACGAATTCTATGGTTGTCAATATCTGCGATATACAAGCTGCCATCTGCATCAACTGCGATACCGACAGGAGAATAAGCAAAGCCTGGGTTGCTGGTCCGCCATCGCCGCTAAATCCTGTTGTTCCGTTACCCGCTACCGTCGTGATGATACCGTCCGGGCCTACCCGGCGGATTCTGTTGTTATCATTATCACTGATATACAAGCTGCCATCTGCGTCTAACTGCGATACCGTACAGGGGCATTAAGCGAAGCCTGGGTCGCTGGCCCGCCATCGCCACTGAATCCGCGTGTTCCGTTGCCTGCCACCGTAGTGATAATGTCCATCCGGGCCTACCCGGCGAATTCTATGGTTATAATAATCACTGACATACAAGCTGCCATCTGCTGCAACTGCGATACTGTAAGGGTAATTAAGCTGAAGCCTGGGTCGCTGGCCCGCCATCGCCGCTAAATCCTCCTGTTCCGTTGCCCGCCACCGTCGTAATGATGCCGTCCGGGCCTACCCGGCGAATTCTATGGCTTACCAAGATCACTGATATACAAGCTGCCATCTGCTCCAACTGCGATACCGCTAGGTAATCTGAGCTGAAGCCTGAGTCGCTGGTCCGCCATCGCCGCTGAATCCTGCTGTTCCGTTACCCGCTACCGTGGTGATGACATTGTTTGCAATCGCGCCTTGAACGCTACGTTGACTGCCATCGCCTTGATAGAGTGTTCGCGCTAACCGGATCATAAGCGTGATGTGCATTCAGGTTCCATGCGCCCAAGCTTGTGCGACTTACGGTTAGTTCGTCTTCCCCGACAGCGCACGTCTGCTTCTGCCAGTATCCGGATTGTCGACGTGCTAGGATTACGCTCAGGCGGTAACTTGCCCGGAAGCGCGCAAAACGCGGCTGACAGCGCCGGCCGGCAAGTTGCATAGAGCCGGGGCGTAAGCGTAGCCGATCTGAACGGATGCTGAGCTTGAACACCCTGAACTGATACGGCCAAACGCATCGAGTGCCATCCCAATCAAACGGAACAGTTTGATTCGGTGCAGGCTGAAAACTCTGGGTCAATTACCGCGGCCCGCGACTTCCACAATTCAAGGTCGATACGTTTTAGCGAGCTTGGGAGCGTAGCCCCGCTCACCGGAATCTGCAGGGTATTGCTGCCCTTTCTTCCCGGCACTCCGGCGCTACGGTAATTAAGAGTGTTCGGCGTGCCGGTGATGCCCAGAGTTTCGCCCAGCACTCTGGTTTTCGCATTCGATGATCGAGCCACTTGCCTGACAGGGATCATCCACGTTTTTATCGGATTACGGCGGTCGGATTTCGCGGTTGAACCCGCTCGTCCGGCATTTTGTATCGCCAGTTGCAATCCCAGGTGGACAAATGAGTCAACCTGCACTCGCTCAAGCGTTTTCCCGGCAGGATAAAGTCGCTGGCAAGTTGAGACTCTTTCCTCGGCGGTAATGCCCAAAGCCAACAATTTGGCAGCATCGTCCGCGAGGTTGTCGTTGTCGCTGTCGATGTCCGCAATGCCGTTATTGATGGCGAAGATTTTGATGACTTTGCCGTTTTCGGAAGGTATCCAGGCCGCTTTGGCTCGGTCGTAGTATCCCACCGGAACTGTGAGTGCCGACCGGAAAACTCAGGAAGTTGTCGATGTAGAACGGCACCGCCCTGTCGAATAACACGTCCTTGCCGTCGACTTTGACATCGGCCTCGTCGGCTTTCATTTCGAAGGCATAGGTATAGGCGCTGCTGGGCGGCAAAGGTCCCGGCATGGACTTTCGGCGCCGTTTGCGCCAACGGTGTATTCGGTCAGGCGCAAGATTGAGCGCTGGTAATGGCACTTTGTGCGTGCCGTCCGGGTTGTAAATCTGAGCTTGGGTGCCTTTCGGAATCAATAGCGTAGCTTGCCGGACGCCATCCTGATCGGTGATTTGGCTGCCCTGAGCCACCTGAAAATCGTGCGTATGTGTCGTTTAGATCGATAGTGGTAACGTTGGCATCCTGTTGGATCAATATTGCAGTGTCGGCAAAGACGTAATTCTGCCAAGGGGCAGTGACTTGACGCTGAACCGGTAAGTAACCGGTTTTTTTATAGTTGACCGTCAACAAGCCGCCGCCGTTAACGGCCATATCGAACAGGCCATCCGCCCGGCTTAAGGTCTGGCCTAACTCCGGATGATCCTTGATGGTGATGGTCACGCCGGGCAGCGCGTTGTTGTCCTTGTCCAGCACTTTGCCGCGAATGACGGCAACGCGTTTGGCGTCTATGGTGCCGGGAGCAACGCCGGTCTGGATTGGGTTGCTGCCTGAATAGAGGAACTCGGTCGCGGCGGAAACTGTAGTCGCCACGGTTGCATCGATTTTGGGTGCGATAATCGCCGGATCGGGGGCAAGCCTTGATCAGGGCCTAGAGATACGAGTCAGGGCGACGTGCCGTCCTTCTGCTACCGATGCGCCTGCATTCGGACTTTGTGAAATCACGCTGCCGGGGCTGGCGGGGCTATTGATAAAACTGGGCGTACCAACGGTTAATTTGGCAGTGACAATGGCTGTCTCTGCGGCAGTCCGGCTTAGGTTGACCAGGTTCGGAACGGTGACGGATCCTGTTGGTGCCACTGTTACGTGTAACTTTGGCTATCGCTGCCGCCTTTGCCGTCGGTAACAAAGACGTTAACTGACTGAGCGCCGATTTGATCGGCTGACGGTGTCCAGGTTGATCAAGCCGCTTTGTGGCGTTGATGGTCATGCCGGAAGGATATACGCTAAGGCTATAACCAGCCTATCGTTATCCGGATCGCTGGCGTCTACGTCATAGCTATAGAGACTGCCCACCGTTGCCGTCAGTAATCGGGCTGGTAGTGATTTGCGGGGGATTGTTGACCGGCGTGACTACGGATACGGTAACCAGCGCCGTCGCGGGATCGCTGCTCGCCTGACCGTCATTAACGATCAGCTGACCGACATAATCGCCGGTTTGGTCGGGCGTAAAGACGGCTTTTGTTTGATCGGCTTGTTGGATCACAGCGCTACCGCCCACCGGCTGATGCAGTAAGGACCAGATATAAGTCAATGCATCGCCATCGACATCTGAGGATAGGCTGCCATCCAGCTCGACCGGAATACCGACGGTTTTATTGATTTGATTCGGCCCTGCATCGGCGACCGGCTTGGAGTTTTGAGTGTCGATGGCGACAAGGTCGGCTTCGCTGTCCAGTTCGCCGTCATTAACAATCAGTTTGGCGACATAATGGCCCGGCTTATCGATAGCAATGCTGCATTGCTGGAACCGGTCGTCGATAAGAACGGCGCTGCTGGCATTGGGTTTTTCAATCAGGCTCCAGCGATAGCTCAAGGCATTACCGTCGACATCGTGGGATAAGCCGCCATCAAGACCGACGATACTGCCGACAAAGCGCTTTGGTCTGCTCCACCGCTCGCGACCGGCGCAGAATTGCGGGTGTCGATGATAACCTGGTCGGGAACGCTGTCGAGAAAGCCATCGTTAACGATAAGCTCAGCCTTGTAATGGCCGTAACCGTCAACCGGAAACTCAGTACGTATGGCGGCGCTACTGCTCAATTGGGCGAGGCTGTTGACGGGTGCTTCGGTGATTCGCCAGCGGTAGCTTAATGCATCGCCGTCGCTGTCGGTCGAAGCGATGCCGTCGAGTATCGCCTGTATCGCCGACGTAAAGGGTTTGATCGGCCCCGGCATGGGCGATGGGTGGCTGATTGCCGCGTAACAATTGCACGGTGATACTGCTGCCGGGTTTGCCTCGCAGTTCTACCGTCAGCGTATTGGTGGATTGGGCCGTAACCGGCAGCGTCAGCGTGGGTGTTTGCTGGTTAAAGTTGGAAGGCCCTGCGACCAAGCTGCCGTTCCAGTAGATAGTGCCAGCGCTGACCAACTTCGCCGATTTGAGTATGGACTTGCAGACCGCCATTAACGATAGCAGAGACGGTAAGAAACGGCAGGATTAGTCACGGCAATGGTTTTTTGCACCTGACCGGTTTGCCCGTACTGCGGGTGAATTGCTCAGGACCGTAAACGCCAACATCCTCCGCCTGGGCCGTAAAGCCTGTCAACAGGGACAGGGTTAAAATCCAGGCGACCGTATAAGGCCAGAAGCGATGGCATGAAATCGCAGATTGACTCTGTAAGTTGTTGGGTTTGCGGGAGATCTGCGACAAGTCCATCAATGATCCTTCTAATTGTTTGATAAATTACCTTTTGCAAGAATAGCAGAACTATTCAGTTTTGTTTTTATTCACCCCATCCTGACCACACCTGGGAACGAGGCTTAAATGAAAAATACCAACGGCTTATTGCTGCAGCATGGTACGACAACACAGACTTCAAAAAGATGTCCAATGATGAAGTCTCTCGCGTCGCGACAAAGCTCAATAAGCGACCACGAAAAACGCTGAGGGTATAAGATAATGAGAAAACATTGGCAGCGAAGGTTGCTTGAACGATTAGGCACTTCGGAGTTGAATCCGCGAACCGGTGTGTTGATGGCGAAACGTAAATTTCTGTACAATTGTGCCCGCTGGTCCATTAACTGAACCCATTACCAAAGGCAAATTAAACTTTTAAGTTTTCAAAATGAATTTTGCTGGATATTAGCGCTACTTTCCGTACTGTTGGACATCAAATTCCAGATAGGGCCAAAAGCATTTGCACCCTTATCGAATGCAATACCTTTGCTGCGAACGCTCCACCCGAATCTTGAACAGACTCATTTAATCGGCGTCTTCCAGTAACTACTGATACCGGCTCAACCGATGCGACCAGATGTAATCAGCCGACTGGTAATAAGCCATATTTTCCGTTACCAACGCAGCGGCGGCATCCATATCCAGCTGTTTATGCGCGCCTAAAGGATCATCGACAACATCAACCTTTTGCTGTGGCGATAAATACACCAGTTTATTGTCTTTAAACAATCCCAGTTTCTGGTAATTACTGATCAACGCCCTGCCCTCATCCTTGTGCATCTGCATAATATCACGGCCATAAAACTGGCTTTCATAACTGATGTTTAAAAGCCCAAGCACGGTTGGTGCGACATCAATCTGACTGGACACGATGTCGTTTCTTACAGCGGGTACATGTTTAGGAGAATAGATAAACAAGGGAATGTGATATTTATCCACGGGCAGCTCGATTTTACGCGCACTGCCGGCACAGTGATCGGCAACCATGACAAAAACCGTGTCATTGAACCAGGGCTTGGTTTTGGCCTGCTCAATAAACTCATGTATCGCATAATCGGTGTATTTAACCGCGCCTTCACGGCCGCTGCCTGAAGGAAGATCAATCTTTCCGTCGGGATAGGTATAAGGACGATGATTACTGGTGGTCATGATCTGAAAGAAGAACGGCTTGTTGTTTTGATAGTCCTTGTCGGCTTCTTTTACGGTACGGTTAAAAATGATGTCATCGGAAACACCCCACGCATTGGTAAAGGTCATTTCGTCTTTGGTGAAATCGGTTTGATCAACTATGCGGTAACCGTTGCCGAATAAAACGCGTTCATGTTGTCAAAATAACCCCGACCACCGTATAAAAATGCAGTATCGTAGCCCTTTTGCTGTAAAACCCTGCCCAGACTGAATAGTTTGCCGTTATCAGGCCGCTTGACAATGGCTTGACCGGGTGTCGGTGGAATGGACAGGGTTAACGATTCAAGACCCCGGATGGTTCGTGTGCCGGTCGCATAGAAGTTGGTAAACAATAAACCCTGTTTAAACCATTCATCCATATACGGCGTGATGTTCTCTTTATTGCCGAAAGTTGCCAAATACTCGGCGCTTAAGCTTTCGACAGTAATTAAAATAACATTAAGACGCTTTTCTTCACCTGCCGGTTTAATCATGCGCTTGATGTTATATAAACCCTCATCGGCATTTGATGCGCCCCCTACACCCAGTTCCTTTTTGATAACGCTGGATAGCTGCCGGTCATCGCCTACCTTGTAAAAATGCCGGTAATCCAGTTCATTATTTCTAAACGCAGAAAAGAACTGATAAGGGCCATTGGCGGCCAGTTCGTTAAGATAGGTATTATTGGAAAACTGATACCATGTTGATCCAACGGCGGCGTAGCTTACGACCGGCAAAAGCAGTAAAGCGCCGGTAATTTTCAAACGTGATGAAAACGATTCGCTGGCATTAAATGTATGCGATAGCGCTCTTCTCACCAGCAAAAAAGTTATCACCGTAATGATCAAAATACCCGACAGCAACCAGCCTAAAGGATAGGATTCAATAATATTACTGACCACCTCATGGGTATAAATCAGATAATCAACGGCAATAAAGTTGAATCTGACGCCGAATTCATCCCAGAAAGTCCATTCGGACAACTCGATAAAAAACAGGCTGTATAAACAGATAATAAAAACGATAAAACCAATTATTTTATGAATCTTGCTTTGATAAACACGATTGGGAATAACCAGCAAGTACAGGGCAAATGGAATTAACAAATAACTGAAAAAAGCCAGATCGTGAACACCACCCAGAAGAAAGGCCAGCGCTATCTGGTCGAATGACGAGTCGATATCAGCCAGTTGTTTTATCAGCAAAGCGACCCTGAGCAATGCAAAAGTCGCGAGATTAATCAATAAAAACAGTAAAACGATGGTAAACCGTGATTTTGAAAACAATGTGTGTAGCTTTGCGTTTACGCCCATTTGAGTTGTTTCCTGAAAAATACAATAAATAAAAATAATGAAGAAAACCAGCACACGGCCAGCGAGAATACGTCATGACTTAAAAAATGCGCCCCGCGTATTTGTTGGGCTACACCGTAAACAATACCTAAAACCAGGCCAAAATAGAGTCCGTAAAATTTATATTCCGGCTTAACCATAAAAAAGAAAAAATACAGACTGATGAAGGTAAAACCTGATCCCGAATGAGACGCCGGAAAGCAATGCCCTACTGGCAAATTGCTGGTTGCGTAATCGAATAAACGCACATAGGGTTTATCCCCGCCAAATAATGTCAAATACGAGGGACAGTAAATATGCGTGTGACTTTTCAGTATCGCGATGATTATCGGCCCGCTGATGCTGGCGACCAGTAAAAAAAACAGATGGCGGCGGTAGTAATGTAAGGCAGAATTTGATCTGAACGATGCCAGCAGACAAAGCAACACACCTGCTGCGCTTATATAAATAAAATACCGCGCGCCAATGTGTAGAACAGTTTCGATCAGCCAGTTATCTTGATAAGGCCATTGATGCAGTTCTGCATTGTAAAAATGGTGACTAATCCATAAATCCAACCTGGCAAACTCCAAACCGGAAAACAGGATTAAAAATAGCAGAAAAGGCATTGCAAAATGGAATTTGATGAACTTATCAAATTCCAGCCTGATTTGAGTTGGCAAGGGTTGTTTCCATATTCAGTAGCTTCTGGAAACAGTTTAAAAAAACCAATGTTAAATGAAGGTTAACAAAGTGTTAATTTTGCGTTAAGAAGGTTAACCCCACATCCTTAATGCTGGTGACTTAAAGATTATTCACCTCCGTAATCATTTCATTCTGTAATGCCAACATTGCTTAATTGCTCAGGACTAAAATCGTCCACACTAATAGCTGCCAGTCTGGCCTGTTCAGCCGTTAATATTAACTCGGCCTCTTTCCGGGTAATGATTTCTTTGCTAATCGCTACTTCAAGCAGATCAGGGATAGCGCCTTTCGCTAATAGCTGGCGCTTTTGCGCGGCATGGATTTTGGCCTCCACCGGTGCTGCGGCAAGAACAGCCTGGAAGGCGACTTCAATTCTGCCGGTGGCATCATCGGGCTTATGGTTAATGTAGATGCCGTGGGTTAAGCGGTTGCGGGACGGTGAGTCCTTCAGCAGCACAGCCGCAGTCTGGTGAATCAAATGATCAGATGGGGGCGCATAAGGCTTGCCTTGGGGGAAAAGCAGTGCCCTTAATACGACAACTGGCATTCGCGCAAGCAAGACATGGAAAATAGCCCTTATTACGACAGATGGCATACGTGCAGGCAAAGCATGAAAACTGCCCAGTAATGATTGCTGGGCCCGGTAAATGCTTTGCTGGCAGGCCCAATGTAACAACGGCAATTCGTCTTTGGGACTACCCTGATCCTGATAATGTTTAAGTACGCAGGAACACAGGTAAAGATTGCTTAAGACATCGGCAAAAAGCCCGGAGAGTCCTTTCCTTTCGCTTGAGTGTGCCGCCCAGAGTTAATAAGGCGAAATCGGCAAACAACGCAAAAGCCGACACTGAATCGTGGCAATCTGCCGGTAATAACGCCGGGTATCGTCGATTGCCCGGCACCTCGACAAAGCGGGCATTAGTTAATCCCAACCAGAAACCGGCCGCCATGTTGTGCATAAAAAAGCCGATATGCTGAAATAGCACTTTATCAAATTGCCGTAGGCCTGATCATTTTGCTGCAATGCCGCCATTTCTTTTTGAATATAAGGATGACAGCGGATTGCGCCCTGACCGAAAATCATCATGGTTCGGGTCAAAATATTGGCGCCTTCAACGGTAATGCTGACCGGAATAACCTGATATAAACGGCCGAGATAATTTCTAGGCCCCAGGCAAATACCTGAGCCGCCCTGAATATCCATGCCGTCATTAACGATTCGGCGCATTCTTTCCGTGAGTTCGTATTTGAGGATGGCGGAAATAACCGCCGGTTTTTCACCGTTATCCAAAGCTGCATTCAGTCACTTTACGCGCGGCATCGAGTATATAGGTTTCACCTGCCATGCGTGCCAGCGGCTCTTCTATGCCTTCGAATTCACCAATCGGCAGATTGAATTGTTTACGGATACGCGCATAAGCGCCGGTATTGCGGCAGGTGAATTTTGCCGCACCGACACTGAGTGCAGGCAGTGAAACAGCTCTGCCGGTGGCGAGGCATTGCATCAGCATTTTCCAGCCGTTACCGACCTGTTCAACGCCGCCAATGATCCAGTCCATCGGAATAAACACATCCTTGCCCCAGTTAGGGCCGTTTTGAAAAGCCGAATCCAGCGGGTTGTGTCGTCTGCCGATGGAGACGCCGGGTGTATCGGTGGGTATTAGCGCGACGGTAATGCCGATATTTTCCTTGTCGCCGATGAGGTGATCAGGGTCGTAGAGCTTGAATGCAAGTCCCAGCACGGTAGCCACAGGCCCTAAGGTGATATAACGCTTTTCCCAGTTGAGACGAATGCCCAGCACCTTATCCTGGTTATTAGCCGTAACAACAATGCCCGTATCCGGCATCGCACCGGCATCGCTACCGGCTTGCGGTCCGGTCAGCGCAAACGCGGGGATTTCCTCACCGGTTGCCAGACGAGGCAGATAATAATTTTTTTGTTGTTCCGTGCCGTAATTCAACAATAATTTTGCCGGCCCCAAGGAATTGGGCACCATCACCGTGACCGCGGCCGTGGTGCTGCGGCTGGCGATCTTCATGACGATTTCGGAATGCGCTGTATTCAGAAAACTCCAGTCCGCCATAGTGCTTTGGGAATAATCATGCCGCAGAATTTTTGCTGTTTAATGTAGTCCCAGACTTCCTGCGGCAGATCTTTGCGATTATGGGTAATATCCCAGTCATTCAGCATCGCGCACAGTGTTTCAACGGGGCCATCAATAAAGGCTTGTTCTTCGTCAGTCAATCGCGCGACGGGTAAATCCTGTAATACTTTCCAGTCGGGATTGCCCGAAAATAACTCGGCATCCCACCAGGTATTGCCGGCTTCCAGTGCTTCCCGTTCGGTTTGCGACATGGGCGGCAACGCATTCTTCATCAGCTTGAAAACCAGCGGCTGAATAGCTGTTTCCGGATAAAGGGGATATTGAGTGGAATAAAGATAAGTAAAAAACCAACCCATAACAGTGACCGCCATAGCATGTCATAGCCACAGGTAGCAGGTATAAGCACCAAGTAACAGACCTAAAATCGCTGTAGCCCAGAGTTAATGGGTTAGTCCAGAACATAGAGATAAAATGCCCATGACATTGGTGACAGTGCAAATAACCAGAGACATTGGTATTCTCCTGAATTTAGTCGAGACTTAATCTCATGATCTGATCGGGTATTGACTCAGCTTGCATCTAATTCCTCAATGGCTTGCCTGTTTTCAGCATGTGCTCCAGCCTTGCCAGAGTGCCCGGCTGTTTCACCAGCGCTACAAAGGCTTCCAGTTCCAGTGTCAGCATATCGTCTTCAGTTAACGGTGAGGTCATATCAGAATTGCCGCCACTGAGGACAAAGGCCAGTTTTTCCGAGACTTCTACATCATAGTCCGTCGCCTTGCCCAATAAGCTGAAAGGCTTTAATACCCATACCAAGCAATATTTTGGCGGTTTTTCCCGGCATTGGATAAACAGCAGGTTGCGGCGGGGCGTAATGATCGCAGAGCGATAAAGCTTTGGCTTTGGCATCGGCCAACAAGCGGTTCTTGTTCATGGTAATGCCGTCAGATTGGCCAGAAACAACAGTTCTTTTGCTTCAACAGCCGATTTTGATACTTTTGCCATGCCGATGGTTTCAAAGGCTTTGACAATCGGCGGAATAGGGCCGCCGGGTCTTTTGGGGAATTACAGCCAGCGACGCAAATATTCCTTGCAGCCGCCCCAGCCCGGAATTAAGCCGACACCGATTTCTACCAGTCCAATATAAAGTTCGGCATGAGCCTGTATCGCATCGCAATGCAGCAATATTTCACAACCGCCGCCCAAAGCCAGTCCGGAGGGTGCGCCGACGACAGGGAAGGGTGCATACTTCAGGGCTTTGTAGGTTTGTTGTCCCTGTTTGACCAGTTGCTCGACTGCCGGCCAGTCGCTGTCATGAATAGCTTGCATCAGCAAAGCCAGATTGGCGCCTGCCGAAAAATTGTCGCCATCATTATGAATAACCAGTGCTGAAAAATCGCTGCTGACTTTATCGATGCTTTGCCTGATCAGCGTCATGGTATCCATATCCAGCGTATTCATTTTGCTGTGAAATTCCAGACAGGCAACGCCATCGCCAATATCCCATAAACTGGCCGATGGATTTGCCAATACTGCCGGATTCTGCAATTTAATATCAGACAGCAGCAAAACCCCTTCAGCTCTGTGGACAGGGTGATAATTGCCGGATAAATCGGCAAAAGAGAGTTTGCCTGAATTGACCTTGTACAGGCTGTGGCGGTTTGTCAGCAACGGCGGTACATCACGGTTTTCTGCATGCAGTTTGTCGACGAACCAGTCAACGCCTATTTGATCCAGCAATTCAAATGGTCCGTATTTCCAGTTATAGCCTTCGCGCATGGCGGTATCAACGGCGACAATATCGTCGGCTATTTCAGGAATCAGGCTGGCGGTATAACCCAGGGTTTTTGACATCACCCGCCAGGCATAGAAGGCAGATTACATCGTCGCTGGACAAAAAATCCCTGAGCTCATCCTGCGTTTTTGGCAAATCCGGCAAAGCGAATTTTTCACTAGGCTGATATTCGCCAGTTTGCAGGTTAATGGATTCTTTGACGCGCTTTCCGTCGTTTTAAACGGTAAAAACCGCCTTTGCCTTTTCTGCCGGTATAGCCTGTCGTCTATCATAGTCTGAACCAATGGAGGAAGAGTATTGACCTGATGAAAGGCATCTTCCGGGGGCAAGGCCAGTTTCATGCTGTCCAGAATATGCGGAATGAGATCCAGTCCGACCAAATCCATCAGGCCGAATATGCCGGTTTTCGGTATGCCAAACGCGACATCACCGCATCGGCTTGTTCCACAGTCAAACCCAGCTTGATCGCTTCCAGCAGACCGCATTGCAGCCAGTAAATACCGATGCGATTGCCGATAAATCCGGGCGTATCTTTACAGGTAACGCAGTCTTTACCCAGCTTGATATCGGCAAAATGGCTAATGGCTGCAACAAGTTCAGGCCGGGTCTTTGGACCTGTAACCAGTTCCAGCAAGCGCATATAGCGGGGCGGATTAAAAAAATGGGTGATCATGAAGCGCTGTTTGAAGCTGTCCGGCATGTCGCGGGTTAACAGTTTCAACGGCAAGGTAGAGGTATTCGATGAAATCAGGGTATCGGGACGGCAAATGGTATCCAGTTTTTGATACAGCGACTGTTTGATGGCCGGATCTTCAATGACCGCTTCAATCACCCAGTCCACATCCGTCAACCATTCAAGATGATCTTCAATATTGCCGGGCGTGACCAGACGGGCATTGTTCTTATGCATGAATGCCGCGGGTTCGGCTTTAAGCAACTTGTCAATGGCTGATTCGGCAATGCTGTTCCGGTTTGTCAGCGTCTTTCAGGAACGATATCCAGCAAATAGACGGGAATACCGGCATTGGTGATATGGGCGGCGATACCGGCACCCATGACCCCGGCACCAATCACCGCAACTTTTTCGATGTTCATCAGATAGCCTCCAGAATAGTCGCGATACCCTGACCGCCGCCGATGCATTGGGTGGCGAGGGCAAACGCTTGTTTTCCCGTTTCAACAGACTGGCGGCTTTCCCGGTAATCCTGGCGCCTGACGCGCCCAGTGGATGACCCAAAGCAATAGCGCCGCCATCAAGATTCAGTTTTTCCGGCGGGATCGGCATGTCTTTAAGAACAGCCAAGGATTGCGCGGCAAAGGCTTCGTTCAGCTCGACAATATCGATATCCTGCAAGGTCAATCCGGCGCGTTGCAAGGCCTTATGGGTCGCGCTGACCGGACCAATGCCCATGATTTCAGGCGCACAGCCGGATACTGCAATGGCCTTGATGCGGGCAAGTTTTTCCAGGCCGTGGGTGTCTGCGTATTCCTCGCTGCAAACCAGCACGGCGGCCGCGCCGTCGGTTAACGGCGAGGAGGTTCCGGCAGTCACGCTGCCGTTTTTAAGGAAAGCCGGTTGTAGTTCGGCAAGCGCCTGTAGCGTGGAATCCGGCCTGATACAGCCATCGTGCAACACGGTTTCGCCATCGGCGCGTTTAATGGGAATGATTTCACTGGCGAACAGTCCATTTTGCCGGGCAGCACCCGCTTTTTGCTGGCTGCTTAGAGCGAAGGTTTCCTGGGCCAAACGGTCGATATGATATTGCAAGGCCAAATTTTCCGCCGTCTCACCCATGCCGATATAGGCTTGGGGATAGGCTTTGTAAAGGCTGGGATTAGGCAGGTAATTGAAGCCGCCCATCGGCACCCGGCTCATGGATTCAACACCGGCGCAGATAAATACCTTGCCTGCATTCATTTTGATTGCGCCTGCCGCGTTATGTATGGCCTGCATTGAGGAGCCGCAGAAGCGGTTAATTGTGGTACCGGCGACGGTAACAGGCAGTCCGGCAAGATGCACGATTAAACGCGCCAGATTCATCCCCTGCTCACCTTCGGGAAAGGCACAACCCAGGATTAGATCTTCAATATCCTCCGGGTTTACGCCGGTTTCATTGATCAACCCTTTGACAACCTGTGCGGTAAGATCATCCGGCCTGACTTTAGCCAGCTGGCCTTTTTGCGCCGGTGTGAATGGTGATCTGCAATACCCTGCGATAACTACATTTGTCATGATGCTGTCTCCTTGTATTATTCATTTCCCACCGGGCGAACGTGATCAGCGGGGCATAACGGGATTTAAAGGGGCTTTAGAAACTGTTCCCTGCTTTTCTCCTTGTGCCTTTGCTAAGGGTATGCAATTTTTCATGTCTTCAAGGCTGCTATCTACTGCGTTAATAGCGCGTAGCTCATTTAAAAAATCATCAACTGCACTCCAGGTTCCGCCGATATTTTCCATCAAGACACCATGGCGATTAGCATTAATGACACGGAGTTTTTTGTTTTTTGAACCCAGTTTATCGAAGATAACCGGGGCACTTTTAGCTGAGACTACCGGATCCTGATCAGCATAAATAATCAGGCTCGGCGCACTAACACTCGGTAATAATGTATCGATATGCGCTATCAGCAGTCTCAGTTCATACAGAGCCCTGACTGGCGTATTACGATAATTGATAGTGGGATGTTCAGGTACATTATCGATAAAGGGCTTTACACCTTCAAAGGCAGAAACCCAACCGACAAGTTTATTGGTTCCGTGCAGTAACGGAACCAGCATAAAAGCGGAATTAACAAACTTTAACGGCACGGAAACGGCAATGACGCCGATTATTTCATGGTGTTGCTCGGCGGCCAGTTTCAGCGCTAATGCGCCGCCAGTAGAAAATCCGGCGACGAATATGCGCCGACAATGCATCTTGAGAATACTAAAACCTCTTTGCACACAACCAAACCAGTCTTCCCAGCGCTGGTCGCGTAACGCATAGGGTGAGGTGCCGTGACCTTTTAGCCGGATACCCAATACTGTGTAACCCTGTTTAACCAGGTATTCACCATAATCCCTCAATTCAGCGGGGCTGGCCAGCAAGCCGTGTATCAGTAATATACCAATGCCATTGGCTTGTTCCGGCTGGAAAAAAAAGGGTGACGGGTCTGCAACAGCAGTTTCCAGTTGATTGATTTCGTTAAAATTAGAGCTTGAATAAGCCTGTTTTTCCCATGCCAGAGTGCGGCATTCATCCTCAAAATGCCAGGCTGCCAGTTTGTCGGTATCGGCGTTAGCGAATTCGCTGATAGCCGCAATCAGGGTATCGCGAACCATATGTATAGGTTCGGCCTCGTTATTATAAACCGCAATCGGATTCTCCAGACGGATGCTGTCAAAGTCATATTCGGCTAAAAGTTTAGGTAAAAACTGATAGCTATTCACCTTGTCTTGAATGAGCCCGGCCTCTTTGGCTGCACCAATAAAATGATCGAAGCGCATGTTAGTGGATTTAAGCAGATCACTGTAATCATCGGGATTAAGCAAGCTTCGGTGCAAATGAATCTCTGTGTTGTTTTGCAAATGCTTGATGGCGATATACAGGATGGTATAAAACTGGTTTTTTTCAATATGCGTCTGACCTTCGCCAATGTAATACATGATCAGCGTTGCTGCCAGATGACTTAAATTAATAGTGACATTGGCATAAATCGCTTCCATATATTGATCGCGGGAACATTGGGCATTTTTTATAAAATACGATCCCAGTAAACGTTGCCTCCAGTTTTTAGGGGAAGAATTCAAGGTAAATACATCATCTATCGTCTTAATCCCCGGAGCGACCTTACTCATCAAATAATGGGTGCGCCAGTCCCAGACACAACAAGGACTAACGGGGGTGCCCATGCGTATATCCATATCAGTATTCTTGAGCATAATATTGCCCTCGATCAGCAATTCCTCGGATTGCCGTAAGCTTAGACCGTCAGAAAACAATTCAACACTTTTAAACAATAAATTTTCAGAAGAACGAATCGGGTAAAAAGTAATATTGGCGGGAACCATTAGCGTCGGTTTATTCGCTACCGCTATCAGCTGATCAAGGCTGTCGATTTGCAGAGCATCTTTCCATTGCCGCAACAGGGCGATATCGTTATGTTTATGGGCATGCCGGATAGCCGCTTTAAAAGCTTCTACGCCTTGACCCAGAACGGCAGGGCCGGTGTGATGTTTACGACGGTTGCCGGTAACCCGGGAGTAAATACTGTAATGACCGTGTTTGTCGATAACCCGCCGGTCTTTTACCATGGATCCTTCAGGAAAAATAATGACTTTGCGGCCGCGTAAAATCTGCCCGGCCAGCAATGCAAACAGGCGATCATGATCGTGAGGAAAAACGCCGACATGTTTAAGATATCTCGACAACACAGTGTCCTCAGTAAAGAATTCACCAGAGGCAATCGCGCAACTGTAAGCTCCCGTTTTCTCATAAATAAGAAACTGAGGTATGAACGTTTCGAAACGGGAAAAGTGATTTAATAAAAAGATGTCGCCTTCCAGAACAACCTGAGTATCGGCGTGCAAATCAAGCTTGACGCTCAGCATGTTTTTTACGGCGTTAAATAATTTAACCGACCTGTTATAGAGTTTCGTATCTATATCGGGCCAGTCATCAGAGTAAGTTTTTTTATTCATGTCGGCTTTCGTCTAAAGGTCTGGATGAGCATTCAGAAAATCACCATCTTTTCTAAATTCACATCTTTGGCACAGTCACCCTAAAACTGTTAGGCAACCACTGGTTTTCTTGTCGACACAGAGACTTTCTTTGAATTCAAACACCTTGTTAAATCGAGAAGGTCTCAATATTTAAGCTGGTTCGATGATATACCTTACAAAACTAAAAATACAACTGATTCTGTTAAACCCACTTCCAATTATCACTCAGGTATCGAGAAAAGTATCGAACCAGATTTTCCAGTGTTCATACTTGTCCCGTAAAGCTTCAAAATTGCCGGGAATCTGCACTTTAAATGCTTGTATATTAGCAGCCGGCAAATCCGCTGCAAGCATGGCCGCTCCCTCCAAACTGGAATCTTTTTGTTGCAGCCTGTAGACCTCAAGACCGCCACACAACGCTATTCCTTGCTGTAAAACCGGCAGCTCGGCAAGTCCTCCCGACAGATGGATGCGCGTGATGCCGTAAAGGCGTTGAAAATCATGCAGTATCCGAACCACTCGAAAAATAATGGCTTCCAGCAACAAACAGGCAACCTGATTCGCCGTCAGATGTTCAACCGGTTTTGAAAACACAATACCGGGTATGTCGCGAAAGTAGGGCGCACCGATTCCGCTCGGCTCTGCGATACAAAATATATTACCTGATTCAGCCAGGTGTTCTATTCGACATTCCTTGAAAGGATAAGGAGCCAACGCTGCGGCAATGGAATTGATCGTGCCCTCTGCAGCCATATACGTTCTCTGGGAGCTATCCTGATACACCAGAGTCTGTAGATAGCCATCAGTAACCGCAGTTTGCGGTTCCGGAATATAGCAGATGACAAAACCGCCCGTACCCAAATTAACGAGAGCATCGGACCGATCCATGTTTACGCTGGCAATAAGGGCGGCAGACTGATCAGCAACACTGGCCTGAAGGATACAGCCATTGCTAAGAGGCATGTTCAGATCAGATGATGGCAGGATTTTGGGTAATATTTGCAACGGAATATCAAACAGGTCACACAATGTTTGAGACCATTGCCGGTTCCGGATATCCATCAACAGCGTGCGTGCCGCCATGGAAACATCGGTTTGGTGGTAGCGACCATCCGACCAGTGCCAAATCAGAAAACTGTCGAGCGTCCCGATAAGTAATTCACCCTGCTCCAGCCCGGCGCGCCACTCAGGATGCTCTTGCAATAACAGCCTTACTTTGGGCGCAAAATAATAGGGCGTAAGCCGCAGGCCGGTCAACTTTCGTATCACTGTTTCTTCTGCTTGCAGGACCGTGCAGCTAACCGCGCCGCGATTGTCCTGCCAGGATATAAGCCTGGTGACGGGCGTTCCACTGGCCTGGTTCCAAATCAAAAATGATGAGCGCTGGCAGCATAGGCCTAAGGAGGAATTGCTGCCTGCATAGGCAACACATTCTTCCAATAGCCCATTCGCTACCGCAAGATACGCCAGGGCATCGCTTTCATACCGTCCGCCATTCACGGCTATTTCCGGTGCGGGCCGGGAAATAATCCGGGTCAGTTCCCCGTTATCATCCAGCAACCCCGCCTTAATCGAAGTTGTGCCCAAATCGAGTGCGATCGTCGCGCTTAATGGAGCAGCCATTTTCGTGCACAGGTTTCGAGTTCATTGTTCAAGGTAGCCGCATCCCAGCCCAATGTGTTTGCAGTGATTTCGGCGAGGTGACGCAATTCGGCCAGTGTCATTTTCGACAAGATTAGCAACGGGATGCGCCGCCTGAGCAAATCCTCCAGATGAATAACCATTTCATTACGGGCACAAAACACTAGATCCCCAACTGTAAAGGGCAGCGATGGCGTTATACGCCTGGACAACTGAGGATCGTGTTCAATTAAATGAAAAATCTCGACAACTCTCTTCCCATGTCGCCGTATCAGCCATTGCGCGCTTTCGTTGTCGATACCCAGCTCTGCTGCTTTGGTCATGGTCGTATCCGCCCATTGCCGATAATCCGCTTCCGGCAGCCACGGAAATGATCTGCCGTTGGTTTTACAAGGCTCATTGATAGCCAAATTTTCACAAATCGTATTAACGATCTCAGCTGCATCTTCTCTGGCCGAAGTAAACTTACCGCCAATTGACATCAGCAAACCATTATCAGCAGTTTTCAGCTCCCAGTCGCGGCTCACATCAGTAGGTGTTGCGTTTGAACTCTGTTTCAGAACGCGGAGCCCCGCATAACGGCCGATAATGTCCTGTTCTGTCCAGTTTACTGACTTACATACCCGATTGGCTTCGGTCAACAGATAATCGACTTCATCCGCCAGCACGGTGACATGCTCAATATCACCGGTATAATCGGCATCGGTGGTGCCAAGCAGGGTCAGCCCGTACCACGGCATCATGAAGAAAACGCGTCCATCGGATTTCGCCGTCAATAACAGAGCTTCATTTTCCAGCACTTTGGGCAGGATTAAATGTACGCCTTTGGATAATCTGCAATTACTTTCTGTTATCCATCGGCCTGTCGCGTTGACAATTTGACGGGCATAAACCTCTGCTGTTTTACCGTTGACCCTGTCTTGAATTTTAGCGCCGCTAATTTGACCATTGTTCTCAATAAAGTCCGTCACCTTGCAATAATTTACACAGACAGCTCCGGCTGACATGGCGCCATCAATCAATTCAAGGACAAACCGGGCATCATCTGTCTGTGCGTCAAGATAGGTAAAACCGCCTGTTAATAACGCTGGATTGATACAGGGAAAACGTTCCGAAAATAGGATTCGATTGAAATGACGATGGGCTTGGCCGGTGGTGAGGGTTCCTGCCAAAAAATCGTAAAGCGTTAAACCCGATTTCAAGAGGATAGTGTTAAGCCGGCTGTCTGTGAAAATAGGAACACCGAAACGAAGTGGCCAGACGCGATGCGGTGCTGCTTTCATTAGCATCTCGCGTTCACGCAATGCTTTCTTGACCAGTTTGAAATCCAGTGTTTCCAGATAACGCAGGCCACCGTGAATCAATTTACTTGAAGCAGACGAGGTCGCACATGCCCAGTCCCCCTGGTCAACGATAGCGACTTTTAGACCGCGCAGTGCAGCATCATAAGCCGTCCAGGCACCATAGATGCCGCCTCCACAAATGAGCACATCGAAATGATGCCCTGCTAGCTGAGCAAAGCTCCGATCCACCGGCCCCTCATCCGTAATGCCTTTTGCGGACAATCAGTCATGATGATGTCTACTTTCAGTCTCAATGCTTTGCGAATTTCCGCTGTGCTATTACAGGTGTAAGCCCCAATTTTTTTATCATCCATACGCAGAAGCTTGCAAATAGAGCTGTTAAGTACACCAATGGGCAGACAAAAACCACTGAGAAAGGTCATGTTCTTTCAGCAACTGCTCAATATCAGCCTCGGTATGATCATCCGTTAAGATATGAAAAAGCGGAAAATCCGGTGCGAATTGATGTGCAAAAATCAGGCTGGCAAGGTTGAATGAGGACATAAACACACCCTCACTGGCCAATGCCCCAACAATATCCAGAGTTTGCAGGATTTTGTGTTCTTGCCGTTCCTGAGATTCCCAGTCACGATTTTTGACTTCAATATTCAGCTTACAACGCCCATGATAGGTGTTGATAAACTCCTCAAGACTCAATACACCTTCCGGTACTGTTTCAGAACTGAAATATCCGGAAAAATCGATTTGCTCAAGCTGCTCTAAATCAAAATCATCAATGCGCTTGCCGGCATAGTCAAGCTTATCCAGAAAAGGGTCATGCCAGAGCACAGGTATCCCATCCCGGCTCAATTGAACATCGGTCTCAATACCGTCAATAGCGTATTCCAAAGCCTTATCAAAGGCTGCCCGGGTATTTTCAGCCGCCTCTCTATTAGCGCCACGGTGGGCGAATATCAGGCATGAATCAATTTTGTCGTTACTCATCCATCTATGACCTTCAACTTAAGTTCTGTTGGGTTACTCGATAAAACCGCTTTGCTCTCAGAGTAATCCCAATAACTCTTTATCTCTCGTAAAGAGCATCTACTAATTCTATAAACCAGCGAGGCCTGAAAAGTCACAATAAACAAGCCGATTACAGCAAAAATGGGAATCGGACTAATTTCAATCACCATCAAAATAAGCAGGACTAAGATACATTTGATTCTGACTGCAAGATTATGTGCGTTCATGACGAGTCTAAGTTTTAGAACTTGACTAATTTTATACGGTTTTCCCGCTACAAGCATAATATCTATTGAAATATAAATAGAGTTGTCGCTTTTCCTAAATAACCTGAACCTATGGTACACGCCGTTATTCCCATAGCCTGGTCGCCCTCTACCCCGTTTCAAATGTTCTATACTGAAATTGGCTTCTATGTTAACTTTACTTTCAGTTCATTCGTAACTAATCGAGAGGAAATACCAATGCCTATCAGTGAATTTTGCAACCGTGACGTAGTGTTCGCCACGAGAGAAATGAGCATACTGGAAGCAGCTCAACTCATGCGCCAGTATCATGTGGGCGATTTGGTGGTCGTAGATGAGCTTGAGGGTAAGCGAGTGCCGGTCGGCATTGTTACAGATCGCGATATAGTCATCAAAATTATTGCCCTTTCCCTGGATATCAATGATTTCAGCGTCGGTGACATCATGAGTCCGCAACTTTTCAATGTGCAGGAAAAAGACGGTATATTTGAAACGATTCGGCTTATGCGCACCAAGGGAATACGCCGTATTCCGGTCGTTAACCTGGAAGGAGGGCTTGAAGGCATTGTCTCGGCAGACGACATCCTCGACCTTCTGGCCGAGGAGTTGACTGAACTGGCCAAGGTCGCTCCGCGCGAGCAGGAGCGTGAGGCAAAAACAAAAATTTAATCCTGGGAAATCTTGGCCATTTTTGTTGCGTCACACTGATTATCCGAACTACCGCCGAAGATGATATGGGTATGAAGTAAATCATATTTTAGTACCACAGGCGGCTGTGAAATGGGCAGGAATAAAAAAACCAACATTCACTATTCTTGCCCCCTCTGTTCGCCGCCATGATTTGTGCTTTCGGTTTTATCCGGATCAAATCCCAACTCCCAGCCGCCGCCCAAAGCCTTGTAAAGCGCCGCCAACGCTGTCGCGGTGGCGGTTTCGCTCTGGGCCAGACGCTCCTGGTCTTGCAACAGGCGCAATTCGGTATCCAGCACCGTCAGAAAATCGCTCACCCCTTCCGTAAAGCGCAGGTGAGCCAATTCATGGGCTCTTTCGCTGGCTTTGGCCGCCGAGGCAAGCAACTGCTCTCCGGCTGCGCTCCTGATTGTAATTCACCAGCGCGTTTTCGGTTTCCTCCAAGGCATTCAACACCGTCTGCTCGTACTGGGCCAGGCTGGCCTCGGCACTGGGCATCGGCGGCTTTGATGCGGGCATAGACACGGCCCAGATCCAGGGCTGCCCAACTGATCCTCGGACCTACGGAATAGGTGTCTGAACCCGCTGCGCCGAGTCCCGACAGGGTGCTGGCTTCAAGGGCGATAGTGCCGACAAAGGTGACGCGCGGAAAAAGATCGGCGGTGGCAACGCCGATACGGGCGGTAGCGGCGGCCAGAGTCCGTTCGGCAATACGGATGTCCTGCCGGCGGCGCAGCAGATCCGCAGGATTGCCGATATGGATGGTTTTGGGAATCCTGGGCATCGGCGCAGGCTGCGACAGTTTCTTGATCAGAGCGTCCGGCCGCTGTCCGGTCAGTACGCCGAGCCGGTGAATGGCCTGGTAAATGGCGCTTTGCAGTGGCGGAATAATGGCCCGGGTGGAATCGAGCTGGGCTGTTGCTCTTGACGTATCGAGTTCGGTGCCGCGTCCGCTTTCGAGCCTGACCTGGGTTATTTCCAGCGTTTGGGCCTGGTTTTCGGCGTTCTTTTTTGCCACCGCCAACTGGTTTTGCAGGCCGCGCAATTCGAAATAATTTCTGGCTACTTCGGCGATCAGGCTGACGCTGAGATCGCGAAGGCTGGCTTCCTGCGCATCGACTTCATCGCTGCTTGCTTCCACGTTGCGGCGCACGCGGCCAAAGAAATCGACTTCCCAGAAAGCGTCGAAACCGATGTTGTAAAGTTTCAGTTCGCGCGGCGCGAAGTCCCGGTTATTCAAGGCGCGCGGCGCTGCGTTTCTGCTCGTTATAATTGGCATGCGAAGTGATGGTGGGGGCCAAATTCAGCCCCGCTTCCATATAGAGCGCCCGTGCTTCGACGAGGATTGGCGCGGGCGGTCTGAAGGTCATAATTATGCTGCACGGTCTGATCGACAAGCGCGGTCAATTCGCTATCCTTGAACAGCTTCCACCAGGCTACTTCTATACCTTGCGTAGAAAATTCCGGGTGGGCGGCATGGGCGAAGGTTTGGGCCGGCATTGGTTGCCGGCGTCTTGATAGTCCGGGCCGACCGCGCAGGCGCTCAGTGCAGCGGCGCAGAGGAAAGCCTGACCAAAAATCCTGCTTCGTTCAAACATATAGCCCAAGTTGCATGACAGGGCGAAATTCATGCGGAGTGCATCTTTATTCCTGGTTCATAACTGGAGCTCATCGGTCGACAGACACGCTTGCCTTGGTCTTGGAGAGACTGCCAGCGTTGCGCCAAGCCTGCGCAATCACATAGAACACCGGCGTCAACAGCAGACCGAACAAAGTCACGCCCAGCATGCCGCTGAACACGGCGGTGCCCAGCACCCGCCGCGATTCCGCTCCCGCGCCTTCGGCGATCACCAGCGGAAACACGCCCATGATGAAGGCGAACGAGGTCATCAGAATGGGCCGCAACCGGATCCGCGACGCTTCCACCGCGGCATCGAAACGGTTAAGTCCGCTCTCTTGCCGCTGCTTGGCGAATTCCACGATCAGAATGGCGTTCTTGCTGGCCAGGCCCACCAGTACGATAAAGCCGATCTGGGTGAAGATATTGTTGTCCATATCGCTCAACCAGACGCCGGCCATCGAGGACAGAATGCACATGGGCACAATCAGGATCACCGCAAACGGCAATGACCAGCTTTCATACTGGGCTGCCAGGGCCAAAAACACAAAAATCACGCTCAGCGGAAAAACCAGCAGGGCGACGTTTCCGGCCAAGACCTGTTGCAGGCTGAGTTCGGTCCATTCAAAGTCGAATCCCGGCGGCAGTTCCGCTTTCATCAGCTTGTTCATGACGTCAATCGCCTGGCCGGAACTGACGCCGGGCAAGGTGCTGCCGTTAATTTCAGCAGCCGGATACATGTTGTAGCGTGTGATCTTGTCGGGTCCGGTAATTTCCTTAACCGACATCAGAGACCCGAGCGGCACCATGCCGCCTTGAAGATTCCGCGTCTTCAGTTCGGCGATGTCCTCCGGTTTCATGCGGAACTCCGAATCGGCCTGCGCCACCACCTGATAGGTCCGGCCAAAACTGTTGAAGTCATTGACATAGAGTCGAACCCAGATAGATCTGCAAGGTATCGAACACTTCTTTCAAGGGCACATCCATAGACTTGGCCCGGGTACGATCCACGTCCAGAAAAAGTTGCGGCACTGCCGCCCGGAAGGTCGTAAACAGCCCGACCAGGCCCGGTTGCTGATTGCCCTTGGCGATCAGCTCGTTGACGGTACCCTGCAGCGCCTCAATACCGGCATTGGTGCGATCCTGAATTTGCAGCTTGAAACCGCCCACCGTACTCATGCCCCGGATCGGAGGCGGCGCAAATACGGCAATATGAGCGCCTTCGACCTGGGCGAGACGCTGCTGAAGACTTTTGATGACCGCATCGGCGTGAAGCTCCGGATGACCGGCGCGCTGGTCGAAATCATCGAGCCGGGCGAACATCGTGGCGACGTTGGACTGGCTGGAGCCGCTCAAGATCGAAAAGCCGGCATAGGCGTTCAGATGCTTGACGCCTTTCGTTTCCAGAATGATGCGGTTGCCTGCTGAACCACTTCCTGGGTGCGCGCCAGCGAAGCGGCATCGGGCAGCTGCGCATACAGAATCAGGTAGCCCTGATCCTGCTGAGGAATGAAGCCCGTCGGCACTTTTTCAAAGGCCAGGAAATTGAGCCCGTTGAGTCCCACATAAAGCACCAGCACCACCGCTGTCATGCGGATCAGCCTGCCGACCAGGCGCGCGTAGCCTTCACTGAACGAGTCGAAGAACCGGTTGAAGCCGGCGAAAAACCAGCCGAACAGGCGATCGATCAGCCGCGTGAACCAGTCCTTGTCGCCATGTGCCCGATCCAGCAGCAGCGCACACAGGGCCGGGCTCAGGGTCAGCGAATTGAACGCCGAGATCACTGTGGAAACCGCGATGGTCAGCGCGAACTGCTTGTAAAAAGCGCCCGAAACACCGGTGATGAAAGCGGTCGGCACGAACACGGCGACCAGAACCAGAGCCGTGGCGATGATGGGGCCTACCACTTCTTCCATGGCTTTCCGGGTGGCATCCCGGGCCGATAAGCCTATCGCGATATGGCGCTCCACGTTCTCCACCACGACGATGGCGTCATCCACGACGATACCGATAGCCAGCACCAGGCCGAATAACGACAAGGTGTTCAGGGACAAGCCCATTGCCGCCATGACCGCGAAAGTGCCGATCAAGGAGACCGGCACGGCAAGCAGCGGAATGATGGTGGCGCGCCAGTTCTGCAAAAATATCACAACCACGAGCACGACCAGCAGGATGGCCTCGAACAGGGTCTTGGCCACCGCGTCGATGGATTGCTGCACGAACACGACGGTGTCATAGACCATGTTGTAATCAAGGCCTTCAGGAAAGCGCGTCTTCAGCTTCTCCATGGTCGTCGACCACCGCTTTTTTGGTTTCCAGAGCGTTGGAGCCGGGCAACTGGAAGATGGCAAGACCCACGGTGGGCTCGCCGTCCAGGAACAGCGCCAGAATTGTAATCCTTGGCGCCCAGCTCGATGCGGGCCACGTCCTTGAGGCGGGTCACCTGGCCGTCTGCCCCTTTTTTGATCACGATATCGGCGAACTGTTCGGCCTCCATCAGCCGTCCCGTCGTGCTGACCGTGTATTGAAAATCCGTATTCTCCTTTGTCGGCTGCTGGCCGACCACGCCGGCCGCTACCTGGATATTCTGTTCCCGGATGGCGTTGACCACGTCGCTGGCGGTCAGATTGCGCGCGGCAATCTTCTCCGGATTCAGCCACAGGCGCATGCTGTAGTCGCGGGCGCCGAAAACCAGAATTTCACCGACACCGGGCAGCCGCGCCAGGGTATCCTTGATTTGCAGCAGCGCGTAATTGCTCAAGTAAACACTGTCGTAGCGCTTGTCCGGGGAGATCAGGTTGACGACCAGACTCAAGTCAGGGCTGCGTTTCTTGACGCTGATGCCTTGCCGGCTCACTTCCTGAGGCAGCTTGGGTTCGGCCAGCGCCACCCGGTTTTGCACCAGTACCTGGGCTTTGTCCAGATCAGTGCCCGGCTTGAAAGTAATGGTAAGCGCCATGCTGCCGCTATTGGTGGACTGAGAGGACATGTACAGCATATCCTCGACGCCGTTCACTTCCTGCTCGATAGGCGTCGCCACAGTTTCGGCCACCACCTTGGCGTTGGCGCCGGGATAGGTCGCACTCACGACCACGGTGGGGGGCGCAATCTCGGGATATTGGGCAATAGGCAGGCCGATCAGCGCCAGTCCGCCGACCAGGACAATGACGATGGATAATACCGATGCGAAAATCGGCCGGTCGATGAAAAAGTGCGTGAATCGGTTCATGGTCTATTTCTCTCCATCCGGCCCGGTGAGCGAGATGCGTTCCGGATTCACCTTGACGCCCGGCTTGAGCTTCTGGATGCCTTCGATAACCGCCCATTCTTCAGGCTTCAATCCTTCGGTGATCACGCGGGACTGGCCGATATGGGCGCCGAGCACCACCTTGCGATATTCCACCTGGTTTTCCTGATTCACCACCCATACGAAGCGTTGCGCCTGATCCGTGCCGATGGCCCGATCGGGAAGCAGAATGGCCGGGTACGGAGCGCTCGCGCGAACCCGCATACGGGCAAAAAATCCGGGGCTCAACAATTCGTCCGGGTTGGCGAACACACCCCGCAACGTCAGCGTGCCGGTGGCCGCATCTTCACGCGGCGATATATAGTCGAGATGACCTTGGTGAGGAAAACTATGCTCATCAGCCACAGCCAACTCCACCGGGTGTCTGTTCCTCGCCCAGACTGCCGCGACCTCCTTTCTTGGCCTGACGCCGGTATTTCAGCACCGAGCGTTCATCCGCATCCACGTAAACATAGACCGGATCGGTGGAAACGATGAAGGTCAACAAGGTTGCATCGCCTCCACCACCGTTGACCAAATTGCCGGCAGTGATTAATTCGCGGCCGATCCGGCCGTTTATCGGGGAGCGTACCTGGGTATACTCCAGGTTCAACCGTGCCGTGTAAACATTGGCTTCCGCAGACTGAACTGCCGCAACGGCTTCCCGTAAGTCCCTTACTGCGGGCATCATGCTCCTCTTCGGAAATGGCTTTGGCGCGAAACAAACGCTCGGCGCGTGCCAGGTCATTTTTTGCCAATTCGTGCCGGGACTTGGCGCGCTCCAGTTCGGCTACGGCATAGTTCAATTGAGCGGTGAATGGTTTAGGATCGATCTGGAATAAAAGATCGCCTTTGCTGACCCTGTCTCCTGCCTTGAAGTTCACTTTATCCAGATAGCCGCTCACTCGAGCGCGCACCTCTACCGAGTTGACCGCTTCGATGCGCCCCGTGTATTCGTCCCACTCAGTCACTTCTTGCGACAGCGGCTGTGCGATTTTGACATTGGGCAACGGACCCTGTTTAGAAGCCGAATCGTCATGGTTTCCGCAACCGATCATCGTCATCAGGGTGACGGCGGCCAGCAGGCCCATTCGTGTGCGCTGCATTGATCTCCCAGGCAGGTTTAAACGATGGATGACTACCGATATATACGTTTCTTTTTTCATCGTTTTTACACCCTGATCTTTAATAGCAAAATAATGGTAAGACATATTATCATTTAATTTAAAGTATGATACAGTTTAAGTCAATTAATTTTATGAGCACTACACCATGATTAAACGCGGACGACCTCGAAAAGGAGAGGAGCTCCTAAGCCGCGACCGCTTACTGGACACCGCCTTCAGCCTGTTCCTTGAAAACGGCTACGGCAACCTCAGTTTGGAAACCATCGCCAGGGAAGCGCGCGTGTCAATGCGAACCATCTATAGTCAGTTCGGCGGCAAAGCCGGACTGTTCGGCGCGGTGATAAGGCGTTGCAGCGACCAATTCGCCACCAGCCTGTCGGAGGAACATGTTCTGGAGCGCTCTCCAGAGGAAGCGCTAACTTCTTTTGCCAAGCAATTTCTGCACAGCATCACGCGGCCCGACGTGGTGCGCATACGCGCCATACTCATCGGCGAGTCGCTACGTTTCCCTGATCTCGCCACGCAATTCTATGAACAAGGGCCGCAGCGCACCCTCGATCATCTCGCGCAGTTTTTCGCCCGGCAGCAGCAAACGGGCTATTTTGCCGCCAATAGATCCGCATTTTCTCGCCGACCAATTCTTGAGCGCATTGCGCAGTGAACGGTTTCAAAAACTGCAACTCGGTCTGGAACCCACGCCCGACGAGGCGGAAATCGATGTCTGGGTGCGACAGGCCATTGATTTGTTCCTGCACGGTAGCCTGAGACGGGACAGCACGGAGGTTGAACCGTCCCGCCACACATGACTGGAAGCATTAACCGGGCGGCAGTTGAACGGTCTGATTTCAAATATTACAAAACGCCTAACGTACGCCGCAAGTGCCATGTGGCCAAGGCGGAGTCATAATTTGCATTGTAAAGTTATCGTGCGTCGTGATGCGTAAATCTTCCGCCTTAAACACGTCGGTATTGGTAGACAAGCCTTGCTAGAAGCGGTCGGTGGTGACTTTTAAATTTTCATCGGCTTGCGCTATGGCTTGGTAAGTCACATCGATGCGTATTTGCATTTCTTGAATATCTAGCCATGCCGGGCGTACCTGCAAACTGATCACGCTGGATAAATCGTCGCGTTGCTCTTTTAAGGAAATACCTTGCCGAGTGATCGCGTCGCTTCGAAGACGGGAACTACCGTCAAATATTTTCCAATCCATGCCGACATTGGTCATCCACATGCCTTTAAAGGCCTGATATCAGTTGTCCTGAAATTGGTAGCCGCCATTGACGGCGGCCTGCGGCAATAAACCAGCTTTTACACTCTGCACCTGTTGGTACAGTGATTCTATTTGCTGCGCCATCGGACTGACTGTTACCAATACGATGATGATTCATTTCACTAAAGCCCACTATGCAACCTTACGCGAATCCGTCACTGCAACAAATTATCAGACTCAGAAATTACTGAAAGGGCTTACAGACAAGATGAGTTCAGGTGTGGCGCGCCGTTCCTCATTTGGCTGCGATAAAACAAATAACCCAGATAACTATGCGTGAAGCGGAAGTAATGACGTTTAACAACTTGTTTGAAGGTATTGCCGTTATTTTTCTGGTCTCACTCGCCGTAGCACCTTTTCTGAAGAAAATGGATAAAAAAATTGGTATGATTCCCGACTTAATGGATGCAGGAGGTAGAGCAATGCAGGAGCAATTGCCGAGATGGAGTAATTCAAAAGACAACTGGTAAAAAGTCAGGATAATCGATTACCATCAAACATTCTGATTTAACCGTATTACACAACCCAGAGGTAAAAACCATGAAACTCTATTATTCTCCAGGTGCCTGTTCGTTATCTCCCCATATCGTAGCCTGTGAAGCAGAACTCCCTGTTGAGCTGGTTAAAGTTGATCTGAAAAGCAAACGCACCGAAAGCGGCGAAGATTTCCGACTAATAAATCCTGACGGTTATGTGCCGGTGCTGATATTTGATGAGGGCAAAAAGCTAACGGAAGTTCCCGCCATCGTCCAGTATCTTGCCGACCAGGCGCCTGCTAAAAAACTAGCTCCATTAGCCGGTACGTTTGAACGTTATCAGTTGCAACAATGGCTGAACTTCATTTCAACCGAGATTCATAAAGGAGGATTTGGGCCTTTGTTTAATCCTGCTACACCGGAAGCCGCCAAACAACTGGCCATTGGCACGCTGACTTTGCGCCTGGAAAGTGTCGCACAACAGCTTTCGACGAAAACGTTTTTGCTAGGCGAGCATTTTACTGTGGCCGATGCCTATTTATTTGTCACTCTGAACTGGGGACAATATGTTAATCTTGATATTTCCCGCTGGCCGGTACTGGCAGATTATGCCGCTAAAATTTCTGTACGTCCTGCAGTACAAAAGGCGATGAAAGAAGAAGGTCTTATTTAATCACTCAACAATGTTGTGAACGCTGTTTTTAACCCAATACAACTCTATATAGGCAGATATATCGCCTAAAGTGCCTACTTTTAGTGCTTTAGGCGGTGCCAGCAAGTAAACTGCACGGTTGATGCGGTGCGTTACTACCATTCAAAATAAACATCCACCGCCAGCTTTGGGTCTAAACCAACAATTATTTTCCTAGTACGGAAGCAAACTGATGGCAAATCACCACAATCATTCTCACAATCATGACCACAGCGGGCACTCTCATAGAGGTGGCCACCACCATGGTGATCTAAACAATCACGGCCGTGCCTTCGTCATTGCCATCATCTTGAATACCGCTTTTGTCGTGATTGAGTTCACCTATGGCTTCATAGCCAATTCGACGGCGCTGATGGCCGATGCCGGGCACAACACGTCCGACGTGCTGGGACTGCTGCTGGCATGGGGTGCAGCAATCCTCGGGCGCAAGGCACCGAGCGGGCGTTACACCTATGGTCTGCGCAGCACCTCAATCCTGGCCGCGATGACAAACGCCATGCTCCTTCTGGTGGCATGCGGAGCCATTGCATGGGAAGCTGTCCATCGTTTCTCGCAGCCTCCGGTGGTGGCCGGATTGACGGTCACGCTGGTGGCGGGCATCGGGATCGTCATTAACGGGCTGTCCGCGTGGCTATTCGTAAAGGGAAGCAAGGGCGACTTGAACATTCGCGGCGCCTACCTGCACATGGCGGTCGATGCGCTCGTCTCATTAGGTGTAGTCGTTGCCGGTGTAGCGATAATGTTCACCGGCTGGTACTGGCTTGATCCGGTTATCAGTCTCGTGATCGTGGTCGTTATCATGATTAACACTTGGAGCCTGTTGCGCGATTCGGTACAACTGGCATTGAATGCCGTCCCGGCACATATCGACGTAACCGAAGTGGAAACTTACCTACGCCAATGTCCCGGCGTCTCGGACGTTCACGATTTGCACGTCTGGGGAATGAGCACGACCGAATGCGCCTTGACCGTCCATTTGGCGATGCCGGAAGGTTACCCCGGCGATGCTTTCTTGGACGACATCATGTGTACGCTGAAATGGCGCTTCTCCATCCAGCACAGCACACTGCAAGTGGAGCAAGGAACAACCAACCATACCTGTGCGCTGAATCCAGGCACAGCGACTGCGCACGACCACTGAGATTGGCGCACTTTATAAAATCCATCTATTTATGGACATCATAGGGCGACTATCCGTCAAGTGTAGACATTTAGTCTACATTTTATGCAACAATTCGTCGAACGAGTCTGCTATTTTTTTTCAAGTAAGCAAACAGTTGGTGTTATCTGTAAACCGTTTATCATGCAGGACTTGAGTGTTATCCAGTTTAGATAAACCAGCGTATAAAATATCCAGACCCACATAATAAGTTAGGTATTATATTGTTCTTTTTAAGCATTCTCATTGGATTAGTTTTTAGGCTTTATCATAGGCCTAAAACACAAGCTGTTTTTGAATGCAACCAGCATCTCAAGATATTGATTTAACTGCTTGTTTATAGAGCATGAAGCATCTGTAATCAGCCGGTCGCGGGTTCGAGTACCATCTCCAGTTCCAAAAAATACAAAGGCCCGTAGCTGTTAGTTACGGTTTTTTTTATTGGCTATAAAAAATCAACGTACTTCAAAATAATGAATACGTGCGAGCACTCGTTGAGAAACAAACTCAACAGCATGATTATATGAAAAAATACGGGGAAAAATGCCTACACCATAGATGCTTGGTAACTATGGCTCATGATGAACTTATCAAATAAATCAATTGATAAGATTCAGGGGAAAGGTTTTTTGATTATCTACTTGGAGTTTATGCAGATAAAACATCAACATGATGTTCTGTAACATGCCATATTTAACATGCTACAGAACAATAAAGTCATCGGCCATCCAGCTAGGGATATCCCTCGAAGTGTGGCTTCAGATTTACTAGCCTTCTAAAACAGCCAAACGTGCCTCAAGAATTCCTTCCAGAGACTCTAGTGCTTTAGTGAAGCCATCGATGCCCTCCGCTAATTTGTCGGATGCCATGCGGTTTTCTGCATGCATACGGTCAAAGGTTGCCTTATCAATATGATATTTTTTCAATTGGTGCATCGGCAGCATTTTTAGGATCTAACTTGCGTTGCAAGTCACCTTCTGTAGACTGAAGCTCAGCTAACAGGGATGGTGCAATAGTCAATAAATCACATCCAGCCAATTCAACAATCTCACCGATGTTACGGAAGCTAGCGCCCATAACTTCAGTTTTGTAACCGAATTTTTTATAGTAATTATAGATTTCTGTAACCGACAACACACCTGGATCTTCAGCAGGCGCATAAGAATCACGACCAGTATCTTTTTTGTACCAATCAAGAATACGTCCAACGAAAGGAGATATCAGAGTAATGCCTGTCTTCAGCACAAGCAATCGCTTGATGAATACCAAACAATAGAGTCAGATTGCAATGAATGCCTTCTTTTTCCAGAACTGCTGCAGCTTGAATACCTTCCCAAGTAGCGGCGATTTTGATCAGTACGCGCTCACGTGAAACGCCTTGCGCTTCGTACATCGCAATCAATTCACGACCTACACGAATACTAGCTTCGGTGTCGAACGAAAGACGTGCATCTACCTCAGTAGAAACACGACCTGGAATCACTTCAAGTATTTTGTGCCAAAAGAAACGGCTAAACGCTCGAAAGCAAGGTGTAGCCACTTGCGCTGCAGTTGCATCTTTACCTAAAGTGCTTCTGGCACTTTTCAAGGTATCATCAACGATTCCTTGATATTGTGGCATTTGAGCAGCCGCAGTAATTAGCGAAGGATTTGTTGTCGCATCGCGTGGCTTGAAAGTTTCAATAGCCTGAATATCGCCAGTATCGGCAACAACCACAGTCATTTCTCTCAGTTGTTCAAGTAAAGTCTTTGCCATAAAAGGTTCCTTTCATTTTAAAATTAAAAAAATCCGGACATACACGCGACATATTTAAATATATACGCATAAAATCCTATATCAATGCGAACACTGGAATTAGACGATGAGCAGAGGGGTTTAATCAGCAGATAAAAAATATACGTTTCGCACCAACATAGACGAGAACCGCTACTTTAATGAACTACCTTTATTCGTAGAAACTAAAAATAAAATCCAGATGGATTTTATAAGCTAACTATGCCGTTGGTATTTATTACCCACGATGCCCACGTTCTCTCATCTCTTTGTTTGCCAGTAAAATAAGACTCCATGATCGCTTCCCGACAACTGTGACAGATCAGCTGTCCTGTATGTTGTTTCTCGCAGCCAGCCCTATAAGGAGACAAATTTTCTTGCCCTTAGGAGTTTCACAAACAGTCAACCAACACACCGATAAAAACGCCGCTATTACACTCTCACTACATTTTCCCTGGCAGATATAATCTTTTTTGCCATGTACTTAGCTACTCCGCTAGCTGCTGGCAATACAGCTTGTTTTTCCATATATTTTGCGACTCCGCTTGCCTTTGGCGTATTTTTAGCGGCAGCAGCCTGCATTGCCATGTATCTAGACACGCCACTTAAAATTGGTGCTTCTTTTCGAGACAAAATCTGTCTTGCCAAATATTTAGCAACACCGCTTACCGCAGGTTTCTCACTTGCCAATATAGCCTGCTCTTCAATATATCTGGCGACCCCGGTTGCCGCAGCAGCCGCTCTTTCCATTGCTTTTTCTTTTTCTAATTTTTTTTGCGCTTCTTTTTCTATTTCTTTTTCCAACTCTTTTTCTTTTTCTTTCTCGAGTATACGCTGCTCTTCCACATATCTAGCAATTAATGCTTGAGCTGCGACCTTCCTTGCTGCTATAGCCTCATCAACCAGGTACTTTTCAACTCCGGTTGCCGCTGTCGCCGCATTTCTTTCGGAAATAGCTTTTTTTGTTAGATACTTAGCAACTCCACTTGGCACGGGCGACAACGCCTGTTTTTCCATGTACTTAGCAACACCACTTGGCACCGGCACTTCTCTTGAGGATACCACCTGTTTTGCCAGGTATTTAGCAACCTTGCTTATCGGAAACTGATCACGTTTCTCCAAATACTTAGCAACACTACTTGTCACTGCCACTTCCTCCTGAAATTCCAAGTTCTCATCAACCTCGTCTATTGATGACACCTTTTCTATACTTTTCAGATACTTAGCGACTCCACTTAGCTCTGGTATAATTTCATGCTTTTTCAGATACCTGGCAACCCCGGTAAGATCGTCATGATCGCTGAAATCTACATGGGTATTATTTTGGCCTTCAGCCATTTTTTTGGAGCCGAAAAGCCCAGACACCAAGTTGATCAAGTAATGTTGATCCATTTGTTATCCCCGGTCGCGCAAATACTTTTCAACGCCAGTTGCCCCTGTTTTTCCTTTTGTAGCAGCAACTTGTTTCTCCAAATATCTGCTAACCCCAGTACCAGCTGTTTTATCAAGGTTTTTCAAATATCTGGCAACTCCGGTAAGCCCACCCAATTCTCTGCGTTCACCTTTAGTGCATTTTTTAGACTGTCTGGTATAGAAAAAGAAACCAGCAGCAGCAAAAACACCCAAACCAATCAGGGCATTCAAATTTGATGACTCAGTTGTGCTAGAAACAGATGGTTCAGCAGCAGTGCTTACTGGACTTTCTTCTTTACTCTTCTGCACGCTTGGTGTCGCTGCAACTGAAGGTTTGTTTTGCTTGGCAGCTTTATTGGCTTCAGGATCCTGAAAAAGAATAGCCGGCTTAAAGTCTGCTGCTGGATATTCTGTTTCTGCTACAGCCGCGGTGCTGGCAAGCAGCAGAACCGCAAATACACCTTTCGTCAAATTAATCTTCTTCACGTTATTCCCCTATTAGTCGTTATAAGCGAGTTGAAACTCCTTCAAGGATGGATTAATAGTCACATCCAGAAAGGAGTCTCCCCATTCTATGAAATATCTATTCGTTATTTCTTTTATTTAAGTACTGCTTCTACTTTTTTAACAACATTTTCAACTGTGAAGCCAAAATGCTTGAACAGTACGCCGCCAGGTGCAGATTCGCCGAAGGTATCGATACCGACCACACCACCTTCCAGACCAACATACTTGCGCCAGAAATCAGTCACGCCAGCTTCAATCGCTACGCGCTTCACGCCTGGAGTTAATACGCTGTCCTTATAAGCCTGGTCTTGGCGATCAAACACATTGGTAGAAGGCATAGAAACGACGCGTGCTTTCACACCGCTTTCAGCCAATACTGCTTTAGCCTTTACAGCCAAGTCAACTTCAGAACCACATGCGATTAGGATCACATCAGCTTTTCCACCAGCGGCTTCGGACAGACACATAAGCCACCGCGACGCATGTTCGCAATCTGTGCGTCGTCATGCTCGAAAAATGGTACGTTTTGACGGCTCAACACCAAGCTGGACGGGCCATTTTTACGCTCAACAGCACAAACCCAAGACACTGCCGTTTCTACTGAATCAGCTGGACGCCATACATCCATATTCGGAATGTAACGCAAACCTGATGTATTCTCGATTGGTTGGTGCGTTGGACCATCTTCACCTTGACCGATAGAGTCATGAGTCAATACAGCAATAGTGCGTTGTTTCATCAACGCTGCCATGCGCAGAGCGCTCTTCGCATAATCGGAGAACATGTGGAATGTACCGCCGAATGGAAGTAAGCCACCATGCAGTGCCATACCATTCATGATGGCAAACATACCAAACTCACGTACACCGTAAGAGATGTAGTTACCTGGCTCTTTAGCATCTACATGCTTAAAGCTTGAGCAGCTAGTCAGGTTAGATCCAGTCAAGTCAGCAGAACCGCCGAGAAATTCAGGCAGGATTGGAGCCAAGCCAGTAATCGCATTTTGTGAAGCTTTACGTGTAGCAATGGTTTCAGCTTTGTCGTTTACAGATGCGATGAAAGCATCCGTTGCTGATTTCCAGTTAGCCGGCAATTCGCCTGCCATACGACGTTTGAACTCAGCAGCCAACTCTGGATGTGCAGTAGCATATGCAGCAAATTTCGCATCCCATGCAGACTCCAGATTAGCACCCTTAGTTTTTGCATCCCAACCAGCATAAACATTGGCAGGAATTTCAAAAGGCGCATGGTGCCAACCGATGTTTTCACGAGTTGCAGCAACTTCATCCTCACCCAATGCAGAACCGTGGCAATCATGACTGCCGGACTTGTCGGGTGAACCTTGACCGATCACAGTCTTGCAGCAAATCAGAGATGGCTTGTCAGTAACTTTTTTAGCGGCTTCGATAGCAGCGTTGATTGCGTCAGAATCATGACCATCTACAGACTGCACATGCCAGCCGTAAGCTTCAAAGCGCTTAGCGGTATTATCGGTGTACCAACCTTCAATATGACCATCGATAGAAATACCGTTGTCATCCCAGAAAGCAATCAAATTGCCCAGACCCCATGTACCAGCCAGCGCACAAGCTTCGTGGGAAACGCCTTCCATCATGCAGCCATCGCCCAAAAACACATAGGTGTGGTGGTCAACGATCTTGTGCCCAGGACGGTTGAATTGGTCAGCCAGCAACTTTTCAGCCATAGCAAATCCAACACCGTTGGCAATACCTTGACCTAATGGGCCTGTAGTAGTTTCAACACCTGGCGCATAACCATACTCAGGGTGTCCTGCGCATTTTGAATGCAATTGACGGAATGATTTAAGCTCATCCATTGGCAAATCATAACCGGTCAAATGCAATAATGAATAAATCAACATAGAACCGTGGCCGTTTGATAATACGAAACGATCACGATCTGCCCATTCAGGGTTGGTTGGGTTATGTTTCAAGTGGTCGTTCCACAACACTTCGGCGATATCCGCCATACCCATTGGCGCACCTGGATGACCTGAGTTTGCTTTCTGTACGGCATCCATGCTCAAAGCCCGTATGGCGTTCGCTAATTCTCGACGCGAAGTCATATTCTTCCCCTTACTATTTGGTAGATTACTAAATGGTGACTTTTCAGCCTGATTGACCTTGTCACGAATGTTCTTTCGATGCTTGACATCGGATAGAGCAGAACGAGTGATCATCAGACCACTCGTCCTGTGCCGCTATTCTAAATTAGCGTGTCTTTCTCTCATTATTTCTTCAGGAATTCCCTTTTCATGAATGATATGCGAAATGGTTGCTTCCAAGAACAATAAGGTAGATAGCTCAAATACAGTACCCATTGGCATACCTAAAACTTTACCGTACTGTTCTGATTGTCCAATTTGGAATACCGCATCGGCCATATCACCAATCGTTGAATCGCTTTTCGCAGAGATCAAGACAATTTTAGCGCCTATTTTTTTAGCGCTTTTAGTGAACGCCACTAATTGCTCAGTCTCTCCGGAACCGGAAATAATAATCAGTAAGTCACCGCTTTTAATGCTCGGCGTCACAATCTCGCCCACGACACTTACATCGTAACCACCGTGAACCAGTCTCATTGCAAAGAAATTGCCAACGAGCTTCGAACGCCCAGCACCCGCGATAAATATGCGCTTGGCGTCATCAAGCATTTGGGTTAACTTTACATCATACGTATCATCTGTAGCTTCAAGAATACCTGAAATCTTTTCTATGATAAGTTTCTGATGCATGATTATACCGCGTCAACCAATTCGCGAATTTCACGCGCAGCTTCAGCAGGTGAAGCTGCGCCATAGATTGCTGCACCAACTACGATGATGTTTGCGCCTGCGCGAACTACATCTTGTACAGTTGAAGCTTTAATACCGCCAGCAACAGAAATTCTGACATTTAAGCCTAATCTTGCGATGTCATTCAAGTCAGCAAAATGGAGTATGACCTGCTGCTTGAGCGTCAAGACCTGTGTGAATACCCATAATGTGAGCACCCATGTCAGCAGTCGCACGCGCGCATGCAACTTTATCGTCAACATTAATCAAGATCGATTTGAGCTTCTGCACCGTGTGCGTTCGCTGCTTTAATAACGCCAGCGCAAGTTGCAAGACCAGATACACCAAGAACGGTACAAATATCAGCACCGGCTGCATAGAATGGAGTCGCTTCGTATTCGCCAGCGTCCATAGTTTTTAGATCGACTAACAACAATCTTATCTGGGAATCTTGCTTTTAATTCTTTAACCAGATTGATGCCGTTGTGTTTGATGCAAGGAGTTCCGATTTCAAAAATATCAACATAAGGTGCTACTTGTGTAGCCAATGCCACTGTTTGATCGAAATCTAATGAATCTAATGCCATTTGTATTAATGGTTTTGCCATGATACGTGCTCCCAAGGGTTATGTTATAGTTATAAAATTAGTTACATATTTTTACATGTGCAACTTTAAAGTAGAAAGGGGACGGATGTCAATGTTCAATGTCCTGTGTTGGCGCATAGATCACAGTTGAACAGATCAAGGTCTTGCGCCGTATACATCGAAATTACTATCATGCCATCTCTTCATGCAACTACTAGCCATTTTAGTCGGCCGGCGGAGTAAATTATACTCTAGACGTTAAAGTGTCAAAAAATTAAGCAGTTTGATTGTGTTTGGCTTGAAAAAAACGTCATCTGTACACATCCTCAAAGTAAACTAACACAACATTTATAGTACGAGAAACAACCTGATGGAACCATTTACCAATATCCGCGCCCTCATCATCGATATGGACGGTGTTTTATGGCACGGCGATCAGCCGGCGCCAGGGTTACAGGACTTTTTCCAAACACTGCGCGAGCAGCACATTTCGTTCATCCTGGCGACCAATAACGCCAGCCTGACACAGCAACAATACGTCACTAAACTCTCGCGAATGGGCATTTCGGTGACGCTTAATGAAATCTTGACCTCCAGCATGGCAACGGCGCTATACCTGACTGAGCATACAGACCCTGCAACGACCCGGGTTTTTGTCATCGGTGAAGACGGCGCTCGGCAACCACTCCTGGATCGTGGATTTACATTAACGGATCTGTATGAAGTGAATAACGACAGCGATTCCAGCATAGGGGCCGACGTTGTTGTCTGCGGCAAGGATGCAACTTTGTCATGGGATAAGCTGGCGACAGCTACTCTTAATCTTCGTGCCGGCGCGAAATTCATTGGCACCAATGCCGATACCACACTTCCAACAGAACGGGGGCTCATTCTTGGCAATGGAGCCATTCTGGCCGCATTACAAACAGCCACCGGAGTAACGCCGATCATTATCGGCAAACCGGAACCCATTATTTACCAACAAGCCCTTATGCAACTGGGCACGGATCCATCCGAGACAGTGGCCATTGGCGATCGATTGGAGACCGACATCCTCGGAGCCGTTCGCACAGGTATACGCAGCCTTCTGGTTCTGTCGGGCGTATCTACAGAAGATGATTTGAAAACAACAGACTATCAACCAACCTGGGTCATGACTGATATCCGCGCTGTAACGCAAGCATTGAAAAAATAGGACCCCACATGCCAATTGGCCTTCAACTATTTTCTATTCAGGAGCGGTTATTTCTTTAGCACCCATTAATAGCACCAGCTATTAACCATATAATTAAATTACCGTGCTTTCAACACATGACATAACGCTCTAAATCCAATCGAATTATTGGAATATATTCTCAGCATTAGCTTGATATAATTAAAGCCTTCCCCTCTTATTTCCAAGGTTACTATAGATGCCCATTTCACCTGCTGTTCTCGAAAATGTAATCCGTGAAGCCGGATCGATTGCCTTAACTCATTTTAGAAACCTTAAGCATTTAGAGGTAACTAAAAAAAGTCCCCGTGACTTAGTCACAGAAGCAGACGTTGCAGTTGAGGCCTATTTACAAGAGAACCTTGCCAGGCATTACCCGCAATTTGGTTTTTGGGGGGAAGAAAGTGGGCAAAGCGCAAACCAATCTGCCCGATGGATCGTCGACCCTATTGATGGAACACATTCATTCTCAAGAGGTCAATATTTTTGGGCTATCAGTGTTGCATTGGAGATTGATCAGGAACTTATATTCGGCGCAGTCTATGCCCCTGCTCTGAATGATTACTATTCCGCAGTGAAAGGGAAAGGTGCCTGGAAAAATGGAGAATCTATCATCGTCTCGTCTGAAAGCAGTCTTGCTGATGCGATGATTGCTACGGGATTTGCCTGCCTACGTTCGTACCTAAAAGAAAACAATCTCCAACGATTCTGTAGAATCGCCGAGATAACGACAGGGCAGCGCCGTTTTGGTTCTGCGGCTATGGATATATGTTTAGTTGCAGATGGGCAAGTCGATGCCTTTTGGGAACAGGAATTAAACCTGTATGACGTTGCCGCTGGTGTTGTAATTGCACGGGAAGCCGGCGCTACAATTACAGACTTTCGAGGCAAGGAAGGAATCTTTCCAAAACAAATTCTGGTAACAAACGGAAAGATTCTCGATCAAATTTTACCGCTTATGTAATGTTTCTTGATGAATGCGTTTTTATCGGCATTAGTACCTGCCTGATGTCTACTGATAAACCACAATAAAGGCACCCTGCTTTCAATATTCCTGCTCTGCTTAATCCCATGGCGGCACATCGCCGTTATAGGCAACAAAATCTTTAACAGATGCATGGGTTTTGACACCGGTGGAGGTCTTCTTGGATGGCGAGCCGATTTTTGAAGATGAAGCCTTCAATACTGGTGATTTTACAGCACCGGATTCGGCTTGCCATTTGGCAAAAAGTGTCATGTCCTTATCAGCTGAGACATGCCACTTCTTATTGATCGCATCCCACCGGGCACCGAGCGCTTTTGCCTCATCCTTTTGAGCAAAAGGTACATTTAGATAAATTTTCTGGTCTGCCATTTTATAAAAAAGGTTGGTACGGGCTTGATTGGGTTAATTGTTATTTTTGTGTGAATCGGCAAAAAAGGATGCCGATTTACACTATTTGCGGTTTAACGCCGCCGCTGCATCTTGCTCTTGACCAGCCAAGTGCGCATCGCGGGGCGGCAATACGTCCGCGACGGCTTCCAGCCGCTTCCAGGCTGGCGCCGGCGTTTCGCAATGTTGTTTGGGAACGAATGCCGACTCTTCGACCAGAGTCATTTTGTGAATATAGCGCGGACAGTTGGGGAACATTTCCCGCAGCTTTACCCGCAACACCATTTCCGCCTCGGGCCAGTGACTCAGCAAAGGATCGTTGTCCTGTATGAAAGCGCTGCCGTTTAAGCGAAGACGGGCTTGTCGCTGAAAGTCGACGAACAACAGGCCGACATTCGGGTTAACCAATACATTGCCGGCCGATAGGTACATGCCGCTGCCGTCGTAGAGCGGAAAAGCCAGGGTATGTTCATCGATAACCTTGACCAGACCGACGCTGCCGCCTTTGTAGGAACAGTTGGGGCGTCCTTCCCGATCGACGGTGGCGAAGAAAAACATGTTCTGTTCCTCGATAAACGCCTTGTCTTCCGGACTGATCTGATCGCTGACAATCGCATCGACGAGACGGTCGGCCATGGGCCGGGTTTCGAAACGGTCTTGCAGTTGTCGGCTGCCTTCATGGAAAAATTCACTCATCTGTTCCTCCTGGGAGTTATTATTTGCGTAACATGTTTTCGGGAATGCTTACCGCAGACTTCCCTCGATAAGAATGATGGCCGCCTGCTTGGCCTGTTCGGCTGCCCCTGAACGACGCTTCATTTGTTCTGAAACAATGGCACCTTCGATCAGCAGGCTTAATTGCAGCGCCAGACTTTCAGGGGATTTAGAACCGTATTGTCCGGCCAGATCGGCAATGTAGCTTCGGAAATGGTCATAAAATTCGGCAGACACCTGATGTACAGGATTGCCCTCAAGCGGGAATTCAGCAGCCGCATTGATAAAGGCGCAACCACGAAATTCGGGAATAGCCATCCATTCGCCAATCACATCAAAAATCGCCAGTAACTTAGCCTTGGGCGTATCTGCCTTGCCGTCAACCTGGCCAACAAACCAGGCTCGAAAATCCTCATCCCGCTTGCGCAGGAAAGCAACCACCAAATCGTCCTTGGAAGGGAAATACTTATAAAGGCTCATTTTGGTGGTATTTGCCGCTTTGACAATGGCATCGACACCGGTCGCCCTGATGCCCTGTCTATAAAACAGCTCTGATGCGGCCAGGAGAATTTTTTCTTGCAGAGTTAAAGACATGGGCGAGAGCAACAGAAAACAGGTTGATTGTTACTATACCGGTCGGTATACTGCGCTGTCAATATACTGACCGGTCAGTATATTTTTTATAATCAATAAGAATTTGGACAATACGATGGAAATATTATTAATTGGTGCTGTGATTATGGTTTTTGCCCTTTTGGCATCGGCATGGCTTATGACCTTTGCAAGATGGTTCCCCATTAAGGGGATTGATGGAGAATTCCTGACCGATTATAAAACCCTGATCAGAGCGCATATCGATTTTGCCTTAATGGCTTTGTTTTGCCTGGCGTTTTTATGCCGTCAAAGTGCCGTTACCCGTTACGGCCTGCTGGCTGGTAGTAATCGGTGGAATTGCCAATCCTTGTGTATTCGTTGTTGCCGCATTTGATCCGAATTTTTGGGAGAAAACCCATTTGGAAAGTCTATTCAGCGATTAGCTTTATCATTACAACCATTGGCTTTGCCTGGGTTGGGATTACCTTGTTAGATTATGCATTGTGATTTAGAGCCATAGATACCGTCTATTCACCATGAGTCGTCAGCAAATCATTCAATTCCCCTGCCCCATTGCCCCGCATAAAACCGTTCATTCAGTGCTGCGCGGGAACGTGCGGCTAATTCGGTTTCCTTAAAATCATCATCAAGCACATCCGCCTCGGCCTGATAGCCGACGGCCATCATCGCCATCGGCCTGCAATCGCCCGGAAGATTAAAAACCTCTCGGGCTTTTTCAGCATCAAAGCCGCCCATTTGATGCACGCACATTCCCAACGCAGTCGCCTGCAAGCACAAGCTGACGCTGGCGGCGCCGGTGTCATACATCGACCAGCGATTAGGCTGGCCGTTATGATTGAAATTTTCCATTGCGACGGCAAGCATCAACACCGGCGCGTTCTTGGCCCATCGCCTGTTTTTTTCAGCCAGCGTTGAAAACGCATGTTGCCAGCCGGTTTCATCAGTGGCTTTATCGCACACCACAAAACGCCAAGGCTGGTCATTAAAGCAAGACGGCGCCCAATGCGCGGCTTCCAGCAGCGCCAGCAAATCATCATGACTGACCGGCCTGTCAGGATCAAAAGCTCTGGGGCTCCAGCGCGCCTGGATAATATCGTGGATTTTTACACGGGTTGTTGCCGGTTTTTGCTGCATGTTTGTCTCCTTTGTCTGGTTAGATAAAAACTGATTTACTGCGTCAACACGCCGTTACGGTAATCACGAAACGCCTGTTCGATTTCTTCGCTGCTGTTCATCACAAACGGGCCTGATTGCACAACCGGTTCTTTTAACGGCAGCGCGGCTAACACCAGAAATTGCGCCGACTGATCCTGTGTTGCCAGCTGTATGTTATCGCCGTTAATTAACTGCCCCAGTTGCCCGGCCTTTAAAACCTTGTCCGATGCGCCGATAGCCAGCTCGCCTTTGTAAACATAGACCAAGACCGTATGTTGCTGCGGCTATCGGTATATCCAGCTGTTGCCTGGGGCTTAACGATACATCGAAATACAACGGCTGTGTCGTCACGCCTGTTACCGGGCCGGATATTTTTTGTGTTTCGGTCACATATTCACCGGCGATGACCTTGATGTAACCGCCGTCCGCCAATGCAACGTGAGGGATTTTCGCGGCGGCAAACTCCTGGTAATGCGGCGGCTTCATTTTTTCTTTGGCGGGCAGGTTAATCCATAGCTGAAAGCCGTGTAACAAGCCGTTTTCCTGTTCCGGCATTTCCGAATGAATAATGCCGTGCGCGGCCGTCATCCATTGCACATCGCCGGCACGCAGATGCCCTTCATTACCCAGATGATCGCGGTGCAGCATCGCGCCTGTCAGCATATAGGTCACGGTTTCAAAGCCGCGATGCGGATGATCGGGGAAACCGCCGATATAGTCCGCCGCCTCATCCGACCCAAACTCATCCAACAGGATAAAAGGATCAAAGGCATTTTTTTGCTGCTGACTGACGATACGTTTCAGTTTGACACCGGCGCCATCGGTGGTGTTTTGTCCGGTTATAACAGCCGCGAGTTGTCGTGTTTGCTTATTCATCTTTAGCCTCCAGTACATTTGTCTCGATCAGAGCGTCCAGCGAATACTGTCCACCGCCGATAAATATCAGCGCTACGTTTGCCGATAATAAAGCCAGCGCATATTCAATGCCATGCGTATCCAGAAAAAAGCCCTTGCCCCAATGCACCCAAAACAGTGCAACCAGCATCGTAACAGCGTTAATCACCGCCGCCGGACGCGTCAACAAACCCAGAATTAACGCAACACCGCCAAAAAATTCAGCGCTGCCCGCCAATAACGCCATGACAAACCCTGGATTTAAACCCACCGATGCCATCCATTGCCCTGTTCCGTCCAAACCGTAACCGCCAAACCAGCGCGAATAATTTTTGGCTGCCATGCGCCGCCAGGATTAAGCCGATAGGAACGCGCAGTATGACAGCTTCCAAACCCGCGTCAGAAACAAGTGTTTTTTTGATTAAATTTTTCATAATAACCTCATAAATGTTTAATAATTTGAAACTTCGAGTTCATTATAAGATTGCCTGAAAGAATAAAAAGCGATAGATTTTGCTCAATAGATTCAAAATATTTGAACAATAAACACGACAGACAGCATGAAATATCCTATCACCCTCGATGCGCTGGAAGTACTGGATGCGATTGACCGGAAAGGCAGTTTTGCCGCCGCGGCTAATGAACTGTTCCGGGTTCCTTCGGCAATCTCTTATACCGTACAGAAACTGGAACAGGATCTGGATGTGGTCTTGTTTCGCAAGGAAGGCAGAAAAGCCGTATTAACGCAGGCCGGAAAAGTATTGCTTGAACAAGGCAGGGAGATTCTGGAGGCAACGGAACGCCTGGCTATAGCCACCAAGAAAACCCATAGCGGCTGGGAACCCGTTTTCAATATCGCGATAGATTCAATTTTAAGTTTTGATTTCATCTATCCGTTAATAGCCAGGTTTTACGAGGTACTGCCGAATATTGAAATCAATATTTATGAGGAAGTATTAGGCGGCGCGCAAGAAGCGATAACCAGTAATCGAGCTGATCTGGTCATAGGCGCAGGCGCTGAACCCACGCCGAGCCAGGGCATTAAATATCAAAAGATTCGGCAGATTGAATGGATTTTCGCCGTTGCGCCGGGCCATGAACTGACCCAAGCATCACTGCCGCTATCCCGGCAACTGATTGAGCAGCACCGTTTTATCGTGGTCAGGGATTCATCCAGAAACCAGGCTCCACAAAGCCATCGGGTATTCAGCAAGCGTCCGGTATTGAGCGTGCCGTCGATGACGGAAAAAATAAACGCCCTGTGCTCGGGTTTAGGCGTCGGTTTTTTACCGGCTCACCGGATTCAGGATCATGCTTGAACAAGGCCTGCTGATCGCGCTGCCGGTAGAAAACACGATACCGATAGAGACTCTCCACATGGCCTGGAAAACAACCAATAAAGGCAAAGTCTTGCGCTGGTTTATCGAGCAGCTATCCCGGCATGATTTCACTTAACTGCCTCCCCGGCTTTTTTTTGACTGCCGATTCTTTTCAACGATCTTCTGAATCAACGCCTCGGCGCCCATCCAGCTGATGATCGTAGACTTCGGTTTTATAGGCTGTAGCAGGCGTCGTGGTTAAAGGCTCCAGAACCGAGCGGCCGGGACTGCCGGTATTGATCCGCACCACCGCCGACAGTCCCGGACGCAACGGGTTGGCCTTTAGTTCCTCGGCGCGCAATCCAATCCGTACCGGCACCCGCTCGACGATATGGATATAGTTGCCGGTAGCGTTATCCGGCGGCAACAGGCCGAACACGCTGCCGGTACCGGCGCCCAATCCCTGCACTTCGCCATGGTAAACCACGTCCGTACCGTACAGATCGTCGGAAAGGCCTAGACTAGGTCTTCAGGAGGTAGAGCGCCCTTTGTCTCGGGCGCCGTATGAATTCTTGGGTAACGAGATAGTTGTTTGACTGTTGTTTCGATTAGCCAAAATCAGACTTTAGCGTGTTAAACATTCAGTAATCATGATGTTGTCCTTTTCGGAGCAATGTCTCTTAAATCTGCTCATGTAAGATATTTGAAAAAAGTCCGGTGATCCGCACTTTATCAAGGACTCTTATCTTCCTCTAATGCAACAGAAACAACAAACTCACCATACTCCAGGATACTCCTCGCCGCTGCCGGAATCGTCAAAACCCATGCCCAAACAATCCGTTCGATGACGGAAAGTTTAAGCGCGTGAGGATTCTTGGCAAAACCTACGCCCATAATCGCTGTTGAAATGCTATGCGTGGTGGAAACCGGCATACCGAAATGGGCGGCGGTCAACAGAATTGTCGCTGAGCTGGTTTCCGCTGCGAAACCGTTTATCGGGTGTAATTTCACCATTTTGTGGCCGAGCGTTCTGATAATACGCCACCCGCCTACCGCAGTGCCAAGCGCCATGATCAAAGCGCAAGCAAAGATGATCCAGGTATCGATGTCTTTTTCTCCACCATCCGGCCGTAAAAATTCAGCCCAGTCCGGCAACTGATCGAGCGTACCGGCACTGTTAGCGGCAAAAATTGCCAAGGCGATAATACCCATGGTTTTTTGCGCATCGTTGCTGCCATGCGCAAAGCCCATATAACCGGCTGACAAAAGCTGGGCCTTCCCGAACACAGCATTAATCCATTTTGGACGCGCCATTCGCGCCATGACACCACCCGCGGAATTCATGCCGCTGATGATAGCCATCAAGCCGCCCATGATAACGATACCCAAGGTAAAACCGGCAACCGGTGAACTGACCATGGGAATCACTACTTTCCAAAGTATTCCTTTGTTTTCTGTCCAGACTGCCGCAGTTTTTGACCATATCAACACATCGAAATTATTGCCTCCAGCCGCAAGCGCTGCGCCGCATAAGCCGCCGATCAAGGCATGGCTGGAAGAGGACGGCAGCCCCAATGCCCAGGTAATAAGGTTCCAGATAATCGCACCGGTCAGCGCGCAGATCAAGACTTCGGAGGTGATATTCACCATGCCGGTATCCACTAATCCCGACGAAATGGTTTTGGCCACTGCCGTACCCGAAAATGCACCGACCAGATTGGTGACTGCGGCGAGCATTACCGCTTGCGTTGGCGTTAATACTTTGGTGGCAACAACCGTGGCAATAGAGTTCGCGGTGTCGTGGAACCCGTTGATGAACTCGAATACCAGCGCTACCAGGATGACAAGCAAGAGCAAAGTCAGCATGACAATCCTTTTATGAATTTTTTAAGACGATGTGGTAGATGACATTGCCGGCATCACGGCAGCGGTCAATCGCTTTTTCGAGGATTTCAAACAAATCCATTTTTACCAGGTAACGGATCGGATCGGTTTCATTGGCATAGGCATCTCGATACAACTCAAGTATTTGACGATCAGCTTCGGCTTCAATGGTTTGCAACTGATCGTTTAATTTTTTGATTTTGTCCAAATCCATCCCTTTACGTAACAGTCCGACCATTTGTTCCAGGACTTTGCAGGCTTGTTCCAGCATCGCCGCACGGCTGGTGAAATCCACATCACCAATACGACCCAAGGCTAGCGTATACCGCTCCGCAAACTTTTCCACGACTTTAGGAATTTTGTAAAGGGCGCTGTTAAGGGCTTCAATATCTTCACGATCGAGCACGGTAACAAAAGTATTGACTAATTCCTCACTGATTTGCGCGAATAAATCCTTTTCCCGGCGACGCGCCTGTTTAAACTTTTCCAATGATTGTTGCGTCGCTGGCGTACTTAGAAGCTCGATCAATGCCCTAGCCGACGAACGCGCGGACTCGGCACTGGCTTCAAGCAAGCCATAAAATTTATCGCCTTTGCCGAAGATGGTTTGCAATGAGAACATGGTGTTTCCTTATTTATTAGCCATAAGGCATTTATTATTTTTATTAGTTTATTATCGCATAACAACGTTCTTAAACATCAAAAGTTCTGAGTTGAAACAACTAAACGTGAATTTAATAAACCGCATAAATTAAGGGTTTACTTATGTGGGGAATATGAGGTTGCGGCCTAACTGACAAAAGGTTGCCAGTTGTTAATCGCTATTTTATTGTTTTTAATTAATACACTGTTTTTCTTGACTCGAAAAACGGCGCTGAATAGTGAAAAATTTGAAAGCCGTTTTGCAAACAAAGACCTCTGCAGCAGTTAAAAACCAAATAAAATGTAGCAGGTGATAGCCACAATACAGATTACAACCAGTTTGATTTTTTTGAATAAAGACTGCCCTTGCCACCAAATAGAACTGCTTGTTTTTTCCTGCTCCCAGGCGGCAATTAGATAATCTTTGACATAAAGAAAAATACGAGGCAATGCGCGGTACAGTCGATAGAATATATAGAGCGCAACAGATACAATTATATAAAATACAATGATCTGAGTTTGATGGAGGTCAGTATGAAATAAGTGTTCGATGAGGTGATCAAGAGCGGTCTCAATTACCTCAAACAAGGCATGAGAAAACTCGACCAAAAGATGACCGAATTCAATCAATAACCCGAATATCACATCGGGTATAGCAATAAAGATAACGATCAGAATCGATGCGATAAGAATATTTCGATAGATCGGTGCCATCATTCCTTCTTCTTAGAAAAACTCATGTCTCAAGGGCCACCGCAGGGCCTGTAGCAAACTTTGCACGCCCTTCTTCATGTGCAATGACGACCGGCATTCTGGAGCCTTCCATACCTGCAAACAGAATGGATGGTGATTATTGCACTTCACCATAGCCACCATGTCTTCAATCTGTTCCGAGTTATTGCTCATAAAGCGCGGCCAATGTTCGATACCCGGAATTATTTCTTTCACCCCCGACACCATCTGGAAACCGTTATCGCCATTTGACTGACCAGATGCGCTCCGGCTGGCGGGTTTCGAAATGAAAAGATTGCAACGGCGTTTTGGAATCATAGTCTCCTCGTAGTCACAAAAACAGGATATTACTCTGTCAACGGCAAGCCTCACGTCAATACTTGCAGAACCTACGGATATAGAATTATCAACGCACAGCATACCCCTTCACTATGGAAGACTACGGCCAAACGCTTCGCTATCCGTATTCAAATCTCCCCGGCTCTGCCCTCCGGAAGCATAAACCAGGGTTGCTGCGGATCGTAGTAAGGTGGCGCGGCTGTCGATTTCGGTATAACGGGCGCGCGCCAAATCCTTTTGCGCGGACAGCAGCTCTATCACCGTGGAAAAGCCGTGGGTATAAGATTCTTGTGTGGCGGCATAAGATTCTTCGGCAGCTTTCAACAAGGCTAACGCAAACTCGCGTTTTTCCAACGTGGTTTTGGTATCGGCATAGGCTTTCCAGATATCGCGCATGATTTCCAGACGCAAAGCCTCAAGCTGGGCCTTGGAAGCCTCTTTCCTGGCCTCTGCTTCATGCACGGCATTGCTGCGTTCAAAGCCATCGAACAAGGTCCATTCCATAGTCAGCATCGCTGTACCGACCACATTACTTGCCGAATAACTCTCATTACCGGGTGGATTTGTGTGCACATTTCCCCAGTATTGATTACCCAGCACTGCCTCCCAGGGAAAACTTGGGCCAGAATTCGGCCCTGGCCTTCTTCACTTCCGCTTCGCGTGCACGCAATTCCGCAAGCCGCGCCATCAGATCGGGACGTTGCTCCAATGCCTGATCGACAATTTTTTCGACCGACTGCACCAGTCCTGCCGGTAACGGCAGCTTGCTTAAGTCTATCAGTTGCAGCGAATAAGAAGGCGAAATACCCAGGCTCGAAGTCAGATCGGCATGTGCCTGAATCACCGAGCTGCGTGCATCCTGGAGGTCATAACTGGCTTTTGCCTGCTCCTGAATCGCCAGCAACAAATCGGGTCGTGTAGCCAGACCTTTGTCGAGTTTCGCCTGAACCGAAGCAGAGCTGGCCCTTGCGGCACTCAAATGTTTGCTGCGCCGCCGTTACCTTGGCCAGGGCAGCCTGATAGGCAAAAAAACTGGTTGCAACCCGATAGGCAATTTCCTGATGTTTGCGGTTGAAGGCAAAATTAGCGGCGGTCAAGCGCTGTGCGCCCGCATCGACCAAGGCCTCCCTGCGTCCGAAATCGAACAGTGTCCATGCCAAATCCAAACTGCCAAAAGAGGAGTAACCATGGCTTACCAACGCGCCTCCGGGGATGGGGAAGCTGGTTTTGAAATATTGCCCGAACGCCATAGCCGTCAGAGTCGGATACCAGGCGCTGCGATTCCTTTCGAGCCGAGCAGCGGCGGCTTTCGCCTCCTCCCAGCTAACCCTGGTTTCCGGGTTAGCATGCAAGGCAAGATCGACCAGCGCAGGCAGGTCGTAGGTTATCTTGGTATCAATCAGGCTATCTTCAGGCGGACGGCTGGATATGGCGGTCTGCTGTGTGCCGGTTGTGGTCTGATAATCGTGCCAATAAACAGCATGGTCGGGCGGAGCCGCCGCATAGGGTTCATCAAACTGCGCCGCGCTCGGCGGCATGCAGGCTGTCAATGCCATCGCGGCTGGTACAGCCACGCTGCTGACACCTCGCGGCAGACATGACAACAATGTTAGCAAGTTATCGCACTTGCTGCGCCGCAACTTTTGCAAATTTAAAACCACCTTATTCAAACGTCAATTTAGTTGTGGAATATCCCTATTTTCGGAAACTTGAATGAGATAGTTGACAATAGGGGATTCAAATTCCAGAATCTTGGAAGGTATTGCTACAAAACAATTATGAGCTTTTGCATAAGTACCAGATTCAAGTTAATTGCTAAGTGAGTAAATTCTAGCACAACAAATCCTAATTAGTACTATTGTTTTTCCAATGCGGACTATTTTTTGTTAGTCCTCTTTTTACCTAGCGCCACCACTGTTTCTTATAAAACTATCATCCATTTATCAATTAGTTATATTGTTTTCGTGTATTTCTGTTCGCAAGCTTGATGGGCTGTAGACTCCATGCGATTTAAGCCGAATGGTCGGTAATTTGTGCTGGAAAATAAATAAAACACCTTAAAAGCTTGATTATAGTCTTAATTAGTACTATTGTTTGATTGCAACTAGACCTAAAACAGGTGTAAACGTCATGTCTCCTCCCTCCGCATTTCCCAACGTACTTTGTGGGTTAGTATGCACACATCAAGCTTTTTTAACTTATGCGGCCATCCATGCGCACTCGCTGGATCTGACGCACTGCCTAAAATAAATCAAATGTTCTTACGAAGATTATTCAAGTTCAGTTTCCCCGCTCAGGCACAAATTATGATATCCATGCCGCGATTGCGGAAAACGGTTTTTCCGGCTGTTTTTGCGGTTTTTTTGACGGCTTGCGACCCGATGCTGAGTATTGAGGGTTCGTTCTGGCCTGCCTGGATTATCTGTATTCTTGCCGGACTGATGGCAAGCATGGTGCTGATGTGGCAATTGGTGCGACACAGGCTGGCGCCGTATCTCGGGCCGCCGCTGTTGATTGTGCCGAGCCTGTGGGCGTTATGCACCTTTGTTATCTGGTTGTTATTTTACTCGACGTAAACGCTGGTGCCGTCCCATCATGGAAAACAGTCAAACTGATAATCACGTTATAAATCTTAAACGCCGCATGATGCTGGGACGCATCATCGGAACGTTAATCGTGCTGGGAGCGCTGGTAACCGGAACGCTGGTCTGGCGCATAAACTATCAGCATCCCCGCACCAACGATGCGATGGTGCGAGCCAATATCGTCGGCATCGCGCCCCAAGTGAGCGGCCGTATCGTGGAATTGCATGTCGAAGACAATCAGTACGTCAAACAGGGCGATCTGCTGTATGTGATCGATCCGCGCCCCTACCAGGCCAAACTGGCCCAGGCCAGGGCGGAATTGCTGGTGGCGGAAAAAGACGTGGATTCACGGCGCGCCTCCAGCGGTTCCGCCGAGCTTGCCATCGAGCGACTGGAACACCAGCGCGCTGCCGCCGAGGCTGAAGTCAACAGAATTGAGGCTGAGGATGAATATCTGCATAACTATCTGGAACGCATTGAGCCATTGGCGGAGAAACAATACGTAACGGCAGACCAGCTCAAGCAGGCCCGATCCAAGTATGCCGCCTCACGTGCTGAGCTGGCAGACGCGCGGGCCAAGGAACTTTCGGCCCGGAGCGCGATCGCCGAAGCCAAAAGCGAGAGCCGCCGCGCCGTATCGTTGATTGCCCAGGTCGGCGACGTCAATGCCCGCATCGAAGCGGCCAAAGCGGTCGTTGCCGCCGCCGAACTCGACGTGGAATACTGTTCGGTGCGTGCGCCTTTCGATGCCTACGTCACCAACCTGAACACACGCGAAGGCGAATACGCCAAGGCCGGAACGCAAATGTTCGCCCTGGTCGATGACCGCCACTGGTATGCCATCGCCAACTTCAAAGAAACTTATCTACAGTCCATCCGCCCCGGTCAGGAAGCCGAAGTCTTCCTGGTCGGTTATCCGGGAAAACGCTACCGGGGCGTGGTGACCGGTATTGGCTGGGCCAATTCTCCCGATAATATCAAGCAACAAGGGGTACTGCCGGAGGTTGAGCGTACATTGCACTGGGTTGTCCTTGCATCGCGTTTTCCGGTGCGGATTGAGATAAAGGAGCGCGACCCCGAGCATCCGCTACGCATGGGCATGACCGCCTTTGTCACCGTTCTGGATCGCCCTGCCGAAATTCCGGGGCTTTCGCCGGCCAGTGAGGAAGGAGCCAGCAAAGCCCGGATTCCGCAATGAATAACGGCGACACGCAGCACACTTCGGTTCTGAACAAAAGCCGAAGCAGACTTTGGTTCGGAACCGGCCTGACACAATTCCTGAAGACTGAACTCAGAGATTTTCCAGGACGGCGGGTAGCTGCATTCCGCCTGTTCATCGTGTGCGCTGACCATTGCCCTAGTCAGCCAAGCCCTGCACGTGCCCCCGTTGGGGGCGATCGCACTGCTGATCTGCTTGAGTTACGACGCGTATGCGAATTCCGGTCAATCGCTGGCGTTCGGGATACGCCAGCTGGGGTATATCATCGTCACCACCTTGGTGTCGGTATTTACGCTGATGTTTGCCGGCAATGATGCCTGGCTGTTGCTACCCTTGTCTTTCATCATAATGGCTATCGCCCTGTTTCATGCCCGTCTGATCGCCTGGCCTACCGGCATCGCCCTATGGTATTCCGTGGCGGTGCTGTATAGCCCAAGCACTCCCGATCAAGCTATCTATAACGCCTTGTGGAATATCCCGATCATTGGCGTACTGGCTATCGGCTCATGGACTGTGGTGCACCTGACCATCAAACCGCAAGACCCGCTCAAACAGCTGAAGGCGAGTATCGCGGAACAACTGGCGGCAGTGGAATACCATTTTGAGTACGCGCCTGGCCGACAGCGGCGTGAATATCCATGAGCGGGTAATCTCGAAACTTTCCAGCGCCGGCAGCTTCGGCAAAATACTGGGTTTGCTGGCAAACGCGGAACTGATACATCCCTCCATGCGTAAACAGCATGATACTTATCTTGCCCTGCTGCTTGAAATCGACGGTTTGCGGCAGATGGCCATCTGGCTGGATCAGGTATTGACGGCAGAGTATCGCGCTCAACCGATGAATCAGGAAAAATTAAATGTCTACCTGGCACTGCAAAGCGCCTGTGCAACGCTGCGGCAAGGCGTGGAAGAATCGCGCGATGTTTCCGGGCAAATAGAGACGCTGCTGGCCGATGAAGTGCTGCACAGTTATTCGCTGCAAACCAACCCTTCGCTGTTAACCGCCATTTGGCGTGCGCTGCAGCGTATCGCCGGATTGATGCATAACTTACATAACCCGGCAGCAGCGCCTGAAATTAAAACCATAGAGGCCGAAACCGACAGTAACGAAGCAGATGGCTGGATTCCAGCCTGGTTTGGCTATGACTTCTGGGCGACGCATGCCGACAGCCTGCAATTCGGGATTAAATTTTCTCTGGGCGCCATACTCTGCACGCTGATCGTGGAAAGCCTGGACTGGCCGGATATCAATACCGCCATACCCACCTGTCTGGTCGCTGCACAAACCAGTCTCGGCGCCGACTACCGGCTATCGCTATTGCGTCTGTCGGGCGCGGTCCTGGGTGGGCTCTGCGCCTACTTTTATGTGCTGGTATTCCAGTCCCAACTCGACACCATCGCCGGCTTTGTGATTGCAACGATTCCGGTATGGGCCCTTGCGGCCTGGATTTCCTCCGGCAGTGAACGTATCGCATACATGGGCAGGCAGCTCGGGTTTTCATTCGCGACTGTTCGTTTTACATGATTTCGGCCCGGTCACCGATCTCTATCTGCCGCGTGACCGCGTTATCGGCATTTTGCTGGGCATCATCGTGATGGGAGTACTCGACTATGCGCTATGGCCGCGGCGTTCGATTGTGCTTGCTCGTCACCATAGCGCAGCGGCATTGCACACACTCGCCAAGCTCACAACCCGGCTGCCGGATCTGAGCCTGATGCTCAAGCATACGTTGCCATTGCGCTTGTCGGCAGAAAAAGATCTGGCTGCTGCACAGGATTTGGTGATTCACGCAGTACTGGAACCGGATGCAAGATTGATCGACAAAGTCAACGAAAGAACAGCGCTGAGTGCGATTATTGAAGCACGCCGGCAACTTGTCCGGCTTGCTACAGATTCGGCGACGCTATCGATTGCTAAGCGGTCAACAATTCAGCAGTTTTCCTGATGAACTGCAACAACATAGCCGTGCTTTCGATGCGGCGCTGGCAAGCGCCCTGGAGAATGCGGCGCTAGTGCTGCAAGGCGAGCAACAGGAGACCCGGACTGAGGTTGCCGACATCCATGCGCTACTGAAACAAAGCTACACAGAACACCATCGCATCGACAGCTTGCCGGCCGATTTGGCAATGGAATGGGAACTGCGATTCATGCTGGATCAGCAAATCATGGAGCTGGTAGAGCAAATCCAAAAAAGAGCCCTGGATTCTGTAATCAGTGGGTCTGGGGTTCTACCTCCATCATTTGTTTCATAAAAATAAATGACTTATTTAATTTTTACTCAAGAGATTTATTTTTGAGTCACCAATAAGTCACCACTAGGGCTGATTTCGTGCCGTTAAGACTGTTTTTAATCATCGGCCTGAATTTCAGACAAAAAAACCTCGAATTCGATTGGTTAGTGCGGTTCGTTGATAGATCAAGTCCTGGCGTAACCGGTACAACATCTGCATCTCCTGTTGTTCCAGATTTTTCACCACCACTGTGCGCTTGTTAGGCCGTTCAGAATTCCGGTGCAGTATAAAACTCACCGGGATGAAAGAGGAGTCCATATCATCAGCCTCGGTCGAATTCAGACAATTCAGTATCGATTCAGTTGGAAATCATTATCGAAGCCGTTAGATCAAGCCCAGAGTTTTACAACCGGATTTACTCCCAATCTTGCGATCCCTATAAAATCGGACCATGACTCATTGCAATCAATGCGAAATCCAGTCAGGCCAATTAACTGTGGTTCCATCGCAACCCGCATTTATGGTCTTTTGTATCAACGTCAAGACTTCTTCTCGCCTCCCTTTTACACCCCAGACTCTGACTTCGGGCATGATTGAACGGGCAAGACGGACAGCTTTTTTTGTAAGCAGATCCGCGCGGGGGCAAATCTGAAATAATTCAAGCGCTTTGGCTTTTGCTAGCACATCATCGTCTATTTCCTGTATCAGCCAGCCTAATCGCAAATAGGGAGCAATGATGCTGACTTGCCTCAGAATTTCGTATGAAAAGCTCGTAATGATGACATGGTTGCTTAAATTAAAATCATCGATAACGCGGCAAACCTGGCTGGGGAGTTTGTCGGATTTTCCTTTTAGCTCTATATGATAGGTAATTTCTGAGCCATATTCCTTAAACAGGTCCTGGAGCCGTAATAGTTTTTCGCCATGAAACAAATATGGCGAGAACCATGACCCCATATCCAGATGCTTCAGTTCCGGCCAACTCATATCTTCAATATAGCCCTGATGGCCATAGCGCTCCAATGATAAATCATGGCATATCACCACTTCACCATCTATCGACAGCTGAACGTCCAGTTCGATGTCTTTTACGCCCATATCTATGGCCAATTTAAAAGCGGCCCGTGTGTTTTCGGGCGCATAGGCAGACGCGCCACGATGAGCGATGATTCTGAATGGCCGTTTAACGATGATAGGCAACTGCATGGGCTTTCCTTCTTTCGTTACGGCATTCCTCATCTTAATGGAGATATGCCGAAGGTGTGCTGTACCTTGGATTGCCGGTTTAACGAAGTTGCAAACCGTAGGCGGTCTCTTCCTTTGTCGGGCAATCCGCTCTGCTATTCAAGGCTTCAAATGAGGCGCTGCGCAGGCTCTTTAGGCCAACGTAGCATATGTTATCTTAGATAGACACAAGCATTTCAACCCTATAAGAAGCTTTGTATTTTGCGGGATTATATCTGGGGCGTACTCATTATGATCTTAACAAATCAGTTATTGACCTTAGTTAGAATCAGGGTTTTACCCGAGTTTACTTTGTTTTTTTTATATTTATTATAGCTGTCGCAGGTTTTTTGCCTTTAGGTAGGATCTGGCTTGGAATAATCGAATGTATTGAAGAGGTATTAATAAATTATAGGTTGTCGATAACTGATCATTATAAGTGGTGAATACAATGAAAGTAGCTAAAAATATACAATTGATTCCCTGCGCAGTCTCTGGCGGCGCATCTTTAATGTTAGGAAAATCCGTCGCCGTGTTGTTGCTTGGAATGAGCTCAACTGTAGCTGGTGCAGCAACAACATCGACTTTTGTTCCGAATGGTATAACCGCGCCATTGAATGGTTTCATCGCGAATGGCAGTGGCATCAATCCCAACACAGGTCTGCCGTTTCGGCATCTTTGGGTTTCCGACCATTTACGCGGCCTGTGCCGTGTCGATCCAGACCTGGATACCGCAGCCACACTCCCACTGGGAAGCGGCTCCATTAATTCTGCCACTTGCACTACTGGTGGCTCAAACGTTTACGATCCCCAGGCGCAATTAGTCTATATCGCCGATGACGTGGTGAATAAGCTGAATAAAGGCGTGGTGCGCCAGAAATTTCTGCCAACCGGCGGTGGCGGCCATGGAACGGTTGACGGACAAGCAACGCGTCTTGGCGACGCTTCAAGTTGCGGCGTGCCCAGCAACCGTCCTTCCTCCATGGCGATGGGTCCGGATGGCAACCTTTATCTGGGATTTTTTAAAAGCGGCAACATAATGCGCATCAGAGGGCCGGGCGCCGCTACCGTGCCCTGCAGCAATTTCCAAACGATCGGGGCAGGCACCGACGGCAAGAAAACGCTGGGGCTTGCTTGGGTCAATCACACTTTATACGGCTTGGACGGCGGCTTTCCCTGGAAAATAGACAACGCCGATCAGTGCGTTACTGCCACTAACCCCAGCTCCTGTGCAGCGGCGTCCATATTTACCACCGCAGCGATCATTCCCACCGGAATGGGCAGCAATCAGTTCGGAGCTACGCCAAACGGCTCTACACTGTTTATTTCTGATGCCGCTTCGGTTACCAAAATCGATGATCCCAATGGCACGGCACAGATAACTAAGAATTGGGCCACGGGCATGTCCCTGCCGTCCAGCATCAATGTAGACACTGCTGCAGTTTCCATTCCCGACGTTTTGATAGCCGACGATCCGACAGGCGGAATTGGTCAGCTTGAAGGAAAAGTATACATAGTGAGCGACCGAACCACGCCCACCGCGCCGGGAACGCCGACTAATGTTAGTGCGAAGGCGGGCGACAGTTTGGCCGTAGTGAACTGGGCGCCGGGCCCCAATGGCAGCACACCAACATCAAGTTATACGGTACATGAGTTTATACCGCCCGATTTAGTTAATGAGGTCGGCAACCAGACGACGACTGCAACATCACCTGTGCCTACTACATTAACCGTAACCGGCCTCACCAATGGAACCTCTTATGCATTCAAAGTCAGCGCCACCAATTCAGTTGGTTCTAGCGCGCCTTCAGAGCCTGCTAGCAATACTGTCACGCCACAAGTCGCTGTGCTGCCGGGACCACCGCAAAATTTGACTGGCACGTCAGGCAACGCGGCCGCGGCGCTGGCATGGCAACCGCCGCTATCAGATGGCGGCAGCCCGATCAGTTCCTATACTGTTGATTATGGAGATGGTATTACCTCGAAGACACTTAGTGTTCCGGGCAATGTGACCGGAACGACCATCACCGGTTTGATCAACGGCACGCAATATACCGCACAAGTGAACGGGGTGAATGCCGTTGGCACTGGTCTCCCTTCAAACCCGGTGACCTTAAATCCAACAGGCGCGGCCGCATCGCTGGATTTGGCGCTTTCGATGAGCGGACCTGCCGAAGTTCAGGCTGGCGCTAACGCGGTGTATGCCTTGCTGGTCACCAATACTGGTGGTTTGTCCGTGCCGCAAGTGCGCGTCGACAATATCTTACCGGCAAGCGGATTCGGTTCGGCGACTTTCTCAACCACACGGGGCGCATGCTTGCCATTGGCCGGAACGACTTTAACCTGTAATCTCGGCCCGATGGATCCAGGTCAAACTGGCACGGTGACGGTGACTTTAACCAATGTGACTACGACAGTCACCGATAATGCCAGCGTCTCGGCTTATCAGGCTGATGGCGTGACTCTATTGGACGACGCGAAACCGACCGATAACACTGGATCAGTCACCACCTCGATCGCGCCTCCGCCTCCCGCACCGCAAACCACGACTGACGTGCAGATTTCCGGATCGTCAAGCAATGGCGGACCGCAAGTCAATACCGGAATTTCATACACCTTCCAGGTGAAAAACGGAACTGATGTTGCCAATAATACAGTCTTCAATACGCAACTGCCGAATACACTGAAATTTACTTCGGCAAATGCTGGTGGAACTGCTTGTGGCGGCACCGCAGCAGCCGGCCAGTTGGGTGGAACAGTCGTCTGTAATCTCGGCAATCTTGCCGCAAAAGCCCAGTCTAGTATCACCATCAACGTAACGCCTACGGCGATAGGTACGGTTTCTACGACTGGCGCAGTGACATTTGACGGAATCGATCCGAATCCATCAAACAACTCGAATACGGTGAACATTACTGTGAAATGAAACTTTAACGGATAGCTAATTTCACATGAAACTAAACCGCGGGGATGGATGTCATCCCCGCGGTTTTTCTTTGCTGGAAAGCTTATTCCGTTCTAGCATTGGGCTGGAGCACTTAAAATTTGCAACAAGTGAGTTACCTGATTGTGATCTATCTGCGAGTTCCTGAATAAATTGTCTTATTTTATCTCCCAAGTCTAATCTTTCTTGATGTTTAATAATTACAACTTTATCCTTTGACGCATAGGTAACTACGGACTTTCAGATAATTAATTTCCTAAAAAGTAAAAACTCCTTTGAAGATATACTCATATCTGCCGAGAAAAAGCCCTCAATGGAGTACATGAATGACAACACTAAGCTTTTCAAAATCAATTCTGGAAAAACTGCAAGACAGCCTATTAATAGCCCTGAGGTTAAGCAATATTCGTTTATACCGATTAGCAAGTAGCCTTTATGCAGCAAAGTGGAATCGAGGCTACTTGCTGGGTTTGCCAACCCGGTCTACGGGCTATTTCCTCGCTTGCCTGCTGGCATGGGCCAGCATTTCGGTGGCGCTGGCCGAGGATTATTCATGCGAAGAAACCGGCGAGACACATATCTGGATCTCGCCCCTCAACCCCAAAGCCGATGAGCAGGTCAAGATCATGGCCGTGTCCACGGACGGCCCCGTGTCGGAACTGGCCCTGATCGACAGCCAAGGCCGGCGCATGCCTCTGCAATCCCGCCGCCGAGGCGGCCCGCCTTGGAGCCTGGTCGCCGCTTTGGAAGGGTTCAACGAGGGGGATTATCGGGTGGTGGCGAGCCGGGATGGCGAGCTTACCGCCTGCCATCCGCTCACCATCGGCGGGTCAGGCACACAGGAAAGACCCAAAGCGTGGGGGCTTGCCACCGAAGCCTTTTATTCCGCCTGGATCGAAGAGTTGTTTGGTGCGCCGCCCGAGGAAAACCTCAGCTTCCCTTCCCTGGAGCCGGTGCTGCGCAACACCGAGCGCAACTTCCTGCACAACCATCTCGGCCTCAACGAAGACAAAGGCCTGCCGCTAACCCCCGATTGCGCCGACCTGCCCTACACCTTGCGGGCTTATTTTGCCTGGAAGGTCGGCCTGCCGATCGCCTTCCGCGCCTGCGGTCGTGGCTCGGCCAACGCGCCGCCGCATTGTGGCGCGGCCACCGTCAAGACCGAATTCACCCACGGCATCAGCTCGCAGGCCAGCTTCAGGAATGTCAGCCGGCAGTTGGCGGATGCCGTCCATTCGGGCTCGGCGCGGACCGGGCTTGAGGACGAGTCCACGGATCTGTATCCCATCCCTCTCAGCCGGGAGACGCTCTGGCCGGGGACGGTCTATGCCGATCCCTACGGCCATGTGCTGGTGCTGGTTGAATGGGTGCCGCAGACGGCGGACCGCCCTGGCATCTTGCTGGCCGTCGATGCCCAGCCGGACAACTCGGTCACCCGCAAGCGCTTCTGGGAAGGCACCTTCCTGTTCGCCAATACCGAAAGCGCCGGGCCGGGCTTCAAGGCTTTCCGGCCCTTGGTCCGCACGGCCTCGGGCGGATTGCGGGCGCTCTCCAATGATGAACTGGTCGACCACCCCGGCTTCGCCCCCTTTTCCCTGGAGCAAGATCAACTCTCCCCCGACGATTTCTACGCCAGGCTGGCCAAGCTCGTCAACCCCAGAGGCCTTGATCCCAAGCAAGCTTACGAAGCCACCCTGGACGCCTTGGTGGAGCAAATCGAGACCCGCGTGACCTCGGTGGACAACGGCGAGGCGTATTTCCGCAAGAACCCCGGCAGCGTCATCCCCATGCCTGGCGGCGCGGCGATTTTTCAGACCATCGGCCCTTGGGAGGATTACTCCACGCCCTCCCGCGACATGCGCCTCATCATCGCCATCAATGTGCTGAACGACTTGCCCGAGAAGATCGTGCGCCACCCCGAATTGTTCGTGATGAACGGCAGGAGCCCCGAAGAGGCCAAGGCCGAGATCGAGCAGTACCACGCAAGGCGCATCCAGGAACGCAGCATCCGCTATACGCGCACGGACGGCAGCCCGTGGGAGCTTTCCGTGGCCGAGGTGCTGGCACGGAAGCCGGCCTATGAAATGGCTTATAATCCCAACGACTGCGCCGAAATGCGTTGGGGCGCGAAGCCGGGCACGGAGGAATATTCCACCTGCCGCCGCCACGCGCCAGCGGAACAGCGCGCGAAAATGGAGCAATACCGGATCTGGTTCCGCGAGGCACGAAGGCCGACACGATGAAGGAAAGCCCCTCACCCTAACCCTCGGGGAGAGGGAGCTGATGCGCATAGTGTTAACCGCCATCTGAATTTAATTGCTTACAATATTCAAGCTTCGATGATGAAACCTCTGCTTATCGTTTTGTTGCTTGCCTTGACCGGTTGTGGCTCAGCACCGAAGAACAAATGCATTTGGACTGTTGCAGTCGGTGCTAACGGAAAAAGTGGCACTGCGGAATTAGACAGAAAGCAAAAAACCATATCGTGAATGAGTTTATGATGAATATACGACAAATTACATTTCTTATAAGCCAGTCAATGTTGTCTATATCACGTTAAGTTGCCATGAGGATTAGAGAATGAGTGGTGGTTGTGACGATAATTGTTCTTTAGAACGACTGCGCGAACGGCAACGTGGAACGTTACAAATTGTCCTTTGGCATCAATGCCGCGATGTTCTTTGTCATCGCTGCCGCTGCGCTTTATAGCAAGTCAACTGCGCTGCTGGCTGACAGTCTTGATAACCTTGGTAGACGCATTACCTATGGCCTTAGCCTCTATGCGGTTTCGAGGAGCACTACTGTTAAAGCCAAAGT
>CAVZRB010000015.1:0-302455 GCA_963777585.1 uncultured Gammaproteobacteria bacterium | reverse complement strand
TTTTGAACGACTGCATTATTTATTGGTTGCCGGTTTTAATGTTTACGGTACAGCGGGACTGCAAATTGCCAGCCGGACCTATATGGATTTATTGCGCCAGGATGCCGAAGATAACTTTTTACGTTTGATGCCGGCGATGGAGCGGCAAACTATTTATAACAGCTGGTATCTGGGTTCGGATAGTTTGCGTACGGCTCCAGCCTTATTAAGCATCGATCATGAAACCCAAGTTAAATTCCATACCACGGATTATAAAAAGGAATTTTTTGACCAGCTCAGGCAAAAAATGGGCAAAGCCGCAGGCGCCGTGGATACCATTAACCGGTGTCGAGCAGGATGTTTGCATCAGAGCCAATACAACGCCCGTTCAGCAGCAGGCCGATAATGAAATGCGCAAGCTCGCAAAATTGAAAGGACAGGAATTAGGCGCACTACCGGAAATGTCCCTGCTCCGGGTAAAAACAGGCGATCCCGACGGGGATCTTGTCTACACCTTGTTAATCGACAAGGCGTTAGCAATATATCGACCATGCTGTCCAAAGGTTCCCGCAGGCTGCCTGAAAACGACAGGATTACCATTTATCCCGGTTTTATCGGCAGCTATCCCAACTTTTACTTTAGCGTAGAAAAAGACCGGCTAGGCGAATTTGTTAATAGGATTCGCACTGCCAGGACCGAAACCGATTTGGAACAGCTCTACAGTCAATTCGGCATACGCCGCACCAACCCCGAAATCTGGCAACATGCAGACTGGTTTAATGAGCAACATAAAAAATACAGAGGCTTACAAGCGGGACTGCTCGATCTGAGTCGCTATGAAAATCTGTAAGTTGAATGCCCCCTCCGAGTGGGTTGCTGTCATTCGAAAAATAAATCAGCAGAGATATCAGGGGTTGATTTTCCTTTAACACGCAGATTTGATATTTGATGCTCAACAGATCGAAAATGCGACTTTAACCCAAATATAAATAGGATCGAACGAGGGTATTATGGCTAATCATGAGCATATCGCGATTCTTATGCGAGGCGTAGAGAACTGGAACAGGAAAATCCTGATATTCGACCCGAACTTTGTGGAGCCGCCCTCTCAGGCGCTGACTTCACCGGGGCCGACCTCATGTTTGCAGACATCAGTTCAGCAATATTCAAATCTGCGAACTTTAGAAATGCCTGCGTGATAGGCGTTGAATGGAACAGCCACACGATGCACGGAAATCTTATAAGCCAGTCAATGTTGTCTATATCACGTTAAGTTGCCATGAGGATTAGAGGATGAGTGGTTGTTGTGACGATAATTGTTCTTTAGATCGACTGCGCGAACGGCAGCGCGGAACGTTACAAATTGTCCTCGGCATCAACGCCGTGATGTTCTTTGTCATCGTTGCCGCTGCGCTTTATGGCAAGTCAACTGCGCTGCTGGCTGACAGTCTTGATAACCTTGGAGACGCATTGACATATGGCCTTAGCCTCTATGCGGTTTCGAGGAGCACTGCCGTTAAAGCCAAAGTTGCCCTGTTTAAGGGTGGGACTTATTTTTCTTGCTGCTGTCGCCGTGGCCGCTCAGATTACTTACAAGCTTTTTGTCCCAAGTCTGCCCATCTTCGAGGTTATGGGCGCATTCAGTCTTCTTGGCCTTGCCGCAAACTCCCTTTGTCTTTTTCTGCTGTGGCGACATCGCCATGAAGATGTGAACATGAGTTCAGTGTGGGAGTGCTCCAGAAATGACATCGTATCCAATCTTTCAGTTTTTGTAGCCGCTGGAGTAGTCTGGTTCACAGGTTCAGGATGGCCTGATATTGTGGTTGCACTGGGGCTCGTGGGGTTCTTGATGCGTTCGGCTATCCGCGTTATTTCTTCGGCCATGGCAGAGCGTCGTGCGGCAATCTAATGAGGGACTCTTGCAAGCGGCGCGTGCGCCGCGCTTACAACTACTCCTTGCCTCCACAACATTATCTGTTTCCAATAATATCTGAACGACCGAAGCGGGGTCGATTTGAGGCAGTCATGACTTGCTAAAATCGGCCGAGGCTGTAAAAAAATCACGAACGAACCGCGCTGAGATGTCATTGTTCGTTCCACTGAATGCTCAGCATTGCACACATTCTTAATATTTCCTTCTACTTTACAGGTCAATTCAGGCACTATTCAGCAGACTCTATCCAATATAACTCCAACTTTTTTATTTAGACACAGCCTAAATCCAAAGCCGGCGCTCGAATGTTTATTTCGGATTATAAAACTTTCAAGGTGAAGAGCCCAAGAGACAGCAATAATCAGTCAGTGGTTTGTCTGGATAGTTACTCGAACGAAATCAGCAGAAAAACTGGCTGCTCAGAGTTAGAAAGCTGTAGAAAATAAATGCCGGCCACGAAACTAAATAGCAGTGACACAAAATGATCTATACGATAATTAAAGTTATGATTACCAGCCTGCTTATCGTGGCGATATCGGAGCTATCGAAACGAAGCTCATTGTTTGGTGCCCTGTTAGCCTCGCTGCCGCTCATTTCTGTTTTAGCGATGTTCTGGCTTTACATCGATACCAAAGATGCCGGTAAAGTGGCCGATTTGGCAATCGGTGTTTTTTGGTTGGTTATCCCCTCCCTGGTTTTTTTCATCAGCTTGCCTTTATTGCTAAAGACTGGGCTTAACTTCTATCTGAGCATGGGACTGTCAATGGCAGTGACGGCAGGCTGTTATTTCTTAATGATCACAATATTGACGCACTATGGCATTAAGCTATAGACAGCACAGCAACCTTATTCCAACCACTTAAAACAGGATTTTTTATTTATGACATCCGCAATACGACGACCAGCCTGGCTTATTGGCTTGCCGTTCTTGTTATTTCTCCTCAGCCCCAGTGTCTTGGCTCATGGTGTTGACGCCAATACCGAGCGATTTTTATTGGCAAACCAGGGTGTAGCCATCGGGCCGTTTCTTTATATCGGCGCCAAGCACATGGTAACCGGCTACGATCACCTGCTCTTTCTGATTGGCGTGATTTTCTTTCTGTTCCGCACCCGGGATGTATTGCTGTATGTCAGCTTGTTCACCTTGGGACATAGCTTGACGCTATTGTTCGGCGTGCTCAACAACGTGGCGGTCAATCCTTTCCTGATTGATGCCATTATTGGGCTTTCCATTGTCTACAAAGGCTTCGATAACCTGGGAGGTTTTCGTCGGTTGTTCGGCTTTCAACCGAATACCAAAATCGCCGTGATGGTTTTCGGCTTGTTTCATGGCTTTGGACTCGCCACCAAATTGCAGGATTTTTCACTGCCTCAAGCGGAGTTATGGAAAAATTTATTGGCCTTCAATGTCGGGGTGGAAATAGGCCAGTTTGTGGCCCTGCTGTTTATCTTGATTGCGCTCGATTTTTGGCGCAGACACAAGAGTTTCTATTCCTTTTCGACGGCGACCAATACGCTTTTAATGACAGGCGGCCTGATTCTGTTCGGCTACCAACTAACCGGCTATTTAATTAACGCATAAACTCATGAATGACATTAATCCTCCCGTTCCATCACTAAAATCTCTCATCATCGCCACTGCTTTTGCAACGCTATTGGCCACTGCTATTTTAATATCGGCTGTACTGCCCGCAGAATACGGAATTGACCCAACTGGGTTAGGAAAAATGATGGGGTTAACTGCTTTATCGGCGCAAACAAAAGCCATGAGTCAGCCGCTCGCCATCACTATGCCTTCGCAAGCCGCTGAAATAAGCGATCAAGGCTGCAACTGAGTCTACCGGTTCAACTGAAACCACTCAAAAGCAACCACAACCCTTGTGGCAAGATTCAGTCAAAATAACAGTGCCTGCCGGCAGAGGGCCTGGAATATAAATTCCATCTGGTGAAAGGCGCAGCACTCGAGTATTCATGGGCTACTGACGGGGCCAAACTCTATTTTGATTTTCATGGCGAACCCAAAGGTGATAAGACCGGTTACTTCAAAAGCTTTAAGGAGAGTACCGATAATCAATCCAACGGTACTTTGACGGCCCCCTTCGAAGGCCCTCACGGCTGGTACTGGGAAAACAAAACCCAATCGCCCGTGACTATCATCCTGAACACCAAAGGTTCCTATCAGATTTTAGGTCTGATGTGATGGCATGTGTCTTTGAGGGCCGTAGGTTAGGCTGACGACTGCATGGGCAGATATTTTGCTCCATGCAAAATCTGCATTCCCACATCCCTGTGGGTTATGCAGGAGGTAGAGCAATGACAATTGCCGAATGCAATGAAGCCCAACAATCGAAGCCATCAATAACCGAAAGGCCAATGTGTTGGGGGTACGGCTAATGCCTCCCTCAACCTACGGCTCTTTGGAATATCAAAGCAGCTGATTTTTCGAGTTTCCCGATATAGGTGTTCTTACATATTGTGCATTTAGTTCGAAATAAGTACTGTTGATTTATGGTTGGAGGAGAGTGGAGAAAATGTTGCTAACCAAGATAGTCTCGTTTGTTGCACTGTGTTGCCTTACCGCTGGTTGCGCTAAACCCGGCATCTATCCTTCAGGACAGTGGATAGATTTGTCATATGATTATTCCTCAGAAACCATATATTGGCCAACAGCTGAACCGTTCAAATTGGAAACTGTCTCTGCCGGCGTGACGGAGAGAGGGTATTACTATTCAGCCTATAATTTCTCTGCCGCTGAACACGGTGGCACTCATATTGATGCGCCGCTCCATTTCGCGAATGGCGGTAAAACAGTAGATCAGATCCCGCTAACACAACTTATTGCTCCAGCAGTCAAGGTAGATGTTTCACAGAAAGCACTCGCAAATCGTGATTACCAAGTCAGTGTAGAGGATTTCAACACGTGGGAATCTCAACACGGGAAGATACCGGAGGGGAGCATAGTATTGCTGCAAACGGGATATGGGCGGTATTGGCCTGACCGGGTAAAGTATTTAGGTACTGATAAGCGAGGTGCTGAAGGTGTAGCTGAGCTTCATTTCCCTGGTTTGCACCCTGAAGCGACTAAGTGGCTAGTCAATAGCCGGAGAATTAATGCAATAGGGATAGATACAGCCAGCATTGACTACGGGCAATCGCAGACATTTAATAGCCATGTAGTACTGATGGGTAAGAGTACACCTGTATTTGAGAACGTTGCAAACCTGGACAAAGTGCCAACAGTGGGAGCGCAGATCATTGCACTTCCGATGAAGATCAAAGGGGGCAGCGGAGCGCCATTGCGGATAATAGCTTTCGTACCGGACGAGGCGCGTTAGTCTTCATGCGAGGAACAAAGCGGTTGTTAGGAGCCGGACGCGGCATTTGGCAATTGCTACCGACATCGATTTTCCGTAATTTTGATCGTTCAACGCATAGCTCAGCATCCAAACGAGGAGATATTTTATGGTCGACAGAAGACACTTTATCAAGCAGGCCGCAGGCAGCCTGGCAGCACTCGGCGGACTATCCCTATTGCAACGATCGGGTTTGGCGGTTGCAACAGGTACGGAGGAATCGATCGATCATGGATGCCCTCCCCGGCAAAGAGGCGCTGATCAAAAAAACTTACCGGCCTCCCAATTACGAAACCCCAGTCAATTATTTCGACGCACCGTTTACCCCCAATAACCGCTTCTTTGTGCGCTACCATAACGCCGTAATTCCCGATGTGAAAATCAGCGAATGGCGGCTGCGCATAGGCGGCGATGCCGTTCGCACTCCATTGGAACTCACCCTTGAACAATTGCGCAGGGATTTCAAACCAGTCGAAATCGCCGCCCTGTGTCTGTGCTCCGGTAATCGCCGGGGCTTGTTTCAACCGCATGTCCCCGGCATACAGTGGGGTTCCGGTGCGATGGGCAATGCGCTCTGGCGCGGCGTTCGCCTGAAAGATGTGCTCGCTGGGGCCGGAATCGACAAATCCGCACTGGAAGTGAGTCTGGATGGCGCCGATTCCGGTGTACTGAAAACAACGCCGGACTTTGTCAAAAGCCTGCCGCTGGCGAAAGCGCTGGATGAGAACACCCTCATCGCCTTCGAGATGAACGGCGAACCTTTGCCTCACTGGAACGGCTTTCCCGCCCGTCTGATCATTCCCGGCTGGACCGCCACCTATTGGATGAAGCATCTGACTGCGGTTAATGTCATATCCAAACCCTTCGACGGCTTCTGGATGAAGACCGCTTACCGCATACCCAAGGATCGCTTCCCAAGCGGACAATTTAGCTCACAGGAAACCGAGACGGACTATGCCGATCACGGAAATGGTGGTCAATTCATTGATCACCAACCTGGTAGACGGACAGACCTTGCCTAGCACCAAGCCAATCGAAATCAAGGGCGTAGCCTGGGACGGCGGCAATGGCATCGCACAAGTGGAAGTTTCCACCGATGGCGGCATCAATTGGCATCAGGCCACACTGAAGCAGGATTACGGACGCTTTTCCTGGCGCCAATGGCAATATGGACTTTGAACCTAAACGTCCCGGAGAATACCGGATTATGGCGCGAGCCACCAGCCATTCCGGCGCCAGCCAACCGCTGGAGCCGATCCCGAACCCTTCCGGTTACCACCACAACGCCGTGCAGAAAATTACCCTTCAGCTGGCTTGAGGAGAACATGATGCGAACGCTGATTTTGTTGTTATCGTTTTTCGCCGCCACGGCAACAGCCGGGGAAAACCAGATAGTTCTGAAGGACAGGCCAGGCAAAAACCAGGTCGTTGCGCAGTGCGCAATGTGTCACAGCCTGGACTATATCACCCTGCACGCCACGATTCTGGATCGGGCCGGCTGGGAAAAAACAGTCGGCAAGATGATCAATGTTATGGGTGCGCCCATCAATGATGCCGACAAACAGATCATCATCGATTATCTGGCACAGAATTACGGGAAATAAGAAAATCAATGGGGGCCGACCCGAATGGCACTTTTACCTGCGGCGAGCGATGAATTTTGTTGGACTTCATTGCATTCAGCCCACGGTCCTTGCAGCCACACGTTGTTCCATTGAAAAACCCATTAGCACCAATACTGGACATTGCTTTGGTGGTTAGAGTTGACTCGTTTTTATTACGAAACGATAATGAAGTCGAATCGATACCACTTATATTAACAACAACGCAACAAGGGGATCACCATGTTCAAACACAAGTATTTGTTTCTGGTTTCTGTTTTGGCCATCAACTGTTACGTGCCAGTCAGTCAAGCCGATGAGTATGTTGACAATGTATCGCATAAATTTTACCGCGGTTTCGGCAATCTCTTTACCGGCATAGGCGAAGTTCCTAAAAACATTGTCAATGCCACTAACAAGACCAACCCTGTCATAGGTTTCACCGGTGGCTTGGTGATGGGTACAGTGGATACCTTGGCCAGAACCGCTACCGGTATCTTCGATATCGTCACCAGTCCGATTCCGACCAAAAGCTTGGTTCAACCCGAGTATGTCTGGTCGAATTTCAACGAAAACACAACGTATGGCTATGACCATGAGTAAGACCGGCGTAGGTTAGGCTGACGACTGCATGGGCAGATATTTTGCTCCATGCAATCGCCAACTCAACCTATGGCCTAGCCAATGCACAGGTCATTGATCAAGTCGACTTTATTCGCGCCAGTCAGTTTAGCAAGAGTAAACGCAGCATTTAGGGCAGCGCCCTTTGCGCTATAACACTCACCTGAACTCCGTAATACACAGTTATATGGTACCGGAATGAGGCTTCTGTTTTTCAGGCGGGACGGATTGTTCCAGTTGACGGCGAAATTCGTCCAATTGCCGTATTAATTCTTCACTGAAGGATTTGAATTGTTTCTCAAACAAGGGAATTTGCTGTTTCAACTCCTTGTTAAAGGTTTCGCCTAACGCTCGTAAGCTTCTAAAAATATCCCCAAAAGGCAGAAGTGAAAGATTATTGAGCGTTTGCTGATAATCGACTTTCCATTGATTGTTTTCTTTTAATAAAACAGTATCAAAAGACAAAACATCATTGATCTCAGATTTTTTTAACGTCATGAGCGTTGCTACAGTTGCATTGGAGCCATTGATGAAAGCCTCCTCGGTCTTTACTGTCGCATCCTCCAGACTTTGCTGTGTATTCACAAGATATTGAGTCTCCCGAGTAGCGTATTTTCTGGCAGAGTTAAGATCACTATCTGCCATCGCTTCCCAAAATTCCGTAGTAACCTGTTCGGGGGTCGATACGGTCTGACAACCGCTCAGCAAGAACAATAAACTTAAAAGCCCCGTCAAACCAACCAGGCTTTTCTTTGTGTGATAGCAGGGGAAGCCCTTTAATAAAACTTTATTTGTCGCCACCGAAAACTCCAGGAATTTGCTGCAAATTCAATAAAAAGTTATTTGAAATATACGGTAGCCAGAACACGGCTTCCGGACGGAAAAAGCTTTATAAAATTCCAGTTTATCTTATGAACCTGAAAAATAATATATGCGTAGGGTCGATCGCGACGTTCCGTTACCGCGGTGAAGAAAAAGGAACCGCCGGGAACATAAGCGCACCGAAAGTGGGACATAAGCGGAACAGCGAAATGTAACAAAAAAAGTAGGGTACGCTGTGCGTACCGCATAGTAGACGAGATCGATTTTAGCACGGCAAACTGGATATTTGAGCGCATGATATGATACGTTAGATTTAAGGTACGCACAGCGTACCCTACCGGGCTTAATCTGGATATTTTCCCGATTGAGACATATATTGGTCATTCGAAGCATTGAGGGGGAGTGATTTTGAGTTTGAAAACTTTTGCACCATCCAAATTATTGGCACCGTACGTTACGGCCATTTGGGATTACGAAGACTTAACAGGTAGCGATAATTTAATGCTTTCGATTTTGCCTGATACCGCAACATATTTATGTTTTTTGTATGCTGATTTACTTCAAACCACGCATAAGGGGGGTGTATATACCACTCGCAGTGGGCTCGCCGGCTTCCAAAGTTTTCGTAGTGATCTGGGAGGTTTAGGAAAGGTATCAGGCGTTTCTGCTCGTATTACGCCTTGGGGATTAAATGTATTTCGTAGCGGTATAGTGAAGGATTGCGCTGAAAAGCGAGTGGATTGTAGAGATATTTTTCCTCGTTACTCAATAGAAAAAATCGAAGATAAATTATCTAATATGAGAACAGCAAAAGAGCGTGTTCAGTGCGTAGAGGATTTTTTACTTGCGATATTGAACCGGGACAATGAAGATCTGTTGATTCAAAAAGCTTGCAGGGATTTAAGTGCCTCTAACGGAAATTACCCTATTCGGATGCTCGCTCGCAATCTCGGTTTGACAGAGCGTACCTTCGAGCGGCGTTTCCTAAATCATGTTGGTGCTACGCCTAAAAAATATGCTCGTGTAGTACGTTTGCGAAATGCTATTTTTCAACGCAAAACACTGTCAACTTGGGCGGATGTAGCGTGTGCAGTGGGTTACTATGATCAAAGCCACATGATTCACGACTTTCAAGAACTTTATGGAATTTCACCGGAATCTCTTTACCCTCAAATTGATGTTTCCCAAACAATACAATTTTCTGGGTTATTAAATCTAAATCAAACAGCGTAAAACAATAGGAAGTCTATCATTCGAATAAGAGTGCTTCCTTATTTCACTTTACATCGTGTCGCTACCAATCTTATTTCTGGTTACTCCGAAATCATCTGCAACAATCTCTGAAACACACAAAATGTAAATTGTCGTTTTTTTCCAATACGACGGAAGGCCACATTGTTAAAGTTCACCTGACAGTTCATTTGGAAACCTGTTAATGATTAAAATCATTCGTTAAATGTTAAATCAATTCAATTTTGTTAATAAAGTCTCTATAAGAGCTTAAATTTCATGAGTTAGGAGATACTGATGTTTACTAAACAAGCTATTACAAAAAAATTAAATGTACCCTCAGAGAAGGTATGGGAAGCGATCAGCAAAATAGGAAGGCTCGATGTATGGTTTCCGTTCATTGAGACTTGCAAGGTAGAGGGTGATGGCCCAGGTGCATTGCGACATATGACCATAGCTGATAATGGTGGCGATATAAAAGACACCATTGAAGAAATTGATTCAAAAAACATGAAATTGATTTATCTTCGACCAATATCTCCATTCCCTGTGACCTATTACAAAGGAACAGTCGAAGTTTTCACGTCTTATGATGGGTTGGGTATTGTAGTCTGGACAATTGATTTCGAGTCAAAGTCAGAAGATAGTGCTTCAGTAGCAGAAATAATACAAAGCGCTATAAGTGCAGGTATTGATGGTATGGAAAAAGATTTAATGAAATAAGTTAGCTCATGTAAGGCCATATATGAGCTGAACAAAGTAAAGCGCATCAATCGCGAACGATGCGCCTTCAGCCCACCCTGGAAATCCCCAACTTCAACATCCTGGATCGCAAGGTATTGGGATTCATACCCAATATCGCCGCCGCGCCCTTGGCTCCGGAAATCTGCCAGCCGGTTGCTTCGAGGGTGCGCGTTATGTGTTCGCGCTCCAAAGCTTCCAGGGTCAGCAACTTGCCGGTAGCGGCGCCAGGATGATGGGCGCGAGCGGACTGCAATGGCGCGATTTCCAGAACTCATCAATTTGTCATTACAGTTGATTGCTCGACCAGCCGCCGCCTAAAGCCTGATAGAGCTGCACCATCGCAACCAGGACGTCCTGCCGGGCTTGAACCTGGCTGGTCTCGGCGTTCAGCAAGCTGCGTTGGGTTGAAAGCAGCGTTTGATAATCGATCAAGCCGAGCCGGTAGCGATCCAAAGAAAGCTGATACGCCTGCCGGGAGCTGTCTACCGCATCCGCCAAGGCTTGCAGTCGGCGTGTTGAGTTACTGCGCACCGCCGCCGCATCCTCCACTTCTTTAAATGCCGTCAAAACCGTTTTCCGATAGGTCTCCACCAATTCGGCGTTGCGGGCTTCCGCATTCTCCAGACCGCCTTCCAGACGCCCGCCCTGAAACAAGGGCTGCGTCAGGCTGGAAACCGCCGCCAATACCACACCCGACGGTTGCGGCGCGGCGATAATCGCATCCAGATTCAATTGCAGCTTCGGATAAAAGGCGGCCCGCGCCACGCCGATGTCGGCGTTGGCGGCGATCAATTCCATTTCAGCTTGCCGGATATCCGGTCTGCGCTCCAGCAAAGCAGCCGGCTGCACTGCGTTAATCACCGGCAGCAGCAAATCGAAAAAATGCTCGGCATTGAAAGACACTGTCTGAGGCGGATGGCCCAGCAATATCGTCAACGCATTCTCCGCCAAGGTGTATTGCTGGGTCAGCAAATCCAGATTGGCGCGCGCCGTTGCCAGCTCGGTTTTCTGCTGCGCCACATCCAGCGCCGATACTGCCCCGGCCTGATAACGGGCTTCGACAATCGCCAGCACATTAGCGACGTTTTCCAGAAACTCGGTCGCAATGCGCTTGCTCTCGGCCACAGCCAACAGGTTGAAATAAGCCTGGCCGACATTGGACATCACCACCAGCTGCAAGGCATCGCGGGTAAAAACCGAGCTTAGCAAACGCGCCGAACCGGCGTCGCGGCTGGCGCGATTGGCACCCCACAAATCGACTTCGTAGGCGACCCTAAACTGGCCGACTTCTCTCTCAGTATTGCCGATGTTGTTGCTGGAATCGGTAAACAGCCCGGAATCTCTCTGACCGTTGCCGCTGGTGTTATGAGTAGAGGTAAAATCACCCTGTAATCCAATTGACGGCCACAAGTTAGCCCCGGCAATCTTGGCCTGAGCCCGGGCCTGCTCAACACGCTGCCTAGCCGCAGCCAGATCGTTATTGTAAAGCAGCGACTCCGTTATCAGGTGATTGAGTTGCGCGCTGCCGAAAGCCCGCCACCACTGTGGATCGACGGCGGATTTTTGCTGTGCCAGGCTGGCATCATGCCATTGAGTCGGCGTTTCCACGCCCGGGCGCTGGAAATCCGGCACCAGATTGCAGGCGGTCAACAACAGCAACGCTGAAGTTATCGATAATTTATTTTTCATCAATATTTAGGTACACCGAATTCAAACACTATCCGTTACTCGGCAGCCAGCGCTACCACCGGGTCTAGCCCAGCGGCCTTGCGGGCAGGCAGGTAGCCGAACAACAAGCCGGTGCCGAACGCACAGGAAAACGCCATTATTGCCGGCAGTGGCGAAAAAATTACTGCCATATCGAAATAGCGCAACCCGATTCCAGCCGCAAAACCCAGCATCACCCCTATCAATCCGCCCAGCGTACAGACCACCGCCGCTTCGGTGTTGAACTGCAGCATTATGTCGCGACGACGTGCGCCGGTGGCGATGCGGATGCCTATTTCTCGAGTCCGTTCGGTTACGCTGACCAGCATGATATTCATCACGCCGATGCCGCCGACCAACAAAGAAATCGCGGCGACAATACCCAGCATCAGCGTAAAGGTGTTTTGGGTTTCAGTGACTGTGGCCAGAATCGATGCCATGTTGTATATCCTGAAGTCTTCGGTTTGATGCCGGGCCAGCAATAAATCAGAAATCGCTTGCTGGGTGCTGTCGATCTTCTCGACATCGCGCACCTTCACCGTGATGCCGCCAATATAGTTTTGTCCGAACAGCCGGATCAGTCCGGTAGTCAGCGGCACAAATACCGTATCGTCGCGATCGTTGCCCATAGAATCGGCGCCCTTGGTGGCCATCACGCCGATCACTTCAAAGGGAATATTACCGACCAGCACGTAGCGTCCCACGGGACTGCTGCCATCGGGAAACAGAATTTGTCTGACCGATTGCCCCAGCACAACCACCGGCGCGTAGCGGCGCATATCGCGGTCATCGAAAAAATCGCCTTCGGCAACCGGCCACTCGCGCACTTCGGTCATACTGGGCGCAACGCCATGAACGCTGGTGGCATAGTCAATATTGCCGTAGCGCACTGTTTGTCGTGTACTGCGCTCGGGCGAGGACCACTCGACGTTATCCAACTCCGCTATGGCATCGGCATCAGCCGGAATCAAAGTTGCCACATCGGAACTGCCGCGCAGCCCCGGCGCACCGGGACGAATCGACAGAATATTGGTGCCCATCGCGCGCATCTGATCCAGCACTTTTTCTTGACTGCCCTGCCCCACTGCCAGCATGGTGACTACGGCAGCAACACCGATCACAATGCCGAGCAGGGTCAGCGCGGTGCGAAACAGGTTGGCATGCAACGAGCGAGTTGCCGTCTTGGCCGCTTCCAGCAGTTCGGCCAGCACCCCGGCCGCACCGATGCTGCGGTGCGATGGTGGCGGCAGAAAATGGTTATTATTACGAGTTTCGCCGCTATCACTGACAATTTTGCCATCGCATATGCTGACAATCCGATGGGCATGAGCCGCAATTTTTTCGTCATGGGTAATCAGTAAAATGGTGCGGCCTTCTCCGTGCAAATCGCGAAGCAACGCCATGACTTCCTGGCCGCTTTGACTGTCGAGCGCCCCGGTCGGTTCGTCGGCCAAAATCACTGGCGGATCGTTCATCAGGGCGCGGGCGATGGCAACCCGTTGCTGCTGACCGCCGGACAACTGCATCGGCTTGTGATCGCCACGATTTTCCAGTCCCAGACGGTCGAGCAATCGCACAGCGCGGCTGTGACGCTCAGGTTTAGACATGCCGGCATACAAGGCGGGTATCTCAACATTTTCCGCCGCCGAGGCGTTATTAAGCAGGTTATAACGCTGGAATACAAAACCGAAAGTCTCACGACGCAAGGCCGCCAGTTGATCGGCATCCAGCTCCGCCACGTCTTGACCCAAAACATGGTAGCTGCCGAGATCAGCGCGGTCGAGACAGCCGATCAGATTCATCAGTGTCGACTTTCCGGAACCGGACTGGCCGATAATCGCCACGAACTCGCCGGGCCAAACGGTCATCGAAACGTCATCGAGCGCGCGAATCACACTATCGCCGCTGGGATAGTAGCGCTGTATGTTTTTTAGCTCGAGTAACGGGCTTGCAGTGCTCATAACCGCGGACCGCTCGACCTCGGATAGCCTGTAGCTGTCTTGTTGCTCTTGTCTTCCACACGCACCGTAACCTGCACTTGTGCGCCCAGTGCAATACCGTCACGGATTTCGGCAAAGCGCCGGGTTCTCAAACCGACGTGGACAATCTTTTCCTGCACGCCCTGTTCGGTGACTTCCTTGACCTGATAGGCTTCGCCATTTTGATTATCTTCCTTGCGCACTCTCGGGCCAAGCGCGGCAACCGGTATCTGCGGCACTTGTTCTGCCTTACCAAGTACGAAAAACATCTGCGTACTCATGCCGGTCATCAGCTGCCGGTCGTGATTTTCGACATCGACCAGCACATCATATAGCACCACATTGTTGATCACTTCCGGAGTCGGCAGAATCTGCCGGACAACACCCTGCCAGCGCCGCTCACCTGAACCCAACGTGGTGAAATACACCGCCAAATCGGGCCGCAGGCGCATCACATCAGCTTCGGCGACTTGCGCGCGCACCGTCATGATATCAAGCTTGGCCAGCTGCAAAATCATCGGCGTTTGCTGGTTGGCGTTCAAGGTTTGGCCTTCGCGAGCTTTCTGGTCGACGACCGTACTGTCCAACGGCGCGTAAATTTTGGTGTAACCGAGATTGGTTTTATCGCCGCTTAACGTCGACTGCACCTGCTCGATTTGCGCCTGAATAGAAACCGCAGTCGCTGTTGCTTGCTTAATGGTGAACTCACTGTTCTGGTAATCCTGCTGACTAACGCCCTTGGTTTTTATAAGCGCCCGATTACGGTCGTACTGTTGCTGGGAAAATACCACCTGTGCCTGCTGCCCAACCAGCTGGGCCTGCAAGTTTTTGATATTAGCCTCATCGGCCTGCACCTGCGACGCATAAATTCTTGGATCGATCTGCGCCAGCAACTGCCCGGCAGTCACGTTATCGCCGATCTGCACATAAATTTTTTGCAACTGGCCGGTAACCTGAGCACCGACATCGACGAATTCCTTCGGCTCCAACTTGCCTTGGGCGGTGACGTTTTCTTCAATGTCGCCCAGGGTTACGGTAACGACATAGGTGTTTTCGTCTTTAGACTGTTTGGGTTTCAGCAAGTTATAACCGACGGCCCCGGCTACAATAAGAATAAAAATCCACAGGAAACGCCTAGGGACAATTTGCAGGAATTTACGAAGACTGGTTCGCAACATGGTGGCGATAAGGAATGGTGGCACAATTTAAACGACGGCTATGGAATAGCCATCGCCAAATTCGGATAGTTTACTATAAAGGGAACTTCTATTGATTGCAATTTGGAGCCGGCAATGCTAAAACTTTTCGTAAACATGGTATTTTGGAGTTAATGCCTACCCTGCACTGCCGTTTTATAAGGGATTTCTTCCTTGTTTAGGCATGCCAGTTAACAGCGTCAAAATTAACCAATATAAATTGATGCTGATTTACACCCGGGAGGTCATTGTACTGGCCGTCCACCTTCGGGGGGGCTCTGATTGTCACCGATGCTATCCATAACCGCAGCACCCATCAAGATCAATTATCACCCCAGCACCACCAACACCTGATGATTTTTTCCATCGTGCAATAACGGGATACCGTCACTCTCTGATTGCGGCACTCCGTCCAATTCAATCAACACGATACCCTTCGATACTCCAGTCGGGATTGTTGACGGTGATTTCATAGTAAGTTTCGTCGTGCTGATAAATTATGCTGTAACTGCGCCAGTCACTCGGAATACAAGGATTGAAATCCATTTTGTCGGCGCGGATATTTAAACCCAACATCCATTCCAGTCCGGCACGGTAAAACCATCCCGCAGCGCCCGTGTACCAGGTCCAACCGCCGCGCCGCACATGAGGCGGTACGGCATAGATATCCGCCGCCATCACATACGGCTCGACCTTGTAGGCGTAAACTCCGGTGCGGGTAGCGGTGCGATTGATCGGATTCAGCATATGCAGAAGTTCACCTGCCTGATCGCCGTCTCCGAGCATGGCATAGGCGATAACGGACCAGATCGCCGCATGGGTATATTGCCCGCCATTTTCCCGCACGCCCGGCAAGTAGCCCTTGATATAACCGGGATCCAGCGGTGTCTTATCGAAAGGCGGCGTGAACAGCAACACCAGATCATCGCCGTATTGGATGAGGTATTCCCGAACCGAATTCATCGCCAGCCGCGCCCGCTCGGGGTCGGCGGCACCGGAAATAACGCCCCAAGCTCTGGGCAATCGAATCGATGCGGCACTCGGTGTTGGAGGCAGACCCCAACGGCGTACCGTCATCGAAATAGGCGCGCCGGTACCAGGATGCATCCCATCCTTCAGCTTCCACCGCGGCTTTTAGTTGGCGACGTGTTCGCGCCAGCGTATGGCGTGCTCAGTGTCTCCTCGCGCTTCTGCCAGACTGGCAAATTCCGACAAGCGTAGCGATCAGGAACCAGGCCAGCCACACGCTTTCTCCCTTGCCCTGATTACCAACCCGGTTCATACCGTCATTCCAGTCACCGCTGCCCATCAGCGGCAGACCGTGTGCGCCGACTTTTAAGCTCAGATCGAGCGTTCGTGCACAGTGCTCAAACAGGCTGGCTTGCTGCTTCGATTGGGTCGGCTCGAAATAGGCATCATCCTGTTCCGGCTCAAGTACAGGCCCTGCCAGAAACGGCAGTCATTTCGTCGAGTACAGCCATATCGCCGCTCACCTTGATATAGTGAGATACGACATAAGGCAGCCAGACAAGGTCGTCGGAGAAATGAGTGCGCACGCCGCGACTGGAAGGCGGATGCCACCAATGTTGCACATCGCCCTCGACAAACTGATGCGCCGCGGCACGGAGGAGATGGGCGCGGATAAGATCGGGCCGGGCTACCGCAAGCGCCATGCTGTCCTGTAGTTGATCGCGAAAACCGAATGCCCCGCCCGCCTGATAAAAAGCGGCTCGCGCCCACATTCGGCAACTCAGGGTTTGATACAGCAGCCAGCCGTTCAACATCAGGTCCAGCTCCCGGTCCGGCGTTTTTACCTGAACCTTGCCGAGCGTCTTGATACCATGATTGCTTCACGGCGGCAAAGGTTTGCTGTATATCCGCTGCTCGATAACGCTGGACCAACTCGCCGGCATGGGCGCGGTCATTGCCTTGTCCCAGCAGGAAAACAATCTCGATGCTTTCATTGGCTGCAAGTTCTACTGAGTCTTCAATGCCGCGCAAGGATCAAGCCCCGCACCAACGCGGTTTTTAAGCGCTCTGGACTGACGCAAGGCTATCGGTGCATCCAGGCTGCCGTTACGCCCGATAAATTCAGTCCGATTGCAGGTCCAGGCGGTTTGCCGGCCGGCAAGATCGGCAAAAGCGATGCGCTGGCCAAAATCCACGTCCAGGGGTTGTAGGCAAACAGGGCGCCGGTCTCCGGATCCAGTTCGGTAATGATATGAGGTGCAGTCACGGTACGCGAGGCGCCGAGCACCCATTCCACATAGGCCGCAACCGTTAATCTACGGGGACGCCCGGAAACATTTTTCAAGGTCAGAGACTGAAATTTTGACCGGATCGTCCGGACTGACAAATTGCAGAAGCTCGCTATGAATACCATGAGAAGCATGCTCGAAACGGCTATACCCCTGACCGTGGCGAATCACATAGCTGGCATTATCAACTCGAATCGGCAAGGCAGTCGGGACTCCACAAGTCGTCGGTTTCGTCGTCCCGCAAATAAAAGATTTCGCCGGGAGGATCGCTGACCGGGTCGTTCGACCAAGGCGTCAACTGGTTCTCGCGGCTGTTAAGGCACCAGGTACAACCGCTGCCCAGTTCCGAGACCGTAAAACCGAATTCGGCATTGGCGATCACATTAATCCAGGGTGCCGGCGTCCATTGGCCCTTGTCCAGCACTATCACATATTCGCGGCCGTCGTCGGCAAACCCGCCCAGCCCGTTGAAAAATTCGAGATCGGTAGGAACGATTAATGGTCTTGCTACTGTCGACAGCGGGTGCGGGCAAGGCTTTCGGTTGGATAAACTCCGGCGTAGGCTTGGGATGCCTCATCAGTTGCTCAGCCAAGGTACCGCGGTTGCTCAGAAGCACCGCGCGTGCCGTGGTTTGCAATAGCACACGCTCCTCCTCCGAGAGCTGATCGGCGCGCAGCACAAAAATCTCACCATGGCCTTCATACTCATGAAGAGCTGCAAAGCGCCTGGTTTTCGCGAACCATATTTTCCAATAAGATCTGTAAATTCATTGGACATAGGTAATTTCTTTTTCATTCAAAATCACCAAGTCGACGGACAGACGCTTCATGCGCCAATACTCGTGGGCGCGCAATAACTGATCGACAATAGTCCGGTCTTCCCTTGTCGTTACCCGCAGCAATACGATGGGACGATCACCGGAAATGCCAAGCCGCCATAAACCGGTGACATTTAACCGGTTCATCTGCATCAGCTTGCTATTCGCCCGTAGCGAAGGATCGGCATAGAGCAACCGATTAGCCAGAGTCCTGAAATAACTGGGCTTCGTCCGGCTTGATGCGCAGATGACGTAATTGGATATGGGCATGAGTCCATGCAAGATCGGAAACCCGGTCGAAAGTAGCCGCGTTGTGATACTTATCGGCTAAATCTTCAACCGCCTGTCGTGACGGGGCAACCAATGTGGTAAATGTCACATGAACCGTTGCGCCCGCTTCGATGCTGACCCGCGTGCGCAGACTGAATATCGGATCAAGTACCGCGCCGACCGTATTGCTGAGCGGACGGCCATCCATCACAGCGGCAGGCGTTCGCAGTGTTTGTCCTCGACCGATAAAGCGTACCCGGTCGGTTTCATACTGAAGGCCGTCACCGATATCGGCTACACGAAAGCACATGAGCAGCCCAAATCTGTGGATCATTTTCTGCCCGAGGCCGCCGTTGCGCGATTAGCCCGCATGCCTGCGGCAGGTATTCGGTCTGTATGAACAAGTTTGAAAACGCGGGATGCGCGATATCAGCCAAGGGTGGCGCGAGCACGATTTCCGAATAGGAGGTGATCTCGATTTCCTGTGTACGCGTCCCGTTATTGGTCAAACTCAAACACCTGATTTCTGCGTCATCCTCCGGCGACACAATGATTTCCAAGCGGCTGGCTATAGTGCCGTCTGCGCGAGAGATGCGCGCCCGGTCTTCGAGCAAAAACCACTTCGTAAAAATCCGGAACCGCCGCAGTCGGCTGGTATCCGGCAGACCAGACCTTGCCGCTCGTTGAATCGCGCAAATAGATATAACTGCCCCAGCAATCGCGCGTCACATCTTCACGCCAGCGAGTTACCGCCAGCTTTTCGCCAAACGCTGTAACCCGATCCGGCGGCGGTGATCATCACTCCGTAACGGCCATTGGACAGCAAATGCGCTGAGGGTACGAAGACATCGGCGAAGGCACGCGGCGGACTGGCGGCTGCACGATTTCTTTTACTTCGAGCCTCAGCTTGGGTGAAGTCAGGTATGCCGCTGTCAGCACCGTGCGGAACTGCGCTCCTGCAACAGCAAGTCAGCGCCCTGAATCATCGGTGTGCGATGGAAACGATGGCGCATCACCCCGTCATATACGACATTAGTCAAGGCCACCAAAGACATACCCTGATGATGGGCCATATAGCAGCGCACAATCGCGACCTTCTGGTCTTCCGCAAGTCGGGTCGGGGTGAAATCGAGTGCTTCGAAAAAGCCGTAACGACCCAAAGCGCCCAGTTTTTCCAGGCGCTCGAAATTTTCCACGGCAGCATGGGTGTGGTACATCGCACGCCAAGGCCGTGGCATAGGGAGCAATCACCAAATCATAGGCGAGTCCTCGCTTCATCCCCAGACCGGGTACGCCAAAAGCGGAATATTGATAAGTGAACCAGCGGTCGCGGCCATTAAACGCCGATTCGGAAACTCCCCACGGCACTCTGCGTTGTTCACCGTATTCAATCTGACTCTGCACCACAGACGGCAGGTCTGATCGAGCAGGCTGTAGCGCGGCGTATAAGTCACCAGTGAAGGCATCAGATATTCAAACATCGAGCCGGACCAGGACAACAGCACCGTACCATTCGTGGTGCGTGTCACCCGACGCCCCAAGTGGAACCAGTGAGTACTCGGCACTTCGCGCTTGGCGATGGCGATGAAGCTGGTCAGGCGCGCTTCCGAGGCGAGCAGATCGTAATAGCTGTCGTCGATAACACCGTCTTCAACGCGGTACCCGAGTGAAAACAAGTGCCGGTCACGATCATAGAGAAAACGAAAATCCATCTCGTCGAACAATTGATGTGCAAGTTCCGCCAGCGCATTTACCCGCTGGGTCAGTGCTTCCCAGCGCTGGGCTTCCGGTTTCTGCTGGTCATCATGGGGAAACCTGACATGTATCGACAATCCAAAACTCTCCATGTCGCGTTCGTGAGAATGGATGTCATCGTGCAGCAGCGTAGCCCAAGCCAGCACTTCGCTGTCATCCATAATTTCGCCGCGCTCAGCGGCGTAAGCGCGCGCCAGGTCCAGCAGGTTATCGGCACAGGGAATTATTTTACGCCACAACCATACCCAATCTTCATGGTTAGCAGGTTTGCTCGCCAACAAATTTCCGAGTTTATCCGCTTTTTTCTGTAGCTCTTCCTGTGTCACTATGAGCATACGCTGGTCATCATTGGTTTCGGCAAGCGCGGATTCTAGCAGCCTGTGGGTATCGGCAAGACCGCTTAACACGGTGGAAAACTCATACGGTTGCTGCGTCAAATCCCTACATCCCTGAACAAGTACCAGCAGATGTGCCGCCAAATTGCCGCTGTCCACGGTCGATACATACCTGGGTTCCAGCGGGTGCAAAGTGCGCGTATCGTACCAGTTATAAAAATGACCATGCAGTCGCGGCAGCTTGTTCAGCGTGTTTAAGGTCGCCTCCAGCCGGTCAACGGTGTCAATAAGACCCAACCAGCCAAAATCGTGCGCGGCGAGGACAGATAACAGATAGAGACCGAAATTTGTCGGCGAACTGCGATGAGCGATATCGGGTTCAGGATCTTCCTGAAAATTATCCGGCGGCAGATAATTCTCCTGCTCCGTCACGAAGGTGGTAAAAAATCGCCAGGTACGTCGCGCGACTTCTCGTAACTTCAAAGCATCCTCAGGAAGTAATAATTCAGCCGGATCTAGTCTCGGCGGCAAACTCAGGACATGGGCAATGAGCGGGGACAGTAACCACAACAGCAGGAACGGCGCGGCAACTTCAAGCGAAGCGGGATTGAACAACAGCACTATCGAACCGGCGCAAACTACCAGTATAGTCACGCTACCCAGTGGCCTGATAAGGTCCTTCACAGTGTATCCCGCCGTTGTCTTTGCTTGTAGCGTAGTGACCCACTTAAGCAATTCTTGTCGGGTGATAAACAGCCGCACCAAGGTGCTTACGATGGCATCAGTCATCAGCCAGGCCTGTTGTGCCAGCAGTGTCAGCGTAACCAGGCTATTGCCCAACCCCAGCAACACATCTTCTGCCGTGGCGCGCAACTGGTTACGCAACGGAATATCGGCGCGAAGCCTCATTCCGCCGGTGATGGCCAGGATGGCAGGAAAAGTCAACGCTACCAATACCATCCCCATCAGTATCCCAATCGGTGCATTCGGAATAGCCCAGGCTGCCAACAGGGTAAGAAAGGCACCCGGCGCTGACAAAGTTCGACGCAAATTATCGAGCATTTTCCAGCGTCCGATCAGCGGCATGCCTTTGCCGAGCGGACCAAAAATCCAGGGTAATAACTGCCAGTCACCACGCGCCCAACGGTGCGAGCGAGACGCGGCAACTTCCGTATGGGATGGAAATTCTTCATACAACTCAATATCGCTGACAAATGCACAGCGGGCGAACACGCTCTCGAACAAATCATGACTGAGCAAGGCGTTTTCCGGAACGCGTCCGGCCAACGCGGCTTCAAATGAATCGACATCATACAAACCCTTGCCGCTGTATGTCCCGAGCCCGAACAGATCCTGATAAACTTCGGACACGGAGGTCGAATAGGCGTCCATGCCGCACGCACCGGAAAAAAGCCGATGAAACAACGAATGTTCCCGCCTTTGCGGCAGGGTCGGTGTAACTCTAGGCTGGAGAATACTGTAGCCACTGCACGACGCAGTGCGTGACCGGATCCAGAACAGGCCAATTGAGCGGATGGGCGGCCGTACCCACCAACTGTCGTACCGCGTCGATAGGTAATTTGGTGTCAGCATCAAGCGTAATGACATAACGGACACCCGGCGGAGCAAACGCAGGTTTCCCATGAATCGGCATAAAAGAAGTGTCGTCTGCTCCGCGCAGGAGTCGATTAAACTCGTGCAACTTGCCGCGTTTGCGTTCCCATCCCATCCATTTGTTCTCACTTGGATTCCAGACACGTTTGCGGTGATACAGGAAAAAACGCTGTTCTCCGTACTTGGCATTAAGCGCGTCCACCCTGGTAATGGCGGCGTTCAACAGCAAATCATCTTCAGGCATGGTTTCCTGCTCCGCATCCACCCAATCGGACAACAGGGCAAAACGAGCATCGCCAATCGGATTGGACAAATACTGAACCTCCAGTTCATCGATTTGCCTTTTCACGTTCTGCACACTGATAAACATCGTCGGTACCACCACAAAGGTGCGCAACGTCTCAGGGATGCCGTCCTTCAGTTCAAGTCTGGGCAAATGGCGTGGCGGCACGACTGCAATGACGAATCGGTTGACCAGCCCAGCAGCAATATCCGAAGCGGGAAATAAGGCAAACAGCGCAATCAGGGCAATCGGCAAACTGCCTAGTCCCGCCTCGAAAGCGGCGCTCAAAGGCAGCGCCAGCAAGACCAGCGTACACACAGCCAGACTGCTCAGATAAGCAAACGCCGCATGGGCGACATAAGCACGCAGAAGCTTTTGGCTGAAGGTAGGACGAAAGCCAACTTCTTTTTCAAACTCGCCCCGACCGGCGCCAATCAAGTAATAGCCTGGCTCCTGTACCTTCTTGTCAGCATCCGGATTCTTTACCGACACGATCAATCTTGTCGATGACTTTATAGGCGATTTCCACCTCGGAATGCGGTGACCGTTTGGCAAGATCCTCTATCGCATGACGGTAACGGTCGCGGGTGAGAAAATCCATCGCGCTATAAGTCGGGTGAGTGCGCAGACATTTATCCACCAGACTCACATCTTCGACAAATTGCGGCCACTCGAACGCCGATATGGCGCGCATACTGGTGATGATATTGCGTACGGTCAGATTGGCAGCAATCTGGCTGGCGTGTTCACGATGTACGATTTCATCCAGAGTGACGCCTTGTTCGTCCAGCCATGTCATTCAGAAAATCGAGTGTAGGGGCAGTACCAGGATGTGGTTCGTGCAAGCGTTGTACGAACTGAACCGCAAAGGCCTGACGCAATGGCTCAGCGGGTAACGCGGCCGCCCTGGCAGGAAAATCGGGCTGGTCGGCTTGATCAATAAACTCATCAGCCAGCCGTCGCCCGGCCTGTGAGCGCATGACTTTTAACGCCAGCCGGCGCAAATTCTCGATCATCACGATACGTAGCGTGATCGGTATTGCCCAAAGCTCGCCAATACTGAGCGGCTGGACTTCCTGATAGGCACGCATGAAAAGAGTCAGCTGTTCAGGAGAAAAACGGCTATCGGTATGAGCAACCAGAGCCCAGGCAATGCCATAGACACGCGGATAACCGGCAAGGAAGCCATCGGTTAACTTGGGCAATTGTTTGTAAAATTTTTCGGGCAGGTAGAGGTTGATGTCATTGATCTGCTCTTCAATGACATGAAAATTGTCGAGTAGCCATTCTGCGGCCGGCGTAATGGCTCGATGCTCACGCGCCGCCTTGCCTATGGCTTTGTAAGCCTCAAACAACACCCGGGAATTCTCGCGCACCCTCGGCATCAGCTTGAGTCCGTCCGGAATAGTGCGGGCTTTTTGCGCCTTCGCTAAACTAACGGCATGCTGCTCCAGACGTTCGTTGCTAAACAACTCAAATCTGATTGGATTGTCTTCACCGCCTGGGTCATCAAGCCTAACATTCCGTCTTTGCTCCCGTAATTTCATTCATCTGTATTTCTCCGTTTGGGATGCCGCTCGGTGAAGTTTTTATTTCTCTTTTGTAGAGATCCCTACTTTTTGACCAGCAACCAATTCGAAATCGGCAAACAATAAAATGATAAATATGACATTATTTGCCAAGCTTATTTGCTTGTACACAGCTAACATTTTTATAGATTTCTCATTAATGTTAATTGACGTTTTCACATGATATTATTTCGGTTTGTGTTGCCTGGAACGACGATTATGCAAATGTCATTCCAGCAAATAACCTGTTTTGTAACAAGTCATCACCCGTCCTTTCAGTCACTTAAAAGCAGCTTAACCGCAACATTAGGCTCCGTCGGTGCGGTAACGCACATAAGGCCGCTGCCGATGATAGTCACCGGATTCCTGGCTTTCGTCTACCAGGCGGGTTCATCCAACACCCAATATCGATCGGCAACCTGGATGTCAGAGTGCTATGCGCTATACCAATTAAACCGGAGGCTATAACCTTATAAGCCTGAATTTCCCACCAGGCCCCACTGATCCTCAAAAAATCCTTGGGATTATAAAAATACCTGAGGCTTTGCCGATGTAAAGCACTCAGCTTAATAATGAGCTCACCTTATAGGTAATCGCACTTATTGATTAAAGAAGTTGAACTAACTATCCTAAAAAGAATTGTACAACTCCGACCTGTTTTTTGGGTTGTTAGGCTGGCTCACAAATATGGAATATTACTTATGACTGATCTGCATAGTCCTCGGCAAAACCATCTTCTCGACGCCTTGCCCGCAGCCGAATACGAGCGCCTTTTCCCCCATCTGGAACTGGTTCCGATGCCGCTCGGCGATGTCCTTTACGAATCTGGGGACGAGTTGCGATCACGCCTATTTCCCCACGACCTGCATCGTGTCCATGCTTTACGTCGTGGAGAATGGCGCGTCGGCCGAAATCGCCGTGGTCGGCAACGAGGGCATCATCGGTGTCTCCCTCTTCATGGGCGGCGGAACCATGCCGAATCGGGCGGTTGTGCAGAGCGAGGGCTACGCCTATCGGCTGCGGGGGCATCTACTAATGCAGGAATTCAATCGCTCTTGAGGGCGCGCAACGGGGCGCTGCATAATTGTTGCTGCGCTATACCCAGGCGCTGATTACCCAGATGGCGCAGACGGCAGTCTGCAATCGGCATCATTCGGTGGACCAGCAACTCTGTCGATGGCTGCTGCTAAGTCTCGACCGGCTCCCTTCGAACGAGTTGACCATGACCCAGGAATTGATCGCCCATATGCTGGGCGTGCGCCGCGAAGGCGTTACGGAGGCCGCAAGAAAATTGCAGCAAGCGGGATTGATTGATTACAGCCGTGGCCACATCACGGTGCTGGATCGACCGGGATTGGAAGCGCGGGTCTGCGAATGCTACCAAGTGGTCAAAACGGAATTCGATCGCCTGCTCCCCAAGGCGCCCCCTTTGGACGAGCCATTTCGCAATCTGGTCTATCGGGCATAAGTTTGTATGCTACCGCACAAACGGTAGCAAGCTTTCACTATAGCTTTGAGGCTTTGCTTTCATGTCTCTTGCATCCATTCCACCCTCGTCAATCTCCGACTTCGGGAATGCATCGTCACCTTTCCCTATGCTACCGGTTGGGTTTCCCGGTACAAACCGGAGACTCCCCCTTGTCATCGTTGAAAATGCAGACACTTCCGTGTGTTGAACCAGTGCCCGTCGTTTACGGACGGACACTGGCACTAATATCTTCAGTTAGAAATGAAAATGCGCTCCCAAGCCGATATATTCCACTTTCTCTTTATAAAACTGCCCACTAGGAGAGAAGCCGTTATAGTATTCCGCAAGAATCTGCAGCTTCCGGCTTAATACCTTTAAATTATCAAACTCAACGCCTGCTCTGGCTGATACATCAGTACTCCAGTTATTTTCATCAAAATTCTTGATATCAACTGCAATGATAGGCCGCATTGATGCAAAATCGATGCGCCAAGGGCTTCGAAATTCAATACCATATTGCGTCGACCATATCTTAAGCGTCGAAGGTTCTTTATGGAACAGACCGCCCCCGCCGCCATATACGCGCACTCCATAAGGAAGTTCATAAGAGAGTCTCAGATCCGCGCCTTCGTAACTGAGGTTCACTCGCTCGAATTTAGTGTTTACCTTGCGCAGCAGAAATTCGTCGCCAAGATGTGAACTCTGATGATAAATGCGGCCAAAAGCTGAAAATTGACCTACACGCACACTTGAATAGACTGATGCAATAAAATCGGTATTGACGAGATCAGACGATGAGGCATCCAGATTGAAGTCACTAAAGACGCCGGCTTGAAGTCCTGCTTCCCATTGCGCAGTGGATTGTCCGAAGTTACCTGCGGTAAAACGGTATCGTTTCACCGAAGCTGACAGAGGCTATATCTCTGCCATCAAAGTTGTTGCTCTGGTAATTGCGGTAAGCCGCCGAGAAATGAGCCCAACGCGGATCTGCCAATAATGGCTTGAATAAATGCCCTTTAGGTATAAGTCCTGTTGGCAATATGACTGATTCAGCTGCTGGCGCTGCTCTAATCACCGGCAATCTGGGCAGACTTTGAAGAGGCTTCCATAACCTGCTGGCTAGTAGCTTCCGATGTCTTTACCGCATTAACTCCGGGGATTTCCCATAATAGCTGTACCGCTTTGGCCCGGTCGGCGGCTTCCAGGCCACCTACCGGCAAAGTAATTACGCCATCCCGTACCATTAATGACGGCATATCAAGCTTTAAATCATGCTTTAACACGCCCGCAGCATAACCGGCAATGTAAGCGTCATCCTGAGTTGTGGCATGAGCAAAAGATGCCGGCATCAACATAACGCCCAGAACAGCCATAGATCGATAAATAAAGCATTGTTATTTGCTCGGTTCGATTTACAACCAGGTCAGCAGTTTCCACTGATTTCACATTCTTCTGGGTATTGGCCACAGATATCGCTCTGCCGATGCTTTGCTCGGAATCCACCGTACCGCTCAACTTCACTACGCCATTAACTGTGGTCACTTCGATATGAGATGACGTTAAGCATAGGGTCATTTAAAATTGCTGTCTTAACCTTTGTGGTAATAACCGAGTCATCGATGTATTCTCCAGCTGTTTCGGCTTTATCGATTACCGACTCCTTGAAGCCTTCAATTTTTTCCTCTGCTTTTTCAGTCGCTTTCTCTATCTTTTGCTCAGCCTTTTCGGCCGCACGATCGATTTTTTTCCCTGCCTTTTCTGCTGTTCCTTCCTTTGTTGACAACCCGCCAGTCCGAGAACAGCGGATAAACAGGCAATTACAAGAACCCTATCTTTTAAAATCTTTTGCTTATACTCATTTGTAGTTTTCATGGGTTATTCCTTAGTGTTGTGTATTTATAAAGTGTGCCAGGCGACATAATATTCCCGTTAGAGAAAAAATGTAAGAAAAAAGAAAACCGCTCTATTTGAATCAAGCACAGTGAGCTAAAAACTCATTTTAATTTTAGCGACAAGATCATTGGCGGTCTGTGCGGTATCGCACATAAGGCCTTAAGTGGTTGATACTTATGACCCGGCTAGCCGATCCAATAAAACCCGCTTTTAAAGCGGGTTTTATTATTTATAGCATTAAGAAGGTTCTGACCAACTTTTCGGTCTTAATACTTCGTTATTCTTCACTCCAGATCAACTCGACACGACGGTTTTCAGACCTGCCCTCTTCCGTGCTGTTATCAGCAATCGGTTGGGTTTCGCCGTAGCCTTTCGCAATCAGTTTGTTGGTAACACCTTTCATTTTAAGGTACTCAACAACTGACTGCGAACGCCGTTGCGACAACTCCATATTATAGGCATCGGTGCCTTCGCTGCTGGCGTGACCCTGGACTTCAATATCATTTTTCTGAGGATAGGAAACAAGGTTTTGCACAACACCATCCAGAATTGCCATGGCATTCGGCGTCAACTCGGCTGAATCATATTTGAACTTTACCCCCTTTACCACAAGACTGATTGGACAACCATTAACGTCAACCTTGCTGCCCTTGATGGTTCCAGGACATTGATCCATACAGTCGTTAACACCGTCAGAATCCGCATCAAAGGTGGAACACTCCGGGAGCCTTAGACATTGCCGTAGATTTCGGCTTGTCGCCGAATGGAATAACAAATCCAACGTTAACCGTCATATCATGAAATTCGTCTGTACCGGGCTGTACGTGAGCATTGAGATTATTATTGTAACGATAACGCACATCACTGCGGATCAAGAAGTTGTCGTGCAGCTCGTAGGTAAAACCTGCACCTGCTTCGCCGATAAGACCCACACCGCAATTAGCGGAAGCACAAGTGTTCATAGCGCCTAATCCGAGGACAGTATAAGGTGAGAATTTATCACGGAAGAAATAATACTGTACATCAGCCGAGCCGCCAGCCAGATCCCAGGGACCGTTAGTGCCTCCAAAGCCTTCATAAAACCCTTTCACCTCGACGTTGAAATGTTTATCGATGATCTTGCCGACGCCCATACCGCCGCCCCAGCCGTCACTAGCATCCCGATCACCACCGGTTTTAACAAATGAAGCAAAAGGTGCTACATACCAACGATCATCCTGGAATGTATCGGCGGCCTGTGCCTGTGCCAGCGGCAGAAAACCCACGCTGGTTAATGAGGCAATAGTGAGTAATTTTTTTTTCAACATAATATTTTCCTTCAATGTAATAAAAAATGGGAATCCATAAAAACACATAAGTTCGATTTAATTTTTTACTCAGTCAATCCATTAAAAATAGAAAGAAAACACTCTGAATTACAGTTAGTTATATTCTATTTATAATGTAATTACAAACTATTCGGTCTAGCTTTCATATTAAGGCGATTGTTTGCCGCAACTTACACGCTTTTAATCATTGATCTCGTTATTTCATTTGGGTTTACACTGCCTTGAACGACGATTATGTTAATGCCATCTCTACAGAAAACACTCTTGCGGTAACTATTGTTGCTAAAAAATCTCAAATGTAGCTTAAACGCAACATTATCAGTTCGTCTGTACGGTACCCCACATAACTGTCTTGCAGAGCAAAATACTTGCGCTTTTTTTTAAAAGTGTGTGACAAGTGCATCTTATATCTGACTATTTTTGACGCATTCCGCTCATGAAACCAGCCATCTGAGGGATGGTGAACCTATGATGTTCAAGATTGAATGCCACTTTGTTGAGTAAACGTGTCACGAACTACCGGGTTTAACGTTGGGATATTGGATTTTTCAAGCCCCCTCATATTTTTCCCTTTCTGAAGCCTTTCCTTCTATTAAGTCAGTACATTGTAGAAGCTAGACTGTTCTTTCCAACCCAAAAACCTCAATCGATTTGGAATAGCGTATAGGCCATGGATTTGTGAATTGACTGAATAGTGCCCTCTCAACGCCTACAGAACCCACTCTGAATATTAAGTGCGTTACCGTACCGACTGTGACTGATTTTGCGGCTAATGTATCTTCAAGGTTTTAACGCAACCCCAGTCTCGCCCCGAAGCTTGATTCCTGGTCGAGATGAGTTACTTATCTTTGGCCACGCTTGTTTCTTTACCTTAGGAGAATCCCATGAAGCACTCAACCCACACTGAACCCGCCATGCAAGCCTGTATAGAGGCTTGCAGTCATTGCCATCAAGTCTGCCTGCAAACCGCCATGAATCACTGCCTCAAGACCGGCGGAAAGCATGTTGAAGCAGAACACTTCCGTCTCATGATCAGCTGCGCCGAGATCTGCCAGACATCGGCCAATTTTCAGCTCAGTAACTCTCACTTTTCATCGTCGTGTTTGCGAGGTTTGCGCCGAAGTCTGTGAGGCATGCGCGCTGAGCTGCGAGAAACTCGGCGGCATGGATGAATGCGTTAAGGCATGTCGAGATTGCGCCGAGAGTTGCCGGAAAATGGCGAGCTCTCAACACTAAGCGTGAATCGGGTTCTTTGGTCATGTACCCAAGACGCTTGTTGTTGTTCGCGGTGGTGGTGATAGCTCTAACGGCGTGTGGCGAAGTGGCGCAGTTGCCGATCTCGGCGGGCTTCGGCCCTCATCCCCAACTGCCGCCGCCCAACCCGACCTTGATTCCCACGGTGAACATTGCTCCAGCCAAGGGCTGGCCTGAGAATGGAAAACCGGTGGCGGCGCCAGGGATGACCGTAAACGCCTTTGCCGGCGGACTCGATCACCCGCGCTGGCTTTATGTGCTGCCCAACGGCGACGTATTGGTCGCCGAAACCAATGCGCCGCCGAAGCCCGAGGACGGGAAAGGCATCAAAGGCTGGATCATGAAGCGGGTCATGAACAAGGCCGGTGCAGGCGTACCCAGCGCCAATCGCATCACACTGCTGCGCGATGCCGATGGCGACGGCGTGGCGGAAACGCGGTCGGTGTTTCATCGAAGGGCTAAACTCGCCCTTCGGCATGGCGCTGGTAGGCAACGATTTCTACGTGGCCAACACGGATGCGGTGGTGAGGTTTCCCTATACCGAAGGCGAAACCCGGATCACTCAGCCGGGGACCAAGGTGATCGATCTGCCGGCGGGTCCAATCAATCACCACTGGACCAAGAACCTCCTTGCCAGTCGGGACGGATCACGACTCTATGTGACGGTGGGATCGAACAGCAATGTGGCCGAGAACGGCATGGATCAAGAGGTCGGCCGCGCCGCCATCTGGGAGGTGGATCCGAAACGCGGAAGCCACCGCATCTACGCGTCCGGTCTGCGCAATCCCAACGGACTAGCCTGGGAGCCGGATGGCGGAGCACTTTGGACCGTGGTCAACGAGCGCGATGAACTCGGCAGCGATCTGGTTCCGGATTACCTGACTTCGGTACCCGACGGCAGCTTCTTCGGCTGGCCTTACAGCTACTTTGGCCAGCATCTGGACGAACGCGTGCAGCCTCAGCGGCCCGACCTGGTCGCCAAGGCCAGGGTGCCGGATTATGCACTCGGGCCGCACACCGCTTCACTCGGCCTGGCTTTTTCCAAGAGTAGCGCATGGCCGGCGCCATTCGACAACGGCGTTTTCATCGGCCAGCACGGTTCGTGGAACCGTAAGCCGCGCAGCGGCTACCGGGTCATCTTTGTCCCTTTCAGAGGCAGGCAAGCCCTTCGGCGACCCGATCGATGTGCTGACGGGTTTTGTTAGCGCCGATGGCGATGCGTTCGGAAGGCCCGTGGGCGTCGCGCTCGACAAGCAGGCGGCGTTGCTGGTCGCCGATGATGTAGGCAACATCATCTGGCGCGTGACGGCGTCGACCACGGGCCCCGGTTCAACTCGGGCACCGCCAACAGAACGTTAGGCGTCGAACTCAGTTGTAATACGAACAGATATTAACTTTGCTGCTGCCTTCAATACCAAGCAGTTAACCTATCGGATGTATGACGTGCCTTATAAGGATTTAAACGATTTGCCCGAACCTGTGCGGGAACTTTTACCGAAACACGCCCAGGAGATTTAGCGAGCGGCTTACACCAGCGCTTGGGACGAATACGCGCGAGACGAAGAACGGGCGCACCGGGTGGCTTGGAGTGCGGTCAAAAAGAAATATGAGAAGGATGAATCCAGCGGGCAATGGAAAGCTAGGGATAAGGACCAAGAAGGACAAAGTACAAGTTAGTCTTCAAACCGAAAGGTTCTCACCAGTTTCTGATAGGTATATTTAGTATTAAGAAACAATTTAATTTGGCTGGGCCAGAGAAATCAGCGGCTACTCAAGCCCACCTTCCGCCAGCGGATTCGACGTTCTCCGAAACATCGCCTTGAACTTTAGGGAAAAATTCCAGGATTTCCTGTGGACCTTGAAGATTTTGTTCTGTGCTTAGGTCTCCACTAAAGCTGAGGCCGCCTATTAGGCAGACGCACGAGATTATTCCGTATGTTCGTTGCGCGCACATAAGCGCCTCGCATAAATCAGCATTCATAAAGAAAATTCTTAACCTATGTGCTTTTCCGCACCGACTGCGTTCAGCTTCGCGTGTATTGTTAACTATGAGCGAGAGGAAGCTTCATTTACGCTCGAATTATCGGGCTCTGGCGATCACAAAGATGAACGTAAGAGCCCTTGCTAAATATCATTTTTGACAGGGGATGAACATGAACTACGAAGATCGTGATACCTATGGTATCTACAAAGGTAAGACCGGCAAGGGCCCCGGCCCCCGCCTGATGGGCGCCGACACCCTCATTGGAAATGACGTCTGCAACCGAAAAGGCGAAAAGCTGGGTGACATCAAGGAAATCATGTTGGACACGTCTAACGGCAATGTGTGTTATGCGGTGATGTCCTTTGGCGGTTTCCTCGGAATGGGGGAAAAGCTTTTTGCGGTACCTTGGAACGCGTTGAAGCTCGATACGGAGAACAAGCGCTTCGAGCTAAACGTGGAGAAGGATCGCCTCGAACATGCACCGGGATTCGATAAGGACGACTGGCCCGACATGGCAGACCAGTCTTGGGTGGATGAAATTCATTCTTACTATGAGACTAAACCGCGCCTGTGACTTAGGACTTTTCAAAGATGGAGGCGATGGAACGTCTCCCGGTCCCTACTCGGGCGCAGCCAACAGAATGATAGGCTGAACCCCTTGCGGGCTCCTAGACCACATTTAAAATCGTTCTCGCATTCGGAATGTGATTAATGCTCAACATTTGTATGTATCGCGGGCTAGTGTTGAAGAGATTTTTTTCAGCCTCTGACTACAAATTCAGAAATCGCCATCACCATTTGTCCGCTTATGTGCGATACCGCACCGACCGAGGACGTTTTTACGGATAACCTTTTTGTCAGATCGTTATCGCAGTGTCTTTTTTGATTGAAGAGTCCCGTTATCTATTTGGGGAATAGCGTGATTAGCTCCCCTCTTTGATAATGGGTGGACGCACCACGCGATAGCGACATCAAACCGTCATCTTAAGCAGGAAAGTTGTTATTGGTAAATATCTGATTGCGTAAGCAATTAGAGGCGCTGACGTTTCAGGGAACTACACCTGATCGTTAGTCGAATCTTAGTTGTCATGGTTTTTGTATTCAAAACCTATCTTTATAGACCGTTCGCCCTGAACTACCGAAGGGTTTCTTCAGCCTACCGAGATAGAGACTTCACTGGAGATTTTGTCATGAGATACCTTGTCAGATTTTTTTTCGCTTTTTTTTGGCCATTCGGGGAGTCGCTATTTTTGCGAAAGCTTATTAGTGGCATTCCAGTCCCAATTGACGGCAAAAATTATTTGTGTCCTTCAGAGTACAGAACCACTATTTCCTGCGACGACTTCAACTTGTCCCGATCCAACAAGGGGATCAGGATTTCGCTACGCAATGTCCTGGCACAGTCTCGCAATGCCTTGAGTTTTTCTCTGCAAGCTCCAAAAAATCGCCCGGCGCTATGGCTATCGGTGACTAAAAATCCGCTTCACTACGTCCCGCTTCCAAGATATTCAGCGGAAATTTTGAAGCTCGTCGAGGGGTTGCAGTTTTTTAGGGATAAAATGACAATTGCCGAAAAACGAAAAAACCTGCAAAGCCTCGCCTCAATCCCTATCCGGGTTTGCCACTTCCGTATTGTACAGTTACCGGAGTTCTCCTTGCCCCATAGGCTTGGACAAAATGACGGTGTAGCAGCCAAACATATTGATACCGCTACTTTGAGGAGCCGACCATGAAAAAATTCGCTACTGCATCCCCTATTGCCTGGCCCGTGACGGCATCGCCCCCTTTCAACTCGGGCAATACCAACAGAACGTAAAACAGAAATCTCGATCGCCATGCGAGCAGATATCAACTTTTCGGAGGTAGGACATGCCCTATAAAGATATAAACGATTTACCCCAAAGTGTGCGGGAACATTTACCAAAACACGCCCAGGAGATTTACCAAGCAGCTTATAACAGCGCTTGGGACGAATACGGGCAGGACGAAGAACGGGCGCACCGGGTGGCTTGGAGTGCAGTCAAAAAGAAATATGAGAAGAATGAATCCAGCGGACAATGGGAAGCCAGGTAAAAGAGCCAGCAAAGCCTCGCCTCACCCCATATCCGGCTTTGCCGCTTCCGGATCGTACAGTTACCGGAGTTCTCCTTGGGCCACCGGCTCGGACAGAATGACGGCGTAGCGGCCAAACATATCGATATAGACATTTTGAGGAGTTCGACCATGAAAAAATTCGCTATTGCATCCCTTGCACTCATAGCCTTGCCGATTGCTGGTATGGCTGCTACGGACCCAGCTACTGGTTCTCCAGTCACACCAAAAATTGACCAATCTCATCCTGGATCCACTATGTCCGGTAAGGAAGAAATTGCCGCTAAACATTTGGCGGCGGCTGCAGCTCATGAACAAGCCGCAATGCATCATAAGGCCGCCGCTGACGCTATGCAGTCTGAACAGGTAAAGGAACATGCCAAGGCAGCACAGAAAGAATCATCAATAGCTTGCGAAAAAAGCACAGAAGCTTTGATATCTTCAATGGAAAAGTAAACAGCAGTTTGATCTTACCGTAAGAAACGCCGATAACGGCTAAAGCCGCAGAGGAAATATACCGACGAAGCTGAGCGACGGTGAACAAAAATGAAGTTTCATCGTTGCCTCAACTTATCGGTGCGAAGTTAAAAATGATACCCGGTTAGCAAGGAAGGTTGGCTAAACGAAATAGGTATGTATTACGAATTGGCTGTTTTGATTACCTCTATCCAGATAATTGGGAAGACGAGTATTTCGGTATCGATGGAATATCGCTCTTTCACAGCCTACAGGACCCATCCTGCCTGTATGTGCGCTACCGTACCGACTGCGGCTAGTTTTTCGCCTAGAGTAGTTTTAAGGTTTTTGGCGAATATTCGATATTAGTGTGTTAATGGTTGCGGAAACACCACCTGCTCGTTAAGCGAATCTTCGTCGGCTTGATTTTTGTATTTAGAACCTATCTCTGTAGACCGTTCACCCTGAAGTATAAAAGGTTTCCTCAGCTTACCGGAATAGGTACTTAAATTGGAGATTTAGTCACGAACACCTTAATTAGATTTTTTCACATTACTGGAGATTTACTCATGAAACACTTTATTAGATTTTTTTCCGCATTTTTTATGGCCCTGACATTAATGACTGCCGCAGGTTGCGCATCGACGCCAAGACATGAGGGAACTGGCGAGTATGTTGACGACAGCGTTATCACCACCAAGGTCAAAGCGGAGCTATTGAATGAGCCCAACCTGAGTTCCGGCTCTGTCAATGTTGAAACCTTCAAGGGTGTGGTTCAATTGAGCGGCTTCGTGCATGACCAGGCCGATATTAACAGAGCGGTCGAAATTGCACGCGGCGTCAAAGGCGTGAAGTCGGTCAAGAATGACATGCGACTCAAATAAAGCAGGAAACCATTATGGAAACACTAGATAAAGTATCCGATTCAGCGCATGAAGCTTACGACAAGATCACCAGAGCGAGCAGTCACGCTGTAGATGTGATTGGCGAAAAAGGAGAGCAACTGAAAAAAAGCGAACAGCGCTTGATGAAGAATTGCCGCGGTTATATCAGCGACAACCCCATAACGTCGGTGAGTATCGCAGTAGCGGCCGGATTTCTGCTGAGCCGCCTGTTATGCCGACGCTAGACCGTCAATCATCATGAGCCGCATGCATTAAATGACATGCGGCTCAAATAGATAGGAAACCATCATGGAAACAATAGACAAAGCAGCTATTTCCGCACATGAGGCGGTCGATAAGATCGCCGGTGCAACCAATCAAGCCGCGGAAGCGCTTGGCGAAAAAAGAGAGCAACTGAAAAATACCGAACAGCAATTGATGGAGAATTGCCGCAGTTATATCAGCGACAACCCCATAACGTCGATGGGTATCGCGGTGGCGGCCGGCTTTCTGCTGAGCCGCGTGTTGAGCGGCCGTTAGACCGTCAAGCATCATGGAAAGGGACGCCGTAGAGGATGATACTCCTGGGCAAACTGCAACACGCGGCAATCCGATGAGCGATTCCAGCGTGCTGGAAGATGCCCAGTCGTTATGGCATGAGCTGCGTGGACTAACCCATGATCGTTTTCGGCTCGCCGCGCTGGAAACGCAGCGGGCGGGCGAGAGCCTGGTGACCATGATCGTGGCAGGAGTGATGGTTGCCGGTTTGCTGAGCAGCGCATGGCTGGGACTCATGGCCGCCGCCGTGCTGGAGCTGGTCGAAAATGGCATTGTGCTGAGTAGCGCCATACTGCTTGCCGTCGCTTTCAATTTTCTGCTCGCGCTGATCCTCTTTGTCGTGATACGCCGCAAAAGTCGTTATCTACAATTCCCCGCGACCCTCCGCAGTCTTCAGCCCGTGCCTCCAAGACACCGGGATTCGGAGAAGCAATGATGGCGGACTACCTTCTAAATCGAAGCAAACCCAAGTCTCTGACAGCTCAGATCAGGGATGCGGAGCGGCAAGTGTTAAACCATCAACGGAGAGTCAGTGTTAGTGCCGCTACGCTGGTCCGGAAGATACACCAACAAATGACCGCGCCGGCAACCTTGCTGCTGGCAGGCGGCATCGGATTTATCATTGGTGAACTCACCAAGCGCCAACCTCCCAAATCACCTGGCACTGCCGATAAGCCACGGGCCGCCGAGACCTCCCCCTTGACAACCGCGCTAAACCTCATTTCTTCAATCCACACCTTATATATGGCCTTGCCTATAGCCTGGATAATGAAGTCCTTTCATCATAGGGATGCTGTCAGGTCAAGTGCCCGAACGGTGAATCCATCCGGTAACGACGCAAACCGTGTCAAAACTAACATATAAAAAATGGGGTAGTGAATTTAGCTCAATTTTTCATTAAATTTCTATTAATAATGGAATTCCTTGTAATAATGCAGCTGATTCTAATAGATTAAGTAGGGGAAATTAAATTTTGAAGGCTCGCGGCTGAGTTTTGACACAGCCTCGGCGGCTGGTGCAGCCGCCGAGGGTCAAGAGGGTAGCTGTTGGCTCCTTTTTGGATACCAGAGAATCGTCACAGACACGTGGTTTAAATCAGTTCAATAACGGTAATGCAGTTCTTGCACCTGTGCTTTAACTTGCCGTGTTTATACGTTAGTAAGTGATTATTTCCTCCATCTGGGCGAAACCTTAATGATGTATAACGATTTAGGAGTGAATGTGATGAAAATACCAAAATACTTGTCGATACTGTCATTGGTAGCGATCGGAATGCTTTACGGCACCTCCCCGGCATCGGCCGTGCAATTTCTGCATTCGGCGCAGAGCTTCGCGGTTCTGGGTGCCTCGACGGTGACCAATACCGGCCCTACCACCATCTGGGGAAATGTGGGTGTCTACCCGGGTCCTTCGATCTCTGGTTTTCAAATTCCGCCAGCCAACACGGTGGTGGAAGGTCCGGGGTCAACTGGCCTTATTGATGGGCCGGGGCTCGCAGCCGGGACGATATACATAAGTCATGCAGTCGCGCAGTTGGCTCAGATTGATGCCCTCACTGCATACAATATACTTAAGGGTCTGCCGGTCACTAGCAACCTGACTGGTCAGGATCTGGGTGGACTCACGCTCACGCCCGGCGTCTATCATTTTGACGACTCGGCTCAATTGACGGGAACACTCATTCTCGACGCCCAAGGCGATCCCAATGCACTCTTCGTATTCCAGATCGGGAGCACTCTCACGACCGCAAGCAGCTCGGTTGTCAACGTGATCAATGGCGGTGCAAATAACAGCGTGTTTTGGCAGGTCGGCAGCTCTGCGACTCTCGGTACCAGCACGGTTTTTGCAGGAAATATTCTCGCGGATCAGAGCATCACCCTGACTACGAGTGCAAAGATTCTGTGCGGTAGGGCCATCGCACTACATGCTGCAGTGACAATGGATACCAACACCATCTCCAACGACTGCAACGTTAACAATGGCGGCACCGACCGCAGCGACTTCGGCAGCGGCGGCTTCAGCGATTCCGGCAACAGCAATGGCGGCGGTGGCAATGGCGGCGGCAGTGTCATCGATCATCCCTTAGCAATTTGGCTGGACTTACTCATAAATGTGGAAAGTGCTAGTAAAAATCCAACTTTCGAAGCATCTGAAAGGACAGGGCTCGCCTTGGTGGAATCCTCATTGAGTTTGATCGCGGCTCGTGAGCATATCGATCCCGTCACCTGCTCCGAGAAGGTATATAAGCTTGCAGTGAGTGCTTTTGATTTGGAAGGGACAGCTACTATCAAGGGCGATGGTGAGAAATCGGTATTGAACGCCTTATTGACCGAGACCTCATTAGGTGCCCAGGTTGACATTTCGGCAAGCCCTGAATCTTCACTTTATGGTGCTAAAATTAAGAATTACGTAGGCGATCACCAGTGGAGCCGTAACAACAATATCTTCCTTGACCGTGCCGGGTGGGACTTCAAGCATCCTCAAAGTGGAAGGTTAATCCCGTACGACGAACACAGCATCAAGGACTACTACAAGCAGGTTTTACCTCTTACCACTGGGCCAGAATCCTGGGAGTTCGATTACGGTTTAGAAGTCATCACCAAGAAAAATAAACCTGTCACAAAGTGGCTCGAGCTTTCTTGGTATAAACAGCAGGATGGTGGTGACGGTGTCCTGGTTGTTACAAAACAATTGATTGCTAAGAACACTTGTAATATCACTTTCGTGGGATCAGGCTTTGTTCCGTTCGACTATAAAGGTAAAGTGTACGTCAGCAAGGATCTTTTCCCTTTAGATAATGTACAAACAACTCAAGCTCAGTAAAAAGCACAGCGAGTGATTCGAGTTCTGGGTCGGAGCAAATAACGGCCCTGTCTCATCCAAGAACCCGTGTGTGGGATTTACCCGCCACGGGTTTTCTGCGTCGGCAAATAAGCGAGGTGTGCAATAAAACAAGTTGATGACATGATCCTGCCGCTGTTGTTGGACTCGGCACGGGCAAGAGACACCTAAAAATAAGGGAATAGTTGCAAAGAGATCGTAGGCGCAGACGTAGTGCTCTTCAATCATCCGGCTACCATGAATGACATAACCTTTGTTCGCTGAACCGACTCCATTCAGAGTGCCACCCGTGATTTTAAGTTCTTAGAAAATATGAATATTGTCGCCTGGAATAAGACAGTCCCGAATAAGAAAAGCCGCACCCGCGAGGGAAGTGATTCCACTTCCGACAAAATAAGCTTTCCTCTTGTTGTGCTGCGTAGTACCAGGCTCGACTGAAACGTCCGGTTTAGTACTTTGATGTACGTGCTGCATGGTGAAGGTTCCTATTTTGAAGACGGTAAGTCAGTATGGCGGTCTAATTGCCGGCCTCCATACCGAAGAGATAGGGCATGTCCATTCACTCCAAAGAAGAAGAATACGATGACCCCCAAGGCGAAGATGCATGCTTGGGCTAACTGTAACCCATGGGGTATTGGGTTGACACTCAGCAGTAACGCCAGCACCACGAGCGACGGGACTAAACCAAACACAATAATCAGCGCGATAATAAAGACAGGTTGTTCCGCTCCAGAGGGTTTCGTATGTGCAAAACCTGAAACGACTTTAATGATGGTTTGGCCAAATAACACTGCTGAGCCAAATGATAATTCCGGAGATTCAATGATCGCAAACAGTGATCTGCCAACACTTACGTCTACGATTGAAATCACGACCAAGGGAAGCACGATAAACAGCAGATCGCCCAATATGGCATACATTGCGGCTTTTCGATGAGTCTTATGAATCTCATCGACGTTAACAGCTACGGATTGGTCTTTTATCATTTATCGACCCCTCTTTTCGAAACTCTCAAGCATATTGCGAAAGTCTTAGAGTGATAGCATACGCCATCTCCACGATCAAAACCGTAATATTGAAGAAACAAAGCTGGCATTGAGATAACAATTTATTTTTTGATTACGGCAGAATTGCATCCCGCTGGTATGGGCTGGAAGCCCCCCTGATCTACTCATTGACGCAACTGCTAGCTCTTCCTGCTTGCAAAAAGTAAAAGTGCGCCGCCAGCCACTATCGCCGCCACACCGGCCCAAACCGGGACATTGACCGTCTGCAGTGTCTTTAACCGTCAGCTCCAACGGGCCTATCTTGGCTTCCTGAGTTTCCCGGGTATAGCTGAAATTTCCATACACCAGCCCCAATAAGCCGGCTATGATCAGCACGATTGCCACGATCTTGACTGCACTCATCTCGTTTCTCCAATAAATGGACACATCTCAGAGTCCGGCCTCTGACAACGCGCCCGAGAGTGCCAGGCATAAGCCAGGACTCTGAGCGCGCCGACCGATACCCCGTTGCATAAGTACATCCAGTGCCGCTAGGACACGTCGGCCTTGAATGACACGCAGAATAATCACGATGACCGCGATAACCAACAGAATGTGAATGAATCCGCCGAGTGTGTACGAGGACACCAAACCCAGTATCCAGAGGATGATTAGAATGATTGCAATACTTTCAAGCATGTGTGCTTCTCCGTAAGAGGCCGTCAATTGACGGCGATATAAACCAGAGATAAACAGATGAAGTATGGCCAAAGGGTCGCCCGTAAGCCGGTGAGCTTCATGTTCATCGCCTGTGAAAAAGTATTTGAGGGTATCTCGTTGCCACCGTGCGGCAAGCAAGTCTGTCTTGACTCAGCTGCACCGCTCAGGAGTGCCCGTTTTAGTCCTCTTCCTCAACATCTTCCTTAATATCTTTAATTTCTTTCTTTAGATCACCAAAGCCCGCCTGAACCTTGCCGACGTTCTTTTGGATATTTCCTTCTGTCTCCATACCCTTGTCGTCAAGTATTACGCCAGCGGCTTACTTGACTTTACCTTTGACTTCTTCGACCCAGCCCATTTACTTGATCTTTGTTCATGAATGTCTCCTGATAATTAATTTAGCCATATCTAGAGCGCGGAATGATGATCCATTATGCATTTGTAATGCTAAGCGCAAAGCTGAACACAGTCGGTGCGGTAATGAACATAGACTAAGGATTTTCTTAGGAACGCAGTTTTTTAGAACCGCCTGTGTACGACAAGGAACAGATACGGCAAGTTACAGGGGCATCTTTAATTGTTAATCACCATGTAAAACTTACCAGGGCCCCAAGAGTACTGAGTACTAATTCAATGCCCTAGAGCTGATAAAGTCGGTGCTGATGACTGGAAAGCGGGTAGTGTTGATTTACAGATAAATCCGTCCACTCCGAATCATGCATTTTTTGGTTAATGCGACAGAGCCGGCTAATGGGTGACCCCGGCTCTTGATCGGACAATAGATCGCCTAGTGACCTCTCACTATCGTGCACCACTCGCCGACGATATTTAAGAAATTCCTTGCCGAGTGATCCACTGAAGTAACTTCGGTGATTTGTCCGTTTTCCTTTGCCGCGCGAACACTTGCATCGCCGCGCGCCAACAAACCCAGAATGGACTCCGCACAGGCTTTGCCTTCCTTCGACGAACTGGGGACGCCAGAACCTTTTTCTCCGGTCGCAACATCACCCCAGATAACCTCGGTCCCCAGAACGCCCTTAATCGGCGAATCGACGATCATACACCCGCTCAGGCCGGTCGCCAGGATAGCTAAGCCTAGCACCGAGCAAGTCCTCAGGGCTAGACTCCTTCGTTTTACTATCCAAGTAGCTGCGTATTCGAGACCGTGATTATCAGCAAATCGTTCTTTGAGTACTTCTTCACTTTGTTCGTGGTTCATTGTCGTTCTCCTTATTATGAATAGGATATTCAATGGGCTCAGGCGCCAATTTCGTGAGGATAGAGGATAAAAGTTAGAGTACAGGAAATCCAACCCCAAACGAATCATACGAGGCTCTTTCCAGCCTTGTCAAGCAACGATTTCCTACCAAGTGCAATGCTTGCTTGCAGTATTTTCCAAAAGAAAAATTATTTTGCATTGGAAGAGACTGAATCTCGTGATGATGACGAGAATCCTTTACAATCATTGGCCTTTTTAAGGTTTCTTCTTGCTGAAGAGTAATCGTTGAGTTTAGGAAATTAGAGGCATAGCTGGACATGGCACAAAAAATAATCCGAAAGTTAACCTATGGCTGGCGTCTTTTTGCTACGGGTTTCAGCTTTTTCAGTTTCGGTCTGATCGGCTTGTTATTGAGGTTTCTGGTTTTTCCGGTGCTGTCCGTTTTACCCGGCAATCGCTTGCAGCGAATAAGCCGGGGACAACGCGTGGTGCATTACAGCTCTTATGTGTTCATCGGACTGATGCACAGAATCGGCGTCATGACTTACGAAATAATAAGGCTTGGAGAAGCTTAACCGTCCGGGACAACTGATAATTGCCAATCATCCGACCCTGGTAGATATTGTGTTTTTAATCAGCCGGATTAAACAGGCAAACTGCATTGTAAAAGAAAGCCTGTGGCGTAATCCCTTTATGCGCGGGCCTATTTTAAATGCCGGCTATATCAGTAACGGCGATCCTAAAAAAATGATAGCCGAGTGTGTAGCAGTGGTTGCAGTCCGGCGGAACCATGATTATTTTTCCGGAAGGAACGCGCTCGGTGCCGGGTAAACCGTGTCGTTTTCAGCGGGGAGCCGCTACAATAGCGTTACAGGCCAACAAGATTGTAACGCCTGTCACCCTATCCTGTTATCCCAGTACCTTAACAAAAGCAGAGCAATGGTATCAAATTCCTTACCGACGCTTTCATTTAGCCATGCACGTTGGCGATGATATTGCGCTGGATGAATTTACAACAATTGAGCCTAAATCAATTGCTGTGCGCCGCTTTAATCAGTTTTTACAGGATTATTTTACTCATCAGAGAGAAGTCTATAAACAGTATGGAAAATGAATTAAAACAATTAATTATTGATGCGCTGGATCTGGAAAATGCTTGCTGAAAGGACGATATCCTAAGACCAGGGTTGCCTGTCATACCGGGCATTATCAGCACGCCGATAAGCTTAAGCTCGTGCTTGACTGGAACCAATCGCCTGATAAACTGCATCCGCTGTTTGTCATGGAAACGAAGCGTTAGCGTAATGAAAATGCAGGCTTTACAAAATCGCATCGAGTCATGGGGATGATTTGAGCCCTCCCTTATTGAGTGACGAACCCATGGAAGGAAGAAGTAGAATGGCGTCTGGAACAGCGATCGAGAGCAACGCGGGAGCAGTTGCCGAGATACTCAGGACGGTTGAAGTACTGCAGGCATTAGCAGTCGCGTGATTTTTTCCGTTTGCTTGGACCAGGATGCCCAAAACAAGCTTTCAGTGAAAAAGACGACTTCCCCGATTAGCTTTCATTCAGAAACCGGGATGGGACGTACAGTTCAGGGCAACGCATTTACGCAACCAAATATCGAGAACACGCATGAAAACCTGCATCATCATCCCTGTTTATAATCATGAGCATGCAATTCCTCAGGTCATATCCAGATTAAAAAAGTATGGCATTCCCTGCCTGCTAGTTAATGACGGCAGTTCAGCCGCATGCTCAAAGGTGCTGGAAGACCTCGCCAGGCAGGAACCAGGCTGGCTTACCCTGCTAAACCGGGCAGAAAATGGTGGCAAAGGCGCGGCGGTTATTGATGGTTTCAACACCGCCATACAGCTGGGATACACCCATGCAATACAAATCGACGCCGATGGACAGCATAATATCGATGATTTACCGCGCTTTCTTGAAGCCGGCAGGCTAAACCCGGATGCAATGATTTTAGGTAAACCTGTTTTTGATGAATCCGTCCCTAAACACCGGTTGTACGGGCGCTATTTAACTACTCTGTGTATAGTGATAAACACCTTGTCCTTGGCGATAGCCGACGGCATGTGCGGTTTTCGACTCTATCCGCTGGCCGCCGTAGACAAGTTAATCAGCACGACACCTATCGGCCAACGCATGAATTATGATATAGATATAGTCGTACGCCTGTACTGGCAGGGCGTCGAGGCCATCAATATACCGACAGCCGTACACTACCCTTACGATGGCGTGTCACATTTCAGGTTATGGCATGATAATGTCATGATTTCAAAAACTCATGTCAGATTGTTTTTTGGTATGTTGATACGGATTCCGCAATTACTCTTAAGACACTGGCGATGAAAAAAATACTGCACTGGACGCAAATACAGGAGCGCGGCGTGATCTGGGGTATGTGGTTACTGTTGCGTATCTATCTGCTATTTGGCCGCACGGTTCTGCAACTGTTTTTATACCCGGTCGTGATTTATTACTGGCTTATTAACCGGCAGGCCAGACAGGCCAGTCAGGATTATCTGAACAGACTGGCGGTTTTTGCACCGTCATTAAAACTGAGCGGCAGTTTCTTCTGTAGCTACAGGCACTTTCTCAGTTTTGCCAATGCCATTATTGATAAACTCGCTGCGTGGTCTGGGTCGCTCTCGCGGACTGATGTACAGTATTATGGACGTAATGAAGTAATAGCTGAAATCCGCAAAGGGCAAGGCGTTGTATTGCTGGGCTCGCATCTCGGTAATCTTGAAGTTTGCCGCGTAATCGCTGATTTCGACAAAACGATACGCATTAATGTGTTACTTCATAACAAACATTCCATAAAATTTAATCAGCTGTTAAAGCAGACTAATGACAACAGCCAGTTAAATCTGATTCAGGTCACTGAAATTACCGCTGCTACGTCCATGTTACTGAAGGATAAAATCGACGGTGGTGAACTAGTCATTATCGCGGCAGACAGAACGCTGGCGAGCAACCGGCAACGTGCCACCAAGGTTACCTTTCTGGGCGCCGAAGCGTTGATCCCACAAGGACCGTTCATCCTGGCCGCCTTGCTGAAATGTCCGGTTTATACGGTGTTCTGTTTAAAACAGCAGGGTAAGCATGTTATTTATTTCGACCCTTTCAGTGATTGCTTAAAATTCCCCAGAAAAACGCGCGAGCAAGCCATGCAGCAAATAATCCAGCGCTATGCGGAGCGCTTGCAGGCTTACTGTTTAAAAGAACCGCTACAATGGTTCAACTTTTTCGATTTCTGGCGTGTTTCGCAAGATGATGAATAACAAAAATACCATAGCGTCCAATGGCCAGTCGTTAACCCTTGGCAACATTCGTCGGATAGCCGGGCAACAGGCACACGTCGAACTAAGTACACAAACTGACTTTATTGAACGCTTTAATGAATGTTCGTTATTCATTGATACCCTGTTAAAAGAACAAGGCTCTGTGTATGGCGTAACCACAAGCTAAGTATAACTTATCAGGCTTCATGACTGCGTGGTAACCCCACAAAGAAAGGTATCCGCCTGTTCATTGACCAACCGTCTTGCCAGATTAAGCAAACATATCATATGACATTTATATCAACCCGCAACAGCTTCATCATCGCCATCAGCGTTATTGGTTTGTTACATACGTTTTTTGGAATCAGTCTATGGTGGCTGGTATTGCCAGCTGCAGTTTTTCTGGCATTAATCATTTATGGTTCGGCAATCATTCAATCCAACTTTCACACCCAAGCCTACTGTTATGCGAATACTTCAAAAAAAGAAATTGCCCTGTCGTTTGACGATGGTCCAAACCTGGAATACACCCCACAGGTGCTCTCAATATTAGCTGAGTACGATGCATCGGCAACTTTTTTTGTCATCGGTAAAAACATTAATGGTAATGAAAGCATTTTGAAACAAATAGATACAGCCGGACACAGTATTGGAAACCACAGCTACACGCATTCTTTTTTTATGGATTTTAAAAACTTGCAAGGTTTTAAGGATGAACTAAACCAGACCGCAGAGACCGTCTTCAAAATTATAGGCAAACGTATGAAATTATTCCGGCCGCCCTATGGAGTAACCACACCCGATCTTGCGAAAGCCTCAAAAGAATTGAATTACAGCATCATCGGCTGGAGTATCCGCTCGTTCGATACAACGGCCGACTCCGCACAAATCATAACCCGGCGCGTACAAACACAAATAAAACCCGGCGCTATTATTCTGTTTCATGATACTTCGGATAAAACCATCCAGGTATTAAAACAAACGCTTAATTTTGCGAAAGAAAATGGCTATAAAATTGTCAGTGTAGATCAGCTCTTGAAGATTAAAGCCTATGAATAACTGGACAGGGTTCTGTCGTAAATTTATTTAAAGTGGGAAATATTGAACCCTGTCTGCGATAGTGGTGACGCCACTCTCACGCCGTAAGATCAAACGGAAACTCACTACGATACGCGATAACGGTCAGCATCCGCCGATCCGTCATCAACGAAAAATCACTGTCACTCAACGCCAACATTTTTTGCACATCCCTGAACCTTTGAAGCTATGGATTAACCCTAGCTTCGTTTATATCCATCGTATGTTTTAATCGCATGCCATCGCCGCTGGTATGACAGGACATACCCCTTGGTCTGTTTTTACATCGATGTAGCCGCTAACTCTTCTTGCTTGCCAAAAGTAAAAGTGCGCCTCCAGCCACTACCGCCCCTACACCGACCCAAACCGGGACATTGACCGTCTCCGTGTCTTTAACCGTCAGCTCCAACGGGCCTATCTTGGCTTCCTGAGTTTCCCGGGTATAGCTGAAACTACCATACACCAGGCCTAATAAGCCGGCTATGATCAATACGCTTGCCACGATCTTCACTGCGCTCATCTCGTCTCTCCTATTATAAATGGCACTCCTGAATCCGGCTTCGGACAACGCGCCCGAGAGTGCCAGGCATAAGCCAGGACTCTGAGCGCGCCGACCGATACCGCGTTGTATAAGCACAATTCGAGTACCGCTAAACGCTTCGGCCTTGAATGACACGCACCACGATCACAATGATCGCGATAACCAACAGAATATGAATAAACCCGCCCAGTGTGTACGAGGACACCAAACCCAGTATCCAGAGGATGATTAAGAGGATCGCTAAAGTTTCAAGCATGTGTGCTTCTCCGTAAGAGGCCGTCAATTGACGGCGATATGAACCACAGATAAACATATGAAGTATGGCCGAAAGTCATGCTCATAACGGTGGGCTTCATGTTCATCTCCTGTAAAAAATTTATGTGAGGGCATCTCGTTGCCGCTGTGCGGCAGGCCAAGTCTGTCTGGACTCGACTACACCGCTCAGCAGTGCCCGTTTTAGTCCTCTTCCTCAATATCTTCCTTAATATCTTTAATGTCTTCCTTGAGATCACCAAAGCCCTTCCGGGCCTTGCCGACGTTCTTTTGGATATTTCCTTCTATCTCCATACCCTTGTCGTCCAGTAACACACCGGCGGCTTCCTTGACTTTACCTTTGACTTCTTCAACTTTGCCTTTTATTTGATCTTTGTTCTTCATGAGGGTCTCCTGATAATTAATTTAGCTATGTCTAGAGCGTTGAATGATGTTTTCCATCATTCTTTTAAAACAATACGCGCAAAACTGAACACCGTCGGTGCGGTAACGAACATAGTTCCTTAGGGACGTGGATTTTCGTTCCACTTATGTGCGGCAAGTACAGATACGGCAAGTTGCGGAGCATCTTTAATGGCCAGCACTGCTGCGATTTAGGGATGGGTATAAAAAACGGCGGGCAATTAGCCCGCTCTCATTGCGTTACCGAAGTCGACGGTCGTTATTGCGCGGCTTTCAGATGTTTTACTGCCTCTTCTGCGGCTTTCTTCGCTAAGTCAGCATGGTTCTGCTTGCCGTGCTCGATAGCATCATCCAGGCTCTTGGCGCCGGCATCCAGGTGTTCATCGGCGACTTTAGCATGACTCCTCGCTGACTCCGCATGTTCGGCGATAGCCTTTCCATCGGCGGCTTTGGCCGCGGCCTCCGCATGCTTGAGTGCTTGTTCCATATGGCTTTCCTCAGCAAAAGCGCCAAACGAAGCCACGGACAAAGCGATGACTGCACATAAACCGGTGAGTTTCATATTGGTAAGTTTCATGTTCATTTCCTGTAAAAATTATTTGAGAGTATTTCGTTGCTACTGGGCAGTAGGCCAGTCTATTCGGACCCGCCTGCACTGCTCAGCATTGCTCGTTTTTAGTTACCTTCTTTAATATCCTGCTTGATATCACCATAGCCCTTCTGAACCTTGCCGACATTCTTTTGGACTTTTCCTTCTTCCTTCATTTTTTTGTCGTCCAGTATCACGCCGGTGGCTTCCTTGACTTTACCTGGGCTTCACCGACTCGGCCTTCTACCTGATCTTTGTTCATAGGGGTACCTCTTCGCTTTCTTCGGCATAAACGCCAAACGAGCAGAATGCCAAAACGATGACTGCCACTAAACCGGTAAGTTTCATATTGGTGAATTTCATATTCATTTCCTGTAAAAATTATTGAAAGTATCCCGTTGCCGCCGTGCAAAGGCCAGTCTATCTGGACTCGGCGACAGCTCAGCAGTGTTTGTTTTAGTCGTCTTCTTAATATCTTCCTTGAGATCACCATAGCCCTTCTGAACCTTGCCGACGTTCTTTTGGACATTGCCTTCTATCTCCATGCCCTTGTCATCCAGTATCTTGCCGGTGACTTCCTTGACTTTACCTTTGACTTCTTCGACTTTGCCTTTTACTTGATCTTTGTTTCATGAGTGTCTCCTGATAATTATTTAGCCATGACCAGATAGCCATGACCAGAGCGTGGAATAAAGTTTTCCATCGCTGAATTAAATTATTACACGCAAAACTAAATTCGGTCGGTACGGTAACGAACAGATACGGATTAAGTCTACACGACTGTCTACTCCCTTGTTTGATGCCAAAAGCGTTTAATCTTCAAGCAGGCAAGCATTATCTGCTTACCCGGAGACCGCAGATATTGTCTACGCAGCGGCAACTGATCGTCCGATATATGATGTTACAAAAACGCCTGCGGATTACGGTATCGACAGTTATCAATGGACAACCGCTTGCTGACAGGTGAAATCGTGCCGATAAAAACGGCCACTACTTTAGCCGCGCTGAGTCCCGCTTTTATGGCAAATAGCCCGCACCTCACAGCTCAATTCGAATTGAGTTTAGGTTATTTACCTCTCTCACATTGAAATGAGGTAACTCGCATCGGTTTGGTTCTGAAGGTGCAAGCAAAACAGTATTACTGCACGGCTAGATTAGGCCCATTAAGACCAGAACCAGTAAGATGATCAGCAACAGCCCGAGCCCACCGCTGGGTCCATACCCCCATCCCCGGCTATGTGGCCAGGTTGGAAAGGCTCCAACAAGCATCAAGATAATAATTATTAGTAAAATTGTGCCAAGTGACATGACAGTACTCCTTTTAAAAAAGAACGTTAACTGAAACCATTACAAATCGGCGGGGCCTTGGGATCGCCGCCCCTTCACGTGAGGCTATCGGTGCACTAGCCCCAAGATACCAACGACGATCAAATACACGGCTACGAAATAATTTAAAAACCTCGGCACCACCAAAATTAATATTCCTATCACAAGGGCCAGTATGGGTTCGATAGCGATATTCATGAGAGTTCTCCATTAAGTGAAAAAACAGCTTATCGGCAGGATAGGACGTAGTCTGTACGGTATCGTACATAAGGTCGCTGCCGATGACAGACTCCACATTCGTTACGCCGGGAGGGTTGCTACCTGCTGCGTTCCAGGCTTACTAACCGGCACTGGGAGCGACGCCGCGAGCCATCCTGGAAAAGTATTCGGCGATTCAGCGGATCGACTTCCACCTGCCCACTACTGACGTCCGATACCTGTTTCGCTTTCCAGGCCGAACGGACGTACGTGCGCTAACGTACGGACGACAGAAAGCTTTTGCGCTAACTTGGTTTCCTGATTAGTGGAGCCATCCTCCCTAATAACCGCCGACATCGGTATTATCATCGTCCTGGATTCTTGAGCCGCCTGTCGGATTTCCGCAAATATCGTAGGAGACCGCCTGTGCCGTCCACCCAAACTGTCCCGGTCACAAATCGTCTGCTGGCTGCCTTATCCCACAAGGATCGCGAACAGTTGCTCGCAAATTGCGAAAAAATCGAGCTCGTTTTTGCCGAGGTACTCTACCGTGCCGGAGAACTCATTACGCACGTTTACTTCCCGATCGAAAGCTTCATTTCCTTGATGACGCCCATCAATGGCGGCGCAGGTTTGGAAGTGAGGCTGATCGGTAATGAAGGCATGCTCGGAATTGCCCTCATGCTGGGAGTCGATGTCGCGCCATTTCATGCTCTGGTTCAGGGGGCAGGCCCTGCACTCCGCATAACGGCACCATCGTTTCTACGTGAACTCGAACACAGTCCTGCGCTGCAGCAGGAGTTGAAACGCTACCTCTATGTGTCGATGAGCCAGCTCGCGCAAACGGCCGCATGCAACCGCTTCCATGTGGTGGAGGCACGCCTCGCCCGTTGGCTGTTGATGACAAAGGACCGGGCGCACTCGGACCACTTCCATGTTACCCACGAATTAATGGCCTATATGCTGGGTGTACGGCGCGTCGGTATCACCAAAGCGGCGAATTCGCTACAGAAGCAAAAGCTCATCAGTTACCGTCGCGGAGACATCACGATTCTCGACCGTGTCGGCCTGGAAGCCGCTTCTTGCGAGTGTTATCGGGCCGATAAGGAAACCTACGAGCGTATACTCGGTTAGGTGGTGGCTATATCGCCCGGGCAACCCAGGTTGACCGACAGAAACAGAGTTAACTTGGCACGCCAGACATCGGTACCCAAGCGGTTCCAAGTGCTAGAGGGATTATTCGTGCCTGAATTACCCAGACAGGAGAGAACATGTCATATCAAACAGTTCAAGACTACAACGCCGCGCCCAACGACGAGATACTCCGGTTTATTTTCGGTTCAAAACGCTTGTCTTGGAAAGCCAAGATGGCACCCAGCGGTTTCATGAACCTCCGCAAATGGATTTCAGCTGTCTCGCGGGCAACCTTGATTTGCGCCTTGGCTATTTCCGGCTGTAGCTCAGAATACTCGGGCGGTCAAAGCAAACAAACGCAGCAAGAGAAAGGAAGTGCCGCCACCCAACCTGTTCACAAGGAGGTCGGCGAGGCGTCATGGTATGGATCGGGATTTCAAGGCCAGGAAACTGCCAGTGGCGAGACATTTGACCAAAAAGAAATGACGGCCGCCCATCCGAACTTTGCCGATTGGGACCAAGGCCAAAGTGACCAACCTCGAGAATGGCAAGAAAGTCGAGGTCAGGATCAATGATCGTGGACCCTATGCCGAAGATCGTGTCATCGACCTTTCCGGCGCAGCGGCTAAAAAGCTTGATATGAAAGAGGACGGCACCACCCAGGTCAAAATTGAAACCAAACCCACCAGGAAGAAGGGCTCCAGCAATACAAAACAGGGGGCTAAAAAGACCACTTCATCGAAATGACTTTCAGGCCGGAGCCAGCTCTTTACCGCTGAGTACGTTACCACACTGAGCGCCACACGACGCTGCCAAGCATGAAGTTGACAAGCGGGAACACCCAGAAAATAGAACGCAAAAACTTGAATCTACGAACTTGGATCAAATGCCAGATAAGGAAAACTATCTGTTTTTCAAGTCAGTTTTGATGCACGATACCATCATTGGATTGTTTATTAATAAGCTAGCGATTGGTGTCGATATTCATGCTAAATTACAGGTTTGACCCACTACTTTTTTATATTCATAGCGTATAGCTAAGCCTGTAGGAATTGCTCCAGATTAATCACACACTTTCAGCATCAGAGAACTGCTCACGAATCTTAAGAATTTCAGATAGTTGCATCAAAAATACATCGACCAGCTCAGGATCAAAATGTGTGCCTCGATTTTCCTTGATTAAATTAACCGCCTCATCGATCGTCCATGCCTTTTTATAGGGTCGTTCGGAAGCCAGCGCATCGAACACATCGGCCAATGCTGCGATGCGTCCCATCAGAGGAATCATATCGCCGGCTAGGCCATAAGGATAGCCACTGCCATCCCATTTTTCATGATGGGTGAGCGCGATCTCACGTGCACACCGGATCAGATCAGAATCATCGCCTTCAAGGATATGCGCACCGATGGTGGCGTGGGACTGCATAATAGCCCACTCTTCAGATTCTAACCTTCCGGGTTTAAGCAGTATATGATCAGAAATACCGATCTTGCCAATGTCATGCATGGGACTGGCATGTAGTATTAATTCACATTCGGCTTCACTCAAACCCATGGATTTCGCCAGCAAAGCCGAGATGTGGCTCATACGCAGGATATGGTTACCGGTTTCGTTATCACGGTACTCGACAGCTCGACCCAGCCGTTGCACAACTTGCAGCTGTGTGCGACGCAGCTCTTCGGTACGTGCCCGTACTATTTCGTCCAACACAGCCTTTTGATCATGAAGCAGACGGTATGCCAGTTGCGCATCGAGCATATTCCGCACTCGTGCCAGCAGTTCGTTACGATCAAAAGGTTTGCTGAGGAAATCGCGAGCACCTAAATTAAGGGCTCGCAGCAAAAAATCCTGACTATGTTGAGCGGTAAGAACCACAACAGGCGGAAAGAGTGGATCTTGAAGCGCTTTGAGCTGCTCCATCACGCCGAAGCCGTCAATGTGCGGCATATTGATGTCCAGTAAAATCAGGTCAGTGCGCTCCTGCCGGTAACTCTCCAGCACCTGCCTGGAATCCTGGATCAAAACCAGATTACTATAGCCTTGCGCCGACAACATCTTGTCCAGCAGCTTCAGGTTTGCTGGCTCGTCATCAACAATAAGGATACGTGCGGATTCCATAGTAATCATTTGCTCATTCTCGCGTTGTTCTTCGTATGCCTATTGTGATTGTAGATCAGCACTCATATTTTTCAAACTTTAACGCCACCTTGCCGAGGGCTTTATAGAATAAACATTTAAAATAGCATATATTTATCAGTCAATCTTGATGGTATTACGGGGGAAATTAATTATGCTGAATTATTGCCTGCAGCCTATTAAATTCTGAAGGCATCAACAAAGATCTCAGCCGCTAAAAACCAAAATAAATGTAGCCGGTGACAGCCGCAGTACAGATTGCAACCAGTTTGATTTTGTTGAATAAAGAAAGCTCTTGCCAACAAATAGAAATGCTTGTTTTTTCCCGTTCCCAGGCGGCAATCAGACTTTCTTTTACATTACGAAAAAGACGAGGCAATACACGGTACAGCCAATAGAATATAGAGAGCACAACAGATACTAATATATAAAATACAATGATCTGAGTGTGATGGAGGCTAGTATGAAAAAGGTGTTCGATGAGGTGATCAAGAGCGGACTCAATCACCTCAAACAAGGCATGAGAAACCTCGACCAAAAGATGGCCGAATTCAATCAATAATTCGAGTATCAGATCGGGTATGGCGGTAAAGATGACAATCAGGACCGATACAATAAGAATATCTCGATAAATCGGCGACATCATTCCCTGTCCTTAGACTAACCGATGATACTTCATACCACGGCCTACACTAAACCGACCACTAGTAAACATTTCTGCAATCCATTCATCTCGTTTTCCTCTTGACCGGTTAGTAGAGCGTACTTTTAGCCCACCCAGACTCTGGCATTTCTGAATAGGCGCATCCACGCGCCATATTCACTCCAGTCATCGGGATGCCAGGAATTTTGCAACGCCCTGAAGCATCGCTCAGGATGCGGCATCATGATGGTAAATCGTCCATCCGTTGTGGTCAATCCGGTAATACCAAAAGGCGAACCATTGGGGTTAGCCGGAAATTCAGTGGTTAAATTACCATAATTATCAACATAGCATAATGCAACCGCTCCTGCTTCAAGCGCCACCGCAGGATCCATAACAAACTCTGCACGCCCTTCCCCATGCGCAATGGCGACCGGCATTCTGGAACCTTCCATGCCTGCAAACAGGATGGAGGGTGATTTTTGTACTTCAACCATAGCTACCCTGGCTTCAAATTGTTCCGAGTTGTTACGCATAAAGCGAGGCCAATGTTCGGCGCCGGGAATAATTTCTTTCAATCCCGACATCATCTGGCAACCGTTACAAACACCCAGACCGAAGGTGTCTTGTCGCTGAAAAAATGCTGCGAATTCATCTCTGGCGCGTGGATTGAACAGGATGGATTTAGCCCAGCCACCACCCGCGCCAAGTACATCACCATAAGAAAACCCACCACAGGCAACCAGTCCAGTGAAATCACTCAGGCTCACCCGACCATGAATAATATCGCTCATGTGTACATCGATACTGGTGAATCCGGCACGATCAAACGCCGCTGCCATTTCTACGTGGCCATTAACCCCTTGTTCACGCAGTATGGCTACTTTAGGTCTTTTTGCTAAAAGAAACGGCGCGGTTACATCGGCATTAACATCAAAACTTAACGCAACATTCAAGCCGGGATCTTCATCATCGGTAATTCGCTCAAACTGCTGCAGGGCGCATTCCGGGTTATCACGCAATGCCTGCATTCGGTAGCTGACTTCAGACCAGACTGTCTGCATTTCGGCCCGGCTGGCGGTATAAATGACCTCGCCTGCATGGCGAATTGTCAGCTGCTGCTCGGCAACTGCTCCCTGCGTTGCTCTACCTCCTGCATCCATGCAGTCGTGATCGATCACCTTGCCGATCACATAGGTACAGTCTACCAATCCCGAATGCGTTAACAGCTCGACAACTTCCTTACAATCGCTCTGTCGCACTTGCAGCACGGCGCCCAGTTCTTCATTAAACAAGGCGGCCAACACATCATCGCCCAGGCTATCGATTGTTAATACCGCACCCAATCTGCTGGCAAACATCATTTCCGCCACCGTTGCCAATAACCCCCCATCAGAACGGTCATGATAGCTAAGCAACTTATCCTGACTGTTAAGTGTTTGAATGGCATCAAAGAACGCCTTTAATAAAACCGCTTCATCCAGATCCGGGCACTCATTGCCAAGTTGCTTGTAAACCTGCGCCAACACGGAACCGCCCAGACGGTTTTTACCCGCACCCAAATCAATCAGAATTAACGCACTGTCTTCATCCTGCACATTGCGCAGTTGCGGCGTCAGGGTTTTGCTAATATCCTTAACAGGGGCAAACGCGGTAATAATCAACGACAAGGGCGCTGTCATGGTTTTTTCGATTGCGTCATCTTTCCACACGGTTTTCATCGACAACGAATCTTTGCCCACCGGTATGGCTATGCCCAGCGCCGGGCATAATTCCAACCCCACCGCTTTAACCGTATCAAACAAAGCGGCATCTTCACCTTGATAACCTGCTGCAGCCATCCAGTTAGCCGAAATTTTAATTTTCTTCAGTGAATTAATGCGGGCTGCCGCCAGATTGGTTAATGCTTCGCCTATTGCCATTCGACCGGATGCCGGTGCATCAATGACAGCAATCGGGGTGCGTTCACCCATCGCCATCGCTTCACCGGTTAAAGCATAAAATCCCGATGCGGTTACCGCAACATCAGCCACCGGCACTTGCCAGGGGCCGACCATTTGGTCTCTTGCCACCAACCCCGTTACCGAACGGTCACCGATATGAATCAAAAAGCTTTTATCGGCCACGGCGGGAAATGACAAGACGCGTTTAACCGCTTCACTCAAAGATACGCCGCTAAAATCCAGCGCCGTTAAGCTGGGCTTAACATGCTCAACATTCCGCTGCATTTTGGGCGGCTTGCCAAACAATAATGACATGGGGATATCTACCGGCTTATCGCCCAGCAAGGCATCATTGAGCGACAGATGTTCCTCTTCCGTTGCTTCGCCTATGACAGCATACAAGCAATGCTCGCGTTCGCAAAAGGACGTAAATAATTCCAGTGACTCCGGCTTAATGGCGACAACATAACGCTCCTGCGCTTCATTGCACCAAATTTGCATGGGTGACATGCCTTTGTCGGCATTTTGCACATTGCGCAATTCAAAACGACCACCGCGATCACAATCATGGATAATTTCCGGCACGGCGTTAGACAAACCACCCGCGCCAATATCATGAATGGACACTATCGGGGTATCGTGACCCATGGAATTACAATGGTTGATGACTTCCTGACAGCGACGCTCCATTTCGGGATTTTCCCGTTGTACGGAGGCAAAATCCAGATCTTCAGAACCTTCGCCTGAAGCCTGCGATGACGCCGCGCTGCCACCCAAACCGATCAGCATGGCGGGGCCACCCAGGATGACGATTAACGAGCCTGCTGGAATGGGGTGTTTATCGACCAGCATCGGCCGAATATTACCCATGCCGCCCGCAATCATGATGGGTTTGTGATAACCCCTGAATTCACTGTCCCCGCTGTCTGGCACTGGCTGTTCAAAGCTGCGGAAATAACCCGCCAGATTGGGCCTGCCAAACTCATTGTTAAATGCCGCGCCGCCGAGAGGGCCTTCCAGCATAATATCCAAGGCCGAGGCAATGCGCTCAGGTTTGCCGTTATTGTCTTCCCAGGGCTGGGGAAATTCCGGAATTTTCAAATGAGATACTGAAAATCCGGTTAAGCCTGCTTTAGGCGAAGAACCACGACCGGTCGCGCCTTCATCCCTAATTTCACCGCCGGAACCGGTAGCTGCGCCCGGATAAGGCGAGATTGCAGTGGGATGATTATGGGTTTCGACCTTCATCAGCAAATGGGCGTCTTCTTCGACGTAGGCGTATTCGCCGGTCTTGGCATTGCGTATAAAAACCTGCGCAGTTGAGCCTATCGCTACCGAGGCATTATCACTGTAAGCCGATAAGATGCCTTCCGGACTCTTTTCGGCGGTATTGCGGATCATTTTGAACAAGGAATGCGCCTGTTCTACACCGTCAATGGTCCAGTCGGCATTAAAAATCTTGTGTCGGCAGTGCTCCGAATTGGCCTGGGCAAACATCATCAATTCAACATCGGTCGGATTTCTGCCCAGTTTTTGAAAGCTGTCAGTCAAATAATCGATTTCATCATCTGACAACGCCAGGCCCAGTTCGGAATTCGCCGCAACCAGTGCATCACGGCCTTGTTCGATGAGCATAACGCTCAGCAATGGCTTAGGCTGATGTTGGGTAAATAAATCCGGCTCGGCGTCACCGTGTAAAACGGTTTGGGTCATGCGGTCATGCAGCAGTGCTTTCACCGAAGCTGACAGCGGCTCATTGACGGCCAGCGTGTATTCAATGCCACGCTCTATGCGCTTAACCTCGGATAATCCGCAACGCTGGGCGATTTCTGTCGCCTTGCTTGACCAGGGTGAAATCGTGCCTGACCGTGGCACTACCAGTAAACGCTCGCCTGACAAATTCGCCGGGAGCGAATTTGAGCAGCCAACGGCTGACCCGGAGGGGGAAATACAGGGAGGTATTTCATAAACCTCTGCCATTGCTTGCCCTGAACCATACGCTAGCAAGCGGTTTAGAATCTCTGCTTGACCATCATCCAGGTCGCTTTCAACATCGACAAAATGAATAAACCGTGCTGAGACGGCCTTGATATTTGAATCTACAGACTGTAGTTCAACCAGTAGTTTTTTGACACGAAAGTCAGAAAGTGCGGAGGTTCCGGAGATTTTTAACATGTAATAAATCAGTGAAGAATTAGAAAGTTTGTTCCCAGGCTTTAGCATGGGAACGTATTATTTTAGTTGCACTAGATTGGGAACTCCCCCCTCTCTAATTAGTCAAATCAGCCTTAATAGTGTCATGCATTAGTGTCAGCAACTTTAAACCTGGGCCTTCATCCAAGGGCTTCAGTTCTGCATCCATGACCATAACTTCCGTCTGCTGCTTATTTCCTACCAGCTTGACAACATACTCTTTTTCGCCTGTTTGTAACCCACTAAATACAAAAATGACTTCATCCCATAACGAACCGTCTTCTACTTTTTTTTCATCTGGATCGTACTGAACGTGCAGTGACTTTTCTTCCTGATTACGACTGATCACCTCAATTGAATTTCGACTTAACGCTTTGCCAACCATACGCCAGGCTATTGCTAATGGCGCACCAATGCGTATCCGGCTCGCTCCCTCATCAGATTTAACCATATCCACCTGAATTAATTTTCGTTCTACAACCAGCTCAGTTTCTCCTGGCTCATCAGCAGGGGCAACGTCTTCAGCTGTTTCAACAACTGGGGCAGCGACAGCCGTATTTAAGATTGAATCCTTCCCCAGATCAGCAGGCAATGTCAACGGTGGAATTTCAGTTGTAAATTGATAGTCCTTTTCTTTATCCGGAAACCAACTGTAAATGGTGCTGCATCCCGACACATTGATCAAAATAACAGCAATAACGATGCGTGTACCGGCTTTAGTTTTCATCATGCGCGTCAAATAACTCCAGCCTGACGCATGGCGTCGCGTACTGCGTCGAAGCAGTCTTCCGTCAGCCAGGTTAAAGGCAAACGAATACCTTTACCCATCAAGCCCATTTCGGCAACCGCCCATTTAACCGGAATCGGATTAGACTGAATAAACAGATTTTTATGCAACGCCATTAATTTTTGGTCGATGGCTAACGCGGTTTCACCGTCACCCGCAATCGCCGCCATAATCATTTCATGCACCAGCTTTGGAGCAACATTGCCTGTTACGGTAATGCTGCCGTTACCACCCAGCAGACAAAACTCGCGACTGGTTGCATCATCACCGGTATAAATTGCAAAGTTATCACCGGCCAAATCGCGGATTTTTTTAACCCTGGACAAATCAGCGGTTGCCTCTTTAACACCGACGATGTTCTTGATGTGGGATAAGCGGCCTACCGTTTCCGGCAACATATCACAAGCCGTACGGCCCGGCACATTGTATAAAATCTGTGGGATTTCGACGGCATCGCTAATGGCCTTGTAATGCAGATACAAGCCTTCTTGCGTGGGCTTATTGTAATAGGGAGTCACGATTAGACAGGCGTCGGCGCCAGCTTCTTTGGCCAGCCGGGTCAGGGTGATCGCTTCGGTTGTCGAATTTGCACCGGTTCCGGCAATCACCGGTATTCTGCCGCCCACATAGTCAACAACAGACTTGATAACACCGCAGTGTTCATTTTCATCCAGCGTCGCAGACTCACCTGTTGTGCCTACGGCAACAAGGGCATCTGTTCCCTGCGCTATATGAAACTCCACCAGTTTTTTCAGACTTTCCCTATCCACCGCACCGCTTTCATCCATCGGTGTTACTAACGCTACGATACTACCTTGAATCATGAAATCTCTCGTTCAGAATTGATACTGTTACAAAACTAATTCCATTATAACAAGCAAATAACTAAAACTCAGCCTGAACCGTAATTTTGCTAATATTTCGCCAAAAAACTATCCAGCGCATTGGCGAAATCCTGCCTGTCTCGCTGCCCCAGTGGAGCAAGCCCGCCCGACACCTGTCTAGCACTGCGCATTTCCTCCATGAAATCACGCATCGCCAAACGCTCCCTGATATTTTCTTTGGTATAAAGCTCACCTCTGGGATTAATGGCATGGGCATTTTTTGCTATGACTTCGGCGGCCAGTGGAATATCCGCAGTAATCACCAGATCATTTACCTGCAAGTGTTTGACAATGTAATTATCAGCCACATCAAAACCACCCGAGACCTGCACCGCACTGATAACTCTGGATGGTGGCACCGTTAAAAAATGATTGGCAACCAGTGTCAGTGACAACTGCTTTCGTTCTGCCGCGCGAAATAAAATATCTTTAATCACGTTGGGACACGCGTCAGCATCAACCCAAATTCTCATTGCCAACTGGGATATAGGTAAGGTGAGGAAGCTTTGCCCATCTGTTTATCTCATTAATTTTGCTGCAAATACTAATATAATGCGTTATAATGCTCTGATATACAAAACATTTCCCAGCGCGTCCGCGCCTTCTATTATTTCCAACAGGTAAATCCATGTCCAATGATGTTTCTACATTACCCTCTTTCCGTGATTTAGCGCTGATTGAACCGGTGCTAAAAGCACTGAATGATGTCGGTTATGAAACACCCTCGCCCATACAGGCACAAACAATTCCACTGATACTAGCTGGCAAAGACGTTCTGGGGCAAGCACAAACAGGAACCGGTAAAACAGCAGCTTTTGCATTACCCATTTTATCGCGCATAGATCTCAAACAAAAAGACCCGCAAGTACTGGTTCTGGCGCCAACCCGCGAACTGGCCATTCAGGTGGCAGAAGCGTTTCAACGCTATGCCGCGCATTTAAAAGGCTTCCATGTTCTGCCTATTTACGGTGGACAAGACTACAGCACCCAGCTTCGCCAGCTAAAACGCGGCGCTCATGTAGTGGTCGGCACACCGGGCCGTGTCATGGATCACATGCGCAAAGGCACACTAAATCTGAAGGGACTCAGCTTTCTGGTTCTTGATGAAGCCGATGAAATGCTGCGCATGGGTTTTATTGATGATGTGGAATGGATTCTTGAGCAAATCCCTGAAAAAAGACAAATCGCCTTATTTTCCGCGACCATGCCTTCGGTTATCCGTAAAATCGCTCAGGAATATCTGAATGAACCTGAACACGTCACCATCAAAGTAACCACCACATCCGCTGAAAACATACGCCAACGCTATTGGCTGGTCAGCGGCGTACATAAGCTGGACGCTCTAACCCGCATTCTGGAAGCGGAAACGTTTGACGGCATGATTATCTTCGTTAGAACCAAAACAGCAACTGTTGAGCTGGCAGAAAAACTGGAAGCTCGCGGTTATTCGGCTGCTGCGATTAACGGCGACATGTCTCAGACACTTCGGGAACGCGCTATTGCCAACCTGAAAAACGGCAAACTGGACATATTAATTGCAACTGACGTTGCTGCGCGTGGCCTGGATGTAGACCGAATCACTCATGTCGTCAACTATGACATTCCATACGACACTGAATCCTATGTTCACCGTATCGGCAGAACAGGACGCGCTGGCCGCACAGGCGATGCCATTTTGTTTATTGCACCCAGAGAAAGAAAACTGCTGGGCAATATTGAAAAAGCGACCAAGCAAAAAGTTGAAGAAATGGGCTTGCCTTCAACCGAGGTCATTAACAATAAACGTATTTCCCGTTTTAAACAGAACATTACCGATACCCTGGCGGCAGAAGAACTGAGCTTTTTCAGCCAGCTGTTAGAACAGTACCAGCAGGAGCATAATGTAACCGCGCTGGAAATAGCCGCCGCACTGGCAAAGCTGGTTCAGGGCGATACTCCGCTGTTAATGCAAAACCTGCCTAAAAAATCCCACGACACCAGAGAAGACAGGCCGTCCAGAGACGATAGACCATCAAGATCTGATAGATCTGACCGCCCGCAAAAAGACCGCAAACCAAAACGTGCATTTGGCGGCGGGGCAGACATTGAAATGGAAACCTACCGTATTGAAGTCGGCCATAATCACGGTGTAAAGCCCGGCAACATCGTAGGAGCCATAGCCAATGAAACAGGGATTGATGGCGACCATATTGCCCGCATTAGAATCCAGGACGACTACAGCACCGTTGAATTACCAGCGGGCATACCGAAAGAATTGTTTCAGGAATTGAAAAAAGTCAGGGTAGCCGGCCAGCAACTTAACATTTCCAAAATGGATGAAAGTGCTAAAAAAGCGGCGAAAACCGATGATGACGCTAAAAAAGTAGATAAAAGCAAAAAAAGAATGGGGTCTACATCCAGACGAGCGAAACCAAAATCTGCTGATTGATCTGAAACTGTGTGGGCGACCGACCCGGTCGCCCACACAATCTTACTGGTTCCAAATACAAGCGCCACCGGCTTTTTCAATAGCTTCCAGACGCTGTTGATGCGCATTTAATTCCTCTTCGGTACAACGAATGACTTTTAATGCGGGACGATCTGCAGCCAAACGCTTAACCTCCATTTTTATACCCTCCCCTTCCGACCTTATCTGCCCTTCATCCAATAATGAAGACTGGCCTCCAGTCATTAACAAAAACACATCCGCCAGAATTTCGGCATCTAATAACGCGCCATGCAACTCCCGGTGGCTATTATCGATACCATAGCGCTTACAAAGTGCATCCAGGCTATTCCTCTGCCCGGGATGTTTTTTTCTGGCATAGGTCAGCGTATCGAATACTGCACTATAATCTGCGACCGTTCCTGTCGCATTATTCAGTCGTGAAAATTCATGGTTAAGAAAGCCGACATCGAACGGCGCATTATGAATGACTAATTCAGCCCCCCGAATAAACGCTATAAAATCCTCTGCAACATCCTCAAAATGTGGCTTATCCTCTAAAAACTGATTAGTGATACCGTGAACTTCAATTGCACCATCATCAATTATCCGGTCAGGATTAATATAAACGTGAAACCGTTTGCCAGTTAAGCGGCGATTGACCACCTCTACACAACCAATTTCAATGACCCTATGCCCTTCCTGCGGATTTAGACCGGTAGTTTCAGTATCAAGAACCACTATGCGATTTGTAAATGTTCGCTTATCCACACGTTTCCCTAGGTTTTATTAATGATATTAAGTATAAATTCTTTAAAACAAGATCACTTTAGAATTTTCAAAGCTGGTCAGCAATGAGGTTGATCTCTACCCTTTTATATTTTTCTGTTAAAATTTGATCAAATGACAGGTTTACCTGCATACCACATATTATGGGAGGTGTTTATATGACACTAAAAAAGACACAAACTGACAAAGACAAACTGAACCAAATCGTTACCGACGCACGACGCAATCAGGAACTTAGAGAACAATCCTATCGCGGGCAGGCTCTGAAACTGTATGCTTGGGTATGCGGTCGTTGTGCCCGTGAATTTGATCACAAAAACCTGACTGAGTTGACGGTTCATCATAAAAACCATAACCACGACGATAATCCATCCGATGGCAGCAACTGGGAATTATTATGCCTTTATTGCCATGATAATGAACATTCAAGATACGAAGAAACCCGCTTTGGTAACAACTCTCAGACTGGAAAATCCACGGTGTCGGTTGCGACTCATAACCCATTTGCAGATCTCAAAGCCTTACTGGACAGCAAAAAATAACCATAGCCCGTCTGCTTTAGGGCTAAATGACTACCCGGTTATTGAACCGATGCCAAGATTAGCAAGCGCATCCGCCCTTTCATTACCGTTATTACCTGAATGACCCTTTACCCATATCCATTCAATATCGTGGCGCATAATAGCGGCATCCAGCCGACGCCATAGATCTTCATTTTTAACCGGGTGCCTGGAAGCTGTTTTCCAGCCTCGTTTTTTCCAGTTGTCCATCCACTCGGTAATGCCTTGTAGCACATATTTTGAATCGGTATTGATTCGCACCGAACAGGGTTTTGTTAAAGTTTCCAGCGCCTGTATTGCCGCCATCAGCTCCATGCGATTATTGGTGGTATCCGGATCGCCACCATAGAGCTCCTTAACCTTGCCTTTATAGCTGAGTATAACGCCCCATCCGCCGGGACCGGGATTACCTTTACAAGCGCCATCAGTATAAATAATGACCGGATCACTCATGCTTATTTATCCGTGATGCCCTCAGTGAATTTACTACAACCAACTGAGGATTTAGAACCTGTACAGGCGTTAGCGGAATCCGATTATACCGACGTTTTATAGCCTTAATCGCATAGGCAGTAGATGTAAATGAGCGTAAACCGGCCATGTATTTTCCATGCGTAGAGCTTACTGAATCCATATGAAACTCTGATGAAACTGTTACCTCAAAATTCAATACTTTCAACCAGTCCAGAATTCTTGACCGAGGAATAAAGTGCCCCTCCCAAGTATCAGCCATTTTCTTGTCCCACAAATACTGGTATCTAACCCATAAACTCCAAGGATTAAAATTCAACACTATTAGCATTCCTTCCGGCTTCAAAACCCGCTCCACTTCTCTTATAGTCTGAAACCGTTTTGCATCAAACTCCAATAAATGCGGCACGATAATCATATCAATACTATTGCTTTGCAATGGCAAATTATATGACTTCGCCCTAATTTTTCTCGCATTATCACACCCCAAACCTTTGGCATCGAGTACCGTAAAATTCTTATACAAAGAACAATCAATAAATTCATTTTCCCAATCCAATCCACCAATCTGCAAAATTGTCTGCTGACAACTAACAGTGATAGACCGCTGTAAATAGTCGGCTTCAAGCTGCTGTAACAACTTGCCTCTGGGGGTTTGATACCAGGCAAATAAGAAGTTTCGCTTCATGTGTAAACTCAACAATACATAGCTTTAATGATTTTCAACAAAAACAAAGGTATGATAGCGCTTGTTACTATTGAACTTCACTTTGTAAGGGTTAGACGATGCATGTTAATTTTAACAGATCAGTCCGTTTTTTATTACTGCTGATCTCTTTAATCGCAACAGGTTGCTCTCAAACTTCAAAAGATTCACTGAGTATAAACGATCAGCCGCCTACTTCATCCTATCAGGATAACAGTTATGCAAAACACTCTCTGCTGCCTCGCCGCAAATTCAATACCCCATTAGCGTATAAAAATACCATTTGGGGACGGTTATTATCCTTATATTCCTTGCCCGAAATTAACAATCCACGGATCGACCGTGAATTAAACTGGTATTTACAGCATCCCACAGATCTTGCAGTACTTCAGGAGCGAGCAGAACCCTATCTGCATCTTATTCTCGATGAAATCGAAGCAAAAAACATTCCGGGCGAACTGGCCCTATTACCCGTAGTTGAGAGCGCCTTTGTACCAGATGCCTATTCAAAAAGTGACGCTTCTGGCCTTTGGCAATTTATACCCGCGACCGGTCGCCTGTATGGCCTTAAACAAAACGAATGGTATGACGGTCGCCGTGATATTTATGCGTCAACAAAAGCCGCAACCGCTTATCTTAAGCACCTGAATGAGACCTTCGATGGTGACTGGCTGCTTGCCCTGGCTTCCTATAACTACGGCAAAGGCAATGTGCGAAAGTCTATTGAAAAAAATGAAGATCTCAATCTGCCAACTGATTACTGGTCGCTAAGTCTCCCTGAAGAAACATTAAATTATGTTCCGCGACTACTGGCTATAGCCAGAATATTTGCCAATGCTGAAAAATACAACATTCATTTGCAGAACATTCCAAATAAACCTTACTGTGAAGTTGTTGATGTTAAATCCCAACTGGATTTAAACAAAGCGGCAGAATTGGCTAACACTCCGCTCAATGAATTTTTAAAATTAAACCCCGGATTTAACCGGTCAAGCACGGCTCCTGAAGGGCCGCATCATTTGTTAATCCCTGTTGCCCAAGCACAAACATTCAAACAAAATCTGGCTCAACTTCCCTATGAAGATCGAGTAGATTTAAAACGATACCATGAAGAGACAGTAGCCCAGATCCGACATGATGCGACGGTAGCTCAGAAACGAGATGATGAGACGGCGGCCCAGAAACGACATGATGAGGCTCAAGCAAAAGCGGCATCCTCGCACCAATATAAGGTTAAATCAGGAGAAAGCCTCTTGGCTGTTGCTTTTAAAAATCATACGACAGTTAAATCGATCCAACAGGCGAACCATTTAGCGGGTAATTCTGTCCACTCTGGCATGATTTTAAAGATTCCCACACAAAATATATCTGCTGACGACACGAAACTCACAGCCAAAGCATCTAAAAATAACGCCAGCAACACCCAAATTTATGTTGTAAAAAAAGGCGATACTTTTTGGAATATTGGACAAAAATTTTCGGTTAGCGGCGAAACCATCGCAGAGTGGAACAAGACCACTTCAAAAAACGCATTGGTTCTGGGTCAAAAGCTAACTATTAAAACCGGCAAGCAACAACTGACAGCCGCCTTATCTACTAAAGAGACCAACTCATACCGCTCGATTAGCTATACGGTTAAACAAGGCGATTCGCTTGCACAAATTTCCCGTAAATTTCATGTCTCAATGGCCGATCTGCGTAAATGGAATTCTCACGAAGCGAGCAAATCACTGGTTCCAGGAAAAAAACTGAAAGTAATGGTTAATGCAACCTATAGCGAAAATTCTCTTGTGCGTTCTGCTCTTTAATTTTGCTTTTTCAGCAAGATAGACACACCTTGAGGTTGTTCTAAGGATGTCTTACTAAAGAGCTTTTTAGCATATAACAGGCTCAAGGCTTAACCTTGAGCCTTGCATCCTTAAACCTTTTCAACCTTTTTCTGATAACGTTCCATCTGATTGAAATTCAGATAACGATAGGTATCCTCGGCTGTTTCGTTAATCTGACTTGCATAGTGCATATATTCATCAAAGGTTGGAATTTTACCCAGAATTGAACACACCGCCGCCAGTTCGGCCGACGACAGATACACATTGGCGCCATTACCCAGACGGTTGGGGAAATTCCGTGTCGAAGTGGACACCACGGTCGAGTTTTCGGCTACCCGTGCCTGATTACCCATGCATAATGAACAACCCGGCATTTCCGTACGCGCACCGGCTTTGCCGAAGGTGCCGTAATAGCCTTCCTCGGTCAATTGGGTTTGATCCATTTTGGTCGGCGGCGCAACCCACAAACGGGTCGGCAATTCGCCTTTCTGTTTTTCCAGCAATTTACCGGCGGCGCGGAAATGGCCGATATTGGTCATGCAGGAACCAAAAAACACTTCGTCGATTTTAGTTCCGGCCACTGCGGACAGCGTTTTGACGTCATCAGGATCATTGGGGCAGGCCAGCAACGGTTCCTTGATTTCACTCATATCGATTTCGATGATTTCAAAGTATTCGGCATCGGCGTCCGGTTCCAGCAATACCGGATTAGCCAGCCATGCTTCCATGCTTTTAATACGACGTTCCATGGTGCGCACATCGCCATAACCCTCGGCAATCATCCATTTCAGCAGGGTGATGTTGGAATTCAGATACTCGCGGATCGGCGCTTCATTCAAACGCATCGTGCAACCACCGGCAGAACGTTCCGCCGACGCATCGGACAATTCAAAAGCCTGTTCCACTTTTAAATCCGGCAAGCCTTCGATTTCCAGAATGCGGCCTGAAAACACATTCTTCTTGCCCTTTTTTCAACCGTCAGCAAGCCGCGCTGTATCGCCACATAAGGAATGGCATTGACCAAGATCGCGCAAGGTGATACCCGGCTGCATTTCGCCTTTAAAACGGACCAACACCGATTCCGGCATATCCAGCGGCATCACGCCGGTCGCAGCGGCAAACGCGACCAATCCTGATCCGGCCGGAAACGAAATGCCGATCGGAAAACGGGTATGCGAATCGCCGCCGGTGCCGACCGTATCCGGCAACAACATCCGGTTCAGCCAGGAATGGATAATGCCGTCGCCCGGACGTAGCGACACGCCGCCGCGGTTCATAATGAAATCCGGCAACGTATGCTGCATGGTGACATCAACCGGCTTCGGATAAGCCGCCGTATGGCAGAACGATTGCAGCACCAAATCGGCGGAAAAACCCAGACAGGCCAGGTCTTTCAATTCGTCGCGGGTCATCGGGCCAGTGGTATCCTGAGAACCGACCGTAGTCATATGCGGTTCGCAATAGGTGTTGGGACGAACGCCCGCAACGCCGCAGGCCTTGCCGACCATTTTTTGCGCCAGCGTAAAGCCTTTGCCGCTGTCTTTGGCGTCGACTGGACGACGAAAAACTGTGGATGCAGCAAACCCAAGACTTTACGGGCGCGGTCAGTCAGACCGCGACCGATAATCAAAGGAATACGCCCACCGGCGCGCACTTCGTCCAGAATAACATCGGTTTTTAAGTTCGAATTTGCAAATCAGCTTCGCCGCTATCGTGACGTTTGACCACGCCTTCATACGGATAAATGTCGATCACATCGCCCATCGCCATGTGGGTGACATCGCATTCAAAAGGCAACGCGCCTGAATCTTCCATGGTGTTGAAGAAAATCGGCGCGATCTTGCCGCCAATACAAACGCCGCCTTCGCGCTTGTTGGGAATATACGGAATATCATTGCCCATGAACCACAACACCGAATTGGTCGCCGATTTACGCGAAGAGCCGGTGCCGACCACATCGCCGACATAAGCGACCGGAAAACCTTTTTGCTTGCAGTTCGTTGATTTGCTGTTCGGCATTGGTAATGCCTTCACGCGGCATTTTCAGCATGGCTTTGGCATGCAACGGAATATCCGGCCGCGACCAGGCATCCGGTGCCGGCGACAAATCGTCAGTATTGGTTTCGCCGGTTACTTTAAACACGGTCACCGTCAGTTTTTCCGGCACTGTCGGTTTGCTGGTAAACCATTCCGCATCCGCCCAGGATTGAAGCACCTGTTTGGCGAATAGCATTGCCGGCATCGGCTTTTTCCTGTACATCGTGAAAAGCATCGAATATCAGCAAGGTATGGGACAAGCGCTTTGGCGGCAATCGGCGCCAGCGCTGCGTTATCCAGCAAATCGATTAACGGCGCGATGTTATAACCGCCCAGCATGGTGCCCAATAATTCGGTAGCGTCTGAGGCGCGTCCAAAATCGGCGAACTGACTTCGCCCTTGGCGATGGCCGCCAGAAATCCCGCTTTAACATAAGCCGCTTCATCAACACCGGCAGGAACGCGATTTGCCAGCAGATCGAGAATGAATCCCTTCTTCCCCTGCAGGGCGGTTGTTTAATCAGTTCAACCAAAGCGGCGACCTGCTCTGCATCAAGCGGCTTGGGCACTATGCCTTCGGCGGCGCGTTCTGCTACGTGTTTACGGTATTGTTCTAGCATGGGGAATTCCTTGGGGAATGGTTTAAAACGGGTGATTTATTCAGTATTACCACTAGATGGATGCATTGCCATTAAGTTAAACCGGAAATAGTTGTGATTGATGTTGTAGTCGCGAATAGATTCACGACTACAACATCAGCTTAATGGATGTAACGGAGACCGTAGGAACGATGTAACTACTTCATCGCCTCAACGATTGCATCACCCATTTCGACCGTTCCGCATTTCGATTGCGGATTAAGGTCTGGCGTAACACATTTGCCTTCATTAACTACTTTTTCCACCGCTGTTTTTATTTTAGCTGCCGCTTCGTGTTCGCCAAGATAATCCAGCATCATGACTCCAGCCATGATTACTGCAGTAGGGTTGGCCAGATTTTTTCCGGCGATGTCCGGCGCGCTGCCGTGAACTGCTTCAAACAAGGCGGCATCTTTGCCGATATTGGCTCCCGGTATCAATCCCAGGCCGCCAACCAGACCTGCGGTCAAATCGGACAGAATGTCGCCGAACATATTGGTACAGACGATGACATCAAATTGCTTTGGATCCATCACCATGTGCATACAGGTCGCATCGATGATTTTTTCGTCAAACTCAATATCAGGGTATTTTGGGGCAATTTCTCTGGCGACATCCAGGAACAAGCCTTGAGTATATTTTAAAATATTGGCTTTATGGCAAACCGTTACTTTTTTACGATGATTGTCTTGTGCGTATTTAAAGGCATACTCGATAATTCTTTCCGAACCCGCTCTTGTGACTACGGCCAGACTTTCAGCGATGTCTTTTTTAGGCGTCAGGTAATGCTCAAGCCCTGCATAAAGTCCTTCGGTATTTTCCCTGACGATGACAATATCAACATCATCAAAACGGGTTTTCACGCCCGGCCAGTTTTTAGCGGGGCGCACATTTGCATAGAGATCATACTTCTGCCGCAACGCCACATTAATGCTTCTAAATCCCGAACCACCAACACCAGTAGTCAACGGTCCTTTAAATGCCAATCGGGTTCTATCTATGGATACCATGGTTTCATCAGGCAGCGGTGTGCCAAACTTTTCAAAAGCGGCCATACCGGCTTCTGCCACTTCCCACTGAATTTTTACGCCTGAAGCGTCAATAATCTTAACAGCCTCATCCATTATTGATGGGCCAATACCATCACCTTTTATTAACGTAACAGCGTGCATTCATTTCTCCGTAAGTAAAAAAACAGGTTCAAGGTAAAAGTTTTACTTTGAACCTCAACAAGTTAATTATAGTGCTTTAGGCCTGCCTTTATCTATATGAAGTGGTTAAATAGTACAAATCACGCCTGCTTTTGTTATGATGCAAAAGCCGACCTTTTTGTCTTTACAGCATTACTCAATCTAATTGCAGGAGTTGTTATGACCAGTCTCACCCCTCCCCCTAACGGCAGTCCCATCACCATGCAAAACGGCAAACTTGTCGTGCCCGATAATCCGATCATCCCTTATATAGAAGGTGATGGTACCGGACCGGATATTTGGCGAGCCACCGTCCGCGTTTTGGACGCGGCAGTTGCAAGCGCCTACTCCGGGCAAAAGAAAATTCACTGGATGGAAGTTTACGCAGGGCAAAAAGCCAACCGCTTGTTTAACACCTGGCTTCCCGATGAGACCGTTGATGCCTGCAGGGACTACCTGGTTTCCATCAAAGGCCCTTTGACAACACCGATAGGCGGCGGAATCCGGTCGCTAAACGTAGCGCTGCGCCAGTTGCTGGATATGTATGTCTGCCTGCGACCGGTCAGATGGTTCCAGGGCGTGCCCTCGCCCGTTAAAAATCCTGCCGCCGTCGATATGGTTATCTTCAGGGAAAATACCGAAGACATTTATGCCGGCCTGGAATTCGAGCAAGGCACTGAAGACAACAAGCTTTTCATGCGCTTGCTGCGCGAAAATTTTCCGGCGCAGTTCAGCAAAATCCGCTTTCCGGAAACCTCCGGCATCGGCATAAAACCCGTCTCGCAGGAAGGCACGGAACGACTGGTACGTTCAGCAATTGAATATGCCATCACCAATAAGCGCAAAAGCCTGACCATCGTGCACAAAGGCAATATCATGAAATACACCGAAGGTGCATTCCGTAACTGGGCCTATGCCGTTGCGGAACGTGAATATCCCGAGCAAACCTATTCCTGGGGACAATGGGAAAAAACCCGCGCCGAATCGGGCGATGCCGCAGCGAACAAGGAACAGGCCGAAGCGCTTGGCAAATGGCCGCATTTTGATTAAAGACGCCATTGCCGATATTGCCTTGCAGCAAGTCCTGACCCGGCCTGAAGATTTTGATGTGATCGCGACATTGAACCTGAATGGCGACTACTTATCCGATGCCCTGGCCGCGCAAGTCGGCGGAATCGGCATCGCGCCGGGAGGCAACATCAATTATCAAACCGGCACTGCTGTATTTGAAGCCACTCACGGCACAGCGCCAAAATACGCCGATCTGGACAAGGTCAATCCTGGCTCGCTCATCCTGTCCGGCGAAATGATGCTGCGTTATATGGGCTGGTCAGAGGCAGCTGATGCCATCATTAACGCCATGGATGCCGCCATCGCCAGCAAACGCGTGACCTACGATTTTGCACGGCTGATGGACAACGCAACGGAAGTAAAATGCAGCGAGTTTGCTGACGTAATGATTGAGAATTTATAGCGTCTTATCAGGAGTTGCGCATGGCTCACGGCAATCAGTTTGATGTTTTAGCGCTGGAATGTGCGAAGGCGATACGTGATGCGTTTAATGAGTACAATCTTGAATTCAGGCTCGTCACCCAACGTGCGAAGCGCCGCTTCGAAAACCGCGACTGGAAAGGAAGCCAGCGCGATTCAGTCGAGCGCATCGAGCTATACAACCTGTTTGTCAAACGTACCGTCACGGAACTCAAGCGGCGACTGGGTTTTTTATCCCGTGACAAATCCTTATGGAAAGCCATCAAACACTGTTATGAGCCGCTGTTAACCGATTATATCGACTCCGAATTCACCAAAACCTTTTTCAATTCCATCACCCGGCAAATATTTACCACGGTCGGTTTCGATGCCGATGTCGAGTTTATTGCGCTCAACCACAAGCCGCTTACCCAAACCTCTCAAGCCATTAAAAGCCGCATTTACCATCGCCAGGATAAGAGCCTGGAGCATCTATTCGATAGCTTGCTCGATGATTTTGCTTTTGCCATCCCTTACCGGGACAAAGCCGGCGACATAGCGCTGATAGTCCGGCAGGTAATCGAACATGAGTCTGCCTGCCTGAACGCCAGCATAGACAAAGTAGAAATATTAGAGGCTGTGTTTTTCCAGATCACCCGCGCTTACCTTGTCGGCCGGGTGTTTTGCGGCAAAACCTCGTCGCCTCTGGTCATAGCGCTAAAAAACACTCCGGAAGGCATCGTCGTTGATGCGGTTCTGATGTCTGTTACAGATGTAAGCATCCTGTTCAGTTACACCCGCTCCTATTTTCAGGTCGATCTTGAGGCCGTGAGCGATGCGGTGGTTTACCTGAAAGCCCTGCTGCCGCACAAAACCGAGGGCGAATTGTTCACCGTGCTGGGGCGCGCCAAACAAGGCAAAACAGACCGTTTCCGCAACCTGCTGCAACATCAGGAAAAATACAACGAGCAATTTATCCATGCGCCGGGCGAAAAAGGCCTGGTGATGATCGTATTCACGCTGCCCACGCATGACATCGTCATCAAAATCATCCGCGATAAATTCGCACCGCCCAAGTCGGTTTCGCGCAATGATGTGATGGCACGCTATAAACAGGTATTCGAACATGACCGCGCCGGAAGGCTGGCCGATGCGCAGGAATTTCAGTATTTGAAATTCAACCGAAACCATTTTGAAGCCTCGCTGCTTGAAGAACTCACCTCGGAAGCCAGAGAAGCCATTTTGATCGAAAACGATAATATTATTTTCAAACACTGCTATATCGAACGGCGCTTGACGCCATTGAACCTGTTCCTGCAAACCGCCGATCAAACTGCGGCAAAAAAGGCCGTCTACGACTACGGGCAGGCAATACGCGATCTGGCTTTGAGCAATATCTTTCCGGGCGATCTGTTATTGAAAAACTTTGGCGTCAGCGTTCGCGGACGGGTGATTTTTTACGACTATGATGAGTTGTGCATGGTGACGGATTGCAATTTCCGCGATCTGCCCTCAGCCAACACCGAGGAAGAAGAGATGCACCCGGACGCGTGGTTCTATGTCGCGGAAAACGATATTTTCCCCGAACAATTCATTTCATTTCTGGGCTTTAATGAAGAGCTTTACCAACTGTTCATGCACTGGCACAAAGAAATCCTGACAGCGACTTACTGGCGCAACCTGCAAGCACGGCACAGGCTGGGCGAAGTTTTGGATGTAGTTCCTTATCACCATTACCCTTTTTAACAACCCTTATTTTTATACAAATACCATAAAATTCTGACGATAAATATTACGAATTAAGTGTATAGGAGCAAGAGAGGTCTTGGCCATTGATAATTCGTGATGAGTCTATCACCTCAGGAGACTGGAAAAATGAAAAAGATGAAGTTTGGGACACTGTGTGTGCATGCCGGAGAACGACCCGATCCGTCAAGCGGAGCCCATACAACGCCGATTTATCAGACCTCAACGTTTATATTTGATACCGCCGAGCAAGGTGCAGCCAGATTTGCGGGGGAAGAGGACGGATACACCTACGCCCGATTAATGCCTAACACCCCTACTCATGCCGTTTTGATAGAAAAAATCGCCACACTCGAAAGCGCAGAGACAGGACTAACTTTCTCCACGGGTATGGCGGCAATCACTGGAGTTGCTCTCTCGTTGCTTAAAAAGGGCGATCACTTGCTGTCAACCGATGTGGTCTACGGCTGCACTTATGAACTGTTTGCGACAGTGTTGACCCGGTTAGGTATCGAAGTGAGTTTCGTGAACACTGCAGATCTTGAACAAGTGCAGCGTCATCTGAAAAAGAATACCCGTATGGTTTTCCTGGAAACTCCAGCGAATCCTACCATGAAGATTTGTGATATAGCGGCTATTTCCGCGATGGCCAGGCAAGCTGGTGCAGCAACGATTGTGGACAACACCTTTGCGACACCGATGTTTCAGAGACCTTTGCAACTGGGCGCTGACGCCGTGCTGCACAGCTGCACAAAATACATAGGCGGTCATGCAGACTTATTGGGGGGCGTTGTGGTTGGAAGCCGTGAATTCATCAAAAACATGATGCCGATCATTAACATAACGGGGCTCACCTTGGCCCCACACGAAGCATGGCTATGTATACGCGGACTGAAGACCTTGCACTTGAGGATGGAAAAACACGCGAAAAATGCTATGGAGGTGTCCAGGTTTCTGGAAGCACATCGGAAAATTGCCTGGGTTAGGTATCCAGGCTTGCCAAGTCACCCGCAATGCGAAATTGCACAAAAACAAATGAGTGGTTTTGGCGGCATGCTGTCATTCGGAGTTGTCGGAGGCATCGAAGCGGGACGCAAACTTATGAACAACCTGGAGCTTTGCAGCTTAGCCGTCAGTCTTGGTGCCGTGGATACCTTGATTCAGCATCCGGCTTCTATGACTCATTCCGGAATTCCGAAGGAGGTGCGAATCAAAACGGGTATCACCGACGATCTGGTCAGGCTTTCTGTCGGCATTGAGGAATCTGAAGACATCATTGCGGATCTTGATCAGGCCTTGGAGAAGTTGTAGCTGACCAAAACCAGGATGCAATTTGTCTTATCCAGGGTTATGCATGCTTGGTTGACAGCCGAACGGGGCATGTTGCCCCGTTCGAACGTTTTGCTTTGTTTCAATTAAATGTAGCAGCTTTGCTCTGACATTGTAAAAACGTCAGGGACGGGGTTGCAAACCCCGTCCAGCTTGGGAAAGTTGAGCATCGCGTTATTCAACGCGACATTGCAGGAGATTATTTAAATTTACCAACAAATTTAGTGAGCGTACCTGATGCTGATGATGGATATGTTCCTAATGCTGTTTTGCCATCTGTATCAACTATCACGTTTGCGTGATGCGCTTTGTTGGCTGAGTGTTCGTCACTGTGATCGTCACTCTTCTCAATTTGATCCAACACAATAAGAAAGTTTGAAGTTTCTCCGGTATTCCAAAGCATAGTACCTTCAGCAATACAATTAGCATTTACCGAATACGTTCCATTACCTGTCCTTACTGCAGTAGACCCAGCTGCAGATCCATATCCAGTGATATCAAAATTTCCCTTTCCATCAAAAGACGCTTGACCGACCACATGAGTACTGCGAGTTACCTTGGTAGTAAAAGTAGGGGGAAGCGGAAATTCATTGACCCCGCTTACTTCCAAACCGTACTTTCCTTTTAAAGAACTCTCATCACACCCTGCGGCATAAGCTCCAGTTGAAAACAATGTTACTGCAGAAATTAAAATTATTTTTTTCATTTTATTTACCTTGAATATCATTATGGTGGTTTTTTTACTTACTTACTTACTTACTTACTTACTTACTTACTTACTTACTTACTTACTTACTTACTTTTAAATTCCTGTTACTTCCATGTGAATTATTTTTTGTTGCAATCAATTGAGCCTATCCGTTGCTCTATTTTGTATCTATGAAAACAAAACGGCACATGATGCCGAAGACTTGCCAATGCACTGTAGCACCTATTTTCCTTTTTTATATTACTTATATCCTCATCAATAATGGGCTTGAATTCAGAGATAAGTTAGAATTAGTAAAAATGAAGGCAGTGGTGCGCATAAGTTTTATAAAATTGCACCACAAATTTTATATAATATAAATTTGAATTATATGAATTCAAATTTGATAAATACGCTGCTCATTGGCCACTTTTTTTAGTATAGTTATTTTTACAGCATAAGCCTGACAAAAAACGTGAAACAGTTCTAATTATCAGCATATTACAGTTATATTACAGTTATACTTTCATGTATAAATTATTATGTTGTCTTGATTAATCGCTGAAGACCTTGCACTTGAGGATGGAAAAACACGAGAAAACGCTGCTATGGAAGTAGCCAGGTTTCTGGAGGCACATCGGAAAATTGTATGGGTTAGGTATCCCGGCTTGCCAAGTCACCCGCAGTACGAAATTGCACAATAACAAATGAAATGAGTGGTTTTGGCGGCATGTGTCATTCCGAGTTGCCAGTGGCATCGAAGCGGGACGAAAACTAAGAGCAGGACGGGGCATGTTGCCCCGTTCGGACGTTTTGCTTTGTTACAATTGAATGTAGCAGCTTAGCTATGACATCGTAAATACATTAGGAACGGGCTTGCAAACCCTGTCCTGCTTAGGAGGATTAATGAAATTTACCAACAAATCTAGTGAGCGTACCTGATGCTGATGATGGAAATATCATCGCAGGTATTATTGTTTTGCCATCTGTAGCAACCAATACGCTTGCATGATACACCTTGTTGGCTACATGACTGTTACTGCTATCCGTGTGATCCAACACCATACGGAATTCTGAAGTTTCTCCGGTATCCCACGCCAACACACCTTCAGCTATACAATTAACTGGATTTACCGTATACGTTCCAGTACCTGTCATTGCTTGAAGAGACCCGGCTGCAGATCCATATCCGGTAATAGTAAAAACACTCTTTCCATCAAAAATTGCTTGACCGACCACATGAGTACTTCGAGTAGTCTTGAAAATAAAATTAGGGAGAAGTGGAAATTCATTGACCCCACTCACTTCGTAACCGAATTTTCCTTTTAAAGAACTTTCATCGCACCCTGCGGCATAAGCTCCAGTTGAAAACAATGTTACTGCAGAAATTAAAATTATTTTTTTCATTTGATTTATTTTATATATGTTTATGATGATTTTAAAATGATTTATATTATTTACTCGTTTACTTATTTACTATTAAATTCCTGTTACCACCAAGTTAATTTATTTTATGTTGCAATCGATTGAGCCAGTCCGTTGCTCTAATTTCGTATATATATAAACAAAACAGCACATGATACCGAACACTTGCCAATGCACTGTAACGCTTATTTTCCTTTTTATATTACCTATATTCTCACAGATAATGGACTTGAATTTAGAGATAAGTTAGCACGAGTAAAATTTGATAATTACGCTGCTTATTGCCCATTTTTTGTTTTTATTTCAGTATAGTTAACATTTCAGCATAAGCCTGACAAAAATTGTGAAACAGTTCTAATTATTATGTTTTAATTACAATATAGTCATCCTTTTATCACTTTTGAATTGCTGGTTATAATTACATGACAATTATATTGTCATATACAAATCATTATGTTTCCTTGATTGATAGCTGAAGATCTTGCACTTGAGGATGGGAAAACACGAAAAAACGCTATGGAAGTAGCCAGGTTTCTGGAAGCACATCGGAAAATTGCCTGAATTAGATATCCCGGCTTACCAGGTCAGTCGCAGTACGAAATCACACAATAACAAATGAAATGAGTGGTTTTGGTGACATGTTGTCATCCCGAGTCGCCAGTGGCATCGAAGTGGAATGCAAACTCATGGATAGCCTTGAGCTTTGCAGCCTAGCCGTCAGTACTTGGTGCTGTGGATACTTTGATTCAGCATTCGGCTTCTAATGACTCATGCCGGAATTCTGAAGGAGGTGCGAAACAAAACAGATAACACCGACGATTTGGTCAAGCTTTCTGTCGGCATTGAGAAACCTGAAGACATCATTGCGGATCTCGACCAGGCCTTGGAAAGATTGTAGCTCTGGCTAATAGGTATGCCTCACCTGATTGCTAGCTCGACTTAAATATAAGTCATGTGGTCATGGGTAGGCATCGCGTACGATTTGGAAAACATCCCGATCTATCAAACCCAAAAAAGGTACGCGATGCATATACTACTTGGCTATTTTGTTAACCAAATCTGCCATTTCTTTCGCATCCGGCTTCCGATCCCCCATCAAAACCCCAGTCAACTCATCATCCTCAAGTTTCAACAGTTCAACAAACAACACCTTCTCTTCATCATCGGCAAGCAAATACCCCGTTTCCAGATATTTCTGCAACATCAAATCCAGCTCTTTGGTGCCGCGCCTGCATTGCCATTTTAATCTGGCGAGTTGATTCATTAACCCAGTTTTCTTTGCACTAGCAGTTTTTTGGTTTCAGCGATGGCTTTGGCCGGATTCAGGCCTTTTGGACAGGTATCGGTGCAGTTCATGATGGTGTGGCAGCGGTACAACTTGAAGGGGTCTTCCAGCTCGTCAAGACGCTCTCCGGTATTTTCGTCACGGCTGTCCACCAGCCAGCGATAGGCTTGCAACAAAACGGCAGGGCCCAAGATAGCGCTCACTGTTCCACCAGTAACTGGGGCAACTGGTCGAGCAACAGGCGCACAGGACGCAATCGTATAAACCGTCCAGTTTTTCGCGGTCTTCTCTGCTTTGCAGACGTTCGCGAGTCGGCTGGTGGCGGGGTTTGCGTTTCTATCCACGGTTTGATTGACGCGTATTGCGCGTAAAAATGGGTCATATCCGGCACGAGGTCTTTAATAACCTGCATGTGCGGCAGGGGAAATATCTTGATGGTGCCGGGATAGGAATCGATGGCTTTGGTGCAGGCCAGGGTATTTTTACCATTGACGGTCATCGCGCAGGAACCGCAGACGCCTTCACGGCAGGAACGCCTGAAGGTTAAGGTGCTGTCGATTTCATTTTTGATTTTCAGGATCGCATCCAGCACCATCGGGCCGCAATGGTCCATATCCAGTTCATAAGCTATCGATGCGCGGATTTTCGCCGGAATCGGGATCCCAGCGGTAGACTTCAAAGCGGCGGATATTTTTTGCACCTGCAGGCGCTTTAAAGGTTTTGCCTTCGGTTAATACCGAGTTTTTGGGCAGGGTGAACTCAGCCATTAGTAAACCCTCTCTTTGGGTGGAATAACTTCAACTTCGTCGGTTAAGGTATATAAATGCACGGGCCGTAATCGATTTTTATCTTATCGTCAATCAGCCAGGTCAAGGTATGTTTCATCCAGTTGGCATCATCACGTTTGGGATAATCTTCCCGCGCATGTCCGCCACGGCTTTCGTGTCCGGTTGCCGGCCGCATTAATCGCTACGCTGGCTTGACTGAGCAGGTTATCCAGTTCCAGGGTTTCAACCAGATCGGTATTCCAGATCAGGGATTTATCGTTGACATCCAACATCGGCAAACGATTGCTCTGATTTCCGCCATGGCTGCAATGCCTTCATCCAGTGTGGCTTGGTTCTGAATACGGCCGCTTTGGTTTGCATGGTTTTCTGCATGTCCAGACGAATATCCGAGGTGCTGCGGCTGCCATTGGCATTGCGAATTTTATCAAAACGGGCCAGCGCTTTATCACAGGCAGTCTTGGCCAGTGGTTTTTGTGCAGTGCCCGGTTTGATGAGTTCTGCGCAACGGATGGCGGCGGAACGGCCGAATACGACCAAATCAAGCAACGAGTTTGAACCCAGTCGATTCGCGCCGTGGACTGAAACACAGGCCGCTTCGCCGATTGCCATCAAGCCCGGCACGACTTTATCGGGATTATCGCCGTCCAGTGTCACCACTTCCGCTTTATAGTTGGTGGGAATGCCGCCCATGTTGTAATGCACGGTAGGTAAAACGGGAATAGGCTCTTTGGTGACATCGACACCGGCAAAAATTTTCGAGGTTTCGGCAATGCCCGGCAAGCGTTCGTGAATAATCGCAGGATCCAGGTGTTCAATGTGCAAATAAATATGATCTTTCAGTTTGCCGACACCGCGTCCTTCGTGAATTTCAATGGTCATGGCGCGACTGACTACATCGCGTGAGGCCAAATCTTTAGCGTGTGGCGCATATCTTTCCATGAAACGCTCGCCTTCCGAATTGGTCAGGTAACCGCCCTCGCCTCTTACGCCTTCGGTAATCAAACAGCCTGAGCCGTAAATGCCGGTCGGGTGAAACTGGATAAATTCCATATCCTGTAACGGCAAACCCGCGCGTAACACCATGGCATTGCCATCGCCTGTCACGGTATGCGCCGAAGTACAGGAAAAATAAGTGCGGCCATAACCGCCGGTCGCCAGGACGGTCACATGCGCTTTGAATAAATGCAGCGAGCCGTCATCAAGACACCACGCCAAAACGCCGCGGCATTCGTCACCTTCCATAATCAAATCGAGCACGATGTATTCAACAAAGAATTCGGCATTATGCTTTAAGCGCCTGCTGATACAAGGTATGCAAAATCGCATGACCGGTTTTATCAGCCGCCGCGCAAGTGCGTTGCGCCTGGCCTTTGCCGTAATGGGTGGTCATGCCGCCAAACGCGCGTTGATAAATTTTGCCTTCGGGAGTTCTGGAAAAAGGCACGCCGTAATGTTCCAGTTCGATAACCGCAGCCATGGCTTCACGGCACATGTATTCAATGGCATCCTGATCGCCCAGCCAGTCAGAGCCTTTGACGGTATCGTACATGTGAAAACGCCAGTCATCTTCGCCCATATTGCCTAACGCCGCGCTGATGCCGCCTTGCGCCGCAACGGTATGGCTGCGGGTTGGGAATACTTTGGTGAGACAGGCTGTTTTCAAGCCTTTTTCCGCCATGCCAAAAGTAGCGCGAAGGCCTGCCCCGCCGGCTCCGACTACAACCACATCATACGTATGTTCAATAATTTTATAATCTGCCGACATAAGTTACCCTATTAATAGTGTACGAAACACCGCAATCAACGCTGCCAGTGCCAGCAACAGAAAACTTAAGTTTACCGTCCAGACTGCAACAATTTTGATACCTTCAGCGGCAATATAATCTTCAATAACCACCTGCAAACCCAGCGCAGCGTGATAAAAAACCGCAAGCACCCATGCCACTATACAAACGGTATTAAAAGGTGATGCTAGCCACGTCTACCGTTTGTTGATAAGGCGCATTTAAGCTCAAATCAAGAAAAGTGATTAACCAAAAAGATAAGGGAATCAGCGCCACTGCGGTAACGCGCTGCATCCACCAGTGAGAAGTTCCTGCTTTTGCAGAACCTAATCCGCGAACCCTGGCTAAAGGCGATCTATAATCCATAAACTATCCTTACTCAGACATAATATTAAAGTAAACAGGGTAAGAACTAATGAGCAACCCAGTTCAATCAGTGCGTAGCGAGTCAAGGGTATCGCGGTCAAAACTTTTACCCGCATCCCAGATTAAATGCCGCACACCGTGACATAAATGGAAAAAAAGTGCGTAAATAAATCCCCAATAGATCAACCTGACCAGCCATAGGCTCATTAAATCCTGCATTGCCGAATAGGCTTCTGCACCACCGGCAACGCGCTGAAACGATATAGACAAAAAAAATCAAGCCGAGTCGATAACATCACGCCGGTCATGCGGTGGGTAATTGAAATAATGCCTGTTAAAGGCAGTTTGTAGACTTGCAGATGCGGGGAAGTGGGTCTGTTATTGTTGATTGCCATATGGGTATCCCGTGGTTTGCTTACATGGATATTTGAGCAGCAGATTTAGTTTTTTTCCGGATCAAAGCGCCTTAGCTCCTGCCTTTGCGATTTGACCGTCTTCTGCGGATTTAACGCCGCTAACACCGATAGCGCCAACGGTTTCGCCATTGACAACCAAAGGCACGCCACCCTCAACTGCCACCACGCCGCGCAAGCTCATGCAACCGCTATGACCTGAAGCCACTTTTTCTTCCCAGACCTGTGTCGGGCGTCTAAACAGTAACGCCGCTTTGGCTTTATCAATAGCGATATCAATGCTGCCCAGCAGCGCATCTTCCCGTTGCAGATATTTCAGGTTTCCGCCTTCATCAACGACGGCAATAACCACATCCCAGTTATTACGCTCGGCCTCCGCTTGCGCTGCGGCAGCGACACGCTTGGCGTCATCCAGGGTTATTACGTTTTTTGTTTTCATTATTTAATTGTCATCTTAAAGAAACACTCGGGTTTGTAAGCAGGTTATTAACTGATGTTACGCAGCTCTTAATTTCTGCAATTCTTCATAAGCCATCTGGTTCGTTTTTATGAACAGTTTAGCCCGTAACGCAAAATAATTGGCCCTGTACTTAATCTTCAGACACTCCAGCTTGAAAACCGCGTAGATGGACATGAGGATGTGGTGGTTGTTATTCTTTATCCATCCCAAAATAATACGCTTTTTGGGAGGCGATTGCGCAACATCAGTTGTTAAAAAACTGAAGATCTTTGCTGGCTAACAAAAATCGGGTATTAGCGGGCAAGGAACACGAAAAGAAAAGCAATAATCAAACCATCTATAATTTTTAACTGTTTATCAAAAAGTTATGACTATGTATGAACTGTAAATAAAAATAAAAAACGGTAAATCACACCATAAGTGTGTTATTTGCCATAGTTTTTTATGTTATTCCAGAGCCGTTATCACTTGGTAAAATCATTTTCTTTATCGGCAAGTTACGGATTTATCCTGTACTCAACAGATTACATTTAAAGCTTTGCTACTAAAACGCTCTACAATCAAGAAAATAACTGATGCTATGCAGGCTTTCAGAAGAATCAATAGCTATCGCGAATTCAAAAACTTGTAACTCATTGATTTTTTATTGCGGGTGCGTAACATCAGTTATTAAATCTATTTAGTGAAACTGGTCTTCTTCCGTAGAACCCGTCAGCGCAGTAACGGAAGATGTGCCGCCCTGAATAACGGTGGTTACGTCATCGAAGTAGCCGGTACCCACTTCCTGCTGGTGAGCAACAAAAGTGTAGCCCTTGCTGGCTGCTGCAAATTCAGGTTCCTGAACCATTTCGACATAGTGCCGCATGCCCTCCCCTTGCGCATAACTGTGCGCCAATTGGAACATGTTGTACCACATATTATGGATGCCCGCTAAGGTAATGAACTGGAATTTGTAGCCCATTGCGCCCAGTTCTTTCTGGAATTTTGCGATGGTGGCATCATCCAGATTTTTCTTCCAGTTGAAGGAAGGCGAGCAGTTGTAAGCCAGCAGTTGATCGGGATATTTATCATGGATCGCGTCAGCGAATTGTTTCGCTTCTTCCAGAGAAGGTGTTGCAGTTTCACACCACAGCATGTCCGCATAAGGGGCGTAAGCTAAACCGCGTGAAATCGCCTGATCTATACCATGCCTGACGCGATAGAAACCTTCGGATGTCCGTTCGCCGGTAACGAAGGGTTTATCGTTGGGGTCAATATCCGACGTTAACAGATCTGCCGCATTGGCATCGGTACGCGCCAGCACCACAGTGGGCACCCCCAACACATCAGCGGCCAAACGCGCAGCCGTCAGTTTTTGGATAGCGTCAGAGGTAGGCACCAACACTTTCCCACCCATGTGGCCGCATTTTTTAACTGAGGCCAATTGATCTTCCCAGTGCACACCTGCTGCACCCGCGTTGATCATCGACTTCATCAGCTCAAATGCGTTCAGCACGCCGCCGAAGCCGGCTTCGGCGTCGGCAACAATAGGCAGAAAATAGTCGATGAAGTTATCATCGTCCGGATTGATGCCTTTGCCCCACTGAATTTCATCAGCGCGCTTAAAGGAGTTGTTAATACGCGTAACAACGGCGGGCACCGAATCAACCGGATACAGTGACTGGTCCGGGTACATAGCTGATTGAGTATTATTATCCGCAGCAACCTGCCAACCTGACAGATAAATCGCTTCCATACCAGCTTTGGCTTGCTGAATCGCCTGACCACCGGTCAAAGTACCTAGTGCATTAACATAGCCTTTTTTAGCACTACCATTAACCAGATTCCATAACTTTTCAGCACCTTGCGTAGCCAGGGTGTTTTCAATTTTCACGGACCCGCGCAGACGTACAACATCTTCCGCCGAATAGTTGCGCATGACGCCTTTCCAGCGCGGATTTTCGGCCCAATCTTTTTTTATGCGAGCAATTTCTTCAGCGCGATTGTAATTTGCCATGATGCACCTATTGATGTTGGTCTAAGTAAAGGAGGGCAATTGATCACAACTCAATTGTCGTGATTTGAGTTTATCAACTTTATGCCCAATCATCTACATAGGCTCATCGATTCATCAAGTAAAAAATAACGTCATCCTCTAGCTAAAACAGCAAGTCAACGCTCAATTGATCCGATTTTCGCCACCTGCGGTAAAAGTGATGAAATGCATTACTTAATTTGTCACGAAATTGTTACACATTTGTCTCTAAATTGACTCATTCACGGATTATGCTAAACACACTACCAACAATCTTTCTGGAACTTCAAGATGAGTAATTTTCTAAAAGACATTATTTTCGGCCTGATATTTCTCACAGGTCTATTCGGCTTTATTTCTGGGGCGTTTATTTTTTCATCAGCATTATTTGCCAGTGCCGCTATTTTTAGCAACATGGACTTCAATAACAGATTACTCAGTTAATTTGTGGCTTTCCCCCGTATAACCACAAGCCTTTCGACAATTATACGTTAGCTTTGTTGATGCACTGACTACCATACAGTCCAGTTGAATCATCCCCACCAGTCAAATGAACGAAGTCGGATTCTGGGCTTTTTCTAAAAAATGTAGGTTTGCCCCATAAACCGAGCTTGTTTATCAACTGCTCCGTTTTCTTCGGTTGTCTTTAAACCAGAGTACGCAACAGAGTTTTTACTTGATCGCTGAGCCCCCACCCTCCTGCATGGTGAGGACTAAAGCACTCAACATAAATTCGACAAAAAGCTCCACATCTATACTAAAGACTGCTAAACAGGCCCTTCCTGGTATCAGGCATTATCCGATTTTTAGTCTTTAAATAGGAACGTCGTCTACTACCTCAGCAGCACCATCAATAGCATCATGTGCAGTATTACCGACACCCGGCACAATAGAAACAACTGCGCCGCCCAAACGCATTGGCACAGAAACAATTTTAGTGAACACACATCCTTGTAAAACGCTGGCAGCAATCACTAACAGCAAAATTTTTCTTAGCTTCATTTCAATCTCCTGACTAAGTGGATGGTAGTGGATTAAGGTAATACAAATTGATTAGACAAACAACGATCATTAATTGTCGCCTGAAACTAAAAACAACCTGTTTTTCTCTATTAATTTAAGTCATCAGAACCAGCTCCACTCGAGCTAGGCAGTCATAATGTTTTAGTGTGGAGAGGCAGGAAATATAGCGTAAAGTGAAAATGAGGGGGGATTGCAAAAATTTGTACTCAGTTAAGCACAACTAGACATTGTTACGAACCGAATCGGCCAGACAGCAGAAATAAAAAAGGCCCCGATAAATCGGAGCCTTTGGAATTCATGGTGCCCAGGGGCGGAATCGAACCGTCGACACGAGGATTTTCAGTCCTCTGCTCTACCGACTGAGCTACCTGGGCATTTTGAGGTGTTGCGTATTTTTGCAGTGGTGCCCAGGGGCGGAATCGAACCGTCGACACGAGGATTTTCAGTCCTCTGCTCTACCGACTGAGCTACCTGGGCGGGAACTACAAAAGAGCGCCATTAGACTCGATTATGTGCCGCTAGTCAATAAATAATGTTTTTTATTGGGGTGGATTTAAGCGATGTCGAGCTATTTTCATTCCTAAACAGGTTGATAATAAAGCTAAAGACCTTTTTTACGCCTGCCCATATCTTGGCAGTAACCAGATCATCATCAGGATAAAAAACACCAGCGCGATCAGAAACAGTACCGGATGATTAATACAGGCCCAAACTCCGCCTATAACCGCAACATCCTCCACTACTGATGCAAACCAGTTACTAAATGGCTCCGGGGATGTGTTAATCAGCACCCGCGTTCCGGCTTTGGTAGCATGAGACCCTGCCGCCAGACTGCCGCCCATTATTGCTGCGGCCAGTTCAACGGCGGGATTCAAGTCGCCAATCGCTCCAGCTGCGAGCATTGCTCCGGCAGGAATACGGATAAAGGTGTGCATGGCATCCCAACCGGTATCTACGCCCGGCATTTTATCGGCAAAAAATTCGATAAAATACATAACACCAGCCGCGCCCATGACCATCGGGTTTGCAACGATTTGTAAATCCGGCGGTAAATCGATATTGCCGGTATTGGCAAGATAACCCAAAGTGAACAGCGTCGCATACAGGTTGATGCCGCTTGCCCACGCCAAGCCCATTGTTAATGCCAGGGTTGTTGATATTTGATCCAGCGCTTCCATAAGAGTGCCCTTTTCTGACTATTTGATTCCAGCGTAGCATATTTTTTCTGAACGTCAGTTAAACGCAAAAATCGTCGTATTCAATATACCAATCTGCCGATATATACATGGGTACATTTTTTCGCACAATTTAAACTCAGACCATGTAAAATTAATCTATGTGTTTGGTAATTTTAGGATTTTAAAGTGTTTAGAGGAACAACCATACTTTCAGTTCGCCGAGGCGACAAAGTAGTGATCGGCGGCGATGGCCAGGTCACCTTAGGCAATACGGTAATGAAAGGCAATGCCCGCAAGGTACGCCGTCTGTATCACGATAAAGTCATAGCCGGTTTTGCCGGTGCAACAGCAGATGCATTCACTTTATTTGAGCATTTTGAAGGCAAGCTGGAAAAGCACCGTGGGCACTTAACCCGCGCCGCCGTGGAAATGGCTAAAGACTGGCGTACAGACCGTGCATTACGCAAGCTTGAAGCTTTGCTGACGATTGCCGATGCAAAAACATCATTGATTATTTCCGGCACCGGAGATGTCATCGAGCCTGAATTTGATTTGATGGCGATAGGCTCGGGCGGTGCTTTTGCCCAGGCTGCCGCACGTGCATTGCTTGAAAATACTGACCTTAGCGCCCGCGAGATTGTCGAACGATCTTTAAATATAGCCGCTGATATCTGTATTTATACCAACCACAACTTGCGCATAGAAGAACTCGACGCAGAACCCAACGAGTAAACAAATGACTGAGATGACACCTAAAGAAATTGTAAGTGAGCTGGATAAGCACATTATCGGCCAGGCCAATGCCAAGCGCTCTGTTGCTATCGCGCTGCGTAACCGCTGGCGCCGCCAACAGGTCGATCCTTGCTTTGCGTGATGAAATTACCCCAAAAAACATTTTAATGATCGGCCCTACCGGTGTCGGTAAAACCGAAATTGCCCGCCGCCTGGCACACCTGGCAAATGCACCGTTTATTAAAATAGAAGCAACTAAATTTACCGAAGTGGGCTATGTTGGCCGTGATGTTGATTCCATTATTCGTGACTTGGTCGATACCGCAGTTAAGATGACCCGCACTACAGAAATGGACAAGGTTCAAAACAAAGCTTTCGACGCCGCCGAAGAAAAGATTCTGGATATTCTGCTGCCCAAAGCGAATGGCGGCATGCTTTCTGATACTGAAGAATCTACCCGTCAGAAAATGCGCAAGAAATTACGCGAGGGCGATCTGGACGATAGAGAGATTGAAATTGATGTACATGTTGCACCTGTGGGCGTTGAAATCATGGCGCCTCCAGGCATGGAAGAAATGACCAGCCAGCTGCAAGGCATGTTTCAGAATCTTGGTTCGGGCAAAACCAAGTCCCGCAAAATGAAAATCAAAAAAGCCTTACAGGTTTTACAGGATGAGGAAGCTGCCAAACTGGTTAATGAAGATGACATCAGGCTGCGCGCAGTAGAATCTGTAGAGCAGAACGGTATTGTGTTTCTGGACGAAATCGACAAAATCTGCAAACGCTCCGAGACTGGGCGGCGGTGGCGGAGAAGTCTCCCGCGAAGGCGTGCAGCGGGATCTGTTACCGCTGGTTGAAGGCAGCACCGTCAGCACCAAATACGGCACCATCAAAACCGATCATATTCTGTTTATCGCTTCAGGTGCGTTCCATCTGACCAAACCATCAGATCTGATCCCTGAACTGCAAGGCCGGTTCCCAATACGCGTTGAATTGGATGCCCTTAGTGCCGATGACTTCGTACGCATTCTGACTGAACCTAATGCCTCATTAACCGAACAGTATTCGGCCTTATTGGCGACAGAAGGCGTTCTGTTGACGTTTACCAAAGACGGTATTCAGCGGATTGCCGAACTGGCCTGGCAGGTAAATGAAAATACAGAAAACATCGGTGCCAGAAGATTACACACTATTCTGGAACGGTTGCTGGAAGATATTTCTTATAATGCTTCAGACCTTGTAGAAAAAAACATCCTTATCGATGCCGCTTATGTTGATCAACATTTAGTTGCGTTTGTCGAGGATGAAGACTTGAGCCGTTATATCTTATAAACCCTATGCGTTTAACTGTAAAACCTAGCAACACCCACCCGACAGAAATCAAACTGCATCAGGTTTCGAACATTCTTGAAATCAGTTTTGACGACGGCAGCGTGTTTAAACTGCCGGCTGAATATCTTCGCGTCTACACGCCATCAGCAGAAGCGGTTGGACATGCACCAGGCCAGGAAGTTCTGCAGGTCGGCAAAGAAGATGTCACCATTAAAGAGATCAAGCCGATAGGCAATTATGCAATAGCCCCGGTCTTTAGCGATGGTCACAACAGTGGCATCTACACCTGGGATTTACTGTATAAATTGGGCGCTGAATATCAGACTTTATGGGCTAACTACCTTCATAATCTTGAAGCTGCAGGCCATAAACGCAAAGAACCGCTACACAACTAGGCATGACAATGACAAACGAAAACACCACCCACTTCGGATTTAAACAAGTAGCCAAAGAAGACAAGGTCAATCTGGTTCGCGGCGTATTTGATTCCGTCGCAGGCCAATACGACATCATGAACGACTTGATGTCACTGGGCATTCACCGCATCTGGAAACGCGTTGCCGTACAGCTGAGCAATGTGCGCAAAGGCGATCAAGTACTTGATCTGGCTGGCGGCACCGGCGATCTGACCACGCTGTTCGAAAAACGCGTCGGCAAGGAAGGCCAAATAGTTCTGGCCGACATCAATTCCGAAATGCTGCGCACAGGCCGCAACAGGCTGATAGACCGGGGCTTGGTCGGCAATATCCGTTATGCGCAAGTCAATGCCGAATGCCTGCCTTTTGAAGACAACACCTTTGATTGCGTCTGCATCGCCTTCGGCTTGCGTAACGTCACCGATAAAGATGCTGCGTTGCGCTCAATGTACCGGGTTTTGAAGCCTGGCGGCCGTGTTATCGTGCTGGAATTTTCGCATCCGGTCGATAAAATCACCGAAACAGTCTACGATTTTTACTCATTCAAGCTGCTGCCCAAGATTGGCAAGTTCGTTGCGAAAGATGAAGACAGCTACCGTTACCTTGCTGAATCCATCCGCATGCATCCCAAACAGGATGAACTGAAAAAAATGATGGAAAATGCAGGTCTCGAACGCTGCGAATACTTCAATATGACGCAGGGCATCGTCGCAGTTCACCGAGGTTATAAAATCTAGCATGACCATCAAACCATTGCTGATTGGCGCACTGGAAGCCACACTCAATCAATATCTATCTCTGGATCAGGATAGCAGCTTTTTTTTAGCGCCCTTAGCCGGGAAAGTCATTGCCGTTACTATTCAGCCGTTTGATGAAACCATTTACCTGTGCCCTACTACCGATTCCATCCAGTGTCTGGATCAGTTTCCTGGCCAGCCCGACACCCGACTGACAGGCTCGGCCTTGGCGCTGGGATTAATGGGGCTAAGCTCAAAACCCATGCGCTCCATTTTCTCCGGCGAAGTGAAAATTGAAGGCGACATGGATATCGGCCGTAAATTTCAGGAGCTGTTCGACAAACTGGATATTGATCTGGAAGAAAAACTGTCGCATTACACCGGCGACATTATTGCCCATAAGATTGGCCAGTTTTTCCGCACCGGGCAAAGCTGGGGCAAAGATTCAATTGAAACCTTCAGACTGAACGCCGCGGAATTTCTTCAGGAAGAAACCCGCGATTTACCGGCAGGGCCTGAAGCGGATATTTTTTACGCCCAGGTTGATCAACTGCGCACCGACTTTGACCGTCTGCAAAGCAGAATTGACAGACTGAAAAATACGCTGCTTAACAAATAATAGACTTTAACCTCTAGACGCACATGTTGGGTTACTGCGCCAAAAGACGCGCCTAACCCAACCTACGACTTGCACCAAGCAACAAAGGTAAATACGTGATCCGCCCTAAATTATTATTGCGCCTGATCCATATCAACTGGGTTCTGGTCTTTCACGGCCTGGATGAAATCGTTTTAAAAACCCATTTATTCCGGCCTGTCCGTTTTTTAGCGGTTTTTTCACCAAACTACTGGCTTAGAAGCACAGCGGACTCTCGCGGAGCCAGAATCAGGCGTGCATTGGAAGATCTGGGGCCCATTTATGTCAAATTCGGCCAGGCCTTGTCTACCCGAAAAGACCTGCTGCCTGACGACATTGCCGATGAACTGGTCAAACTGCAGGACAGAGTTCCTCCCTTTGCCAATGAGATTGCCCGCAGTATTATTGAAAAAGAACTCGGCATGTCGATTGCCGATGCTTTTGCCGAGTTTGATTCTGAACCGCTGGCCTCGGCGTCAGTCGCTCAGGTTCATACCGCCGTATTACACAGCGGCGAAAGCGTTGTCGTTAAAGTTTTGCGTCCTGATATTGAAAAACGGATACGCTCGGATATAGGACTGCTTTATGAACTGGCCCGTTTTGCTGAACGGTTCTGGGCTGATGCACGCAGATTACGCCCTGTTGATGTCGTTGCCGAATTTGAAAGAACCACGCTGGACGAACTTGATCTGGTCAGGGAAGCTGCCAATGCTTCCAAATTGCGCCGCAACTTCGAGAACTCCGACATTATCTACATCCCCGAAATTCACTGGCCATTAACGCGCCAGAAAGTCCTGGTCATGGAACGAATTCACGGCATACCTGTCGGTGAAATCGAGCAGCTCAGAGCCGGCGGAGCTGATTTTAAATTACTGGCCGAACGCGGCGTGGAAATCTTTTTTACCCAGGTGTTCAGGGACAACTTCTTTCATGCCGACATGCATCCCGGCAACATTTTTGTCGATCTGCCTTCCAAATATATCGCCGTTGATTTTGGCATAGTCGGCACCCTGTCTCTGTCCGACCAGCGCTACCTGGCGGAAAACTTTCTGGCTTTTTTCAATCGCGATTACCGCAAGGTAGCAGAGATGCATGTTCAATCCGGCTGGGTTTCTGAAACGACCAGAATAGAAGAGTTTGAGTCTGCCATACGCAGCGTTTGCGAACCGATATTTGAAAAACCGCTTAAAGACATTTCATTCGGCCAATTGTTGCTGCGTTTATTCCAGACAGCGCGGCGCTTTGACATGCATGTACAACCGCAACTGGTGCTGCTGCAAAAAACCCTGCTCAATATCGAAGGCTTGGGGCGACAGCTTTATCCTGAGCTGGATTTATGGCAAACCGCCAAACCTTTTCTTGAGAAATGGTTTCATGAGCGCTTGGGCCCTAAAGCCAAAATCGACAAAATAATTAAACAGTTCCCGGAATTTGCCGAGCAGTTCCCGGAAATTCCCTCTTTGGTTTATAAAGCGCTGGACAATGCCGCTCATGCAAAGGAACAGACAGAAAGACAAAACAGGGAATTAATGCTGTTGCGAGAGCAAATGAAACAGAATCACCATAATACCTTATGGACTATGCTAGTCAGTGCGGTAATAATCAGTGCGGCGGTTTTTCTTAAATAAAAGAAACCTCGATTTTCATAAAATATATACAGGTGCAACGATGGTGACACTAGAAACGCCAATCTGTGAGTTTGGCAAAAAAGCACACGATTTCGAATTGCCCGGTGTTGACGGACGCACCTGGTCTCTTCAACAATGCATGGGCAAAAATGGATTGTTGATCATGTTTATCTGTAATCATTGCCCCTATGTCAAAGCCGTACTGGATCGAATTCTTAGGGATACCAGAGAACTTAAGCAATTTGGCATTGAATCTGTAGCGATCATGTCCAATGACACGGTTGAGTATCCTGCTGATTCTTTTGACAACATGAAGCTGCTGTCTGAGCAATTGAATTTCGGTTTTCCTTATTTGCTTGATGAAACTCAGCAGATCGCCAAAGATTATGGCGCTGTCTGTACGCCGGACTTTTTTGGCTACAATGCCAATTTTGAATTGCAGTACAGAGGCCGTCTGGACGCAAGCCGCAAAGAAACTGCACCGGCCGACACCCGGCGTGAACTATTTGAGGCCATGAAGCTTGTTGCTGAAACAGGCCGTGGCCCGCAACAACAAATTCCCAGCATGGGTTGTTCCATCAAATGGAAGCAAGACTAATCCACCTTTAATAAAAAACATACACCAAGGAGTGCACTATGTCGATTAAGCGTATGGTCGATCTGGATTTATCAGGCAAACGGGTATTAATTCGTCAGGATCTGAATGTCCCGGTAAAAAACGGTAAAGTTACCAGTGATGCCCGTATACAAGCCAGCCTACCGACCATTGAAACAGCCTTGGCGGCGGGAGCTGCCGTTATTTTGCTATCCCATCTTGGCCGCCCTGTTGAAGGCCACTATGACGAAGAGTTTTCATTGAAACCCGTTGCAGAACATTTGTCAGGCTTACTGGGCAAACCGGTCAGATTGGAGAGAGACTGGCTGGACGGAATTTCCATAGCGCCGGGTGAAGTCGTACTTTGTGAAAATGTGCGCTTCAATGTCGGCGAAGAAAAAAACAGCGATGAGTTAGGCAAAAAAATGGCTGCCCTGTGTGATGTCTTTGTTATGGATGCCTTTGGCACCGCCCATAGAGCACAGGCATCAACGCATAGTGTTGCCAAATACGCGCCGATTGCTTGCGCCGGCCCTTTGCTGGCCAGCGAACTGGATGCACTGGGCAAAGCGCTGGAAACACCTGTCAAACCCCTGGTTGCCATTGTTGGCGGTTCTAAAGTTTCTACTAAATTAACGGTATTAAAAACACTGTCAGAAAAAGTCGACCAGTTAATCGTCGGCGGCGGTATTGCCAATACCTTTATTGCTGCTGCTGGCTTTCCGGTTGGCAAGTCGCTATATGAACCAGACCTTATTGACCAAGCCAAACAACTGATCGAAGCCGCCAAACAGAAAGGTTCGATCATTCCCATACCAGTTGATGTCGTTTGTGCAAAAGAGTTCTCTGAATCAGCAATCGCAACGGTCAAGAAAGTTGCAGATGTTGAAGCTGATGATTTAATTATGGATATTGGCCCAGAGACCGCAAGTCAGTATGCCGAGTTACTAAAATCCGCAGGAACTATCGTCTGGAATGGCCCTGTCGGTGTATTTGAGTTCGATCAGTTCGGCAACGGCACAAAATCGCTGGCAACCGCCATTGCGGAAAGTAACGCCTTCTCGATTGCGGGTGGCGGCGATACCTTAGCCGCTATCGACAAATACGGCATTAACGATAAAGTGTCCTATGCCTCTACCGGCGGCGGTGCATTCCTTGAATTTCTTGAAGGCAAAGAACTTCCAGCTGTTTCTGTGTTAAAATTACGCAGTTAAGAAAAACCCGACCTAACAACCTCATCAGGATTAAAAAATGGCCAGAGTTACTATCGAAGATTGTTTAGAACACGTAGAAAACCGTTTCAAACTGGTTTTATTAGCCAGTACCAGAGCGCGTCAACTAAGCCACGGTGCGACTGAATTTCTTCCACGCGGTAAAGATAAAGACACTGTTCTCGCTTTACGCGAAATTGCGGCAGGTCATGTCACGCCTGAGAACATCAATCTATTGCATCGTGTTGGCGAAGTTCACGACCACAACCCGATTATATTTTAATTTTTATCGTCTATGCTGGAAATAGCCGACAATATCGAACTCGAACGCCCTCAAGACAAACTGATCCGGCGTTTATGCGAGACTTTGTCCGGCTATTTAGATCAAAGCCAAATTGACCAATGTGTTCATGCCTACGAGTTTAGTGCAGCCGCTCATTCCGGCCAATTCCGTAAAACAGGCGAAGCCTACATTTGTCACCCTGTCTCTGTCGCTATCAGTCTTGCTGAAATGCGCATGGATGCCAGCGGCATTATGGCGGCCATGCTGCACGATGTCATCGAAGACACCTCCATCAGCAAAAAAGATACTGGCCGACCAGTTCGGTGCTGAAGTTGCCGAACTGGTTGACGGCGTTACTAAATTAACCAAAATTGACAGTAAATCCCACGCAGAAACCCAAGCGGAAAATGTCCGCAAAATGTTTCTGGCCATGGCCAAAGATTTACGCGTCATCATAGTCAAACTGGCGGACCGTCTGCATAACATGCAGACGCTGGGCGTCATGTCCGCAGAAAAAAAACGTCGCATTGCCCGCGAAACGCTGGATATTTACGCCCCAATTGCCAATCGTCTTGGCATGAATAACATACGCCACAAACTTGAAGCGCTGAGTTTTGTGGCGATGTACCCGCGACGTCATGCCATCCTGGATAATGCAGTAAAGAAAGCGCGAGGCAATCGCCGCAAAATTGTCGATATCATAGAAAGTTCCATAAAAAACCGTTTGGAACAAGCCGGATTGCATTGTGAAGTTGCGGGGCGGGAAAAAAATCTTTACAGCATCTATCAGAAAATGGTCAACAAACAAGATATCGTTGGCCGATGTTTTTGATGTCTACGCCTTCCGAATTTTTTGCGACAATGTTGATGACTGTTATCGCATATTAGGTGTTATGCATAACCTGTACAAGCCTATTCCCGGCCGCTTTAAAGATTATATCGCCCTGCCTAAAGCCAATGGCTATCAATCTTTACACTCCATATTAATCGGACCTTACGGCGTCCCCATCGAGGTTCAGATCAGAACCCATGAAATGCACCGCATGGCAGAATCAGGTATTGCTGCACACTGGCTGTATAAATCCGATGACGATAAAACTGAAAAATTTCAGGATCGCGCCAACGAATGGCTGAGAGATTTACTTGAAATCCAGAAATCAGCCGGTGATTCGCTGGAATTCATAGATAACTTAAAAGTAGATCTGTTCCCTCAGGAAGTTTTTGTGTTCACCCCGAAAGGTGGCATTATTAAATTACCTCGCGGCGCGACCATCATCGATTTTGCCTACGCCGTACATACCGATCTGGGTAATGCCTGCGTTTCCGCCAGAATCGACAGACAACTGATACCGCTGCAAACCAAACTGGAAAACGGTGTCACTGTTGATATTATTACCGCATCGTGGGCAAGACCTAATCCGCTTTGGCTCAATTATGTAGATTACCGCCAAAGCCCGTTCCAGTATTCGCAACTATCTGAAGCATTTTAAACAGAAAGAAGCCATTAGTTTAGGGCACCGTTTATTAGAAAAAGAATTGCAAGCCATGCATTTGCATCTGGAAAATATTGAAGAAGACCGGATACAGGCAATACTTAAAGTCACAGGAAAAAATTCACTGGACGAATTGCTTGAAGATATCGGACTGGGTAACAAAATGCCTTTTCTGGTCGCAAAACAAATCACCCAGGATGATGTTAATGCCGCCGTTAAACTGGATGACAGCGACCAAATCAAAAAAACGCCTTTGATCATAAAAGGCACGGAAGGCATGGTCATTACGCTGGCAAAATGTTGCAGACCCATTCCGGGCGATTCAATCATAGGATTTTTCAATCCCGGCAAAGGTATAGTTGTGCATCATCATGAATGCCATAACAGTACCGATGTCAAAAAGAAACCAATCAGCTGGCTGGATGTTGAATGGAGTCAGGATATAACCGGTGAGTTTCCCGTCGAAATCCGCATAGAAATACTCAATCAACGCGGATCGCTGGCAACCGTCGCATCAACTATCTCTGAAAACAATTCGAATATAGAAAATATTACCATTCTTGATCAGGACGACCGGGTTTCTGTCGATTCAATTACCTTAACGGTTAAAGACCGGGTGCATTTAGCCAAGATCATGCGCCGACTAAAAGAATTATCGATTGTTTTAAAAATTACCCGAGCCAAGGCATAAAGGGCAACTGATCGTCCCTACATTTTGTGCCTTTAAAATACACAGCCTACTGGCAAATTCACCCCTACTCACAGGGCATCAAGGAGCAAACATGGACAAGCAAATCATTCATACCGACAAAGCGCCGCGAGCAATCGGAACCTATTCACAGGCGGTAAGAGTAGACCGCACTGTTTATCTTTCAGGGCAAATTCCTTTGGTTCCTGAGACGATGACGATTGTTGACGGCGATATCTCCGCACAAATCACCCAGGTATTTGACAACTTAAAAGCGGTTGCCGAAGCCGCAGGCGGCGATCTTTCCGAGATCGTTAAATTGAATGTTTTTTTAACTGATTTATCGCATTTCCCTATCGTCAACGAAATCATGGGGCGTTACTTTCAAGAGCCTTACCCGGCACGCGCCGCCATCGGTGTTGCCGCCTTACCTAAAGCCGCTGGCGTGGAAATGGATGCGATTATGGTATTAAAACCACAGGAATATCCGGCTTCCTAGGTTCTCAAAGGCAACCCTGACTAAAACAGCCTCTTCCGTTAATGAAAAATCCGAACACTCTTAATCGATCGGTCGCTTTATTAACGGGGATAGGCGCTCAGACGGCAAACCGCCTGGAAAAACTCGGCATCCGAATTATTCAGGATCTGATTTTTCACCTGCCCCACCGCTATGAAGACCGGACCCGCGTTTATCCTATCGGTACACTGGCAGCGGGTATGACGGTTCTCATCAGCGGCAAAGTTGAATTGACCGATATTTTACCCCGAGGCCGCACAAGCCTGGTTTGCAGAATCAGCGATGGCACCGGGTTTATCACCTTAAAATTTTTCCATTTCACCGCCAACCAGCACAACGCCCTGAAACCCGGCACACTGATCAGTTGTTTTGCAGAAGTCCGGTACGGCTTTGCCGGACTGGAAATGGTTCATCCTGAATACAAAGTCATCACCAATCCTGACAGCTGCATCACGGAAACACGCTTAACCCCTGTTTATCCCCTCACCGAAGGTCTCAGCCAGAACTTAATACGCAAGGCGGTTAAGCAGGCTTTAGCCCTGTGCAGCAATGAACCCGAGCTGCTCACCGACTGGATACCGGAGTCTATTTTAAGACAATACCATTACCCGTCCTTGGCAGAGGCCATACAAACCTTACATGCGCCGGATGAATCCGTCACGATTGAGGCCCTGCAAAACGGCAGCGTACCCGCCTTGAAGCGTCTGGCGTTTGAAGAGCTGCTGACTCATTATCTGAGCCTTCGGAAATCAAAAAACAAAATCAAAGCCTGGCAAGCACCGGAATTCATCAGCGATAAAATCACCACCGATCATTTCATCCGCTCCCTGCCTTTTAAACTGACCGGTGCGCAGCAGCGGGTCATCGCAGAAATTGAAGCAGATTGCCGATTACAACACCCGATGATGCGCCTGGTTCAGGGCGATGTCGGCTCAGGAAAAACCGTCGTCTCCGCCTATGCGGCCTTGCTGGCGTTAACCGCAGGTTATCAGGTTGCAGTGATGGCACCGACTGAATTATTGGCCGAGCAGCATTTTCGCAACTTCAGCGCCTGGTTTGACGGCTTTCAGACCCAAGTGGTTTTCCTGACCGGACAACTGAAAGGCAACGCCAGAAAAGACGTTTTACAGTCCCTGGCTGACGGTACGGCAGGCATTATCATCGGCACCCATGCCTTATTTCAGGACAGCGTGAACTTTCATCGCCTCGGCCTGATTATTATTGATGAACAGCACCGTTTCGGCGTACACCAGCGGCTGGCGCTCAGGGAAAAAGGTCAGCAAGACGGACATCAGGCCGCATCAGTTAGTCATGACCGCCACACCCATTCCCCGCACGCTGGCCATGCTGCAATATTCGGATCTGGACATCTCCATTATCGATGAGCTGCCGCCGGGCAGAAAACCCATCGTCACCAGCGTGATTCCCGCTGAACGCCGCGATGATGTCATCGACCGGATTAACAGCTGGGTCGGCAAAAAAAGACAGGTCTATTGGGTGTGTACGCTGATTGAAGAATCGGAAGTGTTGCAGTGCGAGGCGGCTGAAAAAACCGCCGAACGACTGATCCAGGCATTACCGAATGTACGCGTTGCACTGATACACGGGCGCATGAAATCCGCCGATAAGGATGCCATCATGCAGGCGTTTAAAAATCATCAGCTTGATTTACTAGTCGCCACTACCGTCATTGAAGTCGGCGTCGATGTGCCCAATGCCGGTTTAATGATCATCGAAAATCCGGAACGCCTCGGCCTTTCCCAGCTGCATCAATTACGCGGACGGGTCGGTCGCGGCGATGATGACAGTTACTGTCTGCTCATGTATCAATCACCTTTGTCCGATACTGCCCGCCATCGTCTGGGGGTTTTACGGGGCAGCAATGACGGCTTCGTTATCGCCGAAAAAGACCTTGAATTGCGCGGCCCGGGCGAAGTCATGGGCACGCGGCAAACCGGACAGATGCATTTTAAAATTGCTGATTTGGCCAGAGATGCCGATTTACTGGATAATATTCAACAAATCGGCGAACAGTTTTTCACCGAGTCGCCGCAAGCCGTACAACCCTTGATCGATCGCTGGCTGGGTGAATCAACAGAATATGCAGAGGTTTAATCCAGTTGGCTACTAAAAGCTTTTTGTTTAACCGGGAACCCAAGTGGATTGAAAATCGCCGTGGTCTGCGCCACAGCCTCCCGGAAAACGTCCAGTCATGGATCTATGAACCCGGCTCTCTGACACAGCGCCTGCGTGATTATTACGGCGATGCCATTGCTGTTAAAATCCTGCTGCATCAATGGAACACGCCATTTTTAAGCGAACGCAAGCTGCTCAACCTGCCTGAAAACAAGTACAGCTTAACCCGTGAGGTTTTGCTGCATGCCGACGGCAAGCCGCTGATTCTGGCGAGAACCATCATCCCGGCAACAACCATCAAAGTCGCTAAAAGCAACCTGTCTCATCTGGGCAGCCGCCCGTTGGGCGAGGTAATTTTTTCCTACCCCAAGCTGGAGCGGATCGAAATGGATGTGACCTTGATTCAGCAGTCCACATGGACACAATCGGCGCTTGATGAAGCCAACATCAACCAGCCGATATGGGGCAGAAGAACCGTCTACGCCATTGCCCACCAGCAAATGCTGGTGAGTGAGTTTTTTTTGCCGGAGGTTTTGGAGATTCTTTAGGTGCTATTTGATCCGCGCATCATTTAAACTGATTTTGCGCCATTCCTAGTATTATCAGCCCAGGATATGGTAAAAATTCACGATGATGGGTACATCATGAAAAGCTTGGTCTACCGCGTTTCCACTGAATTTGGGACACAAGATGATTCCTGAAACAATCGCCACATTACGGGCAGCCATTAATCAGGCTTATTTAGCCGATGAAAACGAAATCGTCGCTGAATTATTAGCCGGTCTCGACACTTATGATCCAGTGACAGTCAGTGACTGCGCCAAAACACTGGTTAATGCAGTCAGAGCAAGAAAAGACCAACAATCCCCAATCGAAGCATTCCTGCACGAATATCAGCTCAATTCCCAGGAAGGCATCGTTTTGATGGGCATTGCCGAAGCCTTGCTGCGTATTCCTGACAGCCATACGCAAGACCTGTTTTTACAGGAAAAACTGACCCATGCTGACTGGCAAAACCATGTGCAGCACAGCGATTCCTTTCTGGTCAATTTATCCAGTCAGAGCCCTGTTATTTACCAGTCAGTTCGAAGATCATGTCTTGTTATCAGGGCAACACTGGTTTCCGGTCTTTGAACAAGCTGTTATCGCGCATGGGTGCGCCATTAATACGTACTGCCTTAAAACAGGTCATGCAGTATCTGGCGGTGCAATTTGTTTTCGCGGACTCGATACAACAGGCCGTTCAACGTAGTGAGCAAGAAAACGGCTTACCGCTATTCTTTTGATATGCTGGGTGAAGCGGCTTTAACAGCTAGACGATGCAGAACGTTATTACCAGTCCTATCTTTCGGCGATTACAACACTGGCTGAACACGCCTCACTCGACCGATATTTATGCCAATCCCGGTATTTCGATTAAATTATCGGCACTGTGTCCGCGTTATGAACCTTTACAGCATGCCCGGGCGGTCAAGGAATTAACGGATAAACTGCTGACTCTGGCACAAACAGGCCCGCGCGGCCAATATTTCCATCACTGTCGATGCAGAAGAATCCGAACGCCTGGAAATGTCCCTGGATATTTTTGCCGCCGTTTTTACGCATCCCGATTTAAGCGGCTTGGTCAGGATTGGGTTTGGCGGTGCAGGCCTACCAAAAAAGAGCTCTGCCGGTCATTCGCTGGCTTGCCGGCTTGGCTGAAAACCAGCACAGGAAAATCCCCTTGCGTCTGGTTAAAGGCGCCTACTGGGACAGTGAAATAAAACGCGCGCAGGAAAATGGCCTGAGCGATTATCCGGTATTTACGCATAAATCGGCGACCGATGTATCCTATCTGGCTTGTGCACAACTTATTCTGTCCCGGCCTGATGTTTTTTATCCGCAGTTCGCCACCCATAACGCCCATACCGTGGCCGCTGTATATCAGTGCGGCAAACAGCATCCCGGTTATGAATTCCAGCGGCTTACACGGCATGGGTGAACCGCTTTATCGTGAAATCATTGAAAACCAACACTGGCAAATCCCCTGCCGGATTTATGCGCCGGTCGGACATTATCCATGAATTATTGCCTTATCTGGTCAGGCGTTTACTGGAAAATGGCGCCAATACTTCCTTTATCAATCAGATAGACCGCTCTGATATCAGCGTTGAGGAATTGATTCGTGATCCTGTAGAGCTGGTAAAATCGTCGACGAAAAAATCTCAAATTGTATTGCCTGGCTCACTATACGGCGAACAACGGCTTAATTCTCAGGGCTTAAATCTGGCTGACCCTGAACTATTACAGCAACTACAGCAAAACCTGGACGATTTGGCCGATAAACACTGGCAGGCATCACCCATTAATAAATGGCAGTCATTATTCCGGTGAACAACATCCTGTCATGAACCCAAGCGATAACCGGTTAACAGTCGGCAGTGTAATTTATGCTGACAAAAAGGCTATCGAACAGGCATTAAACGGCGCTGCACAGGCTTTTACAGAATGGCGGCTTTGTCCTGCAGCAACCCGTGCAGATTACTTGCTAAAAGGCCGCCGATCTTCTTGAGCAACATCGCCTGGAACTGGTTTCTTTATGTATTCGCGAAGGCGGACGCACCATAAAAGATGCCTTGGCAGAAGTCAGGGAAGCCGTGGATTTTTGCCGCTATTATGCGCAATCTGCGCTCGAATTATTCAGTGCTACCCATAAAACTGCCCGGACCTACCGGCGAAGAAAATCTGCTCTATCACTATGGCCGGGGCGTCTTTGTTTGTATCAGTCCGTGGAATTTCCCGATTGCAATTTTTATCGGTCAGATAACGGCGGCCCTCGCCGCCGGCAATACCGTTATCGCAAAACCCGCCAGTCAGACGGCGTTAACCGCGATGCGCTGTGTAGAAATATTGCATCAGGCAGGCATACCTGAATCGGTCTTACAATTTTTACCGGCAAGCGGCAGTCTGATCGGACAACACTTATTGCCGGACCCAAGAGTTGCAGGTGTTGCTTTCACCGGCTCCACGGAAACCGCACAGTTTATCAACCGGCAGTTGGCACAACACCATCAGGCTATCGTACCCTTGATTGCCGAGACCGGCGGCCAGAATGTAATGATTGCGGATAGCTCCGCTTTACTGGAACAACTGGTTCAGGATGTCATCGTATCGGCTTTTAACAGTGCCGGTCAGCGTTGTTCAGCATTGCGCGTGTTATTTGTGCAACAGGAAATCGCCGATAAAACCATAGCCATGCTGATAGGCGCCATGCAGGAACTACTCTATGGGTGATCCCGGTGTTTATAAAACCGACATTGGCCCCGTCATAGACCAGGCTGCGCTGGCATCCATTAACACGCTCATCTGGAAAAAATGCAGCAGCAGGCGAAACTGCTCTATCAACTACCCCTTGGATGAAAGCTTGCGACATGGCAGTTTTTTCCCGCCGAGTCTGATAGAAATTAACTCGTTATCACAACTCACTCAGGAAGTATTTGGACCGGTATTGCATCTGATCCGTTATCACGCATCTGAACTGGATCAGGTCATTGATGCAGTCAATGCAACCGGCTACGGCTTAACTTTAGGCATACACAGTCGTATTGATGCAAACATAAAGACTATCCGGCAAGGCGTAAAAGTCGGCAATATTTATATCAACCGGAATATGATTGGCGCGGTAGTCGGGGTGCAACCTTTCGGTGGCATGGGGCTTTCCGGCACCGGCCCCAAAGCCGGCGGTCCCGATTATTTGCGCCGCTTTGCTATTGAACAAACCGTCACCACAAATACCGCCGCTATTGGCGGCAATGCCAGTTTACTCGCTGAAAATTTGCGCTAACCGGTTTTATTGGATGCTTTCAATAACATGCAATGGCCGTATTTGCTGAAAATCAAACTATTTTTTAATACATTTCCCGGTCAATGAATTCATGGGTATTGCAAAATAAATCACATAATGGTATGAGTATATATGTTGATGCATAATAGTTTCCGCCTTTTTTTAATAAACGGGAGGTTTTGGAAGTATGGTATCGACAACCAAATATAAACAATTAATAATGAGGAGAGAATTATGAAAAAATTAGCATCCGTATGTGCAGGTTTATTACTTCTTTTAAGTACTTCTGTTTTCGCTGAAGATCATGCCGCGCAGGCACTGGAACACGCCAATCAGGCGGTAACTCACGGTAAAGCCGGTCATACACCGGTTTTGGTTGAACACGCAAAAGCGGCATTGGAACGATTCGCTGGCCGCCGCCATAGTAGCCAAGGGCGTGCCAAAAACCCATTTGAATGCGGGTTCTAAGAGCTGCAAGAAGCCATTGATCACGGAACGTTAGGTCATGTGGAGGCAGAGCCACTACACATGCTGAAGCGGCTGTAGAGCACCTTAAAGCCAGCAACAAATAATATCAATTCGGCTTCAGGCGAAAGGGGCGGATAATTCTTCCCCTTTTCTTTGAAGCAGTTGACTATCGCATAGCATCGGTGCTCAATTGCTCTAAACAGGATGAAATTCATCCGTAATCGAGAAGCCGTTCAGCCGCCTTAAGTAATAAGGATTTTCTGGTATTATTCCAGGCTGATTGATATACTCGTTGCACATCAAAATACGGCAGTTGGGCGGGAGCGGTTTTTGCTCTGAACTAAAACCGAGTTTTCAAGCGCAAAAGGTATGTCTATGCAAAAGAACCTATTACGGTTGTATCCAGAATCCCTGCGAAAAAGTCTCCATTAAAGGCCTATATCTTGCGCATCAATTACACAAATTGGGCACGGCCGAATCCCCCTTTGTTTATGCCAACTTCCTGTCGAGTCTGGACGGGCGCATTGCGGTCGAAGATACTGCTCAAGGCACACTCATATTCCCAAGCATATAACAACCGCTTCCGACTTTGGCCTGTTCATGGAACTGCATGCGCAGGCAGACTGCATCATTACCCATGGCGGCTATATGCGGGCACTGGGTGAAGGACGCCTGGGCAACATATTGCAGGTTAAGGACAAAGACCTTGCTGAATGGCGCCGCAACAATGGCTTACAAGCCTCAGCCCGCAGTGATCATCGCCAGCGCCAGCCTGAATTTTCCGCTCCACAACAGTCTTCAAGAACATGCGCAAGCCGTTTACATAGCCACCGGAAAAAATGCCGACCCGGATCGTATCCGTTATTGGCAAGACTTGGGATACTCCATACTTTTTACCGGTGAAGATCAAATGGTTCACGGCGCGCCCTTGATTCATGCATTAAGCGGACTGGGTTACAAATCCATTTATCTTGTTGCCGGACCGCAAATGCTGGACACTGTCATCAGGGAAAAGCAGTTATCAAGGCTATACCTGAGCATGACCCATCAGTTAATAGGCGGTAAAGACTTTCGTACCTTGCTGACCGGGGCTATGCTTGGACCGGAAGGCAACCTGATACTTGAAGCACTGTACTACGAACAGGACTCGCCGCCCGGATCCGGCCAGTTTTTCATGCAATTCGGCCTGGAGCGATCCAGCTAGCACCGGCTACTTAAATTTGATTTTTTAAGGGGGAGCACATGAATCAATGGGTCTGCACAACCTGCGGTTATAACATGATCGGCGATCCCCCTGATGTCTGCCCCTTTTGCGGAGCCCATCGCGATAAATTTCTCAGTTGGGAAGAAGCCGAAACAACCTATCGCGTCACCGCCACTCAAATCAATGACAGCGTTACCCAACTGGTCTCAGTGCCCAAACTGGGACTGGAACATGCGGCCTACCGGATCGAAACGGAACATGAGGCTGTATGGATCGACTGCCCTTCCGCATTTAATCGCACGCTGGAACCGGTGCAGTAAAATATTCTTTACTCACCCGCATTTTATGGGGGCATCGAATCAATACCGTGAGCTCTGGAATGCAAAAGTCTACCTGCATGCCTTGGATGCAGAAAATCCTCTAATCAAATCATTTCCGATCGATGAACGCTTCAACGATGACTTTGCGGTTGATGGGCTGGCAGCGTATCACATAGGCGGTCATACGCCGGGCTATACGATTTATATTTATCAGGACGTGTTATTTATCTGCGATTACGCATTTCCGCCCGGCCCGAAAATGCGCTTAAACCCGTTCGGCCCGAAAACCGAAACCTTACAAAGAGCCGAGCGGATATTGACCATCATTAACCGCAGCCCTTTAAAAACTGTCTGCGGCTATAACTATGTCTGCGATTTCAAAGACTGGTTGCCTGATTTTGAACGTGCTGTTAACATTCCTTTAGCGACTAGCGGAGTGCAGATCATGAAAGTTCTTACCGTTACCGATATTCAGAAACTGATACAGATCATTGGCCTGGAAAATTTCTTTGAGCGTGTTATTTCGGCTTTAGAAGAAGACTTCGGGCGTTGGAACGAATTTATTTTATCGCCGCGTCACGGAACTTATTATCCTCGACGGTGTCATTGAATTGATGCCCTGTGCAGACCAACAATTATATGCATTTAAATATGTTAACGGCTATCCCGGCAATCCGCTTAAAGGCAAACTCAGCGTTGTCGCTATAGGCGCTTTAAGCGATGCCGGCTAACGGTTATCCGCTAATGATCAGTGAAATGACCTTATTAACCGCATTCAGGACAGCGGCGACGGGTGTTCTGGCCGCAAAATATCTGGCCCGTGAAAATGCAAAATCATTAGCCATTATCGGCACCGGAGCGCAGGCGGAATTTCAGGTAATGGCATTCGCCGGTTTTTTTCAACTGGAAGAAGTCCGTTTTTTTGATACCGATCCGCAGGCCATGGCCAAATTCTCACGAAATCTGTCCGGACAAAAGTTCAGGTTAATTCCTTGCAGATAGTATCATCGAAGCCGTGCGTCATGCCGATATTGTGATAACGGCGACAGCCGCCAAAAAACGGCAGTCCTTGTTTGAATTTGAGGATATTTCATCGGGCACACATATACATGCGATGGGCGGCGACTGTCCGGGCAAAACCGAGCTATCCGCTGAATTCCTGAATCAGGTCAAGCTGGTGGTCGAATACAAACCGCAAAGTCTGGTAGAAGGGGAAGTGCAGCAATGTGAAGCCGATCTTATCTATGCCGAATTATGGGAACTGGTTTGCAAGAATAAGCCCGGAAGACAGAATAATCAGGAGATTACGCTGTTTGATTCAGTCGGTTTTGCGTTGGAAGATTATTCCATACTTCGGGTTGTCTATGAACTTGGCAAAAGAACATCAACTGGGTACAGAGTTAGATTTAATACCCGAACTCAATGATCCTAAAAACTTATTTGGCTTATTGAATACCTTGTAATGTTCATTTATGTTCAGCCTCAAAATTCCGGCAGTCGTGGATACAGTCCGGTAACCTTGACCTGGAAACTTCATCCGATTGGTAATACTACCTATTGCTTCAATACCTTTATTTCCCTAACCTGTAACTATTCAAGGAAGATTTTCAGTGCAAACGAGTTGATAATCCAAATGGAGAATACCTATGACAACCTGACTCGGTAAAACCTGTGAAGTATGCAGAATTGGCGCACCATTGGCTACTCAGGCGGAAATTGACGAATTTATGCCGCAATTACAGGGCTGGGAGATTATTGAAATAGACGGCATAAAGCGCTTACAAAAGACCTTCAAGTTCAATAACTTTGCAAGACGCCTTGGAGTTTACCAATAAAATCGGCGCGCTGTGCGAGCAAGAAAACCATCATCCGGCAATTTTAACGGAATGGGGCAAAGTGACTGTGACCTGGTGGTCTCACAAGATAAAAGGATTACATGTTAATGATTTTATTATGGCGGCCAAGACCGACGCTTTGCTATGACGCTCTCGCCATAGAACGCCTCAATAATATCTTTCATCAAGTGTAAGGTTTTATTTTCGGAGTCTTTTTCCGGATTAAATTCGCTTATTTCCAGGCCGCATACTTTCGGATGCCGATTAATCAACGAAAGCGCTTCAATCAGTTCTTCGGCTTTAATGCCGCCCTGAGCAGGCGTTTCCACGCCGGGAGCATCTTCAGGATCGATAAAATCCAAATCAATGCTGATGCCAATAGCCTGGCAAGACAGACTGAGCTTATCGATGGCTTTAATTAACACTTGGGCAAGCCCATTAATCCGGTCGGCAAAAACAATTTCTACCTCTGCTTGCTTTAATAGATCGTATTCCTCATTTTCATAACTCCGGACACCGATCAGAATGAGGTTTTCCGGTTTGATAAAACCGGAGCCGGGATACATCGTCGCCAGTTTTTTGTCCGCTCTTCCAAGCAAAGCAGCCAGCGGCATGCCATGAATATTACCGGATGGCGACGTAGCAAAGGTGTGCGCATCCATATGTGCATCCAGCCAGATCAGGCCGAATTTACCGGGCTGCTGTAATCCATTTAGCACGCCGCCCCAGGTTCCCAATGCACAGGAATGGTCGCCGCCAATGACCAGAAAAGTCTGGTTTTGTTCTGTCCAGTATTGAGTAAACCGGCTTATCGATTGATTAAGCCCGGATAATTTTTCCTCCTTTGACCCGTGACTTTCAGGATAAACCATATGCCACTGGAGCTGCAGGCGTTTTTGTTCAGGTTTTTGCCGGTCAAATTCATCGTGCAGCATTTCTGCCGCATAGCCACATAAACGCATTGGCCCACCCAAGCACGATGCTACGCCTAAAGTTTGTAATATAGCCATAATGGGAAATGTAAATTCTTAGGTTTTTGATAATATCAAAAAACCTGTCTGTCGATTGAGTTAGCGAAGAGTAACCCAATACGTTGCATCCGTAAATATTGGGCTGCACGTTGCTTTGCTCAACGAGCTTAGCATGGACAATGCGAAACCGAATTATTATTTCAAACGGACGTTTTAGTTGTGGGGGGTGTTTGAAATTGGGTTTGATGGGGTTAACGTTGTGCGATGCATTTAACTGGCGAACTGCATTTTATTTTCGTAGTTGAATGCCAGCTTAGAACCCTAAGCTGGCGGCTAAGATTAAAAGAGCAAAAGCAGAACCTCTTATACAACTAGTAGGTGCTACCGCGAGGTTCTGCCCTTGCCAATACAAAAACGTTAGGCGAACGTATCGCCCATCACCGTGTTGAACCAGACCAACATGTCTTGATAGTTATCTGTAGTCGCTGTGGTGGCAGCAATGGCCTTACCGCTATTGTGTTGGAGTGGGATCACCATCTTTTTAGTGCCGGGGTCATATTGATACACGGCAGAGAGCCAAGTGGCTGTGCTCGCGGTGATTGGCGTGTAACAAGCGGAATTGGTAACCGGTGCAGGGTCTGGCTGTTGGCCCTGGAGCAAACGCAAGATAGCATCCACACAGGTCTTGCCTTGCTGGTTGCCTATGTGGCCAGCCTTTGGCATTGTCGTATTACTCGCGTCGCCAATGACATGAACGCCTGCCTTTTTAGTCGATTCATAGTTTAGGACGTTGACTGGTGCAAATCCACTACCATCAAGCAGGCCGGCGTTTGCCAATAACTGCGGAGCTCGTTGCGGTGGAATGGGATTTAGAACACCAGCATTAACCGTGTTACCGAGAGACAAGCCCTGATCATAAATGACAACCCGGTTGGCGCTGTCTACATTGGTTATCGTACATCCCGGACGGTAATCGACAACGCCGGCATGTGTCACGGTAAAGGCATAGTTGAAGTTATCTTTTTCAACCAGGATGTCCGCATTGGCATCCAGGACAATTACTTTACTATTCGGTTTGTTCGTTTTTAACCAGTCAGCGATAACGCAGGCTCTCTCGTAAGGCCCTGGAGGGCAACGATAAGGCGCTTTAGGAATCGTGATAACCACGTTAGTGCCATTGGTCATGCTGACGAGTTGATTGCGCAATAAAGTGGTCTGTGGTCCTGCCTTCCAGGCATGCGGAATAAGGGTGTCATACTCAGTCAAGCTGGACATGCCGGGCATTAAATCGAACTCAAGCCCAGGCGCAATTACCAGTCTGTCATAGTTATCAAGTATCGTACCGTCTGCCAAGAGGATGGAACCATCGCCAATTTCCGTTACCTCTTTAGTGACCAGATTAACACCGTAATGATTGACCAACGTACTGTAAGCATAGGCGAGATTGGCCAGGGTACGCTGACCAGTCAGCACCGTATTACTCAGGATATTGGAAGTATAGGTTGCACTTTTTTCCACGAGCGTCACTTGCACATCGGTGCCGCCCCATAGCCGCAGATATTTGGCAACGGTGGCGCCAGCCATGCCGCCGCCTAAAACAACGATATGGCCGGTAATCCCGGTATTGGTAGGGACCGCGAACTGAACCGGGCCTGTAAGTTCGTTGTCACCGGCAAAGGCGGGGAATGAAGATAAGCGTCAGAAGTCCCAATCCACCAACGGTCATGCTACTAAGAAAGTTTCTACGATTCATTATATGTTCTCCTCTTAAGGATTAGCCAAGTAGTCAGCTATGGCTTGCAATTGTTCTTGGGTATAGCCCTTTACGTGTGCAGCCATAATGCTGTCAGGGTCTTCTGCACCGTTCAGATATTCGATCAATTCACTATAGATATTCATTCTTGCCAAGCAGCGGAATCAAAGCCGCCACTACCGTAGGTGCCATGGCATTGGAAACAGTTACTCGCCAAAAGCCGACCTTGGGTATTACCACTCACGGTAGGTGCTGGTAGCAGGTGAGATTCTGCAGCATCGGCAATCGTTGTCATAAGCATCAATGACACGACTGCTAACCCTTTTAAATTCTTTTGTATAGTCATAAACATTCTCCTGAAATGTTGTTGTACCGAATACAAACATAGACCTTTCATGCGCTGCTAATAACTCATCATTTGGGTTCATCATCCTTGAGCAACAATGGGATTAGTCACAGTACAGTCAGCCGGCGCTGCAAATATTTGCGTTGCCAGGCGAGCTAGTAGCAAGGGCATTAGTAGGCTTTTTTCGTTTGATTCTTCAATTTTTATTTCCACGAATAAGATATTTTTAATATTATTAAATAATGATATTTTATAAAAAATAAGGTCAACTTAATTTCGATTTACTGGTGACGAAGTAATACTATCAAAGAAAGTAAGGGAATTTTGTGAGCCTATATCACTTTTTGTTGTTATTTCGATCTCGGCTGAGCTCAGGGTATCAGTTGGATTTAAGCGACTGATGTAGCAAAAGAAAAGAGAGATAGCGGCCGCCCGACAGCGTTCTTCCGTATCTAAAATGATTAACTGAATTGAAGATTCTGTTCGTGTGACTTAATATTAAATGCCTTAAAGATTGTTTTTTTGTCTCATAAATAGTCGCACCATAACATCGAATATCAGTCCGATTTTGGCCGAACTGCTGCCCATTTTCTCCCGCACCTCATTTTTTTACTCTGCCAGGCTCTTCTACCGCACAAGCGCCTGGTCAAGCAACTCGCCGGACTTGGCGAACTCCGCTCCGATTTTCCAGTCAAATGACGTATTCACAACGATTCTTATCGGATATTTAAGCGGCTAGGTGCTGCGGTGGGGGGTGTTGTTTGAATTGGGTTTGGTGAGATAAAGATTATCCAGTAACCTCTATCGTAAATAATGAATATTTAGAATCAAAAGCCAATTATGCGAAGCCTTTGACTGCATAGATCAGCAATTGGGAACCAGCGGCATATTGCATAAATTCAACTGTCTGAGTTCAGATTTGACCTGACAATTATTAAAAAACACCCCTAACTGGACCAGACATCGACTGGCTGTTTGGACCCATTGCTGCCCATCACAAAAATTCAAAATACAGTTTTTGAACACCCTATTTTAACCAATGCCTGTATAAACTTGTTCAACAAACGGTCGTTTTTGGACAGGTTCTGGAAACGCTGTTCGTATAATGAAATGTCAGGGTAATAAACGGCGGACGAATCAGGCGCTGGCGGACAATTGCAGACCCCCCGAAAAATCTTCGTTAGCTGATTTTAAACACTTACGGGCGCAACTAGCGCAACGACCGCAATCAACGCTTACCTGTAAATCGCGGCGTAAATCCTTGAGCGTTTTTGCTCCGTTTCTGGCGGCTTGATGAATATCGAGATCCGTCACCGCCTGGCAAATACAGACATACATGGAAAAAACTCCTCTAAAAGTGCAATAACACATAATTGTTGAGAAGCATTCTCATTTAGTTTTGAGTATCTGTCAAGCCCTCTTACGCCTAAAAATAAAAAAACCGCGACCTTGATCGCGGCTGTTCGGCAAGTGGCGACGGTGTCAATCGCCGCCGGACTGCATATGCGATTGCAAATAGTTAGGCAGACTGACATCCTTTATCAGGCTTTGCTGGGTTTCCAGCCAATCGATGGCTTGTTCGCAGTGCTCCAGCAACTCTTCCAGCAGATCGCGGCTGACGTAGTCCTGCAATTCCTCGCATAAAGCCACTGCTTTTATCAGCATTGGCCGCTGAATATTTTTTTCGTATTCCAGATCGCCGTTTAAACATTCGACGACATTTTCGCCGATCAGCAGCTTTCCGAGGTCTTGCAGATTGGGCAGACCTTCCAGAAACAAGATACGCTCGATAATCTCATCGGCTTCCTTCATGACACGGATCGATTGCTTGTACTGGTAGTCGTTGAGTTTTTCCAGCCCCCAGTGACGAAACATGCGGGCATGCAGGAAATACTGGTTGATCGAGGTTAGTTCGTTTTTGAGTACCTTGTTGAGAATTTCGATGATTTTTTTTTCGCCTTTCATGTCGGTGTCCTCGCTAGCTTAAATGCCCGGTTTCATTTGACTTTGCTGATAATTTTCCAGCCCCACGAGGCTGATCAGCTGTAGCTGTTGCTCCAGCCAGTAGGCATGGTCCATTTCCGTATCTTCCAGTTGCGCGACCAGCATGTCGCGGGTCACATAATCCCCGACTTTTTCGCAGGCAGCGATGGCTTTTTTCAGCTCGCCGACCACATGATATTCAACCTCCAGGTCGGCTTTTAGCATTTCCGGCACCTTGCTGCCGACAGTCAAGGCCTGGCGTTTGGCCAGGTTGGGTGTTCCTTCCAAAAACAGAATACGCTGAATCAAGGCACGGGCATGCTGTCGTTCATGTTCGGACTCGTGCAGGCTTTTTTCTGCGAGATGGTTCAGGCCGAAATCGGCGAACATTTCACCATGGATCAGGTATTGATCGGAAGCGCTTAGCTCTCCGGCAAGCAGACCGTTGAGAATTTCCAGAATTTTCTTATCGCCTTTCATAATGGCCTCTTAAAGTAAATTGGATGTGAACCTATCGGATGACTTGCGGCAAGTTGATAAGCGTCATAGTGATTTTATCCCGCCCAGCCTTGCAGTCAAATTAATCTCTTTCTGAATTGATGCGATTTGCTGAACACAGATACTTGGAATCTTACTTCACGACTGAAACACAGGTATCAGATAGCGACTAACCTAAGCGGCAACCAACAAGAGCATGGCATTTAATGGGTTCTCGCAATGGAATAGATTGATGATTAAGCCGTCGATTTAATTCAGCGGCTTTTTATCCCCAGGAAAAAAACGCCGTGATCCTCATACTACAAATTGCCCTTGGTGTGTTTTTGGGTACACTGGTATCACAAATTATCATCGATGGCTGGCACGCCCGTCAGGAAGGCATAGCCAAAGAAGCAGCAAAAAAGCTTCGAGCCGAACAGAAAAAAGTTCACCAGCGTATCCGCGCCTTACTCTTGCAAGGCCGCCAAGGTAATACTCCTGACGCAGGTAAGTTACCTACTGGTTTTATGACCGATGATGTATAAGTGGGCGGGATGCGGTGGGGATATGTTTGTTTGGATTGGGTTTGTGAAATTAAAATTGGCTGTTAAAACCAACATATCACGTTCGAAGCTTGATGAAAGAGGATATTCAAAGTCATCAGCTCCGAACGCGGCTTGATTAAATCTTTTTCACAAACTCTGATTTCAACTGCATTGCTCCAATGCCGTCAATTTTACAGTCGATATCATGATCACCATCGACTAGACGAATATTTTTAACTTTAGTTCCGACTTTGACCACAAGGGACGAACCTTTAATCTTGAGGTCTTTAATTACAGTAACAGTATCACCGTCTTGCAACACATTACCGTTGGCGTCCTTGATCACACGACCAGCATCTTCCCCGCTTTCGGCTTGCGCGTCTTGTGGCCATTCGTGTGCGCATTCGGGGCAAATGTACATGGATCCATCATTGTAAGTGTATTCTGAGCCACACTTAGGGCAATTGGGTAGTTTACTCATTGATCTATTTTGTATTAAATTATTTAAGGTATTTAAATGCGCTAGGCTAACATATAAATTTGGCATGAAAGAAAAAATTATGAATCAATGTTCCATATCCTGCGAGTTACACGATTACCTTGAAATCGCCTGCATGTACGGTTATCAAGTAAGACTGACGCTAAAAGACCATCAAACGATTGAAGGCAAAGCGGTGGATACGCTTACCACCGCTGAAAAGCGCGAATATCTGGTTATTGATAATGGGCAAAAACAGCAAATTGAACTGAATCAGATTGTCAAAATGCAGGTACTAACGCCCAACGCAAAGTTTACCAAAGTGGTTTTCTGAGGTCCCAATATTTGCAGGATTTGTTTTGATTTTCTTCGTTGAACAACGGGCATGGTATCTGTTTACTCACAATGAACACGGCTCAACGGGTCCTGCCGATAATAAAGCTTGAGTTGCTGATAAACCTCAGCAAAGTGCGCATGAAGAATCTCAGGCGCACAAAAAAAATATTCACTGATTACTGCAAAAAACTCCGCAGGGTTCGTCGCGGCATAAGGGTCAATGCATGCACGATGATGATGCTCGACTCGCCGGACCAATGACTGATAGGCGGCGCTCAGCGAAGCTGCCCACTGTGTGACGTCCATCCCATAATGCAGAGGCGGGTAACCATTGGCACTACCGTTTAACACATCCAGCTTATGGGCAATTTCATGAATCACGACATTGCGGCCTGATTGTTTCCCCTGCATATCCCGCTCAACATCGTCCCATGACAATATTAGTGGCCCTCGCGACCATGATTCGCCGATTAGCGCCTGTTCCTGATGATGTACAACACCCGCCTCATCCCTGTCGTCCCTATCAATCCGAAATGCACCCGGATAAACGATGATCTCGGTCCATCCAGACAAACAGCCGATCCCGAGTCCAAGCACCGGAAGGCAGGCCTGAATGGCGATTGTCACACGCATTGCGTCAGTGAGATGAAGCTCCTGAGCGCCGAAGAACTTTTTTTCATGCAAAAACAGCGTGCTCAGTTCTCGCAAGTGCGCTTTCTCAACTGCAGTCATGCCCTGCAAAGGGGCTAGTTTTTCGGCAACTTCTGCCCACAGGGCATGCGCAATGGCATGGCGATGTAGAATGTATCGAGTACGTGCGCGTTTAAAAAAATTCATTGCCGATCAAATCCTGATTTTGTTATTCAACGACGAATTTTTGCCGGCTAACAGCGCCAAAATTAATCGGTAAAAGTTACTAACATATTGTTTAGTGATATTTATTTTTACGTGACCTGGTAAAAACAGATATTGAAAGCGGTAAAAATTGGACGCTGTTTTACAGCTTGAATCATTCGACTTCAATTTCACGCTCTATGCGCCTCCTAATATACACAAGACAAGATAAAAGGGTTGAGCATTAAATTGCTCAACCCTCCTCCGGCCTTATGGTGTGGGCGTCAGAAGAACTTCGGCGGCCTGCTGGGCCATGATGTCATGAACGACTTTGGTGGGGTGTATCCCGTCCCAAAACAAATAAGTATCAGGTTTTTTGCATTGGAACGGCGCAATATTCGGCGTCACACAAGCATCATCAGTATTTATAATTCCAAACGAGACTGGATTTTCAATAATCTCATTAAGCAACCCATAAAGATTCAGCGTCCGCACATCAACCTCAGGTAAGCGTAGTCCGTTCAAATTAACTTGCAACTGTGCCAATCCTAAATTAAAAACTTCCGGCCAAATAGTTTGCAGTCGCACCACAAAGCCGACAGTACCAGGATAGAACTAGAAATAAAAGCATCAAGCTTTCTGACAGCAGGTGTTTTCCCAATAGCAGGTACATTGACCAATAGAAAATTTCTAGCGCCCTGACCATAAAGCGTTTGGATAGTATTTCCAATATTATCGAGTGCAGCAGTAATTATTGGCGCTGGAATCCTGCCAACCCTAATCCGGCTAAAGCATCCCGAACATCATTACCGCCTATTTCAAGCACAACTAAAGTGTTAGCGGATGTCGCCGAAAAGTCTCTCTGATATTCATCCAGCTGATCTGCCAAATTGAAGCGGCACGGATAATCTGAAGCACGGGCACCACCCACTGCATAATTACTAGCCTGTGTCCCTGGATTCCTTAAGGCAGGCAGCACATTACCAGACAAGCCTTTGCCGCGCGCAAACTGCTCTATCCAGGTAGCGCCATTGGTCTCATGATGCCCGCCTTTAGCATAACTGCCGTCTGGTATAAGCAATTCGTCCAAAGCATCATAGGGAGGCACATTGGCCGGGGAACCCATTAGCTTAATGCACTCTTCACTAAAGCCAAATGAAGCAGGGTCAGAGAGCAAAACGAAGGCATTACCCGAGTCGCTTAAGCTGGAGCCAAATACCACGATTCTTTCAATCTGTTTATTTTGGGCAAAAGATGAGTCTGAAAAAACCAGACATGAAACTGACAAAGCCACGGCTCCAGTAATGTACCGTAAATATTTTGTTGATTGCATAAAAACCTCTTCAAGAATTTTACTGCCTGATTAATTATAAAAGGATGGAAAAAATCTTAGCCTTGATAAACTATTTCATACTCAACAATAAGATTTGATGACACCCCTGGTGCTTTGAGAACAGATTGCTTTCTGATATTTGCCTCAGGCTCTAATGTATCTAATAAAACACGCATGCTCAAGTTGTAGTTTGGTTGTCAAACAAACATAAAAATAATTTCCAATCTCTCTGATCGGCGATCCGGTATGAGAGGTGTAAGTTCAGGGTTTTCTGATAAAACCATAAAACCTGCCTGTAATTTTTGCTTATCACCCTCGCCGATAGGAGGCAATAAAATGAATCAGAATAAAGCCAACAGTCAAGGTTTACTACGATGGCGCCTGTCCAAGATGCGTCAAGGACAGACTGACCTATGAAAAACTCGCCGGTAAAGCATGGCGAAAATGTCTGCTGGATCGACATCACCGGCCAGGAAGAGCAGCTGCGTAAAATCGGCATCGACCCGCACAAGGCGCTAACCGAACTGCATGTTCAGGATGAGAATCAACAGATTCTTTCCGAGATGGATGCTTATATCCTGCTGATGAGCAAAGTGCCTTTGCTGAAACCGCTGGCCTGGCTGATCGGTTTGCCGCTGATTCGTCCGTTGCTCGCCAGAATCTATCACTGGCAGGTTAACCGCCGACTGCATCGTAGCGGGCGGCTATGATTGATTTTTAGCGGTGCATATTTGCGATATTCAAGTTCGCCTCAACGGCCTCTTTATAGAAAAGCTTAACAACGGTTTTAAAGCGATAATCTTCTGCAGTCGCAGAGCGTTCGTGATGACTGAAACCGAACTGAAACTCATCGCTGCCGCCGCAATCATCGGTGAAAGCAAAATGCCGAAGAACGGATACAGCACACCGGCTGCAACAGGAACGCCGAGGGCGTTGTAAATGAAAGCAAAGAACAGGTTCTGACGGATATTACTCATGGTCGCTTGACTTAAGAGCCGTGACCGGGCGATTCCACGCAGATCGCCTTTGACCAGCGTGACCCCTGCACTTTCCATGGCGACATCGGTGCCCGTACCCATGGCAATACCTACGTGTGCCTGTGCCAATGCCGGTGCATCGTTGATACCGTCACCCGCCATTGCCACGATATGGCCTTCGGCCTGCAATTGTTTAACAATTTCGGTTTTCTGTTCGGGTAATACTTCCGCTTCAACCCGGTCTATGCCGAGTTTTTTTGCCACCGCATTGGCTGTGGTTTTATTGTCGCCGGTGAGCATGACGACTTTTATCCCTGCATTCGTGCAGGGCTTTCAGCGCTTCCGGTGTTGACGATTTGATGGGATCGGCGACACTGATAAGATCCGCCAAGCTTCCCGTCCACGGCAACAAACATGACGGTCTGTCCTTCCAGACGAAGCTCGTCAGCCTGTTTTTGTAAAGGCGTTGTATCGATATTCTGCGCTTCCATTAATTTGGCATTACCCAGCGCAACCTGGCGGCCTGAAATCCTGCCACTAACACCTTTACCGGTTACCGATTCAAATTGTTCTCCGGCAGTCAGCTTGATGCCTTTTTCTTCAGCGCCTTTAACAATGGCGGCGGCAAGCGGGTGTTCGCTGGCTCGTTCCAGGCTTGCGCCGAGATACAGCACGTCTTCTTCGGAAAAATTTTTGCCGGCTATGACTGACATGAGACGGGGTTTACCCTCTGTCAGCGTGCCGGTTTTGTCGATCACTAACGTATCTATTTTTTCCATGATCTCCAGCGCTTCGGCATTTTTAATCAATACCCCGAGCTGAGCGCCCCTGCCGGTACCGACCATAATCGACATCGGCGTGGCAAGACCGAGAGCACAGGGGCAAGCAATAATGAGTACGGCTACCGCATTAACAATGGCATGAGCCAAACGCGGTTCCGGCCCCCACTGCCACCAGACGATCAATGTAATGACGGCAATAATCACCACGGCCGGCACAAACCAGGCTGCAACCACATCCGCCAGTTTCTGGATCGGCGCCCGGCTGCGCTGTGCTTCGCTGACCATCTTCACGATCTGGGCCAGCAGCGTTTCGCCGCCGACCTTCTCGGCGAGCATCAGCAGACTGCCGGTGCTGTTGACGGTAGCGCCTATCAGGCGATCCCCTGCATTTTTTTCCACCGGAATAGATTCGCCGGTCACCATGGATTCATCGACACTGCTATAACCTTGCTGCACGACACCGTCAACAGGGATTTTTTCACCAGGCCGGACGCGTAACACATCGCCCGGTTGTACCTGTTCAAGGGGAATATCTTCTTCCTTGCCGTCGCCTGTCACCCGGCGCGCTGTTTTCGGCGCCAGCTCCAGCAGCATCTTGATAGCCTGGCTGGTGCGGCTTCGAGCCCGTAATTCCAGTACTTGCCCCAGCAGCACCAAGGCGGTAATGACAGCGGCGGCCTCGAAATAGACGGCCACCATGCCGTCTGAGTTGCGCAGGGTTGGCGGAAAAATTTCCGGTGCAACCGTTGCTACCACGCTGTAACCCCAGGCGACGCCGATACCCAATGCGATCAGGGTAAACATGTTCAAATTGCGACTGATGACGGAACGCCAGCCGCGCTGAAAAAACGGCCAGCCGCCCCATAAAACGACCGGTGTGGCTAAAGCAAATTCAATCCATTGCAACTGATGGATGAAGAAGGAGCCGGATAATCAATTCCGGAATCAGGTCGTGGGCCATCGCCAAAATGAACACAGGTATCGACAGCGCAGTACTGATCCAAAACCTTCGACTCATATCGGTGAGTTCCTGGTTTTCCTCTCCTCCCCTGAAACGTCTCGGGGTTCCAGAGCCATGCCGCACTTGGGACAGGAGCCCGGTTCACTGCGGATGATTTCAGGATGCATCGGACACACATATTCGGTATGAGTTCCGAAACCCTTGCTTTCCATCGGGGCCATTGGTTCCAGGGACATTCCGCATTTGGGACAGTTCCCTGGATTTTCCTGTCGAACTTCAGGGTGCATGGGACAGGTATAAGTTATTTTCTGAGAATATTTTGTCATTGTCTTACCCTATAGTTTTCGTAACACGATGAAATCAGAAATCCGGTTTTTATGCTTTTGGCAATACGTAATCAGGTGCTTTTCAGTCTTCTATTCGATGCTAACGCAGGCTTCATAGCCCATCTCCCCCTGGTTTACAGGCTCGGTATAAAGCGATGGTAGCCAGTCACCGTGCGATAACGGGAGGTCTCCTCTACCGGACAGAATCCGGCCTCCGCCATAAAAACCGGCAATAGGCCCAGGATGTTATCGTGAACCTCTTCAGCCCAACGTACCGCCAGCGAAATTAGCCACATGGCCAGACCGTGCGGTTTGCCGAAATCCGCCACATGCAGTTCGCCACCGGGTTTGAGCACCCGGAATGCTTCCCGTAGCGCACGTCGTTTATCCTCCCGCGTCAGGTGATGCAGCATCAGGCAGGCAAACAAACGATCGAAGCTGCCGTCCAGATAAGGCAAACAAGTCGCCGTACCCTGTTGCAGGACGATGGTCTCTCCCGCCTGTTGTTCGGCCTTCCTTCGTGCGATGTCCAACACCTGGGGATCCACGTCGAGTCCGTATACTGTGGCGTTCGGTTGGATTTGCTTGATCAGCAGAGTGAGCGTTCCCGTACCACAGCCCATATCCAGCAAGTGTTGGCCTGACTGAATGCGGGCCTGCGCGACCAAAGCAGTCTTTAATGCCTCTTCCGGAAACAAGCGCCGCATCATCGGATCGTACCAGCGCGTCAACCAGCGGAAATGAAACGCCGGGATATAATTGGGGTGTCTCTTCATTACGATAAACCTCTCTGTTGCCGCGGCATTGCGATATGGACTGCTGCGCCCACTCTAGAAACTGGCATCGCACTTTGATAGCCTCCCACGGTGGCTCCAGGTTACTGCTGCCCAGCAATCCTAACAGCACCGTTAAATCTGGCGATGCATCTTCGCCATTTCCAGATTTTCTTCGACGGCTTTTTCATAGACATCAATCAGCCTTCGGCAGTGCGCTTTTAAATCTTCCGCCTGCTTACCGTAGAGATAGCTTTTTGACTCATATTGACTGAGAAGCTTCTTGTGCTCCTCGACCTTAAGCTGCATTTCTTTCGCCGCTTCTTCATAGTGTTTTGCCAGCGCCTCATGATCGGATTTGGTTGTTGCGTTTTGTACGGCTTGGCTCATATCCATCGGATGCGGACTCATCTCTGCGCAAGCGGCCACCAAGCCGAGAATAAGGAACAGAGTAATTAGTAACTTTGTTTTCATATGTTTTCTCCAGACTAATTCAAAAAAATGTAAAAAGGCATCGTTTTTTTCAGATTGTTAGCTTGCTATCACTTTTTATCTCCCATAGTTCGTGGATTGATGAACGAAACAGGAAACATCAGCCCAGCCAGCGTAACTATTCTTTAAAGCATGAATAATGCCACTCATGAAAAACCAATAACTTAAGCACTTTCTTATTTTCTACCCAGGTCTGCTCGCACAATAAACGTGCATTAAAAACCATTAACGCACCCTATTAAGGCAATCTATTATTTAACACTTCCCTGCTTGCCTCTTTCCTGAAATTGTAAAACCAGGCTGTAGATCACCGGAAATACCAAAAGACTCAGGATCAACACCGTCAGCATGCCTCCCAAAACCGGCGCGGCAATGCGCTGGGTCACGTCGGCGCCGGTGCCTGTAGCCCACATGATCGGGATCAAACCCACGATATTGGCGATGGCGGTAATGGCTACCGGGCGCACGCGCCGTGAGGTGGCGGTCTCGGCCGCGTTGCTGATCTCCAGGGCGGTCAGGGGGCTTGTTTCTGTTCCCGGAGCCGCTCTATTTCCAGGTCGATAAAACTCAACACCATGATGCCGGTCTCAGCCGCCGTGCCTGCCAGCGCGATAAAGCCGACATAGACCGCAACAGACAGATTGAATCCGTACCCGTAAATCATCCAGACGCCGCCGATCACCCCGAAAGGGATGGTCAGCATGACTATCGCGGGCTCGGTCAGATTTCTGAAGGTGAAATACAGCAGCAGGAAAATCAGCAGCAGCGTAATCGGCACGACGATGCGCAGACGCTCCGCTGCGCGTTCCATATATTCAAACTGGCCGGACCAGGAAACCGTGTAACCGGCCGGCAGAGTGACGCGCTCTGCCAGTGTTTTTTTCGCCTGACTGACAAAGCCGCCTATATCGGACGTTGTGATGTCGACATAAACCCAGGCATTGGGCCTTGCGCCTTCACTTTTAATCACATCGGTACCGCGTCGCAAGGTCAGGTCGGCTACCTGAATCAACGGTATCTGGCTGCCTGTTGGCGTAGGCACCAACACACGTTTCAAGGCATCCAGATTGTCACGTAGATCGCGCGGATAACGCAGATTAACCGGGTAACGCTCCAGTCCTTCCACGGTTTCGGTGATGTTCATGCCGCCGATGGCGCTTTGGATTACGTCCTGCACATCGCCGACGGTCAGGCCATAACGCGCCGCTGCTTCCCGATTGATGTCGAAATCCAGGAAATAGCCGCCGACTACCCGGTCGCCATACGCTGACAAGGTTTCCGGCAGGGTTTTCATCGCCTGCTCTATTTGCTCTGTCAACGTTTGCAAGACGTTCAGGTCAGGCCCAGACACCTTGATACCCACCGGCGTTTTAATGCCGGTGGACAGCATGTCGATACGGTTTTTGATCGGCATCGTCCAGGCATTGGCCATGCCGGGAAAATGAATGGCCGCATTCATTTCATCCATTAACTGCCTGGACGATTTATCAGGATCGGGCCACTCGCTTTTTGGCTTTAGCTGCACCGTCGTTTCCACCATCATCAACGGGGCTGAATCGGTTGCCGTTTCCGCACGGCCTATCTTGCCAAAAACCTGATGCACTTCCGGGAAGGTTTTCAGTATCTTATCGGTTTGCTGCAACAGCTCCCGCGCCTTGGTGATGGATATGCCGGGAAACGTCGTCGGCATATACAGAATGTCGCCTTCATCCAATGGCGGCATAAACTCGCTGCCGAGCTTTGATAACGGGTACAATGTAGACGCCATCAACAATGCGGCCAGCAGAACAGTCACGGCTTTCCAGCGCATTGCCAGCTTCAGAACCGGTGCATGAATAGCATGCAAAAAACGGTTAACGGGATTCTCTTGTTCCGGCGTGATTTTTCCGCGTATAAAATACCCCATCAATACCGGCACTACGGTGATCGTTAATATCGCTGCCGCCGCCATGGCATAGGATTTGGTGAATGCCAGCGGGCTGAACAACCGGCCTTCCTGCGCCTGCATCGCAAAAATCGGTATAAACGATACGGTAATAATCAGCAGCGAAGAGAACAGTGCCGGCCCCACTTCCTGCGCCGCACTACCTACGGCTTGCCAGCGCTCCTCCCGGGTCAGTTCGGCCTGCTTTTCCTCGGCCGCTTCGGCAAGATGCTTGTGGGCATTTTCCACCATCACGATAGCCCCGTCGACCATATCGCCTATGGCAATGGCAATGCCGCCCAGCGACATGATGTTGGCATTGATGCCCTGCCACTTCATGACGATAAAAGCCATCAGAATACCCAGCGGCAAGGTAATGATGATGACCAGCGATGAACGCAGATGCAGCAAAAACAGCGCACAGACAATGCTGACTATAACCAGCTCCTGCGTCAGCGCCTCGGTCAGAGTATCCACGGCGCGTTCGATCAGGTTGCCCCGGTCATATACCGGGACGATTTCGACGCCTTCCGGCAGGCCTTTTTTCAGTTCATCCAGTTTTTTTCTGACCCCCTCTATAGTTGCCAGCGCATTTTCACCAAAACGCATGACGACGACACCGGCCGCGACCTCGCCTTCGCCATTCAGCTCGACCAGCCCCCGGCGTAATTCCGGCCCTATCTGGATATGCGCAACATCCTGCAGGCGTATCGGCGTACCATTGGCATCGACACCCACCGGCACGGTTTTGAGGTCGGCTATCGATTTGATATAGCCCAAGCCTCTGACCATATATTCGGTTTCGCCCAACTCAAGCAGACGGCCGCCGACATCATTATTGGAACGCTTGATCGCGGTGATAACGTTGGACAAGGGAATTTGATAGGCCTGCAGGGCATTGGGGTCGACTTCCACCTGATACTGTTTGACGTAACCGCCGACCGATGCGACTTCGGCAACGCCGGGAACGGTCTGCAACGGATAACGCAAGTACCAGTCCTGAATGGAGCGCAGTTGCGCCAGATCATGCTTGCCTGTTTTATCGACCAGCGCGTATTCGTAAATCCAGCCGACGCCGGTGGCATCAGGGCCCAATGTCGGCGAAATGCCTTGCGGCAACCGGCCCTTAACGTAATTGAGGTATTCCAGCACCCGCGATCGTGCCCAGTAAATGTCGGTGCCGTCTTCAAAAATGACGTAGACAAACGACAAGCCGAAGAAGGAGTAACCGCGCACCACTTTGGCATGCGGCACGGCCAGCATTGCGGTAGTCAGAGGATAGGTTACCTGATCTTCTACCACCTGCGGTGCCTGGTCGGGATAGTCGGTAAAGACGATGACCTGAACATCAGACAAATCGGGAATCGCATCCAAAGGCATGGTTTGATACGACCAAAGTCCCGCTGTGATCAGAATCGCGGTCGCAAGCAAGACGATAAAGCGATTGTGCAGCGAGCCGTCGATGATCCACTTAATCATGCTTGTGCCCGTCTTGCGGCGCGGCGGGTGCCATCATTTTAGACGTCGCCTCGCGCAAATTGGATTCGGAATCAATCAGGAACTGGGCCGATGTCACGACCTGTTCGCCTTCTTCAAGGCCGTCCAATATAGCGATATAGTCATTGGAGGCAAGGCCCGTTCTGACCTTGCGCGGCTCAAACTTGCCCTCGCCCCGTGCAATAAAGACCTGGCTGCCGTCGCCTGAACGCACGATTGCCTCGGCAGGGATAACCAGCGCATCCTGCTGTGTTTTGGCCTGAATGGTGACCTCGGCAAACATATCGGGTTTTAACAGCAGCTCGGCATTGTCAAAGGTCAGGCGCACCTTGATGGTTCGGGTTTTCGCTTCAGCGTAAGGATAAATAAAAGCCAAGTGCCCCTTGAAAGTACGCCCCGGAACGCCGGCCAGTTGCATTTCAACCGGGTCGCCTTCTTTAACCCAAGGCAGTTCGTATTCGTAAATATCGGCATACACCCAGACTTTGGATAAATCGGCAATCATATACAGTTCGGTTTCGGGCGTGACGAATTGTCCTTCGCGGGCGCCTATGTTGATCACGATGCCGTCCGCCGGGGTATGAATATGCAGGCTTTTTTTGATGATATGGCTTGTCGTCAGCTCATGCAGTTGATGCGCCGGAACATCCAGCAGTTTCAAGCGCTCAAGGGAACTTTTGGCCAGTTCTTCCGCACCGCGACGGATGTCTTCAATCGGGCTTTTTTCCAGCACTTTAAGATTGTTTAAGGCCAGAACATATTCCTGCTGACTGGCAACCAGTTGCGGGGAATAAATGCTCAGCAGATCGTCATTCTTTTTGACCCGTTGCCCTGTTTTATCGACACGCAACGTTTCAATCCAGCCTTCGGTTTTTGGATGCAGGCGTACGATACGCTCTTCATCATAGGATACGCGGCCAACGGCTCGTACCACATGCGAGAGTAAGGTCTTTTTTGCAGTAGCAGTGCGTACGCCCATATTTTGCATGGTAACGGCATCGATTTTAACGGAGCCTGCCGATCCTTCGTCATCGGCATAGACCGGGACATAATCCATGCCCATGGCATCCTTTGCCGGAACGGCAGAGGTAACAGATGGATTCATGGGATTGCGATAAAACAAAGGTTGCCTGACAGGCGGCGCTTGAACTGTCGGTTCACCTTTTTGTTGTTGGGCCAGCCAGTATCCGCCAGCCAGGCCTACAACCAGCATAAATGCGGCGGTTAATAAAAGTTGCTTATTCATAGATATCGTCCTCACCTACATCCGCGCTTAGTTGCGCCAGCGCTTGCTGGGCTGCTATAAAGGCTTTCCAGTATTGGGTTTCGTATTCGAACACGGTGACCTGGCTGCGTACCAGATTAAGGAAATCGACCTTGTTGACCTGATAACCAGCCAGCATCGAGGCAACGGTTTGTCTTGCCTGCGGCACGATGCCGGTCTCAAACAACACCACCTGCTCCTTCGCGCTCCGGTAATCGTTATAGCCTTGCGAAATTTGCGAGCGAACCTTGTTCCACTGATCCTGCAAAGCGTATTTTTCCTGCATTAATTCGCTGGTACGCTGATCAACCGCCTTGGCCTGTTTTTGGGCGGCGAAAATCGGTACATTCATACTCACGCCCAGGCTCAGTAAATCCGAGCGCCTGGTGCCGTCCGGCATGTTATTGCGGCCACCATAAGCCGCTTCGACATTGAAATCAGGCAGGATATCTTTTTTGGCCAGTTCCAGGCGGGATTGCGCGGCATTGATCCCTTGCCGGTTGCCCTCCAGTACGGCTCTCGATGTTTCCGCCTGTTGATAAAGCAGGGTTTCCTGCTTAATGGATGGCAATTGCAAATCAACCTTTTCCGGTAAACGTACTTCTTCGTTGGCCGGTTTATCCAGCAGTGCATTCAGTTTCGCAACCGTATTGCGCCGCATCCCGGTAAGACTTATTTTTTGATCCAGCAGTTTGGATAATTCAAGCTGGGCCAGCAAAACATCCTGCTGCAAGCCTTCACCAACTTCATATTTGGTTCTGGCGATATCAACGAACTGCTGCAGCAACTGGTGATTGCTGTCCACAATATTCAGCGCCCTATCCAGATAAAAAACTTGCCACCACAGGGTTTTGACGTCACTCAGCAAACTCAGGCGCAACTCATCGGCATTCAGCGTTGCCGCCTCCGCTTCATACATCGCCGCCTGTTCACGCAGCGCCAGTTTGCCGGGGAACGGGATGGCTTGAGAAATACCAAAACCCAGTTGCGTCATATCTTCCGTGCGGGTGCTAAAGCTATCAACCGGCAGACTCATGGCATTGAAACTGATTTGCGGATCGGGCAAGCTGCCTTCCTGCGATGGAATCGCGGCCATCGCCTTGGCACGAGCCAGCATTTGAGCGAGGTTAGGGTTATCGTGAACGACTTTTTGGGTTGCCGCATCGAGCGTTAATAGCGTTTGCTCTGTAGCGGTGGCCACGCTACAGGCAAAAAACAGCAGCGCCAGAAGATGCTTTAATCCGAAAAAAAATGGCATGGTCGTCCTCGCAAGTAAGTTACAGCATCGGCAAACAACAAGACTTACCGGCATACTGAGAAAGCACTGTGCTAACCCATCTTGGCCATCTTGATTAGTTGTATTTTATGTCAAACCAGACCCGACGACTGCAGCATATTATTAACCTGCCGAGAGTCAATTGCTAACTCCAAAAATCACACTAGTTTTTTCAAAACCGTGCGAAGAATACCGCCATCCCGATAATACTGGATTTCTATCGGCGTATCGATGCGGCTTATGGCCTTAAAGGTCGTAACGTTTCCATCAGGCGCGGTTGCTAAAACGTTAACTTGCCTGTTGCGGTACCGATGCATCGGAAATATCGATAGCAAATGTTTCGGTCCCGCTTAGTTTCAGGCTTTTAGCCGATTCACCGTTGATAAATTGCAACGGCAAAATACCCATGCCGATCAGGTTACTGCGGTGAATTCTTTCGTAACTCTCTGCGATAACCGCTTTTACACCCTGCATAAACGGGCCTTTCGCCGCCCAGTCCCGGGATGAACCGGAGCCGTATTCCTTACCGGCGAGGATGCACAGCGGTATGCCGGCATCTTTATACTTCATCGCGGCATCAAAAAACGTCATACGTTCGCCGGTTGGATGATAGACCGTAACATTGCCTTCAACGCCAGGAACCAGCTGGTTTCGAATGCGAATATTAGCAAAGGTGCCTCGACTCATCACCTGATCGTTGCCCCGACGCGAACCGTAACTGTTCCAGTCTTTTTGTTCTATGCCTTTATCCAAAAGGTATAACGCGGCAGGAGAGCCGGGAGCGATTTGACCTGCCGGTGATATGTGATCGGTGGTAACAGAATCGCCGAACAAGGCTAATACCTGCATGCCGGCAAGAGGGCTTATCACCTCCCGGTCTGTTGTCAGCCCTTCGAAGAACGGCGGTTTTCTGATATAGGTCGAATTCTCGTTCCATGCATACAATTCGGTACCGCTGACCTCAACCATCTGCCATGCCTTGGTGCCGGTAAAAACATCCGCATAACGCTCACGGAACATATCCGGCGTTACAAACTGCCTGATTACTTCAGCCACTCTCCCAGGGCGTAGGCCAGATGTCTTTCAGGTAAACCGGCTTGCCATCCCTGCCTTCGCCAAGCGGTTCACGGGTAATATCCAGCGCCGTTGATCCCGCCAGCGCATAGGCGACGACCAGCGGCGGGGAGGCGAGATAGTTGGTCTTGGTCAGCGGGTGCACGCGACCTTCAAAATTCCTGTTACCGGACAGCACCGCTGAAACGACCAGATCGTTTTCCAGTATCGCTTTTTCAACGGATTCATCCAGCGGGCCGGAGTTGCCGATGCAGGTGGTGCAGCCATAGCCGACCAGATAGAAGCCCAGCTGTTCCAGAAAGCCAAGCAGCCCCGACTGTTTTAGATACTCCGTTACCACCAATGAACCGGGAGCCAGCGAGGTTTTGACATAGTTTTTAACTTTCAAGCCCCGCTCCACCGCTTTTTGTGCAACCAGACCTGCTGCCAGCATGACCGATGGATTACTGGTGTTGGTACAGGAAGTAATCGCAGCGATAACGACTGCGCCATGGGTGATTTTCTCATGTGCATCATTCTTCGACACAATGCCGCTACGCTCCAGATCCTGCTCGGATAGCCCCATGCCCTTGATACCTGCCGGTGCGGTCAGTGTTTGCCGGTAGGTCGGCCCTACCTGACTGAGGGGAATTCGGTCTTGCGGGCGCTTGGGGCCTGCAAGCGAGGGTTCAATGGTGCCGAGATCGACTTCCATGAGCTGAGTAAATTCGGGATCCGGCGTACTGTCGGTGCGGAACAGCCCCTGTTCCTTGGCATAACGCTCGGTGAGATCGATCAGATCCGCATGACGCCCGGTGAGGCGCATATAGCTGAGGGTCTCATCGTCGATGGGAAAGAAACTCACCGTCGAACCTTGTTCAGGCGCCATATTACTGAGAGTGGCCCGATCCGGAATACTCAAGTTTGTCAGCCCGGAACCATAAAACTCAACGAACTTCCCTACCACGCCAAAGTCCCTGCAAAGCTCTGTAATGCGCAGCACCAGATCCGTAGCAGTAACCCCGGAGGCAGCTCTCCGGTCAACTTAATGCCGACCACATCGGGAACCAGCATGTAGATAGGCTGATCCAGCATCACCGCTTCAGCCTCAATGCCGCCGACACCCCAGCCGAGCACGCCCAGACCGTTAATCATAGGCGTATGCGAATCAGTGCCGACGCAGCTGTCGGGATAACAGACGTTTTTGTCCTTGTTACGGAACACAACCTGCGCAAGGTATTCGAGATTTACCTGATGAACAATGCCGGTAGAAGGAGGAACCACGCGGAGATTTTGAAACGCCGATTGCCCCCATTTAAGGAACTCATAGCGTTCTGCATTTCTTTCAAATTCGACCGTTTCGTTCAATAACAGGGCATTGGCCTTGCCGAAATAATCCACCTGCACCGAGTGATCAATGACCAGGTCGCAGGGAATCAAGGGATTGATCTTTTTCGGATCGCCGCCCAGCTGCTTCATCGCATCCCGCATTGCGGCCAGATCCACGAGAGCCGGTACGCCGGTAAAATCCTGCAATATCACCCGGGCCGGTTTGAAAGGTATTTCATATCGCGTGCCTTGCGCCTGCCAGTTGGCGACGCTCAAGACATGATCTTCCGTAATTATGTCGTCGTCACAGTTGCGCAATAAAGACTCTAGCAGGATTTTTATCGTGTGCGGCAGTCGTGAGACATTGGCTGAGCCGAAAGTTTCAAGTCGGGACAAGGAATAATACGAAACCGAGCCGATGCTATCGGCTTTTAGTTGCTGACGCGCACCAAATGGATCGTGGTTAATCATGATAGAAACCTCCCTGATGGGCTCAAAAATATTGATAACCTGAACTAGCTTTTATCCGTATCTGTTGTTGCGTCAAGGTTTTTGATTCTATCTTGAGGATGAGAACTTAGGAAATCTCACGATGCCAGCAAGAAGATTTCTATTCAAACAGGGAGAAAACCGTTATAGTCAAATCCCATTCATTCTGACTCAGGAGGCTATCATGGCTAACACCGGAATCGATAATAATCCAGAGCTTACGATGCTAAATAAAACTCTGCGGCTACAACTGGATAAGCTATGAAAACGAACTCAGGAGATACCCGCACCGAAACCGACTCTTTCGGCCCCATACAAGTGCCCGCCGACAAATACTGGGGCGCGCAAACCCAGCGCTCCCTGATTAACTTCAAAATCGGCGATGAACGGATGCCCCGGCCGTTGATCCGCGCGCTGGGCATCGTCAAGCATTGCGCCGCATTATCGAATATCGCGCTGAATAACATCGATGAAAAAATCGGTTACGCCATAGCGGATGCGGCTCAGGAAGTTATCGACGGCAACCTGGACGACAACTTTCCTCTGGTCGTCTGGCAGACCGGCTCCGGCACCCAGTCCAACATGAACGTCAACGAGGTGATTTCCAATCTGGCTATCGAGCGTCTCGGCGGCGCTATGGGAACTAAAACGCCGGTGCATCCGAACGATCACTGCAACCGCAGCCAGTCTTCAAATGATGCCTTTCCGACGGCCATGCATATCGCTACGGTCGAGCAGTTGCACCATTTGCTGATTCCTTCGCTCCAGCACTTGCACCGCGCGCTTTCCGACAAATCCCAGTCATGGAGTGAAATAATCAAGATCGGACGAACGCACTTGCAGGATGCAACCCCGCTGACACTGGGGCAGGAGTTTTCCGGTTATGCCGCTCAGGTGCAACTGGGCATCGACCGGATTAACGACAGTCTCAAACGGCTGTATCCCCTGGCGCAAGGCGGTACAGCGGTGGGCACCGGCCTGAACTCAAAACCGGGTTTTGGCGACCAGTTTGCCGAAGAAGTTGCGAAGTTTACCCAGCTTCCTTTCGTCTCTGCGCCCAATAAATTCGAGGCGCTGGCCGCGCACGACGCGATGGTGGAAATCTCCGGGGTGTTAAATACCATCGCGGTCAGCCTCAATAAAATAGCCAATGATATTCGCCTGTTGAGTTCAGGCCCGCGCTCCGGCATCGGTGAACTGTCGCTGCCTGAAAACGAACCCGGCTCTTCGATCATGCCGGGCAAGGTGAATCCGACCCAATGCGAAGCCATGACGATGGTTTGCGCGCAGGTCATGGGCAATCACACCACCGTCACCTTTGCCGGAGCGCAAGGGCATTTGGAACTCAATGTGTTCAAGCCGGTCATTATTTATAACGTGCTCCAGTCGATCCGCCTTATCGGCGATGCGGCGATGAGTTTCACCGATCATTGCGTTGCCGGCATTGAGCCGAATATTGACCGTATTGCCGAGCTTATGGAAAATTCGCTGATGCTGGTAACCGCCTTGGCTCCGCGCATCGGTTACGACAATGCTGCCAAAATTGCGAAACTGGCCTTGAAAAATCGCAGCACGCTGCGTGAAGAAGCGGTCTCCGGTGGTTTTGTGACCGAAGAAGAATTCGACAGATCTTATCCGGCCGGAAGAAATGATTTTTCCAAAATAAAGCAACAAAGGGAATACCATTAAACACTTTTGATAAAAAATAAAGGAGAATAGATCATGCATGTAACATACGAACTGGCCGAACAGGCCATGGCTGCGGCAATTGCCGAGTCAAAAAAAATCGGTACACAGATGTGTATCGCTGTAGTGGATTCCGGCGCTGACTTAAAGGCGTTCGTGAGAATGGATAATGCCTGGGTAGGCAGCGTGGACATCGCCATCAAGAAAGCCAAAACCGCTTGTTTCTTCGCCATGAACACGGGGCAAATCGGTCAGTTATCGCAACCGGGCGGTCCGCTTTACGGGATTGAACATTCTAACGACGGGCTGATTACCTTTCCTGGCGGCGTTCCTATCGTTGACAAGGATGGCGTCCTCATTGGCGCTGTCGGGGTCAGCGGCAGCTCAGTGGAAAACGATCATCAAGTTGCCAAAGCCGGGGCTGAAGCAATCGGCGTTTCTGATTTGCCGGCGCACCCGTGGAGAACTTGAGAGCACGATAATTTTCAGACTGTTCCGATAGAGAAACCATTTCATATTCAGGTTAGCCGATCGGCGAAGTCATTTCATGGTTTAAAGACTTCGCCGACCGTAATCTGCTCTATTTCCCGCTTCTTCAATCGGAGAAGCTATTCAAGCGCTATTTTCCCATCGATGCAGTGACTGATGCCAACAGCAGGAAGCTCCAGAGTCATTTTAACCTCCAGGGTTTCCGAACCGCCCAGCTTCCCGGCTTCAACAGCTTTGAGAACAGCATGTTCGATTTCACGTTGTGATGTGACCCCGACAATTTTGAGAAATTTTCTGATATCCATGTTAAATGTGTCTTCATTCATTTTGACCTCCTAAAGGCAAAGTAAACTGCATTCCATAATCAGGAGCGATGGAATTCGAATGTTAGTCTAGAAACTACCACCCTATTCAGGAGACCGTCAAGAAATTACTCAAACACTTAACAGGAACGATCAGTGAATGATTTATTAATAATTTTTATTGTTGGCCAATGATCTATCGATCATAAAACTGATCTACCAGGTTTTTAAACCAGAGCGGCCGGAAAACCATTACGTACAAAATCAATATTTCCAAAAGCGGCAAAGGTATTATGTGCAAAACAATCAACACCAGCAATACTATAAAAATAACGACAAATTTAGGAAGAAAAGAGTCTTTATTCATGATTGGATTCTCAGTTGGCTTATTCCGCTACATTAATTTACTCGTATGATGAACCGACGATGCCCTCGATTACTGGTCCTATCGTTGTTTGGTCCAAGTCTACGGACTCATCAGGACTTGTTTTTAAAAATTAACTTATATACAAATCTAAAATATACCTTAACAAGGAATAGATTTAACATTATTAATAAACTATTCCTGTCAGCCTCAGTTGACAAGAATAAGAATAACTTTCGTTTTTCTAAACTGTACTACTTACAAATAAGAAACAATTCCCGGATAACAATAGCAGATTGCCCTACCCTCAGAAATATTGGATCTGTTCAACATTGATGAGTTGAATTACCAGTTTTAGCCGCGGCGGTCGTTTAGAGTTAACCTGAAGATGTAAAACGCCCATGCAATATAAGATCAAAAATTCCTCATCTATCCTTTTAATCATTGATAAAAATACAGTATTTCGAACTAAACACAATATGTATGAATGCTTATATGTATTGACTCCATAAATCGCTACTTTGGCATTCCAAATGCCTGTTCACATTTTTAAACATGTCAACAACGCATAGAGATTAACGTTCTCTCAATGTCCGGTTCTGGTCCAGGCTGAATCAAAACTAACAGATAAAAAAGGTCGTGGAAAATTTAGCCCAATTTTTCACTAAATACCCATTAGTAGTGGAGATTACTTATAATAATATATCTGATAAAAACAGATAAGTGGGGAAAGATTAAATTTTGAAAGCTCGCAACAGAGTTTTGATACAGTCTGGACCCATTCCAAACAGTCAGATATGTTTATTTAAACAAAATAACGTTTTAATAAGGGGCAACTGCGTTGGCTGGATTGCAACTTTTCGCAACCCAACCCATTTGTACAGTATATGTTGGGGGAACAGCATCAACCTAAGCTAGACTGCTAATTAAGGTAATCATAGGCTAGGGTATGCTATGCATACCATTTGCGGACAAAAGGTACCCGAACGTACTTGACTACAAACGATCACTTCGCCGCAGGAGCGACGATGCATAAATTGCTGTTGAGGACGACTGGTCTCAAACATGATAATTCGATTTACAATGTCCTCGGCGCTGCTTTTTCCTATCGGACCGGCGGTGATTCGGCCGGTTGCTGCGCTAACCAGATGCACGTAGCTCTGGTGCGGCCCGCCAGCAAGGGTTGAGTTGATTAACAACTCAGTTTCATCCGGTTCCCACCACTTTTTCAGCGGAGCCGCACTGCCCGGGTTGCAGGCGCCGAAAAAAATCAGGCCGTCTGCCGTTACAAGCGAACTCAGGGATTTTGTGAAATGAAAGAACCGTTCCGGGGATATCTCAACAGATGTCTTTTGCTCGAACAGTGATTTGCGGCAAATGAGTTCACAGAGATAGAGCCGGTATTCACGCTGCTCCTCCGGGCTTGTAGCCAGTTGATCCGGCGAGCAGTAACGTTGAAAACAAGCACGGTCCAGCGGCTGTAACTGTTTTTCCAGTCCCTTAAGCAGATGCCAGATATCGGTCGAGTTCATCGGTGCCAACTCCGGCCAGTGCGAGGCCATATAGTCGCTGAATATGCGGTTTTTTCCGGTATCATAGGTGATGGACAACACATTCTTAAGTCCCGGTTGCGACTCGGAAAACTGAAGCAATTTGCCTTTGTTCCCCGTTACCTGAAAGTCTTGCCAAAACACGGCATTTTTGAGTACCGGGCCGTCGAAACCGCCATGACTGATAAAAATAACCCGGTCGAAAGGAGCTGACTGCTGCACCATTTGCTCGACCTGCTGGTAATAATCCGTCCAGCTCCAGACATCCCGCAGTTGCGTAACGGACGCATTAAACCGGTTCCGATAAAAGGCTTCCAGAGTGCGGGCGGGTTGCTCAGACCACCTTGGGCTCTCATTCGTGTACGGATCCCTGCTCAGTAAAGGTACAAGCAGCACTCGCCTTGGCGGTTGCTGCAACTTCAAATCGCCCAATCTGCCATTAAAGGACCGGCACGACATTGAGTGATTTTCATCACTGTAAACATCGGCCGCACAAATCCACAGCAGCAACAAAGAAACCAGAAACCGGATACTCACGATATTCATCAGAGTAAAGCTCCATCAAACAGGTTGGAATCAAGACATTCCGTAAAATACGTTTTTAACGGGGTTTGAAGCCCGGTGGGATATATCAACGCTACCCGCTTTCCCGTCATCAACACTGACTTTACCAGATTAATGTATTGTAGGATATTGATTTAGTAAGCGGTCCTCCTGGCGACGAATACCTACAATCACTGCAGATCCGCTATTGCTTAAAACAAGCCAGTATTGCCAATAAGTAATCCATATCTTTTTCAGTATGCTCTGCTAGAAACCTGTAATCTGATTTCCTGCTCGCCTTGGGGAACAACGGGGTAATTCAGCCCGGTAACCAGAATATTATGCGCGAACAAATGCGCGACCAGAGCCGATGTTTTTTCCGTATCCCTGATAAAAATCGGCACGATAGGGTGTTCTCCCGGTAAGGTTTCATAACCCAGGTCTTCAAGTCCTGCTCTAAGCCGGGCGCTAAAACCGCGCAGTTTATCCAGCAAACGCAAACCTTCATGACTTGCAACAATGTCTAGAGCGGTGCAATTGCAGCGGCCGCTTCTGCCGGCGTAATCGGATTTGAATAGATATAAAACGGTGAAGTTTCGCGTAAATAAGCGATTGACCTTTGAACTGGAAACGACATAACCGCCATTAACGCCAAAGGCTTTGCCCAGCGTAGCAATTAAAATATCCGCTTTACTCTGCGTATATTCTTCTGTACCTCGCCCGGTTTTGCCAAAGGCGCCGACACCATGAGAGTCATCAACAATCGTGATAATACCCTCTTCAAAAGCCTCTTCATGGTGTTTACAGCAAGCGTTTATCTTATCGAGATGGCGCATAATCACCGCGCATACTGAAGATGCCGTCCGTAACCACGCAAACGCGTTTGACCCGGCCTTTATAATCTTCAAGGATTTTATCCAGGGCATTAATATCTGCATGAGCATAAACTTCTTTACAGGCCGGATGAGCTAGCCGGACCGCATTGATAATACAGTTATGATTCAGTGCATCGCTGACAATTAAAGTGTCCTCAGAAACAAACTGAGGCAATACGCCCATCATCGTTGCATAAGCCGAACTGAATAGCATTGCCGATTCACGACCATGAAATTGCGCCAGTTTTTGCTCAAGCTCGATATGCGGCTGGTAAGTCCCACTGATAAAACGAACGGCTCCGGGGCCTGCGCCGAATTTTTCAGCGGCATCAGGCTTCCGCTTTAATAACCTTCGGGTTGCATGGCAAGTCCCAGATAGGAATTTGAATTCATGCGCAAGAAAGGTTTGTCGCCCTGCCCTTCAAGAAAATATCTTGGGCCAAAACCATCTCCCGCGGCTTTCATGCCGGTAATGACTTTCTCACGACCCTTGCTTATACCCTGGTGTTGTAATTCGGTTAATTTATTGGTGAACAACGGTTCTATTTTTGTTAGTGACATAAACGCCTCCGTTTATTTATTACCACATTTGAGCCGCAATTTTCTCCAGCATATCCTTCGACCATTGTCGGTCAAGTTGATATTCAGCCTGCCAGCCCCACTCGGCTCTGGCGGCGCTATCGTTCATGTGTCTGGGCCAGGAATCGGCAATCGCCTGCCGCACTGGATCAACGCTGTAACCGATAGTGAATTCAGGAATATGTTTTTGTATTTCCGCCGCTAACTGCTGCGGAGTAAAACTCATGGCCGTCACATTAAACGCGTTTCTATGCTTTAACTGCTTGCTGTCCGCTGTCATTAAGTTAATAGCGGCATCAATGGCGTCAGGCATGTACATCATATCCAGTTGCGTATCGGCCCGCAGAAAACAATCGTAATGCTGCGTTTTTATTGCCGCATAAAAAATATCCACCGCATAATCGGTAGTGCCTCCGCCCGGCAGGGTTTTGCTGGAAATTAACCCCGGATATCTTAAGCCGCGTGCGTCGACGCCAAAGCGATGATAATAATAATCACAAAGCAGCTCGCCTGAAACCTTGGTAATACCATAAATGCTCGTGGGGCGCTGCATGGTATCCTGTGGCGTATCCAGGGCCGGGCGTTTCCGGGCCAAAGGCCGCAATGGAGCTGGGGAAGAACACTGCGCATTGGTGTACTCTGGAAGCCTCCAGCACATTAATCAAACCGTTCATATTGACATCCCAGGCCTGCTGCGGTTTTTCTTCCGCAACAGCGGAAAGCAAGGAGGCGAGATGAAAAATCGTATCGCATATTATGATCTTCTACGACCTGATTGAGTGCAGGCGCATCGCGCACATCCAGGCGGCAAAAAGGCCCCGATTGAGTCAATTCGTTCAAGGCCGGTCTTTTATGTCCTGCAGCAAGCACATTTTCGGCGCCATAGCTATTGCGCAACGCTATCGTTAACTCCGAACCGATTTGCCCGGTTGCCCCCGTTACCAGTATCTTTTTCATCTGCGCCTTCGCTGCTTTACTAAAAGTGATTGCCTAAACAAGGTCATAGGATCTGCCTCAATGATTTAGTCGCACCCAATAAATAGCGCACCTTATCTTGTTCCCTGATTAGGAAGTTGTTTCAGACAGTGAAAAAAGTCCGTGATTCCGATTTGGAAGCCGAATTTGTAAAGTATCTAGTGAATCCATACTAGAGCTTATTTGCCTGTTATGACAAGTAGAGGACGGGCATTTTGACAAGCAGCTAACGCGCCATTCCAGTCAGATATGTTTATTTAAACAAAATAACGTTTTGATCACTACTTTCTTGAGATTTTGGCATGATTTTTCAATAAATAATTGCAAGAAAATAAAGTTCAATTTATCGATTTTTTCAATTTTTCCCTGATATTTTTAGCTTTTCATAACTTTATCCGTCAATTATGGATTATTTATAGATGACTAAAGCCCCCGAATCCGCAAAGACCTTATTTCCTTCAAGCGGCATCATAAATATTTTAAAGTCGATATCCGCATAACTGAAAACTCAGGGTGCTTAACTTGGTCACAGTACGGTCCATACATTGTTTTACAGATGTCAGGCCGTGGTGGATAATGAAGACTCAATTAATGCTGATGGGAGTTGAAAACGATGCCCGGACTATTACGCAACTTGCTCGGTTTTATCGTATTGGTTGCAACGATTGGTCTTGCAACCTGTCAATCGATGGTGAAGGCAGAGCCATCAAGTTCAGCCTATTCTGCTGAAGCCTTTTTAGCCAACCGTTCGCAGGCAGAATAATGGATCAATTCAGAGAAACTCAAACAGTCCGTCTCGGATGCCTTGCAACGCTATTCCCCGCGGGGCTTGCTGCTTTATTTTCTGCCGATGGCGCTGATTCCGGCGACGTTTATCGCCTTGGGCAAAGGCCATTTACTGGATATTTTGGTCAACGCCGCCGGTTTTGCGTTGTATATGCTGGCCGCCTGGTGCTTGCGTAAGGGCCTGCAAGCCGAATACGTTTACGCCAAAAGCCGCATTGCCGCGCCCCCCAAATACCGTTAAAAATGATCGCCGCCGATCATTACCGCGCTGGCGACCGGAATGATTGCCTGGCTGGGCGCTCGGACATTCGTTGCCGGTGGCGCTGATGTTTGCCGGCGGCGCCTTTCTGGGCATGTATTTAAGTTACGGTTTCGATCTCCGGCAGAAAAAAAAGATAGCCGATGCGCATGGTTATTCCGGGGATGAAATTCTGCGGATGCTGGAAGAATCTTCGCGAATTATCCGAAGTATCGAGCAGGCTAACGACAAAATTCGAAATACCGAGTTCAATCAGCGCATCGAACACATCTTGCGATTGCCGACCGCATTCTGGCGGAAATTGAATCCGATCCGCGCGATATTCGCCGGGCACGTAAGTTTCTTAATGTCTATCTGGATGGCGCCCGGCAGGTGACAGAAGGTTATGCCAAAACCCATCAGCAAACCCAGTCCGGGCAACTGGAACAAAATTTCCGCAATGTGCTCGAAACGATTGAATCGGTATTTCAGGAACAGCATCAAAAATTACTGGAAGAAGATGTTTTTGATCTGGATGTAAAAATTGAAGTTTTAACCACACAGCTCAAACGGGAAGGCATCCTTTGATGCCGCCGAAACTACGGAGGATTTAAACATGAGTGAACAGCAAGTATCCACGACGACTAATCAACGACCGGCGATGACCAATAGTTCCGCGGCCAAGGAAATCGTCCCCGGAGTCAAAGCCGAAATGATCCCGCTTGCCGAGGCAGCCCGCGGAGAAGAAGCAACTCATTCAGAAATTGCTGAATGAAATTGACATCAGCAATACCCAATCGATCATTTTTTTCGGCAGCAAGGCGCAGGAACAGTTGACCACGATTTCCGACCGCATGCTGGATGGCGTTAAAAATAAGGAAATCGGGCCCGGCCGGCGATGATCTGAACGAAATGGTCGCGACGATACGCGGTTTCGAAGTCGATGATCTGGATCCGAACAAAAAACAGGGCTTTTTCGACCGTTTGATGGGCAAGGCCAAACCGGTTGTCAAATTTCTGCAGCAATACGAAGAAGTGCGCAAACAGATTGATACCATCACCGACAAGCTGGAAAGGCATAAGACCGATTTGCTGACCGATATTACCTCGCTGGACCGTCTTTATCAGGCCAACCTGGACTACTTTCATACGCTGGAAGATTATATCGCCGCCGGCGAAGAAAAACTGCGCGCAACTCGATGAAATGATCATTCCTGAGCAGGCCAAACAGGCCGAAACCAGCACCGAAGTTATCGCCGCGCAAAACCTGCGCGATCTGCGCGCCGCCCGCGACGATCTGGAGCGGCGCGTGCATGACCTGCGCCTGACCCGGCAGGTGTCGATGCAGAGCTTGCCCGGTATCCGGCTGGTGCAGGAAAACGATAAAGGTCTGGTCAACAAGATCAATTCGACCATCGTCAACACCGTCCCGCTATGGCGTCAGCAACTGGCGACGGCGGTGACCATTTACCGCTCGTCGCAAGCGGCGGAAACCGTCAAGGCCGCGACCGATCTGACCAATGAGCTGCTGGCCGCGAATGCCGAAAATCTGAAACAGGCCAATGCCGAAACCCGCAAACAACTGGAGCGCGGCGTGTTCGACATCGAAACGGTCAAAAAAGCCAATGAAACCCTGATTGCGACGATAGAGGAAAGCCTGCAAATTGCCGATCAGGGTAAAAAAATGCGCGCGAAGCGGTCGCGCAGCTGCGAGCAATGCGAAACCGAACTGCGCAAAACCCTGGCTTCGGCGCAAGCAAAGTCAACCGGCTGACGCTGGTTTTTTTGATAGACTCGATAAGCGGAAACAGGAGCAATAACGTGGGTATTTTTGACAAGCTTTTAGGCGAATTTGTTGATGTTATCGAATGGACTGATGATAGCAGCGATACCATGGTGTATCGCTTTGAACGCTATGGTAATGAAATAAAATACGGTCGCGATGCTGACGGTCCAGGGAATCGCAAACTGCAGTGCTGGTCAGCGAAGGCCGAGTTGCCGATGTTTACGAGCCCGGTCTTTACCAGCTCGAAACCCGCAACATGCCGGTTCTGACGATGCTAGAAAGCTGGTCGCACAGTTTTTCCCCAGTCTTTTCACCAAAACGGGGGACAAGTCTCTGGATCGGGACGGAATGAATATCCCGCCCGGTGCCAGTCCAGTCTGAGTAATGTAGAGCTTATAGGATGGGTTCGCGCCTCGGCTCAACCTAAAGGCTTGGTTTGAATATTTGCACCAAAAACCGACTTTCCCGCTTTGGCTGAGATACGCTGGTATTTGGCGTAAGCGGCACCGGCAGAACTACGCAACTCCACTTCACTGGCCTGGTTTGCAAAACCACGTGCAATCGCTTCCAATACATAGGCTTCTGGCGCCATAAAGCTATAAGTCGTTACCACCGGTTTTGAACCTGCGGCAAGCAAATGTCCTGCGAAATATTCCTCGCTCATGCAGGCCAAGACAACCGCTTGTTTATCGTGCCCGGCATGTTTTGGGAAGTGTTCTATGATTGGCTGGTTTTGTGTATCCATCAAGCCATCATGGCCGATGAACACCACCATTTCACGCTTTGTCGCATTGGGCGGAGTAGCTGCTTGTTGCATAAAGTCAAGCATCGCCTGGTCAATCCGGCTGCCACGATAAGCATCGGCGGTCACGGTGAGCTTGTCCTTCCAGGCAAACTCACAGCGTTCCAAGATAGTGTCGTTGATATCCTTTTCGCACCCCAAGTTACGCCAACCATCCGCCTTGCTCAAAAAGGTTTTCACGCCGTAAAGCGCACCCCAATAGAGATTGTTGCGCGGATCATCGCCATTACCAATTTTCGCAGGAACAGGCACGATTCCTTGTGATACGTTGTCGACCAGGGACACAATCACAGAAATATGCGTCCTTGGCGCGACTGCGGCATAGGATGGCAACACCGTAAAAAACAGCACAATGAATAAACAAATCGAGCGCAGAGTAATCATGTGTAGGAACCCCCCAGATGGCAATTAAATTTCATTGATTCTATCTTTGTTTTAGGATCATAGGATGGGCTCACGCGGGCCCAGTAGGTATTAAACAGCCTGGAAAATATGCCGGTTTTTTCAAAAAAGAGCGTCACAATTTAATAGCAGTATTTTCAATCTTATTGATTGTAATATATCTACTGACTTATTTGACTAGAAAAGCCTATGCTCAAAGTATAAAAAAATAGACGCTATTTTACAGGAAATAACATAAATTCATGCATTATAAACGGATATGGATAACATTCAATATTCATGCTTCCAGCCGATTTGAGCTATTTTGATGAGCTTTGGAACGGTCGTCGGTTATTTTATTTGAAGTTTTTGGCATAAGTACTCTATGATCACGATGGCATTAACCGATATCATCGTGTAACAATCAGGGTAGGCAAAAGTTTCCCCAGGCTCAATCAAGGAAAAGGACTCCCGAAATGCGCGTATTTTTGTGATTATCGGTTTAAACTCCGCTGATAAAGCCGATCAACCAGCTCCGAATATGTCACGTATCGCCAATGGTTTCGTATCCCAGACATGCCGTACTATGTGGCCATAGTAAAGTCCCGGTTATCAGTTTTTACTCTGGCCAAAAACGTATAAAAAACTGATGAGCAATCGTTAAAATACTATTTTGAGATTCGGGCATTAATATGGCGAAATCTAACAAACCTACCCAGAGTAAGGAAGCCAAATTCAAGGAATCCGGTCTTTGCGAGCACAACAAGAAAGTGTTGCTGGATTACCAGGTGCCTACACGACTCGAAGAAATCGAAAAACTTGCTGATGCTGTCAACAAGGCTCTACCCGATCGCGATCTGGCTTTCTCTGCCAACTTGTGTCTGGAAGAGTTGATAACAAACACCATTCTTCACGGCCTCAAGGGTGCCGCTGATCGGTTCATACATGTCCGAATGAGTATATCGGACGAATGGCTGGAAATTCTTCTCAAGGATGATGCACCCCGGTTTGACCCTTTCATGCAAGCCCCCAGACCCAACCTGGATCTGGATATTAACGAACGCCCTATCGGCGGTCTCGGCGTACACTTGGTGAAGAAGCTGATGGACGATGTCCATGCTTATTACGATGACACCGGCAATTTGATTGTATTACTCAAAAACTTGCATCATCGGACTTCGGAATAAAGGTTTTCCAGGAAAACCTTTATTCAGGCGAGCGCGGCGAGAGCTTCAGCGACAGAATTTTCCATCTTGAATAGGCCGGTGAAACCGCACATGTCGAATACCGACCGGACGTTTCCCTTGACGTTCGCAAAGCACACCTTGCCCGCCTTTCTCCTTCAGCAGCTTGGCCATGAGCAGCAGAGCCGCGCAGACCGGCGCTGCTGATGTAGTCAAGTTGTTCAAAATCGACCACAAAGTAACTATTTCCGCCATCAATCAATTCCCGAATTCTTTTTTCATACTCTGGCGCCGTAACCGCATCCAGTCTGCCGCTAATCGTTACAACGATGGCGTTACCTTCTGTTCTAGTCTGCAAATCCATGGATGTTATTCCTTATGGGAGGTTAGTTTTTAAGCAGAAATTGTAATCTGTTTTTGCCGTTGAGCCACTGGTAATCAATGCTTTCGGTCAAATTCCTGATGATCATCAGCCCCAGATCATCGGATCAAGCTCTCGCTTTCAAGCGGATTGCCCTGCTCCCCGGTGCTTTCACAGATCAGCTCCAGGCGTTCGTTCTTTTCCGAATAGGCAATGGTCATATCCAGAACTGTCGTGCGCAGGTAAGGATTATAGATTTGCAGCAACTCTTCAACCAGCAGCAGCAAGTTGTATCTGGTTTTCTTTGGCAGGATCTGTTTTTCACAAAAAGCCTCGATTTCGGCATTCATGGCATACAGGTCATAATCAGGCGAACTGATGCGGCAGGTGTAACTGCGAATCCTGTTGATGAACGCCCTGGTCTTTTCCTTTTGCGGGTTCTCGAAAATCTGCTCCGGCGTGCCTTCTTCGTAGATAATCCCTTCGTCCATGTACAACACCCGGTTTGATACATCCCGGGCAAAATCCATTTCATGGGTGACGATCGCCATGGTCATGCCCTCCTTGGCAAGGCGGCGGATGACCGAGAGCACCTCGCTGACCATGGTTGGATCCAGCGCCGAAGTCGGCTCGTCAAACAGGATGATCTCCGGCTCCATGGCCAGGCAGCGGGCAATGGCCACCCGCTGTTTCTGGCCGCCGGAAAGCTCGTCCGGATAACTGTCGGCTTTCTCGGCAAGCCCGACCAGCCGCAGAAGTTCCAGGGCTTTTGTCTGCGCATCCTGCTTGCTCATCCCCCGCAGCTTGATCGGCCCGAGGGTCAGGTTTTCCAGCACGGACAGGTGGGAAAAAAGATTGAACGACTGAAACACCATGTTCATCTTCTGGCGGATTTTGGCCACATCGGTCTTCTTATCCAGAATGTCCACGCCGTCGATATGGATTGAGCCGCCGCTCGGATGTTCAAGCAGGTTGAGGCAGCGCAGAAAGGTGCTCTTGCCGGTGCCGGAAGGGCCGATGATGGAGATGACCTCGCCTTTTTTTATTTCGATGGTGATGTCTTTCAGCACGACCAGGTCGCCGAATTTCTTTGACAGATGCTCGACCTTGATCATGCCTTGGCCGCCTTTCGCCGTTTGTATTTCGGGTCGGTAATCCGTTCCAGATATTCCAGTGACTGCATCAGAATCCACGAATCACGAAAGTACAGAATCGCCACCATGACCAGCGGAAAGAAGGCGTCAAAGGTGCGGCTGCGAATGATGTCGCTGGCCTTGGTCAGATCCTGCACCGCGATGTAGCCGACAATGGAGGTCATCTTGACCAGGGAGATGAACTCCCCCTTGTAGACCGGCAAAATGCGCTGCACGGTCTGCGGCAGCACGATGTACACGAAGGTCTTGACCTTGGTGAAGCCCATGGCGATGCCGGCCTCGGTCTGGCCTTTGTCCACCCCCTCGATGCCGGTTCTGAAGATCTCCGCCACATAGGCGGCAAAATTCATCCCGAAGGCGATAATCGCCACCAGCACCGGATTGATGTCTACCGAGGCAAAGACGACATAGAAAATCAGCATCAACAGCACCAGCACCGGCGTGCCGCGGAGGATGGTGATATAAACCCTGGCAGGCAGGTTCAGCACAGTCCTTTTCGACATCCGCATGAAGCAGACCAGCGCGCCCAGCAGCGTACCGAACATCGTCGCGAATATGGAAATAACCACCGTCGTCTTCAGTCCGTCCCAGATCAGCAGGTAACGATTTTCCTGGATGATGTTGCTGTGAAAACTGTTGGCTATCCTTTGTCGAGGAACGGTAACGAGTCATTTGCTGCATCCGCCTTCGTCTCGATAGGCTGCAATATTCTTTTTGAGCGCGAATACGTTGGCGCCCAATTCATAATAGGGGTCGGAAAAATCGACTTTGGTTTTTCCGTTCCTCGGTAATCATCAAGGTGCTGTCAATCATGTCGATTTTGTCGCTGGAAACCGCTGCAATCAGATTGCCGAACTCCATGTCGGCGTATTCGACTTTTTTGCCGAGATAGGCCCCGAAGCGCTCCGCAAGCTCGATATCAAAGCCGATCAGTTTGTTGTCCTGGAATACAGCGAAAGGAAGCCCCTTGTCGCTGACAATGCCTACGACAAGGACGCCATTGGCACCGGCGTTGGAAATCTCCGGCATCACGGTACCGCCGTTTTTGATCCAGCGATTCACCATGTCTTCGAAGTCGCCGTTCGACTTGATCTGCTTGAGGAAAGCATTGAACTGTTCTCGCAAGAGATCGTTGTCCTTGTTGAAACCCATCCCGATCGGATAGGACAGCAGGGAATCCCCCAGGAGCCCCAACTCGCTGTCACCGCGAAGGATTTCGAGCAGCGTTTCCCGGGTATAAATCGCAGCATCGATCTTTCCCTCCCTCACTGCCAGCACCAGGTCAGGCAGGGATTTGTATTGGAGGATGGTTGCGTTTGGGTAGTGTTCCATCGCATAGGTATCGTGAACGGAACCAAGCAGCACGCCGATGCGTTTGTCCTTGAGATCGTCGATCGATGTCAGTTTTTTCTGCCTGCCTTGATCAGATCCGGCACCGTTCGCGTCCAGGATATTTTTCTTCAAGGCGAACACTCTGGTGCCCATCTCGTAATAGGGATCGGAAAAATTGATCTGTTTTTTCCTCTCTTCCGTCACATAGATGGAGCTGCAAATCATATCGGCCTTGCCGGTAGAAACGGCAGCGATCAGGCTGCCGAAATCCATGTTGGCAAACTTGACCTCTTTGCCGAGATACGCCGCGAATCTTTCTGAAAGCTCAATATCGAACCCGACCAGCCGGTTATGTTTGACTGCGGTAAACGGCATCCCTGCGTCGCTGACGCCCACGACCAGAACGCCGTTCTTTTTGGCGTTTTCGATGACCGGCATGCGCGTGTCGCCCTTTTCCATCCAGCGATGGACCATGTCCCCGTGGACGCCGTTTTGCTTGATCTGCGCTAAAAATTGATTAAATTGATCCCTCAGGGCTTGATTGTCTTTTTTGAAGCCGACGCCTACGTCAAAGGTAAACAAGGGATCCCCCAATAGCCCCAAGCTGTCGTCCTGGCGCATGATTTCGCGCAAGGGCTCGGCATCGAACAGTGCGGCATCGACCTTGCCGGTCTTGACCGCCAGGGCGACATCGGCGGGGGACTTGTATTGGAGGATAGTTGCATCAGGATAGTTTTTCGTCGCATACGTGTCATGAGCGGAGCCGACCAGCACACCGATGCGCTTGTCTTTCAGGTCTGCAACGGATGCAAGCTTTGGGCCTTGCTTGAGCGGCACGTTTGAAGCTCGACGGCGGAAGGCCGTCTGACCAGCGCTGAAATGTCATTTTCAACATACGGCAGCGAGAAATTGATCAGTTTCTTGCGCTCTTCCGTGACATTAAAGTTGGAAAGCGCAAAATCGATCTTGCCTGACTGCAGCGCAGGAATCAGGCCTTCAAAATTCATATCGATGATCTCGATTTTTTTGCCAAGACGCTGGCCAATTAACCGGCTCAGCTCGATATCCAAACCGGTCAGTTTTCCATTCGCCTGGAATGAAAAGGGTTCGATGGTGGCGCAAGTCCCCATTCTCAGAACTCCCTTTGCCTGGAGTGCCGTTGATTGGCGCTATCTGCGGCGTGACCGTATATTTTGAATCAATCCATTTGGCTCTCAGGTGCTGCAAGGGTGCCTTCCTTTTTCAGTTCGGATAACACCCTGTTTATCTCGGCAAGCAATGCGGTATTGTCTTTCCTGATGGCGGCTGCAATTTCAAGTTTGTCCACCGGTTGATCCAGAATGACCAGCTCCGGATTTTTCTCGGCAAGATTAAGCAGCACGCTCTTGTCATAGACAAAGGCATCCGCCTTGCGGGTCTTTACCGCAAGGGCGGCATCCGCTGACGCGACAAACACCTGAAAAGTTGCATTCGGAAAGTGCTTGCGGGCCGCCAGGTCTCCGGCGGAACCGCCCAACACGGCGATTCTTTTACCGTCGATATCCTCCCGTTTTGCAATCTCGTTACCTTATCGATGCTGCTGACTGGAGAGGCTGGCGTTGCCGCAGCGCTTTTTCTGACCAGCATGACCTGGGCGTTGGCGTAATAGGGCTCGGTAAAATCGACAAATTTTTTGCGTTCATCGGTTGCGGTCATGCCGGTTACGATCAGATCGACCTTGCCTGATTGCAGTGCCGGGATCAGCGCCATGAATTTCATGTTGAAAAATTCGACCGGCCTCTGGAGTTTGGCGCCGATAATACGCGCAAGCTCACCGTCATGTCCGGTCACCCTGCCGTTTTTGTCCACGAAACTGAACGGCTCCCGTGTGGCGCTGACCCCTATTTTTAGCGGCTTCCCTTCCTGGGAAGGGTGATGTTCATTTCTTCATAAGGGGTCAAATCCGGCTTGAACCAGCGCTTCTTCATCGATTCCAGCGTGCCGTCGCTCTTCAGCTCAGCGATGATCCGGTTCAATGTGGCCAGTAGCTCGTCATTGCCTTTCTTGACCGCAATCGCGGTATCCTCGTAATCAAGCGGCTCGGACAGCAGCCCCAATTCCTGATTCTTCTTCGAGACCTGAAGCGCCGCGGGGAATGCCGTCACGATCGCATCAAGTTGTCCGGATTTCATCGCGGCAACGGCATCCATGATATCGTCGAAACTTTTGACCTGCGCCTTTGGGAACCTTGCGATAGTGATGGCCTCTCCGGTTGAGCCGGTCATCACACCGATTCTGGCATTTTTTGCATCATCAAGACCGGCGATGACGATTTCACTTTTTCTGCAACCGGTCAGAAAAGCGATTGCCGCCAGAATAATCAGCGTTAACAGTGTCGTTTTTTTCATGCCTCCTTCCTTGCATATTCCATACTGACAGTTATTCCTCGTCATTTTTATCGCCAGCATGGTGATGTCGTCTGATTGGGGAGCGCCGTTGGCATGATGTGCCACCTCAGAGCTGATGTAATGGATCATGTTTGCAAGATCCTCTTGGGGGGCGGTTTGCAATGCATTCAGCAACCGCTCCTCACCATACAGCTCATCTTCCGGGTTCTTTGCCTCGGTCACACCATCGGTATAGAGAAAGAGAGTGCCTTCCTGCTCCAGGGTGAGGCGCTCGGTCACAAAGACTGTTTCGGTCATGGCGCCCAGCATCAGCCCCGGCTTCGGGGTGAGATAGCGTATTCCCTCCGAGTCGATGATAAGCGGGGGATTATGTCCGGCATTGGCAAAACGCACGTCTCCCGGTCGTGATATCAAGGATGGCGCAGAACACCGTCGTGAACATGCAGCTTTCATTGTCCGATGCGAGAATCTTGTTGACGGAGGAAAGCATCTTGTCCGGTTCGCCAAGCCGCTGGCCTTCGGTCTTCAGCAGGGTTTTGGCCACCATCATGTACAGCGCGGCGGGGACCCCCTTGTCGGAAACGTCCGCAATCAGGAAACACAGATTCTTCTCGTCAATGAAAAAGAAATCATAGAAGTCGCCCCCGACCTCTTTGGCGGGAACCATTGATGCGTAAATATCAAATTCGGGATGATCGGGAAAGGGAGGAAAGATGCGCGGCAGCAGGCTCGCTTGAATATTGGTCGCAACCTTGAGCTCGCTCTGGATCCGTTCCTTGGCGGCGGTGGTCTCGGTCAGGTTCTTGATGTACTCCTTGAGCGACGCCTGCATGGCCTGAAAGTCGTGGGTGAGAACACCGACTTCGTCGTTCGAGTGCACCGTTGGCAGTGCCACGTCAAAGTTTCCGGAAGCGATCTCATCGGTCGCTGCAGTCAGCAATTGGAGCGGTTTTATGATGGCCCTGGCAATGTAGATGACCGCCAGGGTCAGCAGCAATATCCCGGCAAAACCCATCGCCGCCATGGTCATGCTCAACTTTCTGACATTCTCCAGAAGCTCCGCCTCGGGGAACAAGACGGCAAGCGTCCAGCCTGTCGAAGGGATCGGCGTGTAATACATCCAGCTCGTGAAGCCTACCAGGCTCTTGTAGTGGACGAAGCCGGTCTCGCCCCTGACCATTTTCTTGCCGAGTTCCCGCAGGAAGGGGTCCTGACGTGCTTCTGCAATGCTGAAGAACGTTTCGTTCATGATGGCGTCCTTCAACGGGTGAGCCAGTATCGTCCCGTTGCGGGTAAGCAGGGCTGCATAGCCGGTCCTGAGTATCTTGACCGAGGAGATGTACTCCGTCAGGGCGTCGAGGGAAACGTCTGCACCGACAATCCCCTTGAGTTGTTTCTTGCCATTGATTTCCTTGTAGAAGGGCACCGAACAGGTCGACATCAGAATATTGCCGGCGCCTTCATCGAAGTAAGGCTCGCTCCATTCGAGTTTGCCCAGCTCACGCGGAATCTGGTACCAATCCCAGTACAGGATAAGGGTAAGTGCTGGTATGAATTTTCCAGGCCGTTCAAAGGCGATCTTGCCCCTTTTCCCGGTAATAATAGGGTGCATACAGGCGCGATTTGGCGCTGAAGGCATAGGGCTCAAAGGCGACGAACGAGCCATAAATTTCGGGATTGTTTTCGACGGTTGTTCTGATCAAGGAGAGGAGTTCCTGCTCAGTATGCTTGCCTGTTTCCAGCGAGCGGGCCAACCCTTCCGTCACTTTGGTAACCGCCGTCAGCTGCGTCTCTACCCGATTGACCAATGACATGGCGAGGTTGCGCGCATTGCTTTCCAGCTCCTTTTCCAGAATGACGCGGGACTGGTAATAGTTATAGCCGAGCGTCACGGCAAAGATGACTGCGCTAGAGAGCGTGATGACCAGAACGAGTCTGATGACGATGCTATTTTTTCCCGGCATCGGCCCTCCAGACAAAGGCGTTGTAATCGGGATAGCTGCGAATCAGGCCGTTTTTTTGCATTGCACGGCCTACGGCCTCGTAATCCTGCTCCATCAGGTAGCCGAGCGTTCCCTGGGGATTGACAGGCATCATCAGGTCCCGCATCCGTTCCAGCATCCATTTCTGGTGCATCCTGTTGGCAGGTAAATGGGCCTCGCGCATGTGTTTGATGACGATATCCAGCGCCTCGTCGGGATGATCAAAGGCGTAGCGCCATCCCTCCAGCGATGCGTCAACAAAGGCTGCCGCCAGGGCAGGATCTTTGTGGAGAGTCTTTTCCATCGTATAGATCCCGTCCTCCAGAAAATTCATGCCCTGATCTCTCAGGAAAATGACATTCAACTCCTCAGGATCGACTCCGGAATTGAGGATCGTGTGGTACTCGTTGAACCACATCGCGGATGTCACATCGATGCCGCCGCGCAGAAAGAGATTGACGGTGTGGGACTGGCGCACTTCCCGAACCTTGATGCGGTGCTTGGCGAAGAGAGTGCGGGGCGGTATTGACACGTCTCCTTCCCACATCCCCACCTTTTTGCCATCCATGTCATCAATGGTCTTGATGCCGGCGGTTTTTTTTGAAATCAGCATCATCGATGACCGCTGGACGATTTGAGCCAGGTTAACGAGTTCGGTACCTGCAGAGCGATGCTGTAGGGCGGTAGTCAGCCAAAGAATGGCAAAGTCGGCAGTGCCTTTCTCCAGGGCTTCAGCGGGAGAACATCCAGGCCCTGCCCTGAGGATTTTGAGGTCAATCCCATGCCGGGCATAGATTCCCTTGTCGAGAGCCACGTAATATCCGGCAAACTGGGCCTGTGGACTCCACATCGGCATGAGGGAAGCGTTTTTCAGTGGAGTTTCGGCGGCACCAAGAGGAAACGGTGGAAGCGCAATGACACAGGCCATAAACAGCATCGTCATCGCTGCGGCGATCGAATGCTTCTTTCGTTGAGGACGGTTCTTATGCCACATCTTGCTCATGATCACTCCTGTTTGACCCTTCCGGACAAGGGCAACGCACTAAAGCGCCCCTGCATAACCGACCAATCTAGTGAGTTATAGTGATTTCTGGTGTATTCGGTTGGCAATAAATGTGGGATACCCTACTGCCTGATTCCGCCAGGAATCACAGTCAACAAACCAAATCACAATATAAACCATATGATATGATACCCTGAAGTTTGTTACACAACCAGAAACTAGACGAAGGACGCCGATCCACTGCGCTATCTGCTGCGACAGAGGAGCCCGCGGGATCTCATCGCTCACGCCGTGGAGACGGAACTGGATGCCTTTCTGCCCCCCGCTTACCGGTCTTAAGCTTGATGATGGTTAGATGGTTATACACCCAGCTACCCGCCGAACGCAACATTCAAACCGGCATTGGTGACGTGGAGGTCTCGACCAGTTATCTTGCTGCGTAAGACCAGGATTCTTGCTAATCAAAAATGTTATATAGAAAGTCACTATTCTATTATCATCAACTTAATTGAGTCCTAAAAACACCGTCCTGCTTTTTAAGCGGTCACTGATTTAACTTTAATAACAAGAAGTTGACTATGTCTACATTTCCCAATCGATCTTGGCGCTTATCAGCGCATAACTTTAAATCGCAAGCAATACGACACTGACCGACGAGCAAAGAGCCAGTCTTAAAGCCAATATTCAACTTTGCCGCGATGCGATCGTCTTCTTTACGGCTACCGGTGCCGCGAGAGGCGTCGGCGGACATACCGGCGGCCCTTACGATACCGTGCCGGAAGTCATGATTATGGACGCCTTGTTTCGTGGTTCGATGCTGATAAATTCGTACCTATATTTTTTGACGAAGCCGGACACCGCGTGGCTACTCAATATCTGATGTCTACTCTGAACGGCGATCTACCTGCTGAACGTCTGATGGAATACCGCGCCGCTCATTCTCATTTACCGGGTCACCCTGAACTGGGTTTTACTCCCGGCGTAAAATTTAGCTCGGGACGTTTGGGTCACATGTGGCCTTACGTCAACGGCGTGGCTATCGCCAATCCACGTAAGGTGCTGTTTTGCCTGGGTTCCGATGGTTCGCAGCAGGAAGGTAATGATGCAGAAGCCGCACGCTTGGCCGTTGCTCAAGGCCTGAATGTTAAACTGATTATCGATGATAATGACGTAACCATCGCCGGTCACCCTTCCAAATATCTGCCTGGTTGCACTACCGCTAAAACATTGGCTGGACAAGGCGTTACCGTATTGGAAGGCGACGGCGAAGATCTTGATGATCTTTATACAAGCGTATTTGTACCGCCATTAACACCGATGGCCCGGTTGCTGTTATTAATCATCGTCCTATGTGTCCTGGAATTGTCGGTCTGGAAGGTTCAACTCACGGCCATGATGTAGTCTCTGTAAAAGTGGCAGTTGAGTATTTAGAGTCTCACGGTCAACAAGCTGCTGCAGATCACCTTAAAGAAGTCAAAGCACCAAAAAATGATGCCGTATTCCTGGGCTCCAGCGACAAGTGGGATGCCAACCGCAACGTTTTCGGTGATGCAGCAGTCGCGATTCTGGGCCGGTTGAGTGCAGCCGAACGCATCGAAAAAGTTCGAGTCGTTGACAGTGACCTTGAAGGTTCTTGCGGTCTGTTCAAAATTCACGCGGCTTATCCTGAAGTGTTTATCTCTTCCGGCATTATGGAGCGCGGCAACTTCTCGGCTGCCGCCGGTTTCGGGATGGAAGCAGGCAAACAGGGTATTTTTGGTACCTTTAGTGCTTTCCTGGAAATGCTGCTTTCTGAAATTACGATGGCGCGTTTGAACAATTCCAACGTGCTCAGTCATTTCTCGCACTCAGGGATTGACGACATGGCTGACAATACCTGCCATTTCGGTCTGAACAATATGTTTGCGGACAATGGCTTGAGTGACGGCTATGCGACCAACCTTTACTTTCCGGCTGACCCGCTGCAAATGAAAGCCTGTTTGGAAACCATCTTCTTTAACCCAGGCTTGCGTTTTGTATTCTCGACCCGCTCTAAAGTACCGACTATTTTGAATACTGACGGTGAAGAATACTTTGGCGGTGACTACAAATTTGTCTCCGGCAAAGATGAAGTGATCCGCGAAGGCACTCAAGGTTATATTGTCAGCTTCGGCGAAGCCTTGTATCGGGCATTGGACGCAGTAGAACGTCTAAAACAGGAAGGCATTGATGTCGGCTTGATCAACAAACCAACCTTGAATGTAATTGATGAAGACATGATGGCTAAAATCGGCAATTCGCCGATGGTGTTGGTAGTCGAGTCGTTTAACCGCAAAACGGGATTGGGTAGCCGCTTTGGCTCCTGGTTGCTGGAGCGTGGCCTGACTCCAAAATACGCGCATATTGCAACACATAAAGAAGGTTGCGGCGGTCTATGGGAACAATTCCCTCATCAAGGTATCGATCCGGCAGGCATTATGGCCAAAATCAAGGATATGCTAAAAGCTTGACCCGGATGCCGGAAATCCGCCATTAATCAGTTTATCATTATGAATCAGGACAGAATGCCTGCTTTTATTTAATGGCGGTTTACACGGATTTTTTTACACTCTCGACAAAATCGCACTCGGATGACGGATTAACATAGAAAACTTTCCTCTGTTTTTGTTCAACCAGCCACGCACTTCGACATTCTTCCCCACATAAGCATTCAGATCAGGAAACAAACCCACCCATTTTCTTTCTATACGCGCCTCAAACGAGTCAGAAAACTCCAGATAAACGGATTTTCGGGTATTACGGACATTAACCACCTTACCCACAAGGCGCGTCCAGCCTGTATGCCCTGCTTCAGTCAAACTGCTTACCGGCATAGGCGTAAATTCTGGCCGCTGCCAGATACCAAGCTTACTTTGCTCCGCCTGATTTTGGGCTCTAACCAGCTCATCCACATAAAGCAGATTAGGCGGATAAATACTGACCTCCGCCAGACCCGCTTCAACCAGCTGCAGATTGATATGCTCCTTTTTTTCGGTAAACAGATGCGCCAGGGTTCTGTCGTATTTATCCGTTTTCTCGGCATCAGTCTCCAGCCGGACTTTGGTGTTTTGCAGTTTATCGATCAACCAGAGCTTGGCCTCGTCTCCCCCCGCATCGGCCTTTTTATCCCGGTGCTGAACTTCCGGCGTATTGATGCCCAGCAGCCTGATCTTGCGGCCATCCTCCAGCAACACCGTATCGCCATCGTAAACTGTTTTGATCCGGTAAAAATCATAGCCCGGTTTTATATCGACTATTTTCGCGTCAGTGGTCGAGCGGTCGGAAAAATGTGTACTCCCTTCCCCGTCCTTCCACTCATAGACTTCTGCGCCAGCCCACGAAGGCAAACACAGCAATAAAACCAATAAAATTCTCATGAACCTGCCTGTATAATTATCAAACTAATAACCGTTGCCTATTTTGCACTTGTTGTAGGATAAGCTAATTTTAGCGATATGACTCCAATTCAGCATTATTATGATCACCATCATCCAGCGGGTAACCACCGCTACCGTCACCGTCAACCATGAAGTCATCGGCGCAATCAATACCGGCATTATGGCGCTGGTGGCGGTCGAAAAAGAGGATACTCAAAAAAGTGCGGAACGCCTGCTGGAACGCATCCTCAATTACCGGATTTTTGCCGATAGCAATGACCGCATGAATCTGAGTTTGAGGGATATTGACGGCGGTTTGTTGCTGGTGCCGCAATTCACGCTGGCGGCGGACACGCAAAATGGCAATCGTCCCAGTTTCATTTCAGCTGCGCCGCCGGAAAAAGGGAAAGAGCTGTTCGACTATCTGCAACAGCTGGCAAAACAAACTTACCCCCATGTCGAATTCGGCCAGTTTGGTGCAGACATGCAGGTTGCGCTGGTCAATAATGGGCCGGTTACATTTACCCTGAAAGTCTAAAAGAAGCTGGAAGCTACTCGTCATCATCCTCATAAGGCTGCGATTTAACATTATCAGGAATTTTCGGCATTTTTGCCGATCTGAGCAATATCAATGCGCTGCCTAAAACAAACAGCACCGCCACTATAAACAACACTATCCACATTTCTATGCTCCTGTTTTTTGCTTTGCATAAGCTCGGGTTAAGATAGAATATACCTTACACCGATCATTTACACTACATCATCATGAAACAAGTCGAACTGCTCTCTCCTGCCGGAACCATTAAAAACATGCGCTATGCCTTTGCATTCGGCGCGGATGCTGTCTATGCGGGGCAACCTCGTTACAGCCTCAGAGTACGCAACAATGATTTTCTTGCCGACAATCTGGCCAAAGGCATTAATGAAGCGCATCAACTGGGTAAAAAATTTTTCCTGGCTACCAATGTGATTCCGCACAATGCCAAAGTTAAAACCTTTATGGCCGATATTGCACCCATTATCGCCATGAAACCGGACGCATTGATTATGGCTGACCCCGGTTTGATTATGATGACACGGGAAGCCTGGCCGGATATGCCGATACATTTATCAGTGCAGGCGAATACCGTCAACTATGCCACGGTAAAATTCTGGCAAAGCATGGGGGTTGAACGCGTTATTTTGTCGCGCGAACTGTCTCTCGATGAAATTGAAGAAATCCGCCAACAATGCCCGGACATGGAACTCGAAGTATTTGTCCACGGCGCGTTATGTATTGCCTATTCCGGCCGCTGTTTGCTATCCGGTTACTTCAATCACCGCGACCCTAATCAGGGCACTTGTACCAACTCCTGCCGCTGGAAATATGACACCCTGCCCGCCCATGAAAATGCCGAAGGCGATTACGTGCTGGATGGCGATGCGCTTTCGATGTCCGACATCAGCACGGCCAGTTGTGGCGGCGCGGAACGACATCCGTTAGCGGACAATGTATATTTTCTGGAAGAAGAAGGCCGCAAAGGTGAACTGTTGCCGGTCATGGAAGATGAAAACGGCACCTACATCATGAATTCAAAAGACTTAAGAGCCATCGAACATGTGCAGCGTCTGGTCGAAATCGGCATAGACAGCCTTAAAATCGAAGGCCGCACCAAGTCGCATTATTACGTTGCCCGCACTGCACAAACCTATCGCCAGGCGATTGACGATGCGCTGGCGGGTCGTGCATTTCAGCCTGAACTGATCGGCGTTCTGGAAAACCTTGCCAATCGCGGCTACACCGATGGTTTTTATCAGCGCCACCATACCCATGAACAGCAAAACTATATCACCGGTTATTCCAAAAGCCATCAACAGCAGTTTTGCGGTGAAATCAGAAGCTATGATCAGGCAACCGGACTGGCGACAGTCGATGTAAAAAACAAATTTTCGGTCGGCGATAAACTGGAACTGATTCTGCCGGAAGGCAATCAGGACATTATTGTCGAACGCATGGAAAACATGTATGGTCAGACTATGCAAGAAGCATCCGGCGGCGGTTATGAAGTAAAAATACCGTTGCCGGAAATACACAGTGGTAATGGCCTGTTGGCGCGTTATACTGATGAAATCAAGCAAAGGCAAGTTACAAACCCTGTTGAACCTTTAACCTTTACCTGTGAGACTTGAATCATGACCTTTACTACTGCCAATCTTTGCGATGCCCATTCAGGAGAAGATCACTTCCAGATTGCCGAGCCTCTATTCAAGTCTTATGGCGCTAACCCGGTCTTTTGCGGTCAAATCACCACACGTAAAACGTTTTGAAGATAACGTTTTGGTCAGAACAGTCCTGGAAGAAAAAGTGCAAAACAGGGTATTGGTTATTGATGGCGGCGGCTCGCACCGGTGCGCCTCTGGTAGACAATAATCTGGCAAAGCTTGCCATTGATAATGGCTGGCAGGGTATTGTTATTTATGGCTGCATTCGGGATTCTGCAATGATTAGCCAGCTCCCGATTGGCATCCGTGCCCTGCATACGCATCCCTTAAAAAGCCATAAAAAAGACCATGGCGACCGCGACTTATTAGTCTCTTTCGCCGGCGTCAATTTCAAACAAAGATCATTTTTTATATGCTGATATCCGACGGAATTATCGTATCAGAAACAATGTTGAGTTAAAATAACTCCAAATTAACCTAGTAAAGAAGTCAAGATATGCAAATTGTACTCGCTAACCCTCGTGGATTCTGTGCCGGTGTAGACCGCGCCATCGAAATTGTTGACCAAGCTCTCCAAACTTTTGGCGCGCCCATTTATGTTCGTCACGAAGTTGTTCATAACCGCACGGTTGTTGACGGCCTTAAAGAAAAAGGCGCTATTTTCATTGAAGAATTAACTGACGTGCCGGTCGGTTCTTACCTGATTTTCAGTGCCCACGGCGTTTCCAAACAAGTGCAGAAGGAAGCTAAAGAACGTAACTTAACGGTTTTTGATGCCACCTGCCCTCTGGTGACTAAAGTCCATATACAGGTTGCCAAACATGCAAAATCAGATCGTGAAGTTATTCTCATCGGTCATGCCGGGCACCCTGAAGTTGAAGGCACGATGGGGCAATATGAAAAATGCACTGAAAATGGCGGTATCTATCTGGTAGAAACCCCGGAAGACGTTAAAAACCTGGTGGTCAATAATCCGGATAATCTGGCTTATGTCACGCAAACCACCTTATCGATGACTGATACCAAAATTATGGTCGATGCCTTAAGAGCACGCTTTAAATCCATTCAGGAACAGAAAAAAGACGATATCTGCTATGCCACACAAAACCGTCAGGATGCTGTGTATGAACTGGCCAAAACGGCTGACCTTATCCTTGTTGTCGGTTCGCCAAACAGCTCCAATTCCAACCGTTTACGCGAGATTGCTGAACAACTCGGCAAACAGGCCTATCTGATTGATACTGCAAAAGATATGCAGCAGAGCTGGTTTGAAGGCATTAACGTGGTCGGCGTCACCGCCGGAGCCTCTGCGCCGGAAGTACTGGTTCAGGAAGTGATCAATCAGTTAAACCAATGGGGCGGACAATCGACTATTGAGATTCAAGGCATAGAAGAAAAAGTCGTATTTTCTTTGCCTAGAGAATTGAAAAAACACATCAGCCTATAATTCCAGTGAGGGGTGACCACTCAAACGGTCACCCCTAACACCTCACCCGCTCTCCCCCCTTAAATCAGAACCGATCAAATAAAAAACTGGTTTCTGTAACTTATTTGTTGATAACATTATTCTTATTTTTTTTCGAGAGATGATTATGCCCCTTACCGCAATGGATCTTGTTACTCAAGCCAAAAAACATATTGTTGAAATTGATGTTACTGCTGCAAAAAATGCACTGGAGGCCAGTCTTATCCTGGACGTCAGGGAGCCTGCCGAATATGCTGCCGGTCATTTGCCTGGCGCTTTCAACATACCTCGTGGTGTATTAGAGTTCAAAATAGATTCGCATCCCGATTTTCAGAATAAGCATGATGCCCATATCATCGTTTACTGCCAGACCGGCGGGCGCTCTGCGTTAGCAACAGAAGCATTAAATAAAATAGGCTTTAACAATGCTGTCAGCATGGCCGGCGGATTTAAAGCATGGACAGAAAGCGGCAATGAAATAGTCTAAATGTCTGAACTCGAAGTTATCCGCCTGGATAAATGGTTATGGACTGCGCGTTTTTTTAAAACGCGCAAACTGGCTGCTGAGGCTATTTCCGGCGGAAAAGTTCATGTTAACAATCAACGTGCAAAACCCGGAAAAGAAGTCAAGCCCGGCGCCACGCTCTCCATAAGCAAAGACAATTACCGGTGGGATATCACCATTATCGCCATTAACGGTCAACGACGTTCGGCTAAAGAAGCGGTTTTGCTCTATGAAGAAACCGCTGAAAGTCTGTGCAAAACGCGAGCAACAAATCATTCAGCAACGTGAGCAGCGCGAACTGTTTGATTTCAGCGGCAAGGACCATAAACCGAATAAAAAAGAAAGACGGTTGATTCACCGTTTTAAGCAGGTGGAATGCAATGCTACAGACAGGTTGGCGGTTTAGGCAATCCAGCCAGCTTGCAGGCATATTTCAATGGACCGTCGGGAAACAATTTATGCAAATACCGGCTATTGCCTTTTTCCTCGCCTAATTCCTTGGCAATCGCTTTAGTAAAAACCCGCGCATTAGGCAAATGCTTAAATTGCTGATAATAATGACGAATAAACAAAATAATTTCCCAGTGTGCGTCAGTCAACGGAATATTATTTAATTCAGCCAGCCGCTTTGCGACATCTTCATTCCAGTCAGCTGAATTGACTAAAAAACCCTGATCGGTTGTTTCCAGGCACATATTTTTAACCATCAAGACCATGATTGAATCACCGGATTTTTAACGGTCAACCTGACCAGCTCCGAATAATCAATCACTTCAATACCGTTAACCAATTCATCAGCAGCGATGCCTCTAACCACAATATCATCTGACCAAAACACAAAGACGATTTTGCTTAAGCAACTGCGTCAAGGTATCGCTTAAACAGCCATTTTGCAGGATGCGCAGAACTGAATTTTCAAGAAACACCACATCATCTCCTGAATCAATCCGTTCCAGAATGGCTATTTCAATGGGTGACTGAAAAATAAGGTGCAGCATGTTAATGACTATCCGTTAATTTAAGCCCGATAATCCCGGCAATCACCAGAGTAATAGACAACAACCGGTACCAATCGACTGATTCTTTGAATAAAATGATGCCCAATATAGCCACACCAACCGCTCCCATACCCGTCCAAACAGCATACGCCGTTCCTATTGGCAAGGTTTTAAGCGCCCACATCAACAAACCAAAACTGCCAATACCGCAAACGACCATGTGACTATGCTGGGCCAAAGTTTGGTAAAGCCCTGGTTATATTTAAGACTTAAAGCAAAGATTATTTCTACGAACCCCGCAGAAAATAAAAGCAACCACGCCATGAACATCCCCTTTCTTTAGTACATAAATACCGAATATTTTACAATAGTCCGCTTAATAACCTCGCACTCAATTTCAACTAGCCAACCATGAATTCCTCATCACACGCCTACGCAACGCAATATACTGACGGTTACACAACTCAACCGGGCAACCAGTCAATTACTCGGCGAGCATTTCCTGAGTGTTTTGGTTGAAGGCGAAATATCCAATTTGAGCACGCCCTCTTCAGGTCATCTTTATTTTTCCCTGAAAGACGCTAATGCCCAGGTACGCTGTGCCATGTTTCGAACTCAGCAACGCAGACTGGCATTTAAACCGGAAAACGGCAAACAGGTCATCGTTAAAGCGCAAGTCAGTCTGTATGAGCCCAGAGGTGATTTCCAGCTCATTGTCGAGCATATTGAAGAAGCCGGAGACGGTGCTTTACGCAGAGCGTTTGAAGCGTTAAAGCTAAAACTGTCAGAAGAAGGCCTGTTCGATACTGCAAACAAACAAAGCCTCCCTGCCCTGCCTAAAACAATCGGTGTCATCACTTCACCATCAGGCGCGGCCATCAGGGATATACTCACCGTATTACGAAGACGTTTTGCAGCTGTGCCGGTTATTATTTATCCGGTTGCTGTACAGGGAGACAACGCAAAATATGAAATCGCCAGGGCGATAGCCCCGGCCAATGAGCAAAAGCAATGCGACGTCATTATTTTGGGACGGGGCGGCGGATCGCTGGAAGATCTCTGGGCTTTCAATGAAGAAATGGTTGCCCGCGCCATATTTGCCAGCGAAATCCCGATAATTTCAGCCGTAGGTCACGAAACAGACTGTAACCATTGCCGATTTTGTCGCCGATTTACGCGCGGCAACGCCCTCGGCAGCCGCTGAACATGCCACGCCGGATCAACAGGAATGGCTATCCCGATTCATTCATTTGGAAGCACGATTGCAACAACAACTGCAACGCAAGTTAAGCCAAAAACAGCAGTCATTAGCCTGGTTAACCAAACGCCTGCAACAGCAACATCCCGGCCAGAAACTGGCAAGAAATGCGCAACGCATGGATGAACTGGAATCAAGACTCAATCAGGCCATGCAGACAAAACTCCGCCACAATAAAAGCCTTGTTGAAGCAACAATAGCCAAATTATGGCAACACAATCCTGCCGCATCACCATAAACAACTATAAACAAAAACAGGACTTTATTTGAGCAAACGCCTGATTACCGTAACCCGCCACAAACTGGAATAGCTCAATCAACGATTATTAAATGCCAGCCAGACATTGCACGCCGTCAGTCCGTTAGCAACGCTAAACCGTGGCTATGCGCTGGTCATTCACCAGCCTTCAGGGCAAATCATCCGCTCCACAGAACAGTTAAAGCCAGGTGATAGGGTTGAAACACGTCTCGCACAAGGCCGGTTTACCAGTCAAATTAAAGATATTAAACGCGATTAACGTCGGTTTAAACTGCTAGCTTGATAAAAGGCCATTGCTGTCTCACCTTGTATTGAACTCCGTCCGGCTCACTGCACGATTCAACCAGACAAAATGATTCGGCGCGCCAAACAATCGGCTCAAAGTTTATGTCCGGCAAATACCGGGCATGTCTGGCCAGGGTAATATGGGGCTGATAAGGTCTTGTATCAGTTTGTAAACCGCAACTTGCAACCCCTGCATTCAAGCGCGGCTAACAACATCTCCACGCTACTCTCGGCAATGCTCTACCTCCAGGCGCGAATCTCCTGATCTCACCTCCATAGTGGAAGACTGCCGGAAGCAGTCGCGTCTGTAGTCATCCTGCGAACAGGTAAGACATAAAACCTTGGGTCTACTCCAATAACTGAGCTGGTCAAACGTCAAGACAAAAGGTTTGGCAGAAATACCTGCGACGCTGTGTTTAATTAATAATTCAGAGGCTGCATCAACATTGCCTAAAAACACCAGCGTTACATGGACGTTTTGCGGCTGCACCGGCCTGAATCCTTTAGCCTCGAATAGCCTGACTCAATCGCACCAGTTCCAGCCTGGTTTGATCGTCAGGCCATAATGCAAAAAATAATCTTGACATATGCGGCATTACCTAAACTTTGGAGCGATGAATAATTCTAGCGCCATTCAAGCAATAACACCTCATAAAATCCATCTACAAAGGTACCCTTACTTTCTCCAAAATTCCGGCACGAATAAAATAACGATGGAGAATATTTGCACCCGCCCCAACAGCATTGCAAAGGTGCAAACAGCTTTTTGAAAATCGCTCAGACTGGCGTAATTTGTCGCAGGACCCACTTCATTCAAGTCCGGGACCGGCGTTGTTAAAGCAAGCGATGATAGCAGACAAGGCGCGTTATAAAATCCAGTCCGCTCAACAGCAACGCGAATACCAAAATAACGATACAGATGAAATACAGGAAAATGAATCCGGTCACCGAAGTAATAATATTATTACTGACTATCATGTCACCGATTTTCATTGGTTTAATAGCATAAGGATGAATAAATTTAAACATCTCCAGGCGCGCCTGCTTCATCAGAATAATGGTTCGAATCATACGAATACCGCCGCCGGTAGAGCCGGAAGAGGCGGAAAGACAACTCAAAAACAGCATCCACATCGGCACAAAAATAGGCCACTGATTGAAATCCTGGTTAGCGAAGCCGCAATCGGTGGCGATAGTGACTAAATTAAACGTTGCATAGCGTAAGGCGGTAAAAAAATCCGGATAAGTACCTGCTTGCCACAACACCGATGCCGCTAAAACACAACTTCCCAAGACCAGCGTGAGAAAAGCTCTTGCTTCCCTGTCATCAACATAAGGGTTGAATGATTGTTTTCGAAGAGCTACGAAATGGGTCGCGAAATTAATAGCCGCCAGTAACTGGAAAATTGTCAGCACCATCTCGATAGACAGCGAATCGAAAAATCCGACACTGCTGTCATGCGTGGAAAAGCCGCCCAGACTCATCGCGGAAAACGCATGGCAGATCGCATCGAACCAATTCATACCTGCCAGGCGCAAGGCAATAATACACGCCACCGTAATACCCGCATAAACCATCCATAAAGCTTTCGCCGTTTGCGCTATGCGCGGCGGCAAATCGGACTCCTTGACCGTTCCCGGCGATTCCGCTTTGTACAACTGCATACCGCCGATACCCAGGATAGGCAAAATGGCTACCGCAAAAATAATGATGCCCATCCCCGCTATCCAACACAATTCATGCCGCCAGAGGTTAATCGACATCGGTAACTGGTCAAGACCGCTAAATATAGTTGCGCCCGTCGTCGTGAGACCGGAAACCGTCTCGAAATAAGCATCAATAAAGCTGAGTGTCGGCATATAAATCATCAGCGGCATGGTGCAAAATACCGGAGTTAGTGACCAGGTAATCGCTACCAATAAAAAGCCTGCTTGCCGCGATACCTTTTTGGGCGTCCGCAATGTCGGAAAAAACATCAAAGCACCTAGCAGCAAGGTAATCACAGTACCTTCGAAAAAAGCGTTAGTAGCTCCGTCATCGGCTATTTTTGAGGTTATCAGACAAGTGGACATTAAGCCACTAAAGCCCATGGTGACCAGGCCGAAGATATGGATGATAGTAAGAATGACATTCATGGAAGCATTTAAAGGTTATAGCATTGGCTGGCAGTCAACAAAAATCCGAAAGGCTCAATGATTGCAAAGCAAGATACTGTGAACTGAATGTATCGCGTCAACCATTCAGCGGACGGTTCAATGCATCGTTTCAGCATGTATTTATTAAGGGTTGAAATTTTTCTCGATATTGCTGACCAGTTTTTTATCCATCGCGAACATCACGACATGATCGTTTTCTTCAAATACTGTGTCATGGTGTATCGAAATAACTTCGCTGTTGCGAATCAAAGCGCCCATCACAATGCCTTCCGGAAAATTGATCGTATCCACACGGCGGCCAACGACGGAATCCTCAGCCATTATTATGATGTGCAATGGCCTCGATAGCTTCGGCAGTACCTCCGCAAAGTGAAGTGACTTGGGCTACATCACCGCGACGCACATGCTTTAGAATACTGCCCAGCGTTTCCTGATTAGGCAACACGGTGACATCGATACCGGTACCCGGCAATAATTTAGTGTATGAAATATGATTGAGCAGACAGATCGTTTTTCGTGCCCCCAGGCTTTTTGCCAACGAAGCGGAGATAATGTTGACACCGTCATTATCGGTAATCGCACAAAACAAATCGGCGCTATCGATGGACTTCATCCAGCAACAGCGTTTCATCGGCGCAATCGCCTAAAAGCACCACGGTATGATGAAGATCATTGGCGATTTTTTTGGCTCGTACTGGGATCTTTTTCAATGATTTTTACCTGATGGTCATTTTCCAATGCCAGCGCCAAACGTTTACCGACATGTCCGCCACCGGCAATGATAATTCGCTTTAACGGGGCCTCCAGCTTGTTCAGTTCTTTCAATACCCGCCGCACCTCTTTGCGAGGCGCCACGAAAAACACTTCATCGCCGGTTTCGATAACGGCTTCGCCGTTCACTGCACAAAGGGTTACCTTGCCGGAAAATAGCCACCACGCGAATTTTACCGCCGACCAGACGCTCTTTCAGGGTTTTGATTTTTTTACCCGTTAAAAAACCGTCCGCCACCACTTTAACCGAAAACAGCCGTACCAGACCGCCTGCAAAATCGGAAATATGCAAAACACCGGGGAACTCAATCAAATTACGAATAGACTCCATAACGATTTGTTCGGGGCTGATAACAATATCCACTGGAATGCCATTCGGACCGAACAATTTTGGATTTTTCAGATAATCGATGGCCCGCACCCGTGCAATCGTTTTCGGACGGCTATACAGCGTATTAATGATCATGCACGCCAGCATATTGGTCTCGTCACGATCGGTAACAGCGATCACCATGTCGGTATTATGAGCGCCTGCCTGTTCCAGAACACTCGGATGAGCCGCATTACCGGCGACTGTGGCAATATCGAAACGCTCTTTTAAAGCATCGAGCAGTTCCGTTCTGAAATCAATAACCACAATATCGTTTTCTTCGCTCGCCAACGCTTCGGCAACCGATGAACCGGTAACACCGGCCCCAAGAATAAGTATTTTCATTTAAAAATATACCAACTGAAAGATTGCTTGCATCACAATGTTGACACATAGGTGGCGCATTCTACCTGAATAACGGCTATTTCACAGCGTTGAACTCATGTGCAGCCTAATGACTAAAAAATATGCCGTTTAAAATCAAACGATAATTGCTCGCTGTTTTTCCAAAACAAGGCACCATACCTCGCACTCATCAAAGATCTTAGTCTGCTACGTGACTGCCCCGCAGCTCATTGCAGCGGCACATCACCTAATAGAGGTTTCGGTCTTACATGTTAAGATAACGGCAATAATTTCTTTCGGAACAGGCTTTTATTATATGGAATTGCTTTGGGTTGGTACGGCATACCTGGCCGGCCTGATAACCAGTCGCTTATATTTCCCTCCACTGGTTGGCTACCTGATCGCGGGCTATATTTTGCATATCGCGGGTGTTCAAGCCAACGAAACCTTGGCGCATTTAGCCGATATCGGCATTGAACTACTGTTGTTTACGGTAGGTTTAAAACTGAAACTTCGTTCACTGTTACGAAGTGAAGTTCTGAGCGTCGGCGGCTTGCACTTGCTTATCGTAACCGCAGTTTCGGTACTTGTTTTCTTTGGATTTGGCGGACATGTTTCCGGGGGGTTGGTTTTGGGAGTAAGCCTGGCTTTTTCCAGTACGGTTCTCGCGGTTAAGGTATTGGAAGATAGCGGTGAACTTTCCACCATGTATGGTCGGGATGTTCTGAGTATTCTAATTTTGCAAGATATTGTCGCCATCGGCCTGCTGGCGTTCGCCGACGGCAGGCAACCGACGCCCTGGGCGCTCTGCCTGTTACTGCTCCCCTTACTTCGTCCTTTGGCTTATCGTTTGCTTGATGTCAGTCGCGATGATGAATTGAAATTGCTATTAGGCGTGTCGCTGGCACTGGCGGGCGGCATGCTGGCTGAAAACGTAGGTATTTCGAGCGATATAGGCGCGTTACTGATGGGCATTACGTTGGCCGGGCATATTGACATAGATGATCTTTCTAATAAGTTGTGGGGGTTAAAGGAAACCTTTTTAGTCGCTTTTTTTCTGCAAATCGGTTTGACTGAGTTGCCGGGTTATAACGAGATTTTGCAGGCATTGGCGCTAACAACCTTACTGCCACTGCAAGGCGGGCTTTTTTTCGCGCTGTTTTTGCTGGTAGGGTTACGTGCCCGAACGGCTTTTGTCTCTTCGCTAACACTAATGACTTACAGCGAGTTTGCGCTGATTACATCAAACTCCGTCATCGAAGCGAATCTACTTCCACCTGTCTGGGAATCTATAATCGGTTTGGCGGTGGCTCTTTCCCTGGCGATTGCGGCACCATTGAATCATTTTTCTCACCGCTTGTTTTCCTCGCTGGAGCCTTTATTAATTCGTTTCGAAAGAAAGGTCGATCACCCGGATAAATTACCTAGCAGTATCGGCGTCGCGGAATGGCTGGTGATAGGCATGGGGCGCACCGGGATTTCCGCTTATCTCGCGTTCAGTCAACAGGATACACGGGTTTTGGGGTTTGATGCCGACCCCACAGTGCTGGAAAAATTACTCGCTGACGGACGACGTGTTGTTTATGGCGATGCTGAGGACACCGAACTATGGGAAAAACTACCCTTGGCAAGGATTAAGGGGATTATCCTCACCATGCCCGAATTTGAGGTAAGGTCTTCATCGATCATGCAATTGAAGTCGCACCAATTCACAGGACACATCGGTACCGTTTGCTTTCACGCCGATGAGGAACGCGAACTTTATCGGTTAGGCGCTACCTTTGTCATTCATCCCTTGATCGAAGCGGGAAAACAATTGGCAGAACACATGCTGGACTCACCTCGCAAAACGGAGGTGTAGCGAAGAAGCAAGTGGGCACATGCTTTTCGTGCCCACTATAAACAGTCTAATCAATGATGGGCAATAGGATTGCCCACCAAATTCTAATTACATCTTAGCCAATACTGCCGCCACAGTCTCGCCCATTGCAGACGGTGTTGGGCAAATAATGACGCCCAAATCTTTCAGCATCGCCACTTTTTCTGCCGCACTTTCACCCGCAGACGAAATAATCGCACCGGCATGACCCATGCGGCGACCTTCGGGTGCAGTTAAGCCGGCGATATAAGCAACTACCGGTTTACTCATGTGTTCTTTGGCAAAAATTCCGGCCTCAACTTCTTGTGGCCCACCGATTTCACCAATCATGACAACCACTTTGGTTTCCGGATCCTGCTCAAATTTTTCCAGAATATCCCGGTGTGAACTGCCGTTGATGGGATCACCACCGATACCCACTGAGGTAGAAATGCCAATACCCAGGCGTTTCATTTGATCGGCCGCTTCATAACCCAAGGTACCTGAACGGCCGACAATACCGACATTGCCCTGCATATAAATATGTCCGGGCATAATACCCAGCATGGCGCGTCCCGGGCTGATGGTGCCCGCACAGTTAGGGCCGGTCAGTATCATGCGTTCTTCTTTAGGAAAACGGCGCAGAAAGTTTTTCACGGTCATCATGTCCTGGGTAGGAATACCGTCGGTAATCGCCACACAATATTTGATGCCCGCATCGGCCGCTTCCATAATTGAATCGGCAGCAAATGCTGGTGGCACAAAAATAATACTGGCTTCGGCTCCGGCTTGGTGTACAGCTTCTTTGACGGTATTAAAAACCGGAAGACCCAAGATGTGTTTGCCCGCCTTTACCAGGAGTGATGCCGCCTACCACGTTGGAGCCGTAATTAATCATGTCCTGAGCATGAAACGTACCGATTTTTCCGGTAAAGCCCTGAACAATAATGCGAGTTGTTTCGTTAATAAAAATAGCCATTTAAATCTCCTGACCGCTTCTTTGCCACGACTTCATTACGTGCTTGCACCGCTTTTTCAGCCGCTTCGGCCAATGTTTCTGCCGTAATGATAGGCAATCCACTTTCTGCGATAATGCGACGACCTTCGTCTACGTTAGTACCGGACAACCGCACGATTAACGGTACTTTCATGTCAATTTTTCTAACCGCTTGGACAACACCTTCGGCAATCCAGTCACAACGGTTGATACCGGCAAAAATATTAACCAGCATGGCTTTAACGCCTTTGTCAGCCAGGACCAAACGGAAGGCTTTTTCAGTACGCTCAGCTGAAGCGCCACCACCTACATCCAGGAAATTAGCAGGTTCACCACCCGCCAGTTTAATCATGTCCATAGTAGCCATCGCCAAACCTGCGCCGTTAATCATGCAGCCAATGTCGCCGTCCAAGCCAACATAGCTTAAACCACGATCTGCAGCCGCCATTTCGCGGGGATCTTCCTGGGTTTTATCGCGCAATTCAGAAATTTTTTGCTGCCGGAACAAGGCATTGTCATCAAAGCCCATTTTTGCATCCAGAGCGACCAATTCACCGCTATCTGTAACAACCAACGGGTTGATTTCCAGCATGCTGACATCAAGAGCACGCAATGCGCGATAACAGCCTTTGATGGTTTTAACGGCATGACTCAATATTTCAGCATCCAAACCCAATGCAAACGCCATTTCACGCGCCTGATAGTCTTGCAAACCGACTGCAGGTTCAATATAAATTTTAGTAATGGCATCCGGATTGTTTACAGCCAACTCTTCGATTTCCATACCGCCTTGCGCAGAGCCCACCATGACAATACGTTCTGAACTACGATCAACCAAAAAACAGAAATACAATTCCTTGGCGATATCGGTGCCTGCCTCGATATACAGTCTTGAACAAACTTTACCCGCAGGACCGGTTTGATGGGTTACCAGTCTTTTACCCAATAAATGCTTCAGCCGCCGCTTCAACTTCATCATGGGTTTTACAGATTTTAATGCCGCCTGCTTTACCACGCGCACCCGAATGAATCTGTGCTTTTACCGCCCAAACATGGCCGCCGATTTCTCTGGCGCGTTGCACGGCATCTTCCGGGCTATAAGCCAATCCGCCTTCAGCGATTTTAACGCCATAACCGCTTAAAATGTCTTTCGCTTGATACTCATGAATATCCACAGCATCTCCTTGTTGATTTTTTTAGTGAAAGGTACAAGGCACAAGGCATGTTTTTTCGCCTTTAGCCTTGCTCCTATTGAGTTTTTGCAGCAATCGCCTCAGCCGCCCTTACCACGTTATTGGCCATTTTTTCCGAAGCGGCATCGATTAAACGGCCATCCAATGCAGCAGCACCTTTACCTTGTGCAGCCGCTTCTTGTAAAGCCACCAAAATACGTTTGGCTTTTTCAACTTCAGCTGCAGGCGGGGTAAAAATTTCGTTGGCTAATTCCACTTGTGACGGATGAATCGCCCATTTACCTTCACAGCCTAACGCCGCTGCGCGTCTTGCCGCCAGCTTGTAACCTTCAGGATCTTTAAAATCACCAAAAGGGCCATCGATAGGACGCAAGCCAAATGCACGACAAGCAACCGTCATACGGCTGATGGCAGAGTGCCATTGGTCGCCGGGATAATCAGGATTCAAACCGCCGATATTGGTTGTTCTTGCACGATTACTTGCCGCATAATCAGCCACACCAAAATGCAAGGCTTCAAGACGGCCTGATGCGCCATTGCGTGCAATATCTTCTACATTAGCCATGCCCAATGCAGTTTCAATCAACGCTTCAATGCCTATTTTATTTTTCAGTCCCTGCTGCATTTCCAATTGGTTAAGCATCGCTTCAACCATATATACATCGGCATAAACACCCACTTTAGGAATCAAAATAGTGTCCAGTTTCGCGCCGCACTGCTCGACCAGATCAACAACATCACGAACCATGTATTGGGTATCCAGGCCATTGATACGAACAGAAATGGTAACGCCGTGACCTTTCCAGTCCAGATCGTTAATCGCTTCAATAATATTTTTTCTGGCTCGTAATTTGTCATCCGGAGCCACAGCATCTTCAAGATCCAGAAAAATGAAATCCGCACCACTTTTCATCGCCTTTTCAAACATTTCCGGGTTTGATCCCGGAACCGCTAACTCACAACGTTGAACGCGTTGAACTGAGGCTGTATATAAAGTGTGGCTCATTGGTTACTTTCCTACTTTAATTATTAATATAGGGCACTGATTTTCCGCACTTAAACAGTTATCTCCGACTTGAGCCGGAAATAAATAAATCGACCATTTTACTTTCAGAGGAACCAAAGTCAATTTTTAACGTGCACTATTCGGCTTAGGTAACAATCAGATCTTGCCGATTTTAGGCAGCTATGTCATTATTGCTGGGTTATGGGCTTTAGAGTTTCCAATGCCCAAGCCCGATTTAATCCATCATTAAACTACCTAACAAAAGAGGCAATACAATGGCTGGTCGTAACCACCTATATATTCCTGGCCCTACAAACGTGCCTAGTGAAATCCTGAATGCGATGCATATCCCCATGGAAGATCATCGTTCTCCTGTGTTTCCTAACCTGCTAAAGCCTCTGTTACAAGACCTGAAGAAAATCTTTAAAACAGAAACAGGACAAGCTTTCGTATTTCCTGCAACCGGCACCGCTGGCTGGGAAATTGCCTTGACCAACACCTTAAATCCGGGCGACAAGGTTTTAATCTATCGTTTTGGTCAATTCAGCCATTTATGGGCTGAAATGGCAAGACGCTTGGGTTTTGATGTCGAAATTCATCAGGAAACCTGGGGCAAAGGTATTCCTCTCGACAAACTGGAAGCGCGTTTAAAAGAAGACACTAACCACGAAATCAAGGCAGTTTTAGCTACACATAATGAAACTGCCACAGGTGTTACCAGCGATATCGCCGGCGTCCGCAAAGCAATGAACACCGCAAACCACCCTGCATTATTATTCGTTGACGGCGTCAGCTCTATTGCCAGCCTCGATTTCCGCATGGACGAATGGGGTGTTGACGGCGCGATCAGCGGCTCACAAAAAGGCTTCATGATGCCGGCTGGCGGCGCATTCCTGGCATTCAGCCAGAAAGCTTTGCAAGCGACTGAAACATCGACTTATCCGCGTTGCTTCTTCGGATTTAAAAGATCAAATGAATTCCAACAAAGATGGCTACACACCTTACACACCTGCTCTGCCTATTTTATACGGTCTTGCGCAAAGCACTGGATATGTTGCTGGAAGAAGGCCTGGAAAATGTATTACGCACGTCACCACCGTTTGGCGGAAGGCACTCGCAAAGCAGTTGCTGCCTGGGGAATGAAATTATGCGCTCAACCAGGTTTCGAATCCGACACAGTTTCTGCGATTGTAGTTCCTGAAGGCAAAGATGCCCGCGACGTCATCAGCACTGCCTTCAGCAAATACAACATCTCTTTGGGTGCCGGTTTATCAGAAGTTGCCGGCAAAGTATTCCGTATCGGCCACGTAGGCGACATGAATGACGTTTCCATGCTGGGCGCTATCGCGGGTGTTGAAATGGCCATGCTGGATAGCGGCTTCGATATCAAACCAGGCAGCGGCGTTGCAGCAGCCATCGAATACTATCGTGCAACAGCATAATAATAAATTAGTGCCAGTAGAGACGTTGCACTGCAACGTCTCTACCTTCAACCGAGTGGAGTATATTCAATGAGCAAGCCCAAAGTCATTGTGACTCGTAAATGGCCCGCTGAAGTCGAAGCAAAATTAAAAGCACTTTACGACGTACAGCTGAACGAAAAAGACATCCCAATGACGGCAGACGAGCTCAAAGTGGCTCTGCAAACTGCTGATGCATTACTGCCTACAGTTACCGATCCCATCACTGCGGATATACTCAATGTTGAAGGCAAACGCGCTAAAATCATCGGCAATTTCGGTGTTGGTTACAACAATATCGATATTAACGCCGCCAAAGAACAAGGCCTGATAGTCACCAACACGCCCGAAGTATTAACCGACTGCACTGCCGACATTGCCATGTTGCTGCTGTTAATGTCTGCCCGTCGTGCTTCTGAAGGTGATCGACTGGTGCGCAACCGGCAATGGACAGGCTGGTGCCCGACCCATATGCTCGGACAAAAAGTAACCGGAAAAACCTTGGGGCTGATTGGTTTTGGCCGCATTGCCCAGGCCATGGCCAGAAAAGCGCATCATGGTTTCGGCATGAAAATCCTTTTTTGCGACCCTTCCCCGCCTGCACAGAACATCATTGACGATTTGCAAGCCACTCCGCTGTGAAACCGTTGAAGAATTGTTGACAGAAGCCAACTTCGTCTCGCTGCATTGCCCCGGTGGCGAAGCAACCCGGCATTTGATCAACGAACAGCGCCTGAAATTAATGCGCCCATCGGCCCATTTAATCAACACTGCGCGTGGTGATGTTGTCGACAGCAAGGCCTTGATCAAAGCATTGAAAGAAGGCTGGATTGCAGGCGCAGGTCTGGATGTGTTCGAAGGTGAACCGAATATAGATCCCGGCTTTCTGGAACTGGATAACGTTGCGCTGCTGCCTCATTTGGGTAGCGCAACCGAAGAAACCCGTATCGGCATGGGTAATCGCGTACTTGAAAATATCGCTGCATTTTTTGCAGGCCAAGAGCCGCGCGACAGAGTTGTTTAACAATATTTAAGACACAAAAAAGGGCGGTTTAACCGCCCTTTTTTTGTGTCAGTTACTCAGAATAAATGCTTAACCGCATCCCTTTCTTCTTTTAACTCGGCCTCGGTAATCCGCATCCTTTGGGTGCTAAACTCATTGATATCCAAGCCCTTTACAATACTAATCTTGCCGTCAACTACGGTTACCGGAAAAGAATAAACCAGCCCTGGCTCAATGCCATAACTACCGTCCGAAAACACCCCCATACTCACCCAATCACCTGCTTCAGTACCCAGCGCCCAAGCTTTCATTTGATCAATAGCCGCATTGGCCGCTGATGCCGCGCTCGACTTTCCTCTGGCTTTAATAACTGCCGCCCCGCGCTGCTGAACGGTAGGAATAAATTCATTGACAAACCAGTCATGATCAACCAATGACAAGGCATCCTGCCCCTTTACCTTGGCATGGTGTATATCAGGATATTGAGTAATCGAATGATTGCCCCAGATAATCATGTTTTTTACATCTGTAGTCAAAACACCGCATTTTTCGGCCAACTGACTTATCGCCCGATTATGATCCAAGCGAGTCATCGCAGAAAAATTCTCCGGCTTTAAATCAGGTGCGTTTTTCAAAGCAATCAAGGCATTGGTATTGGCCGGATTACCGGTCACCAAAACTTTTACATCTCTGCTGGCTACTTCATTTAAGGCCTTACCTTGTACCGAAAAAATCTCCGCATTCACCAATAACAAATCTTTGCGCTCCATGCCCGGTCCTCTTGGACGCGCCCCGACCAGAAACACATAATCAACATTCCTGAATGCAACTTTAGGATCGTCAGTTATTTCAATCCGATGCAGCAAGGGATTAGCGCAATCATTTAACTCCATTACAACGCCCTGCAAGGCCTTCATTGCCTGTGTAATTTCCAGCAAATGCAATATGATTGGCTGATCAGGACCCAATAATGAACCCGCCGCCAAACGAAAAAGCAAAGAATAGCTAATTTGCCCTGCCGCTCCTGAAACCGCAATGTGAACAGGTGTTTTCATCTATTTTCCTTCACTTTTATAATTTTTCCTGAGCTTATTTGGTAAAGCTTTTAAGATCATCGGAAAATATTGCATCCAGCCCACATTTTAAAATTCCCGATAACATACTAATGACCGCAGCATAATCCATTTCTTAAGATAATAACGAAAATCAGCATCTACACGCAAGCATATCAAGCCTTCCGCAGTAACAACACCATAATATTGCGACGACAACCCATAAACCCGCTAAATAAGGCACTCTTTTGTTTATCGGGTATAATATGTCGGTTTTATAATTGCTTTTCCTATAGGGACAGACATTTGCTCCTCGGTAATTGCTTCTGCATTACCTTACTACACGCCATCCGTGGCGTTATGCAATATCTGCATTCCCCACATCCCTGTGGATTATGTAGGCAAAGCGCGGTAGCTTTAACGTATACGAACTAATCCAACACAGGTAAGTTAATGAAAAAACTGCTATTCCAATTTGATACCGACACTTACCCATCCGTTTTCGATACTGTGGTAGCCTATGATGGCGGTGCCGATCATGTTATCGGACACGGGGGCTTGACTCCTGAAAATGTTACGCCTTTAGTGGAAGGCGCTATTTTTACACGCGCACCTAAAGATAAAAAAAATACCGCCATTTTTGTTGGCGGCAGTGACATGGTTGCCGGTCAAAAATTATTTACCGCCGTACAAAAACACTTTTTCCCGGGCTTTCAAGTATCGGTCATGCTCGACAGTAACGGCAGCAACACCACGGCTGCTGCCGCCGTTGCCAAACTGGCAGCCAGCGGCGCACTCGCCGGTAAAAAAGCCGTAGTGTTAGCAGGCACAGGCCCGGTAGGTCAGCGTGCAGCGGCTATGCTGGCTCAGGAAGGCGCAAACGTATCGATAACTGCACGTAAAATGGAACGTGCCGTACAAGCCTGCAACGACATGAAGCACGTTTTGGCGTTGACCTGACCCCTATTGAAGCTTTTGATAATAATGCCAGAGCCAAGGCCATTGAAAACGCCAACATTGTTTTGGCAACCGGTGCAGCAGGCGTTGAGTTGCTCACAGCAGACCAATGGCAAAATAACAACCATATCGAAATGATGGCCGACGCCAACGCAACTCCTCCCCTCGGCATTGGCGGCACAGATATGATGGACAAAGGTAATGAGCGCAACGGCAAAATCATCTGGGGCGCAATTGGTTTTGGCGCTTTAAAACTGGCCCTACACCGCGCCTGTATTGCAAAATTATTTGAAGACAACAAACAGGTTTTTGATGCCGAAAAGATCTTTGCCTTAGCTAAAGAAATGGCATAATCACTTTCCACTCTGCTGCAACAGAACCTGAAATGAATTCCGCAAACCAAACAAGCCCGGCATCGCTCAGCGCTATAAGGGAAAATGCTGTCAGTATTTTTCAGGCTGGCGTAGCTGCCGCTGATCCTTACATAGCCGTTAAAAAATGTTTGTCTGCCAGCGACCATCATATTGAAATACTGTTAAATTTAGATGACAGCAAACAGAAGCGCAGTGGGTCGATGGTCTAAAGTCCACCTTATCGCTTTTGGCAAAGCCGCCTGCGCGATGGCACAAGCGGCTCAGGAAATCATTCCGGCCCACCTGCTGGCTGGTAGAGGCATTGCCGTCACCAACTATGAAAATGAAACCCCCATCGACAACGTTGATGTCATTGGCGCCTCTCATCCCCTGCCCGATGCAGCCGGTCTTAAAGGCGCACAACTCATCGCAGATCATGTCCGCAGCGCGCAAAAAGATGAACTGGTGCTGGCGCTGATTAGCGGCGGTGGCTCAGCGCTGATCCCCTACCCTGTAGAGCACAATTACGCTACAGGAAAAAATTGCCACTACCGACCTGCTATTGGCCTGCGGCGCAACCATCAACCAGATTAACTGCGTACGCAAACATTTGTCGCAAATAAAAGGCGGCGGCTTGGCCAGAATGGCTAAGCCTGCCGATTTACACGCGCTTATTTTATCTGATGTATTGGGCGACGATTTAAGCTCCATTGCCAGCGGCCCAACCGTACCTGACAGCACCACCTTTAGCGATGCCATTGAGGTGTTTAAAGCCAAAGGCATTTGGGATCAAGTGCCTGCCAATGTTCAGCATTATCTGGAACAAGGCAGACTGGGCTAACGTTCCAGAAACACCAAAGCCGGGCGACAACGCTTTCAAAAATACCGGCTACACCCTGATTGGCAGCAACTCAATCAGCGTCAATGCAACACTGCAAGCCGCGCAAAATCTGGGCTATGAAGCAAAACTGTACAGCGATAATCTGTGCGGCGAAGCAAGAGACGAGGCTGAAAAACTGGTCATCCACGCCAAAATGCATTGACACGGCATAGACAAACCGATAGCCCTGTTAGCAGGCGGCGAAACCACCGTCACACTAAAAGGCAATGGCCGCGGTGGCCGCAATCAGGAAATGGCGCTGGCTTTTGCCATTGCTGCCGAAAAACACGGCTTGACAGGCAACTGGACATTTCTTAGCGGCGGCACCGACGGTCGTGACGGCCCCACCGATGCGGCCGGCGGCATCGTTGACCAGGGTACAATAAAACGCATGACTCAAGCAGGCATCGATCCTAGTCGAATTGCTCGAAAATAACGATTCCTACACCGCCTTAAAAAGTTCCACCGGATTTACTTGATACAGGTGCGACAGGCACCAATGTCGCCGATCTGCAAATATTGCTTATCCATCCTTTAATTCTTACAAAATACAAAATCTTACATCAGGAGAAACAAATGTTTAAAAAATCCATGTCCATCAGCCGGTTTTGATGATGAATTGTTCCAGGCCATCGAAGAAGAACGTCAACGCCAGGAAGATCACATCGAACTGATCGCCTCTGAAAACTACGCCAGCCCTCGGGTTATGGAAGCACTAGGCTCTCAATTGACCAACAAATATGCCGAAGGCTATCCCGGCAAACGTTATTACGGCGGCTGTGAATTTGTAGACAAAGTCGAACAACTTGCCATCGACCGTGCCAAAGCTTTGTTTGACGCAGATTATGCCAACGTACAAGCACACTCCGGTTCACAAGCCAACATGGCCGTATTCATGGCCCTGATTCAACCCGGCGATACCATTCTGGGCTTAAGTCTGGCCGACGGCGGCCATTTAACGCACGGCGCTAAACCCAATTTTTCCGGCAAAATTTACAACGCGGTTCAATACGGCTTACATCCAGAAACCGGCGAAATCGATTACGACCAAGTTGAAGCACTTGGCCCTGGAACATAAACCCAAACTGATCATTGCCGGTTTTTCAGCATACTCACGAGTTTGGGATTGGCAACGTTTTCGAGACATCGCCGATAAAGTCGGTGCTTATTTCGTTGTCGATATGGCGCATGTTGCCGGTTTAATCGCTGCTGGTTTATATCCCAAACCCGGTACCCTTTGCCGATGTGGTCACCAGCACCACGCACAAATCTCTACGCGGCCCGCGCGGCGGCCTCATAATCTGTGCAAAAGCAATCCTGAAATAGAGAAAAAAATTGACTCTGCTATCTTCCCAGGTATTCAAGGTGGCCCTTCCATGCACGTTATTGCTGCAAAAGCTGTAGCATTCAAAGAAGCCATGCAGCCTGAGTTCCGTACTTATCAGCAGCAAGTCATTAAAAACGCCCAGGCCATGGCGGCCGTATTTATGAAACGCGGCTTTGATGTGGTTTCCGGCGGCACAGACGATCACCTGATGCTGGTTTCCCTGATTGCCAAAGGCATTACCGGCAAAGCGGCTGACGCGGCCTTGGGCAGAGCGCATATCACCGTTAACAAAAACGCCGTGCCTAACGATCCACAATCACCTTTTGTAACCAGCGGCATTCGTGTCGGTACGCCAGCACCGACCACACGCGGCTTCAAGGAAGCGGAAATGATCGAAATCGCGCACATGATGTGTGATGTCATGGAAAACATGGAAGACGAAAACGTAATTGCAGCAGTACGCGAAAAAGTCAGCAATCTTTGCGCCCGTTTCCCTGTTTACAGTTAATGTAGCAAAAACTTTCGCCCATACAGCCTGCATCATTATTGTAATGATGCAGGCTTTTTGCATTTATTAAATAACTTAAATTACCCACCAGATCAGGAGGCACAATGTCTGATATAGAAATCGCCCAACAAGCCACCATGCGACCGATCATCGGCTTGGCAAAAGAACAATACGGCATTGATGCCGAACACCTGGATCCCTTCGGTCATTACAAAGCCAAAATATCGCTGGAATACATCAACAGCCTGACCGATCAAGAAGACGGCAAACTGATTCTGGTTACCGCTATCAGCCCTACTCCTGCGGGCGAAGGCAAGACCACAACGACGGTGGGCCTGGGCGATGCCATGAACCGCCTGGGCAAAAAAACCATGATGTGCCTGCGCGAACCTTCATTAGGCCCCTGCTTTGGCGTAAAAGGCGGAGCTGCGGGCGGCGGTTATTCGCAAGTCGTGCCCATGGAAGACATCAACCTGCATTTTACCGGTGACTTTCATGCGATCGGCGTGGCGCACAACCTGTTATCCGCCTTGATCGACAACCACATCAATCACGGTAACGCCCTGGACATAGACCCAAGACGCATCCAATGGAAACGCGTTGTCGATATGAACGACCGCGCCCTGCGCAACATCGTGGTCGGCATGGGCGGCGCGGCGAACGGCTATTTGCGTGAAGACGGTTATGACATCGTGGTCGCTTCCGAAGTCATGGCGATTCTTTGCCTGGCCACCAGCCGCGCTGATCTTAAAGAACGCCTGGGACGCATCGTCATCGGCTATAAATCCGACAAGGTAACGCCGGTTTATGCCCGCGATTTGAATGCCCAAGGCGCAATGGCGGCCTTGTTAAAAGATGCCATCAAACCCAATCTGGTGCAAACACTGGAAAACAACATCGCCATTATTCATGGCGGCCCGTTTGCCAATATTGCCCACGGCTGCAACACGGTAACCGCCACCAAAACAGCGTTAAAACTGGCTGATTATGTCGTGACCGAAGCCGGTTTCGGCGCTGATTTGGGCGCTGAAAAATTCATTGACATTAAATGCCGCATGTCAGGACTAAAACCCTCGGCCGTGGTTTTGGTTGCCACCAGTCAGAGCGCTTAAATTCCATGGCGGCGTAGCCAAAGAAGACTTAAACAGCGAAAATCTGGCCGCGCTGGAACAAGGCTTTGCCAATCTTGAACGTCACTACCACAACATTACCCAACATTACGGCTTGCCTTGTGTGGTGTGTATTAACCATTTCACTTTTGATACCGATGCAGAAATCGCTTTACTGCAACAAAAATGCAGCGCAATAGGCGCGACCAGCGTGCTTTCCAAGCATTGGGCAACAGGCGGCGCAGGCGCAGAAGACCTTGGCACAGAGCAGTCGTTAACATCGTTGACCACCGCGAACCTGAATTTACCTACGTCTATGATGAAAACCTCAGCTTGTGGGAAAAAATCGAAGCGATTGCCACCAAGTTATACGGTGCGGCCGGTGTCACCGCCAATGCCAAAGTAAAAGCCCAACTCGCCGCATGGGATAGCGATTACGGAAAATTCCCGATCTGCATGGCAAAAACGCAAATGTCATTTTCAACCAATCCCACTGTTAAAGGTGCACCTTCCGGACACACGGTGGAAATTCGAGAGGTCAGGCTAGCCAACGGCGCAGGTTTTATTGTCGCTATTGCCGGCGACATAATGACCATGCCGGGCCTACCCAAAGTACCGGCGGCAGAAAGAATTGATATTGATGATAATGGCAGGATAACGGGGTTGTTTTAGTCGTTTTCAAGGTCTATAAAACAAAAAAGCCCCGGTGAGAGCAATCCTCACCGGGGCTTTTTAAATTCAGGAATAAGCAGTTATAAAGTCCTTTTACTTGGCATTACCCATTGTAATAATTTATAAGCCCCTGCATAACTTCCGCTTTATTAATGTCTGCACCCATTTTAGTCATGGCATCAGCAAATCGACCGACGATATCAGTGATCGCTTCAACACTCAGCTGGTTCAATGCGCCTTATTACTAGCGCCATTCTAACAAGTCTAAGCGCCGCATAATATCAAAAAAGGCCTGTGTGAGATTGCCGGTTTTATTTAACCAAACTCAACAACACCCCTGCCGCCACGGCAGAGCCAATCACCCCGGCGACATTAGGCCCCATGGCGTGCATCAGCAGGAAGTTATGCGGATTGCTTTCCAGTCCTATTTTGTTAGCCACCCGCGCTGCCATCGGCACGGCAGATACACCCGCGGCGCCGATCAGGGGGTTGATCGGGGTGCTGCTGAACTTGTTCATGATTTTGGCCATGATGACTCCCGCAGCGGTGCCGATACCGAAGGCAATCGCCCCCAGCCCTAATATGCCCAAGGTTTTTGCCTGCAAAAAGGCATCGGCACTGAGTTTTGAGCCTACCGCCAGGCCCAGAAAGATGGTGACGATGTTGATCAGTTCGTTTTGTGCGGTCTGACTCAGGCGTTCCACCACGCCGCAGGTGTTCATCAGGTTGCCCAGGGCGAACATGCCCACCAGCGGCGCCGCTGAAGGCAGCAGCAAGGTGCACAGGGTGAGCAGCATGAGCGGGAAGACGATCTTTTCCGTCCGGCTGACCACGCGCAGTTGCTGCATTTCGATTTTGCGTTCCGCTTCGGTGGTCAGGGCGCGCATGATCGGCGGCTGAATCAGCGGCACCAGGGCCATATAGGAATAAGCGGCGACTGCAATCGCGCCCAACAAGTCGGGCGCCAGTTTGGAGGCGACGTAGATGGCGGTGGGGCCGTCGGCACCGCCGATAATGCCGATCGCGGCGGCGTCTTTCAGGCTGAATTCCAGCCCCGGTATAACGTTGAGCGCTAATGCGCCCAGCAGCGAGGCAAAGATGCCGAACTGTGCGGCAGCTCCAAGCAGCAGGGTCTTGGGGTTAGCCAGCATGGGGCCGAAATCGGTCATGGCGCCCACACCCATAAAGATGAGCAGCGGAAAGATGCCGAGCTTGATGCCGTAATACAGGTAGTACAAGATACCGCCTTCTTCGGCGATACCGGCCACCGGAATGTTGCTGAGGATGGCACCAAAGCCTATCGGCAATAACAGCAACGGCTCAAAACCTTTTTTGATGGCCAGGAACAGCAGCAGGAAGCCGATCAGCATCATGAAGGCCTGACCGCCGGTAAAATTGTAAATGCCGGTGCTTTGCCAGAGTGAAAGGAGATTTTCCATGGGCTGTCCCGTGATTTATGGTTTTTGTTATAAAGAAATCAACACATCGCCACCGGCAACGGCACCGCCTTCCTTGACGTTAATGGCGCTGACCACGCCGGCGACCTTGGAGCGCACTTCGGTTTCCATTTTCATCGCTTCCATGATCACCACGACATCGCCTTCGGCAACGACGCTGCCCACTTCAACCTGGACTTTCAAAATGTTGCCTGCCATCGGCGCCTCAATCACGGCCCCGCTGCCGGCTGCCGGTGCTGCCGGGGTTGCGCTGGCCGCCATCGGTTGAATCGCCAGCGCGGCATCACCCGGACCTACGGCGACGCTGAAATTCCGGCCATCGACGTTGACGGTATAGGTTTCCACCCGCTGAGGTGCCTGGCTGGCTGATGTGATCGGATTGCTGCCCGTCGCAGCCGCGGCCGTAACCCCATTGTTGACGGCAAAAGCTTGCGCATCCGGTGCGGCTTCAAAGGCCGCCGGATTGCCGCGGTTGACCAGGAACTTCCAGCCGACCTGGGCGAACAGGCCGTTGATCAGGGCATCTTCCTCGATGTGATCGGAGAGCTTGACGCCTTCGGCCTTGGCTTTTTCCTGCACGTCGGCGATCAGCTTGTCCATTTCCGGCGCGATCAGGTCGGCCGGACGGCAGGTGATCGGTTGCGCGCCGTTGAGCACGCGCTCCTGCAGGGCTTTGTTAACGGGAGCGGGAGTTGCGCCGTATTCGCCTTTCAGGACGCCGGCGGTTTCTTTGGTGATGCTTTTGTAGCGCTCGCCGGTCAGCACATTCAGCACGGCCTGGGTGCCGACGATTTGCGAGGTCGGCGTGACCAGCGGAATAAAGCCCAGGTCTTCGCGGACACGGGGTATCTCCAGCATGACTTCGTCAAACTTGTCGGCAGCGCCCTGTTCCTTGAGCTGGCTTTCCATATTGGTGAGCATGCCGCCCGGCACCTGGGAAATCAGGATGCGGCCGTCCACGCCTTTCAGGCTGCCTTCGAACTGGGCGTATTTCTTGCGGATGTCCCTGAAATAGGCGGCGATGTGTTCCAGCTTGACCAGATCCAGCCCGGTATCGCGGTCAGTGCCTTCCAGACTGGCGACGATGGTCTCGGTGGGGCTGTGGCCGTAGGTCATGCTCAGCGAGGAGATGGCGGTGTCGACATTGTCTATGCCCGCTTCGGCGGCCTTGATGATGCTGGGTATGCTCAGGCCGGTGGTGGCATGGCATTGCATGTGGATCGGGATGCTGGTACTCTTTTTCAGGCGGCTGACCAGCTCGAAGGCGTCGTAAGGCTTGAGCAGGCCGGCCATGTCCTTGATGCAGATGGAATGGGCGCCCATGTCTTCGATCTGTTTGCCCAGATCCACCCACATGTCCATGGTATGCACCGGACTGGTGGTATAGGAGATGGTGCCCTGGGCATGGGCGTCGGTGCGCAGGACGGCCTTGACGGCGTGTTCGATGTTGCGCATGTCGTTCATCGCGTCAAAGATGCGGAACACGTCGATGCCGTTGATCGCGCAGCGTTCGACGAATTTATCCACCACGTCATCGGCATAATGACGGTAGCCTAACAGATTTTGGCCGCGCAGCAGCATTTGCTGGGGCGTTTTAGGCATGGCGGCCTTGAGCTGGCGCAGACGTTCCCACGGGTCTTCACCCAGATAACGGATACAGGCGTCAAAGGTGGCCCCGCCCCAGGATTCGATAGACCAGTAGCCGATCTGGTCAAGTTGTTCGCAAATCGGCAGCATGTCTTCGATGCGCAACCGGGTTGCCAGAATGGACTGGTGGGCATCGCGCAATACGACTTCGGTGATACCTAGGGGCTGCTTGTTTTTTGGGGCCATTGTTTATGTCTCCTGGAACCTTTGTGGGTTTTGCATCATTGACCTTGTGGGTCGTTTGATTGGCATGGGTAGTAATTAAATAAAAAGGACAAATAGAGCGCTATTTGTCCCAAAATGAGTGCGGTTATTTATGCCGGGTTCGATAGTGATGTACCGCTGCAGTAATGGCAGCGACGAGGTTTTTATCGATACCACCGGAGTTCACGTTAGCGGCCGCGGCTGTAGCCGGTGCATCGGGAAAATAACGCTGTACCAGTGCCGACATGATATTGATCGCAACCACCAGCATGATCAGAAACAGGAACACAATGCCCATTCCGACAAACATTAACTCTATTCCGCTGCTCATTTGTTCTGTCATGATTAAACCTTGTGTACCGAAACTCATGAAACCATTCGTACATTATCCATAAAACTACCCTGTTAAACAAACTAAAGATAACCAAATCTGAGTCATTATTGATTTATCATCAGCTAAAACTTATGCTTATCATCAATCACCAAACTCCTCTGCTAATTGAATTGTCCTGCGCCACGCCCCAAAATTATCCGGGAACTCATGCCAGCCTAATTTAAGGCGCCCTATAAACAACAAAAAACCCTTACCCGGAAACTCCGGATAAGGGTTTGGTTGGTAGCTTCGCTTAAAGTGGCTTGCCTGACGGCGCAGCCACCTTTAGCGCTTAGTGATTCGCTGCGTAAAGTTGTTCAATTTCTTTATACCGGTTTGCGGCATCCGTTAAAGATTCTTTAGCCGATTCCCGCTCATTGTTCTTGACTGCTGTACGCGCTTGCTTCAACACATTGCTGGCTTGATTACGTTTTAGATCAAGCACGTTATTGGCAATATCTTTTTGCAATTGGCGGGCATCGCTGATCATATCTGCCACCACTTCGTTGTCCGCGCCATTGTCCAGTGCAGTAATAGTCTCTTCGACTTTGGCCTTCGTATTTACGATAGCCGCTTTAACATCTTCATAGGATGGATTCACCACAGCGGAAGCGGTAGATGACATTGCCGCCATCGATACGGCCATGACAGAAGAAACCAGGATTTTGTTGAATGTGTTCATGGGATAAGCCTCACAGTTGATAAATAAAGTATTTCTACGTAACGATTAAAATGAGCTTTTGGTTAAGAAAGATTCAAGTAATCGCTAAGTTGGGTAAAGTTTAACACGACTAATCCTAATTAGTACTATTATTTGTTCTAATACGAACTATTTTTTAGAAGCACATGCTTTTTAGTCGATGCCTTTCCTTGACCTTATAAAAATAATATTTATTTATCAATGTGTTATATTATTTTAAGTCATCAAGATTCACATGCTTGATTGGCGGTGGACTCCGTTCGATTTGAAGCCTCTAGTCGGCAAGTCTTGCCAAAAAATGAACTAAATCACCAGAAATCACTTGAAACATGATCCATAGATTGGTCGTCTGGAGATTAAAAGGTCGGATCAGCGTTGATGCTTTTAACGATCTGTTTCAAATGATCGCCGCTCATTCGCTCCTGGCCTTTTCTGAAAGAAAATGGCGGTGGGAACGTTGGCACTATTCAAATAACGCAATTGAATAGTCCTTAATTACTATAGATACCATTACATTAAAGACCTTGAGGTTAATTTTAGTTAAGGCTATTATCTGGTACTAATTAAAACGATTAACCTTAAAAATATGAATTCCACATCAACATTTCCAACGGTGCTGCGTGAATTATTACGGACACACCAGACTTTCTTATCCTATGCGGCCAGTCATGTTCACACGCTGGATCTGACGTTGCCGCAATTCGATATTATCATCACCTTAGGCAATACCGCCGGCATGACCTTCAAGAAGCTGGGTGAGAAAACCTTAATTACTAAAGGGACGTTAACCGGCGTAATCAGCCGCCTGGAAGATAAAGGACTGGTTCAACGCGTTGCCTCGGAAACGGACGGCCGCAGTCAGATTGTGCGACTAACGCGGCAGGAGAGGCCTTATACGAACGTACTTTTCCCGAGCATCTGGAATTCATTTATCGGATATTTAATGATTATTCCCCGGAGGATATAGCGACTCTTGAAGCCACTCTGCTGCGGTTGCGCAAAGCTGTCATTGCAGCGCGTACCGAGGGGAGCGAACCGCTTGCTAATGAAACCGATGACTAGTGTATAAATTCGCAGAAACCAGGTAATAAATCGTTAGCTTTCAGGAAAAGGAATAAGCCTAAATACAGCTTTAAGACTGCTATTGGAAGAATATCCAAAGGCAAGTCAGCAGGGACAACCAAAAAACGGCACTCTCCATATGAAATGCTTTCTGGTTGAATTTATGAGTTGAAGCCGGACATGTTGGTGTATCAAAACCAGGCACGATATAAAGATTAACTGTTCACCCTGAGCTTGCGGTTAATCCGCTCATAGTTCGACAAGCTCACTACAAACGGATTATTTTTAAACTATCGCCCTACATTTTTCATAAAACCACTAACTCAAAAACATCGCATCGCCATAACTGAAGAATCGGTAAGATTGATCGATAGCATGGCTGTAGGCGTTCATAATGTGAATCGTAACCGGCAAACGCTGAAACCAGCATCAACAAGGTAGACTCGGGCAGATGAAAGTTGGTCAGCATGGCATCGACCGACTTGAATTGATAGCCGGGGGTAATAAACAAATCGGTATCGCCAAAACCGGCTTCAAGCTGGCCGCTTTTGGACGCTGATTCCAATGCCCTGACCGCCGTCGTGCCTATGGCGATAACCCGCCCTCCCCTTGCTCTGGCTTGCTGAACGGCCGCTACCGTCTCCGGCAGCACGGCAAAATATTCCTTGTGCATCAAATGTTCGGATAAATTTTCCACCCTGACCGGCTGAAAGGTGCCGCTGCCGACATGCAAGGTCACAAAAGCGGTTTGCACGCCTTTGGCTTTAATCTTTTCCATCATCGCCATATCAAAATGCAGGCCCGCCGTCGGCGCTGCAACGGCTCCCGCCTCTCTGGCAAACACGGTCTGATAGCGGGTCAAATCGGATTCATCATCGGCACGGGTAATATAAGGCGGCAACGGAATATGGCCGATTTGCTCCAATATATAAGCAAACTATTCTCGCACCTTAAACTCCAGCTGAAACAAATCGTCCGCCCTGCCCTGTACTTCGCAGTGATAGCCTTTATCCAATTCAATCAACGTACCCGGCTTTCGGCGATTTGCTGGCTCTGACATGAGCAATGGCGTGATGGTCATCCAGAATGCGTTCAATAAGAATCTCGACCTTGCCGCCGCTTTGTTTTTTGCCAAACAGCCGGGCCGGAATCACCTTGGTATCATTAAAAACCAGCAAATCACGCTCATTGATTAAATCAATAAAATCGGTAAATTGCCGGTCGATTATCTGTCCGGTATCTCGATCCATACACAACAAACGACTTGCATCGCGCTCTGCTAAGGGTTTTTGCGCAATTAACGCTTCGGGTAACTGGTAATTAAAATCACTTTTTTTCATAGCGGGCGATATTATCAGGTTAGGCTGGTGAATACACCTTAAAAAATAAACTGGCTTTTTTGAAAAACTGTTGCCTATAATATCCGTTCTTTGCCGGGGTGGCGGAACTGGTAGACGCGCCGGATTCAAAATCCGGTGGGGGTGACTCGTGCCGGTTCGATTCCGGCCCTCGGTACCAAATACAGGTTTCGAGTAGTGCAAAGAAACATAAAAACCCGCGAAGCCATAAGGCTTCGCGGGTTTTTTATTGCCTTTTATTGTCCAATAAGAGGTAAGGTGGGGGTAAAAAGGCGTCCAATATATTTGCCAGTAAACAGCTTAAAAATTCACCAAAACAGATTACTATCACATTGATTTTTGATACTTATTTGTTTTCATAAACTGGTAATACGGACGCTAAAACTGGTAAATATTAGACGCTGTTTTACAGCTTATGTTATTAACGCACTGGAACAGTGTGGACAAAATTATTTACCGGATATCAATCAACCATCAACACAGAATGGCCGGTGATATACCTGTCCGTAGCAACTCGACCAACTCCTCTGAAGACAACGGCTGACTAAAATAAAAGCCCTGCCCTTCGCCACAACCTTGGGCCTGCAGGAATGCCAGTTGTTCGCGTGTTTCCACGCCCTCGGCAATGACGCGCTGATTGAGGCTTTTTCCCATGCTGACGACTGCGGCTACGATCGCAGCATCATCCGAATCGGCCGTGGCATGAGTGATATCACGCATGAACGACTGGTCGATCTTCAGGGCGTCAATCGGGAAACGTTTTAGATAACTCAAGCTGGAATAACCGGTACCAAAATCATCAATGGTAAGCCGCACACCCATGGCTTTGAGCCCATTGAGTACAGGGGCAGTTGAGTCTGTATCATGCATGAGCACACTTTCGGTCAGCTCAAGTTCGAGATAGCTCGGCGCCAGACCGGTATCTTTCAGGATACCGGTCAGGCTTTCCTGAAAATCCTTGTGCCTGAACTGCACGGCGGAGATATTGACCGCCACCGGTACGGGCGGCAAGCCAGCATCCTGCCAGGCCTGGGCTTGTCGACAGGCTTCGCGCAGCACCCACGTGCCAAGGGGCACGATAAGACCGCAGTCTTCGGCGATCCAAACAAACTGCTCAGGCATAATCAGTCCGCGAAGCGGATGCTGCCAGCGTACGAGTGCCTCGACACCAGAAATGACTCCGGTTTCAAGATTGATCTTCGGCTGGTATAGCAGCATGAATTCCTGCCGTTCCAGGGCGAGGCGCAGCCCACCCTCGATGAAGTGTCGCTCGACGGCCAATACGTTCATGTCCTGCTCGAAAAACTGGTAATTATTACGTCCGCCTTCCTTGGCGTGGTACATCGCAGTGTCCGCATTTTTGATCAGGGTATCCGCATCCTGACCATCATCAGGATAGATGCTGATGCCGATGCTCACTGAGACGTGAAGCTCAAGCTGATCGATGAGGTGTGGAACAGTTAGCGCATCGAGTATTTTTTGTGCACTGAGCGCTGCATCTTCTGCGTGCTCGACGTCGGCAAGCAGTATTACAAATTCGTCCCCACCCTGACGGCATACGGTGTCCGAGTTGCGTACACCCGCAGTTAAGCGTTTCGCTATCGACTGCAGCAGTTGATCGCCAACCTTATGCCCCAGCGAATCGTTGATGTGTTTAAATCGGTCCAGATCCAGAAACATCACCGCGAGTTGCTTGCCATGACGGCGCGCCAGCGCAATTGCCTGGGCAAGCCGGTCGTTCAGCAGAAGACGGTTTGGCAAATCGGTGAGGGCATCGTGTTGGGCCAAATGGACCATCCGAACTTTAGCTTTTTCGATTTCTTCGGCCAAGGTGAGTGCTTCAATAGTAGCGACGACCAGATGTTCGTTCGCCTGCTGCAATTGAAGTACGTGATCGTCGAGTGCAGCCTTCTCTTTGGACAACGCCACTTCAGTAGCGTGCAATCCAGACTCTGCTTTGCGTAACTCCTGCACCGTCTGCTCCAGTACCAGGCTGTGGTGCTTCGATTTAGTGTGCAACAGACGAACTTCCAGCATGTTGTGGAGGCGCGTCAGCACTTCAACCCGATCAAACGGCTTGCTGATGAAATCTCTTGCACCGAGTTGCAGCGCACGCAATTTGTAACCTGGTTGGGCAGTGATCACCAGGACCGGAAGGTAGCCGTCCAGTTCGATTTCCTTCAGTCCTTCCATCACCTGGAATCCATCCATTACAGGCATCTGCAGATCGAGCAGGATCAGGTCGTACCGGTTTTTGCGATAGAGCTCACAAACCGTAAGCGGATCCATCGTAGACGTGATGGAAGTATAGCCAGCATCGTGCAGTATACGCTCGAGCAAAAGCACATTGGCCTCCTTATCGTCAACAATCAGGATGCTGGCGTTAAAAATGTCGGACGCACTGGTCATAATTATTCGGACTCCTTTATTTGCACTGACTGGTTCCTTTTTCTGCGAACTCCAGCGCTTCATCCAGCGTGTTTAGGAACTCATTGACCTTAATCGGTTTGGTGAGATAACGGAAGAATCCCGCCTCCAGTCCCTTCTCGATATCACGCGGCATTGCATTGGCACTGATGGCCACCACGGGAATGTGCGACGTTACCGAATCTTCGCGCAATATCTTCAGCGCTTCGATACCGCTGATGCCAGGTAGATTGATGTCCATCAGGATTATCTCAGGCTGAAACGCACGCGCAATTTCGATGCCTAGATATCCGTCCGCTGCACTCAGCAGGCGCATATTGGGGCGGCGCGCAATCAATTGCTCGACCAGCATCAGATTGGCCTGGTTGTCCTCTACATAGAGCAGCGTGCGTGACGGTGCGTCGTTGTGACCTTGCTCTTGGGCAACTGGCGTGTATTCGACGGTGTCAGCCTCAATTTGTGATGGGGCGACCGCGCTCAGTTCGATCCAGAACACGCTCCCCACCCCGATGGTACTTTCCACGCCGATTACGCCCCCCATCAGTTCGACCAGTCGCTTGGTCACCACCAGGCCGATGCCAGTGCCTTCCTCGGCACTGGCTTCCTGTCCCAGACGATTGAACGGCTGGAACAGTTGTACCAGCTTTTCCGCCGGCAAACCCGCACCGGTATCGGTGACGCTAATGCGAATGTGCTCCGGAGCGCTTACTGTGCACGCCACGTCGACCGTTCCGCCTGCCTGGTTGTATTTTATCGCATTGGAAAGCAGGTTAATGATAACCTGCTTGACCCGGGTCCGATCAGCCTTGACAAAGTAAGGGATGTTGAATCGGGGGAAGGTCATATGGATGCCCCGTTTTTGCGCCTGGGGTTCAATCATAGCCTGGCATTCAAGCATGACTTCGGCCAGCGACACCGGTTCCAGCGACAGCGACAGTCTGCCGGACTCGATTACCGCGAGATCGAGGATTTCGTTAATCAGCTCCAGCAGATACCATCCACCCTGGAGAATCTGCTCAATGCTTGCCATCTGCGAGGGTGTTGGCGGGGGGGATTCGGACTCCATCAACTGGGCGAAGCCAAGGATCGCATTGAGCGGGCTGCGCAGTTCATGGCTCATGCTGGACAGGAAATCCGATTTCGCCAGATTGGCTTTTTCCGCTGCTGACTTGGCGTCGATCAGCGTGGCTTCAACCTGCATGCGTTCGGTCAGGTCGCGGGTTAGTTTGGCGAAACCGCGCAGATTGCCTAGTTGATCTCGAATCGCCGTGTACACCACGTTGGCCCAGAAGCTTGATCCGTCCTTGCGCACCCGCCAGCCTTCGTCCTCGAAGCGGCCGTTGGCTATCACCGTCTCCAAGTCACGCTGGGGCTTGCCGTTGATGACATCTTGCTCAAGATAAAACCGCGAGAAGTGCTGGCCGACGATATCTTCCGCAGAGTAGCCCTGGATTCGCTCTGCGCCAGCATTCCAGCTCACCACGCGCCCCTCCGGATCCAACATGACAATGGCGTAGTCGGTCACACTCTCTACCATCAAGCGAAAGCTTTCCTCGGTCCACCGCAGTTTCTCTTCCACCAGCTTGCGCGCGGTGTTGTCGGTGCCGATCAACAGATAACCGATGATGGTGTTTTGATCATCACGTAGCGCCGTGACTGACACCACCGCCGGAAAGCGGCTGCTGTCCTTGCGGAAGTAGGTCAGCTCGTAGATGTCCTCAATGCCGCGCGAGGCCTTGAACACCAAGGCCTCAAAGCCTGGCTCAATCTGGGTTCCAAGTTCGATGCTCAATGCCTTGGCGCGCGCGATCACTTCCTGCGGATCGGAAATGTCGGCCGGGGTGATCTTGTTCACCACTTCGGCAGCCGTGTAGCCCAGCATACGCTCGGCGCCAACGTTGAAGATCTGAATGACACCCTTCGCGTCAGTGGCGATACTCGAAAAGTTGGCGCTGTTGAAAATCGCGGTCTGCAGGGCCCCTGCCTTGAGCAGCGCCTCTTCAGCCTGTTTGCGCGCGGTGTTGTCGGTGCCGATCAGCAGATAACCGATGATGGTGTTTTGATCATCACGTAGCGCCGTGACTGACACCACCGCCGGAAAGCGGCTGCCATCCTTGCGGAAGTAGGTCAGTTCGTAAATGTCCTCGATACCGCGCGAGGCCTTGAACACCAAGGCCTCAAAGCCTGGTTCAATCTGGGTTCCAAGTTCGACGCTCAATGCCTTGGCGCGCGCGATCATTTCCTGTGGATCGGAAATGTCGGCCGGGGTGATCTTGTTCACCACTTCGGCAGCCGTGTAGCCCAGCATGCGCTCGGCGCCGACGTTGAAGATCTGAATGACGCCCTTCGCGTCAGTGGCGATACTCGAGAAATTGCCGCTGTTGAAAAAAATCGCGCTCTGCAAGGCGCCTGCTTTAAGCAGCATCTCTTGACTGCGGCGCTCGGTGTTGCCACACGTCGTAACAGCGTGGTCTTTGGGATTGAGTGAATCGAGTGAATTTTCAGACATGAACTTACCTGGTTGCTGCAACATAGTTATGTGATCGTCGGACACTACCTGTATCGTCTCAGTCGCGCGAGGTGGCCGATTTCCCGCAGCTTAGAACGGGCCGCTTCATCGTCAATGACAACGTCTTCCCTGCGCGTGATATTTTTCCGAGAACCACTGAAAGCCTGTCTTTGTGCTGACTAATTACCCCCGGTTGACCTGGTTCATCGGCATCAGAAGGGCCGTCATTGCCATTCATTACCGCCCTCCAGCACCCGGTGGTTCTGGGCATGGACTGATCGTGGGCCGGCCCGACATGATTCCTGTGTACGCAGATAAGGTCTCGCCAATACTGATGCCTGCGTCTGTAATGTCAAACAATCGAATGTCCTTGCTATGCTTACTGCCACGGACTTTAACGACCGAGATGACGCGTTTGAATTGGCCCGCGAGTTCGACATAACGCTGCACGATAATGGCATCAGCGAGAAAAGCACTCCCAAAGGGACTGAAGCGCAAATCGGTGTAGCGGTCTTCCAGTTCCGACGTCATCAATATGGTCACTCCCATGCCAGTCAGCTCGGCAATCATCCTGTACAGCGATCCGCGAAAATCTTCGCTGAACTCGGGCGCCAGCGCCAGTTCAAATCCAGACAAGGAGTCAATGACAACGCGCTTTGCCTGCATTCGATTAATCATTTCGATCAAATCATGCAAGGTTTCATCAATCGACAAATCCAGGGAGCGCGTGTCGATCACCCCAACTTGTCCCTCCTTGATCAGTGAATTCAGCCTCCTGTTCCCCAACAGTTGGCTGGGACTCTTCTCAAACGCCGCAATCACACCGGGTTCGCCCCTGCGCACACCTTCGGCGAGAAATTCCGTTGCCAACACGGTTTTTCCGGAACCGGATGGCCCGACCACGAGTAGCGAATAGCCAACCGGTAAGCCGCCACCCAACATGTCATCCAGGACGGGTATTCCCATCGAAACACGTTGCTCTTGAGTGGCTACCTGGATTGCAGTCTCAGCCGCTGTGCCCTCTTTGATAATCGCACGCGGAAACACCCGAATTCCTTCATCACCAATACGGAACGTATGCAAACCTGGTGCCTGGGCTTGACCGCGCATTTTGACCACTTGCATCTTGCGCACCATTGAATTGTGGTGCAAATTTTGCGAAAGCCACAGAATGCCATCCGCCACGGTAAAGATCGGGCTTGACTCTGTTTCGGGCAACAAATATTCACCGATTAAAAATGTGGTTGCCTGCCAGCTCGTCATTTGCATGCCCAGTTGCTGCACGAACCGCTGCAGCTCGGACTCTCCCTGTTCATTCAGCTTTGCTGACTGCACGACTGATCGAAACGAATCAACAAATACAAGGCTGGGAGCATAGTCTTTCACTTCTTCGGCAATGCGTGACAACACGCGGTCAAAATCTCCCTCCAGGAGGTCTGCAGACAGGTTGACGAAGCGGATCGATTCATTGACTTTATTGATATCAAAAAACGAAAATTGCTGTTGATAACGGAGCATCTTCAAAGCGGGTTCCCCGAGTACCGTGAAGAACAGTGCCCGATTATTCGGGTTGGCCAGCGAGAACATGATCTGGTGAGCCAGCGTTGTTTTTCCGCTTCCCGGCGTGCCCGCAATCAGGTTAAACGAGAATTCCGGCAGGCCTCCGCCCAACAGGTTGTCCAGACCCGGTACGCCAGTTGGCAGACGACGTATGCTTACCTTGTTACTCATTTTTGAACTCCTTGCCGGCCCTGTCCGAAGCGTCATTGCCCCAAGCCGAACGTAAAATACTGGTTGTTAACTGCTCGCCAATTAACGAGGCCAGGATGTCGGTGAAAGTGATCAGTAACAGACTGTTTGCTTCGCTGGCTTGTGCAGGCGTTTGTCCTTCAAAGCTCATTTTTAATTCCGCGAACCGGTGATCAGTCTGTGATGACAGTGAGCCGGCGGTGAGCCAGGGAAATGTTGGCTGGGTAAGGAATACACTTCTCGCGTACAGTGAATTGAAACCTCCTTCACCGACGATCGAAACGATTTGGGTCGCCATCTGCTCCCATAAGTCAATCGCGGCATCCGCAACTTTTTCAGTGTGCTGTGCCATGAGATTTTTAATTAACTGGTGCCGCAGCAAGTCACTCGTTTCCATAGGGAAATATCCATAATAGGTCGATATAACGACGTTATTGAAAAATACAGTCGCTGCTTCATTTCGACATCAGTATAGGTCATTTACTTCAGGTAGATTGGATATTTCCATACCGCCAAGTATCCATACTGCTTAAATTACGGCTTCACGCAGGGTAACAAATTCTTCGGCAGCAGTCGGGTGTATGCCGATAGTCGAGTCAAAGATCGCCTTGGTCGCACCGGCTCGAATGGCAACAGCCATGCCCTGGATAATTTCAGGGGCGTCAGGCCCTACCATGTGTATGCCGACAACCCGGTCAGTGCTGCGTACCACGATCATCTTCATCAGGGTTTTTTCATCCATTCCGGAAAGGGTATTTTTCATCGGTGTGAAACTGGTTTTGTAAATGTCGATGTCCGGGTATTTTTCGCGCGCCTGTGCTTCGGTTAGACCTACCGTACCAATAGTGGGCTGGCTGAAAACAGCCGTGGGAATATTGTCATAATCGACCGGTCTCGGTTGATTGACATACAACTTATTCACCAGAGCCATGCCCTCTGCTATGGCTACCGGCGTCAGGTTGACCCGGTTAGTCACATCACCCAGTGCATAGATTGACGGCACATTGGTTTGATAGTCATCATTAACCTTAATCGCACCTTCGTTGTCCAGTTCAACACCAAGCGTCTCCAGGCCAAATCCGGTTGAATTCGGTGTTCTGCCGGTGGCATACATCACCAGGTCTGTGCTCACTTTGCTGCCATCAATAAGCCGTGCTGCGAAGCAATCGCCTGCGCTTTCTATTGCCTCAATATCGGTATTGAAAAGAATATTAATACCTTTCCTGGTCATTTCATGAGCCAGAAAATCACGTATATCCTCATCAAAACCACTGAAGCAGTTTGTGTCCACGATGACAAATTGTGGTATTCACACCCAGGCCATGAAGAATGCTGGCAAATTCCACCGCGATGTAGCCGCCACCGACAATAATGATACGTTTGGGCAATTGCTCGAGGAAAAACATGTCATTCGATGTGACGATGTGTTGCTTGCCGGGTATGTCAGGAACAAACGGCCAGCCCCCTGTTGCAATCAGTATGCGTTCGGCGCTGTATTGCGTACCATCGACAGCGACAGTATGCGCATCAAGCACTTGTGCCCTGCCGGTGATAATACTGACACCCGATTTTTGCAGCCGGTTGCTGTAAACAGCATGTAGCCGCTCTATCTCCTGATTTTTGTTTGCGATCAAGCTTGTCCAGTTGAACGTTGATTTGCCCACCGTCCAGCCAAAACCCGCTGCCGAATCGAATTGATCCTGGAATTGGGAGGCATAGACAAACAGTTTTTTGGGCACACAACCCACATTGACACAGGTGCCGCCTAAATAACGCTGTTCAGCAATGGCAACTCTTACACCATGGCCGATGCCATATTTGCTGCACGCACACCGCCTGAACCCGCACCAATTACAAACAGATCATAGTCATATTGAGTCATTGGTGCTTCTCGTAGAATAAAAGGGTCAATGTTAGGCTCATTTGTTCTGTTTTAAATAATCCAGCAGGGTATCAGCATCGCTTACCGTAAATGGATCATCAGGGCAATTATCAACTTTGCCGGGTTCGCTGAATAATTTGATAATCTTTTTATCCTCGACAATCATTGAATAGCGCCATGAACGACTGCCAAAACCAACGTTCTCTTTTTTCACCAGCATGCCCATTGCCCGGGTAAAATCGCCATTTCCGTCGGGCAGCATTTTTACATGCTTGATGTCCAGATGCTTGCCCCATTGAAACATCGCAAAGGCATCATTAACACTCAGGCAATAAACTTCATCAACACCCTGATCAATGAGTTCCTGATATTTGGCTTCATATCCAGGCAAATGTTTGCTTGAGCAGGTAGGTGTATAGGCGCCGGGAAGAGCCAAAACAACAATTTTTTTTCCTTTAAAGATGTCATCGGTGCTGACATCCTGCCAGCGAAACGGGTTGTCGCCACCGATACTTTCGTCGCGAACACGTGTTTTAAAAATTACATCAGGTACAGTTGAAAGCATGTTGGAACTCCTTGGTTTATTAGTTCAGATGATGTCTTGCAGGGTGAGTTGGGCTTTTATTTAAAATCCGGTAACGCAATGAATAAAGAAGATGGCAACAGAGTCTATGATGGATGAAAAACTCATATACACCATCAGAACTCTCAACAGCTTAAACCGTTAAATTCAACTACCTGATGTGGAAAGCGCACTTCCTATGGCGTGGGAGAGGTAACAATCCTGTTACCCCGCCCAATATGCAGCTATACCTAACGAAGCTAAGGGACTTTTATGGATTTAATCCCTCCAATTTTCTTCAAATTGCTGCTCCACATTTTTTCAATTGCTCACCTTTTTTGCCCAGCGCTGCTAACGTCTAAGTTTGGGTATATTGATGAATTTCCCCATCCTTATTATTCGTTGTAGTTGCCATAATATCTTCCCCGTTCCAAATTTGGTGGGGGTTGGATGTGTCTAGCGCACGAACAACGCAATCAGAATGATGATGGGAATGGGGATGCCGAGAAAGTACAAAAGTATTGAACGCATTGTTTGTCTCCTTAGTAAGTTGGTTGTACGGGTAATTACATGTCACGTTGCCGACCGCCGATTGTAGCCGCGAAGCTGGCGACAAATGCACCAATGAGCAGCGAGATGAAAATCCACAGCACCACATAGGCAGAAGCCTTGCGACCCTTGTCAGCAGCTTCTTTCGCCGCGGTTTCCGTATCACGCAGTTTGGTCTGCAAGCGTGCATACGTATCACTCACTCGCTTCTCCGCGTCCTGCTGTGTCAGACCGGTACGCAGCGAGACAATCTGGCCGACGTACCGAATGTCTTCCACGGGCAGGGGGCCAGTGCTAATGCTGTTCATGAAAATACGGGTAACTTCCCACCTAGACCCGGCAGTGGTTAGCTCCGGATCCCGTCCTGGCATGACGCCGCTTCCGGCGCCAGCCGCGTTGATGTCCTTACGGAACAGCGAATCCACAAAGTAGTCTATCGGAGCATTGTCACTGTTGAACTTCGCCATCTCGGATTCGACCGCAGTGGCGGTAGTGACGCCCCCAGCCACAGAGGCTCCGGCCTGAATTCCAACGCTGACGATCGACCCAATTACCGAAGTGAGTAGCGCAGCGGTCGCAAGCGCGGCGACTGCCCAGGACAGGAAGCCGTGCGCGGTGTCGCGGAAGTAGACCTCGTCCGCCTGCACCGCAACCCACCTTGTTCTCAGCCTGCCGGCGAAGTACCCCCCCATTCCTGAAGAAGCGAGTTGCGTGAAAGTCAGCCACAAGATGGTCGATACACCGAAGGTCGTTGCACTTACACCGCTATATGCCCATGGTGACACCGAGGACAACCCCAAACCTGCTCCCAACATCAAAAGGATCAGCGCCAAGGAGGCAGCTGCTGCTGCTCCCGCCACGATGGCGCCCCACGACACTGCGCTTGCTTGAGTCTGTATGGTTTCTGGGTAGACACTTGATAAGGTGCGTTCGTCAGCGCCTGCTATATTAGGAAAGGTCATGATGAGTCTCCACAAAGTGGGTTTGAGAAATTATTGAACAAGGCGCCGCCATGAGTCTGTTCAACATCGCATATAACGGTGAAGGTCATTAGATGCGATGTCAAAGGATGCGCCTAGTTACAGCCAATTACACTGACGATTCCCCAGTCGAGGAAATATCCTCTGCATGAGCCCGCTCGAAGATTTCTTTTGCCTTATCAATCGCTTCACTGCTTTCTGTATGTACAGAAATCAAGGCACTTCCTCCCTTGATTTTTCCTTCATAGCGTTTGGCTTCATACTCCGGAATACCCAACCCGATTAAAGCTCCAGCCAAACCTCCAGTAGCAGCGCCTACTGCCGCACCACTCAAAGCTCCCATGATGGGGCCTGCGGCGATTAACGGTCCGACGCCTGGAATAGCCAGAGCACCAATCCCGGCTAACAATCCGATCACTGCGCCAGTGCCTAAACCCACTGTCCCACCAATGGTCGCCCCTTCCGGCGCTTTGGTGTGCTTTTCATGAGCAAAATCCCTGGTAGAGGATTTATCAGGAAGTAGCACTGATATATCATTGTTTGAAAAACCAGCCGTCTTCAGGTCATTAACAATAGTTTCTGTCTGATCGATATTTTGGGCGATACAAAAAACTGCTTTACTCATGACATTCTCCTAGGCCTTTATGGCGCTTAATATTCAAGTTGATTATCTACCCGCACTACACCAGGCGTTTGCTTGGCAATTTCTTGCAGTTTCATGCTTTCGGCTCCACTTGCAACTGGTCCGCGCAAAGTCACCACGCCATCACGAGTGATGATTTTTGCATTCTGCGCATCGACTGATAGCGACTCATTTTTAACCACGGCTTGACGTATGGTAGCCGTGATTTTTATGTCACTTTTGTTTTCCTTTTGATCTTCCGGGGTTAAAGTAGCTTCATCCTTGTCGCGAAGATTGCGCTCGGTATTTTCCAATGCCGACTCAGCTGCCAAATAGATTGCTGTTTCGGCAAAAGCACCGAATGAGCATAAGGTTAACGCGATGCCTGCCCACAAGCCGGGAAGTTTCATGTTGGTGAGTTTCATATTTATTTCCTGTGAAAATTATTGTTTCTACTTGGCGGCAAGCCAGTCTGTTTTAACTGGCTGCCTATCTCAGTAGTAATTGTGTTACTTGCCTTCTTTTATATCTTCTTTGAGATCACCAAAACCCGCCTGGACTTTGCCGACGTTCTTTTGGACATTTCCTTCTATCTCCATGCCTTTGTCGTCCAGTATCTTGCCGGTGACTTCCTTGACTTTACCTTTGGCTTCTTCGACGCGGCCTTTAATTTGATCTTTATTCATGAGTTCCTCCTGATAATTGTTAGCCATGACCATATAGTCATAACCAAAGCGTGAAATGATATTTCCAATCGTCCAGTTGAAGCGATACAGGCAAAACTGAACACGATCGGCATGGTATTGTTTCGCAGCTAGATTCTGCCCAATAAGACCAGAACCAGTAAGATGATGAGTAACAGTCCTAGCCCACTGCTGGGGCCATAACCCCATCCCCGGCTATGTGGCCAGGTTGGAAAGGCGCCAACAAGCAGCAGGACGATAATTATCAGTAAAATTGTGCCAAGTGACATGGTAGTACTCCTTATAAAGAAAGAACGTTAAATGAAAACCAATCCAAATCGGCGTGGCTCTTGGTCATTGGAACCATCCTTTCACTGGTGCATTAGTCCCAAAATACCCAGACGATCAAATACACGGCCACGAAATAATTTAAAAACCTCGGTACCAGCAAAATTAATATCCCTATCACAAGGGCCAGAATGGGTTCGATCGCAATATTCATATTCATGGTGATTCTCCTTAAATTAAGTAAAAGTTTAACGACAAAATTGGACTTAGTCTGTACGGTAACGCACATGCAATCGCCGCAGGACACTACGGCGCATTGCTGGCTCAATCCAGTCCCGCTGTCCGCCACCCAAGATCGGCCACGCCTAGCGTGGAACGATGTTGCCGTGTTCGTCGGAGAGAATGATTTCCACGCGCCGATTCAATTGACGATTGGCGGCCGTGTTATTACTGGCAACCGGGTACTCCTCGCCATAACCCCGTGTCCTGACACGGTCGCTGCTAATTCCCGTGTCGACCAAAGCCGTCCGCACAGCATAGGCACGCCGGTCAGAGAGATCCTGATTGAAGTCGTTACTGCCCCTGCTGTCGGTGTAGCCTTCAACCAACACTTTATATTCCGGGTATTGCTTGAGAAAATCTGCCAGCTTGTCGCACGTTGCGCAGACCACCCGATTCCAACTGTGCCTTGTTGGTACGGAACAAAACGTCGCCTAGTGTAATCACCAGGCCGCGTTCGGTTTTCTTGGCATTCAACTCGTTGATCAGTATATTCTGTTGAGCAATCAGCGCTTGGTCACGCTCCGTTTTGGCGCCGGCAACCGCCAATTCGGTAGCTTGCCGATCAACGGTTCCCTGTGCGATCGCCGCCTCCTGTTTAGCCGTATCGGCTTCAGCCGTTCTCGCCTCAAGCTGGACTTCGTCGCGTTTGGCGCCGGCGTTGGTAACCACTATTTCAGCAGTTTTCCGCTTGGCGGTTTCCTGCGCGATTTCCACTTGCCGCTTGGCTAGATAGGCCAGATGATCGACAGTGTCATCGCTTTCACCTTCGCTCAAGGCATAGTCCGCCTTGTCCAGAGAATCGCTGGCTTGTTTCAATTCAAGCGCTGCCAGATTCGTGACTTCGGCGCTGGTGCGTGCGCTGTTGTAACTGTTATGCGCTTCCGTGAGTGATGTATTTTGCGGCATGGAACTGCAGCCGGAAACAATCGCCGCAGCGATTAGGGTCATGAGAAAATATCGATAGTTTTGCATGATGAACTCCATTGATGATTACTGGGCTTTACGCTCTATTTCTTGGCGCAGCACGCGATTATCTTCCTGCAATTCGCGCGCTGCTTTCTGTGCCTTGGCTGAACGCGCCGTCACTGTGGCTAGTTGTGCGTCGACCTGTGCTTCTTCCGCCAGTTGCCGGGCGCGCACATAATCTCCCTCTGCCATGGCCTGCTCGGCAGCATCCATCTTCTCCATAGCTGACTTGAGCGGTTGCGGTGCAAACTCATTGCCTCCCGCGCTGCTTGCATTGCTTATCGCAACCTTGGAAACAGCTATCTGTTCAGTAGGTGCCGGAATACTTGCGCAACCGGCTATAAAGATTGCAGCAGCTGCGCTTACGCCGATGCTGTGCATCATTTGATACGATCTGAGGTGGTTAAATTTTTTCATGATTTGTTATCCATTGAGTTAAACGTCGAACACAATCGTCGCAATGACTACTAATTGCGTTTTGCAACGATTTCCAGTTTTTCTAACAGCTCCGACTATCTGTCACCGGTTGGAGCGGGTTACGTCATAATGACCTTAACTCGCATTGCCCTTGCCATACCGACGGATTTGTCTTGCGTTTCCATGTTAACCATCTTTCGGGCTATGCCACCCCGAGTTGCGCTCATGCCGGTATCACAAGACAGGAATTCGCGGCGTGAAATTTTCACGCCGCATCGAAATCTGGATGGCCCTATTAAAAAACAACCGGTTCTGAGATCCATTTAAAATAATTAGACTCCTTTCCGCAGAGGTTCACAGTGCGCTAGCGTACATAAGCTGACACAGCGAGAAATCGAATTGTGTTCGACCTACAGGGACAACTTTCAATCCGTCGGAGCGAAGACGAGACACAAGTCCATACCGGTACTCACCACCGTATCGTCGACGTCTAGGTAATGTGCGAACCGAAAGGCCCAGCCAGCTCTAAGCAGATTTAAGGGCTTACTCGGTGTGTGAATCACGTTAATCGTAACCTTCAATCTTCCCATGAACCAGTCGCGCTTCTTGACGGCAGCCTTCCGGCGGACGAAACAGGGAATCAGCGGCTCCATCAGGCTCCCCATGCGATTGACGACCAGGATGACCTTGCCTAGCGGTATTTTGACGTGGAAAAATAATTTTCTCTTTATCCGTCGGGGTAACGAACAGTTCAGAGTTACCTATTTTGTGGGGGTTACGGGCCTTAAACTTGTAGGTGCAGAGGATAGACAGCCGAACCATCACGATACGTGACCAATAGGATACTTTGTCTAGTTGAAAGATGTGTCGAACCTACTCTTTGAGTGTAACGAACTGCATTTGAAACCGGCCCGACCAGCATTCAACTAAAACTCATACATAAATTTCGTATCTATGTACGCCAACGCACCGAATAATCCTTCACAATCACTTATCCTTACATTTTGAGTCATTCATTGGCTCACAGCCAGAGGAATTCCATTAGCTCAGGCATAGGGATTCGTTAAATTTTTAACCAGGAGAAAAAAATGACAAAAGCACAAACGAAAGGTCAAGACACAACGCAAGAGAAAACTCCGCAGCAACATCATCAGAAAGCGGCAGAACATCACGAACAGGCAGCCAAGCATCACAAGGAAGCTGCCAAACATCACGAATCCGGTGACGACCAAACTGCAGCACAGCACGCCCATATAGCCCATGGATATTCAACCCAAGCCGCAGAACAAGAAATGGAAGCCAGCAAGAAATACGCGAAAACGCAAGGTCTTAAAAAGTAATCGGAACCGTAACCAGGTTCGCAGACAAACAAAAGCCTGTACTTCCAGAGCGTGTAAACACCCTGTCATAGCGGTTCAATAAAGAAACGTCTCAGTTTCAGTTGGGCCGTTCAGCTAAAGTGTTGAACTTCTGAAATGCCCTCCATTACATCCTCCAGGAGGGCATTTTTTTACCAAATTGAGAAGTGTGCCGCGGCCCGTCGAGAATTGACCAAGATTCAGAAACTGTACTGCCCCATGTCAAATCCTAACAAACCGAATACTGGCAACGGGGTTTGAATTTCAACGGTAAATTAACGACTTTACCCGATTTAGGATTACGCGCAATACGGGAAGACCGATGCCGTAAATAAAAACTACCAATTTCATATAGTTGAATTGCAATTTAACTAAACCTATTCAACTTCATACGAGAACTTACTCATGAACGACTTTTACAAAGATATTTTAATCGGAATGCTATTTATAACCGGCCTGCTGGGCTTTGTTTCTGGTGAATTCATCATCTCATCCCTGCTATTCGCAACGGCAGCCGTTGCCAGTAATGTTAACCTGAATGTCAAACAATGTGGAAAATTTACCCGTTTTGCCAGTAAAGAGCGTCGAAGGAGTACAGGAAGCTTAACGCTAGTGGAGCGACGTACGACGACCCCCGCATAGCCGTAGCGGTCGGGCATTTTGACGAAGTTGTAGTGTTAGCGGAAGCATAGTCAAAATGCAAGACCATCCGACACGGCATCAAGTTATTGGTTGGGGCGGGTGAAGAACCAAGGACTGGCAACCTTTGCCAAAGACTCACCGGAGTCTTTGGCAGTTTGGGCTTATAACCAGGATTTACTCGATTTCTCCTTCCCGTTTGGTTTCCATTTCCAGGTTTTGGTATTCATGTTGTTCCAGCTTGCCATCTTTACCTGCGTCTACCTTGTCGAATACTTGCAGCAGATAAGGAAAATTTTGCAATTCATCTTTAGTTACGTAGTGATCGCCATTTACATCAGCCTGGGCAAATGTAGGTAATGCCCCTTTACCATCTGCAGGTTTACTGACAGGATCAGTTTGTGACTTTTGATCACCTGAAGTTGTTTTTTCAACACCGGCACACTTTTCAGTTGAAGATTCTTTAGGGCTTACATTAGTAGTCGCTGAGGGGGCCTCCTCATTGGGTTTTTTAATTTGCTCTCCCAGATCTGTTTTTTTAGCTTCAGTATCTTTTGCTGCGGAGGATTCCTTCGTGCCTTGGCTGGCAGTGTCCGTTGTATTTGCTGGACCTTTATATGGAATATATCGATAATTCGGATGAACTTCTTCAGTTCCAGCGTTTTCTGCCCTTACAGATTTGGTAACAAAAACAAGGCTGATACTCATAACAACAGCCACCCAGATTGGCAGACAGAAAATTTTACTAAATTGCAGGTTTGTTACATCTAACTGGTTAGTATTTATACCATTAGACATTTCGTGGATGATTTTTCTGGTTTTCATAATAGTTTCCTTTATTTAGAGGTTAATTAGGATCAGTTTTATTTTGAAAGTTGTTTGAAATACAACGGCATGCGAGCAGAAAATTTAAAGCGACGGCAAGCAGCATAGCGCTATTCGCCACGACGCTACTTCTACAGACGTCTCATCCTCTACGGCTACGTTATGGGATTGTCGCTGATATATAACCACGGCAATTCTCCATCAATCTCTGCGCGGCATTTTTCAGTTGCTCTCCTTTTTCGCCAAGCGCTTCTGCGGCGTAACTGGTCGGCACTGGCGATCTTATCGACAGTCCGATGAGCGGAATTAAATACTGTGTCTGTAGTTTCCATAATGGTTTTCTCCCCTATTTGAGTCGCATGTCATTCTTGACCGACTTCACGCCTTTGACGCCGCGTGCAACTTCAATCGCTTTGTTAATATCGGCCTGGTCATGCACGAAGCCGCTCAATTGAACTACGCCCTTGAAGGTTTCAACGTTAATCTCGGCTGAGCTCAAGGCAGAATCTTCCAATATGGCCGCCTTGACCTTGGTGGTGATGACGCTGTCGTCAACATACTCCCCGGTTCCCTCATGTTTTTGCGTCGATGCGCAACCTGCGGCAGTCATTAACGTCAGAACCACAAAAAATGCGGATAAAATTTTAATAAGATGTTTCATGACTAAATCTCCAATTAAGTGCCTAGCCCAGTAACAAAGGTATCTATACAGTTATCGTACCTATTGATATTTATTATTTTTTCAAAAAAATAAATTTTTATAATATCTATAAAATCAATCAATTGTAAAAATACGCTGATACTTTTGCCCCGAGAAAAAAGGAGCACACCCTTAAGTCGACAACATTGACCTCAGAGTCTGCCTCCCTTTGGTGTCCTGTTAAGGGTTGACGTGATAAAACTGATTGATTTCCTCGCGCTGTTGTTCCCATTTACTTGAGCTGTCAGGCCAGTGCTTCTTATCAAAACCCGGAGCCTTTTTTAAAGTTTCCTTATCCAGATCAAGGACGTAATACTTCTTATCGCTAGTCCAATGCAGTACTGACCATGGAACGGCAAAGAGCTTGCTCCCCATGCCCAATACACCACCGAAGGACACGACAGCATAGACTACGTGACCACTCTCCGGATCGAGCACCAGATCCTTGATGCCACCCAGGTTTTCTCCTTTAGGATTTTTCACATTGGTACCGATAATCTTGCTGGCTCGGCTCACCTGTAGCATCTCCTTATTGGCTTCCTGGGTACTCTCGACCAATTCCTTTCGGCTCTCTTGCTTAAGTTCTTTCTGTGCTTCTTTGACCTCCTGTTTTTTTTCGGTCAGTTCCTTTTGTTTCTCCTGAACGTCAGCCGCACAGGAAGTGCCCACGAGTGTCGCACTCAAAAAGGACACAGCTAAAACGGAAATTAATGTTTTCATAATATGCTCCAACTTCTTAAAATAATCGCTATCTCGGTAAGTATCGAGATTTACTGGCTACATTGTGATGTTTCACAACCCCGAACAGACTTTAACCGGGACATTAGGCCCAGTCTGTACGGTATCAAACATAGATCGTTACCGATTGATATACCCACAAATCCCCCTGACCTTCGCATCGCTGTAATGAATCCAGCCGTATAGACAAGTTATTGGCGCTATCGAGCGAGGACCGGTTCCGCATCCGCAGCAGATGAAAGTTGAGATTAGCGTTATGCGACCAATAAAGCCGCATCATCATAATAGGCAGTCGTATAGACTTAATCCGTAACTGTTCCTTGCTGTACATAAGCGGTTCAAAAAAATCCGCGTCCCTAAGGTAAATCCTTAATCTATGTACGCTTCCGCACCGACCGCTTTGAGTTTTGCTTGTACTATTTTAATTGAGTGATAGGACACATTATTTCACGCTCTGGTGATGGCTAAATTGGTCATGACCTTAGGAACGTGGCTATTGCCTGGTGATCAGACACCGTCCAGCACCCTGGTCAGGTCTTTGCCACGCTTACCCTCGCCGTGAGCACGAAGCCGGACACTTCGTCAAAGAGGGTCCACTACGGGATCGAATTCGGTAAGCGCTAGTACGATAGCGATACCGACTATGCCAACCGGCTTCTGTCCGTGATGAGAAGAAAGAGGGCCTCTGAAATGAATAATACCTATAGTCGCACGACGCCAACTGATGCGCTGGTGATCTTCGGCGTGACTGGCGACCTCGCCCACAAGATGATCTTTCCGGCGCTCTACGCGATGGCCAAGCGCGGCGCCCTCAACGTGCCGGTGGTAGGCGTCGCCTCCTCGAAGTGGAACCTGGCGCAAGTGCGCAAAAAGGTGACGGACAGTATCAAGCAAGCCGGCAAGATCGATGACCGGAGCGCCCTCAACCACCTGATTTCCCTGCTCCAGTATGTGGGCGGTGATTACAACGACCTGGACACGTTCAAAGCGCTCAAGCAGACGCTGGGCGATGCCCGGCGCCCGACGCATTATCTCGCCATTCCACCCGCGCTGTTCGAGACAGTTATCAAAGGGCTCGGGGCTGCGGGCCTGGCCGATCAGGCGCGCGTCATCGTCGAAAAGCCGTTCGGACGCGACCTGGCTTCGGCGCGGGAACTCAACCGCATCGCGCTGTCGGTATTCGCGGAAGATTCGATCTTCCGCATCGACCACTATCTCGGGAAGGAGGCGATCATGAATATCCTCTATTTCCGTTTCGCCAATTCGTTTCTTGAACCGATCTGGAACCGCAACTGCGTGGCCAGCGTGCAGATCACGCTGTGCGAGGATTTCGGCGTGAAAGGTCGCGGCGCATTTTACGAAAGTGCCGGTTGTCTGCGCGACGTTATCCAGAACCATCTGTTCCAGATCGTCGCGTTGCTTGCCATGGAGCCGCCGGCCTATCAGGGCTTTGGCGCTGTTCACAGCGAGAAAGCCAAGGTGTTCCAGGCCATGCGTCCCCTGCACCCTGACGACGTGGTGCGCGGCCAGTACTCAGGCTACCGGAAAGAACCGGGCGTGGCGAAGGACTCGGATGTCGAGACGTTCTGCGCCCTGCGGCTTTTCATCGATTCGTGGCGCTGGGAGGGGGTGCCGTGGTACCTGCGTTCCGGCAAATGTCTGGCTGCAACAGCAGCCGAGGTTCTGGTGGAGTTAAAGCCGCCACCGCAAAGGCTGTTCGACGATTCCGCGCCGGTGAACGGGCGGTCCAATTATCTGCGTTTCCGGCTCTCTCCCAACTCCGCCGTCGCCATCGCCGCGCGCGTCAAGCGCGCCGGCAAGGAATTCGTCGGCGACCAGCGCGAGCTCTACCTGCTGGATGAACAGCCGGGAGAGGAGACACCCTACGAGCGGCTTTTAGGGACGCCATGGCCGGCGACGGAGCGCTATTTCACCCGTGAGGATGCGGTTGAGGCAGCCTGGGCGGTGGTCGATCCAGTTCTTAAAAACCACCACCAGGCTCACCGCTACAAGCCCGGCAGCTGGGGGCCGAAACAAGCTGATGCGCTCATTGCGGCAGACGGAAGCTGGCACAACCCCATATTGGTAGAGACAACAACATGACAGCGGCAAACGAAGTGGTGTTCCTGCTGGATGTGGACAATACCCTGCTCGATAACGATCGCATCGTAGCCGACCTTAGCGACCATCTTGCGCATGAGTTTGGCGACGAGAGTCGGAATCGATATTGGGAGATTTTCGAAGCGTTGCGCGTTGAACTCGGCTATGCGGACTATCTCGGCGCCTTGCAACGCTACCGTGTTGGGGGCATGAATGATCCGCGGTTATTGATGTTATCTTCATTTCTGGTGGACTATCCGTTTGCAGAGCGCTTGTATCCAGGCGCCCTTGACGTCATCGCATATCTCCGCCGTTGGGGACCGACAGTGATTCTGACGGATGGCGACGTGGTGTTCCAGCCGCGCAAGGTACAGCGATCGGGATTGTGGGACGCGGTCGAAGGCCGGGTGCTTATTTACCTGCACAAAGAGCAAATGCTCGATGACGTCGAGCAACGTTACCCGGCTCGACATTACGTCATGGTGGACGACAAGCTGCGCATTCTGGCGGCGATGAAAAAGGTCTGGGGAGATCGTCTGACAACCGTATTCCCTCGGCAGGGACACTACGCGCTCGACCCCAAGAATATTGTCGCCTATTCACCCCCTGATATAACGATTGAGCATATCTGTGACCTGATCAATTACGATTTTTCCACCTTGCTCGGCATCCCCAAAACCGACTGCACATAATAGGAACCATCATGAAAGCCACACAACAAGCACAATCCCGGTCAAAGCCTCTGGCTTGACTAAAAACCTGTAAGCGTAGAGTTAATGGCTGTGCGCAAGCAGATACTAATTATTCGTTCGAGGAGAACATTATGCTTGTTACATTTACTACCAATGCCTACGCCGACATCACCCTATTTGGGGATGTCGCGCTTGCCCTGCTGAAAATGATGGGACACAGTGCAACCGTGCCCGGTGCGATTCTGGCGGCAGATGTTCCTGCGGCCCTGAGTCAATTAACAGCCGCTATCGAGGCAGAAAAAGCCTCCCCGGTAGTTGAGGACAAGGATGCGGATGAGCCAGACGTGAGCATGGCTAATCGAGCGCTGCCGCTCATTAATCTTCTTGCTGCCGCAGCAAAGGCAGACGCTGACGTAATGTGGCAATGAAAATCAGTGGGCCTTCTGCGCATTTAAATAATACATACGAAACTGGTCGGGGTCTGTGTGTAAACATTCATAGGTTACTGAAACCACTAAACTACCCTTATGGGAACAACACACGAAAGGGAATTTTTGACACACATAACTGGATCCTTGAAATGTAGTGGTCGGAACATGGCGTTGTGTACGCCAGCGTACAGACAACATTCTGTGTGTGAAGGACAATTTTTTTACAATCTGTAAGGGCGCTGCGCGAGTCTGAACAGCAACTCTGGAAAGAGTAAGTGAAAGATAGGAGACAAAAACTATGACGAACTACCAGTATTTGATCATCGGCGGTGGGATGACCGCAGCAGCCGCGGTGGATGGCATCCGCGAAGTCGATTCAACCGGCGAGCATCGGACTGATCAGCGCGGAGCTGGATGTTCCGTACGATCGTCCTCCGCTCTCGAAGGCGCTTTGGAAGGGCAAACCCTTGGACATCATCTGGCGCAAGTTGGAAGACAAAAGGGTTAAGGTTCACCTTGGCCGTGTCGTCAAAGAGATTATTCCCAAGCAGAAACGCGTCGTGGACGACAAGGGAGACGTTTTCACCTACCAAAAACTCTTGTTGGCCACGGGCGGCAGGCCGCGACGACTTCCGTTCGGCGATGACCAGATCATTTACTTCCGCACCCTGCCGGACTACCGGCGTCTTCGCGCGCTCACCGAAACGGGCCGACGGTTTGCCGTGATCGGTGGCGGGTTTATCGGTTCTGAGATCGCTGCGGCGCTGGCTATGAACGGGAAAGAAGTGGTGATGATTTTCCCCGGCAAAGATATTGGAGATCGCGTCTTCCCGCGCTCCTCTCGCTCAGTTTGTGTCCAGCTTCTACAAGCAAAAGGGTGTTGAGGTATTGGCAGGCGAAGAGATTGTTGGTTTGGAAACACGCGGCAACCAGCATGTTTTGAAAACGCGTACTAACCGGGAAATCGTGGTGGACGGCGTGGTGGCGGGAGTCGGCATCGAGCCGAACGTTGAGCTTGCTCAATCAGTCGGGCTTGAGGTGGAAAACGGAATCGTCGTGGACGAGTTCCTGCGCACCAGCCATCCCGACATCTATGCAGCAGGAGACGTTGCCGCATTCTACAACCCTGCGTTGGGAAAGCGCATCCGAGTCGAACACGAGGACAACGCCAATTCCATGGGACGATTGGCGGGCCGGAACATGGCGGGCAAGTCCGAGCCCTATCATCACCTGCCATTCTTTTACTCCGATATGTTCGATTTGGGATACGAAGCCGTGGGCGAAGTGGACTCACGCCTGGAGACTTTTGCCGACTGGAAGCGACCCAACGAGGAAGGCGTCATCTACTACTTACAGAACGACCGCGTGCGAGGCGTACTGCTGTGGAATGTGTGGGAGCAGGTGGAAGCCGCTCGCCAATTGATCGCTGAGCCTGGTCCGTTCACTGCCAAGGACCTCAAAGGACGGTTGCCGGCTAAGACCTCAATCCCGAAACCGGATGCATGAGCAGCGAGTCTTTGATCAACGAGCAGAGGCTCGACCAGCTCCAGCGTGCCGCGTTCGGCTACTTCCTGCAAGCGGTAAATCCGGCCAACGGACTGATCGCCGACACCTCGCGCGAGAATTCGCCGGCCAGCATTGCCGTCGTCGGATTCGCCCTGTCGGCCTATCCGGTGGCGGTGGAACGCGGCTGGATGGCGCGGACCGATGCGGTCGAACGCAGTCTTTCCGTGCTGCGTTTCTTTCGTGACAGCGATCAAAGCGGCAGCCCGGAGGCGACCGGCTTCAAGGGTTTCTACTACCACTTTCTCGACATGCACACCGGCGCCCGCGTCTGGCGCTCGGAGCTGTCGACCATCGACACCGCGCTGCTGATCGCCGGCGCGCTGACCGCAAGCATGTACTTCACCGCGAATACGCCTGAGGAAACCGAGCTGCGCGAACTCGTCGAGACGCTATACCTTCGCGTCGACTGGCGATGGTCGCAGGGTGGAGCTGCAACGATCAGGCAAGGCTGGAAGCCGGAATGCGGATTCCTGCACTACGGCTGGGAGGGTTACAACGAGTCTATCATCCTCTACGTCCTCGCGATGGGCTCGCCGACGCATCCGCTCAAGGACGACAGCTACGAGGCCTGGACGGCAACCTACCAGTGGGAGACATCTGTACGGCTACGATTATCCTGTATGCGGGGCCGCTGTTCATGCACCAGTTCTCGCACGCCTGGATCGACTTTCGCGGCATTCGGGATCGCTTCATGCGCGAGAAGCGCTGCGACTATTTCGAGAACAGCCGGCGGGCGATCGAGGTTCAGCGCGAGTACGCGCGGCGCAACCCGCACCGGTTCGCCGGTTACGACGAAAACTGCTGGGGCCTGACGGCCTGCGATGGCCCGAGCAATCTGCTGCCCGAGCTGGCCAACGAGCGGCGCCGCTTGTTCGGCTATGCCGCGCGTGGCGTGCCGTACGGGCCCGATGACGGAACTCTCGCCGGATGGGCGGCGCTGGCATCGCTGCCGTTCGCGCCCGAGATCGCCTTGTGCGCCGCACGCAACATGCTGCAACGCTATCCCGAGATGCTGACCGCTCAGCAGTACACGAGCAGTTTCAATCCGACTCTCGCCAGCGCCGACCGCGCGCCTGGGTTTCGGCCGGCCACTTCGGGCTCGACCAGGGCATCGTGGTGATGATGATCGAAAACCATCGCACCCAACTGATCTGGCGGCTGATGCGGGACTGTCCCTATGTCGGCGCCGGTTTACGGCGCGCCGGATTCCGCGGCGGCTGGCTTTAGCCGCTTCCTTTATTCAAGGATCACAACCATGCAGCAGCGCAACGCCTTTTACTCGACAGCCCCACCGGACGCGCACGATCGCGAGCGGCTGGAAAACGTGCATCCAGCCGGATGGCGCAATCCGCAGCCGGCAGGCCGGTACAACCTGGTGGTCGTCGGTGCCGGCACCGCAGGACTGGTGGCGGCGCACGCCGCAGCGGCACTGGGCGCGAAGGTCGCGCTGATCGAGCGCGACCTGCTCGGAGGCGACTGCCTGAATGTCGGCTGCGTGCCGTCGAAAGCGATCATCCGCACGGCGCGGCTGTACGCCGAGATGCGCAATGCCGAGCAGTATGGCGCGCAAATCCCGGGCGATATCCGCGTTGACTTTGCTGCCGTGATGGAGCGCATGCGCGGTATTCGCGCCCGCATCAGCCGCTCCGATTCGGTGCACCGACTGATCGCGGCCGGCGTGGATGTCTTCTTCGGCCAGGCGTACTTCACCGGAGCCGATACGCTGACGGTGGATGGCACGAAACTGCGCTTCAAAAAGGCGCTGATCGCTACGGGCGCACGGCCGAACACGCCCTGTATTCCCGGCCTCGTCGAAACCGACTATCTGACTAACGAGAACATCTTCGACCTGACCGAGCTGCCGCGCCGCCTGCTGGTCATCGGCGGCGGCCCGCTCGGCTGCGAACTGGCGCAGGCGTTCTGCCGCTTCGGAGCGCAGACCATCATTACGCAGGAAAAGCCGCTGTTCCTGCCCAAGGAAGAGCGCGACGCCGCACAGCTCCTCTCGGATGCATTTGCGCGCGACGGCATCGAGGTGCGCCTGAACACCAGAGCCGTCAACGTGCGCGTGGAAGGCGGGCAGAAGCTCGTCGATCTGGTCAGCGACGACTACAGCAGCACGGTAGCGGTCGATGCCATTCTGGTCGGCACAGGCCGGGTACCGAATGTCGACGGCCTGAATCTGGAGGCTGCGGGCGTCGATTTCGACACTGTCACCGGCATCCGGGTCGACGATTTCCTGTGCAGCAGCAATCGGCGCATCTATGCCGCCGGCGATGCCTGCCTGGAGCACAAGTTCACCCATACCGCCGACGCGTCGGCGCGCATCGTGGTCCAGAACGCGCTGTTCCTCGGCCGCCAGCGTCTGAGTGCACTGACGATTCCGTGGTGCACCTACACCGATCCGGCAATCGCCCATGTCGGCCTTTATGTGCGGCAGGCGCGCGAGCGGGACATCCCGGTGAAGACCTTCACCATCCCGATGCACGACGTGGATCGCGCGATCGCCGACGACGAGGAAGTGGGCTTCGTGAAGATCCACGTCAAGGAGCGGACGGACCGGATACTCGGCGCGACGATCGTCGCCCGTCATGCGGGCGAGATGATCAACGAGATCACCCTGGCGATGGTCGCGGGGATCGGTCTGCGTACCCTAGCCCACGTCATCCACGCCTATCCGACCCAGGCTGAAGCGATCAAGAAGGCGGCGGACGCCTACAACCGCACGCGTCTGACGCCGAGACTCCAATGGCTGCTGCGGCGCTGGCTGACATGGTGACCGACACAGCGGCCATGAGATGTCGGCACTGACGAACCCAAAGTTGTTAAACGGCGTACAAATTTTGCCAGTTGTTAATCACTATCTTATTGTTATTAATGTATACGCTGTTTTTATAGACTGGAAAACCGGCGCTTAATGATGGAAAAAGTTGGAATATCTTTTCCAATTCAGATGTCTTTTTGAAAGAGATAAACATTCAGCTTAACCTGCAAGCGATAGAGCGAGTCAGGTTCAGACGATTGTTAGGCATCGCTATTGCAGGTCATCTTCATCAATATGAAATTTATGCAACATTCGATGAGTTACAGGGGCAAGAATGATTCCCATGATTGCTATAAATACCAGCCCGCTAAAAAGCGCATATCCAGAAGCAAACATTTTTGCTCCAGTCGTAGCAAGCGAATTGACAGGCCCCATTCCCCCGAGAATCATAGACGCCTCTAAAAGAGAATCAACCCAATCAAATCCCGCTATCCAATGATAGCCTATGACACCAATGAATAAAGCAACTGCAATCAAGATGCCTGCCATCACAACAGACGCGGCCATCCTTCTGACAAAAACTGATATCGGAGCAAGTTTTTCATGTCTTCGTTCAAACATCTTAGCCTCGAATTACAATGTTTAAGAAGTTCTTATCCAGGTCTGAATAACAGACACTATTTTCAAGGTTTTGTCGCAAATATTCATAAAGCGTAAAGCCGCACTTATCTGCGGACAAAGTTATCCAGCTAAAGCCATAAATTGCTTATAAGCCGGTATATTTTCATCAGTAAGTTGTCCCTTTCGAATCATATGCGCCGTTTCGATTCCATCTATAGTTGCCTTTGCCGAATGAAAGGCTTTAAAGTCCCATCATCGGATTGGTGATTTTCTTAATGAAGCGATGATCCTGTTCAACTACATTGTTCAAATATTTGACCTGGAATATTTCAATAAAACTGATCAAACCTGCAAGCATCAGCAAGATGTTAATATTTTCCAATCCAGCATAGTTGGCACCGCTTTTATCCATGACTACTTTTTCGGGAAACCCATTAGAGTTGATCGCTTGTTTGAAAAAGGCTGTAGCCGCCTCTTCATCATGGCGTTCGGAGAGCATAAAATCAATAGTTTCGCCAAATTTATCGACAGCTCGATAGAAGTAAACCCATTCGCCTCTGATTTTGATATAGGTTTCATCCATCCGCCACGAAGTTGCAACAGTACGTTTACGATTTTTAGCAGCTATAGCGCTAAGGAAGATGAATAGCGAATAACCCAGCGATTGAGGGTGGCATGATCCACTTTAACGCCCCTTTCTTCCAGAATTTCTTCAAGGTCTCGATAGGAAACGGCATATCGGACATAGAAAAAAACGGCGTGGAGAATAATATCTTTTGGAAAGTGAGCACCTTTAAAACTGATCATCGGTCATTCAATTCTTAAAAAAATGAATCATCTCTCGGTTTTACAAATTTTGCGACAGAACCGATAGGTAATAGTACGTATTGATTGAAGAAATTGAATTCTCTATCCTACAGTCACTTATATACAATATCCACCGCTTTTTCGGGTTGTTAGCGCTATTCGATCTTAACTCACCAATAGGGATGTTACTTATGCCTGATCCACATAGCCCTCGGCAAAACCATCTTCTCGACGCCCTGCCCGCAGCTGAATACGAGCGCATTATCCCCCATCTGGAGCTGGTTCCGATGCCACTCGGCAAGGTTATTTATGAATCCGGTGACGAGTTGCGTTACGCTTATTTCCCCACGACCTGCATCGTATCGCTGCTTTACGTCATGGAAAATGGCGCTTCGGCCGAAATCGCCGTGGTCGGCAACGATGGGATCATTGGTGTCGCCCTGTTCATGGGCGGCGGAACCATGCCTAATCGGGCGATCGTGCGGAGCGCGGGCAACGCCTATCGACTGAAAGGGCATCTACTTTTACAGGAATTCGACCGCTCTGGGGGACGTCGCAACGGAGCGTTACACCATTTGTTGCTGCGTTATACCCAGGCGCTGATTACCCAGATGTCGCAGACGGCGGTCTGCAATCGGCATCATTCCGTGGACCAGCAACTCTGTCGCTTTCTGCTGTTAAGTCTCGACCGGCTACCAGGGAAGGAGTTGATCCTGACCCAGGAATTGATGGCTAATATGCTGGGCGTGCGCCGCGAAGGCGTCACGGAGGCTGCCGGGAAATTACAGCAAGCGGGATTGATTGCTTACAGCCGTGGCCGCATCACGGTGCTGGATCGACCCGGATTGGAAACGCGGGTCTGCGAGTGCTACCAAGTGGTCAAAACGGAATTTAATCGTCTGCTACCCCCACCCCGTGGCTCATTGACTTCGCGCATTCAAGCGGCAAGTTGCCGTGAAAGTCGCGAAGCGAATATATCCCCTATCTCTCAGGAAGAGGCCGAATAAGGAGAACCGGTCATGGCGCCAGCGGTGTTCTCGTTCCGGGATACAGCGCTGGTAAAAAGTGTTTAATATTTGCCGCTTCTAATGTTTATTTAGTCATCTTATAACATTAATAAATATTAAAAAACAATATGATATAGATTTTTCTGGTAAATTTTTACGCTATTGGCTGACAAATATTCGGCGCTGCATAGCACATCTGATGGCGTGATAACGATCTTATGTTTGATACCGTACCGACTGTGCCTGACTTCCCGTTAAAGTCTGTTTGGGTTTGTGGAACATCACAACGTACCCTGTCAATCTCGAAACTTATCGAGATACCGTTAACGACTTAGGAATGTATGTGATAAAAACACTAAATCATTTGTCGATGCTGTCATTGACAGTAATTGGAGCGTTCTAGGGCACCTCCCCGGCTTAAAGACGGCGCCAATTCCGGGTTCGGATTTTGCAAGCTTTACGGTTCTGGGTGCCTCGACTGTGACCAATGTCCCCACGAGCACCATCGTCAGAAATGTCGGCGTCTGGTCAAACGGTGGTGTGAATGCAATCACAGGGATCCTCTCTCCTCACTAGGCGTTGCGGCGCCCCCCTTCCAGATGACAGGTCTACGCTGGCTACCTGTGCATCGTTTTGAGTGTGTTAAAGCCAAGACAATATTGAACAAGTTAACCGTTTGTTGGTAGTAAATGGCGGGGAACAAACAACCTGAGTAAAAATCGTGTAAAAAATATATGACGCTTTTATTTACTCAACACAACCATCACAATACACCCGTTCAACTAATCCGCTGCTCCAAAAAACTCCAAAAAGAAATGGAACTTTACCTTAATTAAGTCCAGCAAGACTCCATTCACTAATTGTTAGACTCATAGCATGGCAACTTGATAATAGTCTAAAAGAGCTACTGCGTTTTATTTGTCAACATGAAAACTCTGTCCCACTTCCCAAGCAGTTAAGCGCACTGCCGGCAATACGATAATTGCCAGTAGTGGCAGACGAATATCAAAAAATCATTCTATCGGCTTGCGCGCTCCGGCTTGTTCTTTGAATTTCTGCGTATGCTTCAGAATCTCGTCGACAATCTGCTCAGCGGTTTTCTGGATATCCTTTTCCGTCGCATTTTTCTCCATGACAAATTTGGCAGCGGCCACATAAGGATTAATGGTTACGACAGCGCCAGGCATTTTTTTGGGGTCCTTGACGGTTCCAAAGACAATAAATGGCGTTTTTGGCTGCGCACTGGTCAGATCGCTGACGCCGACCTGGACGTTCATGCTGGTCGCACCACGGCCAAAGCCAATCACGGCCCGTTTGATACGGTTGCCCTCGTCGACCTCGGTAAAAATGCCCTGCAGCAGCCAGCCGTCGTGCGGCAGAGCCGCTTGCGTGCCGGATAGTCGTTCCGCGATAAGGCCTTTGTCCCTGAGGTTTTTGATCAGGCTCTGGCTCATGGTATCAATGATTTTTCTGGCCTGTTCTACTGGATCCTGGCTTGTCATCGGATGCGGCAGCCGCTGCCCGAGTTGCCCTAAACGTCGGTTGGACAAGATACCGCCGACTCCCTCATCACCTTCGAAATGCTGCACATCAAGGGCAAAGTCGTAGACATAAACCGTTCTGGGCAGCTCGGCAGGCCAGGAACCTTTCATCTGCTCGTCGCGGACTTCAATAGCGCCTAGCACCTTACGGGATTCGAGGCTGCGGTTCATCTGACAGCCTGCGTTCAGGGCTGTCAAAACCATCAGGCAAACAAGGTACATGCTGGAATTTCGGTTTACCATGGCGATATCTCACCTATTCAATGTTAAGTGCGTTATGCACGAATAGCCTTTACAGCACCCTGTAGAGACTTTCAAAACATGAGAGTCCTTTCTTTTAGTTATCCTATCTCTAATCAACGCAAATGATAGCGCACAGAGACGTGACCCGTAACTCGGTAAATCAAGCCGGAGATATTTTAGTTGTACTGTTGCCTATCACAGATAGCCAAGCATATCAGGGCTTTTTAACAAACCCTAGTTTAAGTTTCATTGCACCAATACTGCCAATTTTGCGGTGCAAAGGAAGGGTTGACTGAGGTAGCGAAGCCCATCCTATTCTCTATGCTGAGTTGATTTTAACGCACTCTTACCCTGGCCATTAGTTTTAGACATGAAACAAAGGAATCACTCAGTGCGCAAAGCCTCCAACGGTTCCAAACGGGCGGCTTTCATCGCCGGAGCTACTCCGGCGGCTATGCCAATCAGCAATGAAACAATAAAAGCCGCAACGAGGCAGGTCCAGGCCAGCTCCACCGGCAGCGCGGCAGTTCCATCGAAAAGTCCGGGTAAACAGCCTGCAACACGCCAAGGGTTAGTTAGCCCAGCATCACGCCCAGCACGGCTCCAGCCTGCGACGACAACATGGCCGCCTCGGTCAAAAACAGCCACAGCAGCTGCCGCTTGGTTGCGGCTAAGGATTGGGTTAATGTGTCTTTAATGAGCATGATTTATCCTGACTTGATTCATCACACTATCTGCCCATCGATAATGCGAATTTTCCGGCGCGCCCTGTCACCCAAATTCTGGTCATGGGTAATAATCATCAACGTTACACCCTGCCAATTAAGCCCATCCAGCAACTCGATAATTTCCTTGCCGGATTTGCTGTCGAGACTGCCGGTCGGCTCGTCTGCCAATAAAATTTCCGGACGCATGATCATGGCTCTTGCAATGGCGACACGCTGTAGCTGCCCACCGGAAAGCTGATCCGGCCTGTGGTGGTGACCCCGGTATTGCAGACTGACCGATGCCAGTGCCTCAATCACCCGTTGCTTGCGCTCCTTAACTGCTATGCCCGCCTGTTGGGGCGCAAGATAGGCGCGTCGACAGGCTTTAACCGTATCGACGCGGGTATTGGATACCATTGCCCTCACCTCGCCTTGTTCAAGAGTGACTATTTCAACATCAACAAATTTCGGCGATTTAGTATAAAAATAAACGGCAATAATCAGCACAACGCCGATAATGATAATGAGTGGTTTCTTGCCCAGTGAAGTCATAAGTTGAGTAGCCAAAAGTCATTTCCGTTGGAACCCTTATCAAGCCCAATCATTAGGTCAGTGGCCAACTTAAAATCAGTTTTATCCGACAATCACTAGCCAGTCGGTCAGATAGGTCATCTTTACCGACAGGTTTTTCCCAAAATTTTCAGCATGTCGTCTGACTCATGCAAATTGATGCGACCATTGATTTTGAGTCCTCGCAAGGTTAGGAACATCAGAGAAACCATCGTAACGAATGGCATGCTGTGTGAAAGCAACTATATATCAACGAGGAATAAATGGCTTGAAACGACGAAGAAGACACAACCATTTATCAGGTTGTGGTCAATCACGAAGAGCGATATTCAAATTAGCCTGAATACAAAGAAATACCGAACGGACTGGCGGACGGCCGGCAAAATCGGCAACAAACAAGAGTGCCTGGATCACATCAAAGATGTCTGGACGGATATGCGTCCGTTAAGCCGTTCGTGGTGAGCTTGTCGAACCATGAACGGCTTATAACCTTCCATCCTACAGCTCAGGGCGAACGGTTAAGCCTGGCAGTTTGTCTCACCTCAAATGAGAAGCCGAGCCGCCTAAGCTCAACCCCTTCAAAACATTTTGCTGGAACCGTTAACGCAGCGCTGATGCCGTCGCCAAAATTCAAATCGACTAACGCCCAATCTTCCGAAGAACCATATCCCTCCGGCACAGACAAAAACCTGGCTGCACCGACCATTGAGGAGACAACCGTGGAAACATCTAACCCGAGACCTACACCGACAGCTTTTACAAAACTTTCCTTCCTCGTCCAGAGCCGGTAGAAAAACTCGTCTTTCCCGCTTTCCGGCAATCCGCTCCAGAAACATTGTTCTGATTCAGCAAAACAGATATTGGCGACCGAAACAGCATCGACTCTATCGTTCCAGACTTCAATATCGACACCTATGTTGGCATCCAACCCGACTGCCACCAGCATTTTATTGTCGGAATGCGCCAAATTGAATTTAATGCCATGCTCCAAGCCATCGATAACAATAACCGGCTTACCAAACGCCTGCTCTGCATAACCAATTTTTTCAGGGAATATGCCCAGATACTCGGCCAGGATCAGTCGGAGCTTACCGTGACTGGCAACATAACGCCTGCTATGCATTGTTTGCACAAAACGCAAGGCCTTGTCTTGCTCATTCCTGTCCAGCAACGACCAATAATGTTGATACTGCTCGTCTGTAACGTCTAATTCTTCGAGCCATAAATCAATAGCCATATAGAATCATCAAATAATACCCCTCATCATTTTAAACGGGCCACCATCAGCAACCGATCCGGCCACAATCCCAGTAATTTCTTCAATCTGCACCTGCTATTTTTAAAAATAGCCAAAGTAAGTATAAACATAAGCTGTCCTGTAGACTTTTCTCCGTCCGCCGCTTGCAATAGCCGCGTTGTAAACGGCGTAATACGGATCTTCGCCACCCGGAATTGTTTTTCCAACTACATTCACTACCGGCATAGTTTGACTTGATTGCGGCTCTGCAACGGCCACTTTCTCCAACGTCACGCTATTGTCCCCCATCAAAAGGTAAGCCAAACCGGTTCCTCGCAACACTTCATTCAGACCTTCTTGTGTTCCCAAACTACCCTTAAGCGACTTAGATTTTGCGTTCACTACCATAGAGGTAGTGATAGCTTAACTCCATACCCGTTTTCTCCGCGAAACTATTCAGTGTGGAAGCCAATTCACTGGAAGGCATGTCAAATCGATTTTTTTGGGCTTTGCCTGCTTCCGATAGCGCTGGTACTGTGTGACAACGCGTTAAAACAAAGACTCCTTTTATGAAGCAAGCCCTAATCTTTTTTCCAGGATTAGTTGAAACTTCACTGGGCGAAAAATTCTTCTTTTTATAAGCCATTCCGGGATTTTCCTTAGTAATTTCGTGCTCGCGGTAAGTTCTTAAACGGCGCAACCCAACACTTACAGAATTTGTTGTCAGTACAATCAATGCATTTACAAAAAGTAGACGAGCTAGGTTCTGTTGACGTTTTACCAATCCGGTAGAATTGATCATTTTGAGTGGAATGAACCGGATAAAATTAAGCGATGAAGAATGGGTGCGAATATTGGCAAACTTAAAGAAATTGACAGGCATTCATGTCGGGCAGCCAGACACTTGCAGACAATTTATTAGTGCCTGCTTGTGGATATTACGTTCGGGATCGCAGTGGCGGGTTTTGCCGCCAACGCATGGTAAGTGGAATAGCGTATTCAAGCGTTTTTCACGCTGGTGCGCCAATGGCGCATGGGAGAAGCTCTTCGGTCATTTTTCTGAAGCCTCTGATTTACAGGATGTTTCTATGGACGGATCAGTCATTAGGGCGCATGCCTGCGCGGCTGGGGCGGCAAACAGCTCTGCCGATAATGAGGCACTGGGGCGTTCCAAAGGTGGGTTTGGTTGTAAGATTCACGCGCTTTGTGATGCCTTGGGCATGCCGATTAAATTCATTCTGACAGGCGGTCAGGAGGCTGAATGCAAGCAAGCGATACCCTTGCTGGAAAACGTTAAAGCCTCAGCCGTTTTGGCAGACAAGGCCTACGACACAAACGAGTTGAGGGTGTGGTTGGAATGTCGGGGAATAAAAGCCGTCATCCCGCCAAAATCGAACCGAAAAGAAGAAATTGAGTGCGATTATTGGCATTATAAGGAGCGGCATGTGGTCGAATGCATGTTCGGCAAGCTCAAACACTACCGCAGAATTGCCACTCGATATGAGAAAAAAGCTATTAATTACATGGGGATGCTGTCATTTTCCTCGGTACTTTTATGGTTGAGATGAAACGTCAACAGAACCTAGCTTAAAATCCACCCCACCCATAAAAATCATTTTTTTAAAATAATTTCTCTTTGTAATGATCCGGCTCCAGAATAAACTCACTGCGCTCAAAATAAAACTGATAGAGCGTCAATAACTCACCATCGACCAAGGCACCTTGGGTTTCGCTGCAAGCGTAATTATTAATTCGGTGTCTTACTGGCGGCATTTGAATCTTGTGCTCAGTAAATATATAAGCCTGACATTCTCTTCACGTGTAATGTGTTGCCTAAAGCGCCTATTTTTGGTGCCGTGTCACTTTGACAAAGTGACATCGATCAACTTCCCGGCACTGGCGACATAAACTTGGGCGATCAGTTGCTGATGAAAGTGGAAAAACAGAACATCTATCGATTTCAAACCCTTTAAGCCGTCGGCGAAACAACCAGACTGTTTTGGCATCGGATACCCACTTCTCAGATTGCAAACCCAGAACCTGAAGTTTTTCGTTTTATGATTGCAACAATAATCTAAAATACACCTTCTTTAGTCTGCTTCCCTTTAAAGACTTCTTATTTGAGCATTGAGGGAGCCACTAAAAATTGGTTAAATCAATAGTTCGACAGGCTCGCCACGAACGTCCCCCTTTTTACAATATGAGATACGTTCGCGCTAAACTGGTCGCACAGTCGAAGCACTGTATTTTTAGGGGTTTGATTAAGAGCTTGAACTTCCAGTTACAAACAAACCATACTTAAACAACCAAGTTAGCGAAGAAATAAGTTGAAAACAAAAAATACTATTTTATTTATCATCCTATTTGTCATGTCGGGGCGTTCTGTGAGTGCACAAGAAACAAACAAAGCAATAGACCATAAAGTCAAACATCTGCTGTCCCAAATGACGCTTGAAGAAAAAGTAGGCCAGATGACGCAGGTGGACATTACCGTCATTGGCGCTCTGGATGGACAACATGCCGAGAATCCCATTGATCCGGCCAAGCTTGAAGATGCCTTATTAAAACACCATGTAGGTTCCATTCTTAATACGCCTTTTACGCCTGATAACAAGGCGCAACCTATTGAGACCTGGCGGAAAATGATGAAGACCATACAGGATACCTCATCAAAAACCCGTTTGAAAATCCCCGTTATCTACGGGATTGACGCCATTCACGGGGCGACTTACACGCAAAACTCGGTATTGTTTCCTCAGGCCATTAACATGGCGGCGACCTTCAATTCGGAACTGGCTTTCAAGGAAGGCGAGATTACAGCAAGGGAAGTGCGCGCTTCCGGCCTGCAATGGAATTTTTCCACGGTGATGGATATTGGCCGTCAACCGCTTTGGCCGCGCTTGTGGGAAACCTTCGGCGAAGACGTGCATTTGGCGACGGTGATGGGTACGTCTTATATTAAAGGTCATCAGGGCGATGATTTTTCCGCTGCCGATAAAGCGCCTACCTGCCTGAAACATTATGTGGGCTACAGTTATCCCCTTAACGGCAAAGACCGGACACCGGCCTGGATAGGCGAAAGAATGCTGCGCGAATATTTTCTGCCGACGTTTGAAGCGGGCGTGAAAGCGGGATCGCCGACGGTGATGGTTAATTCGGCGGAAGTTGACGGCATTCCGGGACACGCCAACCATCAATATCTGACCACGATTCTGCGCGGCGAACTGGGCTTTAAAGGCTTTACCGTGTCCGACTGGGAGGACATCAAGCGCCTTTATACCCGTGACAAGATGGCCGCTTCGCCAAAAGAAGCGGTAAAAATTGCGGTGATGGCCGGTATCGACATGAGCATGGTGCCGTTCGATTTTTCTTTTTATGATTTACTGGTCGAATTGGTCAAATCCGGCGAAGTGCCGATGTCCCGAATCGATGAAGCGGTATCCAGGATACTGACGGTCAAGTATCAGGCCGGATTATTCGATCCCAAACCGCTGTTGCCGGTAGAAGGCAATTTTGCCACGGCGGAAGCGATAGAAACCAATCGTCAGGCGGCGCGGGAATCGATTGTTCTTGCCAAAAACGACCACAACATCCTGCCGCTAAAAAAAGACGCCAGTATTCTGGTGACCGGGCCTACCGCCAATCTGTTGAGCGTGATGAATGGCGGCTGGACTATTACCTGGCAGGGCGATGCTGAAAGTTTATATCCTCAGGAGAAACTAACGGTTTTTGAGGCCATACAGAAAAAAGCCACCGGCAAAGTGACTTACGTCGGAGGCGATTCTTTTGATGCGCCAATTGATATTCAAAAGGTTGTTGATGAGGCCAAAAACCACGACGTTATTCTGCTCAGCCTGGGCGAGAAACCTTATACCGAAACTCCGGGCAACATTGAGTACGTTAAATCTCGATCAGGCCCAAGTCGATCTGGCCAATGCCGCGATTGCAACCGGAAAACCGGTGGTTCTGCTGACCTTGGGTGGTCGTCCGCGTATTATCACGTCGATTGCAGAACGGGCTTCCGGCGTTATTTTGGGCTTTTTGCCGGGCATGGAGGGCGGCGAGGCCATTGCCGATATTTTGTACGGCGACTATAACCCCAACGGCAAGCTGCCTATTTCCTATCCGCGTAACACCAACGGCATTACTCCGTATGATTACAAGCCCATCGAATCGTTTGAGCAGAATACTTATAACCCGCTCTATCCATTTGGGCATGGCTTGAGCTATACCACTTTTGAAACCAGCGGCTTGAAGGTCGAAAAAGATAAAATCAAAATGGGTGAAAATATCAATATCACCGTTAATGTCAAAAACACCGGCACATTGAAAGGCAAGGAAACCGTGCTGCTTTACATCAATGATGTAGCGGCCTCGGTAACCCGTCCCAACAAACAGCTCAAGGCCTTTAAAAAAGTCGAGCTGAATCCGGGACAAACCGAAAGCTTAAGCTTTACCTTAACACCGCATGATTTGTCGTTTATTGGCGTTAATCTTAAGCGGATTGTGGAGCCGGGCGATTTTAAGGTGATGGTCGGCAATGAAACCGTTGGCTTTACCGTGACAAAATAAATTATGAGCAATACAACTGACACGACAATCAGGTCTGATAAAAATCCTTATTCCGGATCATTGGCAATATTGACTTCGCTGTTTTTTATCTGGGGTTTTATAACCTGTTTGAATGATATTTTGATCCCTCATTTGAAATCGGTGTTTACCCTGAATTACACCCAGGCGATGTTGATCCAGTTTTGCTTTTTTACCGCCTATTTTGTCGTTTCAGTTCCCAGTGGCTATTTGGTCGAAAAAATCGATTACAAAGGCGGCATCATTGCCGGATTGGCCATAGCGGGCATTGGCTGTTTGCTGTTTTATCCGGCCGCAGGTTCGCATTCCTATCCGTTATTTTTAGGGGCATTTTTTGTATTGGCATCCGGCATTACCTTACTGCAGGTCGCCGCAAATCCGTATGTCACCATTTTAGGCAATCCGGAAACCGCCTCCAGCCGATTAACCATGACTCAGGCATTTAATTCGCTGGGCACAACTATTGCCCCTTATTTTGGCGCGTTATTTATTCTTTCCACTGCCGTTAAAACGGCGGATGAAATTAAACTGCTCAACGCCGACGAATTATCAGCCTACCAATCGGCGCAAGCTGCCGCAGTGCAAACCCCGTATTTATTGCTTGCTGCGGTTTTATTTTTTATTGCAGTCATTTTTGCCCTGATCAAATTGCCCAAAATTGAAGCTGCCGAAGCACAGATTTCAGGTGTTGAAGATGATGTCCATGATAGCGCATGGAGCTACAAGCATCTGGTATTAGGCGCAATCGGCATTTTTGTTTATGTCGGCGGTGAAGTGTCCATCGGCAGTTTTCTTATCAATTTTCTGGGCGAGCCTTCAATTGCCGGGTTGGAAGAAAAGGATGCCGGAAAATATGTTTCATTTTATTGGGGCGGAGCTATGATCGGACGATTCATCGGAGCAGGCGCCATGCAAAGAATTCAGCCCAACAAAGCGCTCACCTTTAATGCGGTAACCGCAGCCATTTTAGTGCTAATAACCATAATCAGCAGTGGTCATCTTGCCATGTGGACTATTCTTGCCGTCGGGCTGTTTAACTCCATCATGTTTCCAACCATCTTTTCACTGGCGGTTAACGGCTTGGGCAAGCACACCGGCCAGGGTTCGGGAATTTTATGCGCTGCGATAGTCGGGGGTGCTATTCTTCCAGTTATGCAAGGCGCGTTTGCTGATCATATTGGCATTCAACAGGCTTTTTTTATTCCTGTTCTTTGTTACTGTTACATCGCTTATTATGGATGGAAAGGATACAAATTACCTGCCGCATGAATTTTATTCCCCCTGTAATTTTTAATGAAGGAGAACACCACAATGCCTTATTTGAAACTTAACACCAACGCCCCTGTTTCCAGCGAAGACTCCCCGCAATTGTTGCGCCAGCTGTCGCAACTGATGGCCAAAGAAACGGGCAAGCCTGAGCGTTATGTCATGGTAGCACTGGAGGGGAATAAAGCGATGTCATTTGCCGGCAACAACGAGCCTTTGGCCTATCTTGAATGCAAGAGTATTGGGCTCACTACGACACAGGCCAAGTCCATTTCTTCGTCCCTTTGCCAGTTACTGGAAAACGCATTACAGCTCCCGCCTGAGCGCGTTTATATTGAATTCAGCAACTGTCCTGCCGAATATTGGGGATGGAATGGTTCAACTTTTGGATAAACTCAATTTGTCGCTTTTACGGGTCTGTAGATACTCTCTAAAAACACAACCACCACGAGGAAACAGATAATGGCCGATATACAATCTCCAACTGTTTTAAATCCAGGCGTGTTAATCCCGGTCAATCCGGCCATTGAAAATTACATGCACAATTTACTGCGGCACACCGATCATCCGGTGCTTACTGAAATGGAAGCGCGGGCACGCAAGCATAACTTCCCCATCATCGGTCGCTTAGTGGGTGCTTTTATTGAATCGCAGGCCAAAATGATCAATGCTGAACGGGTATTTGAATTTGGCAGCGGCTATGGTTATTCAGCCTATTGGTTTGCTAAAGCGGTCGGTCCTAAAGGACAAGTCATTTGCACCGATGCCGATTTCCTCAACCAGGAACAAGCGCAGCAATATCTGAGCGCCGCTAATTTATGGGATCGAATTGATTTCCGGGCAGGAATGGCTCAGGATATTTTTGCTCAAACTGAAGGACTATTTGACATCTGCTATAACGACGTCGACAAGGGCGATTATCCTGAGATTTGGAAAATGGCTAAAGACCGGGTTCGTCCCGGCGGCCTTTATATTGCTGATAATGTGCTCTGGCGCGGCCGGGTAGCGGTAGAAAAGTTTACTGATATTTTTCCCGGCTGGACTGAAGCCATTATTGAACACAATGAATTAATTTTTAATGATCCTGAATTTGATGCGTTTATCAATCCAACCAGAGATGGTGTGATTGTTGCGCGAAAGAAAACAGCTTAAAAAAAGATACTCCTTCTATAGAAATAGCTTTATGCTACTGCCTTAGATCAATGATTCATGAGGATTTGCTATGCCATATACCCAAGATATTGTAGATGAACTGAATATTCTGGTTCGCTACAACCTTACCACTACGCTAGAAGGAATCAAAGTTCATAAAACGGCTACACCGGAAACAATTGCAGCCACCCGTCGTTTGTTCGAAAAAGGCCTGTTATCACAGGAAGACGGGGGGTATCTGACTAATCTCGGACGTGAAACTGCGGAACAGGCTCAAGCAGTCATGGATATACTCAGTCCAGTCTAAATTCGATATTGTTACGGTTGCATCACCAATCTGTCTGGAACAGATTTGCATTTACCCGAAGGGTGTCAGGCAGGACAGCCTGACGTGAAACCGTGAACCCTAAAAAAGGCTTAACGATTAAATCGTTAAGCCTTTTTTGATGCTATCAACTATCAATCAGGCTTCAAGTTCAACCGCTGCTCTCAGTTTTTTCATCGCATTTTGTTCCAATTGCCTGATTCTTTCGGCAGACACGTTGTAGCGTTCGGCAAGCTCATGTAATGTGGCTTTTTTGTCCGCCAACCAGCGACTTGAAAGAATATCCAAACTACGTTCATCCAACTCGGCCAGTGCTTCTGATAATAAATCCTGTCCATGCCCTTCCCAATCGGCATTTTCAAGCAATACCGACGGATCAGCGCCGTGTTGCTGAAGGTAGCTGGCTGGATACGACATAGCTTTCTTCTGCTGACTCATCAACGGGCATATCGAATGACATATCCTGACTACCCAAGCGTTTTTCCATTTCGTAAACGTCACTCAGTTCAACATTCAGATCTTCTGCAATAGCCATCGCTTCGTCATTCGATAACCAACCTATATCCTGTTTGGATTTGCGCAAATTAAAAAACAGTTTGCGTTGGGCCTTGGTTGTTGCAACCTTTACAATGCCCCAATTTTTAATCACATACTCGTGAATTTCGGCTTTAATCCAATGTACCGCAAAAGACACTAAGCGCACACCTACGTCAGGATCAAAACGCTTAACAGCTTTCATCAATCCGATATTGCCTTCCTGAATAATATCAGGCATTGACAAACCATAACCGCTATAGCCTCTAGCGACATGAACGACAAATCGTAAATTGGTCATGACCAATTCTCGCGCGGCTTCTAAGTCACCGTGATCTCTAAATCTTAACGTTAACTCGCGTTCCTGATCAGATGTCAATCTAGGCATTTGCCGGACCAGATTTAAATAGGCATCAAATGTTCCAACCGATAAATTAACGGGTAAAGCCAATGCGTTACTCATGGTATCTCCTGAGAAAAAACTTTATATCTAAATTTTAGCACTCTCTAAAGAAGAGTGCTAATAATTTTTACACTCAGTTTTTTACTCAGGTTTTGTGTGCTGAAGCTGAAAATGAGTACAATCCACGAACCCAATACCCCCAGCGCTGATGAAATACCTATCAGCGCCAGCGTTTCAGTGAAACTTAAAAACAACAAATGAAAAGCCGCCTTCATAAAGTCCCGAGAGCTTTTCAACCGGTTGTCTTAAAATCAGCATCAGTGCGGTAACAATAAACCATGCTGATACGCCTGAAAAAAACCCATCCAAAAACCAGTATACAAAAACGGTCTCCGAATGAACGAATTTGTAGCGCCAACCAATTTAGCAATCACCACTTCATCACGGCGATTATGCAACTCCAGTCGAATCGTATTGCCGATAATAAACAACACTGCCCACCCTAACATCAAATTTAATGACGTAACGCCGCGCCGCGCCACTGCCATAATAGACTGCAGACGCTCAACCCACTGCATATCCATCTGGGCAAAATCAACTTCAGGGGACTGTTGAAGATTTCCTAGCAACGTTTCAAGCCCTGTTCGTTTTCCAGTGAATTTTTAGGCAACACCTGAAGGACAATAGGCAACGGATTTTTTTCCAGTAGCTTTGATCGCTGCGCCAAATCCGCTATAGGTTTGAAATTCAGCCAACGCCTGCTCCTTGGTAATTAATTTAACGTCCTGAACACTCGCATTTTGTCTAATACTGTCCGCTAATTGTATTGCGTGTGCATCGGAAACTTCATCTCTAAGAAACAAGGAAATTTGATTACTGGTTTCCAGATTACCCGTTAATTGCTGAAGATTTACCACCAGAATATAAAAACCGCTGGCAAGTGAAATAGCAATCGCCAAGACAGCTATGGTCATTACAGACGTAAACGGTGATGCAACCAATCGCCCAAGACTGGAAAACAATGCGTGCGCATGAAGATCCCGATAAGCATGCAATTTATCGACAAAATTACCGCCGGCAGTTTTGGTTTGCCGAATCGATGCCTGGGCTTGATTTGATTTTTATTGGCATGTTTCATTGCTTAACTCGAAACCAATTGGCCATGATCCAGCTTTAAGACACGATGGTTCATTTGTGTAATCAAAGAAATATCATGTGAGGCAATCAATACGGTAACGCCGACCTGTTGAAACTGTTCGAATAAAAGCATGATTTCTGCCGACAACTCCGGATCCAGATTTCCGGTTGGCTCATCCGCGATAATCATCGGCGGCTTGTTAACCACTGCCCTGGCAATTCCGACCCGCTGCTGCTCGCCGCCAGACAAGGCCAGAGGATATTTTTTTTCTTTACCCGATAAGCCCGACTTTATCCAATGCCGCCCTTACCCTGCGGGCGATTTCATGATGTCCGTAGCCGGCTATCACCAACGGCAGTGCCACGTTATCAAAAACCGTTCTGTCCTGAAGCAGCTTATAATCCTGAAAGATAAAACCCATTTTTCTTCGTATAAAAGGCAATCTGACTTTCTTTGGCCTGACTGAGATCCTGCCCGTCCAGTAATATCTGGCCTCGGCTGCAACGTTCCATTGCTGCAATCAATCTTAATAACGTGCTTTTCCCTGCCCCTGAATGACCGGTAAGAAATGCAATTTCGCCACGCCGCAAATGAAAACTGACATTACGCAATACGTCGCCGGTTTCAGGATAGCGCTTGGTTACATTAACGAACTTTATCATGACTTTTTAGTCTTTTACGAACAAGGCGTCGACAAACAGTCTCTGCATCAAAATCCTGCAAATCATCAATGCCTTCGCCTATACCTATAAATCGAATTGGAATACCGGTGTGTTTGGCCAATGCAAAAATAACACCGCCCTTTGCCGTGCCATCCAGTTTGGTCAACACCAGCCCTGTTAAAGCTACTGTTTCATTAAACAGTTTTGCCTGTGACAGTGCATTTTGTCCTGTCCCGGCATCCAATACCAACAGCACTTCATGGGGTGCTGTTGCATCCAGTTTACCCATAATCCTTTTTACTTTTTTCAACTCATCCATTAAATTTGATTTTGTATGCAATCGGCCTGCCGTATCAGCAATCAAAACATCTATGCCTTTGGCCTGTGCAGATTGCAGACCATCATAGATGACCGATGCCGAATCTGCCCCTGTATGCTGAGCCACCACATGGATATTATTACGCTCGCCCCAAACTTGCAATTGCTCAACAGCCGCCGCCCTAAAAGTATCCCCTGCAGCTAACATGACGCTATGGCCCTGTGCCTGCAAGCGTTTGGCCAATTTACCGATGGTTGTGGTTTTACCTGCGCCATTAACACCGACAACCAGAATAACAAACGGCTTGTCCTGTTTAGGAATTTGCAGAGGTCATGCTGCAAGGCTGAAGTATACTCAACAATTCCTGCTTTAAAGCAACTGATAACGCCAAGCCATCATTCAACTGATGCCGCTCAACACTTTGCGTCAAGTGCCTGATGATTTCTGTTGTAGCATCAACACCGACATCAGCCATTATTAAACTGGCTTCAATTTCCTCCAGTAAATCATCGTTAATTTCTTTCTGGCCTATAGGCAGACTGGCCAGTATGCCGCTAAGTCCGGAACGGGTTCGTTTTAACTGTGACTTAAGACGTAAATAAAGTGATTCAGGCGCTGGTTCTACATAAATTTCTTCAATAGGCGCTTAACGGTGCAGCACCGTTTCAACGAGTTCTTGTCGAGGCTCTGGCTTCTGTAACAGGTTGCCAGTATATGCACACTGCCGTATCGGCTATAAAAACTGATCGCAATCAAAGGCAGCATTAATAATGCCGCAACAGCATGATGAGCTACAGCAGCCCATAGAGGCATACCCAGTTTAACGCCAATAATACCTAAGCCAATCTGTACAAACAGCAACAAACCTAACCATAAACCCGCTGTTCTTACCGGTTTTAGCGAATTTGTTGCCGTTGCGCTGAACATCAGCAAACTCAGCAACACAAAGCACAACAACGCACCGACTCTATGCAGCCAGTTTGCCGCCACCTGTGCATCGAATGAAATAACGCCGGTATAACCTGTAATAAATCCGTTAAATAAATTCAACGCATTTTGATAATCCGCTTTAGGCCACCATTGTCCCATTGCATTGAGGAAAACCAGCTACAGGCTAAAGCCGCATGATTAGCGCTAACCCAGACTCCCAGAACAATCTGCAACAATAAAACAAACATGGCAAAACGGGTAAAATTTACAAGTCCCTACGCATTGTCCGGATGTACCTGGCCTACTTTGCCGGATTAACACGTAAATACAGCCAAAAAAGCAGCCAGAAGGTCATCATGCCCAGTAATACATGCGTGGTTATAACGATAGGCATAACGATGCATGCTTTACCGCCAAATACCCCAAGGCTGCTTGTAAACCCAACTAAAACCAACAGAATCAATGAAGTCGTCATTGCCGCTACTCGGCATTGTTTTTGGCGCCATGAAAACAACACCAGCAACAAGACCAGTAAATCCTAAAGTAGCCGCCAGATAACCATGGTCATTCCTATCAATGCTTTACAATATCAGCTTTGATCGGAAATACCTCGCCGCCTGCGCTTTGAAATCTGCCTGATCACTGACTACGGACTGTCCGTAACAACCCGGCCAATCAGGACAGCCAAGTCCGGCTCCGGATGAACGAACTATGAACCTAATACAATAATTATTAACGTTAAAACAACGCCAAATAGAGTTATTTTTCTGAACATTTTATTTCCCACTAACCAATTTGTGAAATTCTAAGCAGATGCATAAGATCATCTTTTACTTTGTAAGTATTGAAACCCGGCTCATATTGCATCATTAAATTTCCCAGAGGATCGATTAAAAACAACATGCCATCCGGTACATGCTACCCTGTCCTGAATTTTTTAGCCAACCCACACTGGGTTTAACCCTGATCAGCTCTGAATTAAGTGCATTCCCGGTTTTGACCGATTAATTTTTCTATTAAGCATCATCATCTTATTTTCTTCCGAAGCAAGCTCAAAAGACAAGTCCTCCTTGTTTTCTGTAGCGCAGTCTCCATAACAGCGTATCTTTCAACCATCTTGGTTTGCCAGTTCAAAAACAATAACAACACGACGCGTACGGGTAACTCCTTATTTAACATGAGCCTTAATTGTTTGGTTTTAAGCAGTGCATCAAGGCAAATTTCATTGCAGCCGTTGTTTGGAATCACATTGACTATCAACCAGTGTCCGGCAAGTTCCCCCATATTTTCAGCTGAAAATGGATCAAAACCAGTAAAATCGGTCCGTTCAGTTGCTATCGGAGGAATTATCAGCTGCCCACTATTTGTTGTACCTTTTACCAACCCCGGATTTTCTTTTAGATCCCAGGCGATTAAAAAAGGAATAATGGTCATTCCAAAAATAGCCAGAATTAATAGTCGATTTTTCTTCTGTTGATTATTCATCATTTCTTTTATAACTGTACCAAATAAATAGTATTGTGAGCGTAAATGCCAGTGCAAACCATTGAATCGCATAGGCTGTATGTTGTTCCGGCAACATAACTGTTGTTGTTTGCCATTCCCGTTTAAAGCCTTCGGGCAGATCTTTATCCAGCTCAATCTGAAATGGAAATAATGAATAAGCCAGTTTCTTTGCCAAAACCTGACTGTCTACCACCTGTACGACTGACGGCCAACCCTCTGTTGGTATTTCCGCTCCTGCCAACTTTATACCGACACTAGGGAAACGATTTATCCGTCCTGTGACAACTGTTTGTTCATTCTTGATCTGTAAATCAGGCAAAACCGATCTATCCTGATTTAACGGAACCCAGCCTCTATTGACTAAAACAGCCTTGGCTTCCCCTTGCAGAACAAACGGGGTCAAAACAAAATAACCCGCTTTCCCGGCACTGATTTGATTATCTATCAAGAATTGATGCGCTTGATCATAATGCCCAGTCAGCTTCCACTTTTTTATACCTGAGCGCATCTGCATTATCTTCAATAGCTGTTGATAACTGTATGATTTCAGATGAGGCTAATCCTTGTTCTTGCTGTTCAAGAAATAGCCTTTTCTCTTCTGAGCGCTCCTAATTGCCAAATCCCCAGTGCAATTAACAAGCGGTAACAAACATAAATAAACTCAGTGTGGGTGCTTTTTCAAACTTCATTGAATAGCGCCCAATTTTAATAATCATGCTTTTTTTCTTTAACCTATTGGCACAAACACATTAATAAACGAGAATAGAAAAATCTTACCATCAACCATAACTCTACCATGATTATCAAAAGCGTCGTCATTATTGCCTTTATCCTGATAATTATCAGTCTCGGCTCCGCCCTGTTTCACTTGGTTAACCGTAAAACCGAAGAACAATCCGAAAAAACAGTTAAAGCACTGACTTTTCGTATTACTCTTTCAATCCTGTTATTTATTTTTCTTTTTATTGCCGTTGCAACGGGTATTTTTAAACCCCATGGACTGGGTGTAACAATGCACTTGCAACAACCGGCACAAACTGACAACGCAAATAGAATAACAATCATCCCGACAAAAAAAAAGCGCTACCTGTTGTTAGGCAGCGCTTTTTTGGGTGTTGATGTGTAATTACATTAAATAAACAAAAATAAACAAACCTAACCATACTACGTCAACAAAATGCCAATACCATGCTGCAGCTTCAAAAGCGAAGTGATTTTCCGGTTTGAAGTGGCCCTTGGCAGCTACGGAACAACACAACACTCAGAATAATAGCACCTACGCATACATGAAAACCATGGAAGCCCGTCAACATAAAGAAAGTAGAACCATAGATACCTGAACCCAAAGTCAAGCCCATTTCAGTATAAGCTTCATGATACTCGAATGCCTGAAACGCTACGAACAAAAAACCTAACGCAACAGTTGCAATTAAGCCTTTAATCAACTGATCACGATTTTTTGCCAGCAAGCCATGATGCGCCCAAGTACAGGTGACACCACTGGTTAACAGAATCAAGGTATTCAAAAACGGCAAACCCCATGCTCCCATGGGCTCAAAATCAGCCCGTCATTCTGGCACCGACATTATGCCAAGGTTGGGACCATTAGTTGGCCAAATCGCCTCAAAAGCAGGGCCATAACATCTCTTTGGTGCCGCGCCCATGCCTTCCCCGCCCAACCAAGGCACCGATAAATTACGCGTATACCAGAGTGTGCCGAAGAAAACGGCAAAAAACATGATTTCAGAAAAAATAAACCACATCATGCCCATGCGATAGGAAATACCTACCTGGGTACTGTACATGCCTGATTCACTTTCACTGGACTGCAAGGTAAACCAACCGGCCAACATAACAATAAATATAACTCAGCCCAACACCATCAGGGTTGGACCGATTGAAGAACCATTTAAATAATTTGCAAATCCAGCCAGCATAATCACTAAACCGGCAGTACCAATGACTGGCCAAGTCGCTTTATGCGGAATGTAATAAGCGTCACTTGTAGACATAAACTTCCCCTCTTATTTTTTCACTGATGTTTCAGTATTATCAAAAAATGTATATGCAAGTGTAATTGTTTTATATTGTTCAGGTAACTCAGGATTAACAACAAAACGCACCGGCATGGTTTTACCTTCTCGCGCTTTGAATGTTTGTTCTGAAAAACAAAAACACTCGGTCTTTTTAAAATATTCAGCAACTGGTCCAGGCGAAATACTTGGAATTGCCTGAGCAACCATTACCTTATCAGTCTTATTTTCAGCATAAAAATTCACCGTATAATATTCACCCGGATGAATTTTCATTTTTTTTGTTTCTGAACGGAACACCATAGGTGTTGATTCATTCAGCGTAGTCATAAATTCTACAGTAATTTCCCTGTTCTTATCGACTTCGTAACTGACTTCTTTGACTGCTGCTGATTCGACTTTTCCATTGATGCCTGTATTTCACACAAAACATCATAAAGCGGAACCAGCGCATAGCCAAAGCCAAACATGCCCACAGACAACAAACACCAATGTACGAACCAATTTTGCGTTTTTTTGCTTAACGCTTTCACTCATTGAGAAACTGCTTTAATTACCGCTAAAACATAAATAATGACTGCAATTGTAACCAAAACCAATGCCGTCAAAATATTTTTCTTTTTTATATTCATTATCTCACCTGATACGCTACCGTAAGCAGGCAGCTGCATTTCAGCATATTCAGCATTAAAACAGTCTGCATATCGACAACATTAGATATGTTCAGTTGGTATAACTGTCGGTGGTGTAGTAAACGTATGATAAGGAGGTGGTGATGGTAATGTCCACTCCAGGCTATGCTTAGCAGCATCTTCCCATACTTCATCAGTTACTTTTTCGCCAGTTCCGCCTTTAATGGTATCAATAACGATATACAAAAATAACAACTGGCTGGCTCCGAATATAAAACCACCAATACTTGAAATCATATTCCAGTCAGCAAACTGCACCGCATAATCAGGAATTCTTCGTGGCATACCTGCTAACCCCAAGAAATGCTGAGGGAAAAACAAGATATTGACTGACACGGCAGACAACCAGAAATGCAATTGGCCAATTTTTTCGTTATACATGTGGCCAGTCCATTTAGGCAGCCAGAAATAACCCGCCGCCATCAATATAAATACCGAAGCAGGAACCAATGTGTAATGGAAATGGGCAACAATAAAGTAAGTATCGTGATACTGGAAATCAGAAGGCGCAATAGACATCATCAAACCAGTAAATCCACCCATCGTAAACAAAACGACGAAAGCAATCGAAAACAGCATAGGCGTTTCGAAGGTCATCGAACCTTTCCACATGGTCGCAGTCCAGTTAAATACTTTAACCCCGGTAGGAATTGCAATTAACATGGTTGCATACATGAAGTACAACTCGCCCGCCATTGGCATACCCACCGTAAACATGTGATGAGCCCAAACGATAAATGACAAAAATGCAATCGATGCAGTCGCATAAACCATTGAGCTATAACCAAATAAAGGTTTACGGGCAAATACAGGGATAATGGTAGAAGCCACACCAAAAGTTGGCAGAATCATTACATAAACTTCAGGATGTCCAAAGAACCAGAAAATATGTTGATAAAGAACGGGATCACCACCACCAGCCGCATCAAAAAAGCTGGTATCGAAAAACTTGTCAGTCAACAACATGGTTACCGCACCAGCAAAAACCGGCATGATAGCGATTAACAGGAAAGCAGTAATCAACCAGGTCCAAACAAACAACGGCATTTTCATTAATGTCATGCCAGGCGCACGCATATTGAAAATAGTTGCAATGATGTTGATAGCACCCATGATCGATGAAATACCCAGCAAATGCACCGAGAAAATCGCAAAAGGCAAGGCTTTACCGGTTTGCAAAACTAATGGCGGATACAAAGTCCAGCCACTAGCAGGTGCGCCACCTTCCATGAATAAGGTACTGGCCAGCAATAAAACACCGGCAACCAGCATCCAGAAACTCATGTTATTCATACGTGGCAATGCCATATCTGGAGCGCCAATCATCATTGGAATCATCCAGTTAGCCAAACCGACAAAAGCCGGCATAACCGCACCAAATACCATCACCAAGGCATGCATGGTGGTCATTGAATTAAAGAACTGCGGCTTGACAAATTGCATACCCGGCTCAAATAATTCGGCACGAATAACCATTGCCATTGCGCCGCCAACAAAAAACATCGCCAGCGCAAACAGCAAATATAACGTACCAATATCTTTATGGTTGGTGGTAATCACCCATCTTAATAGCCCCTTAGCAGGACCATGATCGTGATCATCGTGATGATCATCATGTTCAGCGACTACAGCAGACATATTTTATACCTCTTGAATATATAAAAAAGATTAAATTGATAACAAAGCAATGATTTATTCATTTGCAGCGATTGCAGAGTCTGGATTGCTGAAGGCTGTATAGCATCATTCACTGAATTACCCAAAGCATTACGGGTATAGGTTACGACTGCAGCAAAATCTTCTGCATCCAACATTGATCCGAAAGCAGGCATCATGCCTTTTCCGTCTAACATTAACTTAACTTGAGCATTAATATCACCGGTCACGACTGAACTTCCCGTAATAGCAGGAAAAGTGGGCGGCATGCCTGCACCATCTGACTGATGGCACGAAGCACAGTTACTGGCATAAACAGCCTTGCCCTTAGCGATCAAGTCATCTTTCGACAGCTTTGCACTTGGTTCCGTTTTCTTTTTCGATTCTGCTTTTGCTGCAGGTGCTGCTGTTTGCGGCAACAACTCCTGTATTGCTTTTGGCTGTATTTCATCGCCGACGGAGTTACCTAATGCATTTCTGGTATAGGTAATAACCTGAGCCAATTCATCAGCATTCAGCATTTTACCAAATGCAGGCATCATACCCTTGCCATTGAGTATAAGATTTGTCTGCGCATTAATATCACCCGTTACGACAGGGCTTGCTTTCATGGCAGGAAATGCACCAGGAACACCTTCTCCACCAGCCATATGGCAAGAAGCGCAGTTTTTGGCATAAACCGAGGCCCCTTGAGCGACTAACTCATCATGACTTTGGTCTTCCACGCTGGCGCCTTTTGTCGCTTCATCTTGGGTCTTTTTCACCCAGGCATCATAGTCAGCCTGCTCCATTGCAATCACAACGATAGGCATAAAGCCATGATCTTTACCGCAAAGCTCTGTACACTGGCCGCGATAAGTACCCGGCTTTTCAACAGAAGTCCATGCCTCGTTAATAAAGCCCGGATTAGCATCTTTTTTCCAGCCAAGATCAGGCACCCACCATGAATGGATAACGTCTGCTGCTGTGAAGACAAAACGGATTTTCTTTTTGACGGGGACAACTAGCGGCTTATCAACATTCAATAAGTAATGAGGAACCGTACGAGGATCTATGCCCGAATCCATCTGGCGTGCTTTATTGCTCGCCTCATCAAGACTACTGAAAAAATGAATTCCATTATCTAGATATTCATATTCCCATTTCCATTGCCATCCAGTTACCTTGATAGACATTTCGGACTCTTGCACATTATCCAATTCCATCATGGTCTTTGTGGCTGGAATAGCCATACCAATCAAGATCAAAGTCGGGATAATAGTCCAGATAATTTCAACTGTCGTATTTTCATGAAACTGCTCAGCTTTATGTCCTTTTGATTTACGATGATGGTAAATCGAATAGAACATAGTACCGAATACGCCAATACCTATGAATACACAAATCCATAAAATCAGCATATGCAGGTCATAAATGTCATTACTGACCTTAGTAACCCCTTTCATTAAATTGAGCGTGTATTCCGCCTGAGCTGTTCCTTGGCCTAAAGCCATTAAGATCAGACCTGCGAACAGTTGCTTTGTTTTCTTCACGGAGCAGCCTCCTCGTTAGTAGTTATAAACTTTTGTATGCGTTATATCGTTTCGTAATTCCAAGACGCACAAAAAGCCCGCCTTATTCCCTTTACGTAATAATTATCATAAATAGACTTTCAATTTTAACCTATGAGAGCAATCTATACCAGCTGTCCTTTCCTTGATTTTATTTGGCGCAAAAGAAAGGCTTGTGAATCAATGCGACTCACAAGCCTTTTGTTTTTAACTTGAAACTTGATCAGCTATTTAACGTATCTGCATAAGCCATATCAAAGTTAGGAATATGATTATCTAACCAGCCCTTAAGCAGTTGACCAACTCCTTCGTCAACTTCTGCCTCACCCGCATGAAATTTTGCTTGCAAACCACCGCAAACGCCAATCAAAGCCTCATGCTCTTCCTTGTGGCGAGGATAGCCTGCATAACCTTTTGCCAGCATTTCTCTTTCTTCATGAGCAAAATGATCAACGACATATGAGATCAAATCATCTAATTGCGCACCTACCGCAGAGCGCTCCGCTCCACCTGTTGCTAAATCATACAGTTTATTAAGCTTATCAAACAAAATTTGATGCTCCTGATCTGCAAAGCCAACATTTGTACCGAACTGACCAGCTGTCCACGTAATTAAAGCCATAACTTTTCTCCAGATATTTTTATTTATAATTAACCGCACTTTGATATGGAATATATCCATTTCAAAATCCATTTTAATTTTTCAATATTGCCTAAGTGCAACAGTTGATTTGTATCAACGCATCGCCATTTAAACAAAATGCGGAATAAAAAAATTGAGCCAGATCAACAAATGTATTTTTGGCCCCATCTGCTTATCAAGAATCTAGTCTTTGTTAATTACCACGACGGGATAGCTATGCCAGAACACTACTCATGTTAGTGCAGCTTTGCCAGAAAAGAAGGATCAATTCGACAGCCTCCAATTTCCGGACGTTCCAGCAGGTCTTGCTCGAAGTCCCGGTATGTGGACAACTGAAAAGCAATGCGGTTTATTTTTCCACCGGAAAATTCAAATTCCATCGCGCCACCTTTAGCTCGTGGACTACCTTCTTTGGTGGTAAATAATAAAATCCCCGCATTACCAGCAGACTTTCCTGAGCTATCTGGAACCGGACGCACGCAACTCAGTTCATTTATTGACAGTCCGGAGAAGACTTGTGCCAATTGACGAGCACTAACAATAACGCCCTCTCCAGGTATAGCCATGGGCGAATTAGAAGTAGCGCAGCAACCGGCACTGTTGTAGTTGTTGCAGTTGTTTCTGGGACTGCTGGAGGATTCAACAACGCTTCCAGGCCAAAGTCACCTAAATGATTTTGCAGTAATACAGTGCCATCGCCATTTTTTACCGTAGCTAACAAAGGGAACATCTGTTGCTCCATTTCCGCCTTGTTTGGATTTTTTAGCACGGCAATCAACTGCCGCTCAATCGACTTAAGCGGGGTAAATAATTGCTCTTTTTTCTGACTCGCATCACCGATCATATCCCAGTCGGAATGAGTATTAACCGGCAGCCCCATCGACTTCATCACTACATAATCGTCAACTGCCAGGCAATTACCAAAGTTTTTACTGCGATAATTGTCCATGACTTTAGGGCGAATTTCTTCACTCATCGCCTTTTGCCGAGTGATATTGTAATTTTTCCAGTCGCTGTTTTTGGCCAGGAAGTAGTAAATCACCGCATTGCGGTCAAATTTATTGAACCCCAAATCTTTCATCACCAGCTTTAATTTCCGGCAATTGCTCTCCACATCTTCATAATTATTCCAGTCGGGCTTCAAATTTGGCTTGGTCGGATGTTGTGATTGTTCAATCAGTTGCTGAATATTTATTTCTCCAGCATTTGATTTTATTGACGAAAAGGCTATTTCCTCCAGCGACAAATCGCGTGCATCCGGAACGCCGTCAGCAGCCGTCTTTAGTAATAAAGAAGGAAGGATTTCCGGATAAATCTTTAATTCGCCCAAGGTATTAGTATCTGAACCAAACAGATTAAATCCACCTTCCGCCACATCATAAACTTTAAATATGGACTGATTAAGCGTTCCTGTCTTACCTGAAAAAGCAGTGATAGCCGATAGAGTGTGTGATTCTGAACTGTGTTTAGCTGATTTATGAGCAGCAGGTGTTGTTACCGCTTGCTGATTGCTTTGTACCCATTGACCAGCAACCTGCCCCACGATAGCAACGCCCATGCCTACGCCTGTTAAAGCCAGCAAATTACTGGCCGTATTCACATCGCCGACCAAACTTGATACATCCACATCACTATTGGCATTGGTATAAAAATTATAGTCAACCATGGTTTCCCTACTCGAATCCAATCGTATCCAAGGCGTCAAATAAAGCTTTTTAGCATCAAAGGTAAAATTACATTTTCCTGTTGTCGCCTGGTACAAAAAACCGGTTGCTTCGCGATTTAATTTAAGCACCTCATTGCGAATACTGTATATAAGGGCAGCGGATAAATCCCCCTTTTCATAAGACGGTGTCCTATCAGCACAGCCGCTTTTTAATACATTGTCGCCTTTAAAATCAAACTCTGAAATCAGGCGCACATAATAGTCGTCGCCATCAATGGCTTGAAAGCCGGGCAAAGGTTGAATCGAGGTAGACTGAATTGATGGATGATCAATGGCAATCTGCCGGGTCGCCGTGCATCCCGACAACATTACGCTGACAATTAAAACGAATCTTACAGATGAAATGGTGTGAATCGACATGCATTAACCTTTTGATTGCCAAGTTAAATGGCGAATTAACCTAAAAAAATTATAAAAATAATAGGGCTTTCACAAAAACTTTGTCATGTTTTATTTTTACCTGCCAAATCATGAAAACATAAGCGAGCAAGCCAAGTATATATCAAAGCCGTAAAGTGCAAAGTGAGCGTTACCGGGTGAACCTTATAAAGCTTCCGCTCCTCGGCAACTGCTCCTGCATAAACCACATGGATGTGGTGAATGCAGATATTGCAGGAGCAAATATCTGTCCATGCAGGCGTGCTCACGCCCCTTGTCTAAATCCTTGCAGGCATAGTTACCTGTTCCGACAAAAAGCTGAAATCAGCTACCTCCAGATAGGGCAACACACCCAGCAATGGCACATTCAAAGCCGTTTTAATAGTGTGTATATTTTCGTCACGGTTTAGCATGTCAGGGTCTACGCACATGGCAATCCAGCCTGCACACGGTATGCCTGAGTGTTGTATCGCCTGCCAGGTTAATTTTGCGTGATTGATGCAGCCCAGCCTGATGGCAACCACGATAATGACCGGTAATGCCAGCGATTTTGCCAAATCGCTAATATCTTCACGGTCATTCAAGGGTGCATACCAGCCCCCGGCGCCTTCGACCAACACTATTTCAGCCAATTCTTTCAGGGCATTGAACCTCTCGACAATAGTAGCCAGGTTGACCGGATTGTTTATGCCCGCAATATGCGGCGAGACGGGTAATTCATAGGCGTAGGGATTGATCAAGTCATAGTCAATCTTTAATGAAGCATTTTCCTGTATCAGCAAGGCATCTTCATTTTTCAGCTGCCCATCCTGCATAGAACAGACCCGATGCAACTGGCTTCATACCGGCAACGGATTTGCCCTGCTGCTTAAAGTAACGCATCAGTGCAATTGTCGCCCAGGTCTTGCCTGCGTTGGTATCCGTGCCGGTTATAAAATAGCCTTTTTCCATAACGATTTACACCTTGGCAGTAACGATAATGACTTCGAAGGTCGCAGGAATCTGATCTCTGACTCTATGTTTTTCATAAGCCGCAATCATCTGCTGCATGGCTGTTTTTGTCGTGATTTTTTTATTGCGGCCTGCAATCACATGATGTGCGCCCAGGTGTTTTAACTCCTGCATCAACGTCCAGACGGAATCATAGCGTGAAGTATAAAGCTTGCTTTTGATCTGAATATTTTTGAATCCCGCTTGCTGGAGGAACTGTTTCAGCTGTGCTTCGCTATAAAAGTCGTTAACGTGGTTATAGTTATCGACGGCTGCCCAGGCGCTTTTCAGTTCGTGCAGTGTTTGTGGGCCAAATGTCGAAAAAACCAGCTGACCATCGGGTTTTAGCGCCCGTTTAATGTCGGTAAAAACAGCTTCAAGATTTCTGCACCATTGCAAGGCGAGATTGGAAAATACGCTATCGATGCTTTGCTCGGCAAGGGGCAACTGCTCTGCATCAGCGCATACATAGATAATATCGCGCTTATCGGCCAGCTTGCTTTGCGTTGTTTGCAACATGGACAAGGCAATATCCAGGGCTATCATGGTTTCATGATTCGAGTAGTGCCAACAACTCGCCCGTTAAAAAGCCCGTGCCGCAGCCCAGGTCCAACAATGTACCGGTCAATTTGGTAGCATCAATAGAATGCGAGCAATTCTTTGCCCACGGTACGCTGCAATCCGGCGACACTGTCATAAGTCACCGAGGCCGCTGCAAATGATCGCCTGATCCTGGCTTTATCCAGGAAATCATTGCTCATCCATAAAACGGGAAATAATCGCCAATACCTCTTGCGGATGTGATAAAAACGGCACATGCCCGGCCTTATCAATAATATTGAGTGTTATCTCAGGCGCCAGTTCCTGCATGTTTTGTCCTGCACTGACAGGCACCAACGTATCCCGGGTGCCTAATATCACGGAAACAGGCACGCTTGTGCCTGGATAAAGCAGGTCTTAAGTCGGCATGTTTTAATATCTCCAGGCCGCCTTGCAAGGTTTCATTATCGGGTGCATCACATTCCAATACCGCTGATTTCAGAGTTCTCAACAAGGTTTTGTAATCGGGTAAGTTATTCACCTGTAAGCGATAAAAAGCGTAATAAGGTCGCCTGACAATCTTCATTCAATTTGTCGGCAAAAGCATCCAGCAACTGCACATTCATGCCCGGCCACTGCGCTGTTTGGGTAAATGCAGGATTTCCCGCCAGCAAAACCAGCGAATTGACTCGCTCAGGAAACCGTCTGGCTATATCCAGCACCACCGTCGCACCCAACGACCAACCCAACCAGCAACTGCTTTCATCAGAACAGCATTGACCAGCGCGTCACTGATCCGCTCCAGTGTAAAGGAATCGATTTTTTCACTTCGTCCATGTCCTGGCAAATCGATACAGGTGACTTGATAGTTTTGCGCCAGCTGTTGGGCAAAATCCCGCCAAATACCGCTGTGCATTGCCCAGCCATGCACCAGCACGATGGGCTTGCCTTTACCGAAGGTTTGTTGATGGATTTTTGTCATGTTTGCGGCCTTCAGGGTCATTCGATTGCTTTATCCAGCGCATCCAGCAAGCGGTCAACATGCGTTCCTCGTGCAGCGCCGAAAATGTCACCCGTAAGCGTGCACTGCCTTGAGGCACGGTGGGCGGCCGGATTGCGCTGACTAAAAAACCGGCATTCAACAAGGCGTTGCTGATGTCTACCGCCCGTTGACTATCGCCGATTATGATGGCTGGATAGCGATGCACGATGGCATCAATTGCAAACCTAACTGCCCTGCCCCCAAGCCTGAAACGCTCAGCCAGTTTTTTAAGTTTGTCCCGGCGCCAGTTTTCTGCAATGACAATTTTTAAACTGGCCCGTGTCGCTTCAGCGACTGCTGCAGGTAACGCAGTGGTATAAATATAAGTGCGGGCTTTCTGAATCAGGGTTTCAATCAACACGTCAGAACCCGCTACGAATGCGCCAAACGTACCAAAGCCTTTACCCAAAGTGCCCATCAACACCGGCACATCGTCCTGGTTAAGTCCGTAATACTCCAGAAGCCCGCCGCCGTGTTCACCGATTACGCCCAGTCCATGCGCATCATCAACCATCAGCCACGCATCACTCGCTTTTGCTGCTACAGATAATGCTTTCAGCGGCGCAAAATCGCCATCCATACTGAATACGCCATCGGTAACGATCAGTTTATTGCCTGTTGCTTTTTCCAGATGGACCTTGAGATTTTCAACATCGGCATGGGCATAGCGTTTAAACCTTGCGCCGGATAACAAACCGCCATCCAACAAGGAAGCATGATTTAAACGATCTTCAAACACCGCATCGCCCCGGCCCAACAACGCCGAAATGACACCGATATTGGCCATGTAACCCGTAGAAAATAATAAGGCTCGATCACGGCCTGTGAAGGCTGCCAGCTCTTCTTCCAGTGCGTGATGAGCCGCGCTATGTCCGCAGATTAAATGCGCAGAACCGCTGCCGACTCCGTAATGATCGACAGCAGTTTTAAAAGCGCTGACTACATCGGGATGATTTGCCAATCCCAAATAATCATTACTGCAAAAATTGACGATATTACGGCCGTCGATTTGCAGATTAATGCCTTGCGGGGATTCGATGACACGCCTGGAACGGTACAAACCCTGTCGCGGCAATAGTCTCCAAGGTTGCCAGATCAACTGTGAAAACTGCAGCCGTTCATCAGGCGTAACTTGAACCGCCGGAATGCACACCTAAGCGGTCGAATAAAGCCAAGTCATGATTGGTCATGGGATTGTCGGTGGTCAATAATTTATCGCCGTAAAAAATTGAGTTTGCCCCGGCCAGAAAACATAAAGCCTGCATTTCATCGCTCATCTTGCTGCGGCCTGCCGACAAACGCACCCGTGATTTGGGCATCATGATTCTGGCAACGGCTATGGTTCTGATAAAAATGATCGGGTCCAGCGGCTCTGTACCCATTAACGGCGTACCTTCAACCTGCACCAGCATATTAACCGGTACGCTTTCAGGATGCTTGGGCATATTGGCTAACTGGATTAACAGCTTGGCGCGATCAACATCGCTTTCGCCCATGCCGACGATACCGCCACAGCACACATTAATACCCGCATCCCTGACGCGCTCCAGTGTATCCAGACGATCCTGATAGGTCCGCGTAGTGATGACTTCGGAATAATAGTCTTCCGAGGTATCCAGATTGTGATTGTAATAATCCAGACCGCCTTCTTTTAACCTGAGCGTTTGCGCATCCGTCAACATGCCCAAGGTGACACAGGTTTCCATGCCCAGTGCCTTAACGCCCTGAACCATTTCTATCACCCGCTCAACATCCTTGTCTTTTGGTTTACGCCAGGCCGCGCCCATACAAAAACGCGATGCGCCTTGATCCTTGGCTTGCTGAGCGGCCTTCAAAACTGCATCAACCGGCATTAATGCCTCGGGTGTCAAGCCGGAATCATAACGCGCACTTTGAGGGCAATAGCCGCAATCTTCCGAACAGGAACCGGTTTTAATGCTCAGCAAGCTGCTGACTTGAACTTCATTCGGATCAAAATGCTCTCTGTGTATCGTTTGTGCTTTAAAAATCAGATCATTAAAGGGTAACGCATAGAGTGCTTGCACTTCATCCAGCTGCCAGTCATGACGGATGGCAAGTGAAACGTGACGGCTAATTGCAGGGTTTGCAGACATTCTGTTAATCTCCAGCTACAGTAATAGGTTATGAGTGACAAGCAATGACATTATTCGTCAACCTGTTGGAATAAAAATGGTATACAACTGGCTCAATATTATACAGGATTACCTGCTTCCGCCTACCTGCATCTTGTGCGGCAACACAGGATTCAATGGCCGCGATATTTGCTACTTCGTGTTATCAGCGCTTACCCAGAAATAATCTGTGCTGTTATCGATGCGCCGAAATATTTGAAACACCCGCCACCTCTCCCATCCTTTGCGGTCGCTGCCTGAGTTCGCATCCGGCTTTTGACGAAACTTATGCGCCGTTCATCCATCAAGGCGAAATCCGCCATTTGATTACTTCGCTAAAATTCGGCGCTCACTACAAGAATGCACGCCTACTCGGCCTGTTATTGGCTGAACACCTGAAAACAAACAGCGCAAAGACCGGACTTGATTTTACCGATTCCGCTGCATAAAGCCCGTTACCGCCAACGCGGCTTCAACCAGGCTATTGAAATCGCCAAAACAGTTTCCAGGGAATTACAAATCCCGTTAGACCTTACCAGTTGCCATAGACATCGCGACACCCCGCATCAAACGGCATTTACCGCCAAAAAACGCCGCAAAAATCTGAAAAATGCTTTCTCCATCATCAAACCCATCCCTGCCCAACACATTGCCATACTGGACGACGTTATGACCACAGGCTCAACCGCCCATGAACTGGCCTATTTATTAAAGAAAGCGGGAGTTAGCCGGGTTGATGTTTGGGTGTGCGCCAGGGCTTGAGTTGGGAGTATCCAGTGAAACTCTAGTGCTCCGGATTTTTGGAAATAGCCAGATCCAGGATTTCACAGATTCTAGTGATTGCCCCCTGATTCTGGCGGACAAACGCTTTGCCTTTTTCAATCAACTGTCCTCTGTATTCAGGATCTGCATACAATGCAGTCATCGCACTAACTATATCGTCTTTATTCTGGCATTGTATCGCCGCATCCTGCTGCAACACTCCCTGGGCTATCTCCTTAAAATTTGCCATATACGGGCCAAACAGAACCGGAACTCCAACTGCTGCTGCCTCAAGAACATTATGCCCGCCAACAGGCACCATGCTGCCGCCCACAAATGCCACATCTGCGGCCGCATACAGCATCTTTAACTCACCCATGGTATCAGCCAGATAGATATCGGCATTCTGATGACAAGCCTCACCTGATGTACGCATTACCACAACTAGCTGATGCTGTTCACACAGTTTTTTAACTTCGCCAAAACGCTCGGGATGTCTGGGCACTATGACTAGCAATAATTCAGGAATTTTTGGCTTTATTTCTTTATAAATTTCCAGAAATATTGCTTCTTCATCTTTATGCGTGCTGGCGATAAGCCAAACAAATCTACCGCCAAATAAATTGGCTTTTAACTTTAAGCCCTGTTCTATAGTTTCTCGTGGAATTTCCACATCAAACTTTATATTGCCCAACGTTTTAACTTTTTCCTTTTCAGCACCGGCAGCGATAAATCTGTTGCTGTCATCCTGTGTTTGCGTCGCAATCAGCTTGACTTGCGCTAACGCTGGTAATACAAGTGATGGGATTTTTTGATAGCCGCGTGCGGATTTTTCCGACAACCGGGCATTGATGATATATAAAGGAATTTCATTTTTGCCACAGCATGCAAAAAGATTTGGCCATATCTCAGTCTCCATAATAACGGCTATTCTCGGCTTAAAGCAACGCATAAACCGATTGACCGCATAGGGAATGTCGTAGGGCAAATAGACGTGTTCTACACTTTCCTTCATCACTGCTTTAACCCGGGCAGACCCGGTTGGCGTTGTAGTTGTAATTAACAGTCTTGCATCTGGATGCTGCTTCTGTATTTGCCTGACTAACGGAAATAGAGCCTCAGCCTCGCCCACTGAAACCGCATGAAACCAAATGACACCCTGAGCATGTTTTTTATTATAGAAAGCAAACCGCTCAGCCCATCGGCATCGATATGCAGGCGCTTTAATGCCCCGCCAGAGCAAACGAACGACTATAAAGGGAATTAACAGATAAAAAAGGAAGGAGTAAAAAGCACGCATTAAGGCTTCCATCTTGATTGAATGGGTATAACCGCTCTACAACACTGCTTTTATTTGATTTAAGTGATCCCTAATCAGGGCTCACAGAGATAGTGATGCAGCCAATAACTTAATCAAATGCGATTTAAATTACTAAAAAACTAACGCACACAAAAGAACTGGATGTCCACCAGATCGGCTAAACATAAAAAATCACCGCAACCTGATCCTGATATAAACAGGCGCCTCAGATTACGGCGATTGTGTTACTTATGCTTCAGCAACAATTTTAATCGGCATTGTTACAACAACATCTGTATGCAACATAATGTCGATTGGGTATTCACCAATTTGGCGAATAACGCCTTGAGGCAAACGAACCTGGTGCTTTTCAACTGCACCGCCCGCTTCGACAATAGCATCTGCGATGTTCTGCGTGCCGACTGAACCGAACAATTTGCCTTCATCACCCGCTTTGTGAGCAATGACAATTTGAAGCTTACTCAGTGCATTTGCATGAGCTTGTGCGGCGCTCAACTTTTCAGCTGCAGCTTTTTCGAGCTCTGCGCGACGCGCTTCAAATTCAGCAATTTTATTAGCTGTTGCAGCAACAGCCTTGCCATATGGAACTAGATAGTTTCTGCCATAACCTGATTTAATTGTGACTCTATCACCCAGGTTACCCAAGTTTGCTACCTTTTCAAGAAGTATAACTTCCATCTTTTTTACCTCACCTTGCGGATTTTAATCCGGCTATTTTTCGCCATCAGGCGTTAGTTTGATTCGAAATTTTATTTCGTAAGTTCAGCCACGCGTCGCTCAGTCCAACTATAGCAACTGGCAACATGGCATGTGGTATCAAAAACAATGTCAGATAAAACATCGGCACCAGATATCGGCTCATTTTCATCGATGCAAATACGGTATGCAATACTGCTGCTCCGATAAATACATACAACACAAACAGCAAAATAGTAATATTCCAGAATATCTCAGAAACCACACCGGAACTTAGCAATGCAATAGCTACCACTACAATACTGCCTATTGCCAATCTTGGATGCGTACTCAATGACAAAAACTCTTGCCTGAATCCCCCAGGATTATAGAGCACTGACTGCCACCACCGACCCAGAAACAAGCCAAACAGCAAGCCAAATACTGTTCCTGCTGCAACCACACCCGTCATATAATGCGAGAGAACATCTACAGTGCGCTGTATATCTTCAACAGGCGCATTCGCCGGCACCATTTGTGAAAGTATACTTTTCCACATCGTCGCCGACTCAGTATCATAGAGATAAAAACCAACAACCCCTAAAACGCCTATCAATACCGCGATCTCAACCGCCAGAGATAAATGCCGCCCTTCTCTTAAGATGATTGAAATCAACCAGACAGGAACCCACAATACCATGCCATAAAGCAATGCAAACTGGTAATTACCCAGCAGGAAGAACCCTAATAGGCCTGCCGCCACGCTTGAACATACTACAACGTATAAGCCTTCAAATGCTCCCCGCCTTAACGTGACGAGAGCAACAGACGCTGAACTTACAACACTAACTGGAGGCATCATCAGCGACAATAATGCAAGGGTGGAAGCCACTATCATGGCCTGCATCCTCCCCCGCATAATATAAGCTGCTAAAAAGCTCACTGAGCCTCCAGCGTATTTATTTGTGAGCGTCGCAGAAAGGCAACAATGCAATAAAACGAGCGCGTTTAATTGCAACACCTAACTGTCTTTGATACTTGGCGTTAGTTCCTGTAATACGACTAGGAACAATTTTGCCAGTTTCAGTAATGTAATCACTCAGTAAATCCAGATCTTTATAATCAATCTGAGTTCCACCTTCTGCGCTAAAACGGCAGAATTTTTTGCGTCTTATGTTACGTGCCATAATAATTCTCTTAATCCAAATGTTTAAAGTTTTATTCAGAAACCATATCGTCAGCATCAAAGTCTTCATCGACATCATCTAAATCAATGTCGGCGACGTCAATTGCTGCTGCCGCTGTGGCTTCTCTAGCCGCCGCATCTTTGGCTCTTGATTCAGCTGCTTTATTTTCTTCTGCTGTTGCTGTGGCAATTGGAGATACTTCAGTAATAGCTTCTTTTTGCAATAATGTCATGCTACGTAAGATAGCATCATTAAAGCGGAAACCACTTTCCAACTCTTCCAAGGTAGCCTGATCGCACTCAACATTCATCAACACATAATGTGCTTTATGAACTTTATTAATTGGATAAGCCAAATGTCTACGGCCCCAGTCTTCCAGGCGATGAATCGCACCGGATGCTGCTTCGATGGTTGATTTGTAACGCTCAATCATCGCGGGAACCTGGGAACTTTGGTCAGGATGGACTAAAAAGACAATTTCATAATGTCGCATGATTTTTCCTTTCGGTTAAAGCTTCCCACCCCCGTCTTGAAAAGATGGTGAAGCAAGGAGGAGCAAGGAGCCCCTAAGAACCGAGCATTATAAGTGTTTTTTTATCTATTGAAAAGCGTGCTGTACCGAAAAACCCAAGACCCTTAAAATTAAACAAGTAAAATGATGTTTAAACAGGATAATTACAATAACCCGACATGCCAAGTTATAACTTGAAAAAGCATGAACTCCACTTATATAGACTGGCATTTAACAAAGAATGTATGTATGAGAGAGAAATAGCCCTAGCAGAACCATGGACATTAAAAAACGCAACAAACAACTTTTTAATTTTTAAACTTGATTAGACGAGTCGATTAGCATTATTAACCCGGCAAACACCTAGCATTTTTAATGTGATTTACATAAATAAACCAATCCTATAACTGCATTCAGGCTTGACAAAAATTTCTCATCATAGACACTAGAGCTGTTTTCACAACCCAGAGTACACCTTTTTGAACGATATACCCCTTAGTATGCTGTTTGGCATACTTGCCGCCATGCTTATTCTTTCCGCTTTTTTCGCCGGTTCAGAAACATCTTTAATGTCGCTAAACCGTTATCGCTTAAGACATCTGGTTAAGCTAAAACACACTAGTGCGATAAAAACACATAAATTACTGCAAAGACCAGACCGCTTACTCGGCCTGATTTTGCTGTGCAATAATTTTGTTAATAATTTCGCGGCATCGATAGCAACAGTCATTGCCATCAAACTCTATGCCGACGAAGAATCCAGTCATAGCTATCGCTACCGGAATTTTAACTATTGTAATGCTCATCTGCTCAGATGTGACACCTAAGACACTTGCCGCAATCAGACCGGAACTGCTTGCTTTCCCTGCCGCCTGGATCTACACCCCCTTATTAAAAATCTTCTATCCGGTCGTTTGGTTCGTCAATTTATTTGTCAATCTGTTACTCCGAATTGTCGGCGTTGATGTCAAACAAGAACATCCATGACAAGCTCAATAAAGACGAATTAAAAAGCATTATTAGCGACGCAGAAAGCTTAATGCCGGCGCGCTATCAAAAAATGCTGATGGGCATACTGGATCTTGAGTCAGCAACCGTTGAAGACATCATGACGCCGCGCAATGAAATTGTTGGCATTGATCTTGAGTTGCCTATTGAGGAAATTATCACCCTAATCAAAACCAGTCCGCATACCCGCTTGGCCGTGTACAAAACAAGTATCGACAGGATTATTGGTTTCCTGCATCTAAGAAAGGTACTTGCCCTGATCAATCAGGAAGGCTTTGACAAGCAGACCATCATAGATTGCCTGGATAAACCTTCGTTCATTCCCGAAAGCACTCCCGTGCACAACCAAATGCATCGCTTTAAAAATGAAAAGATACGCATAGGTTTAGTTGTCGACGAATACGGCGACGTGCAAGGACTGGTTACACTGGACGATTTACTGCAGGAAATAGTAGGAGAACTGATCACGGAGGATGTTATTGCCAGAAAACAAAGTGACGGCAGCTATCTGGTTGATGCCAACATTACCGTTAGAGAATTAAACCGCGTCACTCAATGGTCACTTCCTACGGAAGGCCCCAAGACACTCAACGGACTGATCATTGAATTTATGGAAACAATCCCCGAGGCCGGAACCGGCATTAAACTACACGGATACTTTCTGGAAATTATAAAACGGGATGAAAACGCCGTTAAGCTAGTAAAATTTCTGCCAAAAAACAAACTTTAATCATGACAATCACAAGTTACAGTAAAAAAACCGGGTTTTCTTGAATAACTAAAAAAATACCGTCTATAATCAAATTTCGTTTAGGGAGGTGTTACGAACGCAATGGCCAAACTCACTGTTTTTTTTAAAGGTAAAGCAATCCATTCAAACCTGTTTGAAAATGGCATTGTGCATATTGGACGCGATAAAACCAATGATTTAACCATTGATAGTCTGGCAGTCGCCCCTGCTCATGCTGTCATGATTATTCGTGACGATGACTATACCATTAAACAACTCAATGACAATTTCCCGTTAATGGTTAACGGCGAACCAACCAAGGAGTGTAATCTCGACAATAACGACACAATATCAATGGGGAAGCATGACATCATCTTCAACACCACAAAATCCGTAGATATCCCTCCCCAATCTGCAAATCTTATTAACAAAGATCTAGAATCGCTCAACCAGGAAATTGACAATGTGTCGCATTTGCCTGCCGCTAATCTACAAATCATGAATGGTTACAATATTGGCAAAATACTCCATTTAAAGAAGGCTATGACGCGACTGGGTCGTATTGGCAGCGGAGTTATTGTGATATCTAAAAGAAAAGAAGGTTATTTCGTTTCCGCACTGGAGAATATAAGCACGATAACTATAAACAATGAACCTTTAAATGATCAATCCCTTAAATTGAACAATAATGACATACTGGTTATCGACAACACATCCCTGCAATTTTTTCTGAATTAAACCCATGCATCCAATAGAAAACAACGATATCCGTCAATATCACTGTATTCTCTATAAAGCATAAGCTACATTAAGCTGCGATGAAAAAACTTGGCCATGCGAAATTACCGACCTTTCCCTAAAAGGCTGTTTATTGCGTTTTGAATCCCCCTGTGAAGAAAATCCGGAGAAAATCTACACGCTGACATTGCATTTGCCTGAGCAATCCAGCATTAAAAATAGCCCTTACCGCGACTCATGTTGTGGGAAATAACGTGGGGTTTAAATGTGAACATACTGATCTAGACAGCATTTCTGAGCTGCGTCGATTGGTTAAACTCAATCTTGGCGACAGTAAGCTGCTGGAAAGGGATCTGCAGGCATTAACCGAATAACACCAACTAGATTCCTGACAGAATATCAAGCGCTTCAGAAAGCGTAGAGACCGCATGAATATCCAGTCCCTCAATTGATTTTTTAGGTGCGTTTGCCTTGGGAATAACCGCTCTTTTGAAGCCATGTTTTGCCGCATCATTAAGACGCGCATGGCCATTGGCCACGGGCCTGATTTCACCGCTTAGACCAATTTCCCCAAAAAAGAAGGTGTCATGCGCAATCACCTTATCCCTCAGACTGGAAACAATTCCCACCACTATGGCGAGATCGGAACTGGTTTCTGTCACTTTAATGCCGCCAACGACATTGGCATAAATCTCATCAGTCGCGGTAACAATACCGCCATGCCGGGATAACACGGCAAGCAACATTGCAAGACGATTTTGGTCAAACCCCACCGCAAGGCGCCGGGGATTTCCATACTGGCATTCAGTCACCAGCGCCTGAATTTCCACCAGAAGTGGCCTCGTACCTTCCCATAGCACTGTAATCACACTGCCTGAGGACGGTTTTTCTGGCCGGTTCAAAAACATTGCTGAAGGATTTTTAACCTCTTTGAGTCCCGAACCATCCATCGCAAAAAAACCCAATTCCCCAACACTACCAAACCGGTTTTTGTCCGCCCTTAAAACCCTGAACCGGGCATCATCTGTCGAAGCCAGCATCACCTGAGTATCAACAATGTGACTCAAGGTCATCGGGCCTGCCAGCGACTGATCCTTGGTTACATGCCCAACCATAAAAATGGACACATTATGCTTTTTGGCATATTGAGTCAGATAACTGGCCGATTCCCTAACCTGAGAAACCGATCCGGGCGCCGAATCAGTCTCCTGTGTATGCATGACCTGAATCGAGTCTATCACCAGAATCTGTGGGTTAATCTCATCCAAAACATCGCAAATACGCTGTACCGACGTTTCGACAAGCATCATGATTTTATCTGCCGGAAGCTTCAGCCTGTGTGCTCTCTCTGCAATCTGTTGCAGCGACTCCTCGCCTGAAACATAAAGCACACTCACACCTCGCGCGGCAATATTGGCAATGGCCTGCAGCAAAATGGTGCTCTTCCCTGCCCCCGGCGCACCACCAATCAATACCACGCTCCCGCTGACAATCCCGCCGCCCAGAACGCGGTCAAATTCAGAAATACCACTGGAAATTCTCTCAGCCTGCGAAAGATTAACATCTGACAACAATTGAACTTCCGATCGGCTTCCCGCATAACCCGCAGAGCGGTTATTACGGTCTGATGTTCGCTGAGCCCAGCCTGACTTCCTTGATCGTATTCCATTCGCCGCAACTGGTGCATTGCCCTCCCCAGCGAGGATAATCGGCTCCACACTGATCGCAAACAAACGCAGTTTTATTTTTCTTGCTCATATTAGCTATAGCCCCATCATCAAACTGTTTCCGTGTTTTTTTAGCCAATGCCTTCGGCTTTTGTAATCCGGCAAATGCTCACCAACTAAAGCCCAGAAATGAGCGGAATGATTTCTGACCTGAATATGACAAAGCTCATGTACCACGACATATTCCAGAACTTCGGGAGGCGCCATGATTAACAGCCAATTGATATTAATGTCATTATGGATACCACAACTGCCCCAGCGACTCTTCTGTGTTTTAATTCTGATAGCTTGAGGAAATAGCTGTTTTTTATCGGCATGTTGTTTCACCAATTGCTCTACATGAAGTTTTGACTGCTGCTTCATCCAGTGTATCAATGCGCCCTTGATATCCTCGCTGTGTTCTTTAACAATCAAAGCTTCAGGCACATGAGCAATAAACTCATCCAGGAGCTCTATTTTAATCCTCTTTAATTTTGTCGGCCTAACTGCCAATTTATACGTTCCCCCCTGATAGGGAATTTCAGCGCCATGACTGTAAGAAGCCGGAGCAAAACTTTTATGCTGCAGGGTTTTGGCTTCTATTTTAGCCAGGGCCAGAACAATCCACTGCTGTTTTGCCTGAACAAACTGATGAATCCTATGTTCGGATACCTTTGCTGGCGCAACAACTTCAATTTTGCCCGGCATGACAACAATGCGCGTATTCGTGGCACGCTGACTGCGTCGAATAGCATATGAAAATGGCAGATTAGAAATGATCGCTCTCTCCATTACAAGGCACTGGAGTCATGAGTATCCTGATTGATCATGTGGGTCGCCAGTTGCTGCAACGACTGTCTCAAGTTTTCCCTGAAATTCGCATCCATAGGCATTTCGTCTAAGGCTTTATTCATGCATAACATCCACTGATCCCTTTCAGCCGCGCCAATCGCAAACGGGAAATGCCGCTGCCGCAAGCGCGGGTGACCATATTCCTGCACAAACAAATCGGGACCACCCAGCCAGCCGGATAAAAACTTAAACAATTTGCTCCGCGCTCCCGACAAACTCGCCGCGTGCATTTTTCTGATTCCATCGGCTTCAGGGAGGGTATCCATAAAAAAATAAAATCTATCAACAAGCCCTTGTATTGCAGCTTCTCCGCCTATCAGTTCATAGGGTGTTTTTTGTATAATTTCTGTCATAATTTAGTTCGTTAAAAGATCATTCTTTCAATAACCCGATATGATACTTAAATATGCTTACAAATACCGCCAAACTCTTGTAAGATTCAAAACTGTTCCTATCCATTAAGCATCTATTTTTAAGGAATCTACATAAAATGAGATTAAATACCGCTATTTCCCGCCCAGAAGCTGACATTCTGGCAACCAATAAAATACTGAAAAACACTTACCTGTTGTTATCAATGACCTTGCTGTTCAGCGCTATGACTGCAGGCACAGCAATGGCGCTGAATCTTCCGCATTTTAACCCGTTCATTACTTTAATTGGTTATTTCGGCCTGCTGTTTTTAACTACCAAATTCAGCAACAGCAGCTTAGGGTTGGTTTTTGTTTTTGCATTGACCGGTTTTATGGGACTCACTCTAGGTCCTATTTTAACCCTATACATTACTGCCTTCAGCAATGGCCATGAATTAATTATGACCGCATTAGGCGGCACAGGCGTCATTTTCCTGGGTCTTTCAGGCTATGCCTTAACAACCCGCAAAGATTTCAGCTTTATGGGTGGCTTCCTGATGGTTGGTGTTCTGGTGGCATTTCTGGCAGGTATTGGCGCAATGGTATTCTCAATGCCCGGCTTATCACTCGCGGTCTCCGCCATGTTTATTCTGCTGATGTCCGGCATGATCTTATTCCAGACCAGTGAAATCATACACGGTGGTGAAACCAACTATATTTTGGCCACTGTTTCATTATACGTATCTATCTACAACCTGTTCCTGAGCTTGTTACAACTGCTTGGTGTATTTAGTGGCGAAGATTAAACCGTCTTTTACTGCCTTTGCCGGCAAGAGCAACAGCCCGGTCTTACTAGCCGGGCTCGTTGGCCTATTGCTCATCCTTTCTGGATGTCAAACAGCAACAACTCCAGAAGGGGTAACCACGGTATTCTGGGAGGCATTAATACATGGCGATATTGAAAGTGCCAAAGAGCAAGCCACCCAAGAGACCCGACAGCTGGTCGGCAAACAGCAATTCATAGAAAACTCATCTGTGCGTACCGGCCAGATAACAATCAATGGCCTCAATGCAACCGTAGAAACAATCATCACTCAAAACGATAAGACCCTGTCTTTTAACACGGTCTTATTTAAAGAGAACGATCATTGGAAAGTTGATTATCAGCACACCCTCATTAATATTTCAAATGAACCGTTCAGTGGCATTATTAGAAGTCTGCAGAATATTGGCGATATATTTAACAAGCAGTTGGAGCAACAGATACCACTGATCGAAAAAGAAATTGATTCTTTTGGCGAAGAACTAAAACGACAGCTGGACGAATTCAAACGCAATCTGGAAAACCCGAAACCTCCTGAAAAACAACAACCTTACCGCGATACAATTTAGTCAGTTTCAAATCAAATATGCTATACCCCCCTCTTGTCCAAAGCATGCGGCCTGACCTTTATAGCACCCATCATTATCCAGCAGATTCCAGACCTTGAAGTTGAAATTGCCTAAACCAAATGACTTGTCTAATGATACCGAACACGGTTTCGACGGTTGATTTGCGCTTACCGTAAAGTATATCTTGCCCGTTTTTAGTTGTTAATCAAACGACATGGCATCAGGCGGCGGCAAGATGGTCTCGTAGATTTCCGGTTCGTGCTGATAAGGGGCATCATATGACTTTGCCGACTTTAAAGAACACAAAATGCCATTAAAAACCAAACCCCAAGGACAGTTTGTTGTATTAATACACAATGACAACAATGCTATCCATTCATTATTGAAACATCGTTGCCAAGCCATTGTTTTAGCAAAAGAAAACAATGAAACTTCAACCCTCATTAAAAGCACTCGATTCGACCTGATTCTGCTTGATTCTCCAATAAATAGTTCTGACCTTATCACCCTCATCAAAAGTGTTGACTGTATAAATAACAAAACACCCGTTATTGCCCTAATTGATCCAACTGAAGATATCCAGAAAAAAACCATATTTGCAATGGGCTTTAATGACTATGTAATTAACCCGATAACAGAGGAACAACTCAATGCGGTTATCGACCTTTGGCTAATACCCGCATCAGCCTTGGATTATATTCAGATAATCCTTGGTAAAACCATCAATAACAGACAGCCTTGCTTTAACCATCTTTAATAAACTGTTCGAAGAAATTCCCTTGCAAATTAGCGGCATTAAAGATGCACTGGAAAATAAACAATACGCTCTTGCCAAAGAAATCACGCATAAATTAAATGGTTCGGCAAGTTTTTGTGAATTGACAGACATTCAAAAGCCGGCCAACGCCTTGGAAAGCTGTTTATTAAATAAAAATTATGAAGTAATTAACTGGCATTTTCTTATGTTGCAACAGTGCACTTTAAATCTTACAAGCCATCAAAATGCCATACTGGCAAATCTCAGCAATAATCCGGATCAATAAAAAAAGCCCTTTATGGGCTTTTTTTATTGATCCGGATTATATGGGATATGCTTCAGCTCAATTCATCAAGTAACGATAGAGCTATCTTTTTTTGCTCTGCCGCACCTTTCTCAAACACTTCCTTGGCAATAACCTTAGCTGCTCCCACATCCCCCATATCAATATAAGCTTTTGCCAAATCTAATTTTGTTTCCAACTCATCCATATCAGTAAGGTCGGAAACAGCAACCCCCTCATGTTGACTAGACCCCTGCTCGCTTGATCCAGCTGCGGACATTTCCATATCCAAATCAAAATCAAAATCGCCAAACAAGGAATTGCCGTTCAGATCTAATGATTTAGCAGTTGAAAAATCAATATATTGATGACTTTCACCCGCATCCTTTACCGCACTTAAATCAAACTCACCAATTTCTGCTGCCTCAGTCTTATATGAGTCAAAGTCAAACTCATATGACTCAAATCCCTGCTCTTCTTTTTATTGTCGTCTACTTGTGCTCCTAACGGCGTGATACTTTTACCTGATTCGTCTGCGCCTTTAATATCCATTGAAAAAGAACTCAAATCGAAATCTATATCTTCATTATTCCGTTGTTCATCGATAATAGAGTCATCTTCAAATGAAGTTAAATCAAAATCCAATACACTATCCTTTACGTCAGTTGTTTCTTTAGCAAAGAGATCACTTAATGCCTCACCCAAAGAAGCTGCTTCAAAACTTATCGCCTCGCCACCAGACGTATTGTCTGCAATTACATTCCCAACTGCTGCATGATTGATTTCGGCAAAAAGATCGTCTCCATAAGAAAATAATTTTGAATCAGGGCAAATTTCACGCCCCATTTCAGTAACTTTTCCCCAAAACTCAGCGTCATCTTTTTTACCCGCCGCTGCTAGTTCGTTGGCATAGTCTTCAAAAGCTTTTTTGTTTTCGTTAGCGTAAAAAATCTCTAACAACTTCAATTTACATTCATTACGATCCGGTTGATCTGTAATCGCATGCCTTATTAACTCCTCGGCCTGCTGGTAACGACCATAAGCCAAATAAACATCAGCTTCGGATATCGGATCGATTTCATTATGATCTGTTTCAAATGAATCAAAGTCACTTGGTGTAAATTCAATTAGGAAAGAGCTTTCACCAACTGTACCCACATCATAAACCCCAATATTCTCGGCAATCGGCGCAGGAGGATTCTCATCGGCTTCAGGCATTTTGATCATAATGGAAGAGGCGAACATACTTTCTGTATTAACTACCTCATCAACCTTGCGCTTCCACCACCAAAGCCAACCAAGCAGGGCTAAAACTCCCGTCCCAATACCACCCACAACCAGATAATACGAACTCGATAAATCACTTACTTCAGGCTCCAATTGAATTGCTGCCTGAGCTTCCGGTTTTTTAATTGACTGGGGGACAGTTGTTGATTGGACCACGGAGCTATCAACCGCAACTTCGACTGGAGCCGTCTGAGCGACCTTTTCCTGAGCAACTGGGACAGGGCGCGCTTGATTCTGCAAAGCTGCAAGTTGCTGATCCTTTAAAGCAATCAATTCTTGCATCATAGCCATCTGCTTTTCCAAAGCAGCTACTTTGTTTTGCAAAGTTGCATCTGCAGATACTGCACCATTTGCAGAATCATCACTTGCGCCCTTAGTATCTGCAGCCTCTGGTGTTTTTTGCGACGCATTATCCGCTTTATTTTCAGCTGTTACCTGCTCTTTTCCCGGAGCTACAACGACATTATCAGCAGCAACTGGCGCTTCTATCGGGGCAACCAGCGTTAACTGACTATCAACAGCATCAGTCTTAGCGACTGTTGTTTCAGCTGCTGGAGCCGTGCGATTTTTCCAGGCTTTTGTTTGCCGATTAAATTCAGCGGTCGCCTGATTCCGCGATAATTTAAGAATGACTTCTCTTTCAGGAATTTTTAGCGTCTTCCCAGCCGTCAATGCATACATATTTTTTTCGTAGAACGCATGAGGATTTGTCTCATAAATCGCAATCATCATTTGTTTTGCAGAAACATTGCTCTGTTTGCTTACGCGCTCAGCAATACTCCATAGCGTATCCGTTCTAGTGGTAGGTCCGTACTCACCAGCGCTATCAACACCGTTTTGTTCACTTGTTTGCACCGGTTGTTGCGGTGCAAAAACCGGTGCCGGTTCATCGCTTTCAGCGCTGGTCGAAACAGGAATAGTTGCCTCTTTATAGACTGATGGAGGATCCACCAACATTGTAAACTCACGGTACAAGCTGCCTTTAGGCCAACTTACCTCGAGCAGGAAATCCAAAAAAGGCTCCTTCAATGCTTCTTTTGAACTAAGCTTAATAACAACCGAACCATTTGGACGAACTACAGGCTCAAATTTGATTTTCGACAAGAATATTGTCCAAGGCACGCCCGCTTCATTAAACTTATCAGGTGGAGCCAAGCTTACTTTGATGTCCGATGGGTTCTCACCTGCCGATACAACCAATGAAATCTCAGCATCCAGGTTTTGATTAAGAGCCGAGTGCAATTTAATATCGCCAATTCCTAACGGATGGCCACTAGCCGGTGCCAGTAACGATACGACCGCTATAGTTTTAGTTAAATTACGCACACAGCTCTCCTTCACAATAGTTACTACAGACTCTTTCGAGTACAGTCAAATATGAAGTTAAGCTTAGACTAGATGTAATTTTTTACCAGTACCTCTGCTATTTGTACGCTATTTAATGCGGCGCCTTTCCGAACATTATCGCCAACCACCCACATATCAATTCCTTGAGGATGGGATATATCTTCTCTGATACGTCCTACAAATACATCATCATTACCCGAAGACTCAGTCACCGCCGTGGGATAACCGCCATCCTTGCGTTCATCCATAACAGTCACGCCGGGCGCTTTCTCAAGCAGAGCTCTTACTGTAACCACATCTATTTTTTTACGGGTTTCAATATGCACAGCTTCGGAGTGACCATAAAAGACGGGTACCCGCACTGCCGTTGCATTAACCTTTACGCTATCATCACCCAGGATTTTTTGGGTCTCCCAAACCATCTTCATTTCTTCTTTGGTGTAACCGTTGTCCATGAATACATCAATCTGCGGCAGCACATTAAAAGCAATCTGTTTTGGGTATACGTTTGTTTCAATCGGCTGGCCATTCAGCAGCTTGGCCGTTTGCTTGACGACCTCTTCAATGCCCTTCTTACCTGTACCAGAGACAGCCTGATAGGTACATACATTGATTCTGTCTATGCCGACGGCATCATAAATCGGCTTTAATGCCACCAGCATCTGAATTGTTGAACAATTCGGATTGGCAATAATGCCCCGGTTTTTATAGTCAGCGATTTTTTCAGGATTGACCTCAGGCACCACCAACGGAATATCATCGTCATAACGAAAGTGCGAGGTGTTATCAATAACGATACAACCCGCAGCCGCAGCTTTGGGCGCGTATTCGGCAGAAACCGAACCGCCGGCGGAAAACAGGCCGATTTGTACTTTGGAAAAATCAAAAGTGGCCAAGTCCTCAACTTTTAAAGTCCGGTCTTTAAAAGGAATTCTTTTGCCCACTGAATTACTGCTGGCCAAGGCATAAACCTCGCCTACCGGAAAATTCCGTTCTTCCAGAATTGACAGCATCGCCTGACCAACTGCACCCGTAGCGCCAACAACGGCAACGTTATATAGCTTAGTCATAATTAACTACCCTTCTTTAAAGCTGAAACAACTGCATCACCCATTTGTGATGTGCTGACTTTTTGCATACCGTCGGAATAAATATCAGCAGTACGGACATTGGCATTCAAAGCATCATTAACCGCTTTTTCGATGCGATCAGCCGCCTCGACCTGGTTAAAGGTGTAACGCAACATCATGGCCGCCGACAAAATGGTCGCCAGCGGATTGGCTATGCCTTTTCCTGCGATATCAGGCGCCGATCCATGAATAGGCTCATACATGCCTTTACCGTCGGCATCCAAAGAAGCAGATGGCAGCATGCCGATAGACCCTGTCAGCATGGCCGCCGTATCAGACAGAATATCGCCAAACATATTGGTGGTGACAATCACATCGAACTGTTTAGGTGCCCGCACCAACTGCATGGAAGCGTTATCTACATACATGTGACTGAGTTCTACATCCGGATACTGTTTGCCAACTTCAGTAACCACTTCGCGCCATAATTCAGTACATTCCAGAACGTTCGCCTTATCGACAGAACACAGGCGGCGGTTTCTTTTTTGGGCAATCTGAAAAGCGGAATGTGCAATCCGGCGAATTTCCGATTCACTGTAGACCAGTGTGTTGTAACCCTGCCTTTCGCCATTTTCCAGCGTTCTTATGCCGCGCGGCTGACCAAAATAAATCCCGCCGGTCAATTCACGCACAATCATGATATCCAGACCGGAAACGATTTCAGGCTTTAAGGACGAAGCGCCCGCTAATTGCGGATACAAAATCGCCGGACGCAGATTGGAGAACAATTGCAATGTAGACCGCAAGCCTAACAAACCTTTTTCAGGACGCACTGAAATATCCAGTGACTCCCATTTGTAACCACCGACTGCACCCAACAAAATGGCATCAGCCTGTTTTACCAGATCGATAGTTTGCTGAGGGAATGGTGTGCCATACACATCATAAGCCGCCCCGCCAATCAAGCCGTTTTCAAAAACCAGGCCCAGATTCATTTCTGAATTCAGGCACTCCAGAACCTTAATCGCTTCTGCAACGATTTCCGGACCTATACCGTCACCCGGTAAAACTGCAATTTTCTTTGTCATTAACTTTAAAACCTTTTCATTTTTCGTGTTATACAATCAGTCTGCAAATAGCCAAGGCGCTCTTTTTGCGCGCTCAGCCTCGTAAGCTTTAATTTTATCGGCGTGTTGCAGCGTCAAAGCGATATCATCCAGACCGTTCAGCAAGCGATATTTACGTGTTTCATCGACATCAAAACCGATTTCCCTACCGCTTGGCGTGGTTATTTTTTGCGTTTCCAAATCGATGGTTAACTGATAACCCGTAACCAACTCTTTAAACAGGCTATCGACAACATCGGCGGGCAAAGCAATCGGCAATAAACCGTTTTTAAAACAGTTGTTGTAAAAAATATCGGCAAAACTCGGCGCGATAATGGCCCTGAAACCGAAATCTTCCAGCGCCCACGGCGCATGCTCGCGCGATGAACCGCAACCGAAATTCTCCCGGGTTAACAGGATTTCTGCGCCCTTGTATTCCGGTTTATTCAGCACGAAGTCTTTATTTACCGGACGGTTGGTGCAATCCATATCAGGCTCGCCATGATCCAGATAGCGCCACTCGTCGAATAAATACGGGCCAAAACCGGCACGGCGTATCGATTTTAAAAACTGTTTTGGGATAATCGCGTCAGTATCAACATTGGCTCTGTCCAAAGGAGCGACCAACGCAGTAATTTTTGTAAATGCTCTCATTGTTACTGCTCCTCCCAGGCTGATGAACTGACATCGACAAAATGACCGGCAATAGCTGCCGCTGCGGCCATTGCCGGACTAACCAAATGCGTGCGGCCGCCGTAGCCCTGCCTGCCTTCAAAATTCCTGTTGGATGTTGACGCGCAACGCTCGCCTTCTTCCAGTCGATCCGCATTCATGGCAAGACACATGGAACAACCCGGGTCACGCCATTCAAAACCGGCTTCAACAAAAATCTTATCCAGGCCTTCGGCTTCCGCCTGACGCTTCACCAGTCCGGAACCTGGCACAACCATTGCCAATTTAATATTGGCCGCTATTTTTTTGCCTTTCGCTACAGCCGCCGCAGATCTAAGATCTTCAATTCTGGCATTGGTGCATGAACCGATAAAAATTTTGTCCAACATGATATCGGTGATTGCCTGCCCTGCTTTCAGATCCATATATTCCAGCGCACGTATCATGCTTTGCCGTTTGACAGGATTCGGCTCCAGCGCAGGATCTGGAATCTTTTCATCTACCGCAACTACTAGCTCAGGCGATGTGCCCCAGGTCACTTGCGGCTTGATGGATGCTGCATCCAGCTCAACCACTTTATCAAACACGGCATCGGCATCGGAATGCAACCGTTGCCACATGCGCTCAGCCATAAACCAGTCGTTGCCTTTAGGCGAATAGAGGCCGGTTCCGGTAATAGTCGATAGTCACCTCATCAACAGCAACCAGACCGGCACGTGCGCCCGCTTCTATCGCCATATTACAGACCGTCATGCGGCCTTCCATGGATAAGGCGCGAATCGCAGAGCCTGCAAATTCGATGGTATAACCATTGCCGCCGGCTGTGCCGATTTTGCCGATAATGGCCAGCACGATATCTTTTGCGGTAACGCCTGGCCCGGTATTGCCGTTAACCTTGATCAACAGGTTTTTGGCTTTTTTCTGGATCAAACACTGCGTAGCCAATACATGCTCGACTTCTGAAGTGCCTATGCCGAACGCCAACGCGCCGGAGGCGCCATGTGTCGAGGTATGGGAATCCCCGCAAACCACCGTCATGCCCGGCAATGTTGCGCCCTGCTCAGGACCTATCACATGCACGATGCCTTGCCGCTCGTCATTCATGGCAAATTCGGTAATGCCGAACTCAGCGCAATTCTGATCCAGGGTTTCAACCTGCAAACGTGAAACCGGATCAGCAATGCCTTTATCACGGTCCGTAGTCGGGACATTATGATCGGCCACCGCCAGATTTCTTGATTGTCTCCACGGCTTTCTGCCTGCCAGACGCAGACCTTCAAAAGCCTGGGGTGAAGTCACCTCATGCACTAAATGGCGATCTATATAAATAAGTGAAGAACCGTCATCTTCTGTATAGACGACGTGGTCTTCCCATAATTTGTCATATAAAGTTTTACCTGACATAGCTCTTTCGTATGGTTATGCCGCATACGCGGCTGATTAAATGTGTGTTCTTAGCCCAGAATGGCAAAAACTTTTGCGGTAATTTCATCTACACTGCCGACACCGGCAATGGAATTGAACTTTACCTTTTGTCCGGCGGCTGAATAATACCCAACCAGCGGCTTGGTCTGCTCATGATAAACACTAAGTCTCTTGCGCACGGTTTCTTCTTTATCATCATCCCGCTGAATCAGCGCTTCTCCGGTAACATCATCGATGCCATCCACTTTAGGCGGATTAAACTCGACATGATAAGTACGCCCGGATTGTAAATGCACTCTTCTGCCGGCCATGCGTTTTACAATTTCCTCATCCGCCACAACGATTTCGATAACAGTATCAATAGTGACACCCATCGCCTCCAGACCTTCGGCCTGGGCAATGGTACGAGGAAAACCGTCCAGCAAAAATCCGTTGGCACAATCTGGTTGAGTGATGCGCTCTTTAATCAGTCCCAAAATAATGTCATCAGAAACCAGTCCACCGGCATCCATCACTTTCTTTGCCTCAACGCCCAGCGGAGTTCCTTCCCGCACTGCTGCGCGCAGCATATCACCCGTTGAAATCTGTGGAATACCGTATTTTTCGGTAATAAACTGGGCCTGAGTTCCTTTGCCAGAACCCGGACTGCCTAAAAGGATGATGCGCATAAAATAACTCCATTGTGTCACTGGGACAGATTTTGACTCTACATAACACACATTAAGTGGTCACAAAAAACTCGATAAGCTTTATCATTAAGCGATAAGCGTAATTGATCATTTTATAACACAACACATTTAATCTCTTGTAAAAATGCGTTTAGTTCCCTACTCTTGTGCCATTTATTTACATTCAAGAGAACTTTCGATGTGTGCTGAGGATTTAATGGCTTCAAAAGTAGTTATAGATGCAACGCAAGCCTGGTTAAAATCCATCATCATTGAATACAACATCTGCCCGTTCGCAAAGCGTGAACTGGAGAAAGGGAGCATTCGTTTCAGCGTCAATCAGGACACGGAAATTGAAGACTGTCTGCTGCATCTGATGGTTGAATGTGATCGACTGGATACTGACCAGAGCATTGAAACTACGCTACTGATCTACGCCAATGCTTTTACGGCGTTCGACGACTATCTGGACTTTCTTGAAATGGCCGAGACACTCTTGATAGACCAAGGCTATGAAGGCATTTACCAGCTGGCAAGCTTCCATCCTGACTACTGCTTTGAAGGCGCTGAACAGGATGATCCAGCTAACTACACCAATCGCTCACCCTATCCCATGCTGCATCTATTGCGGGAATCCGGCATTAAAAGGGCGGTAAGCACCTACCCTCATCCGGAAAACATCCCGCAACGCAATATTGAATTAACCCGTGAATTAGGCCTCGCCAAAATGCAGGCCTTATTGGCCAAGTGTTATCAAGCTAACAAATAATGCAAGACAAACGGCTATGGCTGTTTAAAGTATGAATACGAATCACGACCGGGTTTCTTCCGCAGACACGTCTTCCGCAACTGCCTGATTATTTTCGGCAACAGTTTCAGCAGGCGCATCTTCTGCAACTGCTTCGATTTTTTCATCTGCAGACGTTGCGTCATCATTCACTGCTTCTTTATTTTCAATAACTTCAACAGAGTCTTCTGTTTTTTCATTGACCGGTGCAACTTCGGCAACTATTTCGTCATTTTTTTCAGCAACAACTTCCGGCTTTTGCGTTAAAGATTCCATAAATGCCAAGAACCATTCCTTTCTTTTAATGCCGTCAAGATCCGGATCGTTAAGGATATCGGCGGCTTCTGGCAAGAAGCCTTTAGTCTTTAGAATTTTCCAGTGCATTCAGGCAAGCCTCTTTATCACCGCGCAAACTATAGATACAGGCCAGGTTATAGGAAGCCGATCCCGCCTGAATAGCATTCGCTTTTTCAAATTGACTTTTGGCCATTTCATACAAATCGTCATGGGGTCCGGCCGCTTTAACCCTGGCCAATTCCATATAAGCAACACCGCCATCTATTGCCGCACCAAGATAGGCTGGATCAATGGTCATACAAAAAGAAAACTTTGCGATGGCATCCTGATATAACTTGGCCGCCTCGCTGCCTGACTTGGTTTTTGCCTGATGCAATAAAGCAAATCCCCAATTATATAAAGCTTCAGCAATCAATGGCTCGCCAGCTACAACCTCTGCGTAGTCCTGATAAACTCTTTTAAACAATTGATCAGCCTTACTGCCTTCACTGGTACGTGCCTCAGCCGTTTTCTTAATGGCTGCTTTCAGTTTAGATTTCTTTGTTATTGAATCAAAAAACGACATGACTTATTTCTCCCGACTTAGTAGTTTATAATTGCAAACTATTTCATTATAACGACAAAATATTTAACAAACACATTATCGACATTGAACCAAAACATGAATGAATCAATTTGTTTCGACATTGCCAAGGAAAAGGTGAATCTGGAAACGTCAAAAATAGCCTGGAAGGAATTACAGCGATTTTTTGCCAACGGCGCCGCTGTATTCGTTAGCTCAGACTTGGACTTAGTTGAAGTTGCCCATCAATTTTCTATCGACAATAAAGACCAGGTTGCGCTATGGCTGCAAAACAATCAGGTTGGACTTGTATCCGACCAACAAGCCCTCAACTGGTTTGAGGCAGATGCCGAAGTGTGGGCTGTCGTCGTCAAACCCTGGATACTGGTTCAGGAATAAGCCATGCCATTTAAGGCAAAGCTTTCCCCGCCTTGCCTTAAACCTTGCCTCTTGAACCGGATCTTCCCTTGCCTCTTGATTCGATCCGTTTGCTGTCAGGCTGTTTAACGCCACGAACCGTCGGTTTAGCGCCACGCGTCGCCGGTTTTTTAGTATGCCGAAAATCTTTTTTCCCCGTGTTTTTATTGGGTGCATTCTTTTTAGGCGCATCGATTACCTTTAACGAAACCGGTTCATAGCCGGTATCGGCAACGCGCGGAATTTGCCGCTTCAGTAAGTTTTTCAATTTCCGCCAGCATCCAGGCTTCTTCAGGACAAACCAGTGACAAGGCTTCGCCGCTTGAACCGGCACGTCCGGTACGGCCAATGCGGTGAATATAATCTTCGGGCACTTGCGGCAAATCAAAATTCACCACATGCGGCAATTCATCAATATCCAGTCCGCGCGCCGCAATATCAGTCGCGACCAACACCGATACCTTGCCCGTTTTAAAGTATTCCAGAGCCTTATTGCGCGCACCCTGGGTTTTATCGCCATGCAACGCCGCCGTACGGATGCCGTCTTCAATCAGTTGTTTCTCCAGGCGATCAGCGCCGTGTTTGGTGCGCACAAAAACCAATACTTGCTTGCCAATTATTACTGCCAATCAGATAAGACAGTAATTCGCGCTTATACTCACGACTAATGCCGTAAACACGCTCCGAAATATTATCAGCCGTGGCGTTTTGTTTGGCGACTTCAACCTCGACCGGATTATTAAGCACAGACGCGGCAAGCGATTTTATTGCATTCGGCACGGTAGCCGAAAACAACAGACTTTGCCGCTGTTTAGGCAGCAGCGACATAATTTGCCGGACATCCGGCATAAAACCCATATCCAGCATCCGGTCGGCTTCATCCAAAACCAGTATTTCCACGTTTGACAAGTTAATATTGCGTTGCTGTACGTGGTCAATCAAACGCCCCGGTGTTGCCACCACGATGTCGCAGCCTCTGCGTAACTGGCGGGTTTGCACGCCGATACTCGCACCGCCAACGACCGCTTCCACATGCAAAGGCAAATACTTGCCGTAAGTTATTACACTTTCATACACCTGCGCGGCCAATTCGCGTGTCGGCACCAGAATAAGTGCGCGAACTCGTCGCGGCTTTTGATGCGGATCACTGTTTTCAGCCAAGCGCTGCAATAACGGCAAGGTAAAACTGGCGGTTTTTCCTGTACCCGTTTGTGCGCCCGCCAACACATCCCGTCCTTCAAGGATAAGTGGGATGGCCTTTTGCTGCACAGGCGTGGGTGTAATGTAACCTTGCTCGGTTACTGCTTTAAGGAGTTCCTCGGTTAAACCGAGTTGTTCGAAAGTCATTAAAAACCTCTGGTAAAAAAGTTTAATCAAGATCGAAAGATCATGATGTTGGAATGGGGAACGGTATTGAAAGGAGCCTTCAGCCCCCCGTCATATTCATATAGCGCAATATAACCGGCTGCTCGTGGATATTAAATTCGTGTTTTTCCGGCTTGATCAACATGGCATCAATAATGGCCTGCTTTAGCACAGCCATGTTGCCCGGATTGGCCCTGAGCACTTGCTTTAAATCGACAGAATGCTCATTGCCCAGACATAACAACAACCGCCCTTCAACGGTCAGGCGCACCCGGTTGCAGGTGCTGCAAAAATTTTCACTGTGCGGAGAAATAAAGCCGACGCGGGTTTGTGCTACCTTCAACCCTAAAATAATTTGAAGGCCCACCGGTTTTTTCAGATAGTAGCGACCAAAGAAAAATTTCGCGCTAAATCGCTCTTGATCAAATCACTGGAATAATAAGCTTCTGAACGATCATGCTGGCTGACTATACCCAGCGGCATTTCCTCGATAAAGCTGATATCAATGCCATTATCGACCGCGAACTGAACCAGGTCACTCACTTCCTGATGATTTCTGTCTTTAAGAATGACCGCATTGATTTTTATCCGCTCAAAGCCGACTGACTTGGCGGCCTGAATGCCTCTGAGAACCTGCTGCAAATCACCGGTTCGGGTGATCGCTTTAAATTTATCGGCATCCAGTGTATCCAGGCTGATATTGATGCGTTTTACGCCCGCCTCTTTTAAGGCCGCCGCCATCGTTTCCAGCTGAGAACCATTGGTCGTTATCACCAGCTCATTCAAGCTTTCAATTCGGCCTATGTTTTCCAGCAGACTCCAACGCACCTTTTCTGACCAAAGGCTCGCCGCCGGTCACTCTGATTTTTTTTACCCCTAACTCAGCAAAGGCTTTAGCCAGTGTATAAATTTCTTCCAGCGTTAAAATCTGCGCACGCGGCAAAAATGTCATGTCTTCAGCCATGCAATACACGCAACGAAAATCACAGCGATCGGTGATGGAAATTCTCAAATAATCAACAGTTCTGCCGAAGCGATCGATCAATTGAGCGGGAGTAGACGGATGGGTCATTATGATAACGGCAAAAAAATCCAAGACGTGAATATTACCATATTATTAATAACATTCTCGCATGAAGCTCTGTGTACGGATAGAATAGTCAGACTTAAACTCCGGCTATTGCGATTGATTTTATGAAATTTAATGTCTTTTTTATTGGTCTTTGTCTATTTGCATCATGCAACAGTTTTGCTGCGGAAAAAACCACCATCCGCATTGGCGTTCAGGCTTCCGGTACGCTCGAATGGGAGTTATCGGCTTTACAGGATGATCCACAGTAAGCTGATTTTCAACTGGAAATACAGCATGTCGCCAATGCAGAAGCCGGTAAAATTGCCTTGCAGTCGGGAGCTGTCGATATGATCGTCTCTGACTGGATATGGGTTTCCAGTCTTCGCGCTACCGGTGCTGATTTCACTTTTTATCCCTATTCAAATACCTCGGGTGCCTTGGTTGTGCCGGAAAAAAGTCCTATCCATTCCATAAAAGACCTTAAAGGTAAACGGCTGGGTATTGCAGGTGGCGAACTGGATAAAAACTGGTTATTGTTACAGGCATTGGCGCAAAAAGAGCAACTGGATTTGAATGCGTCTGTGGAAAAAACCTTTGGCGCACCGCCTTTAATCAATGAACAAATCAAACAAAATCGTGTTGATGCCGTTCTCACTTACTGGCACTTTGCTGCCAGACTTGAAGCACAGGGTTATCGTCAAATTATTGACGGCAGAGGCATTTTAAAAGGTTTGGGTATCAGGAAAATGTGCCCAGCATGGGTTATGTGTTCAAGCAAAGCTGGGCAAACAGCCACAAAGCAAGCCATCAACAGTTTCTTTAAAGCCAGCAAACAGGCTAAAAACCGGTTGTGTACTTCTGATGCGGCCTGGCAAAAAGTCATTCCTTTGACCCAAACGGATGATGTACCCACCCAAACCAAACTTCGCCAGCGTTATTGTGAAGGCGGTATTGAGCAATGGGGCGAACAGGAACAACAAGCGGCGGCCGTATTTATACGATGCTCCGCACCTTAAGTAACAACCAGTTAACGGGACAATCAGAGAACCTGCAACCCGGTACATTCTGGTCAGTTAAATAACAAAGATTTGTTTTGACTACTTCCCAAAAAGTCTTTTACCCAGCTCTGTCATTACTGGCTTTTTTAGCGGTATGGCAAGGCTTGGCTGTCTATTTAAACAGCAACACGTTACCAACACCGGAAACGGTAGCCAAGGTTTTTTGGCAAGATTGTGTGACGGGGCAGCTTCCCTTTCACTTGGGTGTTACCTTGCTCAGACTGGTGGTTAGTTTTGCTATCGCCATGTTATTGGGTTGCGCGATTGGTATTGTCCTTGGCCGTAATAAAAAACTCGATGCTTTCTTTGATAACTGGCTGGTTATTTTTTTAAATGTTCCGGCTCTGGTTACCATTATCTTGTGCTATGTCTGGTTTGGTCTGGTTGAATCCGCTGCCATACTGGCCGTTGTCATCAACAAATTGCCCAATGTTATCGTCACCATCAGAGAAGGTACACGCACACTTGATCAGGATTTACTGGACATGGCGCGTTGCTTTCATTTTAGCAAGCGTAAAACCCTGGTTCATGTCATCTGGCCGCAACTGCATCCTTTTGTCATGGGCGCAACCCGTTCCGGTCTGGCCTTAATCTGGAAAATTATTCTGGTGGTTGAGTTGTTAGGTCGCAGCAACGGCATGGGATATCAACTGCATTTGTTCTTTCAATTGTTTGATGTCGCCAGCATTTTGGCTTATACGATTGCCTTTGTTAGCGTTATTCAACTGATAGAACTTATTGATTTTGAAGCCGCTGGATAAAAAATCCCAGCGGTGGCGCCGATGACGGATATTCAAATCAACATCAATAGCAAAACTTACCCGGCAGAGAAGCAAGCCGGGCATCATTTAGCTATTGCCAATCTTAAGCTATCGCTCAAATCCGGTGAATTTATCTGCCTGGTCGGTCCGTCCGGCTGTGGCAAGACCACCCTGTTGAATATTATTGCCGGTCTGGATAATGATTACGAGGGCGATATCCTGGTCGGTCAGCAACATACGCATCCCAAAATTGGCTATATTTTCCAGAATCCACGTCTGCTGCCCTGGCGAACGGTGAGAGAAAATATTGAACTGGTGCTGGATGGCAATCAGGCTTCGGACTAGCATCGATCCATTGCTTGAAGTCATGCAATTAACCCAGTCGCAACACGTTTACCCTGAGCGATTGTCACTAGGCATGAGCCGCAGAGTCTCAATCATCCGTGCTTTTGCCGTTGATCCTGATGTATTGCTGATGGATGAGCCTTTTGTATCGCTGGATGCGCCGACCGCAAGACAAGTCAGAGACCTGTTGCTGAAACTGTGGCAAGAACGTCCGCATACTGTTTTATTTGTCACCCATGACCTGCGCGAAGCCATTGCACTGGCTGACCGGCTGATCTTTTTGTCGGCTGCGCCCATGCACGGTCATCAGCGAAATTATTGTGCCTATTGCGAGAAACGAACGTCATAATGAACATGCGATTGAATCATTCCGGCAACAGTTGATAAACGATCATCCTGAAATAAAACAACTTTTGTAAGGTATTTCAGGACCTTTTTTTGACGAAAAACAGTTGCGAATTCACTCAAAATAATTGATACTTCAGCACTATCAGGCTTTGTTTTGAGGAAACTGACCAGGCTTGCTGTACAAACTACCAGAGGTTAATAACATATGAAAAAAACAATTATCTTGGGATTGGCAACTGCTGTTATTGCATTAGGTTCATTAACTGCATCAGCTGGCAGCGATAGCCAATATCCGGCTGCAAATTTCCAACCTAAAGTCGTCTTTATCGACAAAGATGCAGTTAAAACTTCGGCTAAACCTGCACCTAAGCAACAGTCAGAAACAAAAGCTGAATTTGATCCTAAATACCCCGCTGCATACTTCACGCCTAAAGTCATCTATCCATAGAATATAGATGACTTGATCCAATAAAAGGTGCGTCGATTGGACTCACCTTTTTCATTATCCGGCCTATATTCTTCCAGACATTAAAAGATACGTCCTGAATACTATGTTTTTGACTCTTCAAACGTAGCATTCAAGAAAACGTAAGAATTAAATGTCTCGCTTATGGTAGAATTATTATTGTTGTGCCCCGATAGCTCAGCTGGATAGAGCGGTCCCCTCCTAAGGGACAGGCCGGTGGTTCAAATCCGCCTCGGGGCACCATCTAAAGATTTAACAAGACGCAAAAAAGTTCATAAACCCGCAAGTCACAAGGCTTAGCGGGTTTTTTATTGTCCAATAATATTCATTGCCGTAAACCCACAAATCATACTTCGCTATTTTTGCGACAGAGCCTTTTTATGCTTTCTCCCTAAGCCTCGCTTTCAAAACCAGGGGAAGATTGCGGGCAATTGCCTCAACCAGACCGTGAATATCCTCAGCAGAGAGATGCCGCGTCACAGTGAATCGAATACCCGATTTCCGCCGCGATACTGCAGGATAAACAGCGTAATTCGTATAAAAACCCTCATTCATCAAGCTTTCGACCATATATGCGGCGACCTCTGGATGCCCTAACTTAATGTAAAATATGGGCGACTTGGACGAAGCAGCCAAAGGCAGATCGTATTCCTTAAGCAGGCGATTACACAGAGAAATGCGTTCTTGCAGTTCCTTTTGCAGTTGCACTATCTCAGGCGAGAGATGAATGCGAGCCGAAGCAATGGCGGCGCCCAGCATAGGTGGCTGAATAGGGCCTGAAAAAATCATAGGCCCTCCGCAGTTTTTAACCTGGCGATGCATCCTGGCATTCGGGAAGATAAGCGCGCCGCCTCCCGCAGCGAAAGCCTTGCACATGGACGTTGCAACAACCATACGCTCCTGAATAGGCAGACAATCGAGGACGTACCCCCTGCCGTGTTTGCCTGTCCAGCTCATGCCATGAGCGTCGTCAAAATAAAGATGCAGTTGCTCGTAGCGTTTTAATAGCTTTCCCAATTCTTCTACCGGAGCCAAATCTCCAAACATGCTGTAGACACCGTCAGTCAGGTACCAAACATGGCGATATTTTTTGCTAAGCGCGCTGACTCTTTCCTCAAGCATCTCCAGGTCACCGTGAAGCAGGGTTTCGACTGGAACCCCTTGCGCCTGCACCAGTTTTGCAGCCGTTTGAACGCTGTTATGAACCATTTGGTCGAGGATAATCGCATCACCTTCCTGAATCAGGACTGGCAAGGCAGCGATATGCCCTAGCGTTGTCGTGGGAGTTGCCAGGGCATAGCCTCCGAACAATTCCTCAAGCATTGCTTCCAGCTCCGTATAAGGAGTTGCTGACAGGTAGCTTCTGGACATAGCAAACTGCGTACCATATCTTGTCACTGCATCAATAGTGCCCTGCTTAAGCCGAGTATCCAGCTCCAAACCAAGGTAACTACAGAGAGCAAAATTCAACATATGTCTGCCGTTCAAACAGACGGTTCGCCCATTGTAAAAATCGTCGTCAGTCGTGCACTGCGCCAACCCATGGCTGACACCTTCATTTACTATACTGTCAATAGTACTTGTCCAGCTTGATTTGATTTTCATACGATATTCCTAACTGAAAAGGAGCCGTCATTATTTTTACTGAGCGGCTTTAATGCTATTATCTGGCAAACAGTCAACTGAAAACCCTAGACTAATCCACTTTTCTGTAAGAATTTTTTTATTTTTACACCCTAATTAGGTTGCTTCTGGTATATTTTGACTGGGCTGTCTTCAAAGTCAGTTGAACCCGCTTTCGTAGACAAAATAATAAAAATATTCATTTTAGGGTGGTTAACAGATATGTCAGCAGGAATTTATATTTTAACCGTTATGTATGTAGCTTATGTCATCTATACCTTAATAAATGATCGGAAAAAAAATAAATGACTGGAACATCGCTAAAACAAGTTAACAAATTTAATACCTTGCCAGACCATGGATTCTTGGCTTTCGGTCACATCTCGGCAACTGCTCCATACGTTGCTCACCCTCATGCATCCTTGCGGTCGAATATGCAGAGACTGGGTTAATTCTGGTTTTTTTTGCCCGTAAAAAAATATTAACAGGTATAATGTCAGCATAATTTATGGATATGTTTGTAGGTATGTTTTTTACAATACAAAATATACAAGACAACTATCAACAGGTTAATAACCAAGCGTAAACCCGCCTCTGGCACCATACATTTCAACAGCTTACAATATCTCTGACGTTTACCAGCGCCAAGAGAGACCACTTAGCTCAGTCACTCAATAAACGTCGATATTCCATCAGGACATTACTGCAATTAATCCTTATCCCCCCGTTTTTAAAGTACTTTTTTAAATTGTACCATTTACACCTTTTTCACAAAGCTGCAAGACGCATGTCAATAGCAGCCTTTCATTGAGACTCTATATAATATGCCATTTACCACCCTCGGTTTATCTGATCCACTCCTGCGCGCCATCGCTGATGCCGGCTATACCTCACCCTCCCCCATTCAGTCACAAGCTATTCCAGCCGTTTTAGGCGGCCATGATGTCCTGGCTGCCGCACAGACAGGGACGGGTAAAACAGCAGGATTCACCTTGCCTATCCTGCATCGCTTATCGCAAAAGGCTTACGGCAATAACCGGCCAGTAAGAGTGCTAATACTGACCCCAACCAGAGAGCTTGCGGCGCAAATAGGCGAATCGGTCACCAAGTATGGAGCGCATTTGCATCCCCGTTTGAAATCCGAAGTCGTTTTTGGCGGGGTAAAAATCAACCCACAGATGATGCGGTTAAGAGGCGGAGTAGATATACTGGTCGCCACGCCTGGACGATTGCTGGACCTGGTCAGTCAGAATGCGGTAAAACTCGATCAAGTAGAAACACTGATACTTGATGAAGCCGATCGCATGCTGGATATGGGATTTATTCGGGATATTCGTAAGATTGTCGCCTTGCTCCCAAAAAAGCGTCAAAATCTGCTATTTTCGGCGACATTTTCAGAAGATATACGCAAGCTTACGACTGGTCTTCTGGTTAATCCGATAAAAATCGAAGTCGCTCCTCGCAACACTGCCGCAGAACTGGTTGAGCAAATCGCTTATCTGGTTAATAAAGCTAACAAAACTGAACTGCTCTGCCACTTGATAAAAGAAAATGATTGGCAGCAGGTTTTGGTGTTCACTACCACTAAACACGGCGCGAACCGACTCACCGAAAAACTCAACAAGGTCGATATTAAGGCAGCCGCCATACATGGCAACAAAAGCCAGGGCGCCAGAACCAGTGCATTGGCAGGCTTTAAGGCCGGTGAAATCAGGGTTCTGGTAGCTACCGATGTCGCTGCGCGCGGCATTGATATTAACCTATTGCCACATGTGGTCAATTTTGAACTGCCCAGGGCACCGGAAGATTACGTTCATAGAATTGGTCGCACCGGACGTGCAGGCGAGGAAGGCCAAGCCATATCATTAGTATCCCATGATGAATACAATTTCTTGCGCTTGGTTGAAAAGTTGATCGGCAAGGAGATTAAACGCGAACAAATTGCCGGCTTTGAGGCCTCCGCAGTTGCTCCGCCAATGCCACCAGCGGAACCACGCGGTCCACGCCCGAGCAGAAACCCAACTCAGCCTCGCAAACCAAGCAGCAACCGGGCAAGAAGATAAGTTACCGTTAAAAAATAGCTACTAAAGGGCGACCTTGGCAGCTATTCCTGCGTTATTCTGGGTATTGTTGAAAAACTGACTTATTCAACAATACCTTCCGTCTATGATTACCTTTGTTGAATAAAAAGGTTTGAAAAATAGCTCAAGAGTATCTAAAGTCGGACTCAACCCGATTCAATGGACCGAAGTTTATTCAGACCACGGCACGCAAGAAGGTGCAGCTAAGATTATAAATCCCAAAAATAAGGGGGCTCTTTCCTATCATCCTCAACTGGCCTTTTGAGCGGGTAGCAAAGAAATTGTGCAAGCCTGGTTTAGAACTGGGAATGCCCATGCCAGCATAGGCGTCATTGAATTCGTCAAGCAATTACTGGCGCATTTATCCAACGGAATGCGCATCAATGTTCGAGCCGACAGTGACTATTTTGTCGGCGCCTTATCCGATTTGCTGGCTGCGCAAAGTCATGGTTATCCAGTCAAATATCCTAAATGGCATGGACAGAACCGCTTTGGCAGATTTAAAAAATAAAATTTGAGTATAAAAAAGCAGAGATTGTTGCTTGGTTTTTAGGGGTTGCAGGATTTAAGTTATAACTTAATTATCACAAGATCGAGAAATGCAATGACATCACTACTCAGCGAGATGTATTGTTTGCCTTAAACCATGCACTTGTTAACGGTAAAGTTAGGTTAAATCATTGATAATAATTATGCTTATGCATCAAGAAGAAGATCATTCCGACAACATAGAGCTTTTTTAAATGTCACTTATACGATTAATTATAATTTCCACCCTACCCTCTTTTCTCGCTGGTTGCGCTGGGTTTTCTGGTACACAGCCTCCAGCACCGGTTTATGTTGGTCAACAGGAGATTCAGAAACCAGCTGTCAGTCAGCGTGACATAAAAACGCCATCGGAAAATATTGAAACACAACCGCTTCAAGAGCCGTCTGAAATAAAGGCCGAACCTTTACAGTCTCCAGCGGTGTCGATACCTTTGGATATGCCTCCTTCGGATTTGCCGGCAACATCATTGCCGTCTTCAGAGGAGCCTTCTTCAAGTAGTGCATCTTTAGAAAAGCCTGAGTCATCAGAGGCAACACCTGCAGACGAAGCGCCAGTAGACGGTCCTATGCCGACAATACCTCCTTCTGACACAACACCTTCGGATAATCCCAAGCCCGTATTGTCGCCTTCAGAGGCAATATCGCCAGAAAACCCTGAACCAGAGACTCATCCTGAATTAACGCCATTTAAACCCATGGAGACCACAGCGACATTGTCTCCCGCAGTAGATGCTTTAGTTCTAGCAGCCGATCAAAGCAGTAAAACTGGGGATATTGATTCGGCAGATTCCCTTATTGAACGAGCAGTCAGAATTGAGCCAAGAAATGCGGCTTTGTTTTATAAATTGGCCGTACTAAGACTACAACAGTCAAAGCCAAAATTGGCGGAAGATTTGGCAAAAAGATCAGCGTTATTGGCTGCTACAGATAATGTATTGAAAAAAAACTGCTGGTTATTGATAGCACATGCCAGAGAATTACAACAGGATTTTACTGGAGCAAAAGAAGCGCGGGCAAAGGCTGATAGTTTTTAAATATCCAGAAACGGCGTCTATAGTGGGCGGTTATTTAAACCCACCTAAGCCGCTAAATGCTTAGGCAGGAAAACTTGTCTACGAAATCAAAGTACCAAACTTGTGATCTTTCCCCTATTTTACGGACACACGGCTAAGAGAGTAATCTCTTATCTTGAGGTGTCCCATGAAAACCAAGAAAGAAGAAGCATCCAATCAGCCCGCAAAAAAAATCCCGTGCAGGGCGACCTTATCGATCATCCCCATTGGGATTTACGGACATTAAAATTACGCCCCTTTATTTTGCCATTTCTCAAGCAAGCTAGCGCCTTGTCAACACTTTCGCGCTTGATAGCCACATAAGCATGGGCATCAAAAATATCAATTTTTCCCACTTCACTGCCCGCAATCCCTGCATCACCTGTTAACGCACCCAATATATCTCCCGGACGCACTTTATTCTTACGCCCGCCATCAATCCACAAGGTCACCATCGGCGGTTCAAATCGCTGCTCATAGCCCATTTGAAATGGGGCCACTTCGTCCCATTTGGCGGGAATATTTTGATACTCCTCAATGGCTTTAACCCGGTTCAATTCCTGCTCCGTGCATAAACTAAGTGCCAGTCCTTTTTTACCGGCACGACCGGTACGCCCGATCCGGTGTACGTAAACTTCAGGATCCCAGGGCAATTCATAATTAATCACCGCCTGCATGTCTTTAATATCCAAGCCCCGCGCTGCTACATCGGTCGCCACCAGCACCGAACAGCTCTTATTGGCAAAGCGCACTAACACCTGATCCCGATGCTTTTGTTCCAGATCACCATGTAACGCCTGAACCGAAAAACCGCTGTTTTCAAGCGAACTCGCCACATCCTGACAATCTCTTTTGGTGTTGCAAAATACCACCGCTGATTCAGGTCGATAATAGGATAAAAGGTAACCCAGCGCGTTTGTCCTTTTCGACTTTTCTACCTGATAAAAATGCTGCTCAATATCACTGTCGTGATGACTGGTTGTCAATACTGACGGAAACCGGCTTAAACTGGAACTTCTGACTCATTTCCCGAATAGGATCGGCATAAGTTGCTGAAAACAGCAAGGTTTGCCGGTGCGTCGGCGCGTATGAAATCACATCCGTAATAGCCTCTTCAAAGCCCATATCCAGCATCCGGTCTGCCTCATCCAACACCAGCACTTTGAGATTACTCAAACGCAAACTGCGTTTGCGCAGATGCTCCTGTAAACGCCCTGGCGTACCGACAACAACATGCACACCATGTTCCAGCGAACCCACCTGCGGTCCAAACGGTACGCCGCCGCACAAGGACAGCACCTTAATATTTTGCGTAAAACGCGCTAATCTGCCGAATCTCCTTACAAACCTGATCAGCAAGCTCCCGAGTTGGGCAGACAACCATAGCCTGAACTCTAAAACTGCTCAAATCCAGCTCGGGATAACAAACCAATACCAAACGCAGCCGTTTTACCACTGCCGGTTTTAGCCTGCGCAATCACATCCCTGCCCTCAAGAATATGCGGCAGACTTTCCGCCTGAATAGGTGTTAAATGGGTATAACCCAGGGATTCAATGTTTTCAAGCAGGGCGGGTTTTAAAGCTAAGGATGAAAATTTGGCAGTATTCACTAAGGACTCTTTATATTGACGTGAATGGCGGCGAAGTGCCGTAATTCAATTGCTTATGATACCAGATACTGGGATCTTAAGTCGGACAAGGTTGATTTTTCAGTATAAATTACTATACGCGGCGCTGAAAAGGATGTAATGATTGACGTTCCCACACTGAAGCATGGGAACGAGAGACAATAATTATCTTAATGATGCCAGGCTAGCTCGACACATCAATAAATCCATGCAAACCGCGCTTGGACTTAACCGCCAACCAGTCTTTCAATTGTCTTAACTCTTCCGTTTCTTCCAACCCATCCAGGCTTTGCTTGTTTTTTAACAAACGAAATGCCGCTGAAAGCACGTTATAGCGATCTCCGGTAATACCTGCACGTCTTAAACCTACGGTATTTAACTTATAATGCCGGGCAGGCCGTCCGCCAATCAGCATAAACGGAATAACATCCATATTAAGACCGGTAGTACCCTGCACTATCGCGAATGAACCGATCCGGCAAAACTGATGCGCCACCACAGCGCCGCCCATAAAAACGTTATTGCCCACTTCAACATGACCGCCTATCGCGACATTATTGGCAAATATGGTGTTATTACCGATCGTACAATCATGCGCAACATGGCTGTTATTCATAAAGAAACAACCCGAACCGATACGCGTTTCGGCATTTTCTTTAGATGCTCTGTGCGCAGTAAAGCCTTCTCTGAAAACATTATTATCACCAATGATCAACCAGGAAACCGTTTCTGCCTTAAAACTCGTGTCTTGAGGCAAGCCACCCAAGACTGCATGTGGATGTAAAATATTACCGGCACCCATTTTTACATGACCGTGCACCACGGCATGAGCGCCAACCTGGCAGTTAGCGCCCATCTCAGCACCTGTTTCAATAACGGCAAAAGGCCCTACTGTAACATTGTCTCCCAGTGATACATCCGGCGCTATATAAGCGGTCGGGTGAATATTTTGTGCCATCTTAACTATCCTCTTGGATGATATTTTGAATGTAATTCTTTTAATCGTTCGCGGGCAATGTGGGTATAGATTTGCGTGGTCGATAAATCCGCATGTCCCAACAATAATTGCACAACGCGCAAATCCGCGCCATGATTTAACAAATGCGTAGCAAAAGCGTGCCTTAAGGTATGCGGTGACAACTCTTTGTTAATTCCCGCTTTTTTTGCATGGCGTTTGATAATATGCCAAAAAGCCTGTCTTGTCATGCCGTCCGCCCGGTTGGTCACAAACAAATAATCGCATTGCCGTTCACCGAGAATGGTTTTTCTGGCCTGGTTCATATAACTTTCCAACCAGCTCATGGCTTCTTCACCGACCGGTACCAACCGCTCTTTATTGCCTTTGCCGATAATTCTGACCACGCCTTGCCTGAAACTGATTTGTTCAAATTTTAAACCGACCAACTCCGATACTCTAAGTCCTGTTGCATAAAGCATTTCCAGCATGGCTTTATCTCTGAATCCCATGTGGATTCGTGACTTCAGGAGCATTCAGCAATAACTCGACATCCTGTTCGGAAAGCGATACAGGCAAGGGGCGGCCAATATGCGGGCGATTCTATCAATGCTGTCGGATCAATTGTTATGCGATTTTCCCTGATGTAATAACCATAAAAGCGGCGCAGACTGGACAAAATACGCGCCGAAGATCGATTGCCTATACCCGCTTTATAGCGACTCGCCAGAAATCTTCGATAAATCGCCCGTATCGACTTCCAACATGGATTTATCTGCCAACCATTTGGCAAAAATCCTCAAATCGCTGCTGTAGGCGGAAAGCGTATTTTCACTCAAGCCCTGCTCTACCCAGACAGCATCGAGAAACTGGTCTATCAAGGCAATAGCAGTCATTGTTTATGGGTCGCTTCAAATTCCAGCAATTTATATTTGATAGCCATAAAATCACCGTCTGTTTGTCCGCAATAGCCACCCATACCGGAAACAGACACAACCCGATGGCAAGGAATAATCACTGGATAAGGATTATCCCTGCACGCATTGCCGACAGCTCGCGCAGACGAGCCTATTTTTCTGGCTAATGCAGAATAAGTCATGGTTTCTCCAAAGGGAATTTTGACACAATTCAGCCCAGACTTTATGCCGGTAAGCACTACCTTGTTTTAACAGTTTAATGTTAATGGGTTTATCGGTATTTAACCAATACTGGTCTGAATTGTCGCTGTATTTCATGCTCCTTGCGGCTAGAGCCATCATCAAGCTCCCAGTCCGCTTTACTAATAACGCCTTGCTGGCTATAGATAACACCAGTTGACCTGCCGGAGTTTGAATCTTTATTACTTCCTCGATTCCAGAGCAATTTTCTACCCACTGAATTACGAATGGCATTAAATGAATCCTGAATGATTTGAATTATTCGGTAAAAAAGAAACCAACCACGAAATCTACAGTTTTAGGTTTAAATGTGCAACCAAGCCAAATAATTATCCATAAAAAAAGGCAGCTCAAAGCTGCCTTTTTTATTCCGTGTAAAAAAGCTTGATTAAAGTTTTTCTTTAATACGAGCCGCTTTACCAGTCAGGTCACGCAAGTAATACAATTTGGCACGACGCACATCACCGCGACGTTTAACATTGATCTCGCTAATGATAGGGCTGTGAGTTTGAAAAACACGCTCAACACCTGTACCGTGAGAAATTTTTCTTACTGTGAAAGCAGAGTTTAATCCGCGATTACGTTTTGCAATCACTATGCCTTCGAAAGCCTGAATTCTTTCACGCTCGCCTTCTTTTACTTTAACCTGTACAACAACTGTGTCACCTGGACCAAAGTCAGGAATCTGTCTCAGTTGTTCTGCTTCCAATTCATCAATAATATTGCTCATTACCACACCCTATTTAACATCAACTTCAATTTTAAATTGTTTCAGCAGATTTTCCTGCTCTGCACTCAAATGCTTTTTTTTCAACAAATCAGGCCGTCTCTGCCAGGTTCGTCCCAAAGCCTGTTTCATTCGCCAGCGGTCTATATCTGCATGATTGCCGCCCAATAAAACCTCCGGCACCGAACGTCCTTCAATCAGCTCAGGCCTGGTAAAGTGCGGGCAATCCAGTAAACCATCACTGTGCGAATCCTGCTGGGCAGAATCCTCATCACCGAGCACTCCCGGCAATAAACGCGTCACTGCATCTATCACAATCAGCGCAGCGAGTTCACCGCCACTGATAACATAGTCACCGATAGACCATTCATCATCACAATCCAGCTCTACAAAGCGTTCATCAATTCCTTCATAACGCCCTGCAACTAAAATCAATTGCGATACTTCACAAGCCTCTGCTAACAAAGCCTGCGTAATCGGCTTGCCTTGCGGACTTAAATAAACCACTTTGGTGGCTTCAGCGCCTGCCTGCTTTGCATGCATTAACCGCATCGTGCAACGGCTGATACTTCATTACCATACCAGGGCCGCCGCCATAAGGGCGATCATCAACAGTCCTGTGTCTGTCGTGGGTATAATCCCGAGGATTCCATACCGACAAACTGACTATGTTGCGCTCGATTGCTCTGCCTGTTACACCGTAACTTGCGGCCGCTGTCACCATTTCCGGAAATAATGTTACAACGTCAAAACGCATGATAGTAATTAAAATTCAGGATCCCAGTCGACAATAATCCTGCCTTCATTCAAATCAATATCAATTATCGTTTGTCCCTGTAAAAACGGGATTGCCCGCTCTCGTTCTCCCTGAACGACTATGACATCATTAGCGCCGGTTTCCAGCAAACTATCAACGACACCAAACTGAACACCATCAATGGTTTCAACTTTCAAGCCAACCAAGTCAGACCAATAGTATTCATCTTTAGCAGCTGCCGGCAATTGGTCTTGTGTTATAAACACATCCCAGCCCATCAGGCCTGCCGCTTGATCTCTATCATTAACGCCAGCTAGCTGAGCGACTATTGTCTTGCCCTGTAGTTGTCCGTCAATAACCTCAACCGTTTTTGTTTCATCGCCTTTTTTTAGCAACCAAGGAGAATACGTTAAAATGTTCTCTCTTGGATCGGTAAAGGAAAATACCTTAACCCAGCCTTTTACGCCAAAAACGCCGGAAATTTTCCCAACGTTTATAATCTCTGGCTTTGTCAACAGTTTATGCTGCAGCTTTTAATGCGTCTTTAATCAATTTTGCAACGCGCTCAGAAGGCTGTGCACCGTTTGATTTCCAGTATTCTACGCGTTCGTTATCCAGACGCAGTTTTTCTTCATTGCCACGTGCTAACGGGTTAAAAAAACCAACACGTTCAATATAACGACCGTCACGGCCACTTCTGCTATCCGTTACAACAACATGATAGAAAGGACGATTTTTCGCGCCACCTCTAGAAAGACGAATGGTTACCATCTAAGTTCCTCAAAAACATTTAGTCAAGATATAATCGGCTTATTTTACGCGATTTTCTATACAAGTAAAGAACAACACACAATCCATCACATTCATTCACTCTGGTCATCGCATAAACGGCCATTAAAACAACAAAAGCTACCGCCTCATGCCGCGTACATTATTTTTTATGCCGCGTATCATATTAGCCATATTGCCTGCTTTGAAACGCTTCATCATTTTCTGCATCATCATAAACTGCTTCAAAATACGGTTAACATCCGACAACTGCTGACCGCAACCGGCAGCAATACGCTTCTTCCGATTGCCTTTAATCAGATCGGGATAACGTCTTTCCTTCATGGTCATGGAACTAATCACAGCAATCTGGCGCGCCAATTCCTTGTCATTAACCTTATCTTTCATTTCCTGAGGCATGCTGCTCATGCCGGGCAACTTATCCAGCATGGAACCAACCCCGCCCATACTTTGCATTTGCTGTAACTGTTCACGAAAATCTTCCAGATCAAAACTCTTGCCTTTTTGTATTTTTTTGACAAGTTTTTCGGCCTTTTCCTTATCGACTTTCTGCTCGATCTCTTCAATCAGACCCAGCACATCCCCCATACCTAAAATACGGGAAGCAATACGATCTGGATAAAATGGCTCTAACGCATCAGTTTTCTCACCCACACCGATAAATTTGATGGGCTTGCCGGTAATGTGGCGTATAGACAGCGCCGCACCGCCGCGCGCATCGCCATCTGCCTTGGTCAGGATGACCCCGGTCAATGGCAATGCATCATTAAAAGCTTTTGCAGTAATGGCGGCATCCTGCCCGGTCATGCTGTCAACAACAAATAATGTTTCGACAGGATTGATCGCCGCATGCAATTCTTTAATCTCGCCCATCATCTCATCGTCAATATGCAGACGACCGGCGGTATCAATAATAATTACGTCAAGGAACTTTTTCTTCGCCGCTTCAATAGCATTTTTAGCAATATCGACTGGCTTTTGTGAAATATCACTTTCAAAAAATTCCAAAGAAAGCTCATTTGCCAGCACCTGCAACTGCTTAATAGCGGCAGGACGATAAACGTCAGCACTGACTACACCGACTTTTTTCTTTTGATTTTCTTTTAGCCAGCGGCCTAATTTGGCAACCGTGGTGGTTTTACCAGCACCCTGCAAGCCTGCCATTAAAATGATCGCAGGCGGGGTGGCTTTCAGATTAAGCCCCTCATTCACATCACCCATCACCTTAACCAGTTCAGACTGAACCAGCTTAACCAGCGACTGACCAGGAGAAAGACTGCTCTGGACTTCCTGCCCTAATGCACCCAATCTGATACGTTCAATAAAATCCGTAACAACTGGCAGAGCTACATCGGCTTCAAGCAAAGCCATACGCACTTCACGTAGAGTTTCCTTGATATTGCTTTCAGTCAAGCGCCCCTGACCCTTAATTTTTTTAAGCGTACTACCTAATCGATCGGTTAAATTATCAAACATATCAGTGTCTTTATTAAAGCTTAAGGAAACCACTCACTAACACAAATGCGTTAGGACTATTTAGCGGGATATATTAACATAGCCATTGAGTCCTTTGCACCCACTGTAATTGTAAACAAAAGCCTCCATCAATACCTCTTAGCTAATAAAAACAATTCAATGAACACGACCGCACTCGCTACTCTTTCCATCTGCACATACCTGGCAAGCGCCCTGCTTATTGCCCGGCATGCTTATCAGAATAGCACTCAACGCACACCAATTTATCTGGCATGGATCGCAGTATGGGCACACATTTTATACACCGTCATCGCTTTCCAGCAAAACAATGGATTTAATTTTAGTTTTATTAGCACCGCATCCCTGATTTCATTGATTGTCGCTTTGCTGCTACTTATTGCGACACTCAATAAACCTGTCGAAAAACTGGGCGTCGTCATATTTCCCGTTGCAGCTACCATGCTTGGACTGGAGCTAAACTTACCAGAAAAACAACATCTTCTGCACACCCACAATTGGGAGATGAACACCCACATTCTGACCTCAATCATAGCTTTCAGCCTGTTAAACATCGCTGCCTTGCAAGCCATTTTACTTGCCATTCAAGATCAGCAACTTAAAAGCCATCCACCCAAACGCTTCATCCAGTCATTGCCATCACTGCAAACCATGGAATCCCTGTTATTTCAGATGCTGGGCACAGGACTTTTTTTCCTGACCATTTCATTAGTCAGCGGCTTCATATTTATAGATGACTTATTTGCACAGCATTTGGTGCACAAGACCGTTTTATCAATTGTTGCCTGGATCATTTTTTCTTGTCTTTTGATAGGCAGAATTCGCTATGGATGGCGGGGGCAAACGGCAATACGCTGGACTTTAACAGGCTTTATTTTGCTGCTACTGGCCTACTTTGGCAGCAAACTGGTACTAGAAATTATTTTGCACAGGCAATAGCAAACTCAAACTTTATAGCTATAACACTACCGAATTAGGAATGGTACCTAAAGAGCCTGAACAAAAAGAACCGCCCCACAAAAATGTTCATACATGCTCAAGTTATTTTATTTTCATTCCCAAACCCATGCTGTTTTTCAACCAGCTGCACCCGCTGGGTAACGCCGCACACCAATGTATAAGGTATGGTATCCGCGCAGAGCGCAATTTCTTCAACGGCCAGGCCATCGCCCCATAAGGTCACCGGATCGCCGGGCTTTGCATCGCGGTTGCGTTTCCAGATCAACGGTAATCATGTCCATTGACACTCTGCCAATCAAGGGGTACACGCTTGTCCATTAACCAGCACCGGCGTTCCGGTTTTGGCATAACGCGGATAACCATCGCCATAACCGATGGCCACAACGCCCAGTGTTGTCGGCTTTTCACACATCCAGGTGCCGCCATAACCGACCTTATCGCCTTTTGCGATGTGTTTTACCGCAATCAACCGTGAATGCAACTCCATAACCGGCTTTAACCCTAGCTGCTCGCCTGTGCTATCCGGAAACGGTGAAATGCCATATAACATAACTCCTGGACGTACCCAATCGGTTAAGGCTTCTTTCCAGGCCAAAATACCTGCCGAGTTGGCAATACTGCGCTCATCCAGGCTGAGTAAGCCGGCAACCGTATCATTAAACAAGCTGATTTGTTTTAGCGTTGTAGCGTCCTGTTTATCATCCGCATTGGCTAAATGCGTCATCAGGCTGATAGGCTGCCTGATGATGGAACACCGGTTTAATCGTTGATAAACCGCGTTAAAATCTTTGGGTTTAAAACCCAGGCGGTTCATGCCGGTATCAAGTTTTAACCAGATAGCAAGCTGCCTCTGTTCTGTTCTGGCTTCAAAGATTTCCAGCTGGGTAAAGGAATGCACCACGGCGTCCAATTGATAATGCAGTAATTCATCCAATTCTTCGGCACAGGTAAAACCCTCCAAAACTGCAATCCTGTTTTTAATCCCTGCCTTGCGCAAACGAATACCTTCATCAACCCGCGCCACGGCAAAGGCATCGACATTTTGCAAGGCTTCGGCAATACGCAGCAAGCCATGTCCATAACCATTCGCCTTGATCAACTGCCATGATCTTTGCGTCCGGCGCGTAACTACGAACCATTTGCAGGTTATGCTGCACAGCATCCAGATTCAGTACCGCATAGGCTGCCGGTATCATTCATAGTCTCCCGAGTTATATGGATTTCCGGCAAAATTTTCAAAGCGCGTATATTGCCCCAGGAAGGTCAGCCTGACTGTTCCCAGCGGGCCATTACGCTGCTTGCCGATAATAATCTCGGCTATACCTTTATCGGGGCTGTCTTCGTTATAGACTTCGTCACGATAAACAAACACAATCAAATCGGCGTCCTGCTCGATAGCGCCCGAGTCACGCAAGTCGGACATCACCGGGCGTTTATTGGGCCGTTGTTCGAGATTCCGGTTAAGCTGTGATAAGGCCACAACAGGCACGTTCAATTCTTTGGCCAATGCTTTTAAGCCTCTGGAAATATCGGAAATTTGCTGCACCCGGTTTTCACCACTGGAGGGCGATTGCATAAGCTGCAGATAATCCACGACAATCAAGCCCAACTGGCCATGCTCACGCGCCAGCCGTCTGGCTCTGGCACGCACTTCGGTCGGTGTCAGGGCGGGCGAATCATCAATAAATAAATTAGTGCCCGCCAGTAAATTAATGGCCGAAGTCAAGCGCGGCCAGTCATCATCTTCCAGCTTGCCGGTCCTGACTTTATGCTGATCGATACGGCCCAATGAAGACATCATCCGCATGGCCAAGAGCATCGCCAGGCATTTCCATACTGAATACCGCAACCGGCTTATCGCATTTCAGGGCAATATTTTCAGCCATGTTCATGGCGATTGTGGTTTTACCCATCGACGGCCTACCCGCCACAATAATCAAATCGGCAGGCTGCAAACCGGAGGTTAATTCATCAAAATCGGTAAATCCGGTACCGGCACCGGTAATAGCACCTTCCTGTTCAAACAGCGTTTCAATTTTATCAACGGCTTTAGCCAGCAACGATTTAATGGGTATAAAACCACCGCCTTGCCCTTTTTGCCGCTGTTCGGCAATTTGAAAAACCTGTCGTTCCGCATTTTCCAGCAGATCAGCCGTATCACGACCCTCTGTATTAAAGGCAGAATCCGAGATTTCAGTCCCGATATGAATCAGTTGCCGCAGTACCGAGCGATCTCTGACAATATTGGCATAAGCGACGATATTGGCCGCACTGGGCGTATCTTTTGCCAGCATGATCAAATAAGACAGCCCGCCGACATTATCCAGCTCGCCTATTGCTTTCAACGCATCCGACAGCGTGATAACATCAAAAGGAATCTGTTTTTCTGCGAGCTCTTCAATCTTCCTGAAAATAAGCTGGTGGCTACGGCGATAAAAATCTTTTTCAACAACCTTGTCGGCGATTGAATCCCAGGTTTGATTATCCAGCATTAATCCACCCAAAACCGATTGCTCGGCCTGTATGGAATTGGGCGGAACCTTCAGGGCATCAAGTGAATAATCACGTTCGATGGAATAATTTTCAGGCATGGTCACACGATACTAATCATAATAATTGAACAAAACAGGGACAAAACGCAGAGGGGCATAAACACGGACTGTTCAAGAGAAATCAAAATCTACTCACCTTACTTTTCACAGGACTGTATATTACGTTAAATCATTGCCTGACCGATAATAATATTGATTTTACCTAATAAAAACAAACCCATAGAATTTGGATTTTCTATTGCATCAACCATGAAATTCATAACTATGAGGCACTTGCAAAACTCCTGCTGACTACCCTTCGACAGACCCAGAGAAACGGTGGCGGTATTGAATTAACTCACTTTTTCCGTTCGTGATGAGCCCGCCGAACCCCAAACATGGTTTTTAGCAAGTCTCTCCCACCCAACAGCCGAATTTTGATGTGCGAAAAGCATAAATCAGCTCCATGAATTTTTCCGGTATGAGCATCAGCACACCTGAAGTCTGCCGCTGTTGTGTGCATGGAGTTATTGTTCGGGTGCGCACTAAATAGCTGCGAGGTTCGGATGGAACGAAGAGCAAAGGCGATACATGATTAGCAATACTTTTACTGTGATAAATTCGATAAATTCGATAATCTAGTATTTTTATTATTAACCATACAAATTGAGATGTTGCTACTAAGCTGGTGGTTAGAAACAGGGCGACAAACAACATAACCCATCATCGACTAAATCTTATTTTAAGCCGTAACAAAAAGTAGCGGGCTTTGCAAAAAGCAAGAGTTCTGCAATACCAATCGTGAAAATTTAAGGAATTTATTATGAAATCGGGTTTTGTCGCAAATATTCATAAAGCGTAAAGCTGCACTTATCTGCGGACAAAGTTATCCAGCTAAAGCTAAGGAAGATTAATGGCGAACAACCCAGCGATTGAGGGTGGCATGATCCACTTTAACGCCCCTTTCTTCCAGAATTTCTTCATGGTCCCGATAGGAAACGGCATACCGGACATCAGAAAAAAACAGCGTGGAGAATAATATATTTTTGGAAAGTGAGTACCTTTAAAACTGATCATCGGTCATTCAATTATTAAAGAAATCAATTATCTCTCGGTTTTACAAATTTTGCGACAAAACCGTGAATCGCATGTCGCTATATATCGGTTACCTATGTTGAACTCGCGCAGGCGCTGCTTACGGGTTATTTCAAAACCTTGAAGGAGGGTTAATTTGTGGGGATACCTCAGAACCTGCCCCCTTTCCCCCTCCATCAAGCGATGGTAACACCCAATGCACACCGTGCCTGCCGTTTCTTTCCGGCTATGGCTTTAGCCCTGGACAGGGAAAGCTCTCTTATAGCCCCTCATGATACTCCACAGTTACCGTAATGGTGTCGGTGTAACTGCCCGCCGCCACATACTGGCCCGCAGGGATACGGCCGTAGATGGTATGGTCAATAGGGGTGCCAGCCACTAAAATCAGTAAATTACTATTTGTCCAGATACTCGTACCGCCGGTGCCGTCTCCCCAAACCGTGGTGTGACTGGTATCCTTATATAAATTGTAACTTAGCCGATTGGCTCCACTGGACATTTTTCGAGGGGAGAACGAGCCGCTGTTTCCCGTTCCTGGATTGAGACTGATATTGATTGTGGATGCAACGCTGATCAAAAGTACCGTACAGAAAACATGGACATTTCCTGTCGCGTCAGTCGGCGAACTACTGGTAGGATTATAATTACCAAAAGCCACCCCAGTCGCGCAAAAGCTACAGTTAAGTCCGAGCGCAGCCGCTGGCGTTGATGTCAATGACAAGATAACGCCCAGCAGGGCAGCTGTTAAACTGAAAAACGAATTGCCTTGCCTTGGTCGTGGATTATCCAGATGGAACTGTTTAAATGGATGATTGCGGCATTTTTTCATTGTGCACTCCATGACAGGTAAATGTGCCCAGATCGGGCAGCGGTTCTTCAGTTTCAGGAAAAGAGACTTCAATCTCGCAGCTTTGCTCATGCCAGAGTACGCGCAAATGATTGTCCGATGCAAGTCCTGTGATATAAACATTGCCATGCAGAGCAACCGGAAACTCTTCCTGCTCGACCGATGATTTGCACCGTGGCGACCAGCCGGTAGGGGCTGGCCATTATCCAGTACTATTTTCATGGTTGCACCTCGTGAACGCCGGACCGGAAATTTCAGCAGAAAGCCGCTGCGAAAATAAGGCGCGGCATTGATCGTCAAAGTATCAATTTTGGCATCCAGGGGCAGATCAGCCTGTTCGATGCGAATGTGGTTTTCCTGATAAGGTCGAAGCGCAGGCACCAGCGCGTTACCCCAAGCATTGGTAGTCGCTACAAGTTGATTTTCTGCATAAACGTGTACATTGGGATAATCTGGTACTTGTACGACAGCGAAACTGCTGTTTATACGGCGGGAAAAAAACGCATCTCCCCCCATGATCGCCAAGCCCCCACTGGCGCTCCCACGAAAATTGTTTTGCCCCTGAAACCGGGAGGCGTCCAAATTGTAAGTTCCGACATCGTTTTGCATGGTAACTCCGGATTCTATACGCTCCGATTCGTTATATCCTGCTAATACCCGATAGCCCAGCCCACTGCCCGGCGGTATATTTTGCTGTACCTGCATTAGCGCGCTGGGTGAATTATTTTGTAGGCCCGTCGTGAGGCTGGCGCTGGTCCGCTCTCCGAGAGTACGACTAAGCACCAGTGCGATGCCTTTATTGTTATCATTGCTCAGGCTATTGAATGCGGAAAGATTCAAAAACCAATCCTTACCTAGCGTCAAATTATAGTTTGCATTGATGAGGTTGACGTTGCTCTGATCGCGGTATTGCTGATAGATATGGTTTAAACTAAAACTCCCATAACCATTATTCGAAATACCTAGATGCAGTGAACTTAATAGCTTAGGTGCAGGGCGATCCTGAGCTAAACCAAGCTGGGCGAATTGGCTGTCTGCGTACTGCGCATGACCGCCAAAACTAAGCCATGAAGTTTGTCGTTGAAACCCCATTGATAGCAAAGCTCCCGGTCCTTTCTGACTATGACTGCCTGCTATGGCGGCGTCAAAAACACCTATTGTTGGCGATAAAAAAACACCGCCGAGCCCCATATTTTGCTGATTTTGCAACAGTTCGGCATGCCCCTCACCGGTTAAATACTCGCTAAAACCCATGCGGTGCGTGCCCACAGCGAACAATCGCCCGTAATCGTTACTGCTCAATCCGTAATTGTTACGGATTGAGCCGATCTCGTAGGAAAATTCCTGTAAATTTTGCCGCAGCAGACTGGGACTGGCGTAATAAGGCTGGCTAATGGTTTGTTCGCGGCCCAGCATGTCGCGTACAACCAAGTGCATATCGCGTAAACCGGTAGTCATTGGAACGTTGTTGATGGTAAAGGGCCCCGGCTGCACATCACGGCTCAGCAACAGGTTATTATTAACAAAAACATCCGCCGTGGAAGGCAACGCCGCCTCTCCTGCTATGCTCCGGGAGCAGGAACGTCACAAATCCGGGCTGTAAGTCTGAAAAATAGTCGCCCACTGCAAGCCCGCCAACCGAGGCCTCCCGCCATGCGCCAGCACTGCTGATTCTGTCGCCCACCTTAGACTAGTGAGCTGGATCAGGCTTATCAATGGTCCATGTGGCTCTCCAACGGATCAATTGGGCCTTATCGCTAATATCCCGGCCTAAAAAATTACTCGTCCCTACGCCCCAACCGTTGAAAGCGCCCAATTCCACTAAACTATCAAGTCGAAAACGTTGCTGTGTGTATTGCGTAAAAATATCGTAATTGATAAATCCGCCCAGAGAAGACGGATCGGGCTTTGAGAATTGTAATGCAGAACCGCTTAGTTGGGTAGGCGATAAAGATTCAGGCTTGACTTCGATCAACAGCGCTTGTTTGGCCTCATCTATCCGGTAGGACATACCGGTAAGCGCTGTCAAAGGATAGTAATCATGTCCCTGATAAGAGAGTGCCGGTTTCGATGACAATGATAAACGCCAGCGCTGTATGTCTGCAGCATCGGCCAGTAATTCACCGTCCTTTTTGAGCAACAGCGCAGTTTCGTGCAGATCCTCTTGATTGACGTAAATCGCCAGTAGGAATTCCTGTATGGCAGGGTACTGAGTAGGAGTGGGCAGCGCCGTGATTGTTTCGGCAACAACCGGTTTTATCAAAAACAGTAGACAAAAAAAAACTGCCTCATCCGTTGAGGATTAGGGTTTATCCATAACTATGTCGGCATTAACTTCGCCCAACTCAGTTTTAGCCAAAACGCTCAAGTGTTCGCCGGAATTAGGCATCAAATCGGTCGTGATTGACCAATAGTGCGTTTCACCAGGGAGTAAATAAGCAAAAAGTTGTTGAGTAAGAAAGGGTTTGGCGTTACCTGATTGATAAATTTTATAAGCTGACAGATGATCATGGCCATTACCGGTATTGGTTACGCCGACTTTGCAGCGTGTGCTCGTCAAGACGTATGATTTGCCAGTGCAAAACCGGTTTGACAGGATGAGGAGGCGGGACGAATACCGGCACGCTGATGCGTAAGGCCACTTGTAAACTCACCGTGTCGGTCTTTTGCAGGAGGTGGAACCTCCTGCAGAAACAAACGATAGACGAGTTCGCGTTGTTCGTCGGGCGCACGACGCAACCCGACCCGGATAATTTGCGAGACTCCGGCCGGTACGGTAAAGATAGGCGGAGTCGCCAATAACTCCCTTGTCGGCGTATAAACATCTTGGCCATCCGCTTGCGACCATGCCGCTAATTCCACTTGCATGACTGCGGCTTGCGCTCCGTCGTTACGTACCGTGATAATCTGCGTGGAGTTTTGCGCAGAAAGTGTCAATTTGACCGGGTTAATGCCATAGGAACCGGCTTGAGCGATTCCGCATGTTAAGGCGCACTGTAACGACAGAAAAAGGCACACCCAATTCTTTACCGTACGGGCGGTTTGAATACTGCGCACTACCATCAATAGGTAACGGTGACAGTAATGGTATCAGCATAAGATCCAGCCGTTACATACTGGCCGGTAGGAATTCTGCCGTATACGGTATGGACTTCAGGCGTACCAAGCGCGCTAGCGACATGAACCGTGTCCGTACTGACCGTATTACCCCAATTAATAGTGCGACTGGCGTCACTGAAAAGGCTGTAATTAATCAGGTCGGTTAAAGTCGCGTGCTTCATCTTCCGGGTCGTTACTGTAGCACCCGCAGCTATACCTGCATTCAGGCCTATGTCATAGGACGTTGCCAACGTACAAGTGGCCGTAACGGTACTGGTTTTATCATTATCTGCTGCGGATGGATCATAGACGCCGAAGGCAAGATCCGTTGCTGAAACAGTGCAGGCGTTGTTGACTGTTGCTGTAACTTGAAAAGTGGTGGTTGTCGTAGCGGCCTGTGCAGTTTGTTCGTTAACCACTAACAAGGCTACAGCAAGGGTAAGTCCTACTTTCAAAAGCTTCATTGAATTTTCCTAATCTAGTTAATTTATGGGTAATATGATTTTTTCGACTAACTTTTCACTAAAATTTAAACTTGAAATTCTGGCAAAAAAAAGCATTACCTTACTTATGGACGGCTAGTCTGGTTATTTTTCACCTGCTCGCAACTCTGATTATTTTTTGCTTGATAGCGCCTGAGTATAGATGCTATCGCTATTATGGTCAATTTATAGCTGCCAGCGCGGGTTTTGTCGCAAATATTCATAAAGCGTAAAGACGCACTTATCTGCGGACAACAGTTATCCTGCTAAAGCCATAAATTGCTTATAAGCCGGTATATTTTCATCGGACAGCTGTCCCTTTCGAATCATATGCGCCGTTTCGATTCCATCGATGGTTGCCTTTGCTGAATGAAAGGCTTTGAAGCCCATCATCGGTTTTGTGATTTTCTTGATGAAACGGTGATCCTGTTCAACCAGATTATTCAAATATTTGATCTGAAGAATTTCAACAAAACTGATGAATTCCAGCAAGCATCAGCAAGATGTTAATATTTTCCAGCCCAGCATAGTTGGCACCGCTTTTATCCATAACCACTTTTCTGGAAACCCATTGTTATCTATGGCTTGCTTAAAGAATGCGTAGTCGCGCGCTTCATCGCGTTTCTCGGAGAGCATGAAATCAACGGTGTCGCCAAACTTATCAACGGCACGGTATAAATAAACCCATTGGCCTTTGACCTTGATATACGTCTCATCCATCCTCCACGAAGTGCAACGGTCCGTTTACGATTTTTAGCAGCTTATAGCTAAGGAAGATTAATGGCGAACAACCCAGCGATTGAGGGTGGCATGATCCACTTTTACGCCCCCTTTCTTCCAGAATTTCTTCATGGTCTCGATAGACAACTGTGTAGTGGCTTGAAGGGTATGACACTCACCGTGCCGATTATTCGTTCCCACCACGAACGCTGGGACGGCAGTGGCTACCCGGATGGACTGAAAGGAGAAGCTATCCCATTTTTAGCCAGGGTGTTTCAATTTGTTGACATATTCGATGCTCTATCATCCCCGCATCCTTATAAACCGGCGTTATCTTTTGAAGAAGTCATCAGCATCATTCGTGAAGAAATCGTTAAAGGTAAACTCGATCCCGGCCTGGGTGAGGTTTTTTTGGAATTGCTGAATACAAGGCCTCAAGACTTCAACGTAATCCAAGAGACCAGGGACAATGACGAGCCTTCACCACGATAAATCTCCACAAGGCTGTTGAAATCATATCTGTTTATACGAATTGCGCATTCAAATGGAAGCCGAGCTTTGCCGAATTGTCGGTGCTGCCGGCTACTCGGATAGTTTCACTGAACATTATCTTCTACACCTTCCCGGGTTCACGGAAAACATTCAAATTGGGTTGGCGGGGTTTTTCGATCAAAGAACAGTCGATAGCCAACAAAAAGGCCGGATAAACCGGCCTCTTCGTTTAATCGTTTATAAAAAAATTATTGCAACAGCTCTAGAGCCTTCTTTCTGGCTTTTTCTTTTGCCTTGCTCTCGGCTGCCTTGGTGGCCTCATCGGACGATTTAGGGAGGCTTTCAACCTGGCCTTTCAGCTTTTCCGCATCCTCGATGTCTTTCTTGGTTTTTTCCGGAACCGCTTTATTCAGCTTTTGCTTTGCCTCCTCCTTCGCTTGCTCTTTAACTGCATCCGGCGCATTTTCAACGCTTTCTTTCAATTCCTTGGCCTTTTTCAGAATCTGACTTTCTGCTTCGGCACCTTTAACAGCCTCTTTGGGAGTAGCTGGAGTCGCAGTAGTAGCAGCCTCTTTGGGAGCTGCAGTAGTAGCGGTGTCTTTCAGAACTTGTTTGGCGGCATTTTCAAGTACGCCTTGTTCGGCCAATACTGAACCGGATGCAACCAAAAATGAAATCAGTAAGAGAGTTTTGTTTCGCATGGTACGTTCCTCGGTGAGTCGTTATCGGAGGTTACAGAATAGTAAAATAATCTGAACAGTTAATGAACCGTTTTTAAAAAGCTAAAATAAACCAAAATGTTTATTTAAATTCATAACCGTATATCTCTTGTTTACGAACCATGACAAATCCGTACAACTACTTACAAACAGCGATTTTGATGATTCGCAGGCTTTATTCAGGCTTATCCAAGGCGTCTGAAAAATCAATCAACCAGGACTCATGAAAATAGTTTGTTATGAGGTAAGCGCCCAGATTTACCCACTGCACTTTCCCGTCCAATATCGCTGAATCCGAGGTAATAGCGACTTTATGGCTGCCCAGAATGACCTGATCCGGGTTTTCAATTAACTCCGCCTGCCAGTTCCAGCGATGGACCTCTGGCAATGTCCCGCACCATCTCAGCAAGCCGTCCGCTGTTGGAGACGGGTTTGTCAAACAGCCACAACACACTTGCAGGAGAAAAGGATTGCAGCACATTACCAATGAGCTCAATCGCCTGCCGGGTTTCATGCACCTGCCGGTAAGTCCCATGAATACTGGCAATATCCCGTATACAACCATCGCAGCAACGCAGCAACAAACCTCCCGCCATAGCCGTTTCAACGGTAATAATCAGATTAAATCCGTCAATAACCAATTGCCGATCTTTGATTTGTTCAATCTCAAGGCGCTTTGTATTTCTTAACTCCCGGCTGATATTCGAACAGGCTGCCCTGGAAATCGCCAGACGTTGACGTTTTGCAAGCTGATGGTGGTCGCCCACCAGTTGAATAACCGAATGTCGCGCATAGCCGCGATTAAGCAGCCAGCAGAATTCATAGACCGCATCATGCAAGCGAAGCAATTGTTCGCCGCTGAATAACGCTTTGTCATTCAGATGCACGCTGCGATGTCTTTGTTCGTGGGTATTCATATAATCAGAGGCCAGCACAATAATTCAGAACTTGATTCATAATAAAACATCCGCCCATAATGAAACAGTATCCAACATGAAACAGAAGATTTATAACACACCCTAATGAGAGATTTAGACGAACTCTTTGAGGCACTCTCAAAGTCAGCTTTCCGCAGCAAATTTCACCTCCAAGGCAAAGATCTTGTTTATTTGCATACCAAAGGACTGCCAACAGTTATCGTTCATGCCGGAGACTTTATCGCAAAACGCCTGGCGCCAGCGGTGCCTAAAAATGATGGCAAACAAACCCCTTTCCGGGGGCACCCGGTTTTTGTGGCACAACATGCAACAGCCTGTTGCTGCCGCGGTTGCCTGGAAAAATGGCACCGAATACCGAAGGGCCGCGCGCTTACTCCGGATGAAGAAGCCTATGTGATCAAAGTCCTTGAACGATGGCTGCATAATGAAATGAGAAAGCCCTCTTAACAAAGGCACGTTAATAACCGCTACCCGGCCAGCACCAACCAATCATCAACCGCATTTCGTTCATGGCGAGCTTATCGAGCGCTTTATCCAACGCTTCCACCGCGCCTACATAGGTGTTTGTACGAATTGCGCATTCAGTTCGAACATTGCTATTTTGATAAAAAACATGCAGAAACTGAATAATTACTTATTAAGCATCATTGTCAAAAGCGTAAAGGGGATAACTTATGAAAGTATATTTTGCGGAGTTTTTGGGGACATTCTGGCTGGTTCTTGGCGGGTGTGGCAGTGCCGTATTGGCAGCGGCATTTCCTGATGTTGGCATCGGTTTGCTCGGGGTTGCACTGGCGTTTGGTTTAACCGTACTCACTATGGCCTACGCAATCGGACACATCTCCGGCTGCCATCTAAATCCGGCAGTTTCTGTAGGACTATGGGCTGGCGGTCGTTTCCCGGCAAGCCAATTGCTGCCTTACATCGTCGCTCAAGTATTGGGCGCTGTTGTTGGTGCAGGCGTTCTTTATCTTATCGCCAGCGGCAAGGCAGGCTTCGATGTTTCAGCAGGATTCGCTTCCAATGGCTATGGCGCCCATTCGCCTGGAGGCTATTCCTTGCTTGCGGCCCTGGTCTCTGAAGTTGTTATGACCATGATGTTTCTACTCGTCATTCTCGGTGCGACCGACAAACGCGCACCGCAGGGACTGGCCCCTATAGCTATCGGTCTTTGCCTTACCCTGATTCACCTGATCAGCATTCCGGTAACCAACACCTCCGTAAACCCTGCACGCAGTACAGGTGTCGCCGTCTTCGTTGGTGACTGGGCTGTTGGACAACTGTGGTTATTTTGGGTGGCGCCCATCATTGGCGCTTTACTCGGCGCGGCAATCTATCGGTTCATTGGTAGCACGGAAGATTGAAACGCATCATGCCTAACAATCGCGCTTGGGGAGAGGGATGCTCCCCCTCAAGCGGAGCGCTAACCGGCCAATAGCGGCCCAATAAAGCTAAAATGGCAGCAAGGAATGAGATACCCAGTAACAACTTTGACGGTATATTAAAAATACTTCCACATCCTCATGATCTATCGACTCTTGGCAGATTCCGTTCTTATTCTCCACCTCCTGTTTATCGGATTCGTCATTTTTGGCGGCCTCATCGCACTTCGCTCTCCCTGGATTGCACTGGCTCACATACCGGCTGCCTGCTGGGGAACATTCATTGAATTGACAGGAAAGGTATGCCCACTTACGGTGGCGGAAGTCGAGCTTCGCCGAATCGCCGGTGATGCCGGCTACTCGGATAGCTTCATTGAACATTATCTTCTGTCCATCATCTATCCCTCCGGACTCACCAGACACATTCAGTTTGGCTTGGCTGCGGGTGTAATAATCATCAATGTCGCTGTATACGGCTGGTTTCTTTATCGGATGCGACTTATTCGATCCAAGTAGGTACGGGAAGAAAATAGCCGGACATTTCTGTTATATTAAGGCGTAATTTTGTCAGCCATAATTCCTCCTTATATATGAATCACCCCACTATGCCCGCTGCCGAGGCCTTTAGACTGCTTAGCACAAATAATCAAATGGCCGTCATTGATGTGAGGTCGGAGGGGGAATATGCAAAGGCGCACTTTGAAAACACGGTAAATATTCCGATACTTTCAGATGCCCATCGCCATGATGTGGGACTGACCTACAAGACCGAAGGCTCGGAAGCCGCCAAGGCGCTTGGACACAAACTGGTTAGTGGCGACTTACAAAGAGCAGATGATTAAGCAATGGTGCGAGTCGATTAAAAGCCATCCCCAGCAACCCGCGTTGATCTTTTGCTGGCGCGGAGGACTGCGCTCGCGTTTGGCCCAGGAATGGATTTATCAACAAGGGCTTGAGATCTTACGGGTTGAGTCCGGCTACAAAGGTTTAAGACATGAGGCGCTTAAGGCCATTGAAAACCCTGCACCCTTTGTCGTCCTTTCCGGCATGACAGGATCGGGGAAAACCCGCTTGATTCACAAGCTCCGGCACTTTGTCGATCTTGAAGGTCTTGCCAATCATAGAGGCAGCGCTTTTGGATCGCATTTTGGAGTAAGCCAGCCTCAGCAAGCTACGTTTGAAAACAAGTTGGCGCTATCCCTTTATCAAGTTACTGATAACTACGTGCTTGAGGATGAAAGTCCCAATATCGGTCGATGTCACCTGCCTGATATGTTTTATGCTCGTATGGTCCCAGCGCCGATGGTGATGATCGAAACGCCAGTCCGGATCCGGGCATTGGAAATCTTTAAGGAATATATCCAGGCGCCTTTTGCAGGCGGCATGCCGTTGCACGAACTGGAACACAGCTTTGCAAGAAATGTCGAGCGGATCAGAAACAAGCTGGGCGGACTGGAGTGCGATAATATTAAGGCTATGCTGAGCCAATCGTTTCAATTCGATGCGCTGAATGAAGACTTCACAGGTGCTTATCTCGACTGGATTGAACGCTTGCTGACGCATTATTACGACAAACTCTATATCCATTCGCTGTCTTTAAAGTCACGAAAGACCTTGTTTAAAGGAACCTGGCAGGATTGTTTGGACTTTTTGAGGCAGCTGCATGATGAATAAGAACTCAACACCAATCGTTTCAGACCTGGTTCTGCTTGGCGGCGGGCATGCCAACATCCAGGTCTTGAAAATGCTGGCCATGAATCCGATTGGCGGCCTAAGGATCACGTTAATATCCGATCAGACCCATTCGCCGTATTCCGGCATGATACCGGGCTATTTGGCGGGCTATTATTCCTATGAAGACTGTCATTTCGATTTAAGACGAATCTGCGAGGAACTCGGCCAGCGTTTTATCAAGGCCAAAATCATCGGGATCGATCCGCAAAGAAAAAAAATCCGGCTGGAGAACAGGTCGGAAGTCAGTTACGACTGCGCGTCCATTAACGTGGGCATAGAGCCTAAAAGCATAGATAACTCATCAACCAAGGCGGCTTTAAAGCTAATCCCGCTTAAGCCGATTTCCAGGTTTATCGCGCATTGGGAGCGGTTGATGGCCGACCTTAAGGACTATAAAGGTAGCGAATCGCTACGGCTTGCCGTGGTCGGAGCCGGCGCATCCGGCGTTGAAATCTCGATCATCCTGAAAATGTTGATCGACCAACATAAATGGAATGCCGAGGTGAACCTTATACACCGGCACGAATTCCTGGTCTCGGCAAAAGACCTTGTAGCCCAGAAAAAGCTGTCAGAAACACTCCAAGAGCTGGGCATCAAAGTCTTGCAAAACACGCTGGCGCTTCAGGAACAGGAAAACGGCCTGGTGCTTGAAGACGAACAAGGTCTGGTTCAGACTAAGGATTTTTATCGGGTGCTGACGGCTACCCAAGCCTCCGCGCCGAAGTGGTTTAAAGACTCGGGACTACCGGTGAGTCAGGACGGTTTTTTAAAGGTCAGCGGAAATCTGCTGGTTGAAAATGAACACGCCTTGTTTGCCGCCGGAGATTGCATTCATTTTTCACCGTCGCCTTTGAAAAAAGCAGGCGTTTACGCAGTCCGCCAAGGCATGGTGCTTGAGCACAACATACGCGCCTATTTCACTGGCAAGTCCGAGTTAAAGACCTTTCATCCCAAGAAAAATGTGCTGTCTTTAATAACCATAGGCGACCGCAAAGCCCTGGTTCATCAGGACAGCCCATCCATCCTCAGGTGGATGTGGCCTTCATTGTTGTGGACGGTTAAGGACGGGATCGACAGGCGCTTTATGAAGCGGTTTCAGGCCAGGACTTTCAGCGCAAAGCCCCAGCATTTTAATAAAGTCATGCCTGAGCCCAAGAGCACGCTGGTTCCCGAACGATTGGGAAAGCAATACCTGCGGCGGCTGCGGCAGCAAGCTTGGGGCTTCCACGCTAGCGCTAAGCCTGAATAAGCTGGACATCCCCGAAGACGACGCTGTTTTGCTAGGCGTCAAAGATGGCGAAGACTGCGCGTTGACCCGGTTTTCCGAGCATACCCTGTGCCTGCAAAGCATCGATCAGTTCCGGTCGTTTATTTCAGACCCCTATTTGCTAGGCCAAATTGCCACCCAGCATGCCTTAAGCGACATCTATGCGATGGGCGGCGTTGCCAAGACCGCGCAGGTTGGCCTGACGCTCGAAGCCGCAAACAAGAAAATTCAGCAGGAAGATATTTTTCAGGTGATGTCGGGCGTGCTCGATATTCTGACCCAAAGCGCGGTCTCTCTGGTCGGCGGCCATACCGGCGAGGGATCGGAGCTTGCCATTTCACATTGCAGTCCAGGGCGAAGTCGCGCCGGAGCGGGTTTTAAGAAAACAGCTCACTAAACCCGGCAACCGGTTGATACTGACCAAACCCATCGGCACCGGCGTAATCTTTGCCGCCAATATGCTTGCTCAGGCCAACGGCAAACTGGTGGATGAGGCGCTTTCAAGCATGCTTGCAATCCAACAAAACAGCCATGGAGATCATCAAATCCTTTGCTGTTTCCGGCTGCACGGATATTACCGGTTTCGGCCTGCTGGGCCATGCGTTTGAAATGCTGGGAAAAAACAGCGATAACGCTTTGGGCATTAAAATCGACTACCAGGCGATACCCTTGTTCGATGGCGTCGGCGAGTTATTTGCAAAAGGCTATTACGCCTCTATTGCTCATGAAAACTATGAGTCTTTAAGCGCCGTACTGAGCGCTGAGGTGAGCAATCAAAAATTTCCTGCGTTGTTTGATCCCCAAACCAGCGGCGGACTGTTGTTTTCAGTGCCATCTCATCAGACAGAAGCATGCCTGAAAGCCCTTCATAAAAACAACGTATCCAGGGCCTGTGTCATAGGCGAAGTTATCGATGAGCAGAAAATAGTAATTCATTAGTGAATATTGATATGCAATACTTTTTTCAGAAGACAATTTCTGACTGCATGCCGGATAAGCAGAATAACCTCCCCTCGAATTTAAAATTCACGCTTTCAAACGATAGGTATTTGTACATATTGAACAAATGATTTGTTTCCTTTAGCCTTCATTTGCTTCTGTCAGTCCAACTGACTCATTTAGGTACGCCGCTAATGCAAGCCTCGCGCACTCGCAAATCCTCGCGAGAGTCCAGCGCGGAGAAACCGCCTGCCCAGGTACTTTCCGACCTGCTTTGGGTGGCCATTTGTTTACTGGCCTGTATCCGACGACACGGTGCTGTAACCTGAGCCGACTGCTGTCGTTGCGCTGATCCGCTCTTGCTGCAAAGAGGACAACACTATGGATCTTAATGAACACCCTACCGTCAAACATATTACGCGCCAGGGAAGCCGGTGAAGATGTCAATGCGAAAGCCAGACGCACGCTGCAAGCCGATTGGCTGCGGCAGTTGGCCATGGATTGCGGTGCTGACGATGCCGGCCTGATTGACATCGACCTGCCGGCTCTGGACCCGCAGCGCACAGAGATTCTGGAGCACTATCCCTGGACGAAGACCTTGTTGAGCTTCGTCGTCCGCATGTCGCGCGAGCCGGTGCGCAGTTCCGCGCGATCCGTCGCGAATCTGGAGTTTCATCACACCGGCGACCTGGTAGATGAAGTGAGCCGTCATATCGTCCTACGTCTGGAGAAAACCGGCATTCGGGCGGTCAACCCCGCGATGGGCTTCCCGATGGAGATGTACCAGTTTCCCCACGGAGGCATCTGGGTGGTTTCGCACAAGCCGGTCGCAGTGGCGGCGGGACTGGGTCATATGGGCATCCATCGCAATGTCATCCATCCCAAATTTGGCAACTTCATCCTGCTCGGGACCGTGCTGATCGATGCCGAGGCCACGGCGCACGACGAGCCGCTCGATTACAACCCCTGCCTGGAGTGCAAGCTCTGCGTGGCGACTTGCCCGGTGGGCGCCATTGCACCCGATGGCGGCTTCAACTTCTCGGCCTGCTTCACGCACAACTACCGGGAATTCATGGGCGGTTTCACCGATTGGGTCGAGCAAGTGGCGGACAGCAAGGACGCCATGGACTACCGCAAGCGCATCAGCGGGCCGGAAACCGCTGCCATGTGGCAAAGCCTGTCGCACCGCGCCAATTACAAGTCCGCCTATTGCATGGCGGTTTGCCCGGCCGGCGAGGATGTGATCGGTCCCTATCTCAGGGATCGCAAGGCTCACCTGCAGGAAGTCGTCAAGCCGCTGCAGGATAAACCGGAACCCGTTTATGTGATCAAGGACTCCGACGCCGATACGTTCGCCCGAAAAAAATGGCAAAACAAAACCGTCAAGCACGTCGGCAATGCGCTTCAACCGCGCACCATCGACGGACTGCTGGCTACCATGCCCCTGGTGTTCCAGCCCACGCAATCGCGGGGCTTGAATGCCACTTACCATTTCACCTTCACCGGTGATGAACAGCGCGAGGCGACGATCGTCATCCGGGACCGCACGCTCCGCATCCAGAAAGGCCTGGTGGGTACAGCCGGATCTGCACGTGACGGCGGATACCCGCACCTGGCTCGGCTTCCTGGCCAAGGAGCGCAACCTGGCGTGGGCGCTGGTGCGCAGGAAAATCCGTCTCAAAGGTTCGCCCAGGCTGCTGGTCGCTTTCGGCAAGTGTTTCCCTAGCGCCGGCGTTCGCCACGAGCCAACCGAAATACTGCCGCAAACCTCCACGCTGCAACGTGAACCGGTCCTTTACCGGCAGAACGATGCGGCCACCGGCAAAATCAAATGGCAGGGTACGCTGACCGTGGCCGAGATCATCGAGGTCGCCGACAAGCCGGCCGAAGTCGGCGACCCAAGCGTTCACCTTGATTGGCAGTCGGCGCCGTAGCTCCTCCCGAGGATCGCGCCGGTGGCGCTCGCCGTCGGACTTTCTTGCCGACCTCCGGCATCGGCGGTGGCTTCCTCATCGTCCCCGGCCTCGTGCTCTCGACCGGCATGCCACTCCTCAATGCCGTCGGCTCCTCGCTCCTTTCGGTCACCGCGTTCGGCCTCACCACCGCTGGCAACTACGCGCTCTCCGGCCTCGTCGACTGGCAAATCGCCGCGTTCCTGCTTGCCGGCGGGTTCGCGCGAGGCTTCGCCGGCGCACGCGTATCGCGGGGCCTCGCAGCGCGGCGTCCGGCACTGTCCTATGCCTTTGCCGCCATTGTTGTGATCGTCGGCGCCTACGTCGTCGGGCGCAGCGTCGCCGCACTCATCTGACCCGTCAAAGCCGATAGAAGCGGATCGCGTCGTCCCGGTAGAGCTTGCGTTTCTCGTTCTCGCTCGCTCCGACGACGATCCTGTCGACCATCGCTACCCAGTCGCCGTAGCGTCCGGCGAGAGCAATACGCTCAACCAGTA